>CAZUKU010000001.1:0-391930 GCA_964621045.1 uncultured Gemmatimonas sp.
CGGTAGCGGCAAGCTCGCGACCGAGCTGGACCGGCTGGATCTGATCGACGAGTACCAGTTCCTCGTCCACCCCAGGATCGCCGGACACGGCCCGACCCTGTACGAGAGCGGGCTGCCCAGCACGCGACGGCTCGAGTTGATCTCGGCGAAACCGCTCCGCAGCGGCGCGGTCGCCATGCACTACCGGCGCGCGCGCTGACTCGGAGATGGGTCATGTCGCCTGACGACGCGTTACTGCCCACGGCGCCCCCGGCGTTGCGGCTGGCGCGCTGCGCGCGTCCCACCGCATCTTGTTGGAGCCGCCGCGGCTCAGCTTGAGACGTTGGGCAGATGACCGGAACAGCCATGCGCATCGTTATCCTCGGAGCATCTGGAGGTGTGGGGCGATGGGTGACGCGCTTCGCAGTTGAAGCGGGTTACGCGGTCACGGCACTGGTGCGTCCGGACCGCGTACTCCAGCCACCGTCGGGCGTGCGGGTGCTGCGAGGCGCAGCACTGGATCAGCGGGATCTGACGACCGCCGTGGAAGCGCAGGATGTCCTCATCTCCTGTCTCGGTGCGCAGCGCACGCAGCCCTGGAACCCCTGGTCACCCCTGCGGCCGCCATCGCGCGTGGCCGAACCAAGTGCACGGGCCATGGCTGCCGTCGTGCCAAACACGAGCGTCCGCCGAGTCGTGGTCGTCAGTGCCGCCGGCGTCGGCGACAGCCTGGCGTGGACGAACGCCGCGATGCGTTGGATGCTGCGCCACAGCACCGTGGGCGAGATGTACGCCGACCTCGGGCGCATGGAGGAGACGTTGCGCGCCAGTTCGCTCGCGTGGGTCGCTGTCCGCCCTGTGACCCTCGTCAACGCCGCGCCAAGTGCACGCACCCGGGTGCTCTCGCGATACCGCGCGGCGTCGATCATCGGCCGCGCAGACGTCGCAGCATGGCTCCTTCGCGCAGCCACGGACCCGCACGTCGGTGACCGTACGCCCATGATCGGCTGGTGGTAGTTCGCCGAAGAGGATCGCGCGCGCAACGCGGCCGCACTCGCCGACTTCGATCCTGCCATCGTCCGCGCGCTCGAGCGACTGGATCCAGACCGGCGACCGACCTGACGAATGTTGAAGCTGACGGGCGATTCAAGGACGCATTCACCTTATTCAACTTGCCCGCAGCTTGACTCGGGCGCTGGACATTCAAGACAACCGCATGCTTGATCCTCGAGTACGGACGATATTGATGGACTATCAGCGAGGACACTGTGACGTGGAGCAAGCGGCGCAGGCGTTGTTGGAGGTCCGTCGCGATACGGGGTGTTTGCAGCTGCATGTGTCCGCCGCGAGTTCTCCGGCCGAGCACGCGTTAGCTGCTCGCTATACCGCCTTGGTCGAGGCAGAGTTCGGGGCGTCCTAGTTGCCGCTCGGATGTCTAACGGCGCATTGCTGCCGATCGCGGCTGCCAAGGACTGCGGCCTTGCTCCCTCGGTCGCTGCCCGCATCCTGTGGCGTGGCCGCGGCGGCAGAACGCTGGGTATCAGGTGACACCAACGGCTTCCGCGGCTCGTAGGGATGGTATGGAGAGCGTTCACTCCCTTGCGACCCACCTTGGGCTCGGTTCCTTCCTCCAGCGCGTCGACGCCACGTGCGGTTGCCACGCGATGGTCGCGCATTGGCAGCAAGGGGAGTTTCATCATGATCTGGTGCTGAGCGTGCCGGCGCCGCCCCCGACGATTCCCGGCCCCGTGCTCGTGGTGGCCACGAACTGCAACGGCGGGGTGAAGGAGGTGTTGTGCTTCGCCGAGGTGCCGCTGGTGGGCGCGCTCTGGCATCATCGGTGTCCCGAGAGCCCGGAGTTCGCCGGCGTGCTGCCGCCGATTCTTGCCCGGGCGCAGACGGTCCACTGGTTTGATCCCTGCCGGTTGCTCACACCCGACGCACGCAGTGAACTGCGCCCCGACGCGCGGGAACGCCAGCCGGGCGGGGGCTGGCAGCCCAAAGGGTGCGGCGCCTCGCGCCCTCAGTGATCGGAGCGGGTGTCACCTAGCGACGCGTTGCCGTCGACGGCGGCGCCATACGGACTACGGACTACGGACTGCTGACAGATGGCGGCGCTGCCACTCTTTCTCAACCCCAAGATCCTGAGCATCGCTGCAAGAGTTCTCGTGTGGCTCGCTTTCATTCTGGCTCCGCGAATGATCGACCTGTCAGACAGTCTATCGGTTTGGCGTTTCAAGCGACACCGAGCGCTGCGAAGGAGGGCTGCGGCTCTGAGGAGCCGGTCTCGTCAGCGCGGTGTTCAGTAGTCTGCTGCTGGAGGCGCTGAAGCCGACGGCGTCCCCGGCGGTGCGGTTGGCGCGCTGCACGCGTCCCGCCGCATCTTGTTTGGGGTCGCTGCGGCAGAACGCAGAGGCGGAGAGAACTGACTATTGCGCAACGCACACACGTTTTGGGCCGGCCTCGCAGTCCTCAGCGTGAGCGGACTACTGCTCATGGGAGACCTCTTCCTGCTCAGCTGGGAACGCCTGTCTCAGGGTGAGACGGACATTGCGGCGCGCGGTCCGTTCCTGCTGGTGTTCTTTGTGCCGTACTTCGCGGTCGCGCTGGCTACGATGGTCGCACTAGCGGCTGCACTCCGCGCGCGCCGCCTCCAGCGCTCTGCCTTGGGTGCCGCGGGCGTCGCGATCAGTCTGATCCTGCTCGCGGTGGTCGTGCTCTACGTGGATCCGGGCTCCGTCGCACTGCGAGCCTTGTCGGTCATTCGTACGCCTCTCGCACGAGCGGCGGGCTATCCGGGCATCGTCGTGGCGGATCTCGGCGCCGTTGCCGCAGGCCTTGCGCTTGCGCGGCGGGCGGGGGCGCTGAGAGGGGACACGTTGCATGCACGGGTCCGCGCCACGTCCGATGCGGTCCGACCAAACGTTCCGCGCGCGTCGGCGCGCGGCGTGATCGTGCCGTGTGCGGATTCCGTGGCGGTGCGGCAGTCGCTGCGGCATGTCGCGGACTGGAGCGCCCGTGCTCCGCGCGATTCTCTGGCGCTGGCGCGCGAGCGTGCGGCGGAGCAGGCCTGGTGGGATGAGTTGCAGCGCACGGGAAGAATCCAGTCCGGTCCTCCCTGACGGCACGTTGCTGCCGGCGGCGGGGCTCCGGCTGGCGCGCTGCGCGCGTTCCGTCGCATCTTGTTTGGGCCGCCGCGGCAGAACGCAGAGGCGTCAGCCGGCCAACTGCTGTATCCGGTTCAAGCGCTCGCCATCGTCCGGAGGAGATTACAGGTGTCACTCTCCCGGTTGCATACCTTCTTTTTTCGAGTGGCGCGGCCGATCCCGGTTCCCGGGCTGTGTGTGCGCGCGCTGCTTCCGGATCGTACGGAACGTCCTGCACTGGCAGCTCGCCTTACCGACGCCCTCCACATCATCGCGCGCCATAGTCCGCTGCGGCTCGCCTACCTCCAGCGGGACATCGATGGCGTGCTGATCGGCGCCACATCGAATCTCGGGGAATGGGTTCCCGGGGCTCGCCTGGTGATGCTCAACTTCAAATATGTCCTCGCCTCGACCACGTCCTCGGAAGCCCTGGCCCTGACGTTGATCCACGAAGGCATGCACGCGCGGCTCACCCGTGCCGGGTTTGCCTATGACGAAGCCCGGCGAGCCCGGCTCGAACGGATCTGCGTGTCGGCGGAGCTGCTGGTGGCCCGGCGCATTCCCGGCGGCGCCGAGTTGGTGAGCTCGGCGGAACAGCGGCTCACCTATCCCGAGGGGTTCTGGAGTGATGCGGCCTTTCGTCATCGTCGGAGCGCGGCTCTCGAGGAACTCGGTACGGCCGGGCGGATCGGGTTTTGGATCGGCCAAGGTGGGGGATGGCTGTCTTACCACCTACGCCGGCTTAGCTTGCGGCGTTAGATCGCACCACGCACTCTCGAAAGGCATGACTTCGAATCATCCATACGCTGCTTACGAGGGCACGCCTATCTGGCGTGCGCTTGACGAGGCCCTCCGCGATCTGGAGGGGAATCAGGACGTGAAGCTCACCACCGTTCGAAAGTACGTGGTCGGCTATTTCGCGCAGGCGGTCAGTCCAATCGAGAGGGAGGTGCCGGGTGCTGGCGATCTCGTCCGGGAGACCGAAGCGTTGGAGATGGTGGAGCGCATCACGGATCCCGTGATGCGCAATCTTGTGCAAGTCGCGGTCGCTGCCGTGCGCCTCAGGGTGAGCCGTCGCGTGAGCGAGGGAGAGATCGAGTGGCGGAGGCGGCTACCTGCGGGAGGTTTTGATATGATGTTTTTCGTGCAGGTCGTCGAAGCCGCACTGCAAGACAAGTCTCTAATCCGCGCACTCCTCGACGGCCGGTCTATTGGACAAGCTGCGAGTGGGAGTCTTGAAGACCGTCCGGGCGCAACCTGACGACACGTTGCTGCCGACGATGTCCCGGCAGTACGGCTTCGCTCGAGGCCGCAGCTCCCCTCTACACACACCCGATGCCCATTCCCACGATAGAGACCGAACGCCTTCGATTGGTCCCGCTTTCGAGCGCCTGCAGTCCTGCTTACGAGAAGTTCTATACGAATGAGTCCGCCTCGATGTCATACGGCGGCCCGATCAGCGCTGGTGCGGCGTGGGCGCGACTATCGGCGGATCTCGGCTCCTGGTACTTGCAGGGCTTTGGTGTCTGGGCTGTCGAGAGGAAGCTGCAGAAAGACATCGTGGGAACGTGTGGATTCTGGCAAGGCAAAGGGTGGCCCAGGGAACTCACCTGGTGGCTACTGCCGGAGGCGCGCGGCCACGGCCTCGCAAAGGAGGCTTCGGTCGCTGCCGTTGCCCATGCATACACGGCCTTCCGGTGGGCGGAAGTACAGACCTACATGAAAGACGAGAACGCCGCGGCTCGTGCGCTCGTTCTGGCCCTTGGGGGGGTGAAGATTGCCCGACAGAGCTTTCCCGATGGTCTGGAACGAGATCTCTTTCATATCCCGATGCGGCCCAACAACGCCGAGGCGTCAGCTCGCACATCATCCGCCGTCCGTCTTCCGTGATTCGTATCGCCACCGCCCGGCGCATCGCCGATGTCTTCTGGCCCAATTTCGAGGAGCGGGACGGGGCCGTGCTGCTCGCCGGCACACGGATCACGTCGCCGCCGGAGTCGTTCGAGAGCCTTGCCGCATTCGAGCGGTTCTTCGGGCACACCCACCTGCTCGACGAGTTCCGGCACGCGATCCCGCTGATCCACGACCCGGAGGGAGACCACGAGCGCCCGGACCCATCACACCCGGAATTCGTCGCCGCCTGGGCTTTGGCAAAGCGGATCGGCGCGATGTGGCTCGCGAAGCTCGGCCGGGATTTTCCGGGACGGTATTTTCGGGTGTATGTCACGAAGTATGACGAGCCCATCCTCCACTTTCATCAGGTCCGTCCCGGCGAGCAGCCATGGCTCTCGGATGGTGACGCGGGCTCGGCGGTCGCCCGGGACGAGCTCGTGGTCTACGAGACCGGGCGGGAGTGAGCCGCAATCACATTCCATGTCCGAAAAGGGCCAGCGCATCCGCTTCAGACCGGCGAAACTCTCCCACACACCATCACGGAGAGTGCGGATGCGGTCCTTTCAACTCATCGGGCTCGAGCCCGGGCAGTTCGAACAACTCTTCGACCTCCCGGACTCGGAGCTCAACGCCAGGAACATCAGGCGCGTACGGGCAGACACCGATTTCGGCTTCCCCTGCCGGATCAGCCTCGAAGACGCCCGGTGCGGCGACGAATTGCTGCTTCTCCCGTTTCAACATCAGCCGGCAGCGAGCCCGTACCAGGCATCCGGGCCGATCTTCGTACGCAAGGGATCGCAGCGGAGACGGTTGCCGCCCGGTCACGTGCCTCCCTATGTCTCGCGTCGTCAGATCTCGCTGCGTGCCTACGATGCGGATGGCTTCATCATCGCGGCCGACGTGGTCGAAGGGACCGATGTGGCAGAGCGCTTGACGGCGCTGTTCGCAGACCCGAGTATCCGGTACGTGCACCTGCACAATGCAAGGCGCGGCTGTTTTTCCTGCACGGCCCTGCCGCTATAAGGCAAGGCACGGAAGGATGACGATGAGGAAGATGCATGTCTTCGCGGCTGCGGCCGCCGCCGTGACCCTCACCGCCTGCGCTGATGTTCGGGGCAATGGCTTGCAGCGCATGTACGTGCTCGACTGTGGACGCCTCCTCGCGACGGATCAGTCGCGCTGGACCCCGGGGGTCAATGCGGGCCAGCCCCGGGAGTTCTCGAACAACTGCTATCTGTTCCAGCACGCCCGCGGTACCCTGCTGTGGGAGACCGGCGTGCCCGACTCGATCACGACGTACCCGGACGGGGTCACGGCGCCGAGTGGGGTCATCGTCTGGTTCCGCGATCAGACGCTCGCGAGCCAGTTGGAGCGCCTGGGGATTCGGCCGGACGACATTACCTACGTGGCGTTCTCCCACGCCCATGGAGACCACGTCGGGAACGTGCGTGCCTTCGCGCGATCGACGCTCCTGATTCAGGGCCGTGAACACGAGTTTGCCATGCGCTCGATACCGGCGTCCCTCCATGAGGCACAGCCCGTCGAGCGGCTGTCGGGCGACCACGACATCTTCGGGGACGGCAGTCTCACCCTCATTGCGACGCCGGGGCACACGCCGGGACATCAGTCGCTGCTGGTCCGGCTGCCCAGGACAGGGGCTCTCCTCCTGACCGGTGATGTGGTGCATTTCCGGTACATGTGGGACCATCAGGTGGTTCCGGCCTTCAACTTTGATCAAGCGCAGTCGCTGACCTCGATCGAGCGTGTTCGCGAGCTGGTTACGGCGCATCGGGCCCAGCTCTGGATCGGCCACGATTCGGATATCACGGCGGGCATCGACCGCGCGCCGAAGTTCTACGAATAGCGCAGCACCCTCGTGAGACGTGCGGCCTGACGACGCGTTGCCGAAGGCGGCGCCATAAGGGCTGCGGGCTTGCTTGTTGGCGCTCGCGGCGCGCACCTTGCCGGCGCTGCAGGCGGCAATCTCTCCATCACCACAGAAGGCTACGAGGCCGCGGGCGCGCAACGCACGACGGTCGTCCTGAACACGGATGATTGCCGGGCAACGTACGAAAGGCTCAAGGGTCGTGGTGTCCGGTGCGACGAGCCGGTCGAGTTCCCCGGCTATGTGGTCTACTGTACCTTCTACGATCCGTTCGGGAACCGCCTCCAGATGTGCAGCCCAGCTCCCGCGGCGCCCGATGGCGACGCCTGACGACGCGTTGCTGCAGACGGCAACAACGGGCCCGGAGTGATCTGCCGGATCGCACCATACCTCTCTCCTCACAAAAGTCCGCACTCATGAACAACGCCAGCCTGCACGAAGCCATCATCTCGTGCTTTCTCGGGAACCAGCGCGCTCCGACGATCCGTGAAATCGCAGCACGGTTCCGTTGCGATGAGACCGAGGCACGCACGGCGCTGCGGGCACTGGCGGAGTACCACGGTGTCGTGCTCCACCCCGGTACGGACGAGATCTGGGTTGCCCACCCATTCTCCGCAGCACCGACCACCTGTGTCGTCAGGTCGGGCTCGTGCACATGGTGGGGCAACTGCGCCTGGTGTTCACTGGGCCTGGCGCACCTGGCCGGCGGAACGGCCACCATTGAAACACGGGTCGGTGCACTCGGCGAGCCGGCCACTCTCCGGATCGAGGGCGGGAAACTGATCGACACCGACTTCGTGGTGCACTTCCCGATCCCCATGCGCAAGGCGTGGGACAACGTGATCTATACATGCTCCATCATGCTGGTCTTCCGCAACGAAACACAGGTGGACGACTGGTGCGCTTCACGGGGCATTCCCAAGGGCGACGTGCGCCCTGTGGAACAGGTCTGGGCGTTCGCGGCCGAATGGTACGCACGCCATGCGGATGCCGACTGGAGCAAGTGGTCGGTGCGTGAGGCCGCCGAGATGTTCAGGCGCCATGGCCTGACCGGACCCATCTGGACGCTGTCGGAAGATTCGGAGCGCTTCTGAACGCATATTCCACCAGCCTGCCTCTCGACCATTCCTCGGACGAAATCCTCGAACAGCTCGATGTCCCGATGCTCTGGCTGGTCGCCGGCGCGGATCGGGAGGCGCCGCGCCATACGGCGACGCCCGCTCCCGCGCGGCCCGTGCCTGGAGTCCACGGACTCGGCGACACCTGGCGGGTGTTGATGTTGTTCGAGGCGCGGGCGCACGCAGCGCTGCATTTTGGGAAGCGCCGCGGCAGAACACGGGAGCGCCGGACGTTGCCCGACACCTCACCCATAACGACGAGATGATACCCGGAGATCGTACCACGACGCGCCCGGACCGCTCACGATGCGTGCCGGCGCGTTCGTGCAGGCGGCGCTGCTCGTCCTCATGACGGCCGTGGTGATGACACGCGCGCACCTCGCGTTTTCTCGCTGGCACCCGCTGGCCCGTCGTCTCATCTGGGTCGTGGTTGCGTTCTTCGCGGTGGGGACGGTATTGAATACGATCACGCCGAGCGCGATGGAGCGCCTGATCTGGCTTCCCGTCGTGATCGCGCTGCTTGCATGCAGCCTCGTCGTCGCCCGAGGCAGATAGTCCGACGGCATTGCTCACCCGACATGTGCGGAGAAGAACGTTTCATGGTGAAGGCGGTCGTCGCGTTTCTTGCGCTGCCGGGGGTGGTCGCGATCCTGGTGCCCGGGCTTCTGCTGCGACCGGAGCACGCCCGTCACCATGCCGTGGGACTCGGCGTGCTGGCGATCGGGTTCGTGCTGCTGCTCTGGTGCGTGCGTGACTTCCACGTCGCCGGTCGCGGCACGCTCGCACCCTGGTCGCCGCCGAAAGAACTGGTGACAATCGGCCTATACCGGTACTCACGCAATCCGATGTACGTGGCGGTGCTGCTCATGCTCGCGGGATGGGCGCTCACGTACGCGGCCACGTCGTTGTGGATCTACGCCGGAGTCGTGGCGCTGGCGTTCCATTTCCGCGTGCTGCTTCACGAAGAACCGTTCCTGGCACGAACGCACGGTGCCGCATGGGACGCGTACAAGGCCGCCGTTCCGCGATGGCTGGGGTGGCGCGGCCATTCACCGAATCGGAAGACACTCGACGCATGACCTACCGCTTTCCTCCCGCGATCCGTACCGAACGCCTGCTGCTCCGTCCATGGACAGCAGTCGATGCCCCGCTGCTCAAGCGCGCCATCGACGAGAACCTGGAGCACCTGCGTGCCTGGATGCCGTGGGCCATGGACGAACCGTCGCCCCTCGACGTCATCGAGGCGCGGATCGCGAAGTTCGCGGCCGATTTCGCGGAGGGCACCGAGGGCATCTACGCCATCTTCAGCGCCGACGAAACCATCGCGTTGGGAGGCACGGGCCTTCACGCCCGCGTCGATGACGGGCTGGAGATCGGCTACTGGATTCACGGACACCACACGAGGCGCGGCTACGCGACGGAGGCGGCCCGGGCGCTGACCGCGGCCGCCTTCGAATGGCCGGAGGTCCTGCAGGTGCAGATCCGGTGCGATCCGCAGAACGTGGCGAGCGCGGCCGTTCCCCGCCGCCTCGGCTTCCGTCACATCGAGACGCTGCAGGCGGACACCGTCACTCCGGTCGGCGCGCCACGGGACACGATGGTGTGGCAGCTGACCCGACACCAGTTCGAACGGGACGGTGCTGACGAGGCGTGACGCGGCGAACGTTCACCGGTACCGGTGTATCACATGAGATCGCGCGGGCTCCGTCCGCGGTAGCGAGGAAGCGACCATGGTTTCATCTTGAGACAGGCTTCCCGTGGTACTGCGCCGGGCTCGCGGCCGTAGCGGCGTTGCCGCCTGCTGCGTGCAGGCCTCGGCGCCTCGTGAGAAACATTCGGAGATTCTGCCGTGCCGGGAACGACCAGATCGCGGCGACATATCGACGCCCCTCCAGAGCAGGTTTATCGCCTGCTCATCGATGGTGATGCCGTGCAGCATTGGAAAGTGCCGGATGGCATGTCCAGTCATGTGCACGTGTTCGAGCCGCACGAAGGCGGGATGTTTCGTGTCTCCCTGACCTACGATTCTCCCGACGCCCGGGGGAAGACCAGCACGCATACCGATACGTACCACGGCCGCTTCCTCTCTCTCGTGCCCGGCGCACGGGTCGTCGAGGCCATGGAGTTCGAGACCACGGATCCGGCCATCATGGGGGAAATGATCATCACCTACACGCTGTCGCCATCGGCCGGCGGGACGGATCTGCTGGCCGTCCACGAAGGGCTGCCGGACGGCGTGTCGTCGTCCGACAATGAGCTCGGCTGGCGCATGTCGCTGGACAAGCTCGCGGCGCTGGCCGAGAGCGCCTGACGGTCTTCGCACGCATGCCCGACACCACCGAGATGGAGGCCGTCCTCCACGGATCGCCGGATCCGGAGATCGTCACGCTCGAGGCGCAGCTTCGTGCGGCGCAGCTCGCCGCCGATGTGGACGTTCTCGATGCCCTCCTCGCGGACGACCTGCTCTTCACCGGCCCCGACGGGCAGTTGGCGACCAAGGCGCAGGATCTCGCCGCGCATGGCGCGGGCACGGTGCGCTTCCTGGCGCACATCCCCGAGGAACTCCACATCCGGCGTGTGGGTGTGGACATCGCGATCGCCGCGCTGCGCACCCGGCTCATGGTGGAGGTGGCGGGCGCCGTGGTACGCGGGACGTACCGCTACACCCGCATCTGGGCGCGCGAGAGCGGCACCTGGCGTGTGATCGGGGGACACGTGAGCGCGGTGCCGGACGTGGTGTCCTGATCCTTCTGCAGCGTGCACCACGACGTTCGTGGGCGTCCTCCAGAACGGGGCTTGCTCACTCAGCGTACGATCCGCACCTTGTGACGGCCGCCATTTTTGCAATGGCCCCATTCGACTCCCCCCTGCCAAGATCTGCTCAGACTGCGTCATGACGGCTTTCAGCGACGACGAGGTCCGGGCAGCAGCCTTGGCGACGGTGCGCAGGCTCCGGGATGCGTACGGAGGACGCATTCCCCGGGCCGCATTGATGGAAGGCATCACGATACGAGGCGAGCGGATTCCGATCTGGAACTACCAGAAAGGAATTTTCAGGCCTGCCGCACTCGGCCCCACCGGCGCGGCGCTGAGCATACAGACGTCCGCCGCGTCTCCATACGATGATGTCCATGACGCCGATGCAGGATCGATCTCCTACCGATATCGTGGAACGGATCCGGCGCATTCCGACAACGTGGCCCTCCGCCGGGCAATGGAACGCCAGTTGCCGCTGATCTATCTCGTGGCTGTCGATCCAGGGTATTACGATGTGATCGCTCCGGTCTACATCGCGCACGACGATCCGGCCGCGCTCACCTGCACGCTGGTGGCCGATCAGTACATGCCGATTGCGCAGCAGGATGTGCACATGACGACGATGCGACGGGAGTATGCGACCCGCGCGGTTCTGCAGCGACTGCATCAGCAGCAGTTCCGACGTATGGTGCTCTCGGCCTATCGCGACCAGTGTTGCATCTGCCGGCTTCGGCATGTGGCACTTCTCGACGCCGCCCACATTCTCCCGGACAGGCATCCCCTGGGAGAGCCGGTGGTGACCAACGGACTGGGATTGTGCAAGATCCATCATTCGGCCTACGACGTGAACATCATCGGCATCGACCCGGATGCGCGCGTGCATGTGCGCGGGGACATTCTCCGCGAGAAGGACGGCCCGATGCTGAAACACGGCCTGCAGGAGGTGGCCGGATACCGTCTTGTCCTGCCTCGCAAGACGGACCTGCGACCCAACCGGGACTTTCTCGCCGAACGATACGATCGATTCCGGACGGCGTGACCGGAGCAGGCAGACACACGATCCATGAACGACACGCACCAGCCTGACCCTTCCTCCGGCTACGACGCCATCGCCGACGAGTTCGTGCGGGTACGCAACCCGCTGATCGGCCGCGCCACCGTCCTGCACTGGGCACATACGCTCCCGCGCGGCGGCTCCGTGCTCGACCTGGGCTGCGGTCACGGCGTTCCGGTCTCCGACGTCCTGATCGAGGCCGGCCTCGACGTCTCCGGAATCGATGCCTCGCCCGCGATGATCGCCGCGTATCGCACACGGTTTCCCCACGCCGCGGCCGCGTGCGAAGCCGTGGAAACTTCCGGCTTCTTCGGCCGTACGTTCGATGGTGTGGTGGCGTGGGGATTGCTGTTTCTGCTGGCGCCCGACGCTCAGGTGGAACTGATCCGCCGCGTGGCATCGGCGCTGCGTCCCGGTGGATCGTTGCTCTTCACTGCTCCGGATCCGCCGGCCGTGTGGCAGGATGCGCTCACGGGGCGCGAATCCCGGTCGCTCGGACGCGACGGCTACGTCGCGGCGCTCGAAGCCGCGGGGCTGACGCTCGTGAGCGAGCATGACGACGAAGGCGGGAATCACTACTACGAGGCACACCAACGGCCGGGACATCGCCGCGATTCACAGTGACTGCTCGCATTCTTCTCGTTCGTCATGGTCGTTCCGCGCATCCGATTCGCGGATGGCATACGGTTGACGGTGTACGCGCGTGGCAACGCGCATACGATGCCGCGGAGCTCGCGGCCGATGATCGCCCGCCGCCGTCACTGATCACGGTGGCGGCGAACGCGGATCTCGTCGTATCGAGCGACCTGCCGCGCGCCCTCCGGTCCGCGGCGCTGGTGGCTCCCGGAATCACGGTCGTGTCGTCACCGCTGCTGCGGGAGGCGGAGATGCCGATTCCCGACCTCGGGAGCGCGCGCCTGCCGCTCATTGCCTGGTCGCTCGCGATCGGAGCCCGGTGGCGCTATGGAAGACATCGGGGCGACGTCCCCTCGCCCGCGCTGCGCGAGCAGGCACGCGACGCGGCAACGATGCTGACCGAACATGCGGGATCGGACCGGACGGTGATGGCGGTGACGCACGTGACCATCCGCACCCTCATCGTGGAGGCGCTGCTGACGGCCGGATGGTATCGGGAGCCCGGTGGAGAGCGATACGCCCACTGGGGCGCCTGGTCGATGCGGCGGTGAAGACGATGAACGGGCTGCCGCCGACGCAGGATTCCCGAGGCCACGCTTCGCTCGTGCTCGGCCTCGTGCTGCTCGCGCCGGTGTGCGCCGAATATCTGGCCGCCTACACCGATTCCACCGGTGACGTGCGCGAACTGCTGCTGGGGATGCTGTTCTTCGTGCCGTTGTACGGAGCGCCGGCGCTGCTGATCCGTGAGGTGGCCAGGCGCTTTGCGCTGGGATGGACCGGCATCCTCCTGATGGCGATGGCGTTCGGTCTGCTGCAGGCAGGCGTCGTCGACCAGTCGCTGTTCAGCGTCAGCTACCTCGGCATCGAGTCGTGGGACATCTCCCGCCGGCCGACTCTGATCGAGCCGCTCGGCATCAGCGCCTACATGACGCTGCTCTTCATCGGCGGGCACGTCATCTACAGCATCGGCGCGCCGATCGCACTCGTGGAAGCGCTCCGCCCCGCCCGCCGTCACGAGCCATGGCTCGGCACGAAAGGGCTGGTCGTGACGGCGATGCTCTACGTGGCCATGTCCGTTCTGGTGCTCATCGATCACCTGTCCACGGAATCGTCCCACGCGTCCCCCGTACAGGCGGGTGTATCGCTGCTCCTCGTGGGCGGTCTCGTCGCGAGCGCATTCGCGTTCGGCCGTCGCACACGTTCCCCCGTGAACCGCCGGGTGTGGCGACCGGGCATCGTGTTCCTGCTCAGCGTCCTGACGGCCAGCACCATCACGGCGGTGCCTGAAACGTGGCCGGGAGCCGCGTTCGCGTTCCTGCTCCTCGCGCTCGGCGCCGCGGGACTCGCCGCGATATCGCGGTGGTCCGGCTGGGATCTCCGGCACGAAGTCGCGGTCGCGTCGGGCGCGCTGGTGAGCCGAGGCGTGCTCGCGTTCACCTATGTCCCGCTCCTGGGTGAGGTCACCCCCACCGCCAAGTATCTGCACAATGCCGTGATGCTGGGGATCGTGGCGGTGATCGCGATTCTCGCGGCATCACGTGCTCGCTCCGCCGGTCAGCGCCCGCCAGCCGATATCGAGCCGCGCGGATAACCACGCGCCATCACGACCGCGTCGCCTCGGCAACGCACGCGATGCCCGGTGCGATGTCGTCCACATCGATCGCTCCGAAGCCGATCACGAGCCCCGGCGCGGCGGTGCGCGGATCGGCATGGTACGGCTGCGCTCCCCAGATGCGCACGCCACGCCGGGCGCATTGCCGGATCACCGTGTCTTCGTCGAGGTGCGGCGCGAGCGGAGTGGTGACGTGAAGCCCCGCGGCGATGCCTCCGATCACCGCTTCGGGAAACGCCGCATGCAATGCCTCCATGAGGGCGCGCTGCCGGCGCCGGTATACTACGCGTGATCGGCGCAGATGTGTGTCGAGCTGTCCGGACCGGATGAACTCGGCCAGCGCCAACTGCTCGAGCACCGGCGATCCGCTGTCGGCGCGCTGCTTCATCTGCATGGCGAGCGGCATGAGCGTGCGCGGAACGATCAGCCAGCCGAGCCGCAGCCCCGCGGCCAGCATCTTGCTTGCCGTGCCGAGGTGAACGACGGTGTCGGGCGCGAGCCCCTGCAATGCGCCGACCGGGCTCCGGTCGTAGCGATATTCGCTGTCGTAGTCGTCTTCGAGAATCCAGCGCCGTCCGGCCGCCGCCCATGCGAGCAGCGCGGCCCGCCGTTCCGTGGACAGCGACACACCGGTGGGATAGTGATGCGCCGGCGTGACCAGCACCGCATCGACGTTCGCGCGCGCGAGCAGATCCACCCGAAGCCCGTCGGCATCGAGCGGGATCGGCACGATCTCCGTTCCCGATCCGGTCAGGATGCCGCTCCGAATGAGATATCCCGGATCCTCGACGCCCAGTCGAGTGATGCCTTTCGCGCGCAACACGTCGGTCATGATCCGGATTCCCTGCGCAAATCCGGAGCAGAGCAGAATGTCATGACCGCGCGTGACCGTGGCGCGCGATCGGTCGAGATACTCCGCCACCGCCTCCCGCGCTGTGGGGATTCCGGCGGGATGGGGATAGTCGAGCACCGACCGATTCCGTTCGAGCGCCCGTTGACAGCCCCGGATCCAGTTGCTGGCGGGAAAGAGCCGCACATCGGGCGATCCCGGGCGGAAATCGTAGCGGATGCCGGCATCGTGCGGCGCCCGGGGCTGCCTGCTCGGCGATATCCGCGGCCGCGGCGTCCGGGCGCTCCGCTCCGCCACGCGCGTTCCCGATCCCTGGCGTGCGACGAGATAGCCCTCGGCGATCAACTGATCGTACACCGCCACCACCCGGCCCCGGCTCATGGCCAGCTCTTCGGCCAGCACGCGGCTGGGCGGGAGCGCCGTTCCGGCCTTGAGCACGCCATCCTGGATCAGCCGTCGCAGGTGCTGTTCGAGCTGCCGGGTAATGCCACCGGCGGCGCGGTCGATCGTGATGAGGAGCGGCATGGAGGCGGGGAGAGAATTGGCCCCGTAATCATGGTGCATTTTGGATCTGTTTTCTAGACCATTGACGCCCTAATGTTGCCCCCATGTCCACGTCCTCCCGCCCCCGTCTCGACACGATCGATCTGTATCGCGGCCTGATCATGGTGCTGATGCTGCTCGATCACACGCGCGACTTCGTGCATCGCGATGCGTTCTCGGTCGATGCGCTCGATCCCGGCCGGACCACGCCGCTCCTCTACTTCACGCGGTGGATCACGCACCTCTGCGCACCGGCGTTCGTGTTTCTCGCCGGCGCGGGCGCGGGGTTCCAGATGGAGCGGGGCGCGAGCATTCCCGCCGTGTCCCGCTATCTCCTCACGCGCGGCCTCTGGCTGATCGTGCTGGAGCTGCTCGTGATCCGGCCGCTCATGTGGTGGAACGTGAGCCCCACGCTGCTGCTCCAGTTCCAGGTGATCTGGGCGATCGGCATGTCGATGGTGGTGCTGGCGGCGCTGGTCCATCTGCCGCGCTGGACGGTGGTGCTCACCGGCGCGCTCATCGTCACGGGCCACAACCTGCTCGACACCGTGCGCGTACCGCCGTGGGGGCCGGGTGCGCCGCTGCCCACGTTCGGCGCGAAGCTCTGGATGATCCTGCACCAGGGCGGCTTCTTCCCCGTGGGCGACTTTCCCGGGCCGGTGGGGTGGTCGATCTATCCGCTCCTCCCCTGGATCGGGATCATGGCGCTCGGCTTCGGCTTCGCGCATCTCTGGACGTGGCCGCCGGAGCGGCGGCGCACCGCGCTCCTCGGACTCGGCGCCCTGGCCCTCGTCGCCTTCGTGGCGATCCGGGCGCTGAACGGGTACGGCGACCCGCGCCCCTGGGGCACCTACGAGACGGCGGGGCAGACGGCGATGAGCTTCCTGAACACGCAGAAGTATCCGCCGTCGCTGCTCTTCGTGCTCATGACCCTGGGGCCCGGCATGCTCCTGCTCGCGTGGACCGAGGGACGGGCGCTCACCGCCCCGCTGACACGTGCCATCATCACGTTCGGCCGCGTGCCGCTCTTCTTCTTCCTGATCCAGTGGATCTGGGTGAAGATCGCGGGCATCGCCGTCACCGCGGCCGCCGGTCTCCCCATCGGATTCCAGTTCAAGAATCCCGTGCAGCTCTTCCTGCTGGGCGACGGTCCGGCGCCGGTGCCCGGCGGATCGCTCGCCATGGTGTACGTGTGCTGGCTGCTCGGCGCGGTGGCGCTGTACTTCCCCTGCCGCTGGTATGCGGACCTCAAGGCGAGACGACCTGATCTGACGCTGCTCCGCTATCTCTGACGGACCGCGGAGCGATCGCGCGCATCATGGCGCGCGCATTACGTCACACGCATGGACCGGATGCGCCGCGTCGGGGTTTTCCTGATATCGGCCGGTGAACGCCCCGGCAGCGCTGCCGCACCGCGCGCCGCATCTTTGGTCGAACGGACGCGCATCACCGGTTGGAGGTGATCCGCCCGGATTCTCTCTGCCGAAGGAGGCCCGCCATGCTGCAAGTTCGCGATGCCATGACCCGTGACGTGCTCACGGTTTCCCCTCAGCACACGCTCCGCGAGGCGATGGAGATGCTGGCGCGTCATCATGTGTCCGGCGCGCCGGTGGTCAGCGGGACGGCCGTGGTGGGCGTGGTGTCGGGCACCGATCTCATGGAGTTCGCGGCCGCGCTGCCGCCCGTGTCCGACGCCGAGCCCGAGCCGCTCGACATGGAGTTTCCGGATGACGACGACGTGCTCGCGCTTCCCGACGACGAAGCGCAGTCGCAGGCCGCGTCGTGGTTCCTCGCCCGCTGGCGCGATGCGCCGTTCGATGCCGACGAACGCATCGTGGACGCCGGCGAATCGAGCTGGACCGCGCTCGACGAGCACACCGTGGAAGAGGTGATGACGCAGGATGTGGTGTCGCTGCGGCCGAACACGTCGCTCGCCGCGGCCGCGGACGTGATGCGCCGCAAGCGCCTGCACCGCGTGCTCGTGATGGAAGGCGACGCGCTCACGGGCATCCTGAGCACCACGGACATCGTCGCGGCCGTGGCCGACGGACGTCTCACGCGGACCCGCTGGGTGTTCGGCGCGGGCTCCGGTGCGGAGGAGTGAGTCGGCGGTAGCGTGAGGGACGGGTTGGCAGCGTGACGCGCCGCGGGTAATAGTCCGGATTCCGCCAGCGGATGCGTCCGCCGGCGCCCGACTCCCTTCGCTCGCCCGATGGCCCTGCTCGCGCTCCAGAACATCTCCGTCGCCTTCGGCGGACCGCCCGTGCTCGATCGCGCCGATCTCGCGATCGAGCGCGGCGACCGCGTCTGCCTGCTCGGACGCAACGGCGCCGGCAAGAGCACGCTGCTCCAGGTCATCGACGGCACGCGCGCGCCCGATGCCGGCGAGCTGGTGCGCCAGGGCACCGTGGTCGTGTCCAGGCTGCCGCAGGACATCCCCGACCATCTCGACGGCACGCTCTTCGACGTCACCGCGAGCGGGCTCGGCGCGCTGGGCGAGCTGCTCGCGCAGTACCATCACGCGAGCCACGCGCTCGGCCACGCGCCCACGGATCGCGCGCTCCGCGAACTCGACCGGCTGCATCAGGCGCTCGATGTGGCCGATGCCTGGCAGGTGAATACGCGCGTCACCACGGTGCTCGCGGCGCTCGGGCTCGATGCCGACGCGCCGTTCGACACCGCGTCGGGCGGTCACAAGCGGCAGGCGCTGCTCGCGCGGGCGCTGGTGGCCGAACCGGATGTGCTGCTGCTCGACGAGCCCACGAATCATCTCGACATCGCGGCGATCGAGCGGCTGGAGACGCTGCTCGTGGAGCGCGCCGTCACGCTCGTGTTCGTGACGCACGACCGCGCATTCCTGCGCCGGGTGGCCACGCGCATCGTGGAGCTCGACCGCGGCCGGCTCGTGGACTGGGGCCCGGACTACGACCGCTATCTCGAACGCAAGGAAGCCGCGCTCGACGCCGAAGCGCGCGAATGGGCCGAGTTCGATCGCCGGCTCGCGGAGGAGGAGGTGTGGATCCGCACCGGGATTCGCGCGCGGCGCACCCGCAACGAAGGACGCGTGCGAGCACTCGAGGCCATGCGCGTGGAACGGAAGGAGCGGCGCGAACGCGACGGGACCGCGCGCGTGCAGATCCGGGAAGCCGAACGGAGCGGCCGGCTCGTGGTGGAAGCGCGGAACGTGCATTTCGCGCACGGCGACCGCGTGATCGCGCGCGACGTGTCCGTCACGATCATGCGCGGCGACCGCGTGGGGCTGATCGGTCCGAACGGCGTGGGCAAGACCACGCTGCTCCGTCTGCTGCTCGGCGAGCTCGCGCCGCAGGAGGGCACGGTGCGCACGGGCACGAATCTCGAAGTCGCCTGGTTCGATCAGCTCCGCGAGCAGCTCGATCCCGACGCCACCGTGTTCGCGTCGATCGCCGACGGCGCCGAGTTCGTGACCGTGGGTGGTGCGGAACGCCATGTGAACGGCTGGCTGCGCGATTTCCTGTTCACGCCCGATCGCGCGCGCACGCCGGTGCGTGCCTTGTCGGGCGGGGAACGCAGCCGGCTGCTGCTCGCGCGGCTCTTCACGCGGTCGTTCAATCTGCTCGTGCTCGACGAGCCCACGAACGACCTCGACATCGAAACGCTCGACCTGCTCGAGGAGCGGCTGCTCGCCTTCGGCGGCACGCTGCTGCTGGTGAGCCACGACCGCGCGTTCCTCGATGCCGTGGTCACGAGCACACTCGTGTTCGAAGGACAGGGCGTGGTGCGCGAATATGCGGGCGGCTACAACGACTGGGTGCGGCAGCGGCCGGCCCAGCCGGCGGCGCCGCGCGCGTCCGCTCGCGCTGCCGCTTCCACCACCGTTCCCACGGCGCGCGCCGCGCCGAAGCCCGCGCGTCCCCGGCGGCTCACGTTCAAGGAAACGGCCGAGCTCGCCGACCTGCCGGCGCGCATCGATGCGGGCGAAACGGAGCGCGCGTCGCTCTTCACCACGCTCGCCGATCCGGCCACGCTGCGCGACGCGGCCGCCGTGATGGCCGCGCGCGAGCGACTGGCCACGGTGGAGGCGGAGCTCGAGACGCTGCTCGCGCGGTGGGAGGAGCTGGAGACGGTGGCAACCGCGGAACAGACACCGCGGGCACCCTGACGTGCACCGTCCGCTGCATGCCCGTGGCAGCGGCGCGTCGTCAGGGCACCATCACGAATCCGGCAACGGCAAAATGTCTGTCGAGAGTCAACGCTTCCCGAATGCCGCGCTCGCTCATCAGCGCAAAGCTGACGGCATCCACCATCGAAAACGGCTGGTCATCGAATCGTTCCAGCCACTCGCTCGTGGCCCGTTCCTCGAGCAGAGCTGAACTCACCACCACCACGTTCGGCGGTTGACGCACCAGACGCAGAAAGGCGAGTCCTGTCCGAATGCCGACGCGCCGCATGAGCAGGACCTGTGTTTCCGCGATGACCAGGTTGGTGGTCACTACCCGGACACCCGCTTCCACCCGCTTTCGCAACTCCACACTCAACGAGGCGTGCTCCGGGTGTGCCCGGTCGACGAGCGGATACCACGCACTCGTATCCACGAAGAGCTCAGCCATCCCCATGCGTCGGAGCTCCGTCCGGTGTTTCGGTTCCCCATGATTCGATTTCCGACTCGGCAAGGAACCGATCGTGATCGAGCGCAACATCGAGGTCCGACTCGGCGCCCGGTTCCGCACTGGCCAGACCGATGATCCGAAGCGCCGGATGCGCGGCCGGATCGCTGTATTGCTGCTCGAGCGCCTCCAGTCCGCGGCGGATCACCTCCGATTTGCTGGCGTCCATCCAGGCGGTCAGTCTGTCCAGCCGGGCACGCTCCGACGCATCCAGGTAGACCTGGACAGGTTCAGCGACCCGCTTGGGGCGTCGTGCCGGATCATGATAAAAAGTCATGATTCATGATATTGTTTAATGATAATGACCGCAATGCCGAGCGGAGCCGCTCTGTGGACATGGTGGTGCGCGCCATCACGGCATCGTCACACGGAAGTGACCCGGCTCACCCTCTGGCGCTCCCCTCCCCATCGCGCAACCTTTCCCGCATGACCCTCGCCGCGCGTCGGCGCCCGGCCGTTCGCGGAGTCGTGCTCGACCGCTCCCTCGAGGCCCTGCCGCTCTTCCGGCTGAGTGATTCAGCCGACGACACGCCCGTGTCCTTCACCGCCGACAACGGCGGGCGCTGGCGCGTCATCCCCATGCCCGGCGACCGGCTCCCCGGCACGTTCGACCAGGACGTGTACATCGAGATCCTGCACCGCTGGCAGGAAGCCGGCACCCCGGCCGACGGGGCCGTCTCCTTCACGCTCCACGCCTTTCTCCGCTCCATGGGGCGCCGAGCCGACGGCCGCACCTACGAGCAGCTCCGGGGGGCCCTTACCCGGCTGGAGCGCACCACCCTGGAATCGAGCGGCGCCTACTGGTCGGCCGCCTCGGAGGATACGCCGGAGCTGGCGTTCACCCTGCTCTCCTCCGTGGCCGTGCAGCGCCGCCGGGCGGCCGAACGGGAGCAGATGAACCTCTTCACCAACCTGGCCAGCGGGGAGCCCGGCGACGCCCGGGTGGTGCTCTCTCCCACGCTTCGCGCCAATCTGGGCTCCCGGCACGTGGTGGCCCTGTCGGTGGCCCGCTACCACGCCCTCTCCTCCCCGGTCGCCCGCCGCCTCTACCGGCTGCTCGAGGTGGCCCGGGCCGAGGGGCGGCTCTCCTGGCGCGTGCCTCTCGAACGGCTGGCGGAGCAGTTGCCCCTCGCCCAGCGCTATCCGTCCCATCTCCAGCGCGTGCTCCAGCCTGCCCATGAGATGTTGTTGTCGGCGGGACTGGTGCGCGACGTCGGGATTCGGCAGTATGAACGGAGCTGGTTCGCCGATTACGTGCTGTCCACCCGCCCTCGCGACGCTGCCTGAGCCCGGGGCATCCGGAACAGGAAACGTTCGCGGGGGTCAGAACGTCTAATCGAGATAGCCCGCGTGGTCGCCGCGCCCTCCCCGTGCCGAGGAGGGCGTCCTGTCCTCCGGTCCTGCTTTCTCCCGGTCCGTTTTCTCCTCCGTCGAGGCGCTTCATGACCCGCTTCCGCAAGGCCGCCCTCGTGGCCGGCCTCCTCGTGGCTCCCCTGCTCGCCGGCGGCTTCGCGCTGCAGGCGCGGGACGTGCGTGGGGGCGCCCAACTGCTCGACCAGGTGCTGACCTTCGTGCACCTGCGCTACGTCGACACCCTCGATGCCAACGCGCTCTACGAAAAGGCGGCGCGCGGTCTCGTGAAGGAATTGAACGACCCGTACACCGAGCTCTTCACGCCCAAGCAGATGGAGGAGTTCACCCGCAACACCAACGGGCGGTACGCCGGCCTGGGGATGGAGATCATCCCGGTGGGCGCGTACATCACCGTGGGCAAGGTGTTCTCCGACACGCCGGCCGAACGCGGCGGCGTGCTCGAAGGCGATCGCATCCTGCAGATCGACACCTTCCCGGCGCGCGGCTGGACCTCGCAGCAGGTGCAGAACAAGCTGCTCGGCCTGCCGGGCACGCAGGTGCGCGTGACGTTCGGCCGCCCCGGCGTGGCCGATCCGATCACCATGAACTTCCGCCGCGCCGAAGTGAAGGTGCCGGCCGTGCGTTACGCGATCATGCTCGACGACCGCACGGGCTACATCCCGATCGAGCGGTTCAGCGAGAACACCACCGCCGACGTGGCCCGGGCCGTGCAGTCGCTCACCGCGAAGGGCGCCAAGGGGATCGTGATCGATGTGCGCGACAATCCGGGCGGCATCCTCGACCAGGCCATCTCCACCACCAACCTCTTCCTGCCGCAGGGCAAGGAAGTGGCCAGCGTGCGCGGCCGCAGCGACGTGCAGCACTTCATGTCGGAGCGGCCGCCGATCGCGAGCGACATTCCGCTCGTGGTGCTCACCAACGGCGGCTCCGCGTCGGCATCGGAGATCGTGGCCGGCGCGTTGCAGGATTACGACCGCGCGCTCGTGCTCGGCACCACGTCGTTCGGCAAGGGGCTCGTGCAGTCGCTCTATCCGCTCGACGGCGGCTACGCGCTCAAGATCACCACGGGCAAGTGGTACACGCCGAGCGGCCGCTCCATCCAGAAGGACCGCAAGGGTGACGCGTTCGTGCTCGATGCCATCGCGGATACGGTGGTGACCGATACGTCGCGGCACGATCGCCCGGAGTACAAGTCGTCCGGCGGCCGCACGGTGTACGGCGGCGGCGGCATCACGCCCGACGTGATGGTCGTCCCCGACACGATCACGTCGGCCGAGCAGGCGGTGCGGCGTCTCATTCTGCCGAACACGGGCGCGTTTTTCAGCGTGCTCAACGAGATGGCGCTCGAGCTCAAGGGGCAGCAGATCCCGCCCGATTTCGAGCTCAGGACGGAATGGCTGGAAACGTTCTACACCCGGCTCGATACGGCCGGCGTGAAGATCGACCGGGCCACGTGGGAAGCGGGGCGGCGTGAAATCGACCGGAATGTCGAGAACCGCATCGCGCGCACGGCCTTCGGCGACTCGCTCGCCAAGCGCCGCGAGATCAAGGACGACAACCAGCTCCGCAAGGCCATGGAGCTGCTCCGCAAGGGGAACACGCAGGCCGATCTGTTCGTGGCCGCGCGGGCCGAGGCGGCCCGGCCGCGGTCGGCCTCCGCCAACCGGGGCGGCGAGTAACGCCGGACTGGCAGCCCGGGCGAGGAGCCCACGGCGCCTGCTTCCCGGGAAGGGCCCGCTGTCACGGCAGCGGGCCCTTCGTGCGTCAGGGAGATGCTGACACACCCCTCCGTGATCCTACGGATTGCCGCCCGGCCGGGATCCGAATACGCTCCCCCATGCCCGTTTCCCTGCCTCTCAGCCGCCGCGCCGGAGCGCGTGCCGTCCTCAGCGCCTTCGCGGCGCTCCTGCTCGCCGCGTGCAGCAGCTCGGCCGCCGATCAGTCCGCCGCCACCGTGCCGGCGGCCCCGGCCGTCTTCATCGAGCCCGAAGCCGGCGAGCGGGCCTTCCTGGCCAACGTCCGCCAGCTCACCTTCGGCGGCGAGAACGCCGAGGCCTACTGGAGCGCCGACGGGCAGCACATCACGTTCCAGTCCACGCGCGACGGCCGCACCTGCGACCAGCAGTACGTGATGCGCGCCGACGGGTCGGACGTGCGGAAGATCTCGGCCGGCGGCAAGACCACCTGCGGCTATTTCTACGACAACGACCGCCGCGTCTTCTTCGCCTCCACGCACCACGCCGACAGCGCCTGCCCGGCCAAGCCCGATCCGTCCCAGGGCTACGTGTGGCCGCTCGACCCGTTCGACATCTACACGGCCAACCCCGACGGCAGCGACCTCCGCCGCCTCACCGACTACGGCGTGTACACCGCCGAGGCCATCCTCTCGCCCGACGGCAAGACGATCGTGTTCACGTCCACCAAGGACGGCGACCTCGACATCTACACGATGAACGTGGACGGCACGAACGTGAAGCGGCTCACCACCACGCCCGGATACGACGGCGGCCCGTGGTGGTCGCCCGACGGCACGAAGATCGTCTACCGCTCCCATCACCCCAAGGACTCGGCCGAGCTCGCCGAATACCAGCGGCTGCTGGCGCAGAACATCATCCGGCCGAGCAAGGTGGAGCTGTTCGTGATGAACGCCGACGGCAGCGACCAGCGGCAGATCACGAACCTGGGCGGCGCCAACTTCGGCCCCACGTGGACCCCCGACGGCCAGCGCATCATCTTCTCGTCCAACCACGAGAACCCGCGCAGCCGGAACTTCGACCTCTACGTCGTGAATCTCGACGGCACCGGCCTCACGCAGATCACCACGCACGGGGAGTTCGACGGGTTCCCGATGTTCAGCCCCGACGGCACGAAGCTCATCTGGGCGTCCAACCGGAACGCCGCGGTGCAGGGGGAGACGAACGTGTTCGTGGCCGACTGGGTGGGGCGGTAGCAGGCCTCCCATCCGGCCGGCCCGGCCGCGACACGGGCACGCGGAGCGGTTAGCTTTTCGGACGAGGGCGTGTTCCGTCCGCCCGCCACCCCGCTCCCTGGAGAGCTGCCCGTGATCGCGCTCATCGTGCTCGCCGCCATCGCGCTCGTCGTGGTGGTCTCGTCGGTCAAGATCATCGGCCAGGCTGAAGTCATGGTCGTGGAGCGGCTTGGCCGCTTCGACCGCATCGCCCGGTCCGGGCTCAACATCCTGATCCCGTTCATCGAGCGGCCGCGGTCCATCGAAGTCCGTTTCTTCGACGCCGATCCCGGCGGCCTCAAGCGCGTGGTGCAGTCGGTGACCGCGCGCATCGACCTGCGCGAGCAGGTGCTCAACTTCCCGAGCCAGCCGGTCATCACGAAGGACAACGTCACGATCGACATCGACGCGGTGCTGTACTACCGCGTGGCCGATCCACAGAAGGCCACGTACGCCGTGGCGAACCTCCCATACGCGCTCGAAACGCTCACGCGCACCACGCTCCGCAACATCGTGGGTGAAATGGAGCTCGACTCCACGCTCTCGAGCCGCGACGTGATCAACCAGCGCATGCGCGAGGTGATCGAGGAAGCGTCCATCGGCTGGGGCGTGGACGTGACGCGCGTGGAGCTGCAGAGCATCGAGCCGCCGCGCGACATCCAGCAGTCGATGGAGCTGCAGATGCGCGCGGAACGCGAGCGCCGCGCGGCGGTGACCAACGCCGAGGCGAGCAAGCGCGCCGCCGTGCTGGAAGCCGAAGGACGGCGCGAGGCGCAGGTGCGCACCGCCGAGGGCGAGCGCGAAGCGGCGATCCTGCGCGCGCAGGGCGCGGCCGAAGCCCGGCTCGCCATGGCGGAAGCGGAAGCCGCGGCGATCGCGCGCATCGCGGGCGCGCTCCCCGAAGGCCAGGCGTCCACGTATCTGCTCGGGCTCAAGTATCTCGAAGCCCTGCCCCAGCTCGCGTCGGGGAGAGGCTCCACGATCTTCCTGCCGGTGGAGGCGTCGGGGGTGATGGGCGCGCTCGGCGGCCTGCGGGAGCTGCTGCGGGCCCGCGGCGGCGACGACACCTCGCCCGGCAGCGCGCCGCCTCGCGCGGCACGCCCGTCGCTCGGGTACCCCGATGCCCTGCGGGGCGTGCTCGGCGCGGGTGACGAGACCACCCGCCGCGACGACCGCGATTCCTGATGGCCATTTCGCAGGAACGCGCCGAACGCATCGCGCGCGCGCACGCGTGCGAAGGATGCCGGGAGTATTCGTACCGCAAGCTCACCGTGAAACGCAGCACCGCCGCCATGGGCGAGGCGCTCGGCGTGGTGTGGAGCGCCACGCTCGTGTGCGGCGTGTGCGGGCTGGAACAGGAGCTCGGGATCGACGCGGAAGGCGAGGTGGTGTACGTGAGTTGACGGCCGCCACGAACGGTCCGGCCGGCTACGCCCGTCCCGCCCTGCGCCGGAGCAGCATCGCGTCCACCGAGTACGCGCCCGGCCCGGCCAGCAGCAGCGCCATGGAGCAGCCGAACAGCGTCATCGTGAACTCGTAGCCCTCGGGGATGAAGAACCCGCCGGCCCAGTGCACGAGAAACGTGGCCGCCACCATGTCCACCGCGAGCAGCGCCGCCACGGGCCAGGTGAACAGGCCGAGGATGAGCGCCATGCCGCCCAGGAACTCGAGCACCGCGACCGTGGGCCCGATCACCTGGGCCAGCGGGATTCCCATCTGCGTGAACCCGCCGGTCACGCCGCCGAACCCGTACACGAAGATCTTCTGCGCCCCGTGCGCGGTGAACACGATGCCGGTGACGATCCGGAGCACGGCGAGCGCCGCGTCGAGCCGGGACGGCCCGGGGAAGGCGCCGAATGGACTGGTGGCCATGGTCTTCTCCTTCGTGGTGAGCGTGTTCGTACCGCCGAACGGTCAACCGGATCCGGGCACCGGAAACATACGGGATGGCGCGAATGTGATCTGGGCCACACGATATCCCGGACCGTTCGAATCGAGTCGGATGGTCCCCGAGGGTCGACCACTCTTCAGGAGGCTTCCATGAGGCGGTATGGTGCGGAGTTCCTTGGCACGTTCTGGCTGGTGCTCGGCGGATGCGGCAGTGCCGTGCTCGCGGCCGGATTCCCGGAAGTCGGCATCGGTCTGCTCGGCGTTTCCCTGGCGTTCGGCCTGACCGTGCTGACGATGGCGTACGCGATCGGACACATCTCCGGCTGTCACCTCAACCCCGCCGTCTCCATCGGGCTCTGGGCCGGCGGCCGCTTTCCGGCCAACCAGCTCCTTCCCTACATCGTGGCGCAGGTGGCGGGCGCGATCGCGGCCGGCGGCGTGCTGTGCGTGATCGCGAGCGGCCAGGCCGGTTTCGACATCTCGGCCGGGTTCGCGTCCAACGGATACGCCGAGCATTCGCCGGGCGGCTATTCGATGCTCGCCGCGCTCGTCACCGAAATCGTGATGACGATGGCGTTCCTGGTGATCATCCTTGGCGCGACCGACGACCGGGCCCCCAAGGGATTCGCGCCGATCGCCATCGGCCTCGCGCTGACGCTGATCCATCTCATCAGCATCCCGGTCACGAACACGTCGGTGAATCCGGCGCGCAGCACGGGCGTGGCCGTGTACGTGGGCGGCTGGGCCGTGATGCAGCTCTGGCTCTTCTGGCTGGCGCCGATCGTGGGCGGGGTGCTCGGGGCCACCGTGTACCGTTACATCGGTCGGAACACGGAGTAGTTTCCCCGAGCTTCGATGCCCGGAGCGGCCGTGGCGGCGTGATCGCGCCGCCGCGGCCGCTGCCCATTCACGCGAGTGCATGACGACATCCGACGACGGGGGATTCTTCGGCTGGTGGCGGAGCGCCGACCAGCCGGCGCGGCGCGCGCTCGTGGCCGCCTCGCTCGGCTGGGCGCTCGACGCCTTCGACGTGATGCTGTTCTCGCTCACGCTCGCGTCGGTCATCGCCGAGCTCGGCCTGACCAAGGCGCAGGCGGGCGGGCTCGGTTCGATCACCCTGCTCGGCGGCGCCGCGGGCGGGCTGCTGTTCGGCTACGTGGCCGACCGGTACGGCCGCACCCGCGCGATGATCGCGAGCATGCTGCTCTATTCCGTGTTCACGGCCGCGTGCGGGCTGTCGCAGACGCTCTGGCAGTTCGCGGTGTTCCGCGTGTTCGTGGGACTCGGCATGGGCGGCGAGTGGGCAAGCGGCGCGTCGCTCGTGGCCGAAACCTGGCCCGCCCGGCACCGCGGACGCGCACTCGGCTGGATGCAGAGCGCGTGGGCGATCGGATTCGCCGCCGCGGCCATCGTGGTGGCGTTCGTGCTGCCGAGGTGGGGGTGGCGCGTGACGTTCTTCATCGGCGTGCTGCCCGCCTTCTTCACGCTCTGGGTGCGGCGCAACGTCGAGGAGCCGGAGGTGTGGAAGGCGCAGCATCGGGCGCGGCTCGCGGGCATCGCGTCCGCCGTGACCGCGGCGCCGAAACGGTTCGTGGACATGTTCCGCGGCGACCTGCTGCGGCTCACGATCGCGGTCACGTTCATGAACGCGTGCACGCTGTTCGGCTGGTGGTCGCTCAACAGCTGGATTCCGGCCTATCTGTCGCTGCCCGTCGCGGACGGCGGTGTGGGGCTCGGCACGGCCACGATGTCGTGGTTCGTGGTGGCCATGCAGGTCGGCATGTGGTTCGGGTACATCTCGTTCGGCTACATCACCGACGCGATCGGGCGGAAGCGGGTGTACGTGACGTATCTGCTCGTGGCGAGCGTGCTGCTGCCGCTGTACGGCGCCACGCGCACGCCGCTCGTGCTGCTCCTGCTCGGACCGTTCGTGGCGTTCTTCGGCACCGGGTTCTTCAGCGGCTTCGGCGCGGTGACGGCGGAGATCTATCCCACCGCCATCCGCGCCACGGCGCAGGGGTTCACCTACAACATGGGACGCGTGGCGAGCGCGGCCGCGCCGTTCACGGTGGGTGCGCTCGCCACCACGCACGGCTTCGACACGGCCTTCGCGGTGGGCGGCGTGGCGTTCCTGCTCGCGGCCTCGGCGTGGTGGTGGATTCCGGAAACGAAGGGGCGGGAGCTGACATGACGCGCCGCCTCGTCGCGGCCGGCCGCGGCTCCCGGTGAACGATCACGTGCCTCCCGCGGTTTCCCTCCTCCTGCTGATCGCGCTTCCCATACTGGCTGCCTGGGGCTTCCTGTACGGGCGGCGGCGCCTGATCGCGAGCGGGCTGCCCGATCCGCCGATCGTGCGGTTCTTCGTGGTGCTCTGCGCGTACACCACGCTGCTCCTGCTCGGCGTGTCGCACGGCTCGGGCCGCTGGTCGGCGCTGCACTCGGTAGCCGCGGCGCTGCTCGTGGTCCCGTTCACGCCGTGGCTCGTGGTGCAGGGAAGTGTCACCCTGGTTCGGGGCGCGTCGTCGCCCTGGCATCGCGTGATCGCGGCGTTGAGCCTCGCGTTTCCGCTCGTGCTCGTGGGGGTGTATTTCCTGATCGTGGCTCCCTGATGTCGAGAACCGGCCGGCGGCTCCGACTCAAGGGTACAAGAGCCGATCACGGCCCCCATCCCATTTCACGGAGACGACCATGCGCTACATGCTGATGATGCACGCCCCCCGCAGCACCGGGGACTATCAGATCAACAACTGGACCCCCGACGACTTCAAGGCCCACATCGCCTTCATGATGGACTTCAACAAGGCGCTCACCGAATCGGGTGAGTGGGTGGGAGGCGAAGGGCTCGCGGCGCCCGGCGAAGCGCGCGTCGTGCGCGCGGACGCGAAAGGCCAGCCCGTGGTGACCGACGGCCCGTTCGCCGAAGCCAAGGAGTTTCTCGCCGGCTACTGGATCGTGGAAGTGGACCGGCCGGAACGCGCGTACGAGATCGCGGCCAAGGCGTCCACGGCGCCCGGCCCCGGCGGTGAGCCGCTGCGCATGCCCATCGAAGTGCGTCAGGTGATGAGCGCGCCGCCCGCCGACGTGTGACCACCTCGGACGTCCGTGCCCTGCACCTGCTGCGCGACCTGGCGCCGCAGGTGCTCGGCGCGATCGCCCGTCGCCACGGGGACTTCGCGGCCGCGGAAGACGCGGTGCAGGAAGCGCTGATCGCGGCCGCGGCGCAGTGGCCCGTGGCGGGGATTCCGGACAATCCCCGGGGATGGCTCTACCATGTGGCCGTGCGTCGTCTCAACGATCACCTGCGGAGCGAGCTCGCGCGTCGCCGCCGCGAAGAGATCGTGGCGAGTGAACGGGATCTCCACGAGCCGTTCATCGAGCCGTTCATCGCGTCCACCGGCGATGATGACGACGGGGACGATACGCTCGTGCTCCTGTTCATGTGCTGTCACCCCGCGCTCACGCCGGCGTCGGCCATCGCGCTCACGCTGCGCGCCGTGGGCGGTCTCACCACCGCGGAGATCGCGCACGCCTTCTTCGTGCCGGAAGCCACGATGGCGCAGCGGATCAGCCGAGCCAAGCAGAGCATCAAGGCGTCGCGGGTGCCCTTCCGGCTCCCCGACGCCGACGAACGCGCGGCGCGCCTCGATGCCGTGCTGCACGTGCTGTATCTCGTCTTCAGTGAAGGATACGCGACGAGCAGCGGCCCCGAGCTGCAGCGCACCGATCTCGCCAACGAAGCCATTCGGCTCGCCCGGCTGCTGCACGCCCGGGCGCCGCACGACGGGGAAGCGGCCGGCCTGCTCGCGCTCATGCTCCTCACCGATGCGCGGCGGGCGGCGCGTACCGGGCCGCACGGCGAACTGATCCCGCTGGACGCGCAGGATCGCACGCTGTGGGACGGGGAACGCATTGCGGAAGGGATCGCGCTGATTTCCGCCACGCTTTCGCGGGGCGCGGTGGGCGTGTATCAGCTCCAGGCCGCGATCGCGGCGGTCCACGACGAGGCGCCGCGGGTGGAAGACACCGACTGGGCGCAGATCTTCGCGTTGTACGGGCTGCTGGAACGCATGACGGACAACCCGATGGTGGTGCTCAATCGCGCGATCGCGGCGGCGATGGTGTACGGGCCGGCGGACGGCCTCGCGCGCCTGGAGTTGCTCGACACCGACGCGCGGCTGCGCGGGCATTACCGGCTCGACGCCGTGCGCGCGCACCTGTACGAGATGGTGGGCGACGCGGAGCGCGCGCTGGCGCACTACCGCGCCGCGGCCGAACGCACCACGAGCATCCCGGAGCGTGACTATCTCCAGTTGAAAGCCGCCCGGCTCGCGGCCGGCGGCGCGCCGCGGTCCTGATCCTCGGCGCTCCGCGGGAGCGCTGACTATAGCGCCGCGCCGTCTACCGCATGAACATGCTGCGCACCACGAACCACACGTTCGCCGGACGTTCCGCGAGCCGCCGCATGTACCACGGGAACCACTGCGCGCCGTAGCTGATCAGGCAGCGCATGGCATGCCCTTCGGCGGCCAGCCGTTCCTGCTCCGCCATGCGGATGCCGTACAGCATGTGGATCTCGTACTGTCCCGCGCGCAGCCCCATCGCCTTGGCCCGCGCGATGAGGTGGTGCACGATGGTGAGATCGTGCGTGCCGAAGATCGGGTGCGCCGACCCCGCGCTCGCGGCGTCGAGCAGCCGTTCGGCGATGGACACGAACTGCGCGTCCACATCCTTCTTGTCCGGGTACGCCACCGACGCGGGTTCGGCATAGGCGCCCTTCACGAGCCGGATCATCGGCTTCACGTCGAGCAGCTTCTCCACGTCCTCCGGCGTGCGCATCAGATACGACTGCATCGCCAGTCCGATCGGATCGTGCCGGCTCTTCACCGCGCGGTAGAGGTCGAGCGTGCGGTCCACGTAACTCGAGTCCTCCATGTCGATCCACAGCTCGCCCTGCGTGTCAACCGCCCTGGCCGCGAGCGTCATCAGGTGCGCGAGACAGGTGTCGTACGAGTGATCCAGCCCGAGCTGCGTGGGCTTGACCGACACCACCACCGGCAGTCCGCGCGCCGCGATGGTGTCGAACGCCTCGAGGTAGTGATCGCGTACCGCGTCGGCCTGCGATTCACCCGTGAGCGATTCGCCGAGCCGGGTGATGATCACGCCGATCCGCTTCGGCGCGAGCGCGGCGGCGGTGTCGAGCGCGTCGCCCAGCTCTTCGCCGGGCATGAACTTCCGCACGGCACGCCGCGCGAAGGGGCGCCGCATGAACTTCTCCGCGAGCCAGCGGCTGCGCGAGGCGCGAAGCAGGATGTTCCGGGAGATCGACATGGCACACAATATGGCACAGGGCCGGTGCGCGCGCCGCTCCCGGACCGGCGTCGCGTTTCGCTTCGGCGTCGTATTCCCGCCCGGCGTCGCCGCGTGTCAGCCCGCGCGCGTTTCGCCGCCCAGCAGCGAAATGACCTCGCCGGTGATGTAGCTCGAGTCGGCATTCGAGGCCAGGAACACGAACGTCGGCGCGATCTCCTCCGGTTGCGCGGGGCGGCCCATGGGGACGTCGGCGCCGAAGTCCCGGATGTCGTCGTCGTCCCGCTCCGCGGGATTGAGCGGCGTCCACACCGGGCCCGGCGCCACGCAGTTCACGCGGATGCCGCGGTCCACCAGCGCCTGCGCGAGCGATTTCGTGAACGCATGGATCGCGCCCTTGGTGCTCGAATAGTCGAGCAGCTCCTTGCTTCCCTCCAGCCCCGTGATGGAGCCGGTGTTGAGGATCACCGCGCCCCGCTGGAGATGGGGGAGCGCCGCGTGCACCATGTAGAAATAGCCGTTGATGTTCACCGCGAACGTGCGTTCCCACGCTTCGGGTGACAGCTCTTCCACCGTGTCCCGGTGCTGCTGCACGGCCGCGTTGTTCACGAGAATCGTCAGCGCGCCGAACCGCTCCACGCAGTCCGACACCGCGCGGCGGCAGAAGTCGGGGGACGACACGTCGCCCGGCAGGAGGAGCGCCTGCCGGCCGGCGGCCTCGATCGCGCGTTTGGTGAGACGCGCGTCGGGTTCTTCCTCCGGGAGGTACACGATCGCCACGTCCGCGCCTTCGCGCGCGAACAGCACGGCCACGCTGCGGCCGATCCCCGAATCCCCGCCGGTGATGAGCGCCACCGCGCCGTCGAGCTTGCCCGCGGCCCGGTACGCCGGCGCCCGGTAGCGGGGGGCCGGATCCATGTCGCGCTCGAGCCCGGGCGGCGTGAGATCCTGCGGCGGAAAAGGCGGACGGAGGGCACGGTCTGTCGTCTTGCTCATGGAAGGCTCCGGGAACGGGCGGCGATCGCCGCGACAGGCGAAACGTCGCACCGGCGGAGACGGCATACCATTCACCGCAGGGGCGAACACCGCCTCCGCCTCAGGGCGCAGTGCGCGGGCGACGACCTCCGCACGACTTCCCGCCGCCGCGCGTTCAGGCGCGCGTCATGCCGGCCGCGCCACCGCCCGGAATCGCACCGGGCCTGCCACGCGCACCGGGACCGGCGTCCGGTCCAGCCGGCCCGTGCCCAATCTGCCGGACTCGTTCGATCCCCAGCACCAGACCGCGCCGCCCGTGGTCACGCCGCATTTCGTCCGCTCGCCCGACAGCTCGGCAAAGGACAGGTTGCCCTGGACCCGGGTCGGAACGGTGCGGTTTTCCATGGTGCCGTCTCCCACCTGTCCCTCGTGATTCCATCCCCAGCACCAGGCTTCGCCATCCGCCGTCACGGCGCAGGGCGTGCTGCCGCCGTTCACAAGGCGCACATACGTGCGACTCCCCGATACGGGCGCCCAGTTGTTTCGGTTGATCGTGGTGCCGTCGCCGAGCTGGCCGAACTGATTGTTGCCCTGGCAGTGGACGATGCCGCCGATGTCGAGCACGCAGTTCCCCGCGATCTGCCGGATCTGCATGTCGGTGGGGAACCCGCCGCCGAACACGGACCCGATACACTGGCCGGTGGCGGATTCCGTAATCCCGCACAGGATATTGGATGCTCTGCCCAGCCCGGTGAATCGTGTGGTGGCGAAAACCGCGGTAGGCGTCGTGCCGAACAGCGCCTCGCCGAAGCGTCCCCAGCAATACAGGGTTCGGCCGGTCGTGACCGCGCAGGCCTGGTCGCTGGTGCGCTCCAGATGCTGAAACGCGAGATCGCCCACGACGGGCAGGGGCTCCGGAAGAGGCGTGACCGTGCTGCCGGTGCCCAGGAAACCGTTGGAGTTGTCTCCCCAGCAGTACACGCGCTGGTTCTCGTGAATGGCGCAGGCCGTGCTGCGGGCCGTGCTCACATGCGTGAAGCGATGCTGGTCGAACCGAAGCGTGGGAACGGCAATCCGGTCACCGCCCCAGCAGGCGAGCCGGTTGTTCTCGGTGGTGAGGCAGGTGCCGGGGAACCGATCGCTGAACGGATCGCGCAATCCGACCGTGATCGTCTTCGCTACCAGACTACCGGCCGTGCGCACCGGCACGAGGGAGCGCGGCAGTTCGCCGCTCCCCAGCACGCCGCCTTCATCGAGTCCCCAGCAGGAGAGCTCGCCCGAGAGCTCGAGCGCGCAGGCCGACTCGTCGCCCACGTGCACCGACATGGCGCTCGAGCCCAGGCCCGCCACGCGGGACGGACTCGGACGATCGGCATAGCTCCCGTCGCCCAGCACGCCGGCCCGATTGATGCCCCAGCAGAACACCGCGCCGTCGAGGCGCACGGCACACGCCGACCTGGCGCCGATCGAGACGTACCGGAAGCGGTCGGTTCCCCCCACGCGCACGGGCTCGGTGCGCCGGGCCGTGGTGCCGTCGCCGGTATTGTCGCCCCAGCAATACAGGGCGTCGTCCTGCGTGAGGCCGCAGCCGGTGAGCCAGCCGCGGGCGATGCGGGTGAAGCGAAGCGTCGTGGGGAGCTGCACGGGCGTATCACCGTACGTGGGATCGGTCGCGACCGTGAAGCCGAACGGCCGTCCCCAGCAGAACACGCGTCCGTCCGCGGTGAGGCCGCATCGCTTCTCGCCGCGGATGAAATCACCGCCGTCGAGCACGGCCCCGCTGGCAACGACCGCCACGAATCCCGGATCCGGGGCGATCCGGGTGGGCGTTCCGTTGCTGAAGACGCCGGCCCGGCCGACCGTCTCTCCCCAGCAGTAGGTGGCCCCGTCCGCCGTGACCGCGCAGGCTCCGGACGCGCCCACGGCAAGCGATATCGTGTGTCCCGGCACGAGTGTTTTGACGGGGACGAGTTCGTCGGGAGCGAGGAAGCTGGCGCCGGTCCCCAGCGCGGGACCGCCGCGACCCCAGCACCAGACCTCCCCCTGGATCGTGAGGCCGCACGCATTCGACAGCCCCACGCCGATCTGCGTGAACCGAAGCGCGGTACTGACGGCCACCGGCGCGGCACGGTCGATCCCGGTTCCGTCGCCGAGCTGACCGTCGCTGTTTTCCCCCCAGCACCAGGCGCGGTCGTTGTCGTCGAGGCCGCAGCCGAAGTCGTCGCCGAGCGCGATGGTCTGACGGGCGGGCGGAGGGTTGAAGAGGACGGTGATCTGGGCCGTGGCCTCTGCCGTGGGCACGAGCACCGATCGCACCGTGATCGTGGTCGTGCCTTGGGCGATGGCGGTGACGAGGCCGCTCCCGGAAACGCTCGCGACGGCCGGCGCGCTGCTCGTCCAGGTGAGCGCGGGATCGGCCGCGGAATCGGCATCCACGGTGGCGGTGAGCTGCTGGGTGGCGCCTTCGAACATCGTGGCGGGCACGGGCGCGAGCGACACGCTGCGCACCGTGGGCGCGCGAACGGTCACGGCAGTGCTCGCGGTACTCGCGGGATTCGCGGTGCTCGTGGCCGTGATGGTCGCGCTCCCCGGCGCCACGGCGGTCAGCATCCCCGCGGCATCGATGGTGGCGACACCGGAGGCGCTGCTGGACCAGGTCACGGTGGTGTCGGTGCCGGGCGGCGCCGTGACCGCGGCCGTGAAGCGCAGCGAGGCGCCCGTGAGCAGCGAAGGATTCACCGGCGTGATCGCGACGTTCACGGTCGGCAGCGATACGCGGACAGCGACGGTGGCTGTGACGGCGGGAAACGCGGTCGCGGTGACGGTAACCAGCGCCACCCCGGGTGTGACCGCGGTGATCACACCGGAATCCGACACGGTCGCGACAGCGGTAGCACTCGAGGTCCAGCCGAGTGTTCGGACGGCGCCCGAGTCGGCCGTGATCACGGGAGTGAGCGGATGGGTGGCGCCCACCATCAGGCGGAGCGTGTCCGCGGGCAGCGCGAGCGCGCGGACGATCGGGGTGACGGTCACCGTGGTCGCCGCTTCGAAGCTCCCCGCCCGCGCGACGATGCGCGTGGTACCGCTTCCAACCGCGGTGATGGTGGCCTGCGTCCCCGTGCCCGAGACCGTGGCGACCGCGCTCTGCTCGGCCGTCCACGTGATCGTGGCCGATACGCCGGCCGGTGCGAGCGTGGCGTTCACGATGCCGGTGCTGCCGACCCCGTTCAGCGCGAGCGTGGACGGGGAGACGGAGATGCCGGTCAGCGTGGGCGGTGGGGGGGGTGGGGGCGGCGGCGGAGGGGGCTCGACCGGTGTTCCGTCCCCGCCGCCGCCGCAGGCGGCGAGGAGCAGCAGGGCGGCCGCCAGAGCGGCCAGGCGGGGGCGGGCGCATGACGTGAGAGGAGGCATGTACCATCACGCGTAATTTTCACGATTTTCGTCTCATTCTCTTCCGATCGCCTCCGGTAGCGGGCGCGCCGGCGTGCCGAGTGCCAGGTTCGCGCCGGCATTCGCTTGGCTCAGCGCGCGCCGTTCGTGAACGCGAGGCGCAGCAGCCCCCTGGGCTCGAGCGCGCTCCAGTTGGCGTCGCCCTGCCGGCGATCGAGGAGCGTGGCCAGCGGGGCCACCTTGGTGCTCGGCACCACCTTCGCGCTCCCCGAGGGGTAGCGGAAGAAGTCGTCCCAGTGGCCGGCGATGACGTGCCGCGGCTGCATCGCGGCGAGCAGCGTGTCGGGATATCCCGGCGCGTTGTTCCAGTTGCCCACGCAGATGATCGCGAGATCCACCCGGCGCTCGTCGTGCGGCAGCAGCGGCGGCAGCACGTTGTATTCCGGCGTCGATGCCGCGTCCTGATAGAAGATGCGGAACCGCGGCAGCGTATCGTCTCCGAGATAGTCGATCAGCCAGGCGTACGTGGGGCCCATCTTCCAGCCGCGTCCCGTGCGCGGCAGCGTGGTGCGCGGTGTGGACTGCGTGCCGCGTTCGTAGTAGAACGGACCGAAGTTCGGCGCATGACTGGATGCGAGCGGCATCACGCGCCACCGGCCGCCGTCCACGGAGATCCACTCTCCCCGCTTCGAAGCCGACCCCACGTATGCCGTCACCGAATCCATGCGCTGCCCCGCGCGCAGCGCAGAATCGCCCATGAGCAGGTTGTACACGGTGCTGCTGCCGAGAATGCGGGCGTCCGTCGCGTACGCACGCGCGATCACCGGCACGTCGAGCAGATGATCGTAGTGGCCGTGGCCCACGAGAATGGCCCGCACCGATTCGAAACCCGTGCCCGCGATTCCCTGCGCGATGCGCTGCGAATCGGGACGCATGGTGACGAACGGCGGCCCGGCGCGCCACAGCGACGGACGCGTGAACATGGGCGCCGTGGCGACCGCCGGTCCGCGTCCGCGTTCGGCGAACGTGAACCCGCCCACGCCGAGAAACCGCACGTCGATCGTGTCGTTGCACGCGGCCGGCGGATCGCACACCGCGACCGTGTGCGAGGCCGTGACCGGCTGCACGCGGAGCGGGACCGGATTGCCGGCGCATCCCGACAGCAGCGCGCCGAGGGCCAACGTGGTGGTCGCCAACACGGGGAGACCGCGAAGCGGACGGTCACCCATCATCCGGATGCACGGGCGGCAGGGCAGGCACATGATCCCGGAGAAGCTGGCGGCCGGCCGTCGCATCATCAAGCACCGCGTTGACAGCATGGCGCGGCCTGAGGTACCGTCGGACGCACCCTCCCCCATGGATCCGTCGCATGCGCTGCTCCCGTGCCCTCGTTGTCGGCTCGTATCTCCTGGCCGTTGCCTGCGCGCCTTCCGACCGCGCGACATCAGGGACAGACCCGCTCACCATCGGCGAGACGTTTCTCCTCGAGTCGTCGGTGCTCGGCGAAACGCGGCGCATCAACGTCTACGTCCCGCCCGGATCGGACGGCCGTGCGCTCCCCGTGCTGTACATGCCGGACGGGGGGCTGGCCGAGGATTTTCTGCATGTGGCCGGGCTGGTCCAGGTGTCGGTGGGCAACGGCACCATGCGCCCGCACGTGCTGGTCGGCATCGAGAACACGGAGCGGCGGCGCGATCTCACGGGCCCCACCGACAACGCGGAGGACCGGAAGATCGCGCCCCGCGTGGGAGGCGCCGAGGCCTTTCGGACATTCATCCGGTCCGAGCTGATGCCGGAGATCGGCCGGCGCTACGCAGTCACGGCCGAGACCGCCATCGTCGGCGAATCGCTGGCCGGCCTGTTCGTCGTGGAAACACTGCTGCTCGATCCCGATCTGTTCGATACGTACATCGCGATCGATCCGAGTCTGTGGTGGAACGACAGCCGGTTGCTGACGGATCAGGCGGCGCTGCTTCAGGCACGCGCATGGACCGGCAAGTCGCTGGTGCTGGCATCGAGTGCCGAACCCGGGCTGGCGGAGGCGGCGCGGCGGTTCGCGTCCACGGTCGCCGACGCGAACGTGGGCATTCGCTTCACCTATATGCCGTTCCCGGATGAATCGCACGCCACGATCTACCATCTCGCGGCCCTGCACGCGTTCCGGTGGGTGCTGGCGCCGGAAGCGCGGGAGTGATCGGCCTTACCTTTCGCCCGTCTCCAGCGTCCGCAACTGCACGCGCAGCCGCTCGAGCTCCAGAGTCCGCTCCAGCACCTCCACCTCGGCGCGCTTCACTTCCAGCTCGGTCGTCATGCCCGCCTGCCGGTATTCGCGGGCCAGCTCCACGCGCGCTGTGGCGAGCTGCAGCCGCTGCTGCACGAGGTCGATCTCGGAGAGCAGCTCGAACCGCTGGAGACGGCGGGTGATCTCCTCCGCCGCCAGCCGCTCCTTCAGGAACTGCTCGCGCAGCATCAGCTTCTGCGTCACGACCTGCAGCTCGTGCTTCGCCTGCGCGGCCGCGGCCTGCGCTTCGGTGAGCACCTGGCGCGCCGCGGCGCCCACCCGGAAGGCCCGTTCCGACTCGGCCATACCGGCTTCCGCGGCCGCCAGTTGCTGCTGCGCGGCCACCGCCAGCACGGCGAGACGTTCCCGCACGAAATCGCGTCCGTTCACGAGCGGCGCCCAGAGCTCGTCGCGGGGCGCTGCCGAAGTCGCGCGGATCTCCGCGAGCTCGAGATCGATCCGGAAGACCTGCGCCTGACGGGCGAGCAGCGCGGCTTTCGACGCGAGCAGCGTCTGCTGCGAAATCATGCCCACATCGAAGTTGCGCTGCGCCTGCTCGTGATCCGTCTGTGCCGCGGTGAAGCGCAGCAGCGCGACGTTCCGTTCGAGCGTGGTCACGCTCTCGAGCTCGCTTCGCGAACGCGCGTTCTGTACCTGCGCGGACGCGAACTGCGTGCCCACGCCGAGCAGCAGGCCGATGGCGAGCGTCACCACCGTGCGGATCCGGCCGCGATGCCGCGTGCGCATCGACGGGGCGAACTGCGTTTCGCGCCGCAGCGTGCGGACGATCTCCTGTTCGAGCGACGCGCGGAACTCGGGCGTGGGCGCGTGCAGGTCGGCGGGGGTGTTCATGCGAACTCTCCTTCGAGGGTCGAGCGTGATGTTTCGAGTTCACGGCGCAGGCGTTCCCGCGCGCGGCGCAAGCGGCCTTCCACGGCGCGTTCCGAGATGCCGAGCCGTTCGGCGAGCTGCGCCACGCGGCACCGTTCGAAATGGAACGCTTCGAGCAGACATGCCTCGTGCGCCGGCAGTCGTGCGAGGGCTCGGCTCACGATCGCGGCGATCTCCGTGGATTCGCTCACGGCATCGCGTTCCATGGCCGCGAGCACGTCGGCCGGCGGCACCGTGTCGATCGACACGGCATCGCGTCGCCGGAGGTGATTGAGGAGCAGGTTGCGCGCCACGGTCGTGAGCCAGGCGAGCGGATTGTCGGGGACACCGGTGCGGGGCCACTCCCGCACCGCGCGCAGCCACGCTTCCTGTGTGACGTCCTCCGCCAGTTGCCGCTCGCCGCCGCACTTGCGCGACACGTAGCCGTACAGCGCGTCGATCGTGGCGCGGTAGAGCTCCGTGATGTGCGATTCGGTGACGGGACGGGGCATCGGGATCGGGAGACGGGGTGTCCATCATGACACGCGAGCGCCGGAAATCCCACGCGTCCCTCGTCGGTCGTCCTGCGCCATCTGCGCGGCAGGCGGCCCGGCCGCGGATTCAGGAGGCGGAAGGTTCGGGGTGAGGGACGGGATGCCGGCGCCGGTAGTATGTCCGGGCCTTGGCGCTCGCTCCGCACATGTCCATGCTGCACCAGCGGCGCGACCGGTTCCGGCTGACGTCGAGGAAGAACCAGCCGCACCCCGGGCAGTCCTTCACCCGGGCGAGATCGGCCGAGCCCAGCAGCGCCGTGGCCGAGTCCACCAGGCGAAGACGCAGTACCGCCGCGCCCACGGCGTCGATCGGGATCTCCTTTCGCACGGGCGCGCCCGCCGGCCCCTGCAGCCGCACTGCCCGCGCGACCTCCACACCGGCTTCGGCGAGCCGCGCGAGATCGGCCGCCGGGTACGGCTCCCCACGAACCGCCGCGCGAACCACGCGCTCGAGCAGGCTCCGGAGCGCGTACAGGCGGAACAGCTCGGGTCCCTCGTCCAGGCCGGCGAGCTGCGCGCCCTCCAGAGCCGTGATCACGCCGGCCGCCTCGGCGAACCCGATGGCGTTGCCGAACCCGGCCAGATGGTCCCGACGCTCCGCCACGGTCCAGTCGTGGATGGAGTTGAGGAAGTCGAGCGCCGGATGGCCGCCGACGAGTCTGGCGTGGTAGGAGGTCGCCATGAGGCGGAGTATAGCGGTATTTCGTCATACCGCCAAATGGCCATTGACAGGTGAGACTAAATTGTCTTACCGTCTAATCTCATTTTGACGGTTGAACTCACGGAGATCCCATGACACGCACATCGATCGGCATTTTCCGGTGGTCCTCCCTCGTCCCGGGAGGCGCCGCATGATCGCCCGCACCTGGCACGGCCGCGTGCCCGCCGAGCGCGCCGCCGAGTACTACGCCCTGCTGCTGCGCACCGGGCTGGCCGACTATCGCGAGACGCCGGGAAACCGCGGCATCGTGGTGCAGCAGTGGACGGAAGGAGACGTGAGTCACTTCCTGCTGACCACCTTCTGGGACTCCATCGCCGCCATCGTCCGGTTCGCGGGGAACGACTACACGCTGGCGCGTTACTATCCCGAGGACGACGAGTTCCTGCTGGAAAAGGAGCCGCAGGTGCAGCACGCCACCGTGCTGATGGCCACGCTGCCGGACTGACGGACGGTTCCGGGACCACGAATCCGCCATATGACCAGTCGCCGTGAGTTCATGCGGGACGTGACACGCGCGGGCATGCTTGCCTGGGCCGGCGCGAAGTTGCCCATGACCTCGGCGGATCGGGAAATGGCCGCGGTGCCGATCACCACGCGCGATCAGTCCTTTGCCGGGGTGCGTCCCGGCGATCAACGCGACATCGATGGCATCCGTGTCTGCTGGTGTCCGCCCGGTCGTTTCACCATGGGCAGTCCGCCCGCGGAGCCCGGTCGCCGCGCGGATGAAGCGCAGGTCGCCGTCACGCTCACCACCGGCTTCTGGATGACGAAGGCCGAGGTCACGCAGGGTCAGTGGCAACGGATCGTTGGTGATTTTCCCGATCGTCCGCCTACGGATCAGTTCGGCATCGGTGCGGATGTTCCCGTGTACTGGGTCAGTTTCTTCGACGCGGAGCGGTTCTGCGCACGTCTCACGGACCGCGCGCGACGGGCCGGTGTTCTACCAGCGGACTGGGTGTTCCGTCTGCCCACGGAAGCGCAGTGGGAATACGCCTGCCGCGCAGGCACGACCACGGCCACCGCGTTCGGTGATCGTCTCGATCGGGATCAGGCGAACTTCAGCGGCGAACCGATCAACGGAGGACGCGATGGCCCGGCCGCGCGGCGGGCCATTCCGGTGGGCCGCTATCCGGCCAATGCCTGGGGGCTCTGCGACATGCACGGCAACATCTTCGAGTGGTGTCGGGACTGGTATCATGCGCGCCTGCCGGGCGGCGTGGATCCCGATCTGTCCGGTGTGCAGGGCGTCCCCAACCGCGACGGATCGTATTCGCGGGTGCGGCGCGGTGGCGCCTGGAATGACGATGGCTGGGCGTGCCGGTCGGCGCTTCGGCTGCGTTACGAACCCGCGCGCAACTCCGATCACATCGGATTCCGTGTAGTCGCGGTTCCGGTTCCGACTCCGCGCTGACGAGCACGACATGCGAGCCCTCATGCGAGCCCCTCGCTCCCCGGCCGGCCACCGCCGATGGTTCGCGCTCGTGTTCGGTGCGGCCCTTGCCACGTCCTGCCTCCGCTCGCCCGAGCCGGTGACCGTGTTGGCTCCGCCGTGTGGCGCGAGCCGAGTGCTCTCCGGCAATGGCGTGGGTGCGCTCCGCATCGGCATGTCGCTCGATTCCCTGCGTGCCGCGTGCGAGGTGGTGCACGATACGGTGATCGCGCTGGGCGCCGAGGGTCTTCCGGAGCATCGCATCACCGTGCGCCTCGATTCCGTGCTGCTCGAAGCCAATCTCGACGACGGCCGCGTGCAGCGCATCACCGTGACCGATTCCACGCTCCGCACGGCCGATGCGCTGGGCGTGGGGAGCCGGGCGGGCGCGTTTGATGATCTCGACGCGACCGTCGTCAGCGGCGAAGGGAATGTCGTGCTGATCACGCCGCGGCACTGCGGCATGAGCTTCCGGCTCGGCGGCGTGTCCGCTGCGCGCGTGCCGACGTTCGCGCAACTGTCCGATACCGTCCGCGTGAACACCGTGTGGATCTTCGGCTGCGCGGACGCACTGCCGTAGCCGCTCATGTTTCCCCTGCAGGAGATCATGTCATGAACGATTCCGATGCCTCCGCGGTGTTCCGCGTGACCACCGTGCTGCTCCGCGAGCTCGTGGACGGAGCGCAGAAAGAGGCCGCCTGGATTCTCAACGGCGGCGACCCCGGATTGCTCCGGTCGCTCGACCGGCTCTCTGCCGAACAGGCGTCGGCGCCGGCGCCCACGGGCGGACCGTCGATCGCGGCGCACGTCGATCACCTGTGCTACGGAATCGGCCTGCTCAACCGGTGGACGCGCGGCGAGAATCCGTTCGCCGACGCCGACTACAGCGCGAGCTGGGAGCGGCTCACGGTGTCCGCCGAGGAATGGGAGGCGCTGCGGCATCGGCTGCGTACTGAAGCGCAGCAGTGGATCGACGCGGTGTCACGTCTCGAGACGCTCGGCGATTTCGAGCTGACGGGCGTGATCGCCAGCGCGGCGCACCTGGCCTATCACATGGGCGCCATCCGGCAGATCGACCGCACCACGCGCGGCCCTGCGGCGCGGGACTGAACGCCGGCACGTCCCGCTTGCGCTGGTGTCGGCGTCCGGCATCTTTCGTGTCGATTCCGTGATGATCCGGACCGACGATGCGTTGCGAGGTGCGACATGCTGGCGAAAGGACTGACCCCCATTCTGAACGTCTCCGACATCCAGGAGAGTTTCGCGTGGTTCGCGAAGCTCGGCTGGACGAAGAGTCTGGAGTGGGGCGACCCACCGGATTTCGGCAGTGTGCGCTCGGGGGAGTGCACGATCTTCCTGTGTCTCGACGGACAGGGCAGTCGCGAACGGAGCACGGTTGCCCGAACGTTCGGACCGGGCGGCGACGACACGGCCGACCGGGGCGCGTGGATGTCGGTGTGGGTGAACGACGTGGACGCCGTGCACCGGGAGTGTCTCGCACACGGGCTCGAGATCACCTGGCCGCCCACGGACATGCCGTGGCACGTGCGCGAGATGCACGTCCGGCACCCCGACGGTCACGTCTTCCGGATCAGCCGCGGCATCGAGGATGCGTAGCATGCGGCGCGACACGACGGCGGAGGCCGAACGCTGATCCCACGATCGGTGTCCAACCATCGGACCCGAACCGGAGCCGTTGTTGTCGTATCGCACGCTGAGCATCGTCGCTGTCCCCCTTGCCGTCACCCTTCTGTGCGCCGCGGGCGCGCACGCCCAGCGCCGGGTGATGCAGCCCGGCGATCTGTTCCGTGTCGAACGCCTCGGCGCCATCACATACGCCCCCGACGGCCGTCAGGCCACGGTCGAGATCCGCCGCCCGGGACGCTGGCTCGATGGGGACATCCCCACGACCGATATCGGACTGATCGATGTCACGACGGGCGCCCTGCGCATCCTCACCCCGTCGTCGCCGGCGTACATCGGGTTCTTCGGCGCGCGCTGGTCGCCCACGGGTGAACGGCTGGTGTTGCTGTCGGTAGATACGAATGCCGTGATCCGTCCGTGGGTGTGGACGATGGGTGCGTCCGCGCCGGTGCTCCTGCCCGATTTCGTACTGCACGAGAGTGCGGCCGATCCGGCGGTGGCATTCTGGAGCGATGCCGATCACGTGGTGTTCCGGATGCGGGAGCCGTCGGCGCCGAGCGACGGACCGCTGTACGTCGCCATCCAGCGCGCGCGGAACGTCGCGGACGCCTGGCAGCGGGCGCGTGCCGCCCGTACCGCGTCGGTCACGGTGCTCGATGCACACGGCCTCGACACGGTTGCGGCCCCGTCGCGCATCGTGTCGGTGCACGTGCGCACGGGAGCCGTCACGACGCTCGCGCGTGGTGCCGTGCACCGCCCCAGGCTGTCCGCCGATGGACGCACGCTCACCTGGTCGCGCGAGCATCCGGCGCTTCCTGTCGCGCAGGCGTCGACGTTCTTCGATCCCCGCGTGCAGGCAGGCGCGATCTACGATCGGGTGAACTGGGGACACGAGGTGCATCACGTCGACGCGAGAACCGGCGCGTCCGTGCCGCCGCCGGCGCCCGACACGACCGGGTCGCGTCCTCCCGCCGCGGCGCGTGCCGCGCTGCGCGTAGCCGACGATCCGGAAGACGGCACGACGCTGTGGCTGGCGCGGCCCGGCCGGCCGGACACGGTGATCTGGCGCGGCAACGCGTGGGTCCGCGACATCGAGCCCGGGCGTGCCGAAGCGATCCGGTACACCGCGAGTGACGGCACGGCGCTGACCGGCTGGTTCCTGTATCCGCCGGGTCACGCGACCGGACGACCGCTGCCGATCGTGACGATCGTCTACCCCGGCGCGCTGTATACCGAGCGGGTCCCGCGGACGTTCAGTCTGCTCAATGAGCATTTCGAACATCCGCAGATGTTCGCGGCACTCGGCTACGGCGTCCTGCTGCCGTCGATGCCCGAACCGGAGCAGCCGCTGCAACATCGCGCGCTCGACGCCCTGCCGCGCGGCGTTCTGCCGCTGCTCGATACGCTCATCGCGCGCGGTATCGCGGATTCCGGCCGCATTGCCCTCCTGGGGCAGAGCGCCGGCGGTTATGCCACGCTCGGCCTGATCACGCAGACCGATCGATTCCGGACGGCCATCGCCAGCGCCGCGTACGCGAATCTCACGAGTCTCTACGGCACGTTCTATGGGCAATATCGCTACGGCGACGGCGGACACCCGCAGCACGCCCAGGTGCTGCGCATGCTGCAGTTCGAGCGCGGATACTTCGGTGCCGGCGCGCCGCCGTGGGAGGAGCCGGAACGGTATCGCCTGAACAGTCCGATCACGCATGTGGCGCACGTGCGCACCCCGCTCATGCTGATTCACGGCGACGCGGACTTCATTCCCGTCCAGCAGGCGGAGGAGGTCTTCACGGCGCTCTACCGCCGGGACCAGCGCGTCCGGTTCTTGCGTTATGCCGGAGAAGGACACACGATCAGCGCGCGTGAAAACGTGCTCGATCTGTGGCAGCGGATCGACGACTGGCTCCGCGAAACCATGCCGCCGCCCTGACCACCGGAGAGACCATGCGACCAGTTCGTGATGCATCGGCGCGGCGCGTGATATGTGGGGCGTGTTCGACGACGGCCGGGTCTGGATCGCGCGCGGCGGTGACAACCGGGTCGATCTGATCGAGGCCACGGGACGCACGGTGGCGGGCTCGTCCGTTCCGCATGCGGTCATCCGGACCACCGACGACGACCTTCGCCTCTGGCGGGGCATGCCGGCGCCCGCGACCTTCGACGGTGTGAAACGCGCCATCGCGCCGGTCAAGGCGCCGTTCCAGGAGGTGACCGGCTCCGCGGCGGGCGACCTCTGGTTCTGGCTCAATCAGACGGCCGGCTATCGGCAGGAGCTCTATGCGTGCCGGGTCGGCACGGACGGAGAAACACGGCGCGTGTGGCTCCCCGCGGCGCACAAGATCGTGGCGATCGGACGCCGCCACCTGTACGTGTACGGCGAGAGTCGGCCGATGGCCTCCCCACGCTCGGCGCCTATCCGCGCGCCCTGTGTGACGCCGACGCTCCCGGGTAAGGGGAACCGGACGCGCGTCGATTTCCCGGGTGATTCCGGCGCCCGACTGGACGGAGCCGGCCGGACAGGAGACATTCCATGGATCACTCCCTCCTCCCGGCCCGCCTCATGAACATCACGCTGAAGGTCAACGGCCAGTCCCGCACGGTCGACGTGCCCGCCGACACGCCCCTCCTCTGGGTGCTCCGCGACGAACTGGAGCTCAAGGGCACCAAGTACGGCTGCGGCGCCGCGCAGTGCGGCGCCTGCACGGTCCACATGAACGGGTCGGCCACGCGCTCGTGCGTGCTGCCCGCCGCGGCGGTGCAGGGCGCCGACATCACCACGATCGAAGGGCTGACCCCCGACGGCTCGCATGCCCTGCAGCGGGCGTGGGACGAACTCGACGTGCCGCAGTGTGGTTATTGCCAGGCCGGCCAGCTCATGTCGGCCGCCTCGCTGCTCGCGCGCAATCCGAAGCCGAGCGACGCGGACATCGACGCGGCCATGAACGGCAATCTCTGCCGTTGCACCACGTATCTGCGCATCCGGCAGGGCATCCATCGCGCGGCCGAACTGCTCGCCGCGCCGACGGTGCCCGAGTCGAACGGCGCCGCTCGTCGCAGCGGCACGCCGGACGCCGCCGAACATCCCGCGTCCTCCACCCGCTGAGCCGGAGTCGGTGCCATGACCACCCCCACGCTCCCCGTCTCGCGTCGCGCCTTCCTGCGCGTCTCCGCCATCACCGGCGGCGGCCTGCTGCTCGCGAGCGTCTTCGAACCGCTCGACGCCGTCGAAGCGCTCATGACGGACGCGCGCGGCGCCGGCGCGCTTCCGCCGGCCGACGATCCGCGGCTCAGCGCGTACATCAGCCTCACGCCCGATGGCGTGGTCACGATCATGGCCAAGAATCCGGAGATCGGCCAGGGCGTGAAGACCATGCTTCCCATGCTGATCGCCGAAGAGCTCGACGTGGCCTGGTCGCAGGTGCGCGTGGAGCAGGCGAAGCTCGACACGGCGAACTTCCAGGGGCAGACGGCGGGCGGCAGCACGGCCACGCCGAGCAACTGGCTGCCCATGCGGCGCGTGGGCGCGGCCGCGCGTGCGATGCTGGTGGGGGCGGCCGCGGCACAGTGGAACGTGCCGGTGGGCGAATGCACCACCGACGCCGGCGTGGTGCACCACCGCGCGAGCGGCCGCTCGCTCTCGTACGGCACGCTGGCCACGGCCGCGGCGTCGATCACGCCGCCCGATCTCGCCACGGTGCCGCTCAAGGATCCGAAGGACTTCCGCATCATCGGACAGCGCATCCGCGGCGTGGACAATCACGCGATCATCACGGGAAAGCCGCTCTTCGGCATCGACATCACGCGTCCCGGCATGAAGTACGCGATGTTCGTGAAGTGCCCGGTGTTCGGCGGCAAGGTGGCGCGCGCCAACGTCGACGCGATCGCGAAGCTTCCCGGCATCACGCACGCGTTCGTGGTGGAGGGCACCGACAATCTCAACAGCCTCGTGGGCGGCGTGGCCATCGTGGGCGATCGCTGGTGGGCGGTGCAGAGCGCGCGCCGGCAGTTGCAGGTGGAGTGGAACGAGGGCCCCACGGCCTCGCAGAGCAGCGCCGGCTTCGCCGCGCAGGCGCAAACGCTCTTCGCCGCGCCGCCGCAGCGCACCATCCGTGCCGACGGCGACGTGGACGCCGCGCTCGGAAGCGCGGCGAAGACGATCGACGCGGAGTACACGTATCCGTTCATCGCGCACGCGCCGCTCGAACCGCAGAACTGCACCGCCCACTTCGCCGACGGCAAGCTCGAGATGTGGGCGCCCGCGCAGCTCCCGGAAAGCGGCCGCCAGCTTGTGGCGCGCACGCTCGGCATGCAGCCCGACGACATCACGGTGCACCTCGTGCGTGCCGGCGGCGGATTCGGCCGCCGGCTGTACAACGACTTCATGGTCGAGGCTGCGTGGATCGCGCGGGAGACCCGCGTGCCGGTCAAGCTGCTCTGGACGCGCGAAGACGACATGCAGCACGACTTCTACCGCCCCGGCGGATTCCACCGCTTCCGCGCCGGCTTCGACGCGAGCGGTGCGCTCACCGCGTTCGCGAACCACTTCGTGAGCTTCGGCGAAGGCGAGCGCTTCGCGCCGAGCGCCGACATCAATGCGTCGGAGTTCCCTGCGCGCTTCGTGCCGAACCTCCGCATCGCCTCGTCGGTGATGCCGCTCGGCGTGCCCACGGGCGCGTTGCGCGCGCCGCGGAGCAACGCGCTGTCGTTCGCGTTCATGGGCTTCCTCGACGAATGCGCGCACGCCGCCGGCAAGGACACGGTGACGTTCCTGCGCGAGGTGCTGGCCAACCTGCAGCCCGCGCCGCCGGCTGCCGAAGGACGGCCGCCGCAGCAGGCCGCGGGCGGACTCGACGCGGAGCGCATGCGCGGCGTGCTCGATCTCGTGGCCGAGAAGGCCAACTGGGCACAGCGCGGCTCGCTGCCGCGCGGCACCGGCATGGGCGTGGCGTTCTACTTCAGTCACCGCGGCCACTTCGCCGAAATCGCGCAGGTCACGGTGAGCCGGGCGGGCGCGGTCACCGTGGACAAGGTATGGGCCGCCGGCGACGTGGGCAGCCAGATCATCAATCCGAGCGGCGCCGAGCAGCAGACGCAGGGCGCCGCGCTCGACGGCATCGCGCAGGTGCTCGGGCAGGAGATCACGATCCAGGGCGGCCGCGCGGTGCAGAGCAACTTCCACGACTTCCCGCTGCTCCGTCTCACGCAGGCGTGCCCGGTGGAGGTGCACTGGAAGATCACCGACAATGCGCCCACCGGCATCGGCGAACCCGCGCTGCCGCCCGTGGTGCCGGCCGTGACGAACGCGATCTTCGCGGCCACCGGCAAGCGCGTGCGGTCGCTGCCGCTTTCCGGACAGGATCTGAGCTGGTGAGACAAGGTTCGGCAGCCCGAGCGGGAGACGGCGGCAGATGCGTGGCATCGTGCATCATGTAGTGCGGACGGGAGTACTGAAGGCCGGGTTGACGGCGAGCGCCCTGCTGTTCGGCGCATCGTCGCTGTCGGCGCAGGACCGCGTTGCTGCCCAGGACCGCGTCATCACGGTCGACGGCTTCGGCGTGACCTACCAGGCGCCGGCCGGCTGGACGCTCTCCGGGCGCGAGGGACGCATCCAGGCGTGGACCGATGCCGCGCAGACCACGGCGCTCGTGTTCTACACGGGGCACTTCACTCCGCTGCAGCTCGCGCTCGGCGACGCGCAGCGCGTGCTCGGCGTGCCGCGCGACGAGGATACGCAGGTGATCACGCCGCTCGCGCCGGCGCGGTTCGGCGAGCATGCCGGCATGGCCGGTTCCGTGCGCGTGCTCGGCGCGAAACCCGTCGTCGCGCATGTGGCCGTGGCCCAGCTCGACGACTCCACCGTGCTCGGCGCCGTTGCCGTTCTCGAAGCCGATGCCTCCGCTGCCGCGCTCGAAGGCGCCGCGCGCGCGATGTCGGCCGTGCTCGCGGACGCGCGCGTGCACACCGCCACGTCCGATGCCGCGCTCGCGAATCGCCTCCGCGGCGACTGGCAGGTGCAGGCCGCGTACACGTCGAGCCCCACCGGCGGCGGCTACACCAACGAGGAATCGTGGACGTTCGAGCCGGACGGCACGTTCCTGTATCGCAAGCGGTTCTCGGTGAGCGTGCCGGGCGCGGCGGTCACGCCCGAGGAGCGCGACGATCGCGGACGCTGGTATGCCGTGGGCGGCACGCTGGTGCTCGTGTCGAGCGAAGGGCGCATCACCACCGACGTGCAGTTCACCGACGGCAGGCTCGTGCTCGACGGGACCACATTTACGAAGCGATGAACGGTCGGGCCGACGCGGCATGACCGAGATCATCCGGTGGTTCGAGGGGATCGATCCGGTGGCCGGCGCGCTGCTCGCCACGCTGTTCACGTGGGGGCTGACGGCGTTCGGCGCGTCGTGCGTGTTCCTCTTCCGCACCATGCGCCGTTCGGTCATGGACGCCATGCTCGGCTTCACCGGCGGGGTGATGGTGGCGGCGAGCTTCTGGAGCCTGCTCGCGCCGAGCATCGCAATGAGCGAGCGGATGAACGTGCCCGGGTGGCTGCCGGCCTCGATCGGATTCGCCGCCGGCGCGCTCTTTCTCTATGGACTCGACAAGGTGTTGCCGCATCTGCATCTCAACTTCGAGACGGCGGCGCGCGAGGGCATGGAGACGAAGCTGCATCGCACCACGCTGCTCGTGCTCGCGATCACCCTGCACAACATTCCGGAAGGGCTCGCCGTGGGTGTGCTGTTCGGCGGGGTGGCCGCCGGGCTGCCCGAGGCCACCATCGGCGGCGCCGTGGCGCTCGCCCTGGGCATCGGACTGCAGAACTTTCCGGAAGGCATGGCCGTGAGCATGCCGCTCCGGCGCCTGGGACTCAGCCGGAAGAAGAGCTTCTTCTACGGACAGGCGAGCGCCGCGGTGGAGCCGGTCGCCGGTGTCGTGGGCGCGCTCACGGTCATGCGCATGCAGCCCATTCTGCCGTACGCGCTGGCATTCGCCGCCGGCGCCATGATCTACGTGGTGGTCGAGGAAGTCATTCCCGAAACCCAGCAGGACCAGAACACCGATCTCGCCACGCTCGGCTTCATCGGCGGGTTCATCGTGATGATGGTGCTGGACGTCGCGCTGGGGTGACCGGTCGCGGACGCATGGTCGCCGTGAACGTCCTCACATCATCCGCACGAACAGCCACACCGAGGCCGAGAGCCCGATCCCGGTCACGATGCCCCGCACCACGGCCTGCGGCGCCCGCCGCGCGATCCCCGCGGTCGCGTACCCCCCGATCACCGCGCCGAGCGTCATGGCCAGGGCGATGGGCCAGTTCACGAGCCCCGACACCACGAAGATCAGCACGGCCATGCCGTTGAAGCACACGGCGCCCCAGTTCTTGAGGCCGTTCATCTGGTGGATGTTCGTGAGCCCCATGAAACCGAGCGCCGCCAGCATCACGATCCCCGCGCCGGCGCCGAAATAGCCGCCGTAGACCGCCACGCCGAACTGCCCGACCAGCAGCCACGGGGCAGGCGGCGCGAGCGGCGTCCCCTCGGCGTGCGGCGCGCGCACGCTGCCCCGGGCCAGCAGCCATTTCACCACGGGTTTCTGCAGGGCGAAGAGCCCGGTGGCCCCGAACACGAGCCAGGGCACGAGCATGGCGAAGCGCTTTTCGCTCGTGAACAGGAGCAGAACCGCCCCCACCACGCCGCCGAGCACGCTCGGCACCGCGAACCGCACGGCCCAGGCCCGCGCGCCCGCGAGCTCGCGGCGGTAGCCGAGCATGCTGCTGATCGTGCCGGGCCAGAGCGCCACCGTGCTCGTGGCATTGGCGGCCACCGGCGGCACACCGAGCGCGATGAGGGCCGGGAAGGTGAGCAGCGTGCCGCCGCCGGCCACCGCGTTCGCGGCGCTGCCCACGGCCGAAACGGCCGCGATGGTGACGAGCGAGACGAGGGATTGAGCCATGGGGAGGGCGGAACATGAAGCGGACGACGCGCCGCGAAATCTAGCGGCACCCCCGCGCCCCTGTTCACCGCCCCGCCCGCGCGTTACCGTGCTGCCGCGTCCCCCTCCCAGCCTCCCGCATGCGCAAGCTCTCCGGCAATCTCACCGTCCAGGTCCTCGTCGCGGTCGCCATCGGCATCACGCTCGGCATCGTGACGCCCGACTTCGCGAAGACCCTCAAGCCGCTCGGCGACACCTTCATCAACCTCGTGAAGATGGTCGTCGCGCCGATCGTCTTCCTCACGATCGTCACCGGCATCGCCTCCATGCAGGACCTCCGGCGGCTCGGCCGCGTGGGCGCCAAGACGTTCGTGTACTTCACCATCACGTCACTCATCGCCCTCGCGATCGGCATGGTGGTGGTGAACACCACGAAACCCGGCGCCGGCTTCATCCGGCCCGCCGATCTCGCGGAGGCCCCGCTCCCCGGCGGCGGTGCCCAACCGCTCGGCGTGATCGAGTTCCTGTCCCACATCGTGCCGTCGAGCGTGGTGAACGCCTTTGCCCAGGGCGAGCTGCTGCAGATCGTGTTCTTCGCCATCCTCTTCGGCACGGCCATGGCCATGATCGGGGAGCGGGGACAGATCGTGTACGACGTGTTCGAGCGGCTGACCGAAGTGTTCTTCCGCATCGTGGCCATCATCATGCGGGTCGCGCCGCTGGGCGCGCTTGGCGCCATGGCCTACACCGTGGGCACGTTCGGCGTGCGCACGCTCCTGCCGCTCGGCCGGCTCATGCTCGCCGTGTACCTCACGATGGCAATCTACATCTTCATCGTGCTCGCGTTCATCATGCGGCGCTACGGCTTCTCCCTCTGGCGCTTCCTGGTGTTCATCCGGCAGGAGCTGCTCCTCGTGCTCGGCACGTCGAGCTCGGAGTCCGCCTTCCCCCGCCTCCTCGAAAAGCTCGAACGCTACGGGTCCCCGCGCGCGCTCAACGGACTCGTGGTGCCGGCCGGCTACTCGTTCAACCTCGACGGCACGAGCATCTACCTCGTGATGGCATCCATTTTCCTCGCGCAGGTGTACGACATCAACCTGAGCCTGGGGCAGCAGCTCGTGCTGCTCGGCGTCCTCATGGTCACGTCCAAGGGCGCGGCCGGTGTCACCGGCTCGGGGTTCGTGGTGCTGGCGAGCACGCTCGCCGTCATGAAGGTCGTTCCGCTCGAAGGGCTCGCCATTCTCCTCGGCGTGGACCGCTTCATGTCCGAGGCCCGCGCCATCACCAACTTCATCGGCAACGGAGTCGCCGCGCTCGTGATCGCCCGCAGTGAAGACCAGTTCGACGAGACCCTGCGTCTCGCCGCCGAAACCGGAGACGCGTGACCCATGTCGTCCGTCCCCGGTCAGCCCGAAGTGCAGATCTTCGGCACGAAGAAGCACAGCGATACGCGCAAGGCGGAACGGTTCTTCAAGGAACGGCGCATCAAGGTGCACTTCATGGACTTCGCCGTGCGCGCGCCGTCGGCCGGTGAGCTGCGGCGGTTCACGCAGAAGTACGGCGTGGACGCGCTCGTGGACCGGAACAGCCGGCGGTTCCTCGAGCTCGGTCTCGGGCCGGCGCGCTACGGCGAGGAGAAGTGGCTGTCGCTGCTCGCGGAAGAACCGCTGCTGCTCGTGCAGCCGCTCGTGCGATGGCAGCAGAAGGTCACCGTGGGACTCGCGGAAGCCACATGGAAGGAATGGACGGGACGGTGATTTCGGCCGAGCACGAACGTCGCGCGCGCCAGCTCGCCGAGGAGCTGGCCTGGCTCGAGCGTGAGCGACGGCGTGACAACACGCGCATGATCATCGGGATCGTGGTGTCGCTCGTGATCGCGATCCCGATGATGGCCATGTCGGCGCGCGTGACCACGGAAGCGGTGGGCCGCGCGTGGCTGTATGGCGGCCTGCTGCTCGGCGACCTGGGCGTGCTGGGAAGCGTGGGATGGGGGCTCTGGCGCGCGGTGGATCGCGGCGACGCCCACTGGTAGGGCGCCGCTACCCGGCAGCGCCCGGAGCCGTCATCGCTCAGGGCCTCCCCGAATCCCGCGGCACGAGCACGGCGCCCGGCAGCTCGATCCCCATGATCGGCTCCGACGGCGGCTGTGTCTTCGCGTACTCGTCGAGCCCCGCCAGCCCCTCCACGAAATCCTTGCGCAGCATGTTCGGCATCAGGAGCCCGAACCAGCGGCCCAGCGGATTGTTGCCCATGTCGGCCGTCATCGACCATTCCACCATCGTGCCGCTCGGATTGGGCGCGAACCGGAAGGTTCCCGTGGAGGGCGGCCCCATGCCGATGATCGTGAGGTTGTAGCCGATCCGCACCGACGGCATGGATTCCGTGAACACCATGAAGCCGTCGCCCTGCGACGCGCTCTTCCAGTCCCAGCGCGCGCCCACGCCCGTGGGCGGGCCGGAGAAGGTGATGGTCATGTCCGGATCGCGCTTGTTCCACGGCGACCACTGCGGCCACTCCATGGGCGTGGCCACGAGCGGAAAGAGCACGTCCGGCGACGAGGCGAGCTGCGCGGTGTGCGTTACGGTGATGCGGCGCGGCAGGAGATACGCCACGCCGATGAGCAGCACCACGACGACGAGCAATCCGAGCAGGATCTTCTTGAGCATGAGCGGGAAGGGACGGAGAAACCGGCACACCGACGTCCGGTAAAACTGGGCGCCGCATCGCGCGTCGCGCCAGAGGAGGCGCTCGAACCGCCCGCCATTCCGTCTCGCCGGTCGTCCCGCTTTCTTTCCGTCCATGCTCTACGCATTCCTCGCCTGGTGTGCGCGCCATGCGATGCGATGGTGCTATCGCGACGTGCAGGTCGCGGGCACGGTCCCGCCCACGGGCCCCGTCCTGCTCGCGGTGAATCACCCGAACGATCTGGCCGACGTCTGCGCGCTGCTCGCGCACGTGCCGCGGCGCATCACCTTCGTGGCCAACGTGACCGCCGCCGAGCAGCCGCTCGTGGGATTCGTGTACGACCGGCTCGGCGTGGTGCCGGTCCATCGCGTGCGCGACGCGCGCAAGGCCAGGGCGCGCGGGCAGGACAGCGCCGAAGCCAACCGCAGCGCCTTTGCCCGGGTGCGTGACGTGCTCGCAGCCGGCGGGTGCGTATGCGTGTTCCCCGAAGGCGGGGTGCACGCGGGGCCCAGGCTCGGCACGCTGCGTACCGGGCTGGCCCGCATGGCCCTCCATGCCCGGAGCGGGATCCCGGGGCTGGCGATCGTGCCGGTCGGGCTCTGCTACGAAGCGCCCATGAGGCTGCGGACGCGCGTCTTCCTCGAAGCGGGCGCGCCGCTCGCGATGGATACGTGGGCCCCCGATCCGCCCGCCCTCCCCGACGTCCAGCTCACCGCGGAGATCGGCGCGCGCCTCCAGGCCGTGGTCACCGCGCTGCACGCCCATGCCTCCGTGCCGGACAATCGACAGGGATCGCGGCTGGCCTCATCGGGACCTGGGCTGGCGCTCCTCGCCCCGTTCGCCCTGCTCGGACTGCTCCTCCACGCCCCCGCCTGGGCCCTGATCCGTCGTCTGGCGACCCGGATCGCGCCCACGCCGCAGGAAGTGATCCCGCGGATCATCGCCCCCGGCCTCCACGGCATGATGCTCTGGTACCAGCTCGCCGCCGGAGCCCTGGGCGTGCTGCTCGTGCGGCTCGGCCTCGCGCCCTGGATCGCGGTGTTCACCGCCCCGGCGCTCGTCTTCACGCTCTTCCCGCCCCTTGCCACGCTCGGTCTCCGCTGGCGTGACGCGCTGCTCGGGGAAGCCCACCCGTCCCCCCGCGGCGTCACACCGGTTTGATTTCGGCGCATGACGCTGCTCAGTATAGGGAACGCCTCCGTCTCATTCGGAGCCACCGAAATCTTCCGTGACGTGACCGTCACCATCGCCGACCGGGACCGCTGGGCCCTGATCGGACGCAATGGCGCCGGCAAGACCACCCTCATCCGGCTCCTCACCGGCGAACTCGCGCCCACCACCGGCTCCGTCGCGCGCCGGCCCGGCATGCGCATCGCGCTGCTCGAACAGCACCGGACCTTCGATCCAGGCGCCACGGTGTGGGACACCGTGGCCGACGCCTTCGCCGAGCTGCGCGCGCTCGAACGCTCGCTCGCCGAGCAGGTGGAGCGCATGGCCACGGACCACGGCGAGGAGCTGCTCGCCGCCTACGGCCACGACCTCGAGCGGTTCGAGCACGAAGGCGGCTACCAGATGGCCACGCGCGTGGACCAGGTGCTGCAGGGGCTCGGCTTCGATCCCGACTGGGCGCGCGCCACGCGCACCGGCGTGCTGAGCGGCGGCGAACGCGGCCGCGTGGCGCTCGCGCGCCAGATCGTGCAGCCCGCCGACCTGCTCGTGCTCGACGAACCCACGAACCATCTCGATCTCGACACCACGCGCTGGCTCGAGCAGTATCTGCGCGAGAGCGACCGCACGCTGCTCGTGGTGAGCCACGACCGCGCGTTCCTCGAAGCCGTGGCCGATCACGTGCTGCACCTCGAAGGCGGCACCGGCTTCACGTACACGGGCGGCTACACCGCGTTCGTGCAGCAGCGCGAGGAGCGCCGGCTCACGCAGCAGCGGCAGTTCGACCAGCAGCGCAGGAAGATCGCCGCCGAGCAGGACTACATCGCGCGCAACCTCGCCGGACAGAACAGCGCGCAGGCCAAGGGACGCCGCAAGCGGCTGGAACGCATGCCGCGGCTCTCCGCGCCCATCGGCGGCGAATCGGTGATGGCGCTCCGTCTCCAGGCCGGCGACCGGAGCGGGGATCGCGTCCTCGAGTGCGAACATCTCACGCTGCGTGTGGAGGATCGCACGCTGCTCCACGACGTGACGCTCGTGCTGCCGCGCACGGAAGTGGTGGCGCTCGTGGGCCCGAACGGCGCCGGCAAGAGCACGTTCATCCGCACCGTGCTCGGCGAACGCGCGCCCGACGGCGGCACCTGCAAGATCGGGCTGTCCACCACGGTGGCGTACTACCGGCAGGATCTCGCCCACCTCGCGCTCGACTCCACGATCCACGACGCCATCACCACGCTGCGGCCGTTCTGGGAGCGCCGCGAGGTGCACGGCCATCTCGGCCGCTTCGGATTCGGCGGCGAGGAATCGCAGCGCGTGATCGGGTCGCTCTCCGGCGGCGAACGCGCGCGCGTGGCGCTCGCGCTCCTCACGCTCTCGCGCGCCAACCTGCTCGTGCTCGACGAACCCACGAACCACCTCGACGTGGAGAGCATCGAGGCCATCGAGGACGCGCTCGACGACTACGAGGGTACCGTGCTGCTCGTGTCGCACGACCGCGCCGTGCTGCGCGGCCTCGCCACGCGCGTCTGGGAGATTCGCGACGGCACGCTCCACGACTTCGCGGGGCCGTTCACCGAATGGGAGGAGATGTCGGCCCGCCGCCGCACCCACGAAGCCGACGCCGCGCGGCAGGTGCGGCTCGGCAAGGCCGCCGCGGCACCGCCCTCCGCGCACGAGACGCGCAAGGCGCAGTCCCGCGAGGACCGCCGCGCGCAGCGCGACGCCGTGCGCGCCGTGGAACAGGCGGAGCAGGCCGTGGTGACCGCCGAGGCCGCGGTGGGCCGGCTCGCCGCCGCGCTCGAAGCCCCCGAGCTCTACGACGGGTCGCCGGAGTCCACCACCAAAGCGCAGAAACTCGGCGCGGAGCTGGCCGCGGCCCGCGCGGCGTTGACCAAGGCCGAAGCGCGGTGGACGGAGGCATCGGAACGGGCCGAAGCGCTCGGCGCAGGGTGACCGCGGCCCGCGCGGACACGCTTTCGCGGCGAAACCCCGGAGCGCCGCCCGCGTACGGATCCCCGACGACGCTCCACCCCTCACCGGGATTGTCTACCTTCGTGCGACAACTCGAATCCGCACTCCGCGGCGTACGGCTCCTGGCCGGCGCCGCGGCCGCGCTCGTCATGGCGCCGGACGCTGCCGAGGCGCAGAACAGCGCGGCCGCCGACACCATCCGCACCGACTACGCCACCCCCGCGCTCGCCCGGCTCGTGGCCGAAGCCTCGGAGCAGAACCAGCTCCCCACGTCGCTGCACGCCTATTCGGCCAACGTGGAAACCGAGATCACGCTCATCATCCGCCGCGCCGACGGCACCGAGGTCGTGGGCGGCGTGGAGCAGGTGGCCAGCACGCTCCGCTGGGCGCGCACCGGGCTGTATCACCAGCGAGTGCAGGGCCATCGCATGCAGCAGCTCGGCCTCAACGTCTCCATGCTGACCGGGTTCCGCGTGGGGTGGCTCAACACCACGCTCTACGGCAACCGGCTGCGCACGCGTCAGGACACCACGGGGAGCGCCGCGTCCACCCGCCGATCCGTGGACGACACCACCACGATCGTGCATCCGCTCGCCACCGACCGGGACCGGTGGTATCGGTACCGCGGCGGCGACACGCTCGTCACGCTGCACGCGGGCGAGCGCCGCATTCCGATCGTGCGCGTGCAGGTGGAGCCGCAGGGCGGCATCACCGAACGGGCCACGCTGTTCCGCGGCGAGATCGATCTCGATGCCTCGCGCGGCACGCTCGTGCGCATTCGCGGCGCCTTCGTGCGCACCGGCACATGGCCGCGTCCGGGCGGCGTGATGGCGCGTCTCACAGGCGCGCTCGTGGACGCGGTCGCGTTCATCGACTACGAAAACGCCGAACGTGAGCAGGCGTACTGGCTGCCCGTCCGGCAGCGCATCGAGCTCCAGGCGTCGGCGCCGATGTTCGGGGAAGGGCGGGCCGTGATGCGCATCGTGTCGCGCTTCCGCGACATGGCCATCAACGACACCGTGCTCGATCCCGCGCGCATCGCGCTCGCCGATTCATCGCCTGTGCCCGTGCGGCGACGGCTGTCGTTCGCGCCGCCGGACTCGCTCGGGGCGTTCCGGAGCTGGGTCACGCCGCTCGGCGAGCTGTCGGAAGGGCTGCACGCCGACGACTTCGATGCCGTGGGGCCCGATCGCTGGCGCGCCGTGGGCACGCCACGATTCGACTGGGGCGTTCCGCAGAGCACGGACCTGCTGCGCTTCAATCGCGTGGAAGGGCTGTACACCGGCTTCGGCGCGCGGCTCGCGCTGCGCGATCTGTCGCCCGGCACCGTCGTGCGCGCCACGGCCGGGTACGCGTGGGAGGAGCAGGCCGTGCGCGGACGCGTGGAGGTGCTGCGCGACCGCGGGCCGTGGCGCGTGATGGTGCGCGGTGGCCGGTCGCTCGACATCACCAACGACTTCCGGCATCCGCTCGACTCGGGGAGCGCCCTCGGCGCGCTCACCGGATACGACGAATACGACTACGTGGACCGCACCTTCGCCGGCGCGCAGCTCGTGCGCACCGCCGAGGCGCGCGCGTGGCAGTGGCGCCTCGAATCCGGCATCGCGCGTGACGAGGCCGCGGTCTCACGCTTCGACGCATCACCGGTCGGCCGGTTCGCGCTCCGCCCCAATCGCGGCGTGGACACGGGCACCTACTGGCGGAACGCGCTCACGCTGAGCTGGCGTCCCGATGGCAGCGCCGAATATCTGCGTCCCGGCTGGAGCGGCCGGTTGTATGCGGAGCAGGGCACCGGCGATCTCGACTACACGCGCCTGGAGGCGCGGCTGTCGGTGCGCCGTCAGTGGGGGCCGTTCACCGCTGCCGCGCGCGGCGATGCGGGTGCGCTGCTCGGCGCATCACTCCCCGCGCAGCAGCTCTTCGAGCTCGGCCGCACGCAGGGGCTCCCCGGGTACGACTACAAGGAGTTTGCGGGCACGCGGGCCGGGCTCGTGCGCGGGCTCGTGCTCTGGACCGGGCCGTGGCTGCGCCAGCCCATCCGCACCGGGCGGGCGCTGGTGCTGCCGGCAATCGCGCCCGGCGCGAGTGTCGGGATCCAGACCGGCTGGACCGCGGCACCCGGCGCGGGAGGGGCGAGTGTGGCCCGGCTCGGCGCCGTGATGGATTCCACCGGCGTGCTCGTGCCCGTGTCGCGGGTGTCCGACGGTTGGCGGTCGAGTGTGAACGCGGGGCTCCGGTTCTTCTCGGGCTCGGTGTTCGTGGGCGGAGCGCAGGCGCTGCAGCCCGGCGAGCGGTGGCGGTGGCTGGTGGTGATCGGGCAGGAGTTGTAGGCCGGGCGTGGAGCGGTGACGGCTATCGGCTGCTGAGGACGGCGCTACCGGTAGCGCACCAGCGCCAGCCCCGGAATCCGCTCGAAGTGCCCCACGTCTCCGGTCACCAGCGGCAGATGGTGCCGGAGCGCCACGGCCGCGATCCAGAGATCGTTGGTGCCGGGGAGGGCCCCCTGTTCGCGGAGGCGTGCGGCCGCCGCGCCGTAGTGGAGAGCCGCCTCCTCGTCCACCGGAAGGAGGGTGAGGGTGGAGCGGATCACCTGGAGAAACGGATGGTCGGGCGCGCGGCATCCCTCCGTGATCTCACCAAGGGCCACGGTGGAGAGCGCAAGCTCGGTGTGCTCTTCCGCGGCGAGGAAACGATGGGCCGGTCCATCAGAACCTCGCCGGCGTTCCCGCTGGAGGTCGATGAGGAACGAGGTGTCGAGCGTCAGTCGTCGCGCCATGGGTTCTCTGGTGGCGTATCGGCGGCCTGTGCCGCTTCCAGCCGCCGCAGTTCCTCGTCATCCAGAGGCGGCACCGTGGCCAGCGCGCCGAGCAAGGCGCCCGCCGTGTGCGACGGAGCGGACCATGTCGCCCGCTTGATCACCTTGGAGAAGGATTCTCCGGGGCTGCGACGGGCTCGATCGAGGCGTTCATACGCCTCGAGATCGATGGAGATGGTTTTCGTAGCCATGCATGCATGTATGTGTGCATGCATGGCTTATGTCAAGATATCGACCCCTCAGGGCCGCCTCGTGCATCCGACACCAGCAGCGACCGCTAGAACTCCCCCACGAACCCGATCTCCGGTTCCAGCCGGTGCCCGAACCGCTTCTCCACCGCGGCCTGGGCGTGCGCGATGATCGCCCGCACGTCCGCCGCCGTGGCGCCGCCCAGGTTCACGATGATGTTCGCGTGCAGGTGCGAGATCGCTGCCCCGCCCACGCGGAATCCCTTGAGCCCGCACTCATCCACCAGTCGCCCCGCCCCCACGTCCGCGATCTTCCGGAAGATCGACCCCGCGCTCGGATGAATCTCCAGCCACGGGTGCCGCGCGCCGCGCCACGACAGGTTCTCCTGCAGGATGCGGTGCATCACCGCGGAGTCGCCGCGCTCCAGTTGGAACGTGGCCGACAGCACCACGTCACGTCGGTGATGGAACACGCTGTCGTCGTAGCCGAACCGCACGTACGACGCATCCACCGTGCGCCGGTCGCCCTCCTCCGCGAGGATTTCGCACGACTCGAACACCTCGGCGATGAACATCGTGCGCTCGCGCGCCGGCGCCGGCGAGAGAAAGTGCAGGTTCTGCCACAGCGCCCCGCCCACCGTGCTCGGAATCCCGATGTAGTGCTCCAGCCCCGACCACCCCTGATGCACGCTGTCGAGCACCAGCGTCTGCACGATCGCGCCGCTCTCCGCGTACAGCCGGCCGTTGCCGTCGATCGCATGATGCCGCGCCAGATTCCGGATCACGAGCCCGCGCACCCCGCGATCGCCCACGAGGATGTTCGCCCCCAGCCCGAGCACGAACCACGGCACGCCGAGTGCGCGGGCAGCCTGGATGGCGGTGGCGAGTTCGTCGGCCGAAGTGGCATTGTACAGCAGGTCGGCCGGACCCCCGATCCGGAACGTGGTGTACGGAGCCAGCGGTTCCATGCGCTGCACCCGGGTGGGGTCCAGCCGCCGGGCGAGCGCGTCGAGCGCCGTCGCCGGGTCCCGCGAGATGATGGCGTGATCCGTCATCGCTGAAACATCCTGCTTCCCCCGTCACAATGCCAGCGTCTTGCGCTCGCCGTCGATGGTTTGGTCGACGGCTCGGTCTCCTCGTCGTGCTCGGCCTGGCCGCGGCCGCCGTGCCGCTCGCCGCGGCGCCGGCCCAGACCCGCGCCGAGCTCGAACGCATCGTCCAGCGCCGCGTCCTGGCCAACGGGCTCGAGGTGATCGTGGTGGAGAACCACGGCGTGCCCATCGCCACCCTCGAGATCGACGTGAAGAACGGCGCCTTCACGCAGCCGCCCGAGTTCGCCGGCCTGGCCCACATGTACGAGCACATGTTCTTCAAGGCCAACCGCGAATACCCCAGCCCGCAGGCGTTCGCCGAGCGTGCCTCGGAGCTCGGCGCGCTCTACAACGGCACCACGCAGGAAGAACGCGTGAACTACTACCTCACGCTCCCCGCCGATTCGCTCGAAGGCGGTCTGCGGTTTCTCGCGGCGTCGCTCCGCGAGCCCCTGTTCAACGAGGACGATCTCGCGCGGGAGAAGGAGGTCGTGCTCGGCGAATACGACCGCGCCGAGTCGAGTCCGTTCTTCGCGCTCGACAAGCGCATGACGGAGCTGCTCTACCCCGGCAACGCCAGCCGCAAGGACGCGCTCGGCGACCGCAACGTGCTCCGGAACGTGACGCCGGCGCAGATGCGCACCATCCAGTCGCTCTACTACGTGCCCAACAACTGCGCGCTCATCGTGACCGGCGACGTGGATCCGGCGCGGGTGTTCGCGCTCGCGGAACGGATCTTCGGCGACTGGCCGCGCGGCCGCGATCCGTTCACGGTGGCGCCCATTCCGCCCATCCCCGCGCTCACGGGCAACGCAGCCGTCATCGCCGAAGCGCCCGTGAGCCAGGTGAGTGTGCTGCTCCAGTGGCAGGGGCCGAGCGCGGGCAAGGACCCCGCCGCCACCTTTGCCGCGGACGTGTTCAGCGACGCGCTCAACACGCCCGGGTCCGGTTTCCGCACGCGGCTCGTGGACAGCGGCCTCTGGCAGGATCTCGTGGTCAACTACTACACGCTCAACCACGTGGGGCCGATCACGATCAGCGGCCAGACCTCGCCCGACAGGCTGCGCGAGGCGCTCACCGCGCTCGACGCCGAGATCGCCCGCTTCGGAGACGCCGGCTACGTGACCAACGCCGAGCTGCAGAACGTGAAGGCCAAGCGGGTGACCTCGAGCGCGTTCGGCATCGAGAAGGCGAGCAGCATCGCACACACCATCGGGTTCTGGTGGAGCGTGGTGGGGCTCGACTACTTCCTCGGCTACAACGACGCCATGGCCGCGCAGACCACGGCCGATCTCCAGCGCTACGTGAACACCTATATCGTGCAGAAGCCGCGCGTGGCCGGCGTGCTGCTCTCGCCCGCCGCGCGCCGCACGCTCCAGCTCACCGAAGACGAGCTGCGCCGCGCGCCGGTCGCGCCGGCTGCAACGAGAGGAGGCCGCTGATGCGCGCGATCCATTGCTGCCGCGCGTTCCTCGCGATCGCGGCGCTGAGTCTCTCCGCGTCGTCCGTGCGCGCCGAGCACCCGCGTACGTCGCTGCCGGATATACCGTTGCCCGGCGCGCCGCCCGCGTCGATGCTCGACGACACGCTCACGTCGTCCTTCGACGTGGACGGTGTGTCGGTGATCCTCCGCCGCGTGACCGCGAACAATGTCGTGGCCGCCAACGTGTACCTGCTCGGCGGCGTGCGGCAGCTCACGCCGGCCACGCAGGGGCTCGAGCTCCTGTTCCTCGAAGCCACGGAGCACGGCACGGCGCGCTATCCGCGTGATGCGATGCGCCAGCAGATGGCCCGGCTTGGCAGCACCATCGGGCTGAGCCCGGGCGTGGACTGGAGCACGCTCAGCCTCCGCTCCACCGTGGCCACGTTCGATTCGTCGTGGGCCATTCTCGCCGACCGGCTCGTCGCCCCGCGCCTCGACAGCACGAGCGTGGAGCAGGTGCGCGACCGCATTCTTTCGGCCGTGCGGCAGCGCACCGAGAACCCCGATGCCCTGCTCGAGCATCTCGCCGATTCCGCCACGTTCGCGGGCCACCCGTACGGCCTCTCGCCGGTGGGCACGGACGCGTCGCTGTCGTCGATCACACGCGACATGCTGGTGCGTTATCACGCCGAACAGGTCGTGCGGTCGCGACTGCGCGTGGTGATCGTGGGGAACGTCACGCGGGAACGCGTGGAACGGCTCGTGCGCGGCACGCTCGCCACGCTCCCCGCCGGCAGCTACGCGTGGACGCTGCCCGCGCCGCCGGCGCCGCGCCTCTCCGGTGCGACATTCGTGATGCGCCGGCTTCCCACGAACTATCTGCAAGGGTATTTCATAGGACCGCCCGCCGACTCGCGCGACTACGCCGCGCTTCGCCTCGCCTGTGCCGTGCTGTCCGGACGTCTCTTCGCGGAAGTGCGCGAACGGCTCAATCTCACCTATGCCGTGGACGCGCCGTTCCGCGAGCGCGCCTTCGCCGTGGGCGGCCTGTACGTCACCACCACGCAGCCCGACGCCGTGCTCGGCATCATGCAGCGCGAAATGCGCGCGCTGCAGCAGAATACCATCTCCGAAGTGGGGCTCGAACGCCTCGTGCAGCAGTTCATCGTGACGTACTTCCTCGACAACGAGACCAACGCGGACCAGGCCGACCTGATCGCGCGGGCCGCGTTCTACCAGGGCGACTACCGGCGCGCCGCGACCTTCGTGGACGATCTGCGCGCCGTCACCCCCGAGGACATCCGCCTCGCCGCCGTGCGCTATTTCCGCAACGTGCGCTGGGCGTTCATCGGCGATGCGATGCGCGTGGACCGCCGCATCTTCGAACGGTTCTGACGGCCGTGAGCACACCCCCCGACGCTCCCGTGCTCGACGAGATCGATCCGTCGCACTTCTTCGCCGTGGACATCCGCGTGGGCCGCGTGCTGCACGCGGAGCCTTTCCCCGAAGCGCGCAAGCCGGCCATCAAGCTGCACATCGACTTCGGCGCGATCGGCACGCGCTGGACGAGCGCGCAGCTCACGAAGCACTACACGCCGGACGTGCTCGTGGGACGGCGCGTCGTGGCCGTGGTGAACTTCCCGCCGCGGCGCATCGCCGGTTTCCGGAGCGAGGTGCTCGTGCTCGGCGCGTGCCCCGAGGACGGTGACGTGATCCTGCTCGCGCCCGACACGGACGCCCCGCTCGGCAGCCGGATCGCCTGACGCGTTCCGGTCGCGGCCGCGTCACGCAGCGTCACGCTGCAACGCGCGCGTCACCCCGCCCGCGCGTCGAGCACGCGCCGCACGTCGTCGAGCGTCACACCCACCGCGCGGAGCGCCACGAGCGTGTGATACATCAGATCCGCGCCCTCCTCGGCCGCGCGCTCCCGGTCGCCGTCGACACAGGCCATGACCAGCTCCACGGCTTCCTCGCCGAGCTTCTTGTGCCGGAGATTGCGGTCGGCGAGCAGGCGGTGCGTCCAGCTCGCCGACAGATCACCCGTCGACGCGGCGTATGCCGCCGCCCGCGCCGCGAGCGTGGCACTGAGGGTGCTGAGCGCATCACCGAGCAGCGCCGCGTCGCGGAAGCAGCTCGTCGTGCCGTCATGGCACGCCGGCCCGGCCGGCTGCACCCGCGCCAGCAGGGCATCGCCGTCGCAGTCCGCCGTGAGCGACACGAGCCGCTGCACGTGCCCGCTCGTGGCGCCCTTGTGCCAGAGGCCGCGCGTGCGCGACGTGTAGTGCATCTCGCCGGTGGCGAGCGTGCGTTCCACGGCGTCGCGGTCGGCGTGCGCCACCATGAGCACCGTTCCGGTCACGGCATCCTGCGCCACCACCGTGAGCAGACCATTGCCCCTGGTGAAATCCAGCCGGTCGATATCGCGGCTCGTGCGCACCACCATGCCGCCCGTGCTCTCGCCCGCTGCTCGTTCCGCTTCTCCCGTCATGCGACGCTCCACGTTCCCCGTCATGCAACGCTCTCCTGCAATCGCGCCCGCACCGTGCCGGCGAGCAGCGCGTTGGTCGCAATGGCATCCCCGCCGAACGCCGTGCCGCGGCCGCGCCAGTCGGTGAACACGCCGCCGGCTTCCTCGATGATCGGCTGCAGTGCGGCCGCGTCCCACGGATTCATGATGTCGTCCACCATCACCTCGGCGCGGCCCGTGGCCACGAGCAGATACCCGTAGCAGTCCCCCCATGTGCGCGCGATGCCGCTTTCCGCCGCGAGTGAGTGCCACCGTGCACCGCGCGCCGGCCGCTCGGGAAAGCGATCGTCGGTCACGAGTACCGTGGCATCTGCCAACTGATTCACCGCCGACACCGCCGCACGCGCGCCGTTCCACCAGCACCCCTCACCCGGCGCTGCGCTCACCGCCTCCCGCACCGCCGGAAAGCACGCCGCACCCGCGAGCACGCGTTCGCCCTCACACACCGCCACCAGCGTGCCCCAAAGCGGCACGCCGCGCACGAACGCCTTGGTGCCGTCGATCGGGTCGATGATCCATTGCCGCGGCGCCTCCGGACGCAGCGGAGGAAACTCCTCGCCCAGTATGCCGTCGCGTGGGAACCGCTGTTCGATCCACGCGCGCGCGAACTCCTCGGTGGAACGATCCGCGATGGTCACTGGTGACCCGTCCGGCTTGGCATCCACCGCTACCGGTCCGCCGAACCATCGCATGGCCGTGGCCGCGGCGGCCTGCGACAGTTCGGTCACGGCGTGCAGCAGTGAATCGGACGCGACGCTCATGCCGCCTCCGGGACGTCGCGCACCGGCAGCCCCGCCTGCTGCATCGTCTGCTTGAGCGCGCGCACCGTGACGAGCCCGTCGTGCAGGATCCCGGCCACGAGCACCGCGTCCGCGCGCCCTTCCGTCACTGCGCTCACGAGATGCTCCGCGCGCCCCGCGCCGCCGCTCGCGATCACGGGCACCGTGACCGCGTCCGCCACCGCGCGCGTGAGCGCCAGATCGTACCCCGTGCGCGCGCCGTCGCGGTCGATGCTCGTGAGCAGGATCTCCCCCGCGCCGCGGGCCACGCACTCCTCCGCCCACGCCGTCACCTCGAGCGGGGTGCGCTCCCGGCCGCCTTTCACCCACACGCGCCAGCTCCCGTCGGCATCGCGCCTGCCGTCGATGCTCGCCACCACGCACTGCGCGCCGAACCGCTCCGCCGCTTCGGTGAGCACCTCCGGCCGCGCCACCGCCGTCGAGTTGAGCGACACCTTGTCCGCCCCCGCCCGGAGTGCGCGCGCCACATCACCCGCGGTGCGCACGCCGCCGCCGATGGTGAGCGGGATGAACAGCCGCTCCGCCGTGCGCCGCGCCGTGTCGAGCAGCGTGGCCCGCTCTTCGGCGCTCGCGGAGATGTCGAGGAACGTGATCTCGTCGGCGCCTTCGGCCTCGTACCGTTCGGCCAGCTCCACCGGATCTCCGACATCACGCAGCCCCTCGAACTGCACGCCCTTCACCACGCGCGTGCCCTTCACGTCCAGGCACACGATCAACCGTCGCATCAGCATGCGCGCATCCAGCGTCGCATCAGCATGGGCTCGATCCCCGTCGCATCAGCATACGCTCACCCCGTGACCTCGAGACGCACGCTGCCCTTGGTGCTGAACACGGTGCCCGATTCCACGAGGGCGTCGCGCAGCGCGAAGCCGAGCGCCTTGAACGCCGCTTCCACCACGTGATGTCGGTCGCGTCCGCGCAGTACGCGCACGTGCAGCGTGGCCTTCGCATGGTCCGCGAACGAGCGCAGGAAGTGATCGTACAGCGTGCTCGGCAGCGGTCCTTCGTAATACGGTCGCCCCCCCAGGTCGAGCGCCACGTGCACGAGCGCGTCGTCCATGGGCACGGTGCGTTCGCCGTAGCGCGCGCAGGTGGCCGGCGCGAACGCCGCGATGCCGTGGCCGAGCGCGATCGCCACGTCTTCCACGAGGTGATGCCGGAGATCCCCCGTGGCCTCGAGCGTGATGTCCACTCCGCTGTAGCGCGCGAGCGCGGTCAGCATGTGATCGAGAAACGGCTCGCTCGTGCGCACATCGGCCGTGCCGGAACCCGCGGCCAGCGTGAGACGGATCCGGGTTTCGCGGCTTTCCCGCACCACGGTGGTCACGCGCCGAACTCCTCCACCAGACGCCGCGGTTCGAGCGCGCCCGTGTAGAGCGCCATTCCCAGCACCACGCCGTACACGCCGCGGTGCTCGAGTGCACGCAGATCATCCACGGTGGTCACGCCACCGCTCGCGAACACGGGCCACACCGACGCTTCCACCACGTCTTCCATGAGCGTGAGATCGGTTCCCTGCATCTGCCCTTCGAGATGCACCGCGGTCACCAGCACGCCGGCCAGAGGCAGCGCGCCGAGATCTTCCACGAACGACACCACGTCGCGCGGGAGCGTGCGGCTCCAGCCGTGCGTGACCAGCCGGCGCTCGCGCACGTCGGCGGCCACGATGAGCCGCCCGGGAAACCGGTGCGCCATCTCGTCGAGCCACGACTCCTCCTCCACCGCGCGCGTGCCCACCACCACCCACGCGGCGCCGTCGTCGAGCAGCTCCTCGATGCGCGACTCCTCGCGCACACCGCCCCCCACCTGCACGGGCACGCCGGCGTCGCGGATGATTTCGCGCACGAGCTCCCGGTTGTGCCCGCGTCCCGTGGCCGCGTCGAGGTCCACCACGTGCAGCCTCACGAACCCGTCGCGCGCCCACTCGCGCGCCACGGCCGGCGCGTTCTCGAGCCGGACGGATTCCTTTTCGTACTCGCCGCCCACGAGTTGCACGCAGCGTCCGTCGCGCAGATCCACGGCCGGAATCACGATCATGTGAATGCTCCCTTGAAGTCACGAAGGGCGGCCTCCTCGAGGAACGCCCGCACGAAGCGCACACCCGCCGCGCTCGATTTCTCCGGATGAAACTGCGTGCCCACCACGGCGCCTGTGCGAACCGCGGCCGGAAACCGGTCGCGGTCGTGCGTGGTGGACGCGATCACGCACGCCACCGCCTCGCCGCTCGGCCGGCAGACGAAACCGTTCGCGTAGTATGCGGTGTCGAGCCGCGACCTGGCGAACAGCGGATCGGCCGGCACCCGAACGTCCACCGCGTTCCACCCGATCTGCGGCACGCGGTCGGCTGCGAGCCGCGTGACCCGTCCGGCGAGCAGCCCGAGCCCATGCCCCGGTCCTTCGTCGCTGCCGTCGAAGAGTAGCTGCATGCCGAGGCAGATGCCCAGACACGGCAGTCCGCCGAGCAGCGCGTCGCGCACCATGGCCCGCGCCGGCGCGAGTCGCTCCGCGGCCTGCGGGAACGCGCCCACGCCCGGCAGCACCAGCGCGCCGGTGTCACGCACAGCGGCCGCGGGATCCGTGGTCACGCGAACCACGGTGCGCGCCGTTTCGAGCGCCTTCACCAGCGAGTGCAGGTTTCCGGCGCCGTAGTCGAACACCGTGACCCGAAGCGGCAACGAAGAGTCTGCCCTCACCCGTTCACCATCGAGGGAACCGGTCATCACCCGTTCACCTCCGCGCGCGCCGCATCGAACGCCGCGAGGCATCGTTCGAGCAGCGGCCACGGGCCCACGGATATCCGCAGCGCATCCCCGACGTGCGGCAGCGCCGGAAACGGACGCACGCCCACGCCGAGGTCCCGCATGGCCTGGCCCACCGCGACACACTGCGCCACCGGCACGCACACGAAGTTCGCGCCCGACACGATCGGGGAAAGCCCGCGCGCCCGGAGCGCATCACACAGCCGCTCGCGCATGGTGACCGCGCGCGCCGCATGCGCACACACCCAGTCGAGATCCTCGCGGAGCGCAGCCACGGCCGCCTGCTCCGCGAGCGCGTTCACCTTGTACGGCCCGCGCGACTTTTCCACCGCCTGCACGAGCGCGGGATGTCCGATCGCGTATCCCACCCGGAGCCCGGCCAGCCCGAACGCCTTGGACAGCGTCCGCACCACGAGCACGTTTTCGAGTTCGCGCGCGAGCGGCACTGCCGATTCGCCCCCGAACTCCCCATACGCTTCGTCCACCACGAGCACGCCCGCGCATCGTTCGGCGAGCGCGCGCACCACCTCGAGCGGCGTCAACGCGCCCGTGGGGTTGTTCGGCGTGCACAGGTACAGCACGCGCGACGGACGGGCCGTCAGGGCATCCACGTCCGGCAGGTGATCCGCGCGCTCCGCCACCCCTCTCCATGCGAGTCCGTTCATGCGCGCGAAGATCGGCACCATCGCGAACGACGGCTCCGACGACACCACCGTCTCGCCCGGGTCCGCGAACGCGCGCAGCGCCGAATCGAGCACGTCGTCGGATCCGCAGCCGGTGACGATCATGTCGGGCGACACACCCGCATACGCGGCGAGCGCCGCCTTGAGCTCCGCCGCGTACAGCGACGGATAGCGCGTGACCGCCGACACCGCGCACTCCCGCAGCACCCGTTCCGCGGCGGGGGGCATTCCCCACAGATTCGTATTGTCGGTGAGATCGAGCGCCACCGGTGCGCGCCGGGGATCGTACAGCGGCACGTCGCGGTAAACCGCGCGTGCTGCCGCGAGACGATCCGGGAAGATGTCCGTCATGTGCGATCCACCCCCCACGCCCGTGCCGCGGCCGCGTGCGCCGGCAGCCCCTCGGCCTCCGCGAAGCACGCCACGTCTGCCGACAGCGAAGCCGCCGCCGCCGGTGTCACGCGCTGCCACGTGGTCCAGCGCACGAAGTCGAGCGTGGACAACCCCGACCAGCAGCGCGCCAGCCCGGCCGTGGGCAGCACGTGATTGGCGCCCGTCATGTAATCCCCGAATGCCACCGACGCGCTCTCCCCCACGAACACCGTGCCCGCGTGACGCAGTGTCGCGAGCACCTCGTCGCGCACGCCGGCATGCACCGCGAGCAGCAGGTGTTCCGCGGCCCAGTCGTTCGCGAAACCGATCGCGTCCGCCAGCGTATCCGCCACGAGCACCGCGCCGCGCGCCGCGAGTGCCGCGCGCACGATCTTCGCGCGCGGCGTGTTCGCCGTCAGCGCGCCGAGTGCCTGCACGATCGCTTCCGCCTGCACGTTCGATCCCGCCACCACGGCCACCACCGCCGCGTCGGGATCATGTTCGGCCTGTGCGATCATCTCGCGCGCGATCCCCTCCGCCTGCGCCGAATCATCACAGAGCACCAGCAGTTCGCTGGGGCCGGCCGGGGCATCGATCGTCACCTGGGACACGAGCTGCAGCTTGGCCTCGGCCACGTACGCATTGCCTGGGCCCACGATGCGATCCACCCGCGGCACCGACGCCGTGCCGAGTGCCATCGCGGCGATCGCGCCCGCCCCGCCGATCGCGAACACTCGGTCCACCTCCGCGAGCGCGGCCGCGGCCAGCACGAAGTCCGCGGGCCTGCCCGTGACGCCGGGCGGCGAGCACACGATCACCTCGCCCACGCCGGCCACGCGCGCCGGAATCGCGCCCATGAGCAGGGAGCTCGGATACGCCGCGCGCCCTCCCGGCGCGTACACGCCCACGCGCGACAGCGGGTCGGGGCGGCGTCCGATCACGATCCCCGGCTCCGGCGACACCTCCACCGGCATCGGACGAAACGCCGCGTGCACCGTGCGGATGTTCGCCGCCGCCCGGTCCAGCGCGCGGCGCACGCCGGTGTCGAGCGCGTCCAGCGCGCGCATCCACTCGGCGCGCGGCACGTCGAACCGGTCGAGTGATACGTCGCGGAATCGTTCGCTCGGCACCCCGTCGAACCGTTCCGCGAACTCGCACAGCGCCGCATCGCCGCGCGTGCGCACGGCGTCGATGATCGCGCGTGTCTGCGCGGTCACGTCGTGGTCCGTTCCGCGCGTCATGAGTGCGCGGCGCGTGTCGTCATCGAGCGCCGGCAGCGCGCCGGACGCGCGCAGCGTCACCTCCGTCTGCCTCCGCGGGGCGCCAGCCACAGTCCGCCCGCTCATGGCACCAGCCGCTCGATGCGGGTGACGAGCAGCCCTTCCGCGCCCAGCGCACGCAGCGCCGCGATCACGCGGTACACGCGCTCCGCCGGCACCACCGCGTGCACCGCCACGTACGTGCCGCCGTTCAGGATGTCCACCACGGTGGGGCCGTTGAGCCCGGGCAGAACCTGCTTCACCCGGTCGAGCACGGCGCGCGGCACATTGGCCATGAGATAGCGCTGCCCGCGCGCGCGGATCACCGATTCGAGCGCCGTGACGAGTTCGGCGAACGCCGCCGCACGTTCGGCATCCCCGCCGCGCGGTCCGCCGGGAGCCGTGATCAGCCGCGCGCTGCTGTCGAGCACCGTCTCCATTTCCCGGAGCCCGTTCATGCGCAGCGTGGACCCCGTGGACGTGAGATCCACCACGATGTCGGCGATGCCGAGGTGCGGGGCGATCTCCGCCGCGCCGGACACCGGCACGATGTCCACCGGCCGGCCGCGCGCGGCGAAATGGCACGCCGTGATGCGCGGAAACACCGACGCCACCCGCGCGGGCTGCCCGTCCCGCCCGATCGCGTCCACCGACGCGATGCCCGCGTCTTCCCGCGCCGCCACCACCAGCCGGCAGCGGCCGAATCTGAGGTCGAGATGATCGGCCAGCTCGCGGCCGGATTCCTCCACCAGGTCGCGGCCCGTGACGCCGGCATCGGCCGCGCCGTCGGCCACGAACTCCGGGATGTCCCGGGCGCGCACGAAAATGGCCTCGAACTCGCCCCCCAGGGAGGCGGTCAGCGCGCGGTCGCCCGCGGCGCGCGCTTCGAGCCCGGCCTCGGCGAAGAGGGCGCGGGTGTCTTCACTCAGCCGCCCCTTGTTGGGCAGCGCGATTCGGAGCATGGGGGTTCCTGGGATTCCCGGACGTTGAACGGAGCGGGACCGAACGGTCCCGAAGAAAGTCCGATGGACGGGCCGGGGCACGAAAAAGGCCCGTCCTCGGGAGGACGGGCCGTGGCGGACTGCGCGGCGTGGTGGGGCGGTCGGGCGATCAGCCGCCGGCCGGCACGCGCAGATGTCCGCGACCCGTCGGGCCGTGGCCATGATGCACGTGATGGTGGTGGAGCTGGGCGATCCGCATCCCGAATGGATATCCGGTCCCGCCGGGCCGGGCAAGGGGGGCTGGGGAATGGGCCGGTGTCGGGCATCCCCCTATGGGACGATTTGCACCGGGGCCCCTTTGTGAATAGATTCACAAGACTCGCAGGAATACTGTGAGCGCAGGCGTTGCCTGTGACCGTCGTTCATTCGTCGATCTGGCTCTGGAGGCCTTTCGAAATGCGGTTTCTTGGATTTGCAGTGATGACCGGCGCGGCGATGCTGCTTGGCGCCTGTGGGGGTGGGGACAAGGCCCCGGAAGCCACCGACATGCCGGCCGCCGAAGCGCCGGCCACCGACGCCGGCGCGCCGGCCGACGCTGGTGTCGCGCAGCCTGTCACCGGCACCATGCACGAAGTGCGCATGCTCGGTGATGCCAACGGCTACTACTACGAGCCCGCCGACATCACCATCAAGTCCGGCGACGGCATCAAGTTCGTGTTCGTGAGCGGCGGTCCGCACAACGTGGCCTTCGACGGCACGCTCCTCCCGGCCGACGTGCGCGCGCAGCTCATCGCCAACATGCCGAATCAGGCCAGCGAACTCAGCGGCCCCATGACGATGGCCGTCGGGGAAGACTACACGATCTCGTTCGGCGGCGTTTCGGCCGGCACCTACGAGTACTTCTGCACGCCGCACCTCGCGATGGGCATGAAGGGCAAGATCACCGTCACGCCGTAATCCCGATCCGTCGGGATGGACCGCGGGGGCTGGCGCAAGGCGCCGGCCCCCGCGTTGCTTTCCGGGGTGTCCGATTCTCCCCGCGACCGCCGGAACACCGATGAACAGGCCGCGCGATGGTCCGCCGCGCGGGCGCGCAATGCGCTCCGCCGTCGCCGGCTCGCCTTCACCGTGGGCGCCTGCACCGCGCTCAGCGCGTTCTTCCTGCTGCACGTGCTCCCGCGCGAAGCCGACCGCGCCCTGCGCGCGCGCGTGGCGGCGCTGCCGCCGGTGTTCGATACCGTCGTGCTGCACGAACAGCTCGCGCGCGCGCGGGATCATGCGCAGACGCAGACCGAGGCGATCGAAGCGCTGCAGGCGCGGCGCCGGCAGGATTCCGTCTTCGCCGTATCGGTCCACGACGCGGCCGGCGTTCCCCGCCTCATCGTGGGCGACACGCTGCGCGCCGACCTGGCCGGCCGGCTCCAGCTCGCGCGTTCCACCCGGCTCGTCGAAGGCTATCTCGCGCTCGCCGACGCGCCGGCCCTCGCCGCCGACACGCTCGCCCGCGTGCTCGCCGATTCGCTGCGCGATGCCGAGCAGGAGCGGGAAGCCTTCGCCGTGCTCGGCGGACCGGATCAGCGCTATCGCACGCTGCGGGAACGGGTGACCGAGCTCGGCGAACGGCTCGATGCCCGCGCCGTGTGGTATCTGCGGGACAGCGACACGCTGGACGCGCGCGCCGCGTCGGCCTCCGACAGCGTGGAACTCGACCGGCAGCGCGCCTTCCGGCAGGCTGCCGATTCCGTGATCGCCCTCGAAACGGCGCTGCAGCAGGCGGTGGCGTGGAATGCGCTGCGCGCCGAACGGGAACGCGCGCTGCGTGCGGCCGAACCGCTGCGCGTGCCTGCGGGACCGATGATCCTGGCCGTGCTGAGTCTGGCCGCCGCCGCGGGCTATCTCGCGGCGTTCCTGGTGGAATGGCGGCAGCCGCGTCTGGCCGACACGGCGGAAGTGATCGCGCTCGTGCGCGGCGCCCGCTTCGATGCCACGGTGGTGGCCGAGCTCGGCGCCGCAACGACCGAACCGCGGCGTCGCGCGAGCGATCGCCTGGTGCCGTCCGCGCTGCACGGGGACATGGCGGTGTACCACCGGATCCATCTCGCGCTCAGCGCGATGGGAGACGTGGTGCCCGTGGTCGGCGTGATGAGCGACGATGCGGAACGGGCGGCCGGCGCGGCGCTCAATCTCGCTGCTGCCGCGGCCGAGGGATCACGCGCCGCGCTGCTCGTGGACGCGGACGTGAGTGCGCGGCGTGTGGGGCCGATCGCGGGACAGGACGGCACGGCCGGACTCGCCGACGTCACGCGCGGCCGTCTCGAACTGGCGGCCGCGCTCACCACGGTGATGACGGGACGGGACCGCAGCATCGCACTGCTCGGCGCGGGTTCCACGCGCAGCTCCCGTGCCGCGCTCGAGGCGATCACGCCCGATCTGCACCGGCTCATGCAGCGGCACGATCTCGCGGTGCTCGTCCTGCCGCAGGATGCGAACGGCTGGCCCACGGCGCTCGTGCCGCGCGATCTCGTGTTCGCGGTGACGCCGGGGTCGACGGATGTGGCGTGGCTGCGGGGAGCGCTGCATGCGGCCGCGCGGGAAGGACAGCGGGTGCGGAGCGTGCTCGTGGTGCCGGAGGCGTGAAGCGGCGGAGCAGGGGGTGAGCGGACGGTGGTGCAGGGGGGAGAAAGGGCCCGTACGAGGTCGCAAGCGGCGGGTCTTTAGCCGCGAGTCGCGAGGGTGCCTGGCGACTCGAGCCCCTTGGTCGATGTTGTGGTTCCTGGCGGACACACGCGAAGGTGCCTGGAACAGCGGAGCCCCGTCTTGGAGGCAGGAGTCGCCAGGCACCCCTCGCGACTCGCGGCTAAAGACCCGCCGCTTGCGACCTCGTACGGCCGATCCCTCCCCTGCACCATCGTCCGCTGCATGCACCTCCCAAACCCCGCCCACGTCGTCACCCGTTCTTCCGCTTCCTGAACTTCTTGAGCTTGGCGTCCACCCCCCCCATGATGGCCACGCCGTTGATGCGCAGCACCGGCGCATTGGGCCCCGGATCCGCGTCCGCGCTGCCGATCGAGAATCCCCCCATGATGCCGAGCCCGGTGGATTCCACCCGCACGCCCGTGGGCACGTAGATCTCCACGCCCCCCCAGAATGCCAGCACCTCGATTTCGGTGACGCCCTCGGCGAACTGCGCTTCGCGCAGATCGAGCTCCACTCCGCCCATCACGGCGAATGCCTTGATCTGGCGCGGCACCACCCAGGCGCCCTTGCGCACCGCTCCTCCGCATACGGCCGCGACAACGGCCCGCTCGGGAACGACCGCCGCCCGGGCGATCGCGGCCGCCCCGTACTCCACCGCGCGCGCCGAGAGTTCACCGCTGCTGTCACGTGATGCCGACGGCGCAGCCGCTCTCGGCGGCGGCACGACCGAACCACGTCCGAGTCCGTTGAGCACCTCGGCGAGCGCGTCGTGCGACGTGGCGCGGTACACGCGTGCCATGCGCTGTTCGAGTTCGTCGAGGTCGAGCTGGTCGGCCGCGTAGGCGTCGCCAAGCGCGGAGAGGACGGCTTCGCGATCACTCGCCGACGGCGCGGCCGGGGAACGGGCCGGGTCGCTCATGCGGAGAAGGTGCTGGGCATGCAGGGAAGCTATCCCGCGTTCCCCTCCGGTCAAACGCGCCGGCGTTCGTCCCGTGAGCCCTTGGCCCATGGCGGCCGCGCGACTAGCCTCCCGGCATGTGGGCCGACACCCTTCTCGCCCTCGAACGCACGCATCTGCTGCGCCTGATGATCTGGGGCGGCAGCAGCGTCCTGCTCGGCACGCTCGTGCTGACCGTGGTCGCCGCGCGCCGTGCGCGCTCGGGGCTGCTCACGCACTTCGCGGCGCAGACGGTCGTGTGGGGCGCCCTCGGGCTCGTCGCGGGCGTGCTGGCGTGGCGCGCGCTTGCGCTTCGTGACCTCGACGCGGCCACGGCACTCGTGAATCGGCTCTGGCTGAGCGTGGGGCTCGCGGCAGGCGCCGCCGGCATCGGGTGCACGCTGGCGCTGTGCAGTTGGCGGTTCGGCCGGCGCGCCGGAGGCATCGGCGCCGGGATCGGCCTCCTGGTGCAGGGGCTCGCGTTCACGCTGCTGGCGCTGATGCTGCTCGCGGAGATCGCCGCGGCGCGGGCGGCGTAGCATTCGGCGCGGCGGCGCTTCCCGCGCGCGCCGCACCCCCCGTCGTCAGCGCGCACGCCTCCGGCTGCGTACTCGCGGGTAGACCCATTCATCGAATCCAGGGCATGGAACCCGTCATCCCCGATCTGCGCGGCACCCCCAGGCCGGAGGCCTACGCGCGCCTCCGCGAACTGCAGCAGGTGCTGCTCGACGACACGGACGACGTGATCGCCGGCATGGCCACCACGAGCGCGCTGCTGCACCATGCATTCGGCCATCTGTGGACCGGCTTCTACCGCGTGGTCGAGCCCGATCGCCGGCTGCGCGTGGGGCCGTACCAGGGCACGCTCGGCTGCCTCGACATCACGTTCGGGCGCGGCGTGTGCGGCACCGCCGCGGCGGAGCGGCGTACCGTGGTGGTGGAGGACGTGCACGCGTTTCCCGGCCACATCACCTGCGACGCGCGGTCGCGCAGCGAGATCGTGGTGCCCGTGTTCGCGGCCGACGGGTCGCTGCTCGCCGTGCTCGACATCGACAGCGCGGAGCCGGCCATGTTCGGCGTCGCCGACGCGGCCGGCCTCGAGGCGCTCGTCGCCTGGTTCCGCACGGCGTCGTCGTGAGGACGCGCATTGCCGCCCCGTGCGGCGCACCGCATCTTCCCGCACGTCGGCTCGGCCCCGCGCGCAGCGGATTCTTCCAGAGGCTTCCATGACGGTGACCGGTTACTCCGACCGCATCAATCACGCCTTCGCCTTCGCGGCCAAGCATCACGACCAGCAGGTCCGCAAGGGCACGCGGCTGCCGTACTTCACGCAGCCGGCGAACGTCGCCGTCATCCTCACGCGCTACGCGCAGGACGAGTGCACCGTGGTGGCCGGCATCCTGCACGACACCGTGGAGGACGGCGTCCGGGAAGGGTGGACGCGCGCGATGCTCGAGGAACGCATCGGCCGGAAGTTCGGCGTCGACACGCTCGACACCGTGCTCGCGGTGACCGAACGCCGCACCGACGACGACGGCGTCGAGCTCTCGGCCGACGACCGCAAGGCCGATCTGCTGCACCGCCTGGCCCAAGCGAACGATTCGGCGCGGTGGGTGTGCGCCGCCGACAAGGTGCACAACGTGAATACCATCGTGCACGATCTCGCGCGCACGGCGTTTCCCGAAACGGTCTGGGGACGCTTCGCCGCCGGCCGCGACGGCACCGTGCGCTGGTACCGCGCCGTGTGCGACCGGCTGCGCGAGATCGGCTTCGATGCGCCCATCGTGGACGAGCTCGAGGCCGTCACCAACGCACTCGCCGACGCCGCCGGACCGCGCGGCGCGTAACGGCCTCCCGTCGTCATAAGGACGATCACGCCGCCGGACCGCGCGGCGTGTAGCGCCTCTGGGTCATTTGTCCCGGTTGCCGGCGCCTCCCGGGAGATACACTTCGCTCCTTCCCGCAGGACCTTTTTCCCCGGGCGATCGGAGTGTCCCCCCATGCGATTCGTACGCGGAGTGCTCGCCGTCTCGGCGCTGACGCTGCTGACGGGCTGTTATCACCAGGCCGTGAACACGGGGCTCGCCCCGTCCACCACCACGGTGCAGAAGAATTTCCACCCCACCTGGGTGCTCGGACTCGTGAAGGCCGCGCCGGTCGACGTGCGCAGCGAATGTCCGAACGGCGTGGCCTACGCGAGCACGCGCATGACCGTGCCGAACTGGCTGGTCAGCCTCGTCACCATCGGCATCATGACGCCGCACGAGGTCAAGGTCACCTGCGCCGCGGGCGGCAGCGCCGCGCTCGGCAATGCCGCGCTCGGCAATGCCGATACGTTCACCCTGTTCGCGCCCCTCGAGGGCGACGCGCGCTGAGCCGCGAGGAGCCGACCATGTTGATGCACACCCGGAAAGCCGTTGCCCGGCTCGTGACGGCCGCGGCCGCGACAGTCGTTCTCACGGGCTGCTTTCATTACACCGTGGTGTCCGGCGCGCCGGCCGCCCAGACGAAGGTCGACATCCCGTGGCAGAAGTCCTGGGTGGCGGGCCTCGTGCCGCCCGACACGATCCAGTCACGTGAAACCTGCCCGCAGGGGATCGCGTCGTTCGAAACGAAGCACAGCTTCCTGAACGGGCTCGTGCGCGGCCTGACGTATTCGATCTTCACGCCCATTCACCCCACCGTGACCTGCGCCGCGGGCCCGGTGTCGCGGTAACGGCTCCGCCGGTGCATCCGTCGCCGATCCGCGACCGGGTGCACCGGCGGCCAGTCAGTACGTCTTCGCGACGTACTCCTCGAGGATGCCGAGGAACTCGCGCACGATGCCGTCGCCCTTGAGCGTGGTGAAAAGGCGGCCATCCACGTACACCGGCGCCTTGGGCTCCTCGAACGTGCCCGGTAGCGAGATGCCGATGTTCGCGTGCTTGCTCTCGCCCGGTCCGTTCACCACGCACCCCATCACGGCCACCTTCATGTCCACCACGCCGGGGCGCGATTCCCGCCACACGGGCATCTGTTCGCGCAGATAGCCCTGGATGTCTTCCGCCATGTGCTGGAAGAAGGTGCTGGTGGTGCGGCCGCACCCGGGACACGCCGTGACCTGCGGCGCGAACGACCGGAGGCCGAGCGACTGCAGGATCTGCTGCGCCACGAACACCTCCTCGCGGCGGTCGCCGCCCGGCTTGGGCGTGAGCGACACGCGGATCGTGTCGCCGATCCCTTCGCCGAGCAGGATGGAGAGCGCCGCCGTGCTCGCGATCACGCCCTTGTTTCCCATGCCGGCTTCGGTGAGCCCGAGGTGGAGCGGATAGTCGCAGCGCAGCGCGAGCCGGCGATAGCACTCCACGAGATCGGCCACCACGGAGATCTTCGCGCTCACGATGATGTGGTCGTGCGGCAGTCCCACTTCTTCGGCGAGCGCCGCCGACCGGAGCGCGCTCTCGAGCATGGCGTCCATGTAGACGTCCTTCGCGTCGCGCGGTTCGTCGGCGCGCGCGTTGGCGTCCATCATGTCGGTGAGCAGCATCTGGTCGAGCGAGCCCCAGTTCACGCCGATGCGCACCGGCTTGCCGTGATCGATGGCCGCCTGCACGATCGTGGTGAAGTTCGTGTCGCGGTGCCGCGTGCCCACGTTGCCCGGGTTGATGCGGTACTTGTCGAGCGCGGCCGCGCAGGCCGGATGTTTCGTGAGCAGCAGATGGCCGTTGTAATGGAAGTCGCCGATGAGCGGCACGTCGAGCCCGCGATCCGCGAGCCGCTGCCGGATCTCGGGAACGGCGATGGCGGCCTCATCGTTGTTGACCGTGATGCGGACCTTCTGCGACCCCGCCTCGAACAGCTCGGCCACCTGCTCCGCGGTGCCGGCGGCGTCGGCGGTATCGGTGTTGGTCATGGACTGCACCACGACCGGATGGGCGCCCCCCACGGGGACGCCGCGCACATGCACGGTGGTGGTCTGGCGTCTGGCTCGGAACGTCACGCGCGGCTCGAAGGAACGGGGAAACGGGGACCGGATGAAAAATAGCCGGGCCCGCCGGTCGGCACATCCCGGTCTATCCCTGAAGGACGGGTGACCATCGACACGCTGTGACAATCGACCGTGACGCAGCAGAACGGATCGGAACTGCCAAGGTTCCAGGCGGTAGCATGACAGACCTCTTACAGGAGACCTGCATGTCGAATGTCTCGATCATTCGTTTCGGCGCCGCCGCGTTGCTGCTCGGCGCGATGGTGAGTACAGGACCGGCGAGCGTCCACGCGCAGGGCGTGGGGCTCGGCGTGATCGGCGGGGCCAACTTCGCCACGCTCCGCGGGCTCGACGACGTCGATCTCGATCGGCGCACCGGCGCGATGGGCGGCGTCCGGCTGCTGTTGCCGCTCGGCACGGCGCTCTCGCTGCAGCCCGAAGCGCTCGTCGTGACCGCCGGCGCGAAGCCGCGCCGCGGGGGCAGCAACGACGACGGCATCCGCCTCACCTACGCGCAGGTGCCGGTGCTGCTCCGCCTGGCCCCTGCCGGCGGGATGCCCATCTCGCCGCACGTCTACGCCGGTCCCTACTTCGGCATGCGCATCCGCTGTCAGGTCGACCTCGATGATCGCGACTGCGACGACGTGGGCAGCGTGAACACCGAAACCGTGGACATCGGCGGCATCGTGGGCGGCGGGCTGGACTTCGACATGGGCGGCCTCGTGCTCACGGGCGGGCTGCGCTACGGCTTCGGCGTCTCGAAGGTCGCGGAGTTCGAAGCCGGTTCGGTGCGTGAATCGGCGAAGAACGGATCCTTCTCCGTGTACGCCGGGCTGGGGCTGCGTTTCGGCCGGTGATGATCGTCACACCGCGGCGATCCGGTGGCCTTTCGCCGGACCGCCGCGCATGGCATCATGCAGGAACCGTGCGGTGTCATCGGCAGATGGCAACTCGTCGGCCGATGTGTGATCGCCGGTTCCTTCATGCGTTCCCACTTCTCGACCAGGAGTCGTAATCATGATCTCACGTATGCTGTGCGTTGCGGGACTCGTCGGTGCGATCACCATCCTGCCGGCCTCGGCCGATGCGCAGGGTACCCGGCCCATTTCCGTGGGCGTGATGGGCGGGCTCTCCATGCCCATGGGCGATCTCGGGGATGCCGTGGAGAGCGGCTTCAACATCACCGGCAGCATCTACCTGCGTCCCGCCGCCAGAACGCTCATGTTCCGTGGGGACGTCGGTTACGAGAGCTTCTCCGGCAAGGGGAGCAACAGCGTGGTCGGCTACGACCTCAACGTCCTCTCGTTCACCGGCAACGTGATCTTCCCGCTCGGCATGGGTGAGGGAGAAGGAAGCATCCGTCCCTACCTGATCGGCGGCGGTGGCCTGTATCGCACCTCCATCGACGGCACCGGCGCCATCGGCGGCTCGACCTCCGACACCAACTTCGGCCTCGCGGCCGGCGGCGGGCTCGAGTTCCAGCTCGCGGGCTTCTCCACCTTCGCCGAAGCGCGTTTCACCAACGTGTTCAGCGACGGCGACAGCAGCCGCTGGATTCCCATCACGTTCGGGATCCGGTTCTGATTGCCTGACGGATCCGCACAGCGCGGATCCGGACAGGGTGATCGAGCACGGCCCGTCCCATGCATCGTGGGACGGGCCGTTGTGCATCGTCCCTTTCACGAGCACGACACATGACACACGGCATCCTCGGACGGATTGCGTTCCTGTTGCTGTCGCCGCTGCTCCCCGTGGTGATGTCCGCGCAGGAGATCGAGCCGGATTCCGAACTCGAACGCCGGATCCGCGCCGGCGAGTTTCTCGCCGAAGGCTGGCACCCCTACCTCGCCGCCGGCCCCGCCATGCCGCTCGGCCGGCTCGGCGAAATCGGGTCGCTCGGTGTGAGTGGACATGCGGGCGCCTGGTACATCCCGTCCGGCGGCATATGGCCCGGCATTGGTGTGGAGGCATCGTATGCCGGCTTTGCCCGGGACACCGACGAGTCGCTGCCGGGACGCTACCAGGTCTCCGGTGTATCGGTCCGCCTCACGTCGAAGGGGCGCCAGCGTCTCTTCTTCGACTGGCTGGGAGCGTATGGATCGGTCGGCGCCGGCGTGTTCCGGCACGGGTCCGCCGGCAACACGACCCGCACGTCGGCGGGCGCCTCCCTGAGCGCCGGCATGCTTCTGCCCATCTACGGCCGCGAGGGATTCATCGAGACGAGAGTCCAGCATCTGTTCAGCGGCGAGACACTGGGGCGCGGAAACGGCCTCACGTTCGCGCCGCTGCTCATCGGAGTGCGGTTCTGACGGATGATCCGCAGAACGGCAGGAAACAAAGGGAAACGGGCGCCCGGCACATGCCGGGCGCCCGTTTTGCGTCGGAACCGATCAGGTCATGACCGGCCTCTGGTCATGATCAGAACTTGAACGTAATGCCGAGGAAGAAGTCAGGCACTTCATCGGTAAGACCGATCTGGGCGAACGCGCCGAGCTTCTCGGTGAAGTGATAGCGGCCGCCGATGTTGATGCCGAATCCGGTATCGCTGTCCGACACGCTTTCTCCCAGCACCTTCACACTCGTCCGGATGATGCCGAAGGCCGCGCCGGCGAAGAGGTCGAGCTGCGGGACGGAGGGAATCGCGAAGTGCACGTTGCCGTTGGCGTAAAGCGGGAGCGTGGTGGCGTCGGCGCCGAACGAAGAATGGCTCACGTAACCAGCCGTCGCCCCGATGCCAAGCCGGATGTTGGGAGCGAGCTCGAGCACGCTGACCTCGAAGGCACCGCCGAAGCCGGTGCTGCCGAAGTCCATCAGGCCGACGCTGAGGAGCTTGGTGCCCGGGGTGAACTCACCCTGCGCCTCGGCGTTGCTGAGGGGAGCGACGAGGGCCGCGGCGAGCGCGACGAAGGCGAACGGACGGAGGGCTTTGCGCATGATGGTCCTTGGGTGGGTGTTGAGGGTAGGAGACAGTGACAGGGAACACAGATTCTCGATACCGCCCCAATAAGTGCCCCAAGCGCGCCAAGGTCAAGAGTGCATTTGCAGGATTGCCCGGGCCTGTTCCACCTGCCGCGCCACCGCCTCCGGTCCCGTCCCCCCCTCCACGTTGCGTGCGGCCAGGGACGCCTCCACGCCCAGCGCGTCCATCACATCCTCGCCGAAGAGCGGGTGTGCCGCCCGCACCTGTGTGACCGGCAGCTCGTCCAGCTCCACCCCCGCTTCCTCGGCTTCCCGCACGAGTCGTCCCACCGCGCCGTGCGCCTCGCGGAACGTGGCCCCCTTCCGCACCAGGTAGTCCGCCAGATCCGTCGCCATCATGGCCCCGGTCACGGCGGCCCGCATGCGCGCCCGGTCGAAGCGGAGCTCCGCCACGGCGCCGGCCATGGCCGGCAGCACGAGCAGCAGCAGGTCCACGGCGCCGAACAGCGCCCGCTTGTCGTCCTGCAGATCCTTGCTGTAGCCACTGGGCAGCCCCTTGATCGTGGCCAGCATGGACACGAGATCGCCCAGCACGCGCGCGCCCGAGCCGCGCGCCAGCTCGAACACGTCGGGGTTCCGCTTCTGCGGCATCATGCTCGAACCGGTACTGAACCGATCCCCGAATTTTACGAATCCGAATTCGCTCGATCCGTACACGATGAGGTCTTCGGCGAGCCGCGAGCAGTGCGCGGCCGTGAGCGCGCAGGCGAAGACGGTTTCGGCCACGAAATCCCGGTCGCCCGTGGCATCGATGCTGTTGGGCGAGATCGAGGCGAAGCCGAGGGATTCGCGGAGCTGCTCGCGCGGCACCGGAAACGCGCTGCCCGCGATGGCGCCGGAGCCGAGCGGCAGCACGGCCGCGCCGCGCGACGCCGCGGCCAGCCGGCCCCGGTCCCGGTCGAGCGGCCAGAAGTGCGACAGCAGCCAGTGCGTGCCGCTCACGGGCTGCGCGCGTTGCAGGTGTGTGTAGGCCGGCAGCACCGCGTCCTGCAACTGCTCGGCCTGCGTGAACAACGCCTGCTGCAGATCGCGGACCGCGCCGTCGAGCGTGGCGCACGCCTGCATGGTCCAGAGCCGCGTGGCCGTGGCCACCTGATCGTTGCGCGACCGTCCCGTGTGCAGCCGCGACGCCGGCGCGCCCGCTTCCTCGTGGAGCAGGCGGTCGATCATGGTGTGGATGTCTTCGTCCGTGGCGATCGGCTGCGCGCCGGCCGCGAGACGCTCCGCCACCCGCGCGAGGCCTTCATCGATGGCGGTGCACTCCTCCGCCGAAAGCACACCGGCCTCGCGCAGCGCCTCGGCCCACGCCCGGGACAGGCGCACGTCGTGCGGCCAGAGACGGAAGTCGGTGCCGATGGAGCGGTTGACGGCGTCGAGCAGCGGGTCCGGACCGCCGGCGAACCGGCCGCCCCAGAGCTTGTGCGAGCCGTCCGCCGGCGGCGTGCCGGCGGACGGTCCCGTGGGTGACGAACTCATGGTGCGGCGCCGGTCAGGCGTCGGTGAGCGCGGGCGCGGCGGGCGGCATCGACCCGTCGGCCGGCACGTCCACGCCGCGGGCCGTGAGCTCGCGGTCCTTGAGCGCGCGCACGCGCTGCGGCAGGCCGTACAGCCGGATGAAGCCGGCCGCGTCGGACTGCTGGTACACGTCGTCCTCGCCGAACGTGACCGTGGCTTCGTCGTACAGCGAATGCACGCTGTCGCGCGCCACCGAGTGGCACGACCCCTTGAAGAGGCGCACGGTGACGGTGCCGCTGACACGCTGCTGCGTGGTGTTCACGAACGCGTCGTAGGCCGCGCGTTCGGTGGTCCACCAGCGTCCTTCGTACACGAGGTCGGCGTAGCGGGGGGCGATCACGTCCTTGGCCGCGAGCGTGCGACGATCGAGCACGAGCTGCTCGAGCTCCGAGTGCGCCGCGTAGAGAATCGTGCCGCCGGGCGTTTCGTACACGCCGCGCGACTTCATGCCCACGAGGCGGTCTTCCACGATATCGGCGCGTCCCACGCCGTGCTTGCCGCCGAGCGCGTTGAGCGCTTCGAGGAGCGCGAACGGGCTCATGGCCACGCCGTTCACCGACACGGGCGTGCCCTGCTCGAAGCCGATCACCACGTCTTCCGGCGTGTCCGGCGCGCGCACCGGATCGACGGTGAGCATGAACATGTCCTCGAGCGGCGCGTGCGCCGGATCCTCGAGCACGCCGCCTTCGTGCGAGATGTGCCAGATGTTCCGGTCGCGCGAGTAGATCTTCTCCTTCGTGGCGGTCACGGCCACGCCCTTTTCGGCGGCGTAGCGGAGCGCGTCCTCGCGGGAGCGGATGTTCCAGATGCGCCACGGCGCGATGACCTCGAGTTCCGGCGCGAAGGCCATGTACGTGAGCTCGAAGCGCACCTGGTCGTTGCCCTTGCCGGTGCAGCCGTGCGCGAGCGCGTCGGCGCCCACGCGGCGGGCCACGTCCACCTGCGCCTTGGCGATCACGGGGCGGGCCATGGACGTGCCGAGCAGGTACTTGCGGCTGTAGACGGCGCCGGCGCGCAGCGTGGGGAACACGTAGTCGCGCACGAACTCCTCGCGCAGGTCTTCCACGTAGCAGGCGTCGGCGCCGGAGGCGATGGCCTTCTCCTCCACGCCGGCGAGTTCGCTCTCGCCCTGGCCGATGTCGGCGGCTACGCAGACGACCTTCGCGCCGGGGTACCGGTCGCGGAGCCAGGGGACGATGATGGAAGTGTCGAGCCCGCCGCTGTAGGCGAGCGCAATGGTCCGGGCCATGGGTGCTCCGTCAGGTGTAGATACTTATGCAGGAATCGTGCATAATGATTCTCTGCGGGTGTGAATTCAAGGTGGTGATGTTTCGCTGGCCCTCGTGCAGGGGCGGGGTGGGCCGTACGAGGTCGCAAGCGGCGGGTCGGTAGTCACGAGTCCCGAGGGTGCCTGATACTCCTGCCCCTCGGGCGGTTTCGTCGCTCCTGACACGCTCGGCCCGGAACACCGGCACCGGGTCCGGAGGCACGAGTCGCAGGCACCCTCGGGACACGCGACTACCGACCCGCCGCTTGCGACCTCGTACGACCGATTCCGCCCCAAAACCAATCCCGGCCGGCCATCCCGGAATTTACCCCGCCACCCGGATCAGCGGCTTGAGCCGCCGCACCACCCGCTCCCGCCCCTGCGCCGAGCGACAGATGACCAGCACCGTATCGTCGCCGGCGATCGTGCCGAGCACATCCCCCCACCCCGCGCCGTCGAGCGCCGCCGCCACCGGCTGCGCCCCCGACGGCACCGTCCGCGCCACCACCAGCACCTGTACCGCCTCCACCCCGATCAGGAGCTGCGGCAGGAGCCGCTCGAGCTGCGGCGTGGTGTCCTCCACCCCGCTGTCGGGGAAGGCGTAGCGCACGCGCCCGTGGCCGTCGGGGATGCGCGCCAGCCGCAGCTCGCGCAGGTCGCGCGAGAGCGTGGACTGGGTCACGTCCCAGCCGCGCTGGCGGAGCGCCTTGCGCAGCTCCTCCTGGCTCGCCACCACGCGTTCGGCCACCAGCTCGCGAATGGCCGTATGACGGATGCTCTTGTCGTTCACGTGCTCTCCGGCAGAGGATCGCGCCGCGGCGATTGACAGCGCCGCGATGCAAGAATATGCATTCAGAATGCATAGTATTCCTGTCGGGGTCCTCGGCGCCAGCGGGTACGCGGGCCGCGAACTGTGTGGGCTGATCGCCGCCCACCCCTCCTGCAATCTGCGCTTCGCCACCGCCAATGAGCGACGGGGGCAGACGCTCCGCGTGCGCGCGGGCGCCCGGGAGGTCGTGGACGTGCCGCTCGTGGGCCCCGAGGAGGCCCCGCTCCACGAGGTCGCGCTCGTCTTCAGCGCGCTCCCCCACGGCGCCAGCGCCGAGTGGGTGGGGCGCGTGCTCGACGCCGGCGCGCGCGTGGTGGACCTCTCGAGCGACCTCCGCCCGGGACGGGGCGGCAGCACGCATCCGCTGCCGGCCGGCATCCCCGACGTGGTGCCCTACGGCCTGCCCGAGCTGTCCCGCGACGGCATCGCGAACGCGCGCGCCGTGGCCAATCCGGGGTGCTATCCCACGAGCGTGCTCGTGGCGCTGGCGCCGTTCGTGCGCGCGGGGCTCGTGGCGCCCGGTGCGCTCGTGTCGGTCGCGGCCGCGAGCGGGGTGAGCGGCGCGGGCGCTTCTCCCAAGCCCGAGCTCCTCTTCGCCGAGGTCACGGAGAACTACCGCGCGTACGGCGCGGGGAACGTGCACCGGCATCTCCCCGAGATGACCGCCGGCATCGCGCGGCTCGGCGGAGATCTGGATCTGCTGTTCACGCCGCACCTGCTGCCCGTGGACCGCGGCATCCTGAGCACCATCACGGTGCCGCTCGCCGCGCCGCTCGCCGCGCCGATCGCCGATCCGCTCGCCGTGCTGCACGACGCGTACGCGCACGAGCCGTTCGTGGAGGTCACGTCGGCGCTGCCCGCGCTCGCCGACGTGGTGCACCGGAACGTGGTGCGCGTGAACGCGGTCGCCGTGCAGCACGTGCGCACGCCCACGCTGCTCCTGTTCGCGGCCATCGACAATCTCATGAAGGGGGCCGCGGGACAGGCGGTGCAGAACGCGAATCTCATGCTCGGCCTCGACGAAACGGCGGGGCTGCCGCGGTGACCGGGGCCTCCCTGCCCGGCGGCGGATCGTCGGAGGCCGCGCCTGACGCCATGCGGGGAACCGCATCGCGCGCCGCGTCTGACGCCATGCCGGGAACCGCGCCGGCCGCCGCGATCGTGGTGAAGCTCGGCGGACGCACCCAGGGCGATCCGGCGCTGCCGTCGGTCGTCGCCGCGCTCCGCGAGGCGTGGCACGGCCGCGTGGTGATCGTGCACGGCGGCGGCGACCAGATCTCCGTGCTGCAGCAGCAGCGCGGGGAAACGCCGCGCTTCGTGGGCGGACGCCGCGTGACCACGGCCGGCGATCTCGACGTGGTCCGCATGGCGCTCTCCGGTCTGGCCAACAAGCAGCTCGTCTCCGCTTTCGTGGCCGCCGGCGTGCCCGCGGTGGGGCTGAGCGGCGAGGACGCCGGCTTCCTGCGCGCCGCGCCTATCGACCTCGACACGTTCGGGTTCGCGGGCACGCCCGTGCTGGTGGACGTGCGGCTCCTGCACCTGCTGCTCGAGCGCGGCTATCTGCCCGTGCTCTCGCCCGTGGCCGCGCATCCGGACACGCAGCGGGCCCAGGCCATGAACGTGAACGGCGACGACGCCGCGGCCGCGATCGCCGCTGCGCTCGGCGCCGAGGAGCTCTTCTTCATGGCCGACGTGCCCGCCGTCCGCGACGGCGACGGCGCCTCCATCGGCACGGTCACGCCGCGCGCGGCCGCCGAGCTCATCGCAAACGGCACGGCCGCCGGCGGCATGGCCGCCAAGCTCGAAGCCGGACTGCGCGCGCTCGAACAGGGCGTCACGCGCGTCCGCATCGGGGATCTCGACGGCCTGCCGCGCGCCGGCGCCGGCACCACGCTCGTCGCCGGCTGATCCCTTCGCTCGTCCGCTGCACCCGTCGTCGTTCGTCCCGTTCGTTCCACGTCGCTCGCTGTACCTCGTCGTCCCGCACCTTTCGACCCTCGACCCCGCCTGCCATGTCCGCCGCTGCTCCCGTGCTCGAATCCACGTTCGCTCCGCCCGCCGCCGCCGATGCGATCCTCGGCACCTACAAGCGCGCGCCGGCCCTCTTCGTGCGCGGCGAGGGCGTGCGGCTGTTCGACGACACCGGCAAGTCGTATCTCGATCTCGCCGCGGGGATCGCCGTCACGTCGCTCGGGCACGGTGATCCGGGCGTGGCGCGCGTGATGCAGGAGGCGATCGCGTCCGGCCTGCTGCACACGTCGAACCTGTTCCGCACCGCGCCCGGCGAACGGCTCGCCGAGTGGCTGGTGGCGCACTCGTTCGCGAGCAGGGTGTTCTTCTGCAACTCCGGCGCCGAGGCCAACGAGGCAGCGTTCAAGTTCGCGCGGCGGTGGGCGCGCGCGCAGGGGCACGAGGACAAGTTCGGCATCGTCGCGCTGCGCGGCGCGTTTCACGGACGGCTTCCCGGCACGCTCGCGGCCACCGACCGGCCGGGCTATCGCCAGCCGTTCGGCCCGCTCATGCCCGGCGTGCAGATCGTGGAACGCGATCTCGACGAGCTGCGCGCCGTGCTCGATCCCGAACGGATCGCGGCCGTGATCGTGGAGCCCGTGCAGGGCGAAGGCGGCGTGCGCGTGCTCGACCCCGGCTTCCTGCGCGAACTGCGCGCGCTCACGCACGAACGGGACGTGCTGCTGATACTCGACGAGATCCAGTGCGGACTCGGCCGCATGGGCCATCTCTTCGCGTACGAAGGACTGGATCTCGTGCCGGACATGATCACGATCGCCAAGCCCATGGCGAACGGGCTGCCGATCGGCGCGGTGCTGGTGAACGAACCCGTGGCCGGCGCGATGCAGCCGGGGGATCACGGCACCACGTTCGGCGGCGGGCCGTTCGTGGCCGCGGTGGCCGAACACGTGGTGCAGCGGCTCGGCGATCCGGCGCTGCTCGCGCACGTGCGCGAGACGGGCGCCTGGCTGCAGGGCGAACTGCACGCGCTCATGCAGCGCACGGGGAAGATCCGGGCGATTCGCGGCGCGGGGTTCATCTGGGGGCTCGACACGCACGAGCCGGTCGCGCCGATCGTGGCGCGGGCGTTTGCGCGCGGGCTGCTGCTGGTGGGCGCGGGCGAGCATACGCTGCGGTTGCTGCCGCCGCTGGTCATGACGCGCGAGGAACTGCGCGAGGGGTTGGACATGCTCGAGGGTGCGCTCACGGAGGGGTGAAGCGGGTGCAGTGAGCGGATGGTGGTGCGGGAGGAAAGATCGGCTGCACGAGGTCGCAATCGGCGGGTCGGTAGTCGCGAGTCGCGAGGGTGCCTGGCGACTCGGGCCCCTTGGCCAGCTTTGTCGCTTCTGCGCTCGAGGGCGCGTGGAACACCGGCGCCGGGTCTGAAGGCAGGAGTCGCAAGCACCCTCGCGACTCGCGACTACCGACCCGCCGCTTGCGACCTCGTGCGATCGATCCCGCTCCCGCACGACAACCCGTTCACGTGCACCTCCAAACTCCCGCTGGCGCAATCCGCCATCATATCACATATTGGCGCGACTTCCCGGGCCTCGCGGAAGCACATGCGCCGCGCCGATCGCGCGCGCAGGCAGATGACGGGACAGTTCGCCGGCGGGTGGTTCCCGCTCGAATGCGCCGATCCGGCGGCGCATCCGAGGCTCGAGCGGGAGCCGCCGGACGAACTGGACGTCGCGGCAGCCCTGTCGTGAAAAGCGTCCACGCGTGCGACGTTGCCGGAATGCGAAAGGACTGTGACGAGGGGCAACGGGCAGGGATCCCCGCCCCACGCTAATTTCCCCGTATGCGACTCTCTCCCGTCTCCGTGATGCGTCGTGTCGGACGCATGCCGTTCCTCGTCGCGGCGGCGGTCTCCGCTGCCACGCTCTCCGCACCGCTCCCCGCCCGCGCGCAGGAAGCGCCCGCCCGTCCGCAGCTCGTGGTGCTCGTCACCGTGGACCAGTTGAGCTCGGAATACTTCCAGCGCTGGGGACACGAGTTCACGGGCGGATTCGCGCGCTTCTGGAACCAGGGTGCCGCCTTCGTGAATGCCGTGCACGATCACGGCATCACCGAAACCGCGGCCGGACACGCGACGCTCGGCGCCGGACGGCATCCGCGCAACACCGGCATCATGCGCAACGAGACCGGCGTGCCCGATCCGCAGTCCCCGCTCCTCGAAGGTGGACGCGGCGGCGGCGCGTCGCCCTACCGGTACCGCGGCACGTCGCTCTTCGACTGGATGCGTGCCCGCGACGGGGGATCGCGCGCGCTCTCCGTGTCGCGGAAGGATCGTGGCGCGATCCTTCCGCTGGGGCGCGCGAGGCAGTCGGCGTTCTGGTATTCGTCCGACGGACGGTTCCTCACGAGCCGGTATTACGCCGATACGCTCCCCGCCTGGGTCCACGCGTTCAACCGCCGCGACTTCGTGGGCGCGCTCGAAGGCCAGGTGTGGAATCTGCTCCTGCCCGAAGCGCGATACCCGGAACCGGATTCCGTGTCCGCGGAAAACGCGGGACGCGACTTCCTCTTCCCGCATCCGCTTCCCGCGGACAAGGCCCGGCGCGCATCGCAGCTCGCCGAGTTTCCGGTGATGGATTCGATCACGGCCGCCTTCGCGCTCGCCGGGATCGATGCGATGCAGCTCGGCGCCGGCACGAGCACCGATTTTCTGGGGCTGTCGCTCTCCACCACCGATGCCGTGGGACACCGGTACGGCCCCGGTTCGCGGGAGCTGCACGATCAGGTGATGCGGGCCGACCGCTACCTCGGACAGTTCATGGATTCCCTGTTCCGGATGCGTGACTCCACCCGCATCCTGTTCGCGCTGAGCGCGGATCACGGCATCACGCCGTATCCGGAGCTGTTCTTCACCGGCGCGGATTCGGGACGGGGGCGCGCGGATCCGCGCCCGGTGTTCGCGCGGGCGCGCAGCGAGCTGCTGGCCGCGTACGGCCTCGAAGGCGACGCGATCCAGTTCTTCTCCGGCGTGGTCGTGCTCGACACGGCCCGGCTGCACGCGAAGCGCGTGCCGGTGGATTCCATGATCACCGCGCTCCGTTCGGCGCTCCGCGCGATCCCCGGCGTGATGCGCGTGGACGCGGAACCGGAGCTCGATGCGCTCGCTGCGCGCGGCGACATGTATGCGCGCCGCTGGCGCAATTCCATTCCGGCCGACATGGGCGCCGCGCTCACCGTCACGCTGGAACCGAACCACTACTGGCGCTCCACCACGTCGGCCACGCACGGCCAGCCGCACGACAGCGACGCCCGCGTCCCGCTCATCTTCCTCGGCCCGGCGTTCACCACCGGTCGCTACACCGCGCCCGCGCGCACGGTGGATCTCGCTGCCACGATGGCGGCCGCGCTCGGCATCGCGCCGCTCGAACCGATCGACGGCGTGCCGCTCTACGAGGCGCTGCACGGCGATCCGCGGAGCAGCACGTCGAACGTGGCGCCCCGTGGCACGTCCGCTGCCGGGACCTCGAACGACACCCCGCGCCGGCCCTGAGCAAGCGATGACCGACCGCGCACGTCCCCCGCACGCGCTGTCCCAGGCGTTCGACGACGTGCGCTTCGGGACGCGGCGCACGCTCAATCTGCGGGCGCAGCAGCCCACGGCCGCCGAGGCCGTGGCGCGCTGCGAGCAGTGGCTCCGGCAGCAGCAGGTGGAAGGGGCGGCCGAAGTGCTCGTGATCACCGGCCGCGGTCTGCGGAGCGTGGGCGGCCAGAGCCCGGTGCGCGCCGCCGTGCTGGCGCTCCTCCCCTCCCTCCGCCGCCGCAACGTGATCACCGGCTTCGCGGAGCACACGTCCGGGTCGTTCGTGATCACGCCGGCGCCCGTGCGTGCGCTGTTCGAAGCGCCGAAGCGGCGGCGTGAACGCCCCGCGGTGGTGACCCGTCCCACGGTGCCGCAACTGGCTGCGCTCGAACTCGACACCGCCGCGCTGCTCGAGGAGCTGGCGGAGCTTCAGCTCCGGGCCCTCGGTGTGCAGGCGCCGGGCCGGGCGATGCTCGAAGACGAGATGCTGCGCCAGTTCACCGCCCTCTCCCCCGCGATCGGTCAGGCCGCGGATGCGGAGGCGCGGCTCCAGCAGGCGCTCGTGCGGGCCATCGAGGAGTTCGACGTCCTTTAGAAGAATTCGACGTCCTCTGGAAAAGGCCGGAATCCGCGCCGGCCTTGGCTTCCACCTGCTGCTTCCCCCATGCTCCCACTTGCTCCCACTTGCTCCCACGCGCGGCGGGCGCGATGCTGCGGCATGACGATTCGATTCCAGATCCCCGTATCCGCGGCCATGGCCGCGTGTCTCTTCGGCTCTGCGCTGTCGGCGCAGGGCGCGACGGCTTCCCCTGATCGCCTGCCTGGTTTTTCACGGGCTGCCACGCAGGCCCAGCAGCGGGCCGAGCGGGACGCGATCGGCATCCCCGCGCCCTCGCGCGCCGAGGCGCACGCGCGCGCGTTGTCGGCCGAGCCGCACGTGGCCGGCACCGACGCCCAGGCGCGTACGCGCGACTACGTGATCGACGCGATGAAGCGCATGGGACTCCGCACCGAAGTGCGCGCGTACGACGTGTGGCTGCCGCACGCCACGTCGGCGCGCGCCTGGCGCCTGGGCCGCGACACGCTCGAGCTCGCCCTGCAGGAACCGCCCGTGGAGGGCGACGCCACGTCGGCGCTGCCGCAGTATCTGCCGGTGAACGGCTACAGCGCCGCCGGCACCGCCGAAGGCGAGCTCGTGTTCGTGAACTTCGGGCTCATCGAGGATTACGCCGTGCTCGATTCGCTCGGCGTGTCGGTGGCCGGCAAGGTCGTGCTCGCGCGCTACGGCCGCAGCTTCCGCGGTATCAAGGCGCGGGAAGCGGAGAAGCGCGGCGCGGTGGGGCTCTTCATCTACACCGATCCGCTCGACGACGGGTTCGTGCGCGGCGACGTGTATCCCGAAGGCCCCATGCGCCCCATGACCGGCGTGCAGCGCGGCAGCGTGTTCAACGGCCAGGGCGATCCCACCACGCCCGGGTACGCGAGCACGAAGGATGCGCCGCGCGTGCCGCTCGAGCAGACGGCGGTGCCGCGCATTCCCGTGGTGCCGCTCAGCGCGCAGAACGCACAGGTGCTGCTGCGCGACCTCCGCGGCACCGACATCCCCGCCGGCTGGCAGGGCGGACTGCCGCTCCGCTATCACGTGGGGCCCGGCCCCGTGCGCGTGAAGCTCGTAGTGGAAACCGACGCCGAATCGCGCGGGTTCAAGACCATCTGGAATACGCTCGGCATTCTGCCGGGCACGGAATTCCCCGACGAATACGTGTACATCGGCGCGCACCGCGACGGCTGGGGCGCCGGCGCGGCCGACAACGTGAGCGGCACCGTGAGTGTGCTCGAAGCCGCGCAGGCGCTCGGCGATCTGGCGGCACGAGGCGTGCGACCGCGCCGCAGCATCGTGTTCGCCACGTGGGACGCGGAGGAATGGGGACTCATCGGCTCCACGGAATACGTGGAGGACGATTCGCTCAAGCTGCTCCGCGGCGCCGTGGCGTATCTCAACCAGGACGTGGCCGCGCAGGGGCCGTCGTTCGGCGCGGGAGGCAGCCCGTCGCTGCGCTCCACACTGCGCTCGGTGGTGCGGCAGGTGCCGGATCCGCGCGGACGCGGCATGGTGTACGACGTGTGGCGCGCGAACACGGGCACCATGAACCCGGACGCCGAGCCGGCCATGGGCGATCCGGGCGGCGGGTCCGATTTCGCGGGCTTCTACAACCATCTCGGCATTCCGCACGCCGACTGGGGCTTCGGCGGGCCGGCCGGCGTGTATCACTCCGCGTACGACACGCACGAATGGATGCGCACGTGGGGTGACCCGGGCTTCATTTTCCACGCCACCGCGGCGCGCATCGGCGCGGCCATGGCGCTCCGCCTCGCCAACGCCGACATCCACCCGTACGACTACGTGGAGTACGCGCGCACCATGCAGCGCTATGTGCCGCTGGTCACGCGCGGCCTCGCGCGAAACGGGTGGGACAGCACGCTCGCGCGTCCGCTCGCCGCCGCGATCGACAGCATGGAACGGGAAGCCCAGCGGTTCGCCTCCGCGCGCGATGCGCGGCTCGACGGCAGCGCGCTCCCCAAGGCGGCCCGGGAACGCGTGAACCGGTCGCTCCGCGCGGTGGAACGCAGTCTCACGCGCCCCGAAGGACTGCTCGGCCGGCCGTGGTGGCGCTCGCTCATCTATGCGGCGGACATCGACAACGGATACGCCACCATGAGCTTCCCCGGTGTGAACGAAGCGGTGCGCGCTGGCGATGCCGATCGCGCGCGGCGGGAGCTCGCCGATCTCGCCGAGGCGTTCCGCCGCGCCACCGCCGATCTTTCGGCGGCGCGCGAGGCGCTGGGCAGCCGCTGACCGGTATCTCCTCCGATTCGGCCACGCGACTCGTGACGACGACGTCCGGCGACCACCCGCTCGACTCCTCGCGGCACGCCGCCGACGCGCGCTATGCGCGGCAGCGCGTGCTGCGCGAGTTCGGCCCCGCGGGGCAGGAGAAGCTCGCGGCCGCGCGCGTGCTCATCGTGGGCACCGGCGGGCTCGGTTCGCCGGCCGCGCTCTATCTCGCGGCCGCCGGCGTGGGTACCATCGGCCTCGTGGACGACGATGTGGTGGACGCGTCCAACCTGCATCGACAACTCCTCTACGGCACGTCGGACGTGGGAAGACCCAAGCTGCACGCGGCGCGCGCGCGGCTGCACGAGGTGAATCCGCTCGTGCGCGTGGTGCTGCACGAAACGCGGCTTCGCGCGGGCAACGCCGACGCGCTCGTGGCGGAGTACGACCTCGTCGTGGACGGCACAGACAACTTTCCCGCGCGTTACGCGATCAACGATGCGTGTGTGGCGCGCGGCATTCCGTTCGTGTACGGCAGCGTGGCGCGGTTCGAGGGACAGGTGAGCATGTTCGCCGCGCCCGACGGTCCATGCTACCGCTGTCTCTTTCCGGATCCGCCGGCACCCGGCACGGTGCCGACCTGCGCGGAAGACGGCGTGCTCGGCGTGCTTCCCGGGCTGATCGGCCTCATGCAGGCCACCGAAGTCATCAAGTGGTGCACCGGGCTCGGCGATGTGCTCGCCGGCCGTCTGCTCCTGTTCGATGCGCTGGCGCAGCGCACGCGCGAAGTGACGCTGCCGCGCGATCCGGCCTGTCGCGTGTGCGGCGACGCCGCGCGGCAGGCGGCACCCGCGGCCCGACCGTCCGCCGCCCGAGATTCCGAGGAAACGCCCATGCTCGAAGACCTCACGCCCACCGCGCTCGCGGCATCACTCGCGGCAGGAAACACCCCCGTCCTGCTCGACGTGCGCGAACCGTGGGAGCATGCCATCGCCGCGCTGCCCGGCGCCGAACTCGTGCCGCTCGCCACGCTGCCGCAGCGGGCCGCGACGCTCGATCCGGATGTCGACTACGTGGTGTACTGCCATCACGGCGGCCGGAGCGCGATGGCGGCCCAGTGGCTGCGCGCGCAGGGGATACCGCGCGTGGCCAATCTCGAAGGGGGAATCGACCGCTGGAGCCTCGATGTGGATGCGTCCGTTCCGCGCTACTGATCGCCGTCGCTCCTTCACGCTGCCGCTCGTGCTCGGCACGGCGGCGGCCACCGCCGTGCTGCTGCTCGCGCGGGATCGCGCGCGCGCGCGGCGCCTCGAGCGCGAGCTCGCCGACCGGCTGCGCCTCGGTCCTTCGGGGATCGTGGAGGGCGCCGAACCGGAATCGCTCACCGGCAGCACGTCGCACGCGGTGCTGGTGCTCCATGGTTTCGGCGACACGCCGCAGTCGGTGCGCGCGCTCGCGCATCATCTGCACGGTGAAGGGTGGACCGTGGAAGTGCCGCTCCTTCCCGGTCATGGCCGCACGCTCGTGGAGTTCGGACGCGCCCGTGCCACGGACTGGATCGGCTTCGTGCGCGACCAGGTGGACAGGCTGCGTCGCACGCACGCGCACGTGTCGCTCGTGGGGCTGTCGATGGGCGCGGCGCTCTGTGCGATCGTGGCCGCCGAACACGATGATCTCGACGCGCTCGTGCTGCTCTCGCCCTACCTGAGCATGCCGTCCAACATCCGGCGGCTCGCTCCGCTCCTCCGGCTGTCGGGGCCGCTGGCGCCGTTCCGCCGGAGTGCCGGGCGACTCGCGTCCATCCTCGATCCGTCGGCACAGCCGGCGAGCCGCGGCATGGGCGTGGTGTCCGGGCGGCTGCTCGCCGAACTGCACGAGGTCACCCTGATCGCGCAGGAGGCGTTGCCGGAGGTGGACACACCCACGCTCTATCTCGCGTCGCGTCAGGACAGCCGCGTGCCGACGGCCGCGGCCGTAAGCAACTGGCATCGCCTGCGCGCCCCCGAGCGCGCGTTCCGCTGGATGGAGCGGTCGGGACACATCATGACCGTGGACTACGAGAAGGAGGCGGTGTTCCGCGAGGTGGCCTCGTGGCTCGCGGCGCATGCGGGACGGCCGGCCGTCGTCGTCCCGGCCGCGGCGCCGGCGTCTCCCCCGTACTCGAGCGGTTCGCCGCGCACGCCGAACGTGTCGTGACCACGGCGTGAGGGAGTTTCCGGGCATGCCGCGCGTGGAGCGTCATGCCTGCTTCATTCCGCTCCCGCTTGCGCCGCCGCCCGGCGTCGCCCCTCCGGTCTCTGCGTCGTCCAGGGCCGGCTCTCCTCTTCCTGTCCGCTGCGATTGCTGCCGCCGCGTGTGATGGCGGCGGCACGGCCGGCCCCGGGGAACCGCCACCGCCGCCTCCTCCGCCGGCCGTCACCGGGATCACGCTGTCGCGTTCCACGCTCGCCCTCACCGGCGTGGGCAGCGAAACCACGCTGTCGGCCACGCTGACGCCGAGCGGCGCGACCGGCACGCTCGCATGGCGCACGGAGTCTCCCGCCATCGCCACCGTGACCGGGAGCGGCGCCACGGCCACGGTGCGCGCGGTGGCCGGCGGCGCCACGCGCGTGATCGCGTCGGTGGGCAGCGTGGAAGCGAGCGCCGAGCTCACCGTGACACCGATCGCGCGCAGCGTGAGCGTGAGTCCGGCCACGCTCGCGCTCACCGTGGGTGGTACCGGCACGCTCGCGGCCGAACTCGTGGCCGATGCGGGCGTGGACACGGCGCTCACGTGGACGTCGAGCGATGCCGCGATCGCGTCGGTGAGCAGCGCGGGCGTGGTGACCGCGGTTGCGCCCGGCACCGCCACGATCACCGTGGCATCGGTGGCCGCGCCCGCCATCACGGCTTCGGCCACCGTGACCGTGAACCTGCCCGTGGTGACGGTCGCGATCGTGCCCGATTCGCTGGCGCTGTTCGTGGGCGCCACGGAAACGGTCGTCGCCACTGTCACGGCCGCACCGGCGGTGTCCACCGACGTGACGTGGTCCTCGCGCGAAGCGGCCGTGGCGTCGGTGAGTGCGGCCGGCGTCCTGACCGCCGTGGCGCCGGGCACCACCGTGATAACGGCCGTGAGCGTGGCGAACCCCACGGCCATGGACAGCGTGGTGGTCACCGTGCGGCAGCCGCAGGTCACGGCGCTCGCGTTCACGCTCGCGGATACGATCGCCGCCGGCGGCGTCGACACCGCGGCCGTCACCATCACCGCGGATCCGGGCGCGAACACCGCGCTCGCGTGGAGTTCGGCGAACTCCGCCGTGGCCACGGTGAACGCCGCCGGCGTGGTGACCGCCGTTGCCGCCGGCACCACCACCATCACGGTGGCGAGTGCGGCCACGCCCGCGGTCACCGCCACGCGCACGGTCACCGTCACGGCGCCCGTGTTTCCCGTGCGCTGGACGGCCACGTTCGACGGCAGGATCGGTCCCGCCGACGTGCAGGGAGCCCATCGCGCGAGTGCCATGCTCCCCGACGGCACGCTCCTCGTGGTGGGGGATTCGGGAAGCATCGTGGAACGGTCGCCCACGGGCACATGGACGCGGCGTTCGTCGCCCGTCACCACCGTCCTCGCGGATGTGCTGGTGGCCGGCGGGCAGGCGTGGGCGTGGGGGAATGGTGGTGTGGTACTGCGGCGTTCGGCGAGCGGCTGGGAGCGGGAAACCATTCCCACCACCGCGAACGTGATCAGTCTGGCCATGCGGGCCGACGGCAGCGGGGCGTTGTCCACGGACACGAGCCTGTTCGTGCGGAATGCCAACGGGGTGTGGACGTGGATGGAAGCGCCGTCAACGAACGGCAGCACCAGCACTCCCCGCGTCGCGGTCACCGAGGGGGGCGGGCTGTTCGCCCTGCGCGGCACGGCATCGGGCTCCACGGGGCCGGCGTTCTACCGGCGCGTGGGCGAGGGATGGGCCGGTGTGGCAAAGCGCGTCTCGACGGAAGCTGTCGGGCAGATCCATGTCCTGAGCGACGATGTGCTCCTGGTCGGAGGCTCGGAGAACTTCGTGGGGTTCATCAATCGCTGGCAGAACGGCACGTGGACGCGGGAGTACACCGATCCCGGTCCGCAGGCAACGGCCCGCAGCGCCGGGATCTTCTCCCGCTGTCTCGACGGTACGGTGCTCGGCGGGGTGAACTGGGGCGCGGGGCTGCGGCGGCTCGAGAGCGGCGTCTGGACGCCGCTCATTCCACCGGGCACGGCCCTGCCGGGGTACAGCCGGTCGGCCTGCGCCACACCGGATTTGCGCTTCCAGGTCGCGCATGGCGGTGTCGTGCGATGGAACGGCCCGGTGCTGTCGATCGAGCTCCATCGCCAGAACTTCACGCGCATGGGATTCGGCGGCGGCGCGCTGGCGTTCGCCTCGTCGCCGGGCGCCACGCTGGCGCTCCGCTACGACGGCACGCGCTGGCATCCCGTGGAGGTGCCGTCCACGCAGACGTTCAACACGAAGGAGGGACCGGCGTTCGGCGTCTGGGGGTCGCAGGCGCTCGCGCTGGTGGCGGATCAGGTCGGGACGTGGAACGGGACCGCGTTCACGTGGCAGGTGCAGGCCGTGCCGTCGCGCGATCTCTGGGGCGCGACGATCAACGATGTCTGGGCCGTGGGACCCGGCAATGTGCCCGCCGGGTGGTGGGCGGCGATGCGTCGCCAGGGCGGCAGCACCTGGACGAACGTGGAGCCCGGCGCACCCTCGAACACGAACTGGTTTGCCGTGCACGGCGCGTCGGCCGACGCGGTTTTCACGGGTGGACACGGCAATGCGATGGGCCACTGGAACGGCGCGACCTTCACCCGCCATCTGCTGCCGGCCGTGTTCGACGCCGCATCCGACATCGCGGCCTTCTCGGCGACCTCCGCGATCGCCATCGGGGCGGGCCGCCGGATCTTCCGGTGGAACGGTACGGCCTGGTCCTACCTCACGCCGTCCGGCCTGCCCACGGCCGCGTCGGCGGCATTCACGACCATCACGGGGCGCAGCGAGGACGAGTACTACGTGTTCGTCAGCACCGGCACGGGGGGCGAGGTGTACGGCTGCACGCTCGTCCAGTGCGCGCGGCTGCACCAGTTTCCGGCCGTGGTGCGCAAGGCGCGCATCGTGGGCGGCCGGGGGATCGGCGTGGGGGACGGGGGGCTGATCATCTACGGCGACCTCGTCGCCGGCCGGCGCCGGTAAGGGATCCCGAGAGGACGGCAAGAGCACGGCGGAGCGGCGATTTGCGCTCCGCCGTCCCGCGCGTAGCTTCGCTCCCCATGAGGCTGGTTGCCGTCGCCCGACGATGCCACCCTGCCGATCGATCGGCGCGCCGCCTCCGGCCATGGTTGCTGTTCTCCCATTGCCTCTGCCGTCATGCGCATAGCCGTCCCCAAGGAGACCGAACGGTACGAGCGCCGCGTTGCGCTCGTGCCCGACAGTGTGGCGAAGCTCGTCAAGGCCGGCCACGAGGTGGTCGTGGAACGCACGGCCGGCCTGTTCGCCTGGTTCCCCGACGAGCAGTACGAAAAGGCGGGCGCCACGTTCGCGGCCGACTTCGCGAGCACCGCGGCCGGCGCGCACATCGTGGTCAAGGTGCAGCGCCCGTCCGAGGACGAGATCGCCCTGCTGCCGGAGGAAAGCACGCTCGCCTGTCTCCTGCAGCCATCGTCCGCCGGCCCGGTGGTGGAGGCGCTCAATGCGCGGCGCGTGAGCGTGCTCGCGCTCGAGCTCGTGCCGCGCATCACGCGCGCGCAGAGCATGGACGTGCTCTCGTCGCAGGCCACGGTGGCCGGCTACAAGGCCGTGCTGCTCGCCGCGTCGGCGCTGCCGCGCCTTCTCCCGTCGCTCACCACCGCCGCCGGCTCCATCCAGCCGGCGCGCGCGTTCGTGATCGGCGCCGGCGTGGCGGGACTCCAGGCCATCGCCACCGCACGCCGGCTCGGCGCGCAGGTGAGCGCGTTCGACGTGCGCGCCGCCGCGCGCGAGCAGGTGCAGTCGCTCGGCGCGAAGTTCATCGCCACCGATCTCGTGAGCGCCGGCGCGGAGGACAAGGGCGGCTACGCGAAGGCGCAGAGCGACGACGAGCAGGCGCGCACGCTCGCCGCGATCGGCCGCCACATCGTGGACCAGGACTTCGTGATCACCACGGCGCTGATCCCCGGCCGCCCCGCGCCGCGGCTCATCACCGCCGACATGGTGCAGGGCATGCGCCCCGGCGCCGTGATCGTGGACCTCGCCGCCGAAGCCGGCGGCAACTGCGAGCTCACCGTGCCCGGCGAAACGGTGCAGGAAGGGGGCGTCACGATCATCGGCACGCGCAACCTTCCCGCCACCGTGCCGCTCCACGCGAGCCAGATGTTCAGTCGCAACGTGCTCACGCTGCTGCAGCACCTCGACCGGGAGGGCACGCTCCATGTCGACCTCGAAGACGCGATCACCGGCGCGATGACCGTCGCGCACGCCGGCGTCGCCCGTCGCTGACCCACGGCCGCTCACCCGGACCGCCGCCATGACCGCTACCCAGATCATCCAGCTCTACGTCTTCATCCTTGCGGGATTCGTCGGCTTCCTGGTCATCACCAGGGTGCCGCCGCTCCTGCACACGCCGCTGATGGCCGCCACCAACGCCATCAGCGGCATTTCACTTGTGGGGAGCATCGTGCTCGCCGGCGGCCAGTACGGCCGCGTGGCCACGATCCTCGGCTTCGTGGCCGTGATGTGCGCCATGACGAACGTCGTGGGCGGCTTCATCATCACCGACCGCATGCTCGGCATGTTCAAGCGCGCCGATGCGAAGCCCGCGGCCTCCGAGACGCCCGACGCGGGCGGGACGCCGTGACCCTGCTCCTCCTGCTGGCCGGCCTCCCCACGGCCGCCGCCGCGGCCTGGCTGCTCGCCACGAGCCCCACCGGCGCCGCGCTCGATACCATGGGCGGACGGGAGCTCATCGTGCAGCTCCTGTACCTCGTGTCGTCGGTGCTGTTCATCCTCGGTCTGCGTTCGCTCACCAAGCCGGACCAGGCGCGGCGCGGCATGCAGCTCGCCGCGCTCGGCATGCTCTTCGCCATCGTGGGCACGCTGATGCACGCCGAGATCCTCACGTATTCGTGGATCATCGGCGGGCTCGTGCTGGGCACGGTGTTCGGCTATCCGCTCGGCAAGTTCGTGCCCATGACCGCGATGCCGCAGCGCATCGCGTTCTCGCACATGTTCGGCGCGCTCGCCGCCACGCTCGTGGGCGTGGGCGAGTACTACCACATGTACCAGGCGCCGGGCGTCATCCCGCCCGCCGACAGCGAAGTGCGCTTCAAGATGGCGGCCATCGGGTTCGAGGTGCTGTTCGGCGCGCTCACCGTGACCGGCAGCTTCATGGCCTTCGGCAAGCTGCAGGAGTTCATCACCGGCCGCCCCATCACGTACAAGGGGCAGAACGTCTTCAACCTGGCGCTGTTCGCGGCCGCGTTCGGCTGCTTCGTCTGGCTGATCGCCAATCCGTCGGATCTCCGGGTGTTCTACGTGATGCTCGCCATCGGATTTGCGATCGGCATCCTGATGGTGATGCCGATCGGCGGCGCCGACATGCCGGTGGTGGTGTCGCTGCTCAACTCGTACGCCGGCCTCGCGGCATCGGCCACCGGGTTCGCGATCGACAACGACGTGCTCATCATCGCCGGCGCGCTCGACGGCGCATCGGGGTTCATCCTGTCGATCATCATGTCGAAGGCCATGAACCGCTCGTTCGGCAACGTGCTCTTCGGCGCGTTCGGGAGCGCGGTCACGGCGGGCGGCAAGTCGTCGGAAGGGCTCGTGGCGAAGAGCATCAGCGCGGAGGACGCCGCGGTGCAGCTCGCCTACGCGGGACGCGTGGTGTTCGTGCCCGGATACGGCATGGCCGTGGCGCAGGCGCAGCATCAGGTGCGCGAGCTCGCCGAGCTCATCGAGAAGAACGGCGGCGAGGTGAAGTACGCGATTCATCCCGTGGCCGGGCGCATGCCCGGGCACATGAACGTGCTGCTGGCCGAAGCGAACGTGCCGTACGACCGGCTGTACGACATGGAGGAGATCAACGACCAGTTCGCCGAAACCGACGTGGCCGTGGTGATCGGCGCGAACGACGTGGTGAATCCGGCCGCGAAGCACGACAAGACGTCGCCCATCTACGGCATGCCGATCCTGAACGTGGCCGACGCGCGCAGCATCATCGTGCTCAAGCGCGGCATGAATCCGGGATTCGCGGGGATCGAGAACGAGCTGTTCTACGACGAGAAGACGAACATGCTCTTCGGGGACGCGAAGTCGTCGCTGACCAAGCTGGTGGCCGAGGTGAAGTCGCAGTAGCCGGTCGGGGGGTTGCTGGTCCGCCGCGCCGCCCGCCCGTTAGATTCCGGGTACGGAGGATTTCCCGATATGCCCGACATTACCTGCCGGCGCTGCGGCCAGACGCGCGCGGGCTTCGACAAGGCGCCGATCGGCGTCGTGGGGGCCACGGCCGAGCGCCTGGTGGCCGAGATCTGCCAGACCTGCTGGGGCGACTGGCTCAAGCAGCAGACGATGCTGATCAATCACTACGGCCTCAATCTGATGGAGGCCGAGGCGCGCACGTTCCTGAGCCGGAACCGGGAGGGGTTTCTGTTCAAGACCGGGGCGGCGGAGGACGTGGATACGTCGAGGCAGGGGACGATCAGCTGGTAGGGGATCGAAGCGGCGTCTCGGCGTGGAGCAGGGTCGGTTCGCACGAGGTCGCAAGCGGCGGGTCGATAGTCGCGAGTCGCGAGGGTGCCTGGCGACTCCAGCCCCTCGGGCGGGCATCGGTTGTATCAAGTACCCTCGCGACTCGCGACTATCGACCCGCCGCTTGCGACCTCGTGCGGGCGGTCTCTACCCGGATATCCAGGCCAGGTCTGGAACACCGGCGCCGGGTCATGGGGCACGTTGTATCAGGCACCCTCGCGACTCGCGACTATCGACCCGCCGCTTGCGACCTCGTACGCCCCGTCTCCCGGCCGAACCACCGCCAGTGGAAACGCCGCCCCCCCACGCACAACGCCCCGAGCCTTCCGGCCCGGGGCGTCATGACACCGACGGTGCGACCCCGTCGAAACGTCAGCCGTTACCGGCGATATAGCGGGCGAACCGCCCGCAAACGGCGCATTTGAGCGTCACGTGTGAATTGGTCGGCGGCGGATACAGCGCGGGCTCGCGCGTGATCTCGCCGGAACAGGATGGGCAGCTCAACGGCAGGCCACTGCGATCGCTCGCAATCAGGTGCAGCGCCTGCGCTGGGTTGTAGGTGTTCGGCCTCGGCTTCCGCATTCCCCCCCTCCTCGCGTGTGCGGGCGCGGTGCGACCGTCGCACCAGCGCATCTTCATGCAAGATAATGATTCCCGGCCCATCTCTCTACTGAGCAACCCCGGAATATCCCCCGAAATGCCCCGTGCCGGGTGGTGTTCGGGATTTCGAGGCCTCGAAACCGGGGTGGACTTGCGGAACCGTGCGCCGCCGCCGAGGCTTGGGCGTCATGGCCGTTCGTCGAAAGTCCACATCTGATGACGCGCAGCGTCGCCGGTCCGCTGAAACCGGGCGCCGGCGCGAGACGCCGGCCGGCGGGCATGCCGGCATCATTCCGGGTACCGGCCACCCTCTCGAGGTGTCCGACGACACCGCCACGGCGCTCAAGCTCTGGGTCGTCCTGTCGCGCGCCCACGTGGCGGTGAGCGCCCACGCCGCCGCCGATGTGGCTCGGCACGGCCTCACGCTCACCGAGTTCGCGATTCTCGAGGCGCTCTATCATCGGGGCGCCATGCTGCAGGGCGAGGTACAGCGCCGGATCCTCGTGTCGAGCGGCGGGATCACGTTTCTGGTGGACCGGCTCGTGGCCAAGGGGCTGGTGGAGCGGCAGCAGTGCCCGTCCGACCGCCGGGCCCGGTACGCGGCGCTCACCCCGGCCGGCGAGCGGCTGCTTCGGCGGATCTTCCCGGGCCACGCGGCGGTCATCGAGCGGGCAGTCGGCGCGCTGGAGCCGGCGGAGCAGGCGGCCGTGACCGCGCTGCTCAAGCGGATGGGGCACGGCGCCGCGGGCGCGGACGTCCTGACCGGCGAGGAGAATCCGCCGGTCGACTGAATCCCGCCCCCTTGCGGCAGCGGAAGGTGATGTTATCTTAGTTGTGAGATATCCATCCCCCTTACCTTTCGCTCTTGCAGGGAGAATCGCCATGCAGTGGACCATCGACCCGGCGCATAGCCAGATCACCTTTTCCGTGAAGCACCTCGGCATTTCGACGGTCCGCGGCAGCTTCGGCACCCTTTCCGGCACGATCGACGAGACCGACGGTACCGTCACGGGCGCCGAGATCGCGATCGATACCGCGTCGATCAACACCGGCGCCGCCCAGCGTGACGACCACCTGCGATCGGCCGACTTCTTCGACGCGGCCAACTTTCCCACGGCCACGTTCCGCGTCACGAAGGCCGTCCGGAACGGCGACGATCTCACCGCCGAAGGAGACCTCACCATCCGCGACGTGACGAAGCCCGTCACGCTCACCGGCGAGATCGGCGGGCCGGCCAAGGATCCCTGGGGGAACACCAAGGTCAGCGCCACGCTGTCCACGAAGATCTCGCGGCAGGAGTGGGGGCTGACGTGGAACGCCGCGCTCGAAGCCGGCGGGGTGCTGGTGGGCGACCAGGTCAAGCTCGATATCGAAGTGCAGGCGGCGCCGGCGGCGTAAAGGGAGACGACCGCGGTCCTTCCGGGAGGGGGGCCCCGGCCGCCCGGTTCCGCGCTGGCGCCCTCTCCCCGGCTGCTTGCCGTCCCGTCCCCCGGACCGTATCATTGCCTGCAATCACGAAGTGTCGCTCGCGGGGCCGGCCGTCGTGGCCGGCTGCAACATGTGGGGAAGTCCGGTGAAAGTCCGGCGCTGACGCGCAACGGTAAGGCACCTCCGCCAAGCCCGAATGCCCGCCCGTGAGCATCTGTGGTCGTGACGACGTCCTCCGCGAACGAGGGTGTGGTCGCCAGTGCTCGCTCTCCGCCGCGCGATCGGCTCCGGAGGCTGCGCACTGTCGCACCATGGCCGGCTCGTTGGGGCATCGCCGCGGCAGAGGAGCCCCATGACCGTCATTGCCCCCACCCCCGCGGCGCCGCGCACGCCGCTCTCCCACGTGGTCAAACGCGACGGCCGGACCGTGTCGTACGACCGCGGCCGCATCCGCCACGCGGTGGAGATGGCCTTTCGCGCCGAAGCCCGCGTGCCGTACCCCGATCCGCTCGACGTCGCGCTTCACGACGCGGTGGATCACGTCACCGACGCCGTGGAGGATGCGCTCGCGGCGTCGTCCGTGCTCGCCACGGTCGAAGCGCTCCCCATCGAGGCCATCCAGGACGAGGTGGAGCGCGCGCTCATGGCCGCGGGCCACTATGCCGAGGCCCGGCGCTTCATCCTGTACCGCGAGGCGCGCGCGGCCCGGCGCGATGGCCCGCGTCTCCGCCTGCGCGACCGGGACGGCCATGAATCGGTGCTCGAGCCCACGGTCCTGCGCGGCAGCATCACGGAAGCGTCCGTCGGCCTGACGCCCGCCGTGGATCCGGCCGCCGTGGCCACCGACGCGCTGGCCACGGCCTACGACGGCATGACGCACGACGAGCTCGCCGGCGCCGCGGTGCTCGCGGCCCGTTCGCGCGTGGAGCTCGCGCCCGAGTACAGCGCGCTCGCCGCCCGGCTCCGGCTGCGCGAGCTCTACGCCGAAGTGCTCGGCCGCTCCACCACGTTTCGCGACATGCCGGCCCGGTACGTCGACCGCTTCGCGGCCTATGTCGCGCACGGCGTGGCCGTGGGACGGCTGGACGAGCGCCTCGCGACGTCGTTCGACCTTCCCCGCATCGCCGCCGCGCTCGACGCCGAGCGTGATCTCGCGTTCGACTACCTCGGCGTGCAGACGCTCCACGACCGCTATCTGCTGCAGCACGACAACCGGCGCTACGAGCTGCCGCAGTGGTTCTGGATGCGTGTGGCCATGGGGCTCGCGCTGGCCGAACCGGAGCATGAACGCGACGCGCGCGCCATCGAGTTCTACCGCGTGCTCTCCACGTTCTCGTTCTGCAGCTCCACGCCCACGCTCTTCAACGCCGGCACGCGCTTTCCGCAGCTGTCGTCCTGCTTCCTCACGTCGGTGCAGGACGACCTCGGCGACATCTTCAAGGCCATCCGCGACAACGCCATGCTCTCCAAGTGGAGCGGCGGCCTCGGCAACGACTGGACCAACGTGCGCTCGCTCGGCAGCCTGATCCGCGGCACCGGCGGTCCGAGCCAGGGCGTGGTGCCGTTCCTCAAGGTGGCGAACGACACGGCCATCGCCGTGAACCAGGGCGGCAAGCGGCAGGGCGCCACCTGCGCGTATCTCGAAACGTGGCATCTCGACATCGAGGAGTTCATCGAACTGCGCAAGAACACCGGCGACGACCGCCGCCGCACGCACGACATGCACCTCGCGCACTGGATCCCCGATCTGTTCATGGAGCGGGTGCGCGCGGGCGGCACGTGGACGCTCTTCAGTCCGAGCGACGTACCCGATCTGCACGATCTCTACGGCACCGCGTTCCGCGAACGCTACGAGGCGTACGAAGCCGACGTGGACGCCGGCCGGCTGCGCGGCACGAAGCGCGTGGAAGCCGTGGGGCTCTGGCGGAAGATGCTCGCCATGCTCTTCGAGACAGGCCATCCGTGGCTCACATGGAAGGATCCCGCCAACATCCGCAGCCCGCAGGACCACGCCGGCGTGGTGCACAGCTCCAACCTCTGCACCGAGATCCTGCTCAACACCAGCGCCGATGAAATCGCCGTGTGCAACCTCGGCTCGGTGAATCTCGCGGCGCACACCACGGCCGAAGGCATCGATGCGGAGAAACTCGCCGCCACGGTGCGCACCGCCGTGCGCATGCTCGACAACGTCATCGACATCAATCTCTATCCGGTGCCCGAGACGCGCGCGTCCAACCAGCGTCATCGGCCGGTGGGACTCGGGATCATGGGCTTCCAGGACGCGCTGTACACGCTCGGCACGAGCTATGCGTCCGACGCGGCCGTGGAGTTCGCCGACCGCAGCATGGAGCTCGTGGCGTATCACGCGATCCTCGGCTCGGCCACGCTCGCCGCCGAACGCGGCGCGTATCCGAGCTACGCCGGGTCCAAGTGGAGCCGCGGGCTGCTGCCGCAGGACACGCTCGACCTCCTCGAGCAGGAACGCGGACGTCCGGTGCCCGTGCCGCGCGGCGGCGCGCTCGACTGGACGCCCGTGCGCGAGGCCGTGGCCACGCACGGCATGCGCAACAGCAACGTCATGGCCATCGCGCCCACGGCCACGATCGCGAACATCTGCGGCGTGTCGGCGTCCATCGAACCCACGTACAAGAACCTGTACGTGAAGAGCAACCTGAGCGGCGAGTTCACCATCGTGAACCGGCACCTCGTGGAGGACCTCCGCCGGCTCGGCGTGTGGGACGCGCGCATGGTGGAGGACCTCAAGTACCACGACGGCATCCTCGAGGCCGTGGACCGCATCCCCGAGGCGATCCGGGACACCTATCTCACGGCGTTCGAGATCGAGGCCGAATGGCTCATCGAATGCGCGGCGCGCCGGCAGAAGTGGATCGACATGGGACAGTCGCTCAACCTCTACCTCGGAACGGCGAGCGGACGGCGGCTGCACGAGATGTACCTGCACGCGTGGGAGAAGGGGCTCAAGACCACCTACTACCTGCGCACGCTCGGCGCCGGCGGCGTGGAGCAGAGCACCGTGGACATCAACCGCCGCGGCGTGCAGCCGCGCTGGATGCGCTCGCGGAGCGCGTCGGCCGACGTGCAGATCGCCACCCGCGAACCGGCGGCGGTCGTGTGCGATCTCGACGAGGACTGCGAGGCCTGCCAATGACTGCGATCGACAAGCGGCTCCTCAACGCCAACGCCGTGGACGTGAACCAGCTCATGCCGCTCAAGTACGAGTGGGCGTGGGAGCACTACCTCAACGGCTGCCGCAATCACTGGCAGCCGCAGGAAGTGCCCATGGCGCGCGACATCGCGCTCTGGAAGAGCGACGCGCTCTCCGACGACGAACGGCACGTCATCCTGCGCAACCTCGGCTTCTTCTCCACCGCCGAAAGCCTCGTGGCGAACAACCTGATCCTCGCGATCTTCAAGCACGTCACGAACCCCGAGTGCCGGCAGTATCTGCTGCGGCAGGCGTTCGAGGAGGCCATCCATACCCACGCGTTCCACTACATCGTGGAGAGTCTCGGGCTCGACGGACACGCCGTGTTCCACATGCACCGCGAGGTGAACAGCATCGCCGACAAGGACGAGCTGGAGATGGAGCTCACCGAAGCCGTGCTGCAACCCGGGTTCAGCACCGCGACCACCGAAGGCGCGCGACAGTTCCTCGAGAACCTGATCGGCTATTACGTGATCATGGAAGGCATTTTCTTCTACTCCGGGTTCGCGATGATGCTGTCGTTCCACCGCCAGAACCGCATGACCGGCGTGGGGCAGCAGTTCCAGTACATCCTGCGTGACGAGAGCACGCACCTCAACTTCGGCGTGGATCTCATCAACGGGATCATCGCGGAGAACCCCGCGATCTGGACGCCGGCCACGCGGGAGAAGATCACCGGCTGGATCGAGCGCGCGGTGAAGCTCGAGATCGCGTACGCCGAGGACTGCCTGCCGCGCGGGGTGCTGGGGCTGAATGCGGGGCTGTTCCGGGATTACGTGCAGTACGTGGCCGACCGGCGGCTGGAGCGCATCGGCCTGCCGGCGCGGTACGGGTCGCCGAATCCGTTCCCGTGGATGAGCGAGACGATCGATCTGCGCAAGGAGAAGAATTTCTTCGAGACGCGCGTGACCGAGTATCAGTCGTCGGCGGCGCTGACCTGGGATTGAGGTGGGATTGAGGAGGAGCGCCGGCTTCGGAGATCGATCGACGGTCTCCCGGAGCCGGTGCACTCCCCGAAGCGGCGTCGAGGCGAGGCCGCTCCGCAACATCCGGCGGCGGGAGCGGGTACCAGACGGGAGATACGTGTATCAGGGACATCACTCCCGTCCCCCGTTTCGAGGAGTCGTCGTGCCTCAGGTGTCCGAATCGGTCTTCGACGTACCCGGCTTCAGCGTGCTGCGTGGCATGCACGCCGGCGGGATGCTGCTCCCGCGCCATACGCACGACGACCCGTCGCTCTGCTACGTGTTCGAGGGGTGTTTCACCGAGCACTCGGGGGGCCGGAGCTTCGAGTGCCGGGAGGACACGCTCAAGCTCACGGTGGCGGGCGACCCGCACTCGAACCGGTTCATCGCCGATGAATCGCACGGGCTCCGGGTGGACATCGACCGCGCGCACTTCGAGGCGACGCCGCTGGTGCACCGGTTGCTCGGCGAACGGTTCTTTCTCGAGCGATCGGGAGCGGGCGCCCTGCTGCACCGCGTGCGGCACGAGATGGCGTTCCCTGACGCGATGACGCCGCTCGCGGTGGAGAGCGCGCTGCTGGAGCTGCTCGCCCGGCTTGCCCGCGAGGCGGAACGCTCCGAAGCCGCGATCCCCTCGTGGCTGCGCCGCGCGCACGAGATGGTCGAGGCCTCGTACGCCACGCGCCTGACGCTGGGCGGAGTGGCGCGCGAAGTGGGCGTGCCGGCCACATCGCTCGCCCGGGCGTATCGCCGCCGGTTCCGTACCAGCATCGGCGAGCGCGTGCGCATGCTGCGAGTGGAGCAGGCCGCCCGCGCGCTCGCGTACACCGATGAGCCGCTCACCGTGATCGCCGCGAACTGCGGGTTCTACGACCAGAGCCACTTCTCGAACGTGTTCCGCCGGGAATACGGCGTGAGCCCGATGCGCTACCGGCAACAGGCGCGCACGGGCCGGCCGGCCTGACGCTGCCGGTTACGGCTCCACGATCATCACGTCTTACGGCTCCACGATCATCACGCTCTACGGCTCCACGATCACCACGCCTTTCATGTGCGGGTGGGGCGCGCAGTGATACGGAAAGCGACCGGCCGCAGTGAATCGATGGGTGTATCGCGCGGCGGTTTCGAGCGTCGCGCTTCCCCAGCGTCCGTCGTCTGCCGTGACGGTATGCACGATCGGATCCGCGTTTTCCCACAGCACCGTTGCACCAACCGGGATCCTCACCGTATCCGGTGAGAACACGAGGTTCCGGATCGCCACGCGTATGGTATCCGCCGGTTGCATCCGGGCCGTTTCGGTCGGGGCCGCCGCCCGGTTTGCGCGCCGGAAGATCGCGCCCCACTGGGCGCCGGTGCCGAGCGGGGCGACGAACGCGAATCCGTATCGCACGGCTTTCGGGCCGAGGATGTTCTCGCGGGACGCGCCCTGCAGCGTGGCTGCTCCGCCGTTCGTGGCGTGCAGGGAGAGCTGGTGCCGGGTGCCCGGAATGGCCAGCGTGAAGCCGCCGCTCCACACGGTGCCGAGCGTGTCGGGGCGGAATACCCGCCCCAGATCGCCGGCGAGACTCAGGTATGGTGTAAGGTGCAGGACGGCACCACCGGCGCCGGCGAATCCGGCCGCTTGCGTGCCGAACGCATTGGAAAACCCGCGTGCTTCCGCAACGAGCGACACCGGGCCGGTGCGCGCGCGCGTCGTGATGGCGCCGTCGACACTGCCGGCGGCCGTGTTGTAGCCGATCAGGCCGTCCACACCACCCCGCGCGCCGGCCGGTCCGCGCAGCGCCAGCCACCACTGCGTTTCGTTGCCGCCAAGACGCGCGGCGGTCACTTCGCTGTTGGAGGTGAAGTCGAGGCCGATCGCGATCCGTTCGTGCACCGCGGTGCCCACGGTGACCAGCGGCACGTTGAGGAGTTCGTCGCCGCCCGACAGGAACTCGAAGCGGTGTGAGATGATCATCGCCGGCTGCCACCGTGCCATCGTCCACGTGGAGCGCGTATTCGGCGAGTGATCCAGCAGGCGCTGCGCATGCGCCGGCACACCCGTGGTGCCGATCAGGAGGATGAACGCCAGGATCTGTGTCGGCAGCGTCAGCGGCGCACGCGTCATTGCACCATGACCGAACCGTTCATCCCGCCGTGATAGGTGCAGGTGTAGGTGAACGTTCCGGCGAACGGGAAGACGCGGTCGTTGGTTCCCGACGTGTGATCCGGGATGTCGGCCGGCGAGCCGGGTGTGCCGAACGTGACGTTGTGGAGGAGCCCGCTGGTATTCGACCATGTGATCGTGCCGCCGCGCTGCACGGTGATCGAAGCGGGCGAGAAGCTGCTGGCGCCCAGGATGACGGTGTTCGCCGGCGGCTGTTCGGGCCCCGGGCCGGGTCCAGGTCCGGGGCCGGGGCCGGGCCCCGGAGCAACGGGGGCCTGATCATCTCCTCCGCCGCACGCCAGGGTCGCCACGAGAAAGGCGAGCGCGATCGAGCGAGCTGATGGCATCACGGTATCCTCCGCGAAGGGTTCGCGTGGAGGATACCGTGGCATGGCCAAGGGGTCGTGGACGGACGGACCGCCGTTGGACGGGCGTTTCCCGCGCGCGCCGCCGCCCTCCGCGACGCACGCGAGTGGCTACGTCTACATCACCACGTACGCTTCCATCGCGAAGTACTCCGCGAGCCCCAACCGGTCGAGCAGCGCCGCCGTGTCCTTGTTGCGGGCGTCGACCCGCTGCCAGAACTCCCGGTCGTCCTGCCCCGGGAACGGGGCCGAGTCCTTCTGCGACTGGTGCTTGAAGATCGCCTGGATCTTGAGCCGGAGCTCGTCCTGCGAAATCGGCACGAGCCACGTGGCTTCCGTCACCGGCCATTCCTGCCACGCGCCGCGGTACAGCCACACCTGGGGACGCTTGAACGACGGATCGGTCGCGAGTTCCGCGAGCGCGCGTTCCACCGCTTCCTTGCACATGCGGTGCGTGCCGTGCGGATCGGAGAGGTCGCCCGCCACGAAGATGAGATCGGGCGCCTCCTCCTGCAGCAGCTTCTTCACGATCGCCACGTCGGCATCTCCGATCGGATCCTTGCGCACCTTGCCCGTCTGGTAGAACGGGAGATCGAGGAAACGCGCCGCCCGGCTCGTCATGCCGATCGTCTCGATGCCGGACACGGCCTCGGCTTCCCGGATGACGCGCTTGATGTCCTGCACTTCCTCGCTGTCCACGTCGCCGGGGTGCTTGCTCGCCAGGAACCGCAGCACGCGCTCGCGCATGGCCTCGAGTTCGGTGGCGTCGAGCCCGCGCTCCCGTGCGAGACGCACGAGGAAGTCCACGTGCCGGCGGACGTCGTGGTCGAACACGGCGATGTTGCCGCTCGTCATGTACGCCACCACGATGTGGTTCTCGTTGAGGACGAGCTTGCGCAGGATGCCGCCCATGGAGATGACGTCGTCGTCGGGGTGCGGCGAGAAGCAGATGATCCGCTCCTGCTCCGGGAGCTTGGACCGGCCGCGGATACGGGCGCCGAGCCGGTTGAAGATGAGCCCGTTCACGTCGCCGGCCGTGCCGTGGCGCGCGAGCAGCGACGACAGATGATGTTCGGCGTAGTCCCGCTCGGTGAGCTTGAGGATCGCCTTGCCCGTGCTGAGCGAAAGCCACGTCACGGCGCGGAGCACCAGGTCGTCGGTCCACTCCACCTCGTCGAGCAGCCACGGCGTGGCCACGCGCGTGAGGTCGGCCGCGGCGGCATTGTCCACGTAGAACGTGGTGCCCGGATGCCGCTGCAGGAACGTGGCCGCCACGTCCACCACGATCTCCCCTTCCACCGCGCGCTTCACGATGGCGGCCTTGTGCTCGCCGGTGGCGAGCAGCGCGATCTCGCGGGCGGCGAGGATGGTGGCCACGCCCATGGTGATGGCTTCGCGCGGCACGTGGTCCTCGCCGAAGAAATCGGCGGCCGCGTCGCGGCGCGTGATCATGTCGAGGGAGATGAGCCGCGTGCGGCTTTCGGCGCCCGAGCCCGGCTCGTTGAACCCGATGTGCCCCGTCTTGCCGATGCCGAGGAGCTGGAAGTCGATGCCGCCGGCCCGTTCGATCGCCGCCTCGTACTCGGCGACGTGCGCGTCGACGCGGTCCCGCGGGATATCGCCCGCCGGGAGGTGCACGTTCTCCGGCACGATGTCGATGTGCGCGAACAGGTTCTCCCACATGTACCGGTGATACGCATGCACGCTGTCGCGCGGCATGGGGTAGTACTCGTCCAGGTTGAACGTGATCACGTGCCGGAACGAGAGCCCTTCCTCGCGGTGCATCCGGATGAGCTCGCGGTACACGCCGATCGGCGTGGAGCCGGTGGCGAGACCGAGCACGCAGGCGCGGCCTTCGGCGGCGCGGGCGCGCACGAGCGCCGCGATGCGGTCGGCCACCAGACGGGCGATGTCGTCATGGTCCGGAACGACCACGACCGGGATGCGTTCGCGGGCGGTGAGATGAACGGTGGAGATCACGGGGCGTGGATGGATGGTCGTGACGAGTCTTCGCGAGGCGCGAGGTCACCGGGTGCCGAACATGTAGCTGTTGAGATACTCGATCGTGGAGGCCTGCTCCGAAACCCGGAACGCCAGGATGTCGCCGATCGTGACGATGCCGTGCACGATACCATCGTCGGCCACCGGCAGATGCCGGATGCGGCGCGATGTCATGATCGCACTGCACTCCTCGAGGCTCGTGTCGGGGAGGCAGGTGACCACCGCCGTGGTCTGCACGTCGGCCACGGGCGTGCTGGCGGGAGACAGGCCCGCGCCCACCACGCGTCGCATGATGTCACGCTCGGTGAAGACGCCTGCCAGGCGTCCGTCACCCTCCAACACCAGCACGCCGCCCACGCCGCGCTCGTTCATGAGCCGCGCGGCGTCGAGCACGGTGGCTGTCGGGCCGACCGAGACCACGGATGTGCCCTTGCGGGCCAGGATGTCGCGAACGGTGGGCATGGGGGCGGATTCCGGCGGAAGGGGCGAAGGCGGCATGTCGGCGGGTTCAGCGGGTGAGACCGTACACGATGTAGTTGGTGGCGAACTTGTAGGCGTCGTTGGAGAGGTTCACCGGATACCATCCTTCCCCGGACCATTCCATGTAGTCGCCGATGTCGTTGTTGTAGTTGATGATCGCCATCAGACGGCGCGACGGGTCGTTGTTCTCGAAGATGCCGTAGTACTCGGCGCGCGCGTTCCGGTTGCTCGGGTGGTGCATGCCGTCGAGCGTGCTGATCGAGAAGAAGGAATGGAAGACCGGATGATCCACCGTGAGCCGCATGATGCGGGCGTCGGGAAGCACGAGCCGCATCGCGCGCTCGAACTGCTGCCACTGGTTGAAGTAGAAGTCGTCGACGATGAGAAAGCCGCCCTTCTGCATCCAGGTGCGCAGGCCGCGGGCCTCGCTGTCGCTCGGCTGCCAGTAGCCCGGCTCCGACAGGTACGCGATCGGATACCGGAACAGCTCCGGGTCGTCCATGTCGTGCACGTTGCTCTCGCGCACGTGCGGACGGATCGTGCTGAGGTCGTTCATGATGGTCATGAAGTTGCGCTCCATGGCCGGATAGTCGAACGCCCAGCCGGCGGGCCCGTACCCGTGATAGCGCAGGCGCACGAACGTGAAGCGCCCGTCGTAGTCGACGTTCGGTTCGATGTACGCGCGGCGCTGCGAGTCGACGTGGCCGGCGGAGGCGATCACCGCGAGCACCGCCGCGCAGGTCGCGGCCAGCAGCGTCCGTGATCGGGGGGCGGTCATCGGCATCTCGGGGTCCGGGAAAGGGCAGAAAAGTCCGCGAATCCGAAGCATGGACGCCGCCGACGCGGCCGTCAACATCGCCCCGCCCGGAGGCCGCGATTCTCCGGTCGGACGACGCGCCGTCCGGCGTCTCCGGCTAACATTGTCGGTCGGCCCCTCCCTGCTCCCCCTTCGCCTCCCGCCGCATGTCCAGCCGCAACCGGATCGCCGTGCTCCTGACCGTGATCTCCCTGGTGTGTCTCGTCCCCGGGCTGACGCGCCCGGTGCTGACGATCTCGGCATCCATCTCCCTGCTCGGCAACACCCGCGAGATCTTCCGCGAAACGCAGAGCATCACCGAGAGCGTGCGCAGCCTCCACGAATCCGGGAACACGTTCGTGGCCGCGCTGATCCTGCTCTTCAGCATCCTCGTGCCGTTCCTCAAGGCGGTCCTGCTCGCCGCGGTGCTGCGCCTGCGCGAATCCGGGCCGAGGCTCCGGCTGTACCGCTTCGTGCGATCGATCAGCAAGTGGTCCATGGCCGACGTCTTCGTGGTGGGCGTCTTCATCGCGTTCATGGCCGCCAATGCGCTCGACAATCTCGACGCGACGGCCGGCGCGGGGCTGTACTGGTTCGCGACCTACTGCCTCCTCTCGAACCTCGCGTTCCAGTTCCTGACCGTGCCCGGAGACGCGCCGCTCGTCCCGGCCGGCGGGCAGTCGTCCCCCGGCTGAATCCCGGCGCGGCGCCGATCGTATCCCATCGTGTGCGACGTGATGTCACGCGCACGTCGGGTCGATACATCGGTATCCACGCTCAGGAGGTCGTATGCTGTTCCTTGCCCTCACCTCGGCGGCCCTGCTCGCCGCCCCCGTGACGTCCGTTCCCCTGCCCGCCGCGCCCTTCGTGGCCGCCGAGGCATCCAACCCTCACCTCGACAACGCGCGGACGGCGATCGCGAAGGGCGATCTGCTCACGGCCCGCCGCGAATACCGTTTCGCCGCGGTCATCGACCGTGACGAAGGGCGGCTCCCCGTCGAAGCGTCGCACGGACTCGCGGAGCTGCTGTTCGCGCAGTCGATGCGCCGCGAAGCGGCCGACGTGATGCAGCAGCTCGCCGATGAGGCCGCGCGCGTCCGCAACGTGGACATCGAGGCACGCGCGCTCATCTCGGCCGCGTGGCTGCGGCTCGAGGCGGGCGAGCACACGCTCGCGAAGCAGAACGTGCGCCGCCTGCGCGAGATCGCGCGCGATGCCGGTCTCGCGCCCGATACGCGCGCGCTGCTCAAGGAAAGCCTGGGGTGATACGCGGCCGCCCCGCGGCGTGTCGCGTCAGGCCGTGCGGCACGTCGTCGGCCGTGTAGACGATCGGGGTATATTGCAGCATGTCCCGCGCTTTCGTGAACGAGGATGCCGGCGGCGGCACGCCGCGGCGTCACTACGGCCTGCCGCCCCGCGATGATCCGGGCTTCGATGCCGCGGCCGCGGCGGCGCTGCTCGAGGCCGCGCGTGCGGGCGAGACGGGGAGCGCCGAAGAGGCCACCGGCTACTACTGGGGCCAGCGCGAACTGCACGAATGCGTGCGGGCGATCGGGGAGCGGGCGGAGGAGGAGGGGGACGAACGACTGGCGCAGTTGGCGCGGCGGTTCATCGGGGGGTAGGGCCGGGAGACAGTCGCCCGGTCGCTACCGCGAGCAGTACGCCTTCGCCTCGCTCCACCCGATCATGCCGAACCCCACTCCGCCGGCGCACGTCACCCCCTGCGCCCGGTGCCGTGCGATGGCGAACCATCCCTGCTTGCCCGCCTCGAGAACGTGTACCTCCACGCCCGGCGGCAGCTCGAGCCGCAGCGCCCGCGTCGAGGTCACGTACTGCCCGGAGTCCGCGTAGGCTCCCTCCTGCAGCATCACCATGCTGCGCAGCAGCTCCGAGAGCTGGCGCGGCGTGTCCGGCGACTCGGCCGCCGCCGATGAGGCCGGCCGCACCGCCGGCTTCGATGCCGATCCGGCGGCTGCCGGTTGCCTCACGAGCACGAGCTGCGGCACGTCGTCGGCATCCGGCATCTCGCCCACGGCTACGGTATCGGCCACGTGCGCCAGTCGGAACGGCCGCGCGAACCGGTGCACGGCGCGGCGACGCCCCGCGGCGTCGTAGACGGTCCACTCCGAGGCGGCCAGCCGCGGGGCGGTCCAGAGATCGCCGCTCCGCGCGCGGTGGATCACCAGCGGTCCCTCCGAAGACGCGTCGGCCACGATCGCGCGAACGAGCGCCTCGGCGAGCGGGGGTTCATCGAGGGACTGGTTGAACACCACGGCCCCGTCGGCCACCCACGCCGCGCTCGTGGCGAATGGCTCCGACTCCGGCCCCGTGGCGAGCACCCGCACGAACTCCCCGCTCGGCGACAGGATCGACCAGCGCCTGAGCCCCGCGTCCCAGGCCGCGATGGAGTCGCCCCGGAATCCGGTGAAGTGCGGCGCGCTCCGGAACTCGCCCGGCCCCGCGCCGGCGCGCGCGATCTGCTGCATCTCGCCCCCCGCACCGGCCACCCGGGCCAGGAGCACCGGCTTGACGTCGGCGAAGAGCACGGCGCCGGCGCGGGTCAGGCGGATCCCCGCGGGAGCCGCGAGCTCCGCCGGCTGCCCGCCCCGCAGCACGGGAATGACCTCGCCCGCGAGCGGCGCCGTCGGGCGCACGGCGCGCTGGGCCACGAGCAGGCAGGGGCACGTGATGAGCAGGGCGAGGACGGCGGGCAGACGCGACACGAGAGCTCCAGGGTTGGGGGACCATGGAGCAGACGCGGGGGGTGAACGGACGGTCACCCCCGGTCGTGCGTTTACGGCATATCCGTCACTTCGATCCGCACCACCTGCCGCACCCAGCGCGCGGCCCGCAGATCCCCGTCCACGATGAGGCGCCACGGGCCGTGGGTCGGCGGCAGGGCGGCCCCGTTCTGTTCGTCCACGAGGAACATGGCGCGCGCGCCGAGCGACGGGTCGAGATCGCCGAGCGCGACCACGGCGCGGTATCCGTCGGCGCCCACGAACACCAGCACCCGCCGCAGCAGCGGGCCGCGCAGGGAGTCGGTGGGCGTCACGCCGGAGGCGCGGAGCACGTCGCGCAGCGGGATGCCGCGATACGTGGCGGGGGTGCCGTGATCCGATACCGTGCCGCTCACGCGCGGCAGCGCCGCCAGGCGCGCGGCATCGAGCACCACCTCGCGGCCATCGGGACCGCGTATGGTCATGCCCGCGGCGGCCTGTGCACCGGTCTCGCCGGTGATGATGAACAGTGCCGCGATCAGCAGGAACGTTCGCATGTGACGAGGGATGAGAGGAGGTTGTGAGCGGGTATTACGCCGGCATTACGCCGGCCGCACGGCAACGAATCCGACGTAACTCCCGGACTCGACTTCGGAATGTTCGATCGGCACGACTCGGGCCGTGAACCCGGCGTCGGTGAGCGCCGCCAGCCATTCGGCGCGCGAGAACAGGCCGTGCACGTGCCGGTCGTGCTCCACGCGCATGGATCCGTCACGTTCGCGCAGCATGTACACGTAGTCCGTCAGACACGTGTTGTCGGCGGGGTCCGGATCCCACGTCCATTCGAGGTAGCGGATCGCGCGGCCGTCTCCGTCGCCGCCGCCCTGCTCGGTGCCCTCATGGAACGTCTCGCGCAGATGATCCGGCACGAACAGCGCCCCGCCGCCGGGGCGGCAGTGCACGAACGCAGTTTCCGCCGCGCGCCGCACGTCGTCGAGCGTGGTGAGGTAGTCGATCGCATCGTGAATGAACACGCGGTCGAACGTGCGCTCGAGCCGGATGCTCCGCATGTCGCCCACCGTGTGCTCGCACTCCGGATTGAGCGCGCGGCTCACCTCCACCATGCCGGGCGACAGGTCCGCGAGCGTCATGTCGAACTCTGCCTTGAGGAACGACGCGTTGTTGCCGCCGCCGCTTCCCAGCTCGAGCAGCGTGCGGGCCGGCTGCTCGCCGGCCTCCTGCAGGATGCGCGCGAAGAGCGCGGCCTCTTCGGCATAGTGGGCGGGCGCCGAAAAGATCGGCCACCACTCGGCGAGCTCGTCGTAGAGTTTCGATGCCATCCCGGGAATATACCGCGAACGGCCCGCCGCCTCCGCTACTTGAACCGCTACTTGAACCGCATCCCGTTGGGCGCCACATAGCCCTTGCCGGGCACCGGGGGCGGCGTTTTCGGTGCGGCAGTCGGCCGCTTCGCGCCCCCGCGTTCGTCACCCCTCGCGCCGCCGCGCCGGTCCTGCCCGGAAGCAGACGAGCCCGCCACCGCCCCGGAACGCGCACCGCCGCCGTCGGCGCGCATGCTGAGCGCGATGCGGCCGCGCGCCAGATCCACGCTCTGCACCGTGACCTGCACCCGCTGCCCCACGCGCACCACGTCGTTGGGATCCCGCACGTAGCGGTCGGCCAGCTGGCTCACGTGCACGAGCCCGTCCTGGTGCACGCCCACGTCCACGAACGCGCCGAAGGCCACGATGTTGGTGACCACGCCTTCGAGCACCATGCCGGCCACCAGGTCCTCGGGCTTCTGCACGTCGTCGCGGAACGCGGGCGGCTCGAACGCCTCGCGCGGATCACGCCCCGGCTTGCGGAGCTCGTCGGCGATGTCCACGAGCGTGGGCATGCCCGCGTCGTCGGACACGTAGCGCGCGAGCGGGATCTGCGACACGAGCGCGTCGTTGCCGATCAGCGCCGCGACATCCACGCCGAGGTCGCCGGCCATGCGCTCCACCAGCGCGTAGCGTTCGGGGTGCACGCCGCTCGCATCGAGCGGATGCGCGCCGCCGCGCACGCGCAGGAAGCCGGCCGCCTGTTCGAACGCCTTCGCGCCGAGCCGCGGCACGTCGCGCAGCTCGGCACGTGAACGCAGGCCGCCGCGGGTGTCGCGGAGCGTCACGATGGCCTGCGCGAGCGACGGGCCGATGCCGGCCACGTACGACAGCAGCGCGGCCGACGCGGTGTTCACTTCCACGCCGACACGATTCACGCACGACATCACCGTGTCGTCGAGCCGCGACTTGAGGCGCGGCTGATTCACGTCGTGCTGGTACTGTCCCACGCCGATGCTCTTGGGATCGATCTTCACGAGCTCCGCGAGCGGATCCTGCAGCCGCCGGGCAATGGACACCGCGCCGCGGAGCGACACGTCGAGCTCCGGAAACTCGGCGCGGGCCGTGTCGCTGGCCGAGTACACGCTCGCGCCCGCCTCGTTCACCACCACCACCGCGGGCACGGGCGGATCGAGCTCCCGCAGCGCGGCCTTGAGCAGCGTTTCCGTTTCGCGGCTCGCGGTGCCGTTCCCCACCGCGATGAGCTCCGGCGTGAAGCGCTGCATCATGGCGCGCACGGCGCCGGCGAAGCGGTCCTCCTGGTGCAGGTACAGCGTATCGGTGTGCACGAGGGCGCCGGTGGCGCTCACCACGGCCACCTTCACACCGGTGCGGAACCCCGGATCGAAGCCGATCACGCGCTTCTCGCCGGCCGGCGCCGAGAGCAGCAACTGCTCCAGGTTGCGGCCGAAGATGACGATGGCCTCGTCGTCGGCGCGCGTCTTGAGCTCCACGCGGAGCTCCACCTCGATGGCCGACGCGAGCAGCCGCTTGTACGCATCCGCGGCCACGAGCGTGAGCAGGGCGGCGGCGCGGCGTCCCTCCGTGACCTCGCGCGTGAGCCGCGTCGTGATCTGCTCGGCCGGCGCCGCGATGTGCCACTGCAGCTCCCCTTCGGCTTCGCCGCGGCGGATGGCCAGCATGCGATGGCTCGGAATGGTGCCGAGCGCTTCCTCGAAATCGAAGTAGTCCTTGAAGCGCGACGCCTCGCTCGCCTTGTCCGGGAGCACGGCGCTCTTCACGCGCCCCTGCGCGCGTGTCATCTCGCGCACCCAGCCGCGCACCGTGGCGTCCTCGGCGACCTGCTCCGCGAGGATGTCCCGGGCGCCCTGGAGGGCCGCGGCCACGTCGGGCACTTCGCCCGTGACGTGGCCCGCGGCGGCGGCCTCCACGGCCGCGTCGTCGGCCGCGCCGCCCCAGGCGAGCTCGGCGAGCGGCCCCAGTCCCCGTTCCCGCGCGATCATGGCGCGCGTGCGGCGCTTCGGCTTGAACGGCAGGTACAGGTCCTCGAGCGCCTGCTTGGTGTCGGCGCGCGTGATCGCCGCGCGCAGCGTGTCGTCGAGCTTCCCCTGCTCCTCGATGCTGCGCAGGATCGCCGCGCGGCGGTCCTCCAGCTCGGTGAGGTAGGCGGCGCGCTCCTGCACGTCGCGGAGCTGCACCTCGTCGAGCCCGCCGGTGGCTTCCTTCCGGTAGCGCGCGATGAACGGCAGCGTGTTGCCGGCCTCGAACAGGGCGAGCGTATCGCGCACCTGGACGGCCGTGAGGGTGAGCTCGCGGGCCACGCGGGCCACGATGTCGGAAGCGGCGGGCGGCGGAGCGGCAGCGGGCATGTGACGACGTGCGTATGCAGAACGAAGGATCCGGCGCGAAAGCGCGTCCGATGGTGAGGGCGCATATTGCCCCGGACCGCGCGCGCGGGCAACGGCTTGACTTCCTCCGCGCGTGCCTCCCCTCCACCCGCCGTCATCCCGCTCCCGGAGAGTCCGCCGCATGCCGTTCCCCCACCTTCGCCACGTCGCCGGACGTGCGATGTCGCGCATTCCGCACACCCCGTCCCGCCCGCTCGCGCGCGGCCTGCTGGGCGGCGTGCTCCTGGCCGGCGCCGGCGTCACGCCGGCATTCGCGCAGTCGCCGTCCGCGCCGCACGTGGAAATGCAGCCCGTGCGCGTGAACCGCGCGAACTGGACGCTGGCCGACCGGTTCAGCACGGCCAACATGCGGAACCTCGCGTTCAGCATCTCGGTCGCGCCGCGCTGGCTCGGCGAGACGGATTCCCTGTTCTACAACTGGCGCGACCGGAACGGGAGCACGTTCTGGCTCGTGGTGCCGGCCTCGCGCACCAAGCGTCCGCTGTTCGATCATGCGAAGCTCGCCGAGGAGCTGTCGCTGCTCCACCGGAAGCCGTACGAGCCCGACAAGCTGCCGTTCACCACGCTCAACTTCACGAAGGACCACAAGCGGATCCGCTTCCAGGTGGACTCCACGCGCTACGAATGGCACCTGGGCACGCAGACGCTCACGAGCCTCGGCCGCTGGCGCCGCGATTCCATCGCCGTGGACGAGGAGCGCGAGCAGACGGGCGGCGGTGGTGGTGGCGGCGGACAGGGCGCGCCCGGCGGCGGTCCGCAGGAGTGGCGCAACTTCTCGCCCGACAGCACGGCGTTCGCCTTCGCGCGCGAGCACCAGCTCTTCGTGGTGGAGGTCGCCACGGGCGACACGGTGCAGGTGAGCACCGACGGCGAGAAGGACTACAGCTTCGGGTTCCGCGACACGGCGGCCGTCAACCAGCAGCAACAGCAGGACGACGACGACGGGGAGAACACACGGGGCGGGCAGGAGCGCAACCGGGATCCGCGCGTGCGCGCGAACGTGAGCTGGTCGCCGGATTCGCGGGCGTTCACCGTGCAGCGGAACGACGCGCGCAAGGTGAAGGAGCTGTACCTGGTGAACGTGCTGTCGAACCCGCGGCCCACGCTGAGCTCGTACCGGTACGCCATGCCGGGCGAGAGCGACGTGAGCCAGCAGGAGCTGTACGTGTTCACGCGCGGCGAGCGGGCCATCCGCAAGGTGCCGGTGGACAAGTGGCGGGACCAGCGGCTCGTGAACGTGCACTGGCCCGTGAACTCGTCGGCGTTCCGTCTCGTGCGGCGCGACCGGCTGCAGCGCAATCTCGAGCTGCTCGAGATCAGCACCGCGTCGCTCACGCCGCGTACGCTGCTCACCGAGTCGGTGGAAGACGCGTTCCTCGAGATCCAGCCGGTGCGGTACGTCACGCGCGGCGGCGATTTCGTGTGGTTCTCCGAGCGCAGCGGCTGGGGGCACTACTACCTGTACGGCCACGACGGCACGTTCAAGCGCGCGCTCACGAGCGGCATGTGGCGCGCCGACAACATCGTGGACCAGGACACGGTGCGCGGCACGCTGTTCGTGGGCGGCGTGGGACGGGAAGCGGGTCCCTCGCCGTACTTCCGGCACATGTACCGCATGAACGGCGACGGCTCGGGCTTCACGCACCTCACGCCCGGCACGTACGACCATGCGGTGCGCGTGTCGCCCACGAAACGGTTCGTGGTGGACAACTATTCGCGCGCCGACACGGTGCCCGTGGCCGTGGTGCGCGATGCGGCGACCGGCCGCGTGGTGATGCCGCTCGAGGTGATGGACGACTGGCGGCTCCGCGAGATGGGGTGGAGCCCGCCGGTGCCCTTCACCACGAAGGCCGCCGACGGCGTGACCGACATCTACGGCAACATGTGGAAACCGGTGGACTTCGATTCCACGCGCAAGTATCCGATCGTGGCCTACGTGTATCCGGGCCCGCAGACGGAGCAGGTGACGAGCGGCTTCAGCACCGGCGGCGTGATGCAGCAGCTCGCGCAGCTCGGCTTCATCGTGATCCAGATCGGCAACCGGGGCGGCACGCCGCAGCGCTCGAACGCGTATCACAGCTTCGGCTACTACAACCTCCGCGACTATGCGCTGGCCGACAAGAAGACCGGCATCGAGCAGCTCGCGGCGCGGCATCCGTTCATCGATCTCGACCGCGTGGGCATCTACGGCCATTCGGGCGGCGGGTTCCTCACCGCGGCCGCGCTCATGCTGCCGCCGTACAACGACTTCTTCAAGGTGGGCGTGTCGTCGGCGGGCAATCACGACAACAACATCTACAACCAGAACTGGAGCGAGCAGCATCACGGGCTGCGCGTGATCGTGGAGCGGCGCGACACCACGCAGCGCGGGCGCACGGCGGCGGGGAACGGCGCCAACGGCGGCGCGGCGCGCGGGGCCGCCGGCCAGCAGGGGCGTGCCGGCGCCACGACCGCCCGCACGGTCCAGGTCGACGACACCACGCGCTACGAGATCCGCGTGCCCACCAACTCCGAGCTCGCCGCCAACCTCAAGGGCAAGCTGCTGCTCGTGCACGGCGACATGGACAACAACGTGCATCCCGGCAACACCATCCGGCTGGTGGACGCGCTGATCAAGGCGAACAAGCGGTTCGACATGATGATCCTGCCGGGGCAGGCGCACGGATTCGGCCCCATGCAGCCGTACTTCAACCGCATGCTCATGGAGTACTTCGCCGAGCATCTGATGGGCGACTACTACCGGAACACGGCCGAAATCCGGTAGATTTCGGAAGGTGCCGGACAGCATCCACAAGGCACACGAACGCGGCCGGTCGCCCCCTCGGGGCGGCCGGCCGCGTGTCGTTTGGTGCAGGCGCTCCGCTCGTACTGCGAGTCCATCAGGTCCAGCGACCGTCACCCGGCGTCGAGGGCCGAGGGGGCAGGCCACCATCAGTACCCCGGAAGATCGGCGAGGGTGTCACGTGAACGTCATCCGGGGGGCGCCGCCGGCTGGGAAGATGGCCCCGGGGCGAGGGGACGGGCTGGAAGAAGAGTCGGTAAGTTGTTGGATCTCCATGGATTATGCGGCGGTCAGGCTCCTCGCCCACACCAGCGAACATCAGTTGGGCCACTGCACCTGCACCGGCACACTCCGGCTCGAGATCTCCCCATTGCCGAGTCGCCCGTCGGCTCCATAGCCCCAGCACCAGGTGGCGCCTGCGAGCGTAATGCCGCAGGTGTGTTCGTAGCCAATCGAAAGGGTTCTGAATCTCAACCCTCCCGTGATCGGCGTGGGCGTCGACTGCTGGTCGACGAGGCCGGTACCGAGCTGTCCGCGATTGCCACGGCCCCAGCAGTACGCATCGCCCGCTGCCGTGAGTGCGCAACTGTGACCCATCAGGCCAACGCCCGATGACCAGACCGATGCGAACAGGTGCCCGCCGGCAACGGGGACTGGTGTGAAGGTATTGCTGGTATTGCCCGTTCCCAGTCGCCCCTGCTGACCCTCTCCCCAGCAATACCCCTGGCCGGCGCTCGTGACGCCGCAGGAGAAGTTGCTGCCCGCCGAGATGTTGATGTAGCGGTCGGTGGTGGTCACGGGCGTCGGTATGCTCGCACCGACCGCGCTGCTCCCGAGCTGACCCTGGAAGCCGTCCCCCCAGCAGTAGGGCCGACCGTCATCGGTCGTGATGGCGCAGGTGTGATTCGCCCCCATCGCGATCTGCGAGAAGCTGTGCCCCCCGGCGACCGGAACGGGTACGAGGCTGTTGACGCGAGATCCGCTGCCCAGTCTCCCGTCGTCGTTCTTCCCCCAGCACCAGGCCGCGCCGGCCGCCGTAATCGCACAGGTATGCTCGATCCCGCCCGACAGCGACGCGAAGGTATGTCCACCCGCGACTTCGACCGGCACGTTCCTGGTCGTGGTGGATCCGTCGCCCAGCTCGCCGTTGGGATTGAGTCCCCAGCACCATGCCTTGCCGGCGGGCGTGAGGCCGCAGTTGTGGCGATGCCCCGCCGAGATCTGCGAGAAGCGATGTCCGCCGTGGACCGCGCCGGGGAACAAGGAAAAGCTGGCCATCCCGTTGCCAAGCTGACCGCTGCGGGCATCCCCCCAGCACCAGCCCTCTCCGCTGGCCGTGGTCGCACAGGTATGATTCCACTTGCTGACGATCGTGACGAAGGCATGTCCACCCGCCAGGGCCGTGGGGAGCGTGCTGGACGACGATGCGAGTCCCGTGCCCAGCTGCCCTTCGATGTTCCCACCCCAGCACAGGGCCGCGCCGGCCGTCGTCATGCCGCAGGCATGCACCCGGCCCGTGGTAATCGACGTGAAGGAGGCGCCCTGGACGGCGACCGGGACATTGCTGTTCGTCAGGCTGCCCCGGCCCAGCTGGCCGCTGTTTCCGATCCCCCAGCACCAGGCCGTGCCGTCAGTGGTCAGACCGCAGCTGAAATCGTTCGACGCCTTGATGTCGACGAACACATGGTCGCCGCTCACCCGCACGGGCGCCGTTTGAAATCCTATGGGGCCGGCGCCCAGTTTGCCGAACGAGTTCGACCCCCAGCACCAGGCCGCGCCGTCCTCGTCCAGCGCACAGGTATGCGTGCCGCCCGCCGATATGGCCACGAATGCGCGTCCACCTGCCACCGCCACGGGCGTGCTCGTGCTCGTGGTGGTGCCGCTCCCCAACTCCCCGTTCTGATTCCCTCCCCAGCAGAGTGCGACGTTCGCGGTCGTGATGCCGCACGAATGCGACAAGCCCACACTCACCGACTTGAACGTATAGTCTCCGCTAACCGGCCACGGCGAATTCGACAAACCGATTCCCCCTCCCAGGCCACCGAAGAGCCCGGATCCCCAGCAGTACGCCTTGCCGTCCGTGGTCACGCCGCAGCTGTGATTCGCGTGCGCATCGATCTGCTGCCAGCGGTGGTTCCCGGCAATCATCGTTGGTGAGAGACGGGGCGCGCTGCTGCCGTGCCCGAGGTGACTGCCGGTGCCCCAGCAGAAGCCGTCACCGGCGCTGGTGACGCCGCAGCTGTGCGTACTCCCGATCGCCATCTGTTCGAAACGGTGGCCGCCGGCGACCTGTTCCGGTTCCCGGTAGTGGGTCTGCACGTCATTCCCCAGCTGCCCGTCCGATCCGAGTCCCCAGCAGAATGCCCGGTCGTCGGCCGTGGTGGCGCAGGTGTGATCCCGGCCGGCCGACACGGTGCCGGCAGCCGGCGTGTCATCGAGGACCTGCACTCCCCTCGCTTCGCTCGTGCCTCCGCCCGGCGCCGGTGTCACCACGGTCACCTGCGCCATGGCCGGCGTGGCAAGATCGCTCGCCGGGATCGTGGCGTCGAGCTGCGTGGGTGACACGAAGGTGGTGGGACGTGCGGTGCCGTTCCAGTGCACCACACTGCCCGCGATGAACGAGGAGCCCGTGAGCTGCAGCGTGGCGCCGGCGGTTCCCGCGGCAATCGACGTGGGCGATACGGCGGTGAGCACCGGCACGGGATTCTGCGGAATCGCCAGCAGGGCAAACGGGCTGAATGCCGAGGTCTGCCCGGATGCTCGGCGCGCGGCGGGGTCGACCGCCGGGTTGGCGAGCGGCACCCAGCGGGTGCCGTCGTGACGATGCACCTCGAGGTGCGCGCCCTCGACGCCCTGCGGCAACTGGGCCTCCAGCCACGTCAATGTCACCGTCACGGGCTGGGCGAAGGTCGTGCCGTCAAGCCCGAGGCGATAGCCGCTGCCGGGAATCAGCAGTGCGCTGGCGGGCGGGGCGTCGAGCGGCGTGACGGTCACGCGCGTGGGAGTCGTCACCGCGCCGGCGGGCGCGACGAGGGTCACCGTACCGCCCGCTGCCAGGATGCTGTTGCCGGCGGGCAGCAGCATGCCACCATCAACGACCGTGATCTCGGCTTCCGCCGTTTTCCCTTCCGATGTGGCGGTGATCGACACGCTGCCCACCGCCATCGCTGTCACCTCCCCCGTCTGCGACACCGTCGCGACCTCGTCGGATGAACTGGACCAGGTGACCGGCCGGTCGGAGAGCGCCGCGCCGTCGGCGTCCAGCACGGTGGCCGACAGTGTACCCGACTCGCCGGGAACGAGGGGTTCCGCGTCGCTCAGCGTGAGGGACGCGACCGGCACCGGCGTGACCGTCACGGTCGTTTCTCCCGTGACGCCTTCGCTGGTGGCGCGAACCTGTGTCGTCCCGGGCGCCACGGCGGTCACCAGGCCGCTCGCGGACACGGTGGCGACAGCGGTGGCGCTCGACGTCCAGGACACTGCGCGGGACAGCGCATTGCCGCTGCCGTCCCGCGGAGTACCCGTCATCTGCTGTGTCGAACCGACGACGAGCGCGGGATTCGCGGGGGAGACGCCGACCGTGGCCACCACGGGGGGCGGCGGTGGGGGAGGTGGCGGGGGCGCGGGCGGCGATGAGGGATCACCCCCTCCGCCACAGGCGGTGGCGAAGGCCAGGGCAGCCAGAACGAGCGATCCGGAGAACATGGTGCGCATGAGCAGCCTCTCATAGGGGGTACTTTTGAGACGCGCAGGAACGCACCGGGCAGGGCTCATGGGTTCGGCGATCGCATGGCACGCGGACGAGTTGGACCCCGGCGAGCGTCCCCCGCCGCTCTCGCCTATCTTCCTTCGGTTCGGCAACCTGCCGCGTCCCATCGAACCGGACCCCTCCCGTGCCCCTCCCCTCCCGCCTCCGTCCTGCCACGGCCGCGCTCCTCTTGGCCGTTGCCACGCTCCTCGCCGGCCCCGCGGCCGCCCAGGACCGCCTCGCCACCATGCCGGGGCACGCGCAGTTCCAGAAGCTCCGCACCGAGATCCCCGCCGCGGTCCGTTCCGGCGCCATCACGCCGCAGTGGAGCGACGACGGCCGCACCTTCACCTACACCGCCGACGGCAAGCGCTGGCAGTACGACGTGGCCCGCCGCACCGCCACCGAGGCCCCCGCGGCATCCGGGCAGGCCGCCCGCCCCGCCGGCCCACGGATCGAGCGCGGCCGGCAGGCGGAAGTGGCCTTCACCGCCGACAGCTCGCGCCGCGCCGTGCACCGCGACCGCAACCTGTACGTGAGCAAGGTGGACGGCAGCGACGAACGCGCCGTCACCACCGACGGCAGCGCCGAAAAGCGCATCAAGTACGGCACCGCGAGCTGGGTGTACGGCGAAGAGCTCGCGCAGACCACCGCCATGTGGTGGTCGCCCGACGGCTCGAAGCTCGCCTACTACCGCTTCGACGAATCGCCCGTGCAGGACTACTACCTGCAACTCGACCAGACGAAGATCCAGAGCACGATGGACATCGAGGCGTACCCCAAGGCGGGCACGCGCAATCCCGAAGTCGATCTGTTCGTGTACGACGTGGCCACGAACCGCAGCGTGCGCGTGGACGTGCGGAGCGGTCAGCCGCTCGCCGATTCCACCGTGGGTCACTACGTGTACCGCGTGGCGTGGACGCCCGACGGCAGCGCGATCACGTTCAACCGCACGAACCGCCGCCAGAACGTGATGGAGTTCACGCGCTGCGATCCGGTGAGCGGCGCCTGCCGCGTGATCGTGCGTGAGGAATGGCGCGCGAGCTGGACCGACAACCGGCCCGAGATCCGCTGGCTCGCCGACAACCAGCGGTTCATCTGGGCCTCGGATCGCACCGGCTTCCGCAACTACTACCTGTACCACATCGACGGCCGGCTGCTCGCCACGCTCACCGCACATCCGTTCGAAGTGGGCGGCGTCACGCGCGTGGATGAGAAGGGCGGCCAGCTCTGGTACATGGCGCGGAGCGGTGACAATCACATGAAGATGCAGCTCCATCGCGTGGCGCTGAACGGCCGCGGCGACCGGCGGCTCACCGATCCCGCGTTCCATCACACCGTGACCATCGCGCCCGACGGCCGGCACATCGTGGACGTGGCGCAGACGCACGCCGAAGCCCCCGTGTCCCGCCTGCTCGACGCGAACGGCCGCGTACTCGCGGAGCTCCAGCGGAGCGACCGCACGAAGTTCGACGCGCTCGGCCTCAAGCCCGTGGAGATGTTCACCTTCACCGCCGCCGACGGCGTGACCGAGCTCCACGGCATGCTCCACAAACCGTCCACCTTCGACCCGAGCCGCCGGTACCCCGTGCTCGTGAGCGTGTACGGCGGCCCCGCCACGAACGGCGCGCGCGAAACGTTCTCCACGCCCAACGCGCTCACCGAATACGGCTTCCTCGTGGTCACGCTCGACGCGCGGAGCGCCGCCGGCCGCGGCAAGAAGTTCCTCGACGCGATCTACGAAAAGCTCGGCCAGGTGGAGATCGACGACTTCGCCGCCGGCGTGCGCGAGCTCGCGAAGCGGCCCTACGTGGACGGCTCGCGCGTGGGCGTGTTCGGCACGTCGTACGGCGGCTACGCGTCGGTGATGGCGCTGCTCCGCCACCCCGACGTGTTCCACGCGGCGTCCGCGTCGAGCTCGGTGACCGACTGGCGGCACTACGACACGATCTACACCGAGCGCTACATGTACACGCCGCAGGACAACACGGCCGGCTACGACGCCGGTTCGGCCATGACGTACGTGGATCGCCTCAAGGGCCGCCTCATGCTCTTCTACGGCACGGCCGACAACAACGTGCACCCGGCCAACAGCCTTCAGCTCATCGGCGCCCTCCAGCGCGCCGGCAAGAGCTTCGAGGTGCAGGTGGGACCGGACGTGGGACACGCGGGGCTCGCGCAGCCGCGCATGATGGAGTTCTTCATCGAGCACCTCGTGCTGCCGCGCACCGGCCCCACGGCCAGCAACTGAACGCCGGCCGCCCGGGTGTGACCATCGCCCGGTCTGCGGGGTTCTGATGACATGACCCTTTCCGATGCCCGGATCATCCGGCAGGTGATGGGCGGTGACACGGAGGCGTTCCGGCTCCTCGTGGACCGGTATCACGACGACGCGCTCCGCTATGCCGCCCACCTCCTCGGCGATCACGCCGAGGCGGAGGATGCGGTGCAGGACACCTTCCTGCGGGCGTACCGGTATCTGGCGAGCTATCAGGAGCAGGACCGGTTCCGGGGGTGGCTCTGGCGCATTCTCGTGAACCGGTGCCGCTCGCGCGCGGGCGACCGGGCGCGCCGGCCGGAGCCGCGCGACAGCGCCGACCTCACGCAGCTCGCGGACGCCGCCGCGCCCCCCGACGACGCTCTCGACCGGACGTTCCTGCGCGAGGAGCTCACGCAGGCGCTGGCCACGCTGCCCCTGGAGCAGCGGGAGGCGGTCGTGCTGCACTTCGCCGACGGGGCTGTCGTATCCCGAGATGTCGGCCGTGACCGGCACGGGGGTGTCGGCGCTCAAGATGCGTGTTCACCGCGGCTGCGAACGGCTCCGCACCCTGCTCATGGATGTGTTCCATGCCTGATCCCCTCCCGTCCGATCTGCAGGAGGCGCTGCGGCGCCCGGTCCCGTGCGATGCGGTGGACCGCACACGCCGGGTGGACGCCATCATGGCCGGCGTCCGGGCCCTGCCGGCGCCCGGCCGCGGTTCGGCACCGGTCCGGTCGCTCCCGCCCACCCTCGCCCGCCGCCGCGGCGTGCTGGGACCGGCCGGCGGCGTGGTGGTGGCGTGCGCGCTCACGCTCTGGCTCGGCGTCACCTCGCTCACCGACCTGTTCGGCCGGAGCGCGGCGCCGGCGGCGGCCGTGGAGGTCATCGGCGACACGGTGATCCGGCGGCTCGTGCCCGGAGCCGGTCACCCGGGCACGTCGGCGGCCGGGGTCGCCCGGCAGGCGCTCCGTGATACCTTGTACGACACGATGCGCATCGTGCGGCTCGCCTTGCGGGCGCCGGCGGCGTCGCAGGTCACGCTGGTGCAGTCGGCGTCCGGCGCCGAGGCGCGGGTTCGGCGGCTCGCGGCGGCTCGCGATCTCGCCGCCGGTGTCTGGGAGGTGCGCACCGTCGTGCCGCGCGATGCGGTGACGCGCACCTTCGCCTTCGTGGTGGACGGAACGCACCGCGTGCCGGTGCGGATTCCGCCGTCCGCCGCGCCCGTGCTTCCGTCTTCTTCCACGTCCGGGTTCCCGTCCTCCGAACCGGCGTCGGTCGACACCACGCTCTGATCGTCCTTTTCCGTCCTTCGTTCCCGTCACATGTCAGCTTTCCTCTCCTCCGGGCGTGGGCGCCCGGCGCTCCTTGCTGCGCTCACCGCGGCCGTCCTGCTCCTGGGCTACGCCGATCTCTGGCGCGGCGGCACCACGGTGGCCGCGATCTGTCTCGCCGTCGCGTACGCGGGGCTGATCCCGGCCACGCTGCTGTCGATCGGCAAGGACGAGGCGAGCGCCGCGGCGCCGCGCAGCGACGAACGGTTCGCGGCCGCGCCCTGGCTGCCGGCGGGACTCGTGGCGCTGGCGCTCTTCCTGCTCTACCTCTTCACGCTCGGGCCGAGCACGGCCATGTGGGACACGAGCGAATACATCACGGCCGCGAAGGTGTTCGGCATTCCGCATCCGCCGGGGAACCCGGTGTTCGTGATCTTCGCGCACGCGTTCGGCCTGCTGCCGCTCCCCATGGAATACGGCGCGCGCATCAACCTGCTCGCCGCGGTCACGAGCGCGCTGTCGTCGGGGCTGTGGTTCCTGGTGGCGGAAGGCGTGATGCGCACCTGGATCCAGGTGAAGTGGGCGCGCGTGATGGCGGCCGCGGCCACGGTGCTGATCGGCGGCACGGCGTTCACGGTGTGGAATCAGAGCGTGGTGAACGAGAAGGTGTACACGGTGGCGCTGTTCGGCGTGGCGGCCGTGAGCTGGCTGATGCTGCGCTGGAGCGACGCGCCGGAGAAGACGAGCTCCGACCGGTATCTGCTCGCGGCCGCGTACCTCGTGGGGCTCGGCTACGCGAATCACCCGGCCGGCTTCCTGCCGTTGCCGGCGATCGGGCTGCTCGTGCTCATGCGCCGGCCGTCGACCCTGCTCCGCTGGCGGCTGCTGCTGAGCACGGCTGCCGTGGCCATGGTGGGGCTCACGCCGTTCGTGGCCATGCCCATCCGCGCGGCGCACGAGCCGTATCTCAACAGCGGCGGCGTGTCGGCGTGCGTGGACGGCATCGCCGTGTCGTGCACGTTCAGCAAGGAGACGTACGCGCGCGTGAAGGCGCACATCGACCGCGAGCAGTATTCGGGGCACGACGTGTCCATCCGCAAGGCGCCGCTGTCGGCGCAGTACGGCATGTTCTGGCTGTACTTCAAGTGGCAGTGGTTCCGCGACGCGTACGGACAGGCGTCCGGCGTGCAGGCGGCGCTCGCGCTGCTGTTCTTCTCGCTCGGCATCGCGGGCGGGATCGTGCACTTCCAACGGGATCGGCGCACGTTCTGGTACGTGGGCGGGCTCATGTTCACGCTCACGGTCGCGCTCGTGGTGTACCTGAACTTCAAGTACGGATTCTCGCAGGCGCCGGAGCTCGGTGACAGTGTGGACCGCGAAGTGCGCGACCGCGACTACTTCTATCTGTGGACGTTCTCGGTGTGGGGGCTGTGGGCCGGACTCGGGCTGGCCGCGCTCTGGTCGTGGCTCGCCGAAATGATCGGCCGCACCGGCGCGCTCACGGACCGCGGACTGCGGCTCACGGCGCCCATTCTCGCCATCGCGCTGATCCCGCTCGTCACCAATGCGATCGACGCACCGCGCCACAACCACACGTTCACGCGCGAGTGGGCGCACGATCTGCTGAACTCGGTGGAGCCGTACGGCGTGGTCATCACCAACGGCGACAACGACTCCTTCCCGCTCTGGTACGCGCAGGCCGTGGAAGGCGTGCGGCGCGACGTGCTCGTGGTGGTGGTGCCGTATCTGGGCATGGAGTGGTACGCGCACCAGTTGCAGAACCGCAAGCTGGAGCCGTACGACGCGGCGAAGGGGCCCGCGCTCTACCGGGATCGCGAGTGGACGATGCCCACGCGCGCGCCGTTCCCGCTGTCACGCGCCGAGCTCGACGCGATTCCGTACGCCGTCATGCTTCCGCAGCCCCAGCGGTTCCAGCATGAGGGAATCGATGTCACCATCCGTCCGCAGCAGCTCAGCCGCTCGGTGCAGCTCATCCTGTACATGATCAAGCATGCGTATCCGGAGCGCGGCATCTTCTTCTCGTACGGCGGGTTCATGTCGCCGCTGGGATTCGACCGGTTCCTGATCACGCGCGGCGTGGCGAACAAGCTCGTGAGCACGCCGCCCGAGCGGTCGGCGCAGTTCGCGGCGATCCGCGGCAACGAGGTGCTCGACGTGGAGGCCACCCATTCGCTGTGGAAGGAATACGGCGGCATGCAGGCGCTCATCGACGAGGGCGGCTGGGTGGACGATGCCTCGGTGGGCATTCCGATCCTGTACGTGGTGCGCGGACAGGAGCTCGCGGTCGCGCTCGACGCGGCGGGCGATTCCATCGCCGCGACAGCGGTGATGGAACAGGTGCAGACCATGGCGCAGCGGGCGCGGCTGCGGTAACGGTCCGATGCGCGTGCGCTCCGCTGCCGCTCTGCTGATCGCGCACCTGTGCGCGGCCGGCTGTACCGCGGCGGAGCGGGGCGCGTCCGCGTCCGCCACGGTGCGCGACAGCGCGGGCGTGCGCATCGTGGAGCATGCCGGGGCTGGTGTCGACGCCGGTGTGCGCATCGACACCACGCCGGCGTTCTCCATCGGCGTGCTCGATGGCGAGGCCGCGTACCAGTTCCAGCAGGTGACGACGGTGCAGGTGCAGCCGGACGGCGGCGTGCTCGTGCTCGACGGCGGCAGCGCACAGCTTCGCCGCTACGACGGTGCCGGCAGGCATCGCTGGAGCTTCGGCCGGTCGGGCGATGGGCCGGGCGAGTTCCGGGCGCCGTCGTATCTCGGCCGGTATGCCGACGGGTCGTTCGCCTTGTGGGACCGTTCGCAGGTGCGGCTCACGGTGGTCCGGCCCGACGGCACGCTGGGCCACACCACGAGTTACGCCGCCGAGTCCGGGCGCCAGCCGGCGGCGTACGGCCTGTTCGCCGACAGTGCGCTGCTCGCCGTGTTCCCCACGCCGGCGAGCCCGCCCGCGCCCGGCACCCTGTTCGTGGATACGATCGGCTACTGGCGGGTGGACCGGCCGCGCGCCGAGCCGCGGTTGCTGGCGCGATATCCCGGCACCATCTGGATATGGACCGGCCGGGCGCAGCTTCCGGTGCCGTTCACGGCGAATGCGCTGCGCGCGCTGCGGGGCGACCAGATCGTGGTGGCATCCGGTGCCGCCGCGGAGGTGTACGTGCACGACGGCACGGACGGGCGTCTCGTGGCGCGATACGCGGTGGCGCGCGCGCCGGTGTCCGTGGGCTCGGATCACGTGCGCCGGCTGGTGACGTTCCAGGTGGAGCAGTTCCGGGGGTACGGCGCGCCGCTCGCCGAGTGGGAGGAGTGGCTGGGGCGGATGCCCGTGCCGCCCGTGCGTCCGGCATACGACCGGCTGGTGGTGAGCGCCACGGGCGAGCTCTGGCTCCGGCAGTACGTGCCCATGTACGAGACCGAGGCCCCGTCGGTGTGGGATCTGTTCGCGGCAGACGGCGCGTACCGCGGCGAGGTGCACATGCCGCCTCGGCTCGAGGTGATGAGCGTGGGCGAGGCGTGGGTCGCGGGAGTGATGCGCGACGAGTCGGACGTGGAGTCGGTGCGGGTGTATCCGATCGCGAGGGGGAAGTGACGGGAGAAGTGACGCGCTGACAACAGGTTGCGGCGGTCCCCCGGAATCGTGAAAGGCACCGGGAGCGTATTGTATCGGTCGAGTCTTGCCGTTTTATAGCGTATAGGCTATCTTGAAGAAGCGGGTCGATCGGTCAACTTCCAGCCTGGAGGGGACGTCATGACGGCGCAGCGACCGGTCCCCCTCGCACTCCTGCGAGATGTCTGACGGCTCGCCGCACTCCCGGGAGTCCGCTCTGGCCGTGCGTCTCGCGAGCGATGAGGCGCTGCGCCACTATCTGCAACGCGATGTCACGGGAGAGATCGCGGAACAGTTGATACGTCTGCGCCGTTATCGCGGACTGACACAGCAGGAACTCGCCGATCGCATGGGCACCACGCAGTCGGCCGTTGCCCGGCACGAGACATCGCGCAGCAACATCAGTGCGAAGACCGTCGAGAAATTCCTCGAGGCCCTGAACGCGGTCGTGCGTGTCGACCTGATACCCGAGGAGTGTGAGGCGCTCCACCGTTCACAGCCTCGCTGGTACGATTCGAGCGCCGACGATCCGGAGACGGCGGGCTGACCTACCGCAGCGGCGTCGCAGATGCGCCAATTCAGCGGCTGTCGCCGCCTTCGTCAATCCCGGAACCCGGCGACGACCATCCGCCCCATCGATCATCGATGGAAATTGACGCTTGGACGTCTCCAGCGACTTTTCAGGGAAGACCAACACATGCGCCAAACCATAGGAAAAGCACTTCACGGGGCGTTCGGTCTCTGCGCACTGTTCGCAGCCGTCACCCCAGCCCGTGCGCACGCACAAGCCACTCCGTTGACTCCTGTCGAACGCTCGCGCCTGGTGAACGGCGTGCTGCTGGCTCGAACCCAATGGCTGGATGATCATGCCCGTGTCGATCCGTGCAGCATCGAGCGCGTGACAGGTGATACGGCGTTCCTGGAGCAGATGGACTCGCGCGTTCGCCATCTTTTCGACAGCATACCGCATCAGGTCGATTGTCAGCCGTTGAAGCGGGTTTCGGCCATGGTGCATGTTGAGTTCCTGGCGGTCGAAGGCCACTCCGATTCTGCCACGGTGGTGAAGCTGTGGGTCCATGGCCGAAGTTTCGGACCGCTGTACCAGGAGTATCGCAGTCATTCGCCCAACGGTCTTTTCACCATTCACATCGACGCGCCGGTCGCGCAGGGGGATCGCATGGGCGGGAGGCCGCCGCCGCGCGATAACTGACGATATGCGCGACCTTCTTCATCCGTCGACGGGCGCGCTCCGCCGCAACGCGTCCTACCCCAGCATCTCTCCCACCACCGCGCGGAGCGCGTTGATGCCGAACGGCTTCTGGAGAAAGCGCGTGCTGCCGTCCTGCGCCATGCTTCCCATCTCGTCCGCGCGGTCGTAGCCGCTGGCGATGATCACCGGCAGTCGTGGATGCGTGCGCCGGATCTCGGTGAGCACTTCGCCGCCGCCCATGCCGGGCATTGTGAGATCGAGCATCACGAGCGAGACGTGCGATTCGTGCGAGCGGAACCGTTCGAGCCCTTCCGCGCCATCGGCCGCCTCGAGCACGCACAGGCCGTCCTTCTCCAGCGTGCGGCGCGCCACGCTGCGGAGCGCGGGCTCGTCGTCCACCACGAGCACGGTGCCGGTACGGAGCACGGCATCGGTGGCCATCACGGCAATCTCCGCCGGCGCCTCGGTCGTGGACGCGGGCAGCCATGCGTCGAACCGCGTGCCCACGTCCGGCACCGAGCGCACGTGCAGAATGCCGCCCGCGGTGCGGATGATCCCGCGCACCGCGCTCAGGCCGAGTCCGCGCCCCGAGCTCTTGGTGGAGAAGAACGGATCGAAGATCCGCTCCTGCACCTGTTCCGGGATGCCGACGCCGGTGTCTTCCACGCGAATGCGGATCCACGCGTCCGGCACGGGCACGTCGCCGTCTTCGCCGGGATCGGGAGCGGACGCTTCGCGCGACGCACTCAACGTGACGGTGCCCGCGGCGTCGCCGATCGCCTCGGCGGCGTTCGTGAGGAGGTTCAGCACCACCTGCGAGAGCTGCGCGGGATCGATCTCCATCACGAGCGGCGCCGGCATCGGTGTCACCACGATGTCGACCTTCTTGGGCTGCGCTGCGCGCACGAGCGGCACGATGTCGTCGAATACCGTGCGCGCGTCGAGCACTTCGCGCTTGAGACTGGCGCGGCCGGAATAGGCGAGCATCTGGCGCGTGAGCTCGGAGGCGCGGCGGCTGGCCGCCGCGATCTGGTCGAGCGCGTCGCGCACCTCGGCCGGATCGTGCACGGCGCCCTGCGCGAGCTCCACGTTGCCGCGAATCGCGCCGAGCAGGTTGTTGAAGTCGTGCGCGATGCCGCCGGCCATCACGCCCAGGCTCTCGAGCCGCTGCGTCTGCTGCACCGTGGCGTCCCGCGCGCGCCGTTCCTCTTCGGCGCGCGCGCGTTCGGTGAGGTCCGCGGCAATGAGCCCGGTGGCGTACGGCGTGCCGTCGGCGAGCCGGAGCGGAAAGGCGACGGCCTGCCAGGTGTGCGCCTCGTCCTGCGGGCCGATCTCGACTTCGTGTTCCACCACGGTGTGTTCGTTCCGGGCGCGTTCCAGCAGCGGCATGAGCGTGGCCGGCAGGATGGCCGACACGGGCAGGCCCACCGCGTTGCCGGGCGGGATGCCGGCCACCGAGGTGAATCGCGTGTTCGCGAGCTGGACACGTCCGTCGAGTCCGACCACGAGAATGATCGTGGTGGCGTTGTTGACGACGTCCTGCAGCAGCGACCGGCTGGCCTGCGCCTCCACGAGCGCGCCCGTGGTGGCCGAGACCTGTTCCTCCAGTTCGCCGTACACCGCGCGGAGACGCCCCGTCATGGTGTTGAAGGCGCGGGCGAGCTGCCCCACTTCGTCGGGACCCGCCACGGGCGCGGTGGAGGAGAAGTCGCCGGCGGCCACGCGTTCCGCCGCGTTCGCCACGGCGAGCACGGGGCGGGTGAAGCGGTGCGAGATCGCCACCACGCCGAAGGTGAGGAGGCCGGCCGCGAGCACGCCGATGAACAGCGCGTCCACGAGGAGCTTGCGGGCGGGCGCGAAGGCGGCCTGCTGCGGCGCTTCGAGAACGAGCGCGAGCTCGAGCTCCGGGAGCCAGCGCCATGCGCCGGCCACGGGACGCCCTTCATGATCCCGGTAGAGGCCGGCGTCGTTGTCACCGCCGCGCGCCGCGTCGATGGCGTGACTGTGCACGCCGCGTCGGTCCTGGGCGCGGCCGAAACGTGCCGACGACACGAACTCGGCGAACCGGTTCACGAGAAAGGCGTCGATCGGCACTTCGCCTTCCCGCCGGCGCAGCACGCGCTCCATCTGCGTGAGATCGAGATGCGCCGCGAGCACCGCGATCGTGGTGCCGTCGGGCGCGCGCACGGGCGTGGCCACGCTCATCATCGGGCGGCCGTCGGTGCCCGACGGATACACCGTCTGCGTGAAGGTGCTGTCGCGCCCCTGCTGGTAGTACAACTGGTCCACGGCGTAGGTGTCCAGCCGCTCCGGATGCGACGAGCGGATCACGCGTCCGCCCGGCACGGTGAGCAGCACCACTTCGGTGGCGGCGATGATGGACGGGTCCACGAGCACGATGCCGCGCCGGCCGAGGATGTTTCCCCCTGGCGACTGGACGGCGGCCCGGGTGCTCTCCCACCGCGCCATCAGCTCGATCGCCGCGCGCTGGCGGTGGTACCACGTGGTCAGGCCGGCGGCATCCTCGTCGGCCAGGGTGGCGAGGTGGTCCAGCAGGCGCTCGCGCAGCGTGCCTTCGGCAACGCGGTACGACACGAAGGTCGCCAGGGCGACCGTGCCGATGCTGAGCCCGAGAAACGCGGCCGTGAGCCGCGCGGTCAGGCTGCGCCGGAGGACGGGGATCACGGCGCGGGCGTCGCGAGGGCGCGAACGCGCGTAGAGTCCCGGCCGATCTCGAGCAGCACGGCGCCGCGGACGGGATCGCCCGTGCCCACGAACTCGAAATCGCTGAAGGCCCCGGTGTAGGGGCCGAGTCCGCGGAGCGCGTCGGCAACCGCGTCGCCGTCCCGCGTGCCGGCGCGGCTCGCGGCGGCGGCGGCGAGCTTGATCGCGTCGTAGGTGGCGGCGGCCGCGGCGCGGGGCGGATCGGAGTACCGGGCGTCCCATGCCGCGGTGAACACCCGCACCGCGGGGCGGTCGGCCGCGCGGTTCCAGTTGGCAGTGATGATGGAGGCGTGGGCGTCTTCCCGGTTCGTCAGCCGGCTCACATCCCACGCATCGGAGCCGAGGAACACGCCCCGGAACCCCAGCCGGCGGGCCAGGCGGATATGCGTGGAGTCGTCGGCCACGAAGGTGGGGAGGAGGATCGCGTCCGGCTGTTCGGCGAGGAGGCGGCGGAACTGGGGGCCGTGGTCGGCGGGGTTGTCGGCGTCGAAGGTCTCGACGCGGACCATCCGGCCCCCCTTGGCTTCGAACGTCTCGTGGAAGAGGCGCGTGATGTCGCGGCCGTGGGGGCTGGCGGCGTCATGGAGCGCCGCGGCGCGCCGGATACCGAGCGAGTCGTAGGCGAACCGGGCGAGCACGGCGCCCTGCACGGCGTCGAGGAAGGCGAGCCGCACCACCATGCGCCGGCCCGCGGTCACGGCCGGGTTGGAGGCCATGGGCGCGATGAGCGGGATCTCCGACGACTCGGCCACGGCGCCGGCGGCGATGGCCAGGGTGCTCGTCTGGGGGCCGACGACCACGTCCACCGAGTCGAGGTTGATGAGCCCCCGGGCCACGGAGGCCGCGGCATCGGAGCGGTTCTCGGTCTCGCGCTCGATGAGGACCACCCGGTGGCGCCGTCCGGCGATGAGCACGCCCCCCTCGGCGTTGAGCTCGTCCACCGCCATGCGCGCGCCGTCCCGGGCCGGGGTGCCCGACGAGGCGGCCATGGCCCCCGCGAACACGCCGATGAGCCCGATCCGGAACTCGGGGGCCGGGGCCGGGCGGCAGGCAGGCGCGGCCAGGCTCAGGGCCGCGAGGCCGAGCAGGGCCGGGCTGCGTATCGCGAGGCTGCGCCTCGAGAGGCGGGGGCCGGTGGAGCGTCGGGATGGCGTTGCGGGGGGCGGAGAGTCGGAACGCACGGATCGTCGGGGGGAGGTCGGATCGGTGACGGACAGCCGTCGATGCATAGTATCGGCAGCTCGGGTTCCAAAACTGACCCGGAGGCTTCAGATTCTGTCGCCTTTGCCCCCCCGCCGGGCTCGTGCCCACGACGTCGTCGGTGAAGGACTCGACGATGTCGTGGGCCACCCTGCAGGTGCTGCAGCCTCAGCGTTCTGCCGCGGCGGCGCTGCCATCAGGATGCGGCCGCGCGACCCAGGTCACTACCGTTTCAGTCGCCGTCGAAATCAATGTGCGGCTCGACGCCGCCGCGGAGCCGATCGATGAGCTGTTCGTCCATGTAGGGGTAATCATCGGGAATGTGAAGGCAGACGACTCGTTTCCCAACGAGGGCATCGCGGAATTTCTGTTGCAACCGGCTCAGATGCCGCTTCTCCATCACGAATATCAGATCCGCCCACCCCAGATGGCCGGCGTTCACTCGGACTCTCGCCCCTTCCTCCGTTCCGACCGAGCGCACGTGATGTCCGCCGTGCCCATCGAAGATCGTTTCGGCGGTCAGGCTGCGCAGACGGTTTCGACTACAGACAAAAAGAACTTGCATTGCCTCGATGTGCGGAGCGATCTGACGCCCATTGAACGGTTCAGATGTGATGAAGCGGTGGATTGCCCACAGCACAGGCGTTACCGGCGCCCCCGATTCGCGCCAGCACCTGATTCACCCTCGCCCGCGGCGTCCCACTCACCTCCAGCACTGGCTGGTTCCAGCCCCAGGCATCGTCCACCCACATCGCGCGGAGCATGCGATCCACGGAGCGCCGCAGGCGCTGCCGTTCCCCGTCATTGTTGATGCGGTCCGGTGTCTCGATCGGCACGAATACCACCAGGTCCAGCCCGACGAGTGCACGATGCGTCCGTGCCACCAGGTCCGTGCCCGCGACATCGCCGCCTGCGGCCATGAAGTAGGCGAGGTAGTCCGCGGGCGTGCGGTCGAACAGAATACGTCCGGCACGTGAGATCGCGAACTCCTCGCTCGCCCGTTCACACAGGAGCTGGTAGTCCGCCGCGTCCGGACGATCGGCGAACGCGACACCCTCCGCCAGCAGCGCAAAATACGCCTCCTCCACGATCAGCGTCCCGGGTACGGCACTCCTCAGATCCTCGATGAGGGTGGACTTCCCGGTGGCGTGGGATCCTGAGACGGCGATACGCATCGTTCGTGAGAATAGGCGCCGGGGCGACGATCTGGAAGCTGTAAATAAGTCTCGATGGCCCATTTCTGCATCGGCGGCTTCGATCGGATAAACGTGGTCGACCACGCGCAGCAGCGCGTCGAATGCAGGCTGAATGGTGTCCGGACGATGGATGGCCACGTAGTGGTGCAGGATTTCCTGGAGCACTTCGGCATCGGTGACCAGGCGTTCACCGCGATGGATGCACAGCTCGAGCAGACGTCGCGCCGCGTCCTTGTTCGGATGCGGCGCGCCCTTGACGAAGCCCCCGCCGCACCGGAAAATCGAACCAATCCCGTTCGCACACTCCGAGCCCCTCCCATGCCGCCCTGCCGCATCCGTACCGTCGCGCGGTCGTTCACGACTGCGCTGGCCTGCCTCCTCGTCGCCGCCCCCCTCGCCGCCCAGTCCGGCGTCCAGGGCTTCTACCAGCACCCCACCCTCCACGGCGAAACGATCGTCTTCGCCGCCGAGGGCGACCTCTGGACCGTGCCTCTGAGCGGCGGCCTCGCGCGGCGTCTCACGTCGCATCCGGCCGAGGAATCGCATCCGGTCATCTCGCCCGACGGCCGCACCGTGGCCTTCAGCGCGCGGTACGAGGGGTCGACCGAGGTGTACACGATGCCGATCACCGGCGGGCTGCCGGTGCGCCGCACGTGGCACGGCGAGAACGCCATCGCCACCACCTGGACGCCGGGCGGCGAACTCGTCTACACCACCACGAAGTACAGCGGCGTCCCCAAGCCGCAGATGGTGCGCCTCCGGCTCGACGATCACGTGCGCACGCTCGTGCCGCTCGCGGGCGCGAGCGAAGGGAGCTACGACGCGAGCGGCAACACGCTCTACTTCGTGCGTCCCGCCTTCCACAACAACGTCACCAAGCGCTACACCGGCGGCACCGCGCGCAACGTGTGGGTGTTTCGCGGCGGCGGCGCCGAGGCAGCGCCGCTCACGCGCGACTGGCGCGGGGAATCGCACACGCCCATGTGGTGGAACGGCCGCGTGTACTTCGTGACCGACCGCGACGGCACGATGAATCTCTGGTCGCTCACGGAAGCGGGCGGCGACCTCCGGCAGCACACGCGTCACAGCGGCTGGGACGTGATCCGCCCGTCGCTCCAGAACGGCCGCATCGTGTATCAGAACGGCGCCGACCTGTGGCTGTACGACGTGAGCAGCGACAATGCGCGCCGCGTCGACATCACGATCGCGTCGGACCTCGACCAGCTCCGCCAGCGCTGGGTCACCGAGCCGTTCCAGTACCTCTCGTCGGCGCATCTCTCGCCCACCGGTGACCGGGTCGCGCTCACCGCGCGCGGCCGCGTGTTCGTGGCGCCCGTAGGCCCGGGCCGCCTCGTGCGCGCGTCGCGCAAGGATTCGGTGCGCTTCCGCGACGTGGTGTTCATGCCCGACGGCCGGTCGCTGCTCGGCCTTTCCGACGAACGCGGCGAGCTCGAGTTCACGCGCATCCCCGCCAACGGTGTGGGAACCGACGAAGCGCTCACCCGCGACGGCACGGTGCTGCGCTTCGAAGGCACGCCGTCGCCCGACGGCACATGGATCGCGTGGAGCGACAACGACAACGATTTCTTCATCCGGAACGTGCGCACCGGCGAGGCGCGCAAGGTCAGTCTCAACCGCGAAGGCACGGGCGACCGCGCCTGGTCGCCCGACAGCCGCTGGCTCGTGTGGGAACACACGGAACGCAACACGTTCCGCCGCCTCATGCTCTACGATGTGCAGACGAATCGCTCCATTCCGCTCACGAGCGACCGGGTGAACTCCTTCTCGGCGGTGTGGGACACGAAGGGCGAGTTCCTCTACTTCCTCTCCGACCGCAACCTGCGCAGCAGCGTGGGCTCCCCGTGGGGATCGCGTCAGCCGGATCCGTACTTCGACAAGCAGATCGAGATCTACCAGCTCGCGCTGCGCCCCGGCGTGCGCTCGCCGTTCCGGCCGGCCGACGAGCTGCACGCCATGCCGGACTCCTCGGCGCGCCCCCCGTCGGGAGCGAATGCCTCGGCGCCTGCCGCCGCGCCGGCTGCGGCCCCGCGCCCCGCGTCCCGCGTGGACATCCGCATCGATACCGCCGACATCATGCGACGCGTCGACCGCGTGCCCGTGGCCGCGGGCAACTATTCGTCGCTCGCCGTGAACGGCGACGCCCTCTTCTTCCTCTCCCGCGGCGAATCGCGCACCGACGTGCAGGCGCTCCGTCTCGCGCACCGGAGCGAGCCCGTCACGCTCGTGGAAGGCGCGCAGTTCCTCGAGATGTCGCGCGACGGCCGGAAGCTCCTCGTGCGCCGGAGCGACGCGCTCCACGTGCTCGACGCGCGCCCTGCCCGTCCCGCCAACATCACCGACTCGCGCGTGGATCTCGCCGGCTGGCGCTTCGCGATCGACGTGCGCGACGACTGGCGCCAGCTCTTCGTGGACGCCTGGCGCCTCGAACGCGACTACTTCTACGATCCGGGATTCCACGGCGTGGACTGGGCCGCCACGCTCGCGAAGCACCAGCCGCTCGTGGACCGCATCACCACGCGCCAGGAGCTCTCCGTGCTGATCGGCTGGATGGTGGGCGAGCTGTCGGCGCTGCACACGTCGGTGGGCGGCGGCGACCTCCGCCGCGCGCCCGACGTGGTGGGCGTGGCGTCGCTCGGCGCGCATCTCGTGCGCGAGCCCGCGAGCGGCGGCTATCGCATCGCGCGCATCTACGAGGCCGATCCGGACTATCCCGCCGAGCGCGCGCCGCTCGCCGATCCGTATCTCGGCGTCGCGGCCGGCGACGTCATCACGGCCGTGAACGGTGTGCGCACGCTCGACGTGCCCGACATCGGGGAGCTGCTGCGCGACCAGAACGGGCGGCAGGTGCTGCTCACGATCGCGCGCGGGAGCGCGACACGCGACGTGGTGGCCGTGCCGAGCGGCAACGAAGGCAACCTGCGATACACCGACTGGGAGGTTTCACGTCGCCGCCAGGTCGAAGCGGCGAGCGACAACCGCATGGGCTACGTGCATCTCCGCGCGATGGGCGGCAACGATCTCAACCAGTGGTACCGCGAGTTCTACCCCGCGTTCGACCGGCAGGGGCTCATTCTCGACATGCGGAACAACCGCGGCGGCAACATCGATTCGTTCATCCTCGACAAGCTCACGCGCCGCGCGTGGATGTACTGGAAGGGACGCGCCGCCGAACCCACCTGGAACATGCAGTACGCGTTCCGCGGGCACATGGTGGTGCTCGTGGACGCGGAGACCGCGTCGGACGGCGAGGCGTTCGCGGAAGGGTTCCGCCGGCTCGGGCTCGGCCCCGTGATCGGCACGCGCACGTGGGGCGGCGAGATCTGGCTGAGCGGCGTGAACACGCTCACCGACGGCGGCGTGGCGCGCGCCCCCATGACCGGCGTGTACGGCCCGGAAGGGGAATGGCTGATCGAGCAGATCGGCGTGATCCCGGACATCGAGGTGGACAACCTGCCGCACGAAACGTTCAACGGACGGGACGCGCAACTGGAAGCCGCCATCGAGTATCTTCGGAAGAAGATCGCGGAGGATCCGCGCGACGTGCCGAAGCCGCCGGCGCACCCGCGGGTGGCCTTCCCGTATCCGGATCGCTGACCCGATGCCTTCCGTGCGCCCCGCTTCGGAGATTCCGTCATGACCGCACCCGTCACCGTCACCGGCACCGCCCTGTCCCCGGCCACGCTCCAGCCCGAGGTCGAGGCGCTGCGCGAGCAGGTGATCGCCTGGCGGCGTCATCTGCACCGGCATCCGGAGGTGTCGTTCCACGAGCATGGGACCGCGCAGTACATCCACGAAGTGCTCACCGCGATTCCCGGCCTCGTGATCACGCGTCCCACGGCCACGAGCGTGGTGGCGCGGCTGGCGGGCGAAACCCCCGGCCGCGTGATCGCCGTGCGTGCGGACATCGACGCGCTCCCCATCGAGGAAGAGAACGACGTGCCGTACCGCTCCACGGTGCGTGGCGCCATGCACGCCTGCGGACATGACGGCCACACCGCGATCGCACTCGGGCTCGCCACCCTGCTCGCCGCGCACCGCGACGCGCTCGCAGGCGAAGTGCGATTCATCTTCCAGCACGCCGAAGAGCTCGCGCCGGGCGGCGCTGAAGAGCTCGTGGATGCCGGCGTGATGGACGGGGTGGACGAGGTGATCGGCCTGCATCTCTGGGCGCCCATGCCGTTCGGACGGATCGGGCTCATCAGCGGCCCCGCCATGGCCGCGCCCGACACGTTCCAGTGCACCATCACCGGCGCTGGCGGACACGCCGCGCAGCCGCACATGACCGTGGACCCGATCGCCATCGGCGCACTGGTGGTGACCGCCCTGCAGCAGGCGGTCTCACGGCAGACGGACCCGCTCGACCCGTGCGTGCTCTCCATCACGCAGTTCATCGCCGGCACCACCTTCAACGTGATCCCCAACTCGGCGTATCTCTCCGGCACCGTGCGCACCTTCGACGCCGCCCTCCGCCGCGAGATGCCGCGCCGCATGGAACGGATGATCAGGGGAATCACCGAAGGATTCGGCGCCACGTACGATTTCACGTACGAGCTCGGCTACCGCCCGGTGGTGAACGATCCCGCGCTCACCGCGCGGCTCGGCGACGTGGTGACCCGCGCGTTCGGCGAAGACGTGCTGGAACCGATGCGTCCCTCCATGGGCGGCGAGGACTTCTCGGCGTACCAGCAGCGGGCGCCGGGCGTGTTCGCGTTCGTGGGCGCGCGGAACGAGGAGGCGGGCATCACGTATCCGCACCATCATTCCCGATTCGATATCGACGAGCGGGCGCTCGACCTCGGGCTCCGGTATCTGCTGGCCGCGACCTGCGATCTGCTCGGGGCGCGCGCCGACGCATGATGCGCCGTCCCTGGCGCCTGCTCGCCCTCGTGCCCGCGTGCGCGATCCTCGTCGCGCCGTTCGTGGCCAATCGTGTGGAACCCCGCATTCTCGGCCTGCCGTTCCTGCTCGCGTTCATCACCGGCTGGGTGGTGATCACGTCTGCCGTGATGGCGCTCGTGTTCGTGCTCGACGAACGCGCCGACCGCACAGCCGGACACGGCGGCGCATGATCCTGTCGCTGGCGCTGCTCGGCGGCACGCTGCTGCTCGCGCTCGGTCTCTGCGTGAGCAGGGCGCGCAACCTGTCGCTCGAGCAGTGGAGCGTGGGTGGACGCGGCTTCGGCACGGTGCTCGTGTTCCTGCTCCTGGCCGGCGAGATCTACACCACGTTCACGTTCCTCGGCGGCAGCGGCTGGGCGTACGGCAAGGGCGCGCCCGCGTTCTACATCATCGCGTACGGATCCGTCGCGTACATCATGTCGTACTGGCTGCTGCCGGCGATCTGGCGCCGCGCCACGGCATGGCGCGTGGTGTCGCAGGCCGAGTTCTTCGCGCGCGCGTACGACAGCCGCGCGCTCGGCACCGTGGTGGCGCTGGTGAGCGTGATCGCGCTCATTCCGTATCTCGTGCTGCAGCTCAAGGGGCTCGGCATCATCGTGGCGGAAACCTCGTACGGCGCCATCGGGAGCACGGCCGCGATCTGGATCGGCACCGCATCGGTGGTGGTGTACGTGGTGCTCGCCGGCATTCACGGCTCGGCCATGACGGCGGCCATCAAGGACGTGCTGGTGCTCGTGGTCGTGGTGGGGCTCGGCATCGCGCTGCCGGTCACGCTGCACGGCGGCATCGGGCCCATGTTCGACACGCTCATCCGCGAACGGCCGGAGTTTCTCGTGCTGCCGGCGCAGGGACTCTCGCCGAGCTGGTTCGTGTCCACGGTGCTGCTCACCGTGTGCGGTTTCTACATGTGGCCGCACACGTTCGGGTCGGTGTTCGCGGCGAAGGATGCACGTGTGTTCCGGCGGAACGCCGCGCTCATGCCGCTCTACCAGCTCATCCTGCTGTTCGTGTTCTTCACCGGGTTCGCGGCCCTGCTGGCGATTCCCGGACTCGAAGGGAGCGACGCGGATCTGGCGCTGCTGCGCATCACGCGCGAGACGTACGGCCCGTTCATCGTGGGCGTGGTGGGTTCCGCGGGCCTCCTCACCGCGCTCGTGCCGGGATCCATGATCCTCATGGCCACGGCCACGCTGCTCGCGCGCACGTTGCGGCCGGCGATCGACGGCGTGGGCGGGGCGAGCGTCACGTTCGCGCGCTGGCTCGTGCCCGCGGTGGCGGGCGTGGCGCTCCTGTTCACCTTCCGCGGCGGCGACACGCTGGTCACGCTGCTGCTCATGGGCTATGCGCTCGTGACGCAGCTCTTTCCCGCGCTCCTGGCCATTCTCTGGCCCGCGGCGCGCATCACGGCCGCCGGCGCGATGACCGGCATCCTGTCCGGTGTGGCCGTGGTGGGCGGCGTCACGCTTTCCGGCACCACCGCGGCCACGCTGCTGCCGTCGTGGCCGCCGATCATCACCGACGTGAACATCGGCACGCTCGCGCTGGTGGTGAACGTGGCCGCGATGTTCACCGTGAGCCGCCTGGCGGGGCGGTCGGCGCATACGCCGCGGCCGGTCGTGGAGCCCGCGCGCGCGGCCGGGTGATCGGTTCGATCACCGGATTCGCGTGGACGTCGAGGAAGCGCGCCTCGAATGCTGTTCGCTCACGCGGAACGCCGGCGTATTTCCTCGCCAGCCCGCGCAGCCGCCGGTGCAACGGCCTCGAGCCCCTCGAACGCATATGCATTCAGGAAATGCCGTCCCCACGTCCACGCACGGTCGAGCGGCGAGAGCCCGGCATCGTCACACACCTCTCGCCAGTGCGTGTCGATCGCGTGCAGCTGCTGCACGATCAGCTCCTCCGCATCGCCGCGGGTGAGCTGAAACGCCCGTGCCGCGTCGAGACAGGTCGCAAGCCGGCTGCGACGGTCCGTGTCCGTGAGACCGATCGCATGCGACGTTTCTCCGCCGCTCCGACGCTGCGGACACACATCGTAGGCGGGCGTGAGATGCAGCCGGGCACCATCCCGGAAGGCGGCGTGATTGCGCGGATGATCATCGGTGTTGCTGCACAGCACGTTGAACACCATGCGTCCGAACAGTTCGTGCAACGTGACGCGCACATCGGCGAACCGGTGTCGCACGAGCTCCGCGAAGCCCGTGTATGAGGCATGGTGAGCGACGATCGGGTCGAGCCCGAACAGCGTGAGTGCCGAGACGGCCGCGCGGCGCGTCACACCGCGCGCTGTTGCGATCCGGTCGAAACGCCGCACGAGCAGCACGTCCCGCCCGTCGATGTGCAGCAGGCGTACCGGCGCCACGTCGAGCCCCGCGTGCGCGGCGAGAGACATGGCGACGTACTCGAGCTTCACGACATCGTACGGATCGGTCGTGGACGAGAACTTCGCGATCCATGGAACGCTGCCCTCGTCGATGAGCGCCTTGGGGCGTGCCCCGCCGAGTGAACTGCCCCGCAACATTGCCGCGCGCAGCGCGTCCGGGAGCCGCTCGCCCGCCGCGAGCCGATCGGCTGCCTGCTGCAACTCCTCGATCGTGGCGCTGTCGTCGCGACGCGACGTGTACACGGTGGCCGAGTGCTGGAAATCGAGTGCGCCGAACCGGTCCGAGCCCGACTCGAGCCAGAGCGTGAGAAGGTCGAGGTCGTCGGCGTGCTCCGCAGATCGTCCGCGCGCCAGCAACCGGTCCATCACGACCCGTTGTCCCCAGGCATCGGGAGCGCCGTCCCCCAGGGCGCCGCTCACCATGCGGCCGGCGGGCGGCTGGAGCACCCCCGTGCCGAGCGGCAGATCGGGGAGGTAGAGGGGGATCGCATCGGCCCGCTCCCGATAGGATCGGCCGTACTGGAACGTGTATGCGGGCGTGGGACCGCGGCCTTCGCGCATCACCCGGCCGGCCACGACCGGTGCGACCTGTCCCGGCAGGAACACCCACACATACGCCTCCGACGGCAGGTCTTCCTCGGGGCGCCGCTTCTTCTCAGAAGTCATCGCTGCGCTCCTTCGTGGGCTTCCGTACCCGTCGAGGCAGCAGGGCTGCGCGGTCGGCGGTGATCGCCAGCCGCGTGCGCCGGTCGATTCCCTCGGCCTCGAAAAGGGGGATCCCGAGCACAGCCGCGGCCTCGGCGTAGAGCCCGAATTCCACCCGAAGATCTCCCTGCTCTATCCGGTGCAGTGTGCTTCGGGATGCGCCGATGCGTTCGGCGAGATCCTGCGCCGTGAAACCGCGCTCGGTGCGCCCGGTGCGAATGAGCAGACCGAAGAGACGGGCGGCCTCCCGGGTTGCGGCGGAGTAGGAGCGAGTCACCCTCATCGTGTCTTATAAATACGACATTATTGCACTTAATGCAATAATCATGACACATACTGCTCGCTTGTCCGGCTCCTTATTGGAGGGATGGCTATGCCTTTCCCCGCCTCTCACGGATCAGAAGATCCGTTCTTCGGCCTCTTCGGTGCGGAAGAGCACGGCGTCGCGTTCGAGCAGCGCGCGGCTCCCGTCGTCCAGCGGCTCACGGCGATTGGCCGGCGCGCCCACCTGCACGAACAGCGCCTGGAGCGCGGCCCGCTGCTCGGCGTTGAAGGTGAGCGGGAGCGGGGTCACCGCGAGCGCGCGAAGCCACGCGCCCACGATCGGATGCGCGAGCACGGCGCTCCGCCCCTCCGGCGCGCCGTCGGCCACGCTGCACGCGAGCTCGGCCAGGCACTGGCTCACCGCCACCAGCGACCGGCGCTCCGCGTCGTTGGCCGGTTCCCCGGCGAGCACAGCACGCGCCGCCTGCGCGCGCGGCCGGAGCAGGCTGATGTCGTCGAAGAAGTTGAGCAGCTCGACCACGCGCCGCGCGGCCGCGCGTCTGGCGAGCCGCTGCTGCACGCCACGCGCCGCGAGGAGCGCCACCGCGCCGAGCGACAGGAAGAGCACTGTCCGCACCGGACCGGCAGGCAGCGCGCCGGTGGCCATGGCCTGCATGAGCGGCACCGCGACCATGAGCGTCGCGCCGAGCAGCAGCATGCGGTAGAGCGGGCGGATCCGTTGATCGGAGGAAGTAGCCATGGCACACGGGGCAGGGAATGCCGCGGGTATTGCCGCGACACACGATGGTCCGTGGGGCAGACGACCGGCCCGCGCTCGTCGCCACGGCGCGGTATCACGGAGCTGGTCGATTCCGTTACGGCAACAGCATTTCCCGCGCTGGACGCCCGTTTCTACGCCGGCAGCCGCTCCGCCGCGAGCGCCGATCGCACGTCGCCCGGAATGGGGACGGATTGCTGCGCGTCGTAGTCGAAGTGCACCACGACCGAGCGGATCTCCGCCGCGACCTCGTCGTCGGCGTACACCCACTGGCGGAGCTGCACGCTCGTTTCCCCCACGCGTTCCACGGCGGTATCCACCGACACCGTCTGGTTGAGCCGCACCTGCCGGCGGAAGTCGATGGAGAGGTGCGCCAGGATCAGCGATGGCGCGAGCGCCGGGAACCCGCCGAGGAAGTCGAGCCGGCCGATCTCCGCGTATTCGGCGAACGCGGCGTTGTTGAGGTGTCCGAGCGCGTCGGAGTCGCTGAAGCGGACCTGGATGTCGGTGCTGTGCATGCGGGCCGGCCTCCGGTGGGAGTCATGACGCGACGCGCGGGAATGCGCGGGACCGCGAGCGCGGATCGCGGCGGCTTCAGGCCGCGGCGGGCGGATACAGACGGTCGTCGAGCGGCGTGGCTTCGTCCACGAGCATGATCGGAATGCCGTCCTGCACGGGGTAGACGAGCCGCGATTCACGGCACACGAGCACTTCCGGCGGGCCGGCGTGGTATTCGAGCGGCGCCTTGCTCCTGGGACAGACGAGCAGCGCCAGCAACTCCGGTGACAGACTCACGACATCCTCCAGAAAGAGACCGATCCTCCCGCAATCTGTCCCGGCGCCCGGGTGTTCCGCCACGCCGGCGTTCGTGCATGGCGACCGGTGCATGGAGCCGGCATGGGATCAGGGGCAGAGACTGTCCGCACGAGGTCGCAAGCCGCGGGTCGGCAGCCCCGAGTCGCGAGGGTGCGTGCGACTCCTGCCTCCGGGGCAGGCTTTTGCTGTTCCAGGCACCCTCGGGACTCGGGGCTGCCGACCCGCGGCTTGCGACCTCATACGGCCGATCCCGCGGCTGAACCACCGCCCGTGCGCAACGCCCGATCCATGGAGCCGTCCCGGTCACCGGGCGCCGGGAAGCGCCTCCGGGACGCGGAGTGCATCGAGCCAGTCGCCGTACACGCGGAGCGCCCGGGCCCGCACGTCGGGGCGCGAGAGAAACACGTCGTGCATGGCGTCGTCGACGGGGGCGTCCGTGACCCGGTCGCCAAGCCGCGGCACGGCGCGCTCCATGTGCGCCACGTCGAGCACGCCGTCGCCGGTGAGCAGGCGGTCGTCCCACCCGCGGCCGCGCACGGTGCGGGTGCTCCGGAGGAGCAGTGTGGGCACGGTGAGCCCGAGCCCGGCGGCCAGGCGCGCATGGCCGGCCCGCACGGCGCGAAACCAGCCGGTGTACGCGGGAAAGCCGCGCTCCGGCTTCCACTGCAGATCGAAGGTCCATTCGCCGCGGAAACGCCGGTGCAGGCTCTGCACGTACGCCGGCCGCAGCACGCCGGGAATCGGCAGCCCGGGCATCACCCCGCCCACCGCCGCCACGAGCGGGAGCGCGGCCCGCTCGAGCGCGCTCACGTTGAACGCCGTGAACGGACTGTTGAGCGCCAGCGCGTGCACGCGGTCGCGCGCGTCGCCGCCTTGCAGGTACAGCGCGGCCACGAGCCCGCCGGTGGAGTGGCCGGTGAGACAGAGCAGCCGATGTCCCGCCTCTGCGGTGATGACGTGCAGCGCGAGCGTGATCTCGTGATCGTACTCGTGCAGGTCGCGCACGTAGTACGGCCGGTTGCCGGCGCGGAGCGAACGCCCCGACCGCCGGAGATCGAGCGCATATACGTCCCAGCCGCGGGCGTTGAGCGCATCGGCGACGTGCGCGTGAAAGAAGTAGTCCACGAAGCCGTGGAGGTGCAGCACGGCGCGGCCGGTGGGCGTGCGCGCGCGGCGCCGCACGAGCGTGGCCGCGAGCGGTCCGTCGTCGGCCGAGGGGAGCGGAATCGTGACCGCCTCGAAGCCGGCGAGCACGGGATCGGCCGCCCACTGCACCGTGGGCGCGAAGGTCATGTCGCGGAGGACGGTGCGCGTCCGTCCATCGGCGCGCCTTCCGCGCTGGTGAACGTGGCACCGCCGAGCAGCCGGAGGCACGGCGCCACTCCGGGCCACACGGCCGCGAGGCAGACCGCGATCGAGGCCGGCTTTCCCGGCAGGTTGATGATCAGCGCGGGGCCGCGTGTGCCGGCGACCTGCCGCGACAGGATCGCCGTGGGCACGGTGCGGAGCGATTCGGCGCGCATGGCTTCGGCGAAGCCGGGAAGCAGCCGGTCGCACACGGCGGTCGTGGCATCGGGGGTGATGTCGCGCGGCGCGGGGCCGGTGCCGCCCGTGGTGATGATGAGCCGGCATTCGTGCCAGTCGGCGAGCTCCACGAGCGTGGCCTCGACGAGCCGGCGATCATCGGGGATGCAGCGGTACGTCTCCTCCCACGGCGTGGCGATCCAGCGCGTGAGGCAGTCGCGAATGGCGGCGCCGGAGAGATCGTCGTAGACGCCCGCGGCGGCGCGGTCGGAGACGGTGACGATGCCGATGCGGAGCGGAGCCGGCGGGTCGGGGTGCATGCGGCGAATCTACACCGCGGGCGGGGGCGGCGACAAACGGCAACCGCAACGGCAACAGCAACGGAATCCGCAGATGACGCAGATGGGAACGGCGGATGGCACAGATACAGCAACAGAATGATCCGCAGATGACGCAGATGAACGCAGATGGAACTGCAAAAAAATGAGTTGGAAGCTTCAGGTTTCTGATTTTTTTTGAATTATTACTTCGCGAAGCGTCCTTCATCAAAATCGAATCATTTGCAGTTCCATCTGCGTTCATCTGCGTCATCTGCGGATCATTCCGTTGCTGTTATCCGTGTCATCGCTGTTCCATCTGCGTCATCTGCGGATTCCGTTGCGGTTGCTGTTCGCTGTTACTCGTACCCGCCTGTCAGAGATGCCCCACGCTCATGCGGAGCTGCACCGCGCGTCCCGGGGCATCGGCGAATTCCTTGTAGCGACTCAGGAACGGCCGGTAGCGCGCGTCGCCGAGATTGCGGATCACGACATCCACGTGCAGCGGACCGCGCGCGGTGGCGAGCGCGACGCCGCTGCTCAGGTGCCAGAGCGTGAAGCCGGGAGGCGCGATGTCGATGGGATCGAGCCGCCGCTGCTCGGCGTGCGTCTCCCCGCTCAGTTTCACGTACGGCACGGCCGCTCTCCCGAACACACGACGCACCAGCGGGCTGCGCGCATCGCTCACGCGCACGCCCCATGTGGCGCGCGGCGGCGGCACGAAGGTGAGCGGAATACCCGCCGACCGGTTGTCGCCGATGGTCAGGTCGCTGCCCGCATCGAGCGTGAGCCAGCGCACCGGTTGCACGGTGGCGGTGATCTCGCCGCCCCGCAGCCAGGCGTTTCCCTGCACCACGTCGAGCGAATCGAAGACGCGGCCGCCCGTGCCGAACGGGCGCAGGTAGATGTAGTTCCGCACCTGATTCGAATACACGCCCGCATCGAAGGTGAACGTGCGTCGCCGCACCCGCACGCCGAGATCCACGTTGAGCGACGTTTCGAGATCGAGCGTGGCGTTGCCGCGCTCGTATGCGCGCGTGCCTTCGTGGAATCCGTTCGCGAAGAGCTCGTTGTACCACGGCGAGCGGAATCCGCGCGCCGCGGAGGCCACGAGCGCGACATCTTCGTGCAGCGCATAGGTGGCGCCGGCATTGCCGCTCCACGTGTTCCAGGTGCGGCGCATGGCGTCGAGCGCGAGTTCCGCGTCGTCGCCGGCAGCGACCGTGCGCTGGTCCCAGCGCGCGCCCATGCTCAGCGTCCAGCGGCCGAGCGTGGCCTGTTCGTAGCCGTAGAGCGCCACATTGCCCGCGGAGGCATCGGGAATGAGCGTCGTGAGCCCGGACTTGCGGAAGCGCTGTCCCATGGCGGCCACGCCGAGCATGCCGTGCCATTCGCCGCCCCACGCCTGGCGCGGGGCGGGGTGCCAGTGCACGGTGGTGGTGCCGGTGAGCGCGTCCAGGCCGAGCACGTGGTCGGCGGCGTCGACGGCGTCGTATTCGCGCCGCGTGTTGTGTTCGCCGGCGACATCCACTTCCAGGCGGCCGTCGCCCACCGGCACCCGCCATTCCAGCTTGGCGCGGTCGCTCACGATGCGCTGGTAGCCGCTGTAGCCCGGCGCGGCCGCGGGATCGTCGTAGATCTCGATGTGTTCGTCGCGGCGCGACAGCCGCGTGGCCACGCCGCCCCAGGTGCCCCGCCAGCCGGCCGCGCCCTGCATGTTGGTGGTGCGATTCCGGGTGTTGTCGAGCGCGCCGTCGGGCGTGCGCATGTCGCCCATCGCGCGGCCGGTGACGGAGGTGCGCCAGCCGAGCCCGCCCGCGCCGCCCTCGAGCGTGACCGTGGCTTCGGGGCCGCGCAGGTTGGCGTCGTACACGGCGGCCACGCCGGTGGTCATGAACGGGGAGCGGCCCGTGGCGTCCGGGAGCGCGCGGGCGATCACGTTCACCACGCCGCCAAGCGCGTCGGAGCCGTAGAGCACGCTCGCGGGCCCCTTGATGATTTCGATGCGTTCGGCGTCGCGCGTTTCGAGGTTGGGCGCGTGATCGGTGCCCCACTGCTGGCTTTCCACGCGCTGCCCGTTGTCGAGCGTGATGACGCGCTGCGACGAGAGGCCGCGAATGACGGGCTTGCCGATACCGGTGGTCATGCTGATGGAGCGGACGCCGGCCACGGGCTCGAGCGTTTCGCCGAGCGAGCGGCCCTGCGCTTCGCGGAGCGGCTCGCCGCCCAGCGTGGCCATGGCCTGCGGCGCCGAAAGCGGCGTGGTGGCGGTGGGGCTCGCGCTCACCTGCACGGCGGTGAGCTCCACGCGCGCGTCGTCCAGGGTGAAGACGAGAAGTTCGGCGGCGGCGCCCACACGCACGGTGTGGAGCCCGGGCGCGAAGCCGATGCGCTGGATGGACAGGCGATAGACGCCCGCGGGGACGGCGGCGAAGCGGAAGCGGCCGTCAGCGCCGGTGACGATATGGCGCTGAAGCTCCACGAGTTGCACGCGCGCGCCCTCGACGGGCCGGCCGTCGGCCGCGCGCAGGACGCCGGCGACGGTGCCGGGTGCGGGGAGGGGCTCCTGCGCGAGCGCGGGGGGCACGATGGCGGCGGAGGCCACCAGGAACGCGCCCAGCAGGTAATGGCGAACGATGAACTGCATGGATGAGGCTGGTCTAGAATCGTTATGCGCTGAAGCGAAACATTGATTTAGGTTAACCTAAAATACGGGCCCACGGTTGGGAAGGGGGGCCAAGGATACGCGCTCAGACGGCCACGCGCCGGCGCGTCAGGACAGGCAACAGGATCATGGCGCCCGCCGCGAGCAGCGAGAGAGCACTCACGATCTTCCCGCGGGCGTAGGCGGGCGAGTCGAAGCGCAGGCGCACCTCCCGTGCGCCCGCGGGGAGGTCGACTCCCAGCAGCGCGTGGTCGATACGGCGTACCGTGCCGGCCTGGCCGTCCACCTCGGCCTGCCAGTCCGGATACCAGTTCTCCGACACGAGCAGGTGGCCGGCCGTGGAATCGGCGCCCTGCAGGGCAATGGTCATGGCGCCCGGGCGCCAGTCGGTGACGGTGGCGGATACGGCCGACGCGGGAAACGGCGGCTGCGCGGGCGGCGACGTCGCGGTGGAAGTATCCGGGAGCAGGGCAACGCCGTTCACGGGATACCGGGGATCGGCGAGCGAAGGCACCGCCTGCACGTCGGGCGCCTTCACGGAGGCGGGCAGCACGCGCGCGTACGCGGGAAGGGAATCCCGCTCGTACAGCACGGCCGTGGTGCCGAACGCGGTGGGCGTGGGCTCCACGACCTGATGGTATCCGGGCACGTCCTGCGGATCGGAAAGGATCAGGAAGCGGACCGCCAGCAGATCCATCACGCTCGGCGACAGCAGATGGCGCCATCCCTCGGCGGCTCCTGCGAGCTCGTTGTAGCGCTGCAGCTGGAAGCCGTGATATCCCATCGCCACGGGAATGCGGTAGGCCATCAGGATCGACTGCCCATAGCTGTTGCCCGCGTCGAGCACGCGATACGGCGGCTGCACCTGCCGGAGATGCGTGGTGACCGCGTCGTCGGCGAACAGCACATCGGCGCGGGGCGAGAAGATGTAGAACACCTGTCCCACGCTCCACAGCTCGACGGCAGCCAGCACGACGAGTGCCGCGGTCCCGGCGCGGCGCGAGATCCGGCCGGCCGTCACCGCCCACAGCACGCCGCCACCCAGGGCAACGAACAGCAGCAGCCGGAGCGCACCGGCGCGCAGCGCGGAAGCATTGGCATCGACGGCAGCCAGCCGCTGCGGCAGCGCGAGCGCCTCGGTGATGCCCTGCAGTCCGCCAACCGCGCCGAGGAGCGCGAAGAGCGCGGCGCCGCCGGTTACCGCCAGGATCGTGCGCATACGAACATCGCGTGCGAGCACGCGATCCATGCCGATGCCCGCGAGCACGCACAGCGCGAACGCAACGAGGTAGAACACCATCCCCATCGCCCGGATCTTGTTCAGCAGCGGCAGGAACTCGAAGAACGGGCGGTAGAACGGCGTGTGTCCGCCGAAGGAGAACATCAGGAAGAGCAGCGTCCCGAAACCGAACGCGAGCACCAGCCGGCGCCGCGCCCGGTCACCAAGCGCCAGCGCCGCCAGCGCGAGCGGAAGGAATCCCATGTACTCCGTGTGGAACTTGATGGGGTTCGATCCCCAGTAATGCTCCAGCACGCCGTTGAACTCCGGCAGGAGCAGCGTGAAGATCTCGGAAGGAGGCAGCGCGTAGCTGGTCGCGAACGCCCACCCGGTGTCCGGTCCGCCCGCCGCGCGTGGCGAGTACGGGATGTATTCCACGAAGGGAAGGACCTGGAGCGCCGTGATGCCGAGCCCGACCACCACGGCTGCCGCGAAGAGCCCCAGCGGCTTCCACGGTCTCGTCCCCGATGGCCGCTCGGGATCCCAGAAGGTGAGGTAGAGTGCCCACAGCCCCAATGCGATCAGGAGGAAGTAGGCCATGTGGTAGTGGCCGAGCACGATCAGTGCGACCACGAAGGCGAACACGCCGAAGGCCCAGGTCCGTTCACGGCGGATCGCGTGCAGCAGCACCCAGAACGCGAGCGGCGTGAGCGCGGAGACGAACAGCTTGCCATCGTGTCCGGGGCTCATCTGGGAGGCCAGGATGCCCGAAAGCTCATAGGCGATGCCCGCGAAGAGCGCGGCGCCCCATGTGAGCCCGAGCGCGCGGCCGAACCGGTACATGAACCATCCGGCCAGCACGAAGTGCAGTACCATCCCCCACGTGATGGCGAGATCCACGGGCATGATCCAGCGCAGCCACGCCGTGGGGTAGAAGATGTCGCCGTGCATGGCGCCTATGTACGGCAGCCCGCCGAACAGATACGGATTCCACTGCGGGATCGTGCCGGTGTCGAGGAACGTCTCCGCGCCGAAGAGCCGGAACGAGTAGCCGGCGATGAACATGTCCGACCGCCCGCCGCCGAAGAGGATCTGGCCGGTGAGGAGCGGCCAGAGGAGCAGCAGCGCTGCCGCGGCGCAGCAGGCCAGGGCGAGCACGTGGGCGCCACGTGGTGCAGCGGTTGGCGCTGGATCCCGGGGAACAGAACGCGACATGAACGTGAGGCGGGTGATGACGGTGGTATCCGGTACCGTGCGCTACTCGACCCGCGGTCTCGGATGCCGCGTCACCCGCCAGCGGCCGTCGGCCAGCCGTTCGGCCACGTACACCGAACGCTGTCCCACTCCCACCACGCGGTGATGGAGCGGCAGCACCACGTCGTACGTTTCCGCCTGTCCCGGCCGGAACACCGTGTACCGCTCCTCCGTGGCGGGCGCGAGCTGGGTGCGCCACGTCCACACCTCGCCGTCCCGGGCCGCGCGCGCCTCGATGAACGGTCCCTTCACGGGCGCGTACTGGATTGCTTCCACGGGCACGTCGGCGGCGGCGGGAAGCCCGCGCAGGAGTCCTCGATCGGCGTCGGTGCTGCGAATGGCTGCATACGGACGCGGGCCGCCCACGGTCCACGCGCCGCCGGGGAGCCGGTAGTCCACCCGGTGCGGCCCGGCGCGCGCGATCCACACGGTGCCGTCGGCGAGCACGCCCCAGAGATCACGCGGCGCGAACTCGGGCGGCGCCACGTACGACCGCTGTCCCATGGGGATGGTGACGGTGGCCCGGGGCACGTGCACGCGGGCGATCGTATCGGTGCCGTTCGCCCCATGGCGCACGAGCGGCACGGAATCGTTGCGGCCGAGGTCGCCGAGCGCCGACACCCAGGTGCCGAGCGTATCGCGACGCACGTAGAACTGATCCACCGCGTCGGGAACGGGAAACACCGAATCCGCCGCGCCGTTTCGCGCAAAGCCTACGAGACGGCGCGCCACGCCGTCGAGCGCGGACACGCCGCCGGCCGGGGCGTCCATCACGGCGAACGGCATCCGGAACTGCCCGGGCTCGCCGCCCAGCGCGCCGAGCGTATCGGTCACGGTGGTTTCCCCGAAGGTGGCGCGCAGCAGCCCGGGGCGCTGGTAGAGCGCGAGCCAGACCCGCCCGTCGGCGTCTTCGTGCACCTCCTCCACTTCGGCCACCACGAGCGGAGCGGCGTCGGTGAATCCGAGGGCCTGCGCAGGCACGTCGGCCGGGGGCGGGGCCTCGCCGCGGCAGGCGGTGAGCAGCAGGGCGCAGGCGGCGGCCGGAACGAAGGATCGGAGCATGGCGGGGATGGAGTGCGGACGGAGCGGCACCGGGGACAGGGCGCTCCCCAAGGTAGCGCGGGCAACCGGACGTCGCTCCGCGCGATGGCTCCGCGTTACCGCGTCCAGCGCCGGATGGGCATGTTGGTGCGCCGCGAACTCGCAAGCAGCCCCACGAGCACGAGCACGCAGGCGGCTACGACCGTGCCGATGAACGCCTGCTTTGCGATGCCGAAGCGCGCCCGCGACAGCTCGTACGCGTCCTGCGTGACGCGCACCTGGAGCGCCACGAGCTCTCGGAGCGCGTCGGAGAACGCATCGAGCTCGGTGAAGAACACGCCGTCGAGAAACGCGGCCACGTGCGTGCGTTCGCCGGCGGCGAGCGTGTCGGCGAGGCGTGTGGCGAGACCGAATCCGGCCTCGATGGTGGGCGTGATCCGCTCCACAAGATCGGCTTCGGCCGGCGTGAACCAGGTGAGGAGATACGCGTCCCATGCTGCCTGCGCCCGTTCGCGCGCCACGCGCACCGACGCGGCGGCGCTGTCCATGGGCACCACGCCGCGCTCGGCCTTGATCGCCATGTCGGCCAGGCGGTGCTGCATTTCGTCGTTCATGGTGTGGAGGAACGCGAGCACCTCCACCCGGTCGTGGAACACGCTCTCCAGGCTGCGCAACGACAGACCGAGGAACGCCCAGCCGAGCCCGGTGGTGACGAGCACGATGGCCAGGAGACCGGCGAGCGCGGAGGGGAGCCGCCTCTCGGCGAGACGGCGCTGGCGAGAGGACGGCGCGGGATCGGACACGATAGTCAGTACCGCGCCAGGTAGCGTTCGAGTTCCCAGGCGCTCACCTGCGCGTGGTACTCCCGCCATTCGGCGCGCTTGGCGGCGAGGAAATGTTCGGTCACGTGCGGGCCGAGCGCGTCGGTGAGGAGCTCGCTTTTTTCGAGCTCGTCACAGGCCTCGTCGAGTGTGCGCGGCAGATCGTCGATGCGGAGGCGCCGACGCTCCCGGTGCGACATGTCCCAGATGTTCGTGTGCACGGGCTCGCGCCAGTCGGCCTCGGTGCGGATCCCGTCGAGGCCGGCGGCGAGCATGGCCGCGAGCGCGAGGTACGGGTTCGCGCTCGGATCCGGGGTGCGGAGCTCGAGGCGCGTGCCCGCGCCGCGGCGATCGGGAACGCGGATCATGGGCGAGCGATTGCGGAGCGACCAGGCCGCGTGCACGGGAGCTTCGAAGCCCGGCACGAGGCGCTTGTACGAGTTCACGAGCGGATTCGTGATCGCGCACAGCGCGCGCGCGTGGCGCAGCAGGCCGCCGATGTAGTGGAGCGCGGTGGTGGACAACTGCCACTCGCGCGCCGGATCCCAGAACGCGTTCTGCCCGTGGCGGAAGAGCGACTGGTGCGTGTGCATGCCGCTCCCGTTCTGGCCGAGCACGGGCTTGGGCATGAACGACGCGAACAGGCCGAACTGGCGCGCCACCTGCTTCACCACGAAGCGGAAGGTGGCGATGTTGTCGGCGGTGCGGAGCGCGTCGGCGTAGCGGAAGTCGATCTCGTGCTGCCCGTGCGCCACTTCGTGGTGCGCGCCTTCCACCTCGAAGCCGAGCTGCTCGAGCACGTCCACGATGGCTCGCCTGGCGTCTTCGCCGAGGTCCATGGGCGCGAGATCGAAGTAGCCGCCCACGTCGTGGGTAGTGGTGGCGGGCGTGCCGTCGGGGGTGGCCTTGAAGAGAAAGAACTCCGCTTCCATGCCCGCGTTCATGGTGAAGCCCAGCTCCGCGGCCTGCGCGATCTGGCGGCGGAGCACGTACCGCGGATCGCCGGCGAACGGCGTGCCGTCGGGGTGGTTCACGTCGCAGATGAGCCGCGCCACGCGCGCCGCCGGGTCGCCCCAGGGATAGACCTGGAAGGTGGCGAGGTCGGGCGCGAGCAGCATGTCCGACTCCTCCACGCGCACGAATCCTTCGATGCTCGAGCCGTCGAAGAGGATGTCGCCCGCGAGCGCCTTCCGGAATTGGGAAGACGGGATCTCGACGTTCTTGATGACGCCGAGGATGTCCGTGAACTGCAGGCGCAGAAAACGGACCTGCTGCGACTCGGCGAGCTCGAGGATGTCGCCGGCGGTGGCGCCGGAGAGATCGGCAGGGACGAGGGAGCGGGGAGGGCGGGGCACGGACCGGTGAAGGAGGCGAGGCCGGCGGGCGGGATCGGGGACACTGCCGCAGCCGCCGCAGACTAGACCCCGGCGGCGGTCAATGGAAGTGTGAGGGGCGTTCCCCTAGCTTACCTCTCCCATGCCTGATTCGCCCGAACCTTCGACCGGCAGCCCGCTCGGCCCGGCCAGCTTCTGCGCCGCGTGCGGCGCGCCTCTCGCGCCCGGCGGGCGCTTCTGCCATCGCTGCGGCACACCCGTGGGACAGGGCGCGCCGGCCGGCCGGCCGCTTGCACCCGTACCGGCCGGGGGCGGCGGCCTCTCCGCGGTCCTGCCGTGGGGCGTGGCGTTCGTGGCGCTCCTGGCGCTCGTGGCCATGATGGCGGGGCGCAACTTCGGCGCCCCGCGCGGCAGCGTGGTGGACGGGTCGGCCAACGCCCTCCCCACGCAGGCGATCGACGGACCGGCGCTCGGGCGCGCGCCGGACATCTCGAACATGAGCCCCGAGGAGCGGGCCAGCCGCCTGTACGAGCGGGTGATGATGTACGACGAACGCGGCCAGCGGGACTCGGCGGCGCTGTTCGCGACGATGGCGCTTTCGGCCCACGAGCTGCTCGACTCGCTCGACGTGGACCTGCGCTATCACGTGGGCCGCATCGCCGAGGCCGCCGGTCTGCCGGAGCTGGCCCTCGCCCATGCCGACACGATCCTGCGCGCCGATGCGAATCATCTGCTCGGCCTCATCCTTGGCGCGCGCGCGGCGCGGCTGGCGCAGGACACGCCCCGTGCCCGGACGTTCGATGCGCATCTGCTGCGCGTGGTGGACGCCGAGCGGGCCCGCCGCCTCCCCGAATACGGCGACCACCGCGCCGAAATCGACATCGCGCTCGCGATCGCCCGTTCCCAGGACTGACCCATGACGCTTTCCACCACGGCGCCCGCCGCTCCTGCCGCCCGCACGATCCATGTGGCGCACAGCCCCGACTCCGACGACGCGTTCATGTTCTACGCGCTCGCCGAGGGGAAGATCGACACCGAGGGGCTGACGTACGTGCACGAGCTGCAGGACATCGAGTCGCTCAACCAGCGCGCGCTGCGCGGCGAGCTCGAGGTCACGGCCGTGTCCATCCATGCGTATGCGTATCTCGCCGACCGGTACGCGCTGCTGCCGCATGGCGCGTCCATCGGCGACCGCTACGGCCCGCGGCTCGTGGCGCGCGCGCCCATGACGCGGGCCGACGTGCGCGGCACGCGCATCGCGATCCCCGGACCGATGACGAGCGCGTATCTCGCGCTCCGGCTGTACGAGCCGGAGTTCGAAGCCGTGCCCATGGCCTTCGACACCATCGAGGACGCGGTGCAGCGCGGCGACGTGGACCTCGGCCTGCTCATTCACGAAGGCCAGCTCACCTACGGCGACGGCGGGCTGCACCTCGTGGCCGACCTCGGCGAATGGTGGTACGGCGAGACCGGGCTGCCGCTCCCGCTCGGCGGCAACGTGGTGCGCAAGGATCTCGGCGCCGACCTCATCCGGCAGGTGTCGCGGCATCTGCACGCGAGCATCGCGTACGCGCTCGCGCATCGCGACGCGGCGCTCGATCATTCGATGCAGTACGCGCGCGGGCTCGACCGCGCCAAGGCCGACGAGTTCGTGGGGATGTACGTGAACGACTGGACGCTCGACTATGGTGAACGCGGACGCGAGGCGGTGCGCCTGTTCCTGCGGCGCGGCCATGAAGCCGGTCTCATTCCGCACGCCGTGGCCGTGGAGTTCGCGGACTAGTCCGCGATGTCCCACCTCGCCGCCGACGACGCGGTGGTGCGCATGGAGCGCGCCCGCCGGGAACGGGACGCGCTGCTGCAACTGGCGCGCGACATGTCGAGCGGCGCGCCGTCCGCGAACCGCGTGCTCGTGCACCTCGCGGCCACGGCGCAGGCCTTCACGGCGTCGGAAGGCGCGTGCGTGCTCGAGCTGCAGCCGGAGGTCTTCCGGGTGGCCGCGCCCACGGGGATCGCCGTGCCGTACGACCAGCTCGCGTTCCAGATCATGCCGCCGCCGTCGCTCTTCCGCGAGGCCTACGGCACGCGATCGGTCGTGATCACCAACGACGGCCTGCAGGATCCGCGCGTGGATCCGCGGTTCCGCGACGCGCTGCAGCTCCGGCACGTGGCGGTGGCGCCGATCATCGTGGACGGCAACGTGGACGGGCTGCTCGTGGTGCTCAACTCGACGCAGCCCGGCGGCTACAGCGCCGAGGATGCCGAGTTCCTGCAGCGGCTCGCCGATTTCAGCGCCGTCGCGCTGCGTGATGCCGAGCTCGTGCGCCGTGCCGAACAGACCGCCGAAGACGCGCGGCGGCAGGCGCGTGACACCGCGATTGCCGCCCGCCGGAACGCGGTGCTCGCGCGTACCGCCGAAGCGCTGGCCAGCGCCGCGTCGCCGGACGCCGTGTATCACCGCATCGGCGAGATCGTGCACGAACTGCTCGGCGCCAGCGGCTTCGCGATCTACGACGTGAACGTGGAGTCGCGACAGGCCGCCCTGACGTTCCAGACGGGCGCGGGTGTCGTGAATGCGGAACAGGCGTCGCAGATGTTCTGGGACACGAACATGGCCGACGTGGTGCAGTCGGGGACGCCGCTGTTCGTGAACGACTTCACCCAGGGGACCGATGCCGGCCGGCTGCTCGCGGAACCGCTGCGCCGCGCCGGCGTGGGCGCCCTGGCCATCCTGCCGCTCCGGCTCACGGGACGCGTGAGCGGTCTCATGTCCATCCGCTTTTCGAGCGTGCGCGAGCACGATGCGTCGGAGCATGCGTTTCTCGAGGCGTTTGCCGCGCAGGTGGCCGTGGCGCTCCGCAACGCGCGTCACGTGCGCGATCTCGGCGAACGCGCGCGACGGCTCACCACGCTCGCGCAGGCGCAGCAGCGGGTGTCCGGCATTCTCGATGCCGACGCGCTCTGCGACGCGGTGCTCGACGCGCTCGGCATGGTGGTGGCGGCGCGCACGTACGAGCTGCTCGACGTGGACGCCGCCGGCCGCACCACCTGCCTGCGGCGCCGTCAGGTGCCGCGCAGCGGCGATGCTCCGCGCGCGACCGTGGAGCTCAGCGTGCCCATGGAATCGATCGCGCATCCGTCGCGCGTGATCCGGCTGGAGTCGTACGACGAGCGGGGCTTCGACGTGCAGGACGTGGATCTGGTGGCGATCCTCGCGCGGCACGCGGTGCAGGCCAGCGATACGGTCCGCCTCTTCGGCGCGCAGGATACCGAGCGGCAGCGCGCCGAGGCCGCCGCCGATCTCGCCCGGGCCGCGCTCGCGAGCGGCGGCCTCGTGGCCGGAGTGACCGCGATGCTCGCCATCCTCGATCGCGTGGCGCCCACCACCGGAAAGGCGATGGGCGTGGCACGCGCGCGCGACGGCCGCCTCGAATACGTGGCCGGCATCGGCTCGCTGGAATCGCTCGTGGGCCATCGCCCGGCGGGGCCGTACGGCGTGCTGGGCATCGCGCCGCGGGGCGCGCCGATCGAGCTGCCGAGCCTGCGTGACGAAGCGCCCGAGACGGTGAAGGCCCTGGCGCCCGACGAACGGGTGCTCGTGCTGCCGCTCATGGCCCGCGAGCGCGCGCTCGGCGCGCTGCTCGCCAGCACCACCGTGGACGCGCCGTGGTCGGAGACCACGCGCGCCTCGCTCGAACGGCTGTCCGCCTCGGTGGCGCTGGCGCTCGACGCGCTGCTCCTCGACGAAGAGGAGCGCCAGGCGCGGGAGCGCGAGCACATGCTCGCCACGGCGCTCACCACGCTCGACCACCCCGTCTTCATTCTCGAGAACGACATCATCCGCTACGCCAATCCGGCCTCTGCGCGCGAGTACGGCTGGCCGGCCGCCGAGCTCGTGGGACGCCGGTTCACGGAGCTCGTGGTGTCGGTGACGCCCGTGATGCCGCGGCTCGGCGACGAGGCCGATCCCGTCAGCCCCGCGGCCGAGCACGTCCACCGCCGCCGCGACGGCAGCGAGTTTGCCGCCGCCGTCACGATGAGCCCGCTTCGAACCGAGGCGGGCGTGGTGCACGGCGCCGTGGTGTCGGTGCGGGACGTGACGGCCGACCGCGCCTTCGCCGAACAGCTCCGGCATTCGGAGAAAATGGTCGCGCTCGGCGAGCTCGTGGCCGGCGTCGCGCACGAGATCAACAATCCGCTCACCGGAATCTCCGCGTTCGCCGAGCTGCTGCTCGAAGACCCGCTCGACGACGAGCAGCGGGAATCGGTGCAGCTCATCAAGCGGGAGAGCGACCGCGCCACGGCCGTGATCCGCGACCTGCTGCTGTTCGCGCGCAAGAACGACGCGCCGGTGGGTCCGGTGGACCTGAACGCGCTCGTGGAGCAGACGCTCCGGCTGCGCGCCTACGTGCTGCGCAGCGCCGACATCGAAGTGACGCTGGATCTCGACAACGCCGTGCCCCTGGTGCAAGGTGATGCACAGCGGCTGCAGCAGGTGCTGCTCAACCTCGTCACCAACGCGGAGCATGCCATGGAGGGACGGCCCCGGCGACGGCTCACACTGGCCACGCGCTGCGACGCGGACCGGGTGCTCGTGCGTGTGGAGGATACGGGGCGCGGCATGTCGCCCACGGTGCGGCGGCGCCTGTTCGAGCCGTTCTTCACCACCAAGCCCCCCGGCATCGGCACCGGGCTCGGTCTCAGCGTGAGCTACGGCATCGTGCAGGCCCACGACGGCACGATCGAGGTCCACTCGGAGGTCGACGCGGGCACGTCGGTCACCCTCACCCTGCCACGGTTGCCGGTCGTCGACGATGACGCCACCGCTCCCGCCTGACGGCCCCGCGTCACCGGCCGACGAGCTCCGGACGGCCGTGACCGACCCCTTCCTCCGTCTCGACGCGGCGGCGGACGCGGCGGCGGATGCCGAACGGCTCCGTCGCGTGCTCGTGGTGGATGATGAAGCCACCATCCGGCTCGCCCTGTCGCGGTTCCTGGTGTCGCGGGGGTATGTCGTGGAGACGGCGGAATCGGGGCCGGCCGCGCTGGCGGCGCTCCGCCGCGAACGGGCCGCGGTGATGCTGTGCGACCTGCGCATGCCCGGGATGACGGGGATCGACGTGGTGCCGCAGGCGCTGGCCATCGACCCCGACCTGGCCGTGGTGATGCTCACGGCCATGAGCGACGCGCAGTCGGCCACCGACGCGCTCACGGCCGGGGCCGGGGACTATCTCGTGAAGCCGCTGGAGCTGGCCCGTCTGGAGCAGGCCGTGGAAGGGGCGCTCGGGCGCCGCGCGCGTGCGCTCCGCCGGAAGCATCTGGAGCGGCTCATCCGCGAGGAGGTGGCGGAACGCACGGCCGATCTCCGCCGCGAGCAGGCCGCCCTCCGGGCGCTCACGGTGAACGTGGCGCACACGCTCGTGAACGCCATGGAGGCCAAGGATCTCTATCTCCGCGGCCACTCCGAGCGGGTGGCGTCGCTCGCGGCGCGGATCGCGGACGTCCTGGGGATGGGGTCCCCGGAGATCGAACTCGTGCGCACGGCCGGCCGGTTGCACGACATCGGCAAGATCGGGCTCCGCGAGGCGGTGCTGCACAAGCCCGGCCCGCTCACCGCCGACGAATACCGGCACGTCCAGTCCCACGTGCAGCTCGGCCTCGAGATCCTGGCGCCCCTCGATCAGCTGGGGCTGGCCCGGGATTTCATCCGCGACCATCACGAGCACTGGGGCGGCGGCGGCTACCCCCGGTGCGTGGCCGGCGAGGCCATCTCGTGGGGCGGGCGGGTGCTCACCGCGGCCGACGCGTTCGATGCCCTCACGTCGCGGCGCGCCTACCGCCAGCCCATGACGGCCGACGCCGCGCTCGCCTATCTGGCCACGCAGCGCGGCCGGCTGCTGGAGCCGGTGATGTACGACGCACTCGTGACCGCCATCCGTACCGAAATCCGCTCCACCGCTTGACTCCGCCTTTCCGTTCGTGTACTAGGGGGGTCAAGGTTTTTGTGCACGGAACTGCGGATCGGTCCGCAGCCGCCGGCGCATGCCACGATCCCAGTGCGTGGCCGTCCGTCGTCCTTCGACGCGTCCGGTCCACCCGATTCCGATGCAATCCGAGAGGAGGCGGTCATGCCGCGCAGTGACGAGCTGTTTGGGGATAGCGATTCGCTCGACCGCGACAAAGTGGTCGCCAGACTGGATGGGTATGGCGGGTCGTACGACGATGACGAGGAGGAGGACAGCTACCGCATCCCGGACGACGACGACGGCAACGGGCTCTGGGACAGCGCGGAGGACTCGGACGACGAAGACGACGAGGACTACGGCGCCCCCGAGGTCGAGGACGACGAGGAGGAGGTGGAGGAAGAGGAGGACATCTTCGGCCGGCCGCCGGCCCGCCGCGGGCGCCCGCCCGGCCGCAAGACTGCGCCCGTGCTGATCGTGGAGGAGGACGACGAGCCCGAGGGGGATGACGACCTCGATATCGACGACGCCGGCGATCTGGGCGATGACGGGGATCTCGCGGACGACGAAGGGGATGCGGGCGACGAGGACCTCGGTGGCGAGGACGACGACGCCCCGCCGCCGAAGGCTGCCAAGGCCCCGAAGGCGGAGAAGGCGCCAAAGGCCGCCGAGCCCGTGAAGCCGGCCGCCAAGGCTCCGGCGAAGGCTGCCAAGGCGCCTGCGGCGAAGGCCCCGGTGAAAGCCCCCGCGGCTGCCAAGGCACCGGCGGCCAAGGCTCCGGCGAAAGCCCCCGCCAAGGCTCCCGCCAAGGCGCCGGCCGCGAAAGCCCCGGCGAAGGCTCCGGCCAAGGCGCCCGCGAAGAAGGCCCCCGCCAAGGCTCCAGCCAAGGCGCCCGCGAAGAAGGCGGCGCCGAAGAAGGCCGCTCCGAAAAAGGCGGCCGTGAAGAAGGCGCCCGCCAAGGCCCCGGCGAAGAAGGCGGCGCCGAAGAAGGCCGCCCCGAAAAAGGCGGCCGGCAAGAAGGCGTCCGCCAAGGCCCCCGCCAAGCGGGCCGCCGGCCGGAAGAGCACGCCGAAGAAGGCCGCCAAGGGCAAGCGGCGCTGACCGCCGCGACCGGTCCGCGTCACCCCGCCCGGCACGCAGCGATGCGTCGCCGGGCGGAGTAGTCTTCTCCCATGACCTCCCTCGCGGCCTCGGCTGCGCCCACCGCCGGCGACGTTCCGCTCGCCCGGCGCGTGCTCGACGCCCTCCCGCTCACGATCTACTCCACCGACCTCGACGGCCGCATCACGGCCGCGAACCGGTCGTGGTCGCGCTTTGCCGTGGACAACGGCGCCGCGGAGCTCGCCTCCGAGCAGCGCATGATCGGACGGTCGATCTTCAGCGCGATCACCGAGCCCGCCGCCCGTGAGGAGATCGAACGCGCCATGCGGCTGCTGCGCGACGGACACGTGCCCCTGGTGCGCTGGGAGTTTCCCTGCTCCTCCCCCGAGGAGGAGCGCATCTTCCTCATGCACATCTCCGCGCTCACCGGCGCGTCCGGCGTGGACGGATTCGTGTTCGCCACCGTGGACATCACGCCGAGCCACCGCTCGCGCGAAGCGCTGATCGAAACCGGCATCGCCCTGTCGCACGCCATCGACGTGGCGCAGGTGTGCGAGGAAGTGTCCCGCCAGGTGCGGCGCGCCATTCCCGGCACCGACGTGGTGATCGCGCTCGCGGACGACGACCGCGCCGCGCTCGCCGTCGCGCATCGTCTCGGATTCGACGCGGAGGAACCGGCCGCTCTCGCCGGCCGCCTGGCGCCGCACTGGCAGGAAGCACTCGCCACCGGCCGGCTGGTGCGGGATGCCGTGCCGGACCGCCTCGAAATGCACGTGCCGCTCGCCAGCGCCGACGGCACGCTCGGCGTGCTCACCCTCGCCACGGCGTCGATCGATTCCGCGCAGCGGCTCGACGAAGCGGAGCGCGTGCTCTCGGTGATCGCGGCGCAGACCGCGGTGGCGATCGAGCGCGCGCGGCTCGTGCGGCGCGTGGAATACAAGCGGCGGCTCGAGGCGATCGGCGAAGTGGCGGCCGGCGTGGCGCACGAGCTGCGCAACCCGCTCTTCGGCATTTCGTCCGCGGCGCAGCTCCTGCGCTTCCAGGCGCAGGGTGATGCGGTGGTGGACAAGAACGTGACGCGCATCCTCCGCGAAGTGGATCGCCTCAATCACATGGTCACGTCGCTGCTCGAGTTCGGCCGGCCGGCCGCCATCCGGCTCGCGCCGGGCGATCCGGAAGCGCTCTGGGACGACGTGCTCGAGCTCGAGCGGGAACGCCTCGCGCAGACCGGTCTCACGCTGCGGCGCGAACGGGCGCCGGCGCCGGTGCGCTGCACGTTCGACGGCGCGCAGCTCCAGCAGGTGTATCTCAACCTGCTCGTGAACGCCGTGGATGCCGCACCGGCCGGGAGCACGCTGCGGCTGATGTCCGCGGTGCTTCCGCACGGCGGCTGGCGCTGCCGGCTCACCAACGGCGGCCCGCCGATTCCGCCGGATGTGCTGCCGCACGTCTTCGAGTTCTTCTACAGCACGAAGCCGGGCGGCACCGGCATCGGCCTCGCGCTCTGCCAGCGCATCATGGCTGAACACGGCGGCACGATCGCGATCGAATCCGCGCCGGGCGCCGGCACCACGGTCACGCTCACCCTGCCGCTGGCGGCCGAGCCGTGACGCTGTCGATTCTCGTAGTGGACGACGAAGCGGGCGTGCGGGAGACGCTGGTGGAGTTCTTCGAGACGTTCGGCTACACGGCGCGCGCGGCCGCGACCGCATCGGCGGCGCGGGCCATGGCCGCCGATCACGCCCCCGACGTGGTGCTGCTCGATCTCCGGCTCCCCGACGCCGACGGCCTGCTGCTCCTCGACGCCCTCCGCGCCGACGATGCCGACATCGGCGTGATCGTGCTCTCCGGCTTCGCCGACGTGCGCACCACCGTGGGCGCGATGCAGCGCGGCGCGGTGGACGTGCTCGAAAAGCCCGTCGACCTCGACACGCTGGCGGCGGCCGTGACGCGCGCCTCCGAACGCGGACGGCTCCGGCGGGAACTGGCCGTGCTCCGCGCGCGCGACCGCACGCAGGGCGCGCCGGCCGATGATCCGGCGGCGCACGTGAGTCTGCCGCGCACGTTCGACGAACTGGTGGAGCTCGCGGCGCGCAATCCCGAAGCCCCGGTGCTGCTCCAGGGGGAAACCGGCACCGGCAAGGGGTTCGTGGCGCGCCGCATCCACGACCGGTCGAACCGCCGCGATGCGCCGTTCGTGGAGATCAACTGCGCGTCGCTCACGAGCACGTTCTTCGAGAGCGAACTGTTCGGACACGAGCGCGGGGCCTTCACCGATGCGCGCACCGCCAAGCGCGGGCTGCTCGAAGTGGCCGGCGCGGGCACGGTGTTTCTCGACGAGGTCGCCGAGATGCCGCTCGAGGTGCAGCCGAAGCTGCTCAAGGTGATCGAGGAGCACACGTTCCGCCGGCTCGGCGGGACCACGTCGCTCCGCAGTTCGGCGCGGCTCATCGCGGCCACGAACGAGCCGCTCGCGGCCGCGGTGGACGGGCGGCGGTTTCGCGCGGATCTCTACTACCGGCTGCAGGTGCTCACGATCGTGCTGCCGCCGCTCCGGGAGCGCCGGGCCGAGATTCCGGCGCTGGCCGATGCCCTGCTGCCGCGCGGCGCCCGCCTGTCGCCCGAAGCGCTGGCGGCGCTGCTCGCATATCCGTGGCCGGGCAATATCCGGGAACTGCGGAACGCGCTCTGGCGGGCGAGCATTCTCGCCGATGGCGCGCTCATCCGCGCCGTGCATCTCGGGCTGCCGGCCGGCCCCGGGGACGTGTCGGCGCCGGAGGGCGCGCTCTCGCTGGCGGAGGCGGAGCGGCGAGCGATCGGTCGGGCGCTTCGGGAGACGGCCGGCAACCGGACCCGGGCGGCGGCGCTGCTGGGTGTGGCGCGGTCGACCCTGCTGGCCAAGCTGCGGCGGTACCCGGAGCTGGCGCAGACCGATTTTCGGTGACTGATTTTAGGTCGATCAATGATTCTGCTGTCCGATTTTCGGACGGTTCGCCCGAACGGTATGTGACGCTCCCATGACGGAGGCTGTTATGGATCAACCGATTACGGCGCCGGCCGGGCGACGGCCCGGAGCTCGCATGGGTCGCCGGCATGAGTACAGGCGCCTGGAGGCGGGTATTGATCGTGGAAGACGAGCCGTCGATCCGGGACATCCTGGTCGAGCTGTTCGACGTGGCCGGCAACACCGTCATGGCGCCCCGGTCGCTGGCCGACGCGCTCGACCTGCTCCGCCGGCAGCCGTTCGACTTCATCCTCACGGATCTCCGGCTCGACGGGAAGCGGGACGGGGGGCTGCAGGTGATGGCGCTGGCCGGTCTGGCCAGCCCTGACGCTCCCCTGCTCGCGCTCACCGCGTATCAGGACGAGGCCAACCGCCGGGCCGCCGAACGGCTTGGCGCTCGGCACATGCTCGAGAAGCCGGCCGATCTGCACGCCATTTCGCGGCTGGCACATCAGGCCGGAGTGAATACCGCGTTCGGCCCCGGGCGTTCCGACCCGTCCGAGGCCGAGTGACGGGAGACGTCGTATCACACCGGTGGCGGCGACGGCGTCGCCACGGACCGATTCCGCAGTATATTTTCCCGCGACTCATGGCTGAATCTCCCGTCACGCTTCTTCGCGCTCACGCGCGCCATGCGCCGTGGAACGTGCGCGGTCTCGCGTCCCACGCGGCGTCGCTCGTCGATGCGGCGGGGATGCGTCCCACGAACGCGTCCGCGCGCGCCATGCCGAGTGCGCGCGCCGTGCGCTTCTATGTGGCGAACGGGCTGCTCGACCGGCCCGAAGGTGCGGGCACCGCGGCCACGTACGGATACCGGCATCTGCTCCAGTTGCTGGCCATCAAGATCCGGCAGCGGGAAGGGCAGACGCTCGAGGCGATCAAGCAGGAGATGCGCGAAGTCACCGGCGACGCACTGGAACGGCGGGTGGCGCAGTCGCTCACGCCGGCGCTCGTCATGGAGGGCGGCAACGGCGCGGCCCCGCGCGAAGGTCCGGCCACGTGGCGCCGGCTCCACGTCAGCGACGGCGTGGAAATCCACGTGCGCGACGATTCGCCGGCGGCGCGGGACAGCGTGCTGCTGGCGATGCGCGAAGCGGTGCGCGGAGCCGTGGGGCGCGCCGACCTGTCGGATTGAACCCGGCCGCCGGCGTCACGTGGCGCTGCGCCGCGACATGACCATGGCGCGTTGCTTCCTCCCCGGTCCCACCGCCGTCCGCGCCGATGTGCTCGCGGCCCAGGCGGGCCCCATGATCTCGCACCGCGGCCCGGCGTTCGAAGCGCTGTTCGCGTCGCTGCAATCCGGATTGCGCGCCGTGTTCCGCACCGCGCGTCCCGTGTACGTGTCCACGTCGTCGGCCACGGGGCTGATGGAAGCGGCGGTGCGCTGCGCGGCCCCGGGCCCGGTGCTGTCGCTCGTGAACGGCGCCTTCGCCGAACGCTTCGCCGACGTCGCGCGCGCCTGCGGCCGTGACGTGACCGTGCTCGAGGCGCCGTGGGGCGACGTGGTGCCGCTCGAGCGCGTGGAGACGGCGCTGCGCGCGGGTTCATACGCCGCGGTCACGGTCACGCACTCAGAAACGAGTACCGGCGCGCTTTCGGCGCTCGCGGAGTTCGGCGCGCTCTGTCGCGCGCACGGGGCGCTGTCGCTGGTGGACTCGGTGTCCGGAGTGGCCGGCGCGCCGGTGGAAACGGATGCCTGGGCGCTCGACTTCGTGTTCACCGGCTCCCAGAAGGCGCTCGCGCTGCCGCCGGGGCTGGCGTTCGCCGTGGCGAGCACGCGGTATCTGGACGCGGTGCACGAGGCGCCGGCGCGGGGGCGCTATTTCGATGTGCTCGAGTTCGAGCGGTATGCCGCGCGTCACCAGACGCCGAACACGCCGGCGCTGTCGCTGCTGTACGCGGCGGCGCACCAGCTCGCGGCGATCGGCGCCGAAGGGGTGGAGCACCGCTGGGCGCGTCATGCGGCGATGGCGCGCGCCGTGCACGCCTGGGTGCGCGAGACCGCCGAACTGCTCGGCGTGCCGGTGCGCGTGCTCGCGCGGGAACGCTCGCCTACGGTCACCTGCGTTGCGCTGCCGGCGGAGATCGACGGAGAGGCGGTGGTCCGCGGGGCGGCGGCGCGCGGGTTTCTGATCGGCGGCGGGTATGGACGGCTCGCGGCGCACTCGTTCCGCATCGGGCACATGGGCGATCATACGGTGGAAGGCGTCGTCGCCTGTCTGGGCGCGGTGGCCGACACGCTCGCGGAGCAGCGGCCGATGCCTGCATGACGGAGGATTCGATGGACGAGGAACGGGGGCGCGAAGGGTCGGAGCGCGAAGCGCCGGAGAGTGCGGAATCGGTCCCGGGCGATTCGGTGCGCGAGGGCGGGTCGGGGGATCTGACCGGCCGGCTGGTGGTCGTGACCGGGGTTGGGCGCGCGGGGCAGGTGGGCGACGCGGTGGCGCGCGCGTTCGCCCGGCGCGGTGCGCGGGTGGCGCTCCTGGGACGCGTGGCCGGCGAGGTGCAGGCGCGGGCGGGTGAGCTGCGCGCCGACGGCCTCGTGGCCACGGCGCACGCGGGTGATCTCAGCGATGCCGGCACGGCCGAGCAGCTCGCACGGGAGGTGTTCTCGGCGCATCCGGGGGCCGGTGGGGCGATGTACGCGCTGGTGAACGCGGCCGGCGGGTTCGGCATGACAGGGCCGCTGGACCAGAGCGATCCGGCCGAGTGGCGGCGGCAGTTCTCGATGGGCGTGGACACGGCGTATGCGGCGACGCGGGCGTTCCTGCCGGCGCTCCGGGCGGGACGCGGGGCGGTGGTGTACTTCACGTCGGCCGCGGCGCTGCAGGGCGCGCGCGTGGGCGGCATGGCGGGGTACGCGGGGGCGAAGAGCGCGGTGATCGCGCTCATGCGGAGCGTGGCGGACGACGAACGCCGGCACGGGGTGCGGGCGAATGCCGTGGCGCCGGGCGCGATCCGGACGGCGGCGAACGTCGAGGCGATGGGCGAGAAGGAGAGTTACACGGCGCTGGAGACGGTCGCGGCGGTAGTGGGGTTTCTGTGCGCGGAAGAGGTGACCGGGCAGGTGGTGGGGGTGTAACCTGTGAATTGATTGTGACTGGTTAGGGGTTAGACGGCCTGGGTTTGGGTGCCAGGGCAGAGACCGCCCGTACGAGGTCGCAAGCGGCGGGTCTTTAGCCTCGAGTCGCGAGGGTGCCTGATACTCCTGCCTCCAAGGCCCGACACCGCTGTTCCAGGCACCCTCGCGGGAGCCCGCCAGAAGCGACAACGCCGACCAAGGGGCCCGAGTCGCAAGTACTCTCGAGACTCGAGTCGAAAGACCCGCCGCTTGCGACCTCGTACGGGCGATCCCGGCCCTTGTTACTCAAGCCGGATGCCTGGTAACCCCATATCCGACGTTGACCAGTTACCCATCCCGGTATCCGCCCTCCAACACCACCCCCCGCCGCCGCGTTATCCAACCGTCCCCTTCCCCCGCCCATGCCCACCCGACGCGACTTCCTCAAAACCGGCACCGCCACCCTCGGCGCCCTCGCCGTCGGCCCCGACCTGCTCCGTGCCGCGCCCGGCCTCGAGCTCCCCGCCGCTACCGGCTACCGGCCGCTCCCGCCGGTCTACACCGATCCGGCCACGCGCGAGCTCATGATGGAGGCCCTCGACGCCGCGAAGCGCGCCGGCGCCTCCTGGGCCGACGTCCGCATCGGCCGCAACCGCAACAACTCCGTCAACACCCGCGAGCAGCAGGTCACCAACGTGCTCGAGAGCGACACCATGGGGTGTGGCGTGCGCGTGCTCGTGGACGGCTGCTGGGGGTTCGCCGCCACGCAGGAGCTCACCAAGCCCGCCATCGGCGCGGCCGCGCAGGAGGCGGCCGCGGTGGCCAAGGCCAATCGCGTGGCCCGCGACCGTCGCGTGGAGCTCGCGCCCGCGCCGGCGCATCCGAACGCCACCTGGCGGAGCGCCTACACCGTGGATCCGTTCACCGTGTCGCTGGAGGAGAAGGTCGGCCTGCTTCTCCGCGCCAACGCCGAAGCGCTCAAGGTGCGGAACGTGCGGTTCGTGAACTCCGGCCTGTCGTTCGTGAAGGAGGAGCGGAATTACGCCAACACCGACGGCTCCGTGATCACGCAGGATTACGTGCGAAGCTGGGTCACGCTCTCGTGCACCGCGGTGGCCGACGGGGACTTCGCGCAGCGCGGTCCCGAGGTCGTGCAGCCCGCGGGCCGCGGCTGGGAGTACGTGCTCGAAGCCGACATCGTGGGCAACGCCGCGAAGTGGGGCGAGGAAGCCGCCGAGAAGCTCACGGCCCGGCCCGTGGACGTGGGGCGCTACGATCTCATCCTGCATCCGTCGCAGCTCTTTCTCACCATTCACGAATCGCTCGCGCACCCCACCGAGCTCGACCGCGCGATGGGTTACGAGGCCAACTACGCCGGCACGAGCTTCATCGCGCCGCCGGACCAGGTGCTCGGCTCGCTCAAGCTCGGCCCGCCGATGATGAACCTCATCGGCAACCGGTCGGAGACGGGCGCACTCGCCACCATCGGCTACGACGACGACGGCGTGCAGCCCGATGACTTCCACATCGTGAAGGACGGCATCTTCAACGACTACCAGACCACGCGCGAACAGGCGCCGTGGCTCGGCTGGTGGTACGAGAAGAACGGACAGCCCACACGATCGCACGGCTGCTCGTACGCGCAGAGCTGGGCCGACGTGCAGTTCCAGCGCATGCCCAACGTGTCGCTGCAGCCGGGCGCGGAAGACCTCTCGTGGGACGATCTCATCGCGGCCACGGATCGCGGCATCGCGATGATCGGGCGGTCGTCGTATTCCATCGACCAGCAGCGCTACAACGCGCAGTTCGGCGCGCAGCTCTGCTACGAGATCAAGGGCGGCAAGATCGTGGGGCAGCTTCGCGACGTGGCCTATCAGATGCGCACGCCCGATTTCTGGAACGCGCTCGACATGCTCGGCGGCAAGTCGAGCTACGAGTTCGGCGGCACGTTCAACGACGGCAAGGGACAGCCGTCGCAGGCGAACGCCGTGAGTCACGGCTGCCCGCCCGTCCGCATCCGCAACATCAACGTCATCAACACGGGGCGTGCGCTGTGAGCCGCGATCCTGGCAGTCCGCGGCGCCTGCTCGGCGCCGATGCCCACGGCGTGCTCGCGCCCAACGGCGTGCTCTCGCGCGAAGACGCCGAAGCGCTCGTGACGCGTGTGGTGGGCATGTCGAAGGCCGACGGCGTGAGCGTGTCCGTGCAGAGCGGGCGGGAAACGAATCTGCGTTTCGCCGACAATCAGATGTCCACGTCGGGCGTGACCACGAACACCACCATCCGCGTGCAGAGCGTGTTCGGCAAGCGGCGCGCGTCGGTGGTCACGAACGATCGCTCCGACGCCGGCCTCCGCCGCGCCGTGGAGCAGTCGGAGGCCATCGCGCGGCTCGCGCCGGAAGATCCCGAATATCTCGGCGAGCTCGGCCCGCAGACGTATCAGCCGGTGCCCGCGTGGTTCGACAGCACCGCCGAGCTGAGCGCCGACGACCGGGCGAAAGCCGCGCTCACCGCGCTCGCGCCGGCCCGCGCCGCGAACGATCTCACCGTGGCCGGTTTCATCGTGTGCAGCGCTGGCGCCACCGCGCTCGGCAACAGCGCCGGCCTGTTCGCGTATCATCGCAGCACCAACGCCAATTACACGCTCACCGCGCGCACGAACGACGGCACCGGCTCCGGCTGGGCGGCGGTGGAAGACAACGACTGGACACGGCTCGATTTCGACGCCGTGGCGCGGCAGGCCATCGACAAGGCGCGCCGCTCGCGCAATCCCGTGGCCATCGAACCCGGCCGCTACACGGTGATCTTCGAACCCGAGGCCACGGGGAATCTCGTGTCGGTGATGGGCGGCGCCCTGCAGGCGCGCGCGGCCGACGAAGGACGCTCGGCGTTTTCCAAGCCCGGCGGCACGAAGGTGGGCGAGCGCATTCTCGACGAGCGGGTCACGCTGTCGAGCGATCCGCGGGATCCGCTCGTGCTGGGCTCCCCCTTCGACGGCGAGGGGATGCCGGTCACGAAGCAGGTGTGGGTGGACGGCGGCGTGCTCCGGCAGCTCGCGTATCCGCGCTACTGGGCGCAGCGCCAGGGGAAGACGCCCACCGGCGGCGCGGGTTCGCTCCGGCTCGCCGGCGGGAACGAGAGCATCGAGTCGCTCATCGCCGGCACCGAGCGCGGCATTCTCGTGACGCGGCTCTGGTACCTGCGGGCCGTGGACCAGCGCACGCTGGTGTACACCGGGCTCACCCGCGACGGCACGTTCCTCATCGAGGGCGGACGGATCGCCCGGTCGATCAAGAACTTCCGCTTCAACGACTCGCCGCTGTTCATGCTCAACAATCTCGAAGGGATGGGGCCGGCGGTCCGCATCGCGAGCGGCGGCAGTCTCGTGATGCCGGCCATCAAGGTGCGCGACTTCAACTTCACGAGTCTTTCCGACGCCGTCTGACGGTCCTGGCTGACGGGGCGCGCGGCCGCGCATCGGGTTAACTTTCCAGGATATCCCGCATTCGCGGCTGCGCGGTGCTTCGCGACGCTGGTATCCGGGTGCCCCTTTCCCCCGACCGATCCGGAGCTGTCGTGGCCCGCAAGCCCAACTACGATTTCGAGCGCCGCCGCAAGGAGCTCGAGCGCAAGAACCGCAAGGAAGCCAAGCGCGAGGAACGCCTGCGCCGCAAGGCCGCCGGGCTGCCCGAGGAGGACGAAGGGCTCGACGGGGACGCCGGCGACGGTACGGAGTCGCCGGACACCGACAGCGAGACGCCGGACGCCTGACCCCCCACATGCAGCCCGTCACGCTCGAAGGGCACGGGGTGCGTCTCGAACCACTCGCCCCGGCTCACGCGGACGCGCTTGCCGAGGCGACGCGGGACGGCGCGCTGTGGACGCTCTGGTACACGTCGGTGCCGGCGCCACACGAAACGGCCGCCTATATCGAGACGGCGCTGGCCGGACAGGCGGCGGGGCATATGCTGCCGTGGGCGGTGCGTGATCTCGCGCACGACGTGATCGTGGGGAGCACCCGCTATCACGACATCGTGCCCGCCGCACGGCGCGTGGAGATCGGATATACCTGGTACGCCGCCCGCATGCAGCGCACGCACGTGAACGCGGCCTGCAAATGGCTGCTGCTCCGTCATGCGTTCGACACGCTCGGCTGCGGCGTGGTGGGGCTTCGCACGGACCGGTTCAACGTGCGGTCGCAGCGCGCCATCGAGGCCCTCGGCGCGCAGCGTGACGGCGTGGTCCGGCATCATCAGGCGCGACGCGACGGCACGATCCGCGATTCGGTGATGTACAGCATTCTCGCACACGAATGGCCGGATGTGGCGCGCGGCCTGGAAGCCCGGTTGCAGGTGCGCGCAGAGGTGATGTCCGCGGCTCCCCTGCCTCGCGGCTGACGGGACGCGCGGAACGGCCGCCGGAGCGCGTGACGTTCCGGCGTCGCTACGGATCGAGCGCGGCCGTCCCCAGGCGCACCTGCATCGGGTCTCCCGGCACGGTCCACGCGAACACGAGCCGGTTTCCCGTGCGCACCATGCGGGGGAATCCGCTGCGCCGGCTGCCGTCGACGGTCGCCACGGGCACGGCCGGTGAGAGCACGCCGGTCCACGACACGCGGCGCACGCGCACCTCGCTGCTGTCCCGGCTGACCTTCTCCACCCACAGCACCACGGGGCGCGCCGCGTCGTCGAGCAGCACGCTCACACGTCCGGACGGATCCCCGTCGTCCACGCGCACGGGCGGCGCGAACGTGGCGCCGCCGTCCACGCTCACGGCCACCCGCACGCGCGCCGTATCCTGCGCGCCCGTGAACCAGGCGACCGCCACGGTATCGCCCGCGGCGGCGACGGCGGGTCCGTTCACGGGGCAGGCGTTGAAGTGCCACTGGTCGGCGTGCACGATGGCGGGCGCGCTCCACACGCCGTTCTCCTCGCGCACGATGGCGATGTCGCGGATTTCGTCGTCCGTGCGGTCGCGGTACACGATCACGCGGCCTCGGCGCGTGGCCGCGCTCGCGGTCTGGCAGCAGTCGCACACGCGGCCGTCGAGCAGCGTTTCGGGCGCATGCTCCGGCGCGCGGCCGAGCACGGCGGTGCGCAGCGTCATTTCGCGGGCGCTGTCGGGCATGGCCGTCTTGCGGCCATCGAGCCACACGGCGCCCACGCCGTCGCCGCCGGCCGGCCAGAGCGCCACGAACCCGTGTTCGGCGAGCAGCCCGTCGCCGTGCGGCGTGCGCGCGGAATCCCACGTGGCGCCGCCGTCGGTGGAACGCACGATGCGCACGCCATAGGCGTACGTGCCGGGCCCTTCACGTTCGAGCCAGTGCGCGGCGAGGTCGCCGTTGTCGAGCGCGACGAGGCTCGGGAAGTCGGCCCAGTTCACGAAGAACGGGCGTCCGCGCGCGATGTCGCGCGGTTCGGTCCATGTGCCGCCCTGCAGGGTGGCGAAGCGGAGTGCATGCGTGGCGCTGTCCGCGCGCTCGGTGAAGCTCACGTGCACGGCGCCGTCGGCCGCGACGACGAGATTCGGCGTGTTCGCATTGGCGAAGACGGGCGCGTCGTGCGTGGTGGCGGCGCCGATGGGTGGAGCGGCGGCTGGATCGGTGCGCTCGCCACAGCCGGCGAACGGGATCGTCGCCAGCGCGGCGACGGCGATGCGACGTGTGGAACGGCGCGGCAGGAGCGGGCGGTGCGGACGCATCATGCAAGCGGGCGGGAGTGTGTCTGCGGCCGTGCTTGACCGCCGCAGGATCATGGATCGAATATGCAATGCGGCGGCCGAGTGTGCCGCGTGCGGGGCCGGGCCCGGCGTCCGCGCCGGTTTCGGGATTCGCTTCCTGTTCGTGGCGGACGGCGTCGTCCGTGTTCATCCGTCGAGCGTGGGGCCATGCGTCATCTGCTGCTGCTGTCCAACTCGCGTGATGCCGACGGGCGCTTTCTGCAGCATTGCCGGGACGCGCTCGCGGCGCATCTGGCGGGGGTGCGGTCGGCGCTGCTCGTGCCGTGGGCGGGGGTGACGGTCACGGCCGAGGCCTATACGGCCCGGGTGCGCGCGGTGGTCGAGCCGTTCGGTATCGCACTCCGGAGCGTCCACGAGGCGACCGAGCCGGCGGACGCCGTGCGCGAGGCGGAGGCGATCATCGTGGGCGGCGGGAATACGTTCCGGCTGCTGGAGCGCATGCAGCAGCACGGAGTGCTCGGTGTCATGCGGGACCGGGTGCTGGCCGGCGTGCCGTACGTGGGCTGGAGCGCGGGCTCGGTGGTGGCGTGTCCCACGATCGGCACCACGAACGACATGCCGATCGTGGCGCCGGCCGGGTTCGCCGCGCTCGGTCTGGTGGGATTCCAGATCAACGCGCACTTCACCGATGCGCATCCGGCAGGGTTTCGCGGCGAGACGCGGCGCGAGCGGCTGGCCGAGTATGTCACGCTGAACCCGACCGCGCGCGTGGCGGGGCTGCCCGAGGGGAGCTGGCTCACGGTGCAGGGCGAGGCGGTCCGGCTGGATGGGCCGCACGAGGCGCCGTGCTTCAGCGCGGCCGGGGTGACCATGCTGGCTGCCGGGCGCGATGTGCGGATGGTGGTCGAACCGGACGGGTGAGGGGCACGGGGGCGTGGGTCGGGCACAGGCCGGCTGTGGGCCATTGGCTATCGGCCATTGCCCATTGCCAGTCTGTTGCTTCGCTCCATCGCCCGTTCGGCCGGTTCCCGTTTGGCCATTCGGCCGGGGGCGCTGCGGACAATGGCACGGAGACGCGGTGGTGCCCTGACGGACGGTACGGGGATGCCGTAGTCATGCACCGGCCGGGCGGGCAATAGCCTATAGCCTATGGCCCCATCGGATCGTGCTCGTCGCCAGGCGATGGGCGATGGGCGATGGGCGATGGGCGATGGGCGATGGGCAATAGGCGAACAGGCGATGGGCTGACCGGCCGTCGCTCGTCGCCACCATCCTCGTGAGGTCCGCATGGGCACCATCACGTCTCCGTGCCATTGTCCGCAGCGCTCCCGGCCGAATGGCCAAACGGGAACCGGCCGAACGGGCGATGGAGCGAAGCAACAGACTGGCAATGGGCAATGGGCGATAGCCAACGACCTGTCGCTCCCGCAATGCACGGCAACACATCTCAGCCGGGACGAACCGCACGCCTCAAGGGACGAACGCCGGTCAACCCGCGGCCGCCAACGCTCGGGTCTGGCTCTGCGTCCCCTGCATGCACGCCGCCCGGCGGCTTCTCACGAAGCGCCTTAACGATCCGCGGCGCTCTTCGTCCAACGCCTTCGTGAAAACTCTACGCTCTCTGGCCCTCGGGGCCCTGCTGCTCGTCCTCGGCACCGCGTCATCGCTGGCCGCTCAGGGCGTCGATATCATCCGCGGACGCGTCACGGGCCCGGATGGCCAAGGTATTCCCAACGTCACCGTCACGGCCACGACCCTTACGGGCCAGGTCAGCCGCCGTGCCGTCAGCGATCGCAACGGCCGCTACACCATCTCCTTCCCCGGCGGGGAAGGCGACTACTGGGTGAGCTTCAACGCGATCGGGCTCGCGCCGCGCCGGTATCAGGTCAAGCGCACCGCCGATCAGGAGATCCTCATCGCCGATGCCCGCATGACGCCGGCCACGGTGAGCCTCGACGCGTTCACCGTCACCTCGCGGGCGCCGGCGACGCGCGCCGATACGGTCGGCGACGTGAGCGGCAACGAGCGCGAGCTGATCGAAACCGATCCCGGTCTGCTGACCGCCGAACAGATGGGCGACCTCGTGGCCATGGCGTCCGCCGTGCCCGGCGTGCAGCTCCTGCCCGGCCAGGACGGCGGCGCCGACCAGTTCTCCGTATTCGGCCTGGGCGGCGACCAGAACAATACGCAGCTCAACGGCCTCTCCTTCGGCGAAGGGAACATTCCGCGTGACGCGAACGTGTTCGCCTCGCTCGCCACGGCGCCGTACGACGTGTCGCGCGGCGGCTTCTCCGGCGGACAGCTCACGCTGCGCACGCGTTCCGGCTCGAACTTCGTGCGCCGCTCGCTGAGCTCCAACCTCGTCTCGCCGCAGACGCAGTGGACCGACCGGGCCGCGGTCGCGTCGGGACAGCAGTACACCAATCTCTCGCTCGGCGGCGCCGCTTCGGGCCCGCTTTCGCCGGACCGGCTGTTCTACAACGGCTCCTTCCAGTACGACCGCCGCCTGAACGACCTGCAGACGCTGCTCAACACCAACGCGCTCGGCTTCAGCACCGCCGGTGTGGCCACCGATTCCGTGGTGCGGCTGCTCGACATCCTGAACACGCAGGGCGTGCCGGCGAGCATCGCCGGATTCCCGGGGCAACGCATCAGCGACCGCGGCAGCTTCCTGAGCAGCTTCGACTTCACGCCGCTCAACTCCGCGCGCGGCAACACCTTCTCGGCCTCGCTCTCCGGGAACGTCAACCGCTCCGTGCCGGTGGGCGGCGGATTCGGCGGCGGCACCGGATCGGCGCTGTCCACGCCCACGCGCCAGGGAAAGAGCCTCAACTACAGCGGCTCGCTGCAGCTCCGCCAGAGCGGCCTGCTCGGCTTCATGGGGATCCTCACCGAAACCTCGCTCGGCGCGAGCGTGAGCCGCAACGACAACGATCCCTACATCTTCCTGCCGGCCGCGTCGGTGCGCGTGAACTCGCAGTTCGACGACGGCACCGCGGTCGTGCGCAACCTGTCGTTCGGCGGCAGTCCGTCGTCCAACCAGTCGAGCGGCAACGCCACGTACGGGTTCGTCAACACGCTCTCCTGGTTCAGCGGCGACAACCGGCATCGCGTCAAGCTCACCTCCGAGCTGCGGCACGAGAGCTACTGGCAGGATCTGACCAACAACGAGCTCGGCACGTTCACCTTCAATTCGCTGGCCGATCTCGAGGCGGGCATTCCCGCGTCGTACACGCGGCAGCTCGCGCCGCGCCGCCGCAACGGCAGCCAGCTCGTGGGCGCCATGTCGCTCGGCGACGCCTGGCGTCCGGTGAACGATCTGCAGGTGCAGTACGGCGTGCGCGTGGACGGCAACCGGTTCCTCCAGGGGCCGGCGCAGAATCCGGCCGTGACCCAGGCGTTCGGCTTCAACAACGCCGATGTGCCGAGCCGGCTCTACGTGAGCCCGCGCATGGGCTTCTCGTGGACGTACGGCACGGCCGATCAGGTCGCGCTCATTCCCGGCATGGTGCGGGCGCCGCGGGCCGTGGTGCGCGGCGGCATCGGCATCTTCCAGAACACGCCGCGCACGCAGCTCATCGGCGGCGCGATCGACAACACCGGCCTGCCGAGCGGCCTGCAGCAGCTCACCTGCCTGGGCGAGGCGGCGCCGCTGCCGAACTGGAGCGAGTATCAGGTGGACGTGGGCGCGATTCCGCGCACCTGCGCCGACGGCACGAGCGGCACCGTGTTCGCGAACGCCAACCCCAACGTGCTGCTGTTCTCGCCCGACTTCGTGGCGCAGCGCTCGCTGCGGTCCAACCTGCAGTGGAGCGGCGCCGTGCTGCGGAACCGCCTGAGCGCCACGGTGGACGCGACGTACTCGCTCAACTACGGCCAGTCGGGCGGCATCGACCTCAACTTCCCGGGCGTGTCGCAGTTCACGCTGGCGAACGAGGACGGCCGGCCCGTGTTCGTCTCACCCTCGGTGATCGTCCCGTCCACGGGACAGGCAGCGTGGCGCGAAGCGCGCGTCGTGGACGAGTTCGGCCGCGTGACGCAACAGCGGTCGGATCTCAGCACCGAGAGCCGGCAGCTCACGTTCGGTCTCCGGCCGATCGCGTTCAACTCGTCGTGGTCGTGGAACGTGAACTACGTGCTCTCCGACGTGCGTGAGCAGTTCTACGGCTTCCAGAGCACGGTGGGCGATCCCACGCAGCGGGAATGGGCGCGTGGCAACTTCTCGCGGCACCAGATCCAGTACAGCCTGGCGTACAACTTCTTCGACGCCGTGCGCGTGAGCTGGAACGGCAACATCCGCTCCGGCACCGCCTACACGCCGCTCATCTCGGGCGACGTGAACGGCGACGGCTACAGCAACGATCGCGCCTTCATCTTCGATCCGTCGGCGGCGATGGATCCGGCCGTGACCGCCGGCATGCAGGCGCTGCTCGCCAATGCCACGCCCGAAGCGCGGCGCTGCCTCGACGCGCAGCTCGGCGCGCTCGCCGGCCGCAACTCGTGCATCGGCCCGTGGACCACGGGCGCCAACCTGAACATCTCGTTCAACTCGCTCAAGATCGGGCTGCCGCAGCGCGCCACGCTGTCGTTGCAGATCTCGAATCCGCTCGGCGGGCTCGACCGGCTCGTGAACGGCGCCGACGACCTGAAGGGCTGGGGACAGACGATTCCGCCCGACCAGCAGCTCCTGTTCGTGCGCGGCTTCGATGCCGATTCGCGCAACTACCTGTACGAAGTGAACGAACGCTTCGGCTCCACGCGCCCGTCGCAGAGCGCGTTCCGCCAGCCGGTGGCGCTCACGGCGCTGCTCCGCTTCGACGTGGGCCCCACGCGCGAACGGCAGCAGCTCCTGCAGCAGCTCGACCGCGGCCGCACGCGCGCCGGCAACAAGCCCACGCTGCAGCAGCTCCGCGGCACGGTGAGCGCGGGGCTCGTGAATCCCATGCAGCAGATCCTGGTGCAGTCCGATTCGCTCCACCTCACGCGGAAGCAGGCCGACAGCCTGGCCACGCTCAACCGCCTGTACGTGCTCAAGTCCGATTCGATCTGGACGCCGGTGGCGCGCGAGCTCGCCGAGCTGCCCGATCGCTACAACCACGACGTGGCGTTCAACCGCTATCGCAAGGCGCGCGAGCAGTCGGTGGACCTGCTGCTGCGCATCGTGCCCGAGGTCCGCGGGCTGCTCACGCCCGAACAGTACCGGCTGCTCCCTGATCAGCTCGCCAGCTTCCTCGACGTGCGCACGCTGAAGGCGATCCGGTCGGGAACGGCCGGCAGCAACACCTTCGGCGGCGGCGGGATGGGCGGTGGCGGTGGCATGGGTGGCGGCATGGGCGGCGGAGGCCGTCGCTGATGCGCTCCGCGTTCTCCGCGCTCCGTTTCCGGATGTCTTCTTCCTTCGAGTCCGTCATGATGCTGCGTTCCCCGTTCGTGTCCGTCACCGTGCTCGCGCTGTGCGCCGCGCCGCTCGCGGCGCAGGACAGTGTGCCGAAGATTCCCGTGCGCCAGCTCGGCCCCGTCGAAGCGAAGACGGCGCAGCCGCTCGGCAACGTCAACAACCTGCGCGCGCTCAGCAACGGCACGCTGTTCGTGAACGACGGGATGCGGCGGCAGATCGTGCTGCTCGACGCGTCGCTCGGCGTGGTCAAGGTCGTGGCCGATACGCTCGAGGCGGCGATCCCGTACGGCCAGCGCAACGCGGGGCTGCTGCCGTACGTGGCCGACTCCACACTCATCGTCGATCCGGCCACGCTGTCGCTCGTGGTGCTCGACGCGAACGGCACGATGGTGCGCGTGATGGCCGCGCCGCGCTCCAGCGACCTCAACCTGCTGGCCGGCGCGAACCTCGGGTCGCATGCGTTCGATACGCAGGGCCGGCTGATCTATCGCCCGGGCGGCGGGGGCGGGTTCGGCGGCATGGGCGGAATGGGTGGTGGCATGGGCGGCGGCATGATGATGTTCGGTGGCGGTGGTCCTGGTGGTCCCGGCGGCCCGGGCGGGCCCGGAGGCCGCGGTGGTCCGCCGGGTGGTGGCCAGGGCGGCCGTGGCGGCCCGCCGGGCGGCGGACAGGGTGGGCAGGGCGCGCCGGCGCAGGCCGGCGCGGCCCAGGTGCGGGCGCAGGTCGCGGCCGCGGCCGAAGACCGGTTCCCGGCCGGCAACAGCGCGCAGATCGTGGTGAACGGCGAGCGTCGCACGCGCTCGTTCAACCAGGGCAACCTGCCCGACTCGGTGCCGATCCTGCGTGCCGACTTCGAGACGCGCAAGACCGATACGGTCACCTTCATGCGGGTCACGAATCCGCAGTTCAGCATGTCCACCACCGACGATGGCGGCATGCAGGTGAGCGTGAAGATGAATCCGCTCCCGCAGAACGACGACTGGGCGCTCATGGCCGACGGGTCGGTGGCCGTGGTGCGCGTGCTCGACTACCGCATCGACTGGTTCCGTGCCGACGGCACGCTGGAACGGTCGGCGCCGCTGCCGTTCGACTGGAAGCGCATCAGCGACGAGGAGAAGGACCGCATGGTGGACTCGCTCAAGGCGGCGTCGAAGGAGGCCACGGAGCGGGCGCAGCAGATGATGGGCGGGCCGCGCGGCTTCCGCCCGGCGTTCGAGCCGGTGGCCGCCGAGTTCCTCCCGGACTATTATCCACCGATCCGGGCCGGCAGCACGATCGCCGACTACGACGGCAACCTGTGGATCCTGCCGGCAACGTCGTCGCTCGCCGGCCAGTTGTCGGCGATGATCCCGGCGGGTGCGCGCGGACAGATTCCGCCGGGGATGCTGCCGGCCGGCATGGGCGCGGCGCCGGGCGGCCTCGCGTACGACGTGGTGAACCGCAAGGGGGAGTTGGTGGAACGCATCCAGTTGCCGGCGGGACGCAGCATCGCGGGCTTCGGCCCGGACGGCGTGGTGTACCTGCTCGCCCGGCAGGGACGCGACGTGCACCTCGAGAAGGTGCGCCGTCTGGCGCCGCAGTAAACGCCATGACCTCCGGCAGCTCCGCGCTCGACGACATCCGCGATCTGTTCGCCTACAACCGGTGGGCGTACACGCGGATGTTCGACCGGTGCCAGGCGCTGTCCGACGAGGAGTACACGCGCGACCTCCGGAGCAGCTTCTCCTCGGTGCGGGATACGCTGGCCCACGCGATCGGCGCCGAATGGCTGTGGCTGCAGCGGTGGAACGGGACGTCGCCCGCGGGGTTTCCCGACACGTGGGACGTCTCGTCGCCGGCCACGCTTCGCGCGCACTGGATGGACATGGTCCGCGACCAGCAGGCGTTTCTCGACGAACTCGGCGACGGCCGGTTGCAGGCCGTCGTGCATTACCGCAATGTGAGCGGGGTGGCCTACGCGGCACCGCTCGGGCAGCTCATGCGGCACGTCGTCAATCATGCCTCGTATCATCGCGGGCAGATCACGACGATGCTCCGGCAGCTCGGCTACACGGCCGTCTCCACCGATCTCGTGCAGTATCATCGTGAACAGCAGGGCGCACCGACGACGTGATCCCGGTGCGCGACCTTTCCGGAGCGTTCCTCATGATTCGTCGTCTCGTCGTTGCAGGACTGCTGGTGTGTGGTGTGGCCGGTGCCGTTCCGGCCGCGCAGGCCCAGGGTACTCCGCCGGCCGCGCAGCCGTCGCCCGAGATCTACCTGCGGGCGCCGCGTGACGGCGCCGTGGTGCCGCCCACGTTCGTGGTGGAGTTCGGCCTCCGGAACTACGGCGTGGCGCCGGCCGGCGTGAATCTCACCGGCACCGGGCACTTCCACATTCTCATCAACGTGGAAGCGCCGCCCATCGGTGCCGTGATTCCGGCCGACTCGCTGCACCGGCACTACGGCACCGGGCTCATCGAAACCACGCTCACGCTGGCGCCCGGCACCTACACGCTGCGGGCCGTGCTGGCCGATCACGAGCACAAGGTGATCAGCCGGGAGCTGATATCAGGTCCGGTGCAGGTGACGGTCCGGCGGTAAACCGCCGGCCAGGGCTACAGGTAGGGCGCGCCCAGCCGGGCAATCCCGTCCCGGAGCCGGACCGGCAGTGATCGTGACAGCACCTCGGCCAGACTCATCGGCCGCGCTTCCGCGATCCGTCCGTCGATGAGCGCATCGATCTCCTGCGTGAGCTCCGCGTCGTAGCACTCCAGGTTGAACTCGAAGTTCAGCAGCAGGCTGCGCGCGTCCCAGTTGGTGGAGCCGATCAGGCACCACCGGCCGTCCACGGTGAATGCCTTCGTGTGGTCGAACGGCGGCGGCGACAGGAACAGCCGGCACCCCTTCTCGAGCAGCGGCGCGAACTGCGGCGCCATGGCCCAGTCCATGACCGGGATGTTGCTGCGCGACGGGAGCACGATGTCCACCGTCACGCCGCGCATCGCGGTGACCTGCAGGGCGCGCAGGAGCACGTCGTCCACCAGGAAGTACGGACTGATGATGCGCACGTGGTTCATGGCCGCGGAGAGCGCGCCGAGGATGAGCTCGAGGATGTTGTCGAGATCGCCGTCGGGGCCATCGGGGATGCCGCGGGCGACCACCGGTCCCACGCGGCCGAGCCGCGGAAACCAGGGATCCCGGTCGAGCGCCTCGCGCGTGGTGAACGCCCAGTCCACGCTGAACGTGCGCTGCAGTTCGTACACCACCGGCCCTTCCACGCGGAAGTGCAGGCAGCGCACCGGCTCCTTCGGATTGCGCGACAGCCAATGGCCGTGCCGGATGTTCATGCCGCCGGTGAAGCCCACGCGTCCGTCCACCACGAGGATCTTGCGGTGGTTGCGCAGGTTGGCGTAGCGGAAGAGACGCGGCAGCCGGGTGGGGAGGAACGTGGCCACGCGCACGCCGGCCGCGCGCAGCCGGTTCACCATGGCGGGACGTGAATAGCGGGCGCCCACGTCGTCGATCATCACGCGCACCTCCACCCCGCGCGCGACCGCGGCCGCGAGGGCGTCCAGGAACGCGATCCCGGCCTCGTCATGATCGAAGATGTAGCTGACCATCGTGATCGTAAGCTCGGCGCGCGCGATGGCCTCGAGCATGGCCGGATAGGCTTCGTCGCCGTCGCGGAGCGGCGTGACGATGTTTCCCGGGAGCAGCGGGTTGGCCGTGGTCTGGAAGCCGAGGCGCGCGAGGCCGGGGAGGGTGGGGTGCTGGGCGCGGAGCAGGTCGAGGAAGTCGCCGCCCGCCTGGGGCGCCCGGAACTCGCCCGTATCGCCCAGCAGCGGCTCGCGCTGCAGGGCCAGCGCCGCGCGCTGGATGCGATTGATGCCGAAGGACACGTAGAGCAGCGTGCCCGCCACCGGGGCGAGCCACGCGAGCCCCACCCAGCCGATCACCGCCGGCACCTGCCGCTTGCGGAGCACCGCGTCCACGGTGACCCCGGTAGCGGCGATGATGTGCACGAGCGACACGAGCACCGGCCAGGCGTCGGCGAGAAAGAGCGGCATCCGTGCATGATGCAGACCGCGGACGGGGAGGACAATGGCCCGCCCGCGCCGGCGCGGAATCCGGCCGCCACAGGCGCTCCGATCAACGCCCGGCGCCGATCGGGAGTAATCGAACGAACGCCGGCCGCATGTGCATCGTGTCCGGCGCCCCCTTCCCGATTTCCCTCCGGAGCTCCGAATGGCAGCAGACAAAGGCGTGGCGTCGTGGCTGCGCGGCGCGGTCGACGCCCGACCCGGCGAAGGTCCCGCCCTTGTGTGGTCGTGTGCGTACTACTTCTTCGTGCTGTGCGCGTACTATGTGCTGCGCCCCATCCGGGACGACATGGGGGCGGCCGGCGGGGTGGACAATCTCGCCTGGCTCTTCACCGGCACGCTGCTCGCGATGCTGGCCATGCAGCCGCTGTTCGGCGCGATCGTGGCGAAGTTTCCGCGTACGCGCTTCGTGCCGCTCACCTACCGGTTCTTCATCGCGAACCTGGTGGTGTTCTTCCTGCTGCTGCGCACCGCCGATGCCACGCAGAGCGTGTGGCTCGGCCGGGTGTTCTTCATCTGGACGAGCGTCTTCAACCTCTTCGTGGTGTCGGTGTTCTGGTCGTTCATGACCGACATCTTCCGGCCGGGACAGGGAAAGCGCCTCTTCGGCATCGTGGCCGTGGGTGGCACGCTCGGCGCGGTGTTCGGATCCACGATCACCACGGCGCTGGTGGGCTGGCTCGGACCGATCAACCTCCTGCTCGTGTCCGCCCTCATCCTCGAGTTCGCCGCGCGGGCCTCCGGCGCGCTCGATGCGCGCGAGGCCACCCTGCGCGCCGCCGACGAGGAAACGCCGCCCGTGAGCGCCGCCGCGGCTCCCGCGGCCGCCCCGGCCGACACCGGCAACGCGCACACGATCATCGGCGGCGGCGTGCTCGACGGCATCCGGCACGTGCTGCGTTCCCCGTATCTGCTCGGCATCGCGGCGCTGATGCTCTGCTTCACCATCGCGTCCACGTTCCTGTACTTCCAGCAGGTGGACATCGTGGCGCGGGTCTTCGAGGGTGACCGGGAGGGACGCACACGCGCCTTCGCCGCGATCGATCTCGCGGTGAACGTCCTGACCCTGCTCACGCAGCTCTTCCTGACCGGACGGGTGATCCGGTGGTTCGGCGTGGGCGCCGCGCTCGCGTTCCTGCCGGTGATCACGATCGTGGGCTTCGCCGTGCTCGGCTTCGCGCCCGTGCTCGCCGTGCTCGTGGTGTTCCAGGTGATCCGGCGCGCGGGGAACTTCGCCATTCAGCGTCCGGCGCGCGAAGCGCTCTACACCGTGCTGCCGCGCACCGACAAGTACAAGGCCAAGAACTTCAGCGACACGTTCGTGTACCGGCTCGGCGACCAGGTCGGCGCCTGGTCGTACACGTGGATGGGGGTGTTCGGCCTCGGGCTGTCCGGGCTCGCGTTCAGCATGGTGCCCCTCTCGGCCGCCTGGCTGGTATTGGCGCTGTGGCTGGGGCGGCGGTATCGTGAACGGGAGCGCGGGCACGTGTGACGGCGACGGATGAGCGGTCCGGTCGCACCCTCGTGCGACCGGACACCGCTCATTCCCGAGTTTCGCGGAGCGGCTCGTGGTGCGTGCGTCCTGCAGTGTGTGCAACCAGCCGCTGGCGGAGTCGCGGGGGCCGCGACTGCCCGGGCTGGAGCATGTATGCGACGCCGGCCCGTGCCGAATGCATGCCATCAACGCCTTCGTCCGGCAGCGACGGCACACGCAGCGCGAAGCACTCCACCGGCAGGTGCCCGGCGACGGCCCGCTGGTTTTCGTTCCCGCCTACTGCGCGTCCACGGCTCCCCTGCCTGCTCGGCGCCGGGCGCAGTTCGCGCAGCATCTCGACGAGATGATGGCGCGTGCGTTCGCCGCGACTCCCCCCGTCGAGCCGCCGTCGATCGTGGTGGTGTCGGCGTGGGAAGCGGAAGGGGAGGAAATCGACGGGTCGTCGCCATCCCTCACCACCGAGCCCGCCGGTACCGTGGCGCGGAATGTCGCGCATGCTCTCGGCGCGGCGTGCAGCACGTGCCGGGGGCAGTGCTGCCGGAGCGGCGGAGCGCACGCCTGGATCACCACGGGCACGCTGCAACGCGTGGTGTCCGCCGAGCCGGCCATGAATCCGGAGACGCTGCGGGCCCGGTATCTCGCGAATCTTCCCGCGCGCACGTATCAGGAATCCTGCGTGTTCCATACGGCGCGCGGCTGCGCGCTCGACCCCGCGCTGCGTTCCGACACCTGTCACCGTTTTCTCTGCGAGGGCGCCACGGAAGTCGTGCAACTGGTGCATCGGCGCCCCGACGCCTCCCTGCGGGTCGCGGCGGTCGAAGGATCGGCCGTGCTCCGGGCCCGGCGTGTGGATATGCCGCACGTACCGGTCGCGATTCCCGGGGCGTCGACATAGAATCCAGCACGACCGGCGCGCCGTGGCGCCGCGTCGGCCGCGTGTCCCCGGCTCCCTCCATCGAGCGATATCGGGGCCGGACCGGAAATTTCATGTCGCCGACGGCGGCTCCATGAAGCCGCGCGCGGGTATGGAGGACATGACCAGGGTACGGACACGGCACGGGCAGGCGCCCGTGCCGTGTCCCTCATCGACATTCGACAGCCGAGGCGGACGCATGGACGTGCTGGTGAATACCGACAACAATGTGCTGGGAGACGAGGCGCTCGTGCAGGACGTGGAAGGCACGGTCCGACGGGCGCTGTCGCACTTCACCGACCGCATCACGCGCGTGGAAGTGCATCTGAGCGACGAAAACAGTCACAAGCACGGAGCCGACGACAAGCGGTGTGTGATGGAAGCCCGGATCGCCGGCCGTCAGCCCACGGTGGTCACGCACAACGCCCCCGATCTCGCCCGCGCCACGACGGGGGCCGCGGACAAGCTCAAGCGCGCGCTCGATACCGTGTTCGGCAAGATGAGCACGCACTGAGCCGTCCGGCCGTCCTCGCCGTCAGTTGTCGGCGAGGACGACGCCTTCGAGCGGAGCGCCGCCGCCGGCCTTCTCCACGGCCACCACGGTGCGGATCTTCCCTGCCGCGATCTGCACATCGGCGAGCGTCAGCACCGGGGTCTTCGTGCCGGCTTCGGTGAAGATCACCACGAACGTGCCGGCATCACGCGCGACGTATGCCGATGCTTCCTTCACCGCGAGATCGGTGGCCGCGGCGGTCGCGGTGGGCAGCTCGTCGGCGTTTGCGAGCACGTAGGCATCCACCGCGTCCGCACCAGCGGCCGCGTGGACCAGACGGAGCTTCCCCTTGCCCGCCGCGGGCGCCGCGTTGTCGTCGGTGAGCACCACGGACTGGGGCGCCGCTTCGGTGCCGAGCGCGATCACGGTGTAGTCGGTGCCGTCGGCCACGGTGACGTTCGCCGCGAGCAGGTCGGCGGTGGCGTCGGCCTTGCGGAACGTCACCGACGAAGCGCCGGCCACCACCGATCGGTAGCCGTCGGTGTTCTTGTACGCGAGGTCGCTGGCGTAGCTGACGGTGTTGATGCGGACGTCCAGGGCCGTGACGTTGCTCACGGCGTGGACGGCGCGTACGCGCCCTGCGTCGATGGGGCCGGCGGGATCGTCGTCGCAGGCGGCGAGAACGAGCGTGGCCGCGAGCGCGAGCACGAGACGGGATGCATGCATGAGGAACTCCGTGAAGAGATGGCGTGACGACCGGTTCGGGATCGTCATCTTCACGGCATTACCCGTCATGCACGCATCGCATCACAATTACTTCCCGGCGGCCTGCTCCACGCGCTCCATGACGCGCAGCAGATTGCCGCTCCAGATCTTGTCGATCTGCTCCTCGGTGTAGCCGCGTCGCACGAGTTCGAGCGTCACGTTGAACGTCTCCGTGGCGCTCCGCCATCCGTCCACGCCGCCGCCGCCGTCGAAATCGGAGCTGATGCCGGCGTGATCGATCCCGATGCGCTTCACCACGTAGTCGATGTGATCCGCGAAGTCCGACACCGTGGCGTTCGGATCGGCCGGATAACGACGGGCGGTGATGTCTTCCTGCTTCGCGAGGTAGTCGTTGCGCCGCGCTTCGGGCAGCGCCGCGATGGCCGCGCTCACTTCCCGGTTGTTCGTGGCCGTGATCCCGAACTCGCGCCGCAGCGCCTCGATCGCCGCCTGGCGGGCAGCGCTCTTCTCGGCGTCGCACTTCACGTAGCTGTTGAACGCCACGAGCTGCACCACGCCGCCGTTCGCCTTGAGCGCGTCGAGCTGCTCGTCGTCGAGGTTGCGGCTGTGGTTGCAGATCGCGCGCACGCCCGAGTGCGACGCGATGATCGGCGCCTTCGTGATCTGGAGCGTCTGCATCATGCTCGCCTTGGACGGATGCGAGATGTCGATCATGATGCCGAGCCGGTTCATCTCGGCGACGACCTGGCGGCCGAGGGGGCTGAGTCCGTTGTGCAGCCACACGTTGTCGCGCTCGCCGGTGTTGGAATCGGAGAGCTGGCTGTGGCCGTTGTGCGCCAGCGACATGTAGCGGCCGCCCAGGTCGTAGAACTGCTTCACGTTGGTGACGTCGGATCCCACGGGGAAGCCGTTCTCGATGCCGATGAACACCACCTTGCGCCCGCTCGCGTGGATCGCGCGCGCTTCGGCGGCGGTGCGCGCGAGTCCCACGCGCGAGGGCGCCAGCGTATCGGTGAGCCGGTGGATGGCCTCGAACTTCTCCATGGCCGAGGCCTTCGCGCGCGCGAAGCCGTCGGCGTCGAGCTGCGGCGACTGGCCCACGTACACGATGAGGAACGCGGCGTCGAGTCCGCCCTCCTCCATCTTCGTCAGATCCACCTGGGTGCGCGGCAACCGCTGGGTGTAGTTGAGCGTGTCGGCGCGGAAGTTGGCCGGGCTGATGTCCACGTGCGTGTCGAGCGTCATCACGCGGTCGTGGATCGCGCGGGCACGGGCCACGAGCGCCGGGTCGTCGCCCGGGCGCGGCTGGGCGTGGGCCGCGGACGACGCGAGGGACAGGCCGGCGAGCGTCAGCGCGAACCGGCGCGCGGCGGCGCGAGGAGAGCGGAAGGGGAGAGGCATGGGCGGAGAACGGAAAGCGTCGGAGGGAACGGATCTCGTGAATGATACGGCACATGACTCCGGGGCGCTGCCCGGAGGCGAGGCGGGGCCGGTATATTCGGCCTGTCGGTCCGTGTCCCGTCCCGTGTCTTCCCGGAGCCCGTTCATGCCGCCGCGTTTCACCCTCCGTTCGCCGAATCTTCGCGCCGTCCTGCCGATCGCGGTGACCCTGCTCGTGGTCGCCTGCGCCGGTCGCACGGCTCCGCCGCCCGCGGATACGAGCATCGCCGCGAACCGGTCGCCCGCGCTCGAAGCCTGCTGCGGCGACAGCGCGATGGGCGTGGCGCTCCGCATCGCGGCCGACTACCGGGAGCCGTCCATCACCACGCGCCGGTTCACGCACGCGCAGTTCTGGGACGCGGTGCTGCCCGTGGTCACGCACGCGGGTTTCCGCGTGGAGGAGGTGGGCCGTTCGCTGCACGGACGGCCGCTCCGCACGGTGACCATCGGCACGGGCCGCGATACCGTGTTCCTCTGGTCACAGATGCACGGCGACGAATCCACGGCCACGATGGCGCTCGCGGATCTCTTCCGCTGGTTCGCCAATACGCGGGCCGAATCGCGCGACGACGCGCTCCGCGCGCGGATCATGGACGGCCTCACGCTCGTGTTCCTTCCGCTGCTCAATCCCGACGGCGCCGAACGGTTCCAGCGCGAGAACGCGGCGGGCGTGGACATCAACCGGGATGCGCGGCGGCTGTCCACGCCGGAAGCGCAGGCGCTCAAGACCGTGCGCGACCGGCTGAAGCCCGCGTTCGGATTCAATCTGCACGACCAGAACGCGCGCACACGCGTGGGGCCGAGCGGCGTGCAGGCGGCGGTCGCGCTGCTCGCGCCCGCGTACGATTCGAGCCGCGCATACAATCCGGTGCGCGAGCGCGCACGCCTGATCGCGTCCACGCTCGCCACCTCGTTCCACACCGAGCTTCCGGGCCGCGTGGCGAAGTACGACGATGGCTTCAATCCGCGCGCCTTCGGCGACCTGATGCAGCAGTGGGGCACGAGCACCGTGCTCATCGAAAGCGGCGCGCTGCCGGGCGATCCGGAAAAGCAGCGCCTGCGCGCGCTGCACGTCGCGGCGCTGCTCGGCGTGTTCGACGCGCTCGCAACCGGCGCCTGGCGCACCGCCGATCCGGCCGTGTACGAGGCCCTGCCGTTCAACGCGGGCGGGGCGAGCGATCTCCTCGTCACCGGCGGGCTGCTCGTGCTTCCCGGCGCGGCGCCGATGCGGGTGGATGTGGCGATCAACTACGACGAGGCCGTGGCGCGCACCGGCGGGCGCGTACGCGAAGTGGGCGATCTCGCGGGCATCGTGGCCATCGACACGCTGCGCGTGGACGACCTGTATCTCCACCCCGATGCCGCGTCCCTCACGCGCATGCCCGCCGGCGTCATGCTGCGCATCGGCGCGCCCGCCGTCTTCCAGGTGCGCCGCGCCGCCGCGCCGGACAGCCCGCTCGTGCGCACGATCGGCGACAGCGCGCGGTCTCCGTGAGCGGGCCGGGCGCGCCCGTCGGAGGGTCAGGTCTGCAGGTCGTCGGGCGTGTGATCGCTCACGAGCTGCACCGACTCGCCCAGGGCACGCGGCATGATGCTGCGCGGACCGAGGCCGCGCAGCCGCTCGTAGTTGCGGCGGAGGAGATCCACCGCCGCGGGGATGTCGTGCTCGCTCCGGAGCGGAAAGCTCACCCAGCCGGAATCCGGCAGGATGTGATGCGGACGCGCGCGCCCCGACGCCACGAGATCGCGGCGTTCGCGCACCGGAAACAGCAGGTCCACCATGCGATCGCCGTGAATGTGACCGATCTCACGCTGGTCGACGCGGAACTCCACGCCGCCGAACCGGTGCGGCTGCACGGTGACACCGTCCCACGTGGCGACGATGTCGGTGATGCGCTGACCGATGCCGATCTGTCGTCCCATGACACCCTCCGGGGCCGCGGCGCTTTCCCGTATCCGGCATGAACACGGAACACACGCCCTCCGTCGCATCCTCGCGACCGTCTGATCATGCAGCCGCGTTCACGCACGCGCCAGAGGCGCGGCCGCACGTGGCCGTGATCGGCGGCGGCATCATCGGCGCGTCGATCGCCTGGCGACTCGCCGAACGCGGCTGCCCGGTGGACGTATTCGACGCGGGCGACGGTGCACTGCAGGGACGCGCCGCCGCCACGTGGGCATCGGCCGGGCTGCTCGCGCCCGGCGTGGAAGCGGAGCCCACCGAAGACGCGCTGCACGAACTCTGCCTGCGCAGCCTCGCGCGCTGGCCTGCATTCGCGGACGAGCTCACGCGGCGCACCGGCATCGCGCTCGACTATCGGGAACGCGGCGCGCTGGTCGTCGCGCTCACCCGCGACGACGTACGCCGCCTGGAACATGCGTACGCCTATCACGAGCGGCTGGGCACCAGGCAGCGCTGGCTCGCCCGCGCGGAGATCGAGACCCATGAGCCCGAGCTCGCGGCCACCGTGCTCGCGGCGCGCCATCTTCCCGACGACCGACAGGTGGATCCGCGCGCCGTGCTCACGGCGCTGCACGCGCTCCTCGATACACTGAACGTGCCGTTCCACCGGGAGCGCGTCACGCGTGTTGCGCTCGACGGCGCGCGTCCGGCCGTGTTCCACGCCGCGCCGTCCCTCGCGGAGGCGCGCGTCACGGAAGCCCACGTCACCGAACAGCGCCTCGACGTGGACGTGATCGTGGTCGCCGCGGGCGCGTGGTCGCGCGCACTCGACGGCGTGCCCGACACGCTCCGCGTGCCGGTGCATCCGGTCAAGGGGCAGATGCTCGCGGTGGAGATGCCGGATGCCCGCGCGCTGCTCCGGCACGCGGTGTTCACGCCGCGGGTGTATCTTGTTCCCAGAACATCGGGCCGTCTGCTCGTGGGCGCCACCGTCGAGGATCGCGGATTCGACGACGAGGTCACCGCGGGCGGGCTGCTGCATCTGCTCGACGGCGCATGGCGCGCGCTGCCCGCCATCGAGGAGGCGCGCGTCGTGGAGACCTGGGCCGGTCTGCGCCCCGGATCCCGCGACGATGCGCCGCTGCTCGGCGCGCGCCACGAGCGGCTCGTATACGCCACCGGCCACTACCGGAACGGCATCCTGCTCGCGCCGGTCACCGCCGACGCCATCGCCGACACCATCTGTACGGAGCGCGCGCCGGAGTGGATCCGGGCCTTCGCTCCTGATCGCTTCGATCCGACTCACCCCGCTTCCCGGCGCGTCCCCGGCGCGCGCACTGCCGATGACCTCTGACACCCTGTCGATCACCCTGCACGTGAACGGCGTGCCGTGCACGCTACCGGCGCCCACCATCGCCGCCGCGCTCGACGTGCTCGCGATGTCGCCCGACGCGCGTCATATCGCCGTGGCCGTGAACGATCGCGTGATTCCGCGCACGCAATGGAGCGACGTCACGCTCGGCGCCGACGACCACGTGGAGATCATCACGGCGGTGGCCGGTGGCTGACGCGGCCGCGCCGCCGAACGATCCCTTGGAACTCGGCGGAACGACGTTCGGATCGCGGCTGCTGCTCGGCACGGCCGGCTATCCCAACCGCGGGGCGCTCCTGTCCGCGCTCGCCACGAGCGGCACGGAGATCGTGACCGTGGCCGTGCGCCGGGTCGCGCTCAGGGCCGACGGCGAATCGCTGCCCGCGCTGCTCGCCGACCGCTATCGCCTGCTTCCCAACACCGCCGGCTGCTTCACCGTGCGCGATGCCGTGCTCACGGCGCAGCTTGCGCGCGAAGCGCTCGGCACGTCGTGGCTCAAGCTCGAGCTGATCGGTGACCGGGAAACGCTGTATCCGGACATCGTGCAGCTCGTGACCGCGGCCGAACAGCTCGTGCGCGACGGTTTCACCGTGCTGCCGTACTGCACCGACGATCCCGTGGCCTGCCGCCGCCTCGCCGACGTGGGGTGCGCGGCCGTGATGCCGCTCGCCTCGTTCATCGGATCCGGGCGCGGCGTGCTGAACCCCGCGGCGCTCGAGCACCTCTGCTCACGCAGCCCCGTGCCGGTGATCGTGGATGCCGGGATCGGCACCGCGTCGCACGCCGCGCTCGCGATGGAGCTCGGCGCGAGCGCGGTGCTCGCCAACACCGCCGTGGCGCGCGCGGATCATCCCGTGCTCATGGCCGCGGCGCTGCGGGACGCGGTGGCGGCCGGCCGCGCGGCGCGGCTCGCCGGCCGCATTCCGGAACGTCTGTTCGCCGATCCGTCGAGCCCGGAGATCGGCCTGATCGGCAGTTGAAGCCGTCGATGTCGTCCGACCGGGCCACGGTCCTGCCATCGCCGCTGCTCGTGATCAGCGATCGTCACCGGTCGGTGCAGCCGCTGCCGGCCGCGCTGGCCGACGCGGTGCGTGGCGGCGCGCGGTGGCTCCGCGTGCGCGAGCCGGATCTCGACCTGTTCGCGTACGTGGCGCTGTGCCGCGTGCTCGTGGACACCGTGGCCGATGCACGGGTGACGTGGAGCGTGCGCCCGCAGGCGTATCTGCTGCTGCGCACGGCGTATCCAGAGCTCCGGCTCGGCGTGCATCTCACCGCGCGTGATGCACCGTGGGCCGCGCCGGAGCGTACCGTGCTCACGGGGCGATCGGTGCATGCGGGAGACCTGGCGGAGCATGCCGCCGTCGCGAACGATGACGCATGGGACGATGAACAGCATGACGCATCGGACGACGAACGTCGCCACCGCGGTCCGGATTACCTGCTGTTCGCCCCCGTGTTCGCGACGGCGTCGAAACCAGGGATCGTACCGGCTGGCCCGGACGCGTTAGCCGGCATGGCCACCCGGCAGGCGGTGCCGATCGTGGCACTCGGCGGGATCACACCATCGAACGTCGCGGCGTGCCGAACGGCGGGCGCCGCCGGTGTGGCGGTCTGTGGCGGGGTGATCGGAAGCGAAGAGCCGATGGTGCGGGTTCGTGAATACCTGGAGGCGCTGGCAGGGAGGGAGACGAGCCCGGAGCAGGTGTAGAAGGCTCGGACGTGCGAGCTATTTCGTTGCGTCGACCAGATTCACGTCGTATGCGGCGAGCTGTGCATCGGCGGTTACCAAGGTCAGTCCTTCGACGCGAGCCTGCGCGATGAGCAGACGGTCGAACGGATCGCGATGCAGTATGGGCAGGTCGCGCAGGCGTTCAGCGTGGGCAATCTGCACCGGCAGGGGAAGGAAGCCGCAATGCGCCAGTTCCGCTTCGATGTCCGCGTTGCGCGGCAATGCCAGCTTGCCGATTGCCGTCTTGATGGCGATCTCCCATGCCGACGCGGCGCTGAAATGCACATCCGAGGCATGCATGAGGAGGTGGCGTGTACGCGGACCGAGTCGCGCGTCGTCCTTCTGCCACCAGAGCCAGACGTGCGTATCGAGCAGCAGTCGTCGAGGCAGTGCCAACAGCCCGGATTCCGGAGTTTTCCGGGATGCTACGCGTTTCCGGACCGGATTCATTTCTCTTCACTGCCTTCGAATGCATCGAGCAGCTCGTCCGGCAGCGGTGCATCGAAGTCGGGGGCAATACGAATCCGTCCTGCCCAGCGTCCGGGGGTGCGGCGTTCGTGTATCGAACGCAGCGGTACGAGACGCGCAACCGGATTCCCCGCCTTGGCGATGACGATCTCCTCACCGGCGGATGCACGGTCCACCAGCTCGGAAAGCCGGGTCTTGGCATCATAGAGGTTGACCGGCTTGCCCATGTGCAACTCCTGTCGAAGGTATGAAGAAAAATACCCCAGGACAGTGGTATTGGTCAAGTTGGTCTTGTCTCGACCATTTCCCCCTTCTTCCTCCCCGCATCCGCTCGCGAATCACCATGCCGGTGATCCGCGAACGGACACAGGGCTATCCGAGCCGCCGGACAGCCCTGTCGAGGACACCGACCTTCCTCACACCGGGAACAGCATCTCCCGGTAGCGCGGCAGCGGCCAGTACGTATCGCCGATCGTGAGCTCCAGCGCATCCGACGCCGCGCGCACCGCGTCCATCGTGTCGCGTCCCGTGGTGGAGATCAGTTCGCCCTGCGCCACGAGATCGTCGTGCATCGCCGCCGCCTTCGCGAGCACCTTGCCGAGGTCGGTGCGCGCCTGCTGCAGCGCGCTCACCTGGTTGCTCACCGTGTTCGCGGCGTTGATCAGCGGCTGGAGGTTGATCCCCGACGCGTTGCCGCGTCCGGCATCGGCCGCGAGATCGCCGAGATACGTGTAGCAGGCCGGCAGGATCTGCGTGTCGACCATCTCCTGCAGGGTGTGCAGCTCGATGAGAAGATCCTTGTTGTAGCGCTCGAGCCGGATGTGATACCGGCTGTCGAGCTCGGGAGCGGTGAGCACGCCCGTGTGCTCGAACAGCGCGCGTGACGAGTCGCTTACCAGCTCGGCGAGCGCTTCCGGCGTGCGGCGCATGTTGGGCAGGTCGCGCTTCTTCGCTTCCACGACCCATTCGTCGGCGTAGTTGTTCCCCTCGAACCGGATGGCCCGCGTGCTCTTGAACGCGTCCTGTACCACGGCGAGCACCGCGTCGCCGGTGGAGTCGGTGGTGTCGAGCTTCGCCCGGAGCGCCGCGGTGATCTCGTCGATGGCTTCGGCCACGGCCGTCTGGAGCAGCATGACGGGGAACGCGATGCTCTGCGAGCCGCCCACGGCGCGGAACTCGAACTTCGCGCCGGTGAACGCGAACGGCGACGTGCGATTCCGGTCGGTGTTGTCCTGCGCGACTTCGGGGAGCTTGGCCACGCCGAGCTTGAGCATGGACTGTTCCGCGGAACCGCGTCCCGTCTTGCCGGCGGCGATGTCTTCCACGACGTGCGTGAGCATGCGGCCGAGGAACACGGAGATGATCGCCGGCGGCGCTTCGTTGGCGCCGAGCCGGTGTTCGTTGCCGCTCGTGGCGATGCCCGCGCGGAGCAGGGCGCCGTGCTTGTGCACGCCCTTGAGCACGGCCGCGAGGAAGAGGAGGAAGCGGAGGTTCTCGTGCGGCGTCTTCCCGGGCTTGAGCAGGTTCTCGCCGTCGAGCGCGTTGTCGGACGTGATGGCCAGCGACCAGTTGCAGTGCTTGCCGGACCCGTTGATGCCCGCGAACGGCTTCTCGTGCACGATGGTCTGGAGACCGTGCCGCATGGCCACCTTGCGGAGCGTCTCCATCACGAGCTGGTTGTGGTCCACCGCGACGTCGGTTTCCTCGTAGAGCGGCGCCATCTCGAACTGGCAGGGCGCGACCTCGTTGTGCCGCGTCATGATGGGCACGCCGAGCTTGTAGAGCTCGGTTTCCACTTCACTGATGCACGCCTGCACGCGCTCGGGGATGCCGCCGAAGTAGTGATCCTCGAGCTGCTGGCCGCGCGGCGGTTCCGCGCCCACGAGCGTGCGGCGCGCCATCACGAGATCGGGGCGCAGCGCGAAGTGGCCGCGGTCGATCATGAAGAACTCCTGCTCGGGGCCGAGCGTGGTGATCACACGCTGGACGCCGGTGTCGCCGATGAGATCGAGCAGTTCGATGGCCTTGGCCGAGATGACGTCGGAACTCCGCAGGAGCGGCGTCATTTCGTCGAGCGCTTCGCCGTTGTAGCCGATGAACACCGACGGCACGCAGAGCGTGCGCGTGCCGCCCTCTTCGTCGATGAACACGGGGCTGGCAGGATTCCACGCCGTGTAGCCGCGCGCTTCCCACGTGGCGCGGAGGCCGCCCGACGGGAAGCTCGAGGCATCGGGCTCGGACTGGATGAGCTGCTCGCCGGAGAACTGCTCGATGGGCAGGCCGTTCTCGTCGAAACCGAGGAACGCGTCGTGCTTTTCGGCGGTGAGTCCGGTCTGCGGCTGGAACCAGTGCGTGAAGTGCGTGACGCCGCGGGAAATGGCCCACTCCTTCATGGCCTGCGCGACGACGGGCGCGATCTCGCTGTCGAGCTTGCGGCCGAGGCGGACGGAATCGGCGAGCGAGGCGTAGACGTGTGCCGGCAGCTTGGTGCGCATCTGCCGCAGGCCGAACGTGTTGTCGCCGAAGAAGGCCGACGTGGGGAGGACGACGCCGTTTTCGTCGACGGGACGCGGAACGATGCGCACGCCGCGCTGGGTGATTTCGCGAAGGATGGCGAAGCGCGGATTGATCGAATCGATGGCCATGACCGGGCTGCGTGTGGTTGGGGCGCGCGGCGCCTGACACGGACGGTCAGGACATCGATCGCTGCCGAATGTGCAGCAATATATGGTCGATAGAGGTCAAGGCAAGGGAGTATTCTGCGAAATGATCATGAAACAGTGCGCAATATGCAGAAAATGAAGAACGTACGCGGTTATGTGACAGAAAAACCGATCGTAATCCGAAGACTGTAACTGTTCAAGGGGGTTACGGAGTACCAGGCTGCGGTGGGCCGCCCAGCAACGCATTCGACACCCGCTCCACCTGCCGATCCGACCCGCCGAGGAGCAGGGCAACCACATTCGCCGTCCGGATGAGCGTCGGACGGTCCGGCCACGCCACCGTGACATCGCCACGCGGCGCGGCGCGGGCCGAATCGAGCCCGGCCATCGCCGCCTCCGCCTCCGCTTCGTTCGCGAAGAACACCGCGCGCAGGGATTGCCGGCCGGCCAGCCAGGCGTGGGCCTCACGGTCGATCCCGGGGATGCGCAGCACGCTGTCGCTCGGCACCATGCGCAGCCCGGCCATGTACAGCCGCCGTTCGAGGCTGCACGGGTGCCATTTGCCGTCACGAGGACAGGCGAGAATCGCCGCCACGATGCTGTCCGTGACCGGGTCGGCCGCTGGCGGCTCGCCGACGGAATCGGTGGCGATCGACGGCGGCGTGGTCACGGGCGCGTCGGCGCGCGGCGCCTCGCCCCGATCCTCGGCGGAGGTATCCGCCGACGTGCACGCCACGACGAGGAACAGCGAAACCAGCAGCAGGACACGAGGCACGGGACGCGGAGCGAAGGGTGATGGTGCGACAGGGGACAGTTCGTACATTGCACTGGACGCCCTGCGTGAGGAACCGGCCTGCCATGCCCGTTCCCCGGTACCTCGCCCTGTTCACCGCTCCGTCGCCCGCGGGCGCGGCCTCCCGCCCGCCTTCCGCCCCTCCGCCACCAACGCCGCTCCGATGTTCGGTGATCCTGTCTTCGGCGATCCCGCCGTCCTCCTCACGGCGGGCGGACGGGCGGTGATGCTCCTCGGCGTCTTTTTCGTCGTCGGCGCGGCGCTGTGCACATGGCTCGCGCCCGCGCGCGGGATCGCCCGCCCGGTGCGCGCGGGCGCGCTGCTTCTTCTGCTCGGATGCGCGGCTCAGGCGGCCGGACAGCTGCTCGCCTTCGAGGCGTGGGCGCCGGACGCGCCGCCGCTCGCCGACACGCTGGCCATGATCGCCGACACGACCTGGGGCCGGGGCCGGATCGCGCTGGTCGTGCTCGCCCTGATCGCCGGCCTCGTGTCCTGGTACCGCGGCCGGTGGCTCGATGCCGCGGTGCGGTCTCTCGCCCTGCTGCTGGTCGTGCTCCTGCCGCTCCTCGGCCACGCCGCGGCGGCCGACGACATGGTGCTCGCCTGGGTGCTCGTGGCCGCGCACGCCGCCGGCGCCTCGGTCTGGCTCGGCACGTTCCTGCTGCTCGCGCCCACGTGGTGGCTCGGCGTGCAAGCCACGATCGGCAGCCTGGCCCGTTACGGACGGGTGGCGCTCTGGAGCGCGCCCCTGGCCGTGGCGAGCGGGATCGGGACGGCCTGGACGCGCATGGATACGCCCGCGTCGTTGTTCGGCACTTCGTACGGGCGGCTCCTGCTTCTCAAGATCGCGGTCGTGCTGGTCGTGCTCGGACTGGGGGCACGGCATCATCTCCGGCTGGCGCGGCGGCCGGCCACGAAACCGCTCGGCGGCTCGCCGCTGGAGCACGACGGCGGAGCGAGTGTCGTGCGCGACGCCCGGGGCACCCTCCGTCTCGAACTCCTCCTCGCGCTGCTCGTGCTGGCTCTCACCGGATGGCTCGCGGAAAGCGAGCCGCCGGGATTCGACCAGTAGACGCCGTCGCGCTACCGGCTGCCGATCGGCCGCACGTCGGCCACGAAGTCGAGCGTGGAGCCGTCGTCGAGCACGAGATGGATCGGCACCTGCTCGTCGAGCACGAGATCGCGCCGGAGTGCGCGGACCATGAAGTGCTTGCCGCCGGGCGCGAACACCACCGAATCACCGGCCGGTATTTCGAGGGCCGTCTGCGGCATCATGTGCACCATGCCGTCGTGATCCATGGTTTCATGCAGCTCCACGGTATCGGCGACTTCGCTCGTGGCGCCGACGATGCGGATCGGGGTGCCGCGCGGATTGTGGATCGTGGCGTACGCGCCGGTGACGCCGCCCTCCGTGCCCATGCGCATCCATGCGCCGTCGGCCCACGGTGCATCCCGCACCTCGGCGGCATCACGCGCCGAGCAGGCCGCGACTCCCGCTGCCGCGAAAACGGCGAGCGCGAGCACGCGTGATGCCCGCCGGTGAAACCGCTCGATGCGAAGCCTGCGTCCGCTGCGGTGCATTCCGGAATCTACCGGAAACCGTCGGCGGAACCAAGCACGCGATGCGGGAGCATGTCCCGCATCGCGTGCTGCCGTTACGCCACCTTGCGCGGCGGCTCGGCGAGCGGCGCGAGCATCTCGTGCGTCCAGGCGATCGCGCCTTCGTACAGTCCGCCGATGTGGCTGGACTCGATACCCATTTCCTTCGCGATCTCGCCGGCGCTTTCGAACAGGCCGAGCTCGTAGGACTCCACGAAGAACAGCGCATCGGCGTACGGGCCCATGCGTTCGAGCAGCGCAGCCTTCGCCTCGTCGGCGAGCGCCACCCGCGCCAGCAGTTCCTCGATCGGCATGCGGAACACTGCGTCCAGCAGCGAGAAGAGCCCCACGAGGAACAGCGTGCCCCCGTCGCGTCCCTTCCCCGCGAGCTGCTCGCACAGCCGCGCGCGTTCGACGGCCTGCCGCACGAGCTGCGCGTCGATATCGGAACCACTGCGTCGCGACGCCGCGATCGCGAGCGACAGCCAGCGCAGCAGCGCATTCCGGCCGAGCAGACGCAGCGCATGGCCGATCGACGTCACGCCGCGTGCGCCCACGGATGCCGAGTTCACGATACGCAGGAGCTGGAACGTGAGTACCGGGTCGGTCGCGATCGCTTCTTCCAGGGCGCGGTCCTGCACGTTGGGATCGCGCGCCTGACCGAGGAGCCGGAGCGCCGCGATCGTGGACGACGGCAGTTCGGTCGCCGGCAGCGGTTCCGGACGGCTGAAGTGCGCGCCTTCGAAGGCATCGAAGCCGAGCTGCCTGGCCAGGGCGAACTGCGACGGCTCGTACACGTGATCGGCGATGAGCCGCACGTCCGGTCGCACGCGCGTGCGCGCCACGGTGTGCGCGAGCCGGATGGCATCCTCTCCCCGCACGTCCACCCGGATCCAGTGGGCATACGGCAGCAGGGCATCCGACGGTGCGGGTGTGTCGGTCACCTGGTCGAGCCCGATCTGTCCACCGGCGCGGCAGAAGCGCTCGATCGCGTCCACGGTTTCGGGCTCGGCGCCGACCTCGGGCGAAAAGAGCGGAATCGTGGTGTGCGGGTCGGCGATCTGGATGATCTGCTCGAGAAACTGGCTGTGCGAGCAGGGGACGAACGCCGGCCGGTCCGCCCGCACGGTATCGAAGGAGCCCGTGAGGAAGCTCTGGCCAAACGCTTCACGGCCTTCGGCGGTGTCGCGGAAACGGATTTCGTAACCGATCAGGTCGCCATCCCGGGTATAGACGGGCTGGCGGACCATGCACAAGTCGGACATGGGGCTCGATGGACGAGGGTTCATGATGGAGCATCGGCGGCGGCTTCGGGCGACTTGAGCGGATGCGGTGCGGTCCGTCACCGATTCCCGGCCCGGGGTGGCGCGAGCCGGGGGCGTCTCGCCACACTTCGCGCGGGCGGCCGGAACCGGTCCGCCGTGCGGCAGGTCGTCATCCCGGAGTGTCATGAGTCTGGCGTCGCTGGAAGGGTCGTTGCATCGCGGGTGCGGAGGGCGGTATGCCCAGCACACCGAGCAGGTCACCGTGCGGGTGAGCGGCATGGGTGCCGAGGTCACCCGGGAGTTCTTCCGCTGCGAGAAGTGCGGGCATGAGCAGCGCACGATCGAGCAGCGCGACGCGGCCGAACGACAGGCCGTGGAGCAGATCCGGGAGAGGCACGGCCTGCTCGCGCCGAAGGAGATCCGGCGGCTCCGCGAATCGCTCGGCCTGACGTCGGCGCAACTGGCCGACCTCTGCTACGGCACGCCCAAGGGGATCGTGGCCGGGTGGGAAAAGGGACGCTATCTGCAGAACCGGGAGGCGGATGCCCTGCTCCGGAGCCTCACGGATCCGGCAACTCTCGAGGCCCGCGCGGCCCGGGCCGGCGTGGTGCTCCCCACGCCGGGCGAGCCGCCGGCCGGGGGCACCGGCGCGATCTCGGCCGGAGCCGGGGGTGATGCCCCGGAAGGAACCCCCGCGCCGGCCGCCGACGACACCCGCGCGCCGGCCGCCGAGGGCTGACCGCGCGCATCCTCGGCGGCTCCGGGCGCTTACCACGACTCGAGCGCGAACTCCGTGGTCTGGTTGGCCTGGACCTGGATGTTCATCCACGCCTTCTCCAGGTTGTCGCCGTTGCTGCTGCGGAAGCGCACCGCGTAGCACCCGGGCGCGAGGTTGAGCGAGACCGACTGCCCCTGCTGCATCACGCTCGTGCCGAGCCGGTCGGTGCCCCAGAGCAGCGTGCCGCACGCCTTCACGTGCAGGTAGAACACCGACGGCGGCGGCGCGCTGTTGATCAGCTTGAGGGTGCCGGTGACCGTATTGTTGCCGTTGTTGCTGCCATTGTTGTTGTTGCTGTTCGACGGCCCGACGGTGTCGCTCGAGTTGCAGGCGGCGAGCAGGGCGAGCGACAGGGCGCCCACGGCGAGGTGCAGCAGGCGGGCGGCGCGGCGGCGCGCGCGAAACGGCATGATGATCATGGGAAGCTCCGTGGAGACGCGGGTTCGGGCACGCGCCGACCGATGTCGTGCGTGCGGCGCGTGACTCGCGGAGTCTCGCGCTCACCCCGTGCTGCGGAGAATCCGTCGCGAACCGGACATCGCCGGCGGCGGCTGCGGCGGCTGCGGCGGCTACGCGCGCTCGCCGAGTTCGGCCTGGAGCCAGGCGCGCGCCTTGACCCAGTCTCGGCGCACCGTGCGCTCGGTGACCGAGAGGACCGCGGCCGTCTCCTCCTCGGTCAGGCCGCCGAAGAACCGGCACTCCACGACCTGCGCGAGCCGCGGCGCGAACGCGGCCAGCCGGGCCAGGGCCTCGTCGAGCTCCACGAGCTGGTCCGCGCGGTCCTGCACGGCGATTTCGTGGGCATCGAGATCGAGCGGGCGCACGCCCGCGCCGCGGCGTTCGGCGTTGTGGCGGCGGGCATGATCCACGAGCACCTGGCGCATGGCGCGCGCGGCGATGGCCAGAAAGTGCGAGCGGTCCTGCGCGGCGAGCCGTCCCGGATCGGCCAGCCGGAACCAGGCTTCGTGTACCAGCGCCGTGGTGTTGAGCGTATGGCCGTGCTGTTCACGGCGAAGCTGTGCCCGGGCGACGTGGCGCAGATGGTCGTAGACCACCGCGTAGAGCTGCTCGCGCGCTTCCGGGTCGCCCTCGCGGCAGGCGTGCAGCAGCGCCGTGGTGGCATCGGGGTCGGGGAGGGTGGCGGACATGCCCGAACAATGCGCTGCCGCCGCGCCGAGAGCGAGCGCTTGCCCGGCGGGCTCTGACCGATGATCTTTACAGGGATAGGCACGGCGCCGTAGCCAAGTGGTAAGGCAGAAGACTGCAAATCTTCCATTCGTCGGTTCGATTCCGACCGGCGCCTCTATTTCGCATGGTCAGGAGTGACGCCCCCGGATCCCGATATCCGGGGGCGTCGTGCATTGCGGAAGGGCCGCGCCTCGGCTCGTCCTCTCCGGGAACGCCCTGTCCCGCCCTGGGTACCGGATTCGTGATTCGAATCACCCTCCTTTCCGCCCTGCTGTTCGCGGCCGTCGCCTCCCTCGAGGCGCAGGGGCTGCGCGGCACCGTGCGGGATTCCGCCGGGCGTCCTCTGGCGGATGCCGACGTGATCATTCCGTCGGTCGGGTTCCGGGCCCGGACCGACTCGAGTGGACGGTTCGCATTTCGCACCCTGCGGCCGGGCCGCCACCAGCTCCGGGTGCGGAAGATCCAGTACCGGCTCCACGAAAGCACGATCGAGATCCGGCAGGGCGGATCGCTCGAGGTCCGGGTGGTGCTCACGCGGCTCGCTCCCGTTCTGGATACGGTGCGGGCCCGGGTGGACCCGAACGTGTGCGCGCCCTCGTCGCTGGCGGGGTTCGAGTGCCGGCGGGACGCGGGCGTGGGCTATTTCCGCGACGCGGGCGAACTCCGGTCGATGCGGCCGGAGCACTGGGCGGACATGTTCGACGGCATGCCGAATCTGCGACGCGTCATGGTGAACGGGCCGCATGGGCGCGAGTGGCGCATCGAGCCGCGCCCGAGCCGCTGTCTCGTGGAGCTGTGGAACGGGCAGCCGCCGATGAAGGCCGTTCCCATCGAGGGTGTCCCCGACTTCCCTCCCGACATGATCTGGCGTCCCATCGACGTGGTCGCGATCGAGTACTACGACGACTATTCCAAGATTCCGGGGCGGTATCGCAGTTATGTCCTCACCCCGGGATCACCGCCATGCGAACTGGTGATCTACTGGCTGCGCGGCGCGGCCCGGCAGGACTGAGTATCGATCATGCATACCGCGACGGGGAACGGAATGCGTGTGTCGACGCCGAAGGGAACACGTTCTTCGCGCATGACCCGGTATCGCCTGTACGAAATCACGATCGACGTGTCATCGCTCGCGACCCGCACCATACGGGTGGTGATGGCGCGGTTCGTGCCGCAGATGGATACCGTGCGGGCGCGTGTGGACCAGGATCGTTGTGCCGCGTACTCGCTGGAGGGAGGCCTGGACATGGTCTGGCGCCCCCTCGACGTCGTGGCGATCGAGTACTACGACGATTATCGCAAGGTGCCGGCGCGCTATCGCTATCACGCCTTCACGGAAGAGGGCGTCTGCGAACTGATCATCTACTGGCTGCGCGGCGCGGATATCAAATGACTCCCGGGACCACGCATCATTCGCGTCTGCACCTGTCGGCGTACCGTGCGGCGTGTTTCGTCGCCCTGCTGTTCGCGTCATCGGGCATGGAAGCCCAGGGCATTCGCGGCACCGTGGTCGACACCATGGGCCGGCCGATCGCCGCCGCCGAGCTCACGCTCACGCCCACCGACATCCGCGCGCGGACCGATTCCGCCGGCCGCTTCGCGTTCCCCTCGGTGTCCGTGGGGCGGTACGTCCTGCGCACGCGCGCAATCACCTACGTGATCCGCGACATGGAGATCGACGTCCCGGCCGGCGGCGTGGACGACGTGCGCGTGGTGATGACACGGGTGACGCCGATGCTGGCCGAGGTGCGGGCGCGGGCGCAGCAGGACCAGTGCCAGCCCACGACGCTCGACGGTTTCGAATGCCGCCGGCAGGCCGGCGTGGGATATTTCCGCGACCTGGAGGATTTCGCGGAGCTCAAGCCGCAGCAGTTCGCCACGCTCTTTCACGGGCTTCCGGGCATTCGCCCGAGAATGATCAAGACGCCCCACGGCTACCTGTGGATGCCGGGCGTGCGTCCGAGCCGCTGCATGGTGGAGCTGGTGAACGGCCGGCCGCCGTTCGTGCCGCTCTCGTGGTGGCGGGTGGATGATGTGGTGGCGATCGAATACTACGACGATCCGCGCAAGGTGCCGGTTCCGTTCCGCAGCTTTCTCGGACCGTCGTGCGATATCATCATCTACTGGCTGTACAATGCGAGGAAGGGCGGGTGACGGCGAACAGCAACAGAATCCACAGGTGACGCAGATGAAATGACGGATGACGCAGATGGATCATTTTCATCATCCATCTGTGTCATCTGCGTCATCTGTGGATTCCGTTGCTGTTGCTGTTTTGACGCTGCTTACCGCAGCCGCGGATTCGTCTGCCGCGGCGCCTGCTGGCACGCCGGCCACGTCATCGCGCCCGGCGGGCCGCCGCCACCGCCGCCCGCGGCCGCGCGCGCGGCCAGGTCCACACGCTCCCGCGACACCTTCTCCGGGTCCTCGCTCGCGAGATACGCCAGCATGGCGGTGATCGTGGCGTTCCCCTTGAGCTCGTCGAACACGACCTTGTCGTACGTGTCGCGGTTCGTGTGCCACGTGTACTGGCCATAGTTCCAGTTGTGCGCACCGAGCCCGAACGCGGGCACGCCGTGGCACGCGAACGAGGCGTCGTCGCTGCCGCCGCCCGACGGCGATCCCGGGCCGCCGAAGTTCACCTGCGTGCGGAACTCCTCGGGGAGCTTCGCCATCCACGCGTTGATGTGCTTCGGCGAGTTCACCATGCCGCCGCCACCGAGCCGCACGATGCGTCCGGTGCCGTTGTCCTGGTTGAACACGGCCTGGATGCCGGGCAGCAGCTCCGGATGATCTTCGGTAAAGGCGCGCGATCCCACGAGCCCCTTCTCCTCGGCGGTCCAGTGCCCCACGAGAATGGTGCGCTTGGGCGCGGGGTACGCGAGCTTGAGGATGCGCATGGCCTCGAGCATGGTGAGCGTGCCGGTGCCGTTGTCGGTGGCACCCGAGCCGCCGTCCCAGGAATCGAAGTGCGCCGACAGCACGACGTATTCGTCGGGCTTCTCGCTGCCGCGGATCATGCCGATGGTGTTGAAGATCGGCTGCTCGCCGAGCAGTTCGGCGTCGGCGTCCACGCGGAGCGTGGGGCCCTGGTTGTTCTCGGCGAGCCGGAACACGAGCCCGTAGTCCTCGCACGAGAGCGCGATCGCGGGCGCCCGGGTGTTGTACGTCTCGAACACGTCGTACGTCCCCCACGCGTCCTTGAGACGCGAGGTGACCACGCCGGCCGCGCCGGCTTCCTCGAGCCGCACGCCGAGCGAGCCCGTGCCGAGCGCCAGCGACAGGCCGGTGCCGCGCACGTTGGGGCCGGCCCATTCACGGTTCACGGCGGAGCGGAGCGAGTCCATGCGCGACTTCACGGCAGGCTCGGCGTTCGCGGTCCAGTTCTCCACCGGGCGGCAGGTGGGCATGGGCGCGGACACGAGCACGAACTTGCCGCGCACTTCCGGCAGCCAGCGCACGAACTCGGCGGTGTCGGCGAAACGCGGGAGCACGATCACCGGCGCTTCGACGGGACGGCCGCCGGTGCCTGGGCTGTAGCCGAGCAGGGTGCCCTCGAGCGTGCGCACGCGGGGCGTGCGGAGGTCGATGTGCGAATGGCCGCGCCGCCAGCCGCGCCAGGTGCCGATCCGTTCGTTGCGGGCCTCGATGCCCCAGTCGGTGTAGGTCTTCACGACCCAGTCGTTGGCGGCCTTCTGCATGGCCGTGCCGCTCATGCGGGGGCCGAGCGAGTCGAGGAACACCTGGGCGAGCGCCTGCACGCGCGAGCTGTCCATGCCGAGCGCCCAGAGGCGTTTGATGACAGGATCGTCGGTGGGGAAGCTCTGCGCGGAGAGGGCGGGGGCGGCGAGCAGGACGCCGGCGGCCGTGGCGAGGGCCAGGCGTGCGGCGCGGAGGCGGAGGGAGCGGAGAAGGAGCATGAGATCGGGAAGGATGAAGGGTGACGCTTCCCCGGAAGATGCGCCCCCTCCCGCACTGGCGCCACGCGGTGCCGCCCCCTCACCTTCCGCGGCATGTCCGATTCCGATACGCTCCGCGCCGGCATTGCGCAGATCGCGCCCGTGTGGCTCGACCGCGAGGCCACGATCACGAAGGTGGCCGAATGGGTGGGCGCCGCCGCGAACGACAGCTGCGAACTGGTGGCGTTCGGCGAGGCGCTCGTGCCCGGGTACCCGTTCTGGCTGGAGCGCACCGACGGCGCCCGCTTCGAATCCCCGCTGCAGAAGTCGCTGCATGCGCACTATCTGGACCAGGCGGTGGACATCGCGGGCGGTGGGCTGCATCGCGTGCAGGAGGCAGCGGCCGATCACGGCGTGCACGTGGTGGTGGGGTGCATCGAACGCGCGATCGACCGCGGCGGCCACAGCGTGTACTGCGCGGTCGTGCAGATCACGCAGGACGGACGCGTGCGCACCGTGCACCGGAAGCTCATGCCCACGTACGAGGAGCGGCTCGCGTGGGCGATCGGCGACGGGCACGGGCTGGCGACCAATCCCGTGGGTCCGTTCACGGTGGGCGCGCTCAACTGCTGGGAGAACTGGATGCCGCTCGCGCGTGCGACGCTGTACGCGCAGGGCGAGGACCTGCACATCGCGGTGTGGCCCGGCAACGTGCGCAACACGACCGACATCACGCGGTTCATCGCGCGCGAGAGCCGGTCGTACGTGCTGTCGGCGTCGGCGCTCCTCCGCCGTGACGACATCGGCGACGCCGTGCCGCACGCCGACGTGATCCGGGAGGCGAGCGAGCCGCAGCTCGCCAACGGCGGGTCGTGCATCGCCGCGCCCGACGGCGGCTGGCTGGTGGAACCGGTGGCCGACGCCGAGTGCCTGATCGCCGTGACGCTGCACCACGGGCTCGTGCGGCGGGAGCGGCAGACGTTCGATCCGGCGGGGCATTATGCACGCCCGGACGTGACGCGGCTCGTGGTGGACCGGCGACGGCAGTCCACGGTGGAGTTCACGGGCGAGGGGTAGCGGTATCCGGCGGCGCGGGCAGATCGACCGCACCGCGGATCGGCGCCGCGGACAGGCGAGCACGACCGTACGCCGGACCGGGGGCGCCGGACCCCCCCCCATTTGCGTCAGAGTCGACCCCTCTCCACTAGATTTTTTCCAGGTTGCGATTCGGACCGGCCCCGCGGCACGGGGGCGGCGCGACAGGTATCGATGCAGGACCTGCAGTTCGTGACGCAGGTCGCAGTGTCGAGTCTTTTTCCGAGACAGCGCCGAAGGTGCGCGCGGAGCCGACCCTCGTGTCGGTGCTTTCGATCAGTGGGTTGATCAAGGTGATGTTCGCAGGACCATCGTGGGTGGCAGGAGTGCCGGATCATCCGGTGTGTGATTCGTTCGGACGCTGTTTTCGCCGCTCCCTGCCCGCGGCCGCGCGTCTGCTGTTCGTCCTGTCGCTGCTCGCGGGGCCCGAGGCCGCCGCGCAGTCCCCCTCCACGGCACGGCTCACCGGCACGGTGACCGAGGCGGCCACCGGCGTGCCGATCAGCGCGGAGCTCCTGATCGAGGGGCGCGCGGGCGTGCGCACCGATACCGCGGGGCACTTCCGGCTCGACAGCGTGCCCGTGGGCCGCTTGGTCGTGCAGGTGCGCGCCCTGGGCTTCCTCGCGCTCGCGCACGAGATGGAGGTGCGCGACGGGTCCAATGCGCCGGTCGCGATCCGGCTCGTGCGGCTCCCGTCCACGCTCACGTCGGTGCGGACGGTCGCGCGCTCACCCGAGCGCGAGCGGTTCGAAGACGCACCAGCCACGAGCGCCCTGTCGATCCGGGGGAGCGAGATCTCCACCGTGCCGGCGGTGGGCGAGCGCGACGTGCTGCGCGTGATCGCGTTCCTGCCGGGCGTGGGCGTGCGCAACGATTTTTCGTCGAGCCTCAACGTGCGCGGCGGCGAAGCCGACCAGAATCTCGTGCTGCTCGACGGCGTGCCGATCTACAACCCGTTCCATCTCGGCGGGCTGTTCGGCACGTTCATGGATGCGGCGGTGGGCGAAGTGGAGATGCTCACCGGCGGATTCGCCGCGCCGTACGGCGGGCGTCTCTCGAGTGTGCTCGAGGTGAAGAGCGCGGAGGAGACGCGGAGCGGCGTGCACGGCTCGACCGATCTGTCGCTGCTGTCGTCGTCGGTGCGGCTCGCCGGCGCGGTGAACGACGGACGCACGTCGTGGAGTGTCGCGGGGCGGCGCACGTACGCCGACAAGGTCATCCAGGCGATCCAGGGCGCGAACGAGTTTCCGTATCACTTCCAGGATGCGCAGCTCCATGTCCGCTCGCATCTGCCGGGCGGCGGCACGGTGTCGGCCACGGTGTACGGGGGGAAGGACGTGCTCGACGGGACCGGGACCGCGACCAGCGGCATGGCGTCCGCGCTCACGGAACGCGGCGTGGGATTCGACTGGGGGAACACCGTAGGCGGTCTCACGTACACGCAGCCGGTGGGCGCCCGTACCGCGCTGATCCAGCAGCTCTCGGTGTCCACGTTCCACACGAACTTCGGCATCGTGGCGGAGTCGCTCTCGCTTGCGCAGGACATGCGGGAGTCGCGTTTGGCCGGCCGTCTCGAACACGGGAGGGGCGCGCACACCTGGACGGTCGGCTACGAGCTCTCGTCGTTCCGGAGCGGATACCGGGAACAGTTGCCGGTCACGAACTCGTCGGCTTTCCCCGACGCGCTCGCCAGCGACGGCGATACGCTCATCACGCAGCGCGCCGCGGTGGGCACGGTCTTCGTCGACGACATCTGGCAGGTGAGCGACCGGCTGACGCTCCGCACGGGGCTCCGGTTCGAACGCGTGAACGCCGCGGGATGGGCCGGCGCGTCGCCGCGCCTGGCGGCGAAGTACCTGCTCACGCGGAACTTCGCGCTCACGGCGTCGGCGGGACGGTTCGCGCAGTGGACGCACGCGGTGCGGAACGAGGATCTGCCGCTCCGGCTCTTCGATTTCTGGATGACGAGCGACACGGATGTGCCCGTGGGGCACGCCACGCACCTGATCCTGGGCGCCGAACACTGGTCGTCGCCCACGCGCTTCGTGCGGGTGGAGGCGTATCGCAAGGACTACACCGATCTGGTGGAGCCCGCGTCCACGGTGGATCCGCGCGTGCGTCCGTCGCTCCTGCGCACGTTCGACGGCGCGGCGTACGGGGTGGACGTGTTCGCCCGGCAGTTGCCGCGCGGCGGCGTCAGCGGCTGGATCGCCTACAGCTACGGCATGTCCTGGCGCGAGCGGAACGGGGAGCGCTACTTCCCCGCGCACGACCGGCGGCACAGCGGCGACGTGGTGCTGAACTACGCGCCGGGACGCGGCTACACGTTCGGCTTCCACGCCGGCGCCTCCACGGGCACGCCGTATACCGGGTGGGCCGGCCGCATGTCGCGGTGGCACTACGATCCGGTCACGAAGAACTGGGGACTCGCCTCGCGCGCCAACGATGCCGACATCGTGAACGGCGCGCGCAACCACGAGCGGCTGCCGTTCTACTCCCGCGTGGACCTGAGCGTGGAGCGGCGCATCGACGTGGGGTCGATGACGCTGCGTCCGATGCTGAGCGTGGTGAACGTCTTCAACCGCCGCAATGTGCTGCTCTACGCGCTCGACGAGAACGTCTCGCCGGCGGCGATCGTGTCGTATGCGCAGTTGCCGCTCCTGCCGTCGCTCGGCATGCGGGTGGAGTTCTGATGCGGCGCTCCGTCCTGGCGCCTGCGTTCGGCGCGGCACTGTTTGGTCTGCTCGCCTGTTCGGCGGCCGATGCCACCGCGCCCACGCTCGAACCGCGCGTGGTGGTGCATGCCGTGCTCGATCCGCAGAACGCCGAGCAGGTGGTGCTGGTGGAGATGACGCGGGTGGAAGAGAGCGAACGCGCGGAGCGGCTGTCGGTGCAGGATCTCGTGGCGTCGGCGGGCGGTCACCCCGTCTCCGGCGCGCGCGTGGTGCTGTACGGCATCGGCGGCGACTCGGTGGTGGCGGTGGAGGACCGGACGGCGCGTACCGACAGCAGCGGCGCCGGCATGTACCGGTTCCGCACCGTGGCGGTGGCGTCCGCATCGGAGCGGGCGCCGGACGGCGAACTGCGTCTCATGCCGGGCGCCCTGTACCGGCTCGAAGTGCGGACGCCGCTCGGCGTCGTGCGCGGGGAGACACGGCTGCCGCGGGCGGAGTCCGCGCCCGATCGCGAGCCCCGGGTCTTCAACCTCGACACCGATACGCTGCGTCTCGCGCACGAGGCGCGCCGGACCGGTGCGGGGGCGTTCTTCCTGCGCCGCGCGATGCTCGGATTCGGCCGTGAGGACCGGGTGGAGCGGTCGATCGACGACCGGCTGCTCATGCCGGCGTCGAGCGGATCCGATGACGAGTGGGCGTTCCGCGCATTCCGCGACGACATTCTGCCGGGCACGACGCAGACCTTCAGTGTCGTGGCCGTGGATTCCAACTATCTCCGCTACACGGTGATCGGCGCGGATCCGTTCGGCGACGACGTGCGGGGCAACACGCTGCGCGGCGGGGTGGGGCTGTTCGGCTCGGTGGCGGTGCTCACCGACGTCACGCTGGAGCTGGTGGCCAACCGCGAGCACGCGATCGAAGGCGACTGGGTGCCGCTGGCGAATGCGCCGGGGTATCCGGTGTCGCTTCGACTCTACGAGTCGCCGCGGTACCGGCGTCCGGCTCCTGCCCCGAGCCTTGCCGCGTCGGGACTGGCGCTCACGGGCACGGCGCGGTTCTCGAACGGCGTGCGCATGTTCACGGAGGCCGAGATGCGAGGCCACATGCTCGACCTGCGGCTCCGGGTGAGCACGAACGGAACCGTGTCGGCGTACACGGCCACGTTCGACGGCGCGGTGCTTACGCTCCAGCGGGCGGGGAGCGACGTGCGCGTGCGGTACGGGCAGAAATAAAAGGCCTCGAAGGATTCACGCTGGTACCCTGAGCGTTTCTTTAACCGATGCAACGGCTCGATCCCTCTCGTCGAGTATCGTAGCGGTCGAACGCAGCAGCGTCAGGGCACCGGCGCCACGTCCTGCGGCGCGTCGGAGACGGCCGCTTCCTCGGCCGGCAGGAAATGCGCGAAGTGTTCGCGCATGGTGCGCGCGATGAGCGGATCGAGATCCGGAGGCACGGGAAGACGACTCGTCAGCACGCGTCCGCCGGCGGCGGTGATCTGCGCGCGGAGCGCGGCCGCATCGACGCCGGGTATCGGATGGCTGGCCAACCAGGCGTCGATGTGGAACGAGGTCACGGGCATGGCGTCGCGCAGCTCCCGGATGATCTGCTCGCCGGCGCGCTGCGATCCGATGGTCTCGTCGAGCGTCACCGGCGTGCCGCAGACCAGGTGGATGCGTCCGAGCTTCACACGTCCGCGCCAGACATCGGCGAGCCAGCCGAACAGCGGGCCGACCCGCAGCCCGGACTTGGGCGCGCCGGCGAGCTCGCGCGCGAACACCGATTCCTCGGGGATGCGGTCGTAGGAGATCGCGATCGGCAGGAGCGCGAAGGGGCGTCCGCTGGATTCGAGGCAGCGCAGCAGGCCGCGCTTGGGCGGCAGGAACGCGCGGCTGCGGCTGCGCGCTCCTTCCACGAAGAATTCGATGACGCCTCCGGCATCGAGCAGCGCGTGCACGCGCTCGGCCAGATGCCGGTTCTCCCGCACCGCGCCGCGTTCGACATAGAAGGCGTGGACCGAGCGCAGCAGCCGCCCGAGCAGCGGCAGCCGGCCGAACTCGATGGCTGCCGCGATGTACGGCACCGGGATGCCGAGATCGGGCCGGGCGAAGGCCAGGTAGGAACAGAGGATGAAATCGAGGAAGCTGCGGTGGCTCGGCACGAGCGCGATGGACACGCCTTCCGGCACGGCATCACGCGCGCGCTCGAACGACGGGATGTCCACCGTCACGGTATCGGTTACGCGGCGGAGCGTCTTGGTGACCAGCCAGATACCGGTGCGCACCGCCACGTTGCCGGACGGTTGCCCCATCACCCAGCGCAGATCGCTCTCCTGGCGGTCGTGCGCGCCTCCGGCGAGCACCCATTCGTCCTCCCGCTGCCGGAGCAGATGCCGCGAGACGCCCCGGCACACGTTGGCCACCATGCCGCGTCCGTCGAACGGCTCGTCGCCGGTGCGCGGCGGGACTTCGAAGTCGAACGTGCGCGTGGTGAAGTACGGGAAGACGTCGTTCAGATAGGCGAGCCGCGAGGCGAGCTTTCGTCCCTGCCGCCGCCGGACCGGCGATCCGAGGTTGTTGAGCGCGAGCGGCAGACGGTGATGCAGGATGTCCGCCATCACGAAGGCCGAATCGCGCGGGCCGAGGTACCGGCGCGCGGGGCGCCGGTGCACCGGATTCAGCCGGAAATGCCGTTCGATCTCGTCCCAGCATTCGTGCACCGTGGGCGCGCGATCCGCACCCGCGACCGCGTGACGCACCCGGAGTCCGGGCGCGGTCGCGGTCATCTCGTCGAGCAGGGAGTTCGCCACGTCGTCGACGGGAATGAGATCGAGCCGCGCGTCCGCATGCCCCACGATGGCGCGCAGGTGTCCCAGGCCGATGAGCGTGACGAAGGCGCCGAATCCGGTGGCGCTGTCGATCCAGCCGGGCATGGGCTGCTGCCGGCCGGCGGTGATGATGCTCGGACGCACGATCGAGAGCGGAATGTCGCCGCGGCGCTCCGCCACCATGTGCTCGGCGATCGTCTTGGTGAGTGTATAGGTGTTGGGATGGCCGGTGCGGCCCAGCACGTCCTCGTCCTTCATCGTGCTGTTCTCGAGTGCCGCGAACAGGTCGTTCGCGGGCATCGGCAGGGGCACGAGCGCCTCGGGAATCCGTCCTTCCCGGTGCGGCGAGACGTACGCGGTGGACACGTAGATGATGCGTTCCAGCATCCGGCTGGCACGCACCGCGTCGAGCAGGTGCAGCGTGGTGCCGATGTTGGCGCGCGCCGCGACCGCGCCGGGAAGCGTGAAGCTCACGGCGGCCGCGGAGTGGATCACGTGCGTGACGTCGGCGAGCATGGCCTGATCGGCGGGCTTCATGCCGAAGCCGGGTGTGCTCAGATCGCCGTCGAGCACGCGCACCAGGCGCGTCCAGTCGGGCGGCAGGCTCGCGAAACACGGAGACGCGGCGACTTCGTCACGGAAACGGTTCGGCGCGCCGCGCGAGCGGATCACCACGACGACGCCGGCGATATCGAGCTCCTCGCGCCGGCGCATCAGTTCGAACAGCACCACCTTGCCGAGAAATCCGGTCGCGCCGGTGAGCAGGACGACCCGTGTGCCGGTCGGGCTCATGCGTCGATGACTCCGAACAGATGGTGCGGGTCGACGGCCTTCTTGACGGCGTCCGACCACGAACGCGCCGCGGGCGAGAGCACGCGCGGCAGAAACGCGCGCCGGAGCCGGCCGACGCCGTGATGGTGCGAGAGCGAGCCTCCGTTCCGCAGGATCTCGTCGCGCGCGGCCTGTTCGAGCGTGGCGAACGCCTCGACGGGGTGCTCGGCGGTGCCGTGATGGATGCCGAGGTAGAAGTACACGCAGACGCCGCTGTCGTAGAGCTGCGTCACGCGGGCGGTGATGAAGGGGCGCCCGGGGAGCCCGAGCTGCGCGAACTCGTCGAGCAGCCGCTGCTTGACGCGCGTGCAGAGCGTGACCACGTCGGTCCAGGACACGGTGGTCTCGAATGATTCCGCGAGCACGCCGAATCCCATCACGAAGTCGCGCAGGTAGGCGATGCCGAACGTGAGCTGGTATCCCTTGCGGCCGTTCTCCGCGCCCGCGTGCACGCCGCCGTAGCGGCGCGCGAGCCGCCGCACCGTGGCGCGCTGTGCCGCCACTTCATCCCGGTCGCCCTCGAACAGGAGCGTGCACGCCACCATGCGCGCGGGATCGAACCCGCGTGCCCTGGTGATGTACCACCGCTCCGCGCGCCGCTTCCACGCGCCGATGCCGGACGCGGCGGGCTTGAGCGTCTGGCTCAACTGGAACTGCGTGTTGTCCACGAGCCGCACGCTGGCCGGCACGCGGCCGGTGTTCGTGAGGTCGTGCAGGAAGGAGACGCCTTCCTCGAAGCTCCGGAACACGATCGCATCGTGCTGCTCCGTTTCGGGGAGCGGGCGCAGCTTGACCACGGCCTGCGTGATGATGCCCAGCCGTCCCTCGGAGCCCATGGCCCAGCGGCGGGGATCGGCGCCGATGGAATCGCGCGGCACGACCGGGGTCCGGCTCACGAGCCCCTCGCTGGTGACGACCTGCACGTCGAGGAGAAGGTCCTCGATGTTGCCGTAGCGGTTCTTCTTCATGCCGCTGGCATGCGTCGCGACCCAGCCGCCGAGCGTGGAGAACTCGTAGCTGTCGGGCTCGTGCCCCATGGTGAATCCGTGCGCGGCGAGCGCCTCCGCGAGGTGCCGTCCCACGGCGCCGGCTTCGATGCACGCGGTCCGGTTCTCGGGATCGATCCAGAGAATGCGGTTCATGCGACGCATGTCCACCGACACGATGACGCGGGCTTCGCTGTCGGGGCAGCGGAGCGCGTCGGTGACGTTGGTGCCGCCGCCGAACGGTACGAGGCACACGTCGTGTGTGACGGCGAGCGCGACGAGCCGGCTCACTTCGTCGGTGGACTGCGGAAACACCACCACGTCGGGCACGCGGGAGAGGCCGCCGTTGCGGAGCGCGAAGATCTCCTCCACGGTGTGACCGTGTCCATGGCGCAGACGTACGAGCGGATCGAGCGACAGGGCGTCGGGCGCGAAGATCCCGCGCAGCGCCTCCAGGAGCGTGTCGTTCGCGCGGGACGGCGGCACGGCGGGCGGATACGAGCTTGGGGGCATCACCGAGGCCCGGAAGTCGATCGCCATCACGTCGCTGACCCACGGGAGGAGATTGGGCAGCTCCAGTCCGCTCAGTGCGTAGCGATCCCCGGTCAGCGTGACGCTGCCGTTGTCGAGCAGCCGGAACGAGGTGTCGCGGAATCCCCAGGCGTCGGGCGCCAGATGCGCGTCGTCGTCGACGGGCAGCGCGTCCGGCACGATGCGGCTCGAGTCGTGTCGTGTCATTCCGCGCGGCGCATCGCCGTGGCCATGTCCTGCTCCATGTCCTGTTCCACGCGTGACCGGGGATCGGTGCCCGGTACCCACCGGCGGATCAGCCGTTCCAGCCGGTCGAAGATCCGGAAGCGATCGAAGACGGGATTCCATACGCCCACGGTGATGCAGTAGTACGTGTTGTAAGGACGCTGATGATGCACTTCGTGATGGGTCTTCGACAGCACGAGCCCGGCGCGCTGCAGCCAGCGGACGGGGCGGGGCACCTGGTCGATGTCCATATGCGCCCACTTGTGCGTCTGATTCGTGAGGAACACGGCGGCAAGCATGACGAAGGTGAAGACGCCGGCGAGGTAACCGGCCGGACTCGTGGTAATGGGGACCAAGAGCATGACCGGCAGGAGCACCGGCAGGCACACGAGCACATTGTTGCCGTTCGTCGCGAAGAATCCGTGCTGCACGATCCCGGTGGGATCGTCATGATGTTGCCGGAACGGCAGCACGAATCCCGGTCCGACGACCGGTGTGTCGGGCGATCCGAAGTTGTCGGCGAGGAAATGCACGATGCCGGAGGCCAGATCGGCGGCCAGATATCCGGTGACGGCGATCACCACGACCAACCACCCATTGCCGAGGGCTGTGTAACCGCGCACGAGCCACAGGGCGAGCACGGCCATCAACCCGAAGAACAGAAGATATCCCACCCCCTGGATGATGCGGAGGCCGGGCGGCGCATCTCGTGTCCTCGTATCCGGATCGAGCAAGACAGGTTCTCCTCATGGTTCGGGATTCCCTGTATACGACGCCCTGGACCCGCGATCATCCGATCCCGGATCCATTCCAACATTACGCGGGAGCGAAAAGGGCGTCCAGACCATCCGTGACGCCTCTTTGACGTACGTCACGGCACGTCCTGCATACTACTCGGACGAGGAAAGGCGTGCACGGGATCCTGCGTGCCGCGATGCGGTGGCGGCGGACTCCTCAGGGCGTGGGATGAGGCGGTGATGGATGGGCCGCGGTGTGCGCCGCGATCGCTTCCATCTGTGACGCACGGATGCGTGCCCAGCGTGGCAGGGTCACGAGCGTGGAGCCGATCGAGACGACGCCCATCGTGGCGAAGAACGCCGAGACGAGCACGCTCCTGGTCGCCTCGAGGTCGCCCACGAGACCCAGTCCGGCGAGGAGCACTGCCATACCGAGGAAGAAGGTGCCGACGATGACTCGGCTCTGGGCATCCCCCTTGCGTGTGGAGAGGCGCAGCCGATGGCCGTGCTCCGTGGGCTCGAGCAGCGCCTGGAGGTTGCCGTTCGTCCACTGGCGGAACGGACCGTCGGTCCGGATCCGGCCGCGGGCTTCGAACGTCTCCCGGAAGAGGCCGACGAGCCGGTTCCACTCGTCGTCGGAGACGGTACGGCCGAACTCGATGGTGCGCGAGACGCCCACGGGGAGGCCGAGCCACGTGCGGCGACGCGTGGGGAGAAGATCGCCGCGGGTCACGGCGTGGGCGGCCCGGGCGATGTGCTCCGGCGCCAGGCCGACCTCGCGACCGATCTCCTGCAACTGCTCGAGGGTGAGGCCGTCGGCCGGATCGGCGACGTCCACGCGCGTGTTCTGGGCCACGCTGGCCTGCTCGAAGATGAGCGCGATCTCGCGGTCATCGAAGCGCCGTGGTGAGGTCATGCGAGCTCCATCAGGGGGATATGGCGGCCGGCGGGGCCCTTTCCTCCCTACGGGTCGTGGGGGCGTGCGGGTTTCGCCTCGGGCGAACCGCGGGCCGGGGGTGGTGGACAGCGCGGGACATGCCGTCTAGCCTGAAGGGATCGACAGTCGTTCTCTCCTCTTCGATCCCCCTTCATCTTCGACCATGTCCGATCGTCCTCTGCTCCGCGTGACCGTACTGGCCCTGCTGCTCGCCGCCTGCTCCTCGTCGGGCGATACCGACTCCTCCACGGTGGCCACGGCCGGCCCGTCGGCGTGGCGCATCACGCCGGAGGGGTTCGGGCCGCTGCAGGCGGGGCAGAGTGTGGCCGAGGCGGCCGAGGCGGCGGGGAGCGCGTTCACGCTCCCGGCCGACGCGTCGCCCGAGTGCGGCTATGCGACGTGGGCGGCGGCGCCGGCGGGGGTGCGCGTGATGGTGGAACGCGACACGGTGGTGCGTGTGGAGGTGACGCAGGCGGGGGTGACCACCGCCGAGGGGGCGCGGGTCGGGGACCACGAGGGACGCATCAACTCGCTGTACGACGGACGCGTATTCATCCGGCCGCACAAGTACACGACCGGCAAGTACATGATCGTGGCCCCGCCGGCCGACGCGGATACGCTGTTCCGCATCGTGTTCGAGACGGATGGTCAGCGGGTGACGCAGTTCCGCTCGGGGCGGCTGCCGGCGGTGGAGTACGTGGAAGGGTGCAGTTGAGGCGGATTCCGTTGCTGTTGCTGTTCCCCCACCGTTCCATCGGGTAACCATCCCCATGCGCACGTTCGTTCTGACCACGCTGGGGCGGGTCGAGCTGTCGGATACGAACGGCGCGCCGGTGACGACACTGCTGGTGCAGCCGAAACGGCTCGCGCTGCTGGTGTATCTCGCGGTGGCCGCCCCGGGTGGCATGGTGCGGCGCGACCTGCTGTGTGAGCTGTTCTGGCCGGATGTCACGACCGAACGTGCCCGGACATCGCTCCGGCAGGCGCTGGCCTTCCTTCGCCGAGCGCTCGGCGATGATGCGCTGGAGAGCCGCGGCGACGACGACGTGGGCGTGAACGACCGGATCGTGCACTGCGATGCGGTGCGCGTGCGGGCGCTGCTGCCGGCTCGGCCCGACGGGGCGCGGCGGATCGCCGAGTCGACGGAAGCGCTGGCGCTGTACGGCGGCGAGTTCATGCCGGGGTTCGATCCGGCGGATATCCCGAGAGTCAGCCGGTGGCTCGACGACGTACGGTCGGCGCTCGCCCGTGACGCGGGCGCGGCGGCCGTGCACCTGGCGCGGGAGATGACCGCCCGCGGCGACGTTGCGGAGGCCGTGACGCTGGCCCGGCGGGCAATGGAAATCACCCCGTTCGACGAGGTCGCGTTCGGCACGCTGCTCACGGCGCTCGACGCCTCGGGCGATCGCGCCGACGCCCTCCTGGCGTACGATGTGTTCGCCCGGCGGCTGGCCGAGGAACTCGAATCGGAACCGGCGGCGGAAACGGTGGCACTGATGGCACGGATCCGGGCGAGGGAAACGCCGGTGCGGGAGGCGGCCCTGCCGGAGACCGTGGCTGTCATGTCGCCGCCGGGTGCGCCGCCGGCCAGTGCGCCGCTGCGGGACGGCCCCAGGGTGCCCACGGCGCGTCGCTGGTGGCTGATGGCGTCCGCGGGCGTCGTGCTGCTGGTCGCGGGTCTGCTGCTGCGGGCGGAGCGTACCACGAGTCATGGGTCCGCGCCGGCCGATGAACCGCGGCGCATGCTCGTGACGCCGTTCGTCAACGAGACGGATGATGCGTCGCTCGATCCCGTGGGGCGCATGGCCGCCGACTGGATCACGGAGGGGCTTTCGCGCATCGAAGGCATCGCGGTCGTGCCCGGGACCGCCGTGCTTGCCATGGAACGCGCGCGCGAACCGATCGTGGCGGACGCTGCTGCCGATCCGCGTGCCGGGATGATCGCCCTGGCGCGCGAGACCGGTGCGACGATCGTGGTCTCGGGTTCGTATTACCGTACGGGCGGCACGCTCCATCTGCAGGCTCGTGTCACCGACGGCGCATTCCGCGCACTGCTCCGTCCCGCGGAAACGGTGAGCGTTCCGGTGGACAGCATCGTGGCGGGCGTCGACCGGATGCGCGTGCGCCTGCTGGCGGGGCTGGCGCCGCTTGTGGACACCACGATGCACGCGCGCTACGCGAATCCGCCGCCGTCGTACGAAGCCTGGCGCGACATGCTGCACGGATTCGAACGATTCGTGGCCCAGGATCTCGACGAGGCCCTCGCGGCGTTCGAACGCTCGGCTGAGCGCGACACCACGTATCTCATGCCACGCCTCGCCGCCGCGATCACGCATCAGAACCTCGGCGATCTCGAGGCGGCGCACCGCATCGCCGAATCCCTGATGCCGCAGCGCGATCGTCTTGGTCCCGTGGAACAGGGCACGCTCGACATGATCCGGGGAATGCTGCACGGGGATCTGCCCGCGGTCTATACCGTGGTGCGCCGCACGGCGCGCATCACGCCGGGATCGATCAACGAATACATGGTCGCGGAGGCGGCGCGCCGTCTCAACCGTCCGGAGGAAGCCGTGCGTGTGCTGCGCGCCCTCGGCCCGGATCGCGGCGAACTGCGCGGGTGGCGTCCCTACTGGCGCGAGCTCTGCTACGCGCTGCACATGCTTGGCGACTTCGAGGCGGTGCTTGCGACCGCGCGGGCCGGACGCGTGCGTCATCCGGATGATCCGGGGATGCTGGCGTACCAGATCCGCGCCCTGGCGGCGCTCGGTCACACGGACTCGGTGCTGGCGCTGCTGGAGGAGATCGATGCACGTCCGGGATCGCTGCGTGAGGGCGTGGGCGGACTGCTGCGAACCGCGGCCGCCGAACCGGGCGCCGGCCTGCCGGAGCGGACGCGCCTGCTGGCCGACCGCGCGGTCGCCTGGTACGCGCGGGAACAGCAGCGCGATCCACACACGGCGCGCTGGCGCACCGGATACGTGCGCGCGCTCCGGCTCGCGGCGCGTGATACGGATGCGGCGAGCATGCTCGATTCCCTCATGGCGCGCGACAGCATGCCCACGGCCATGCTGCGCGATCTCGGCGTGCTCGCCGCGCGTGCCGGCGACACGGCGGCGGCTGTTCGATGGGACGGGGAACTCGAGCGGCGGCAGGCACTGCTTGCCGACGCGCGGCGCGGGACGTCCTGGCCGGAACTCCAGCTCGATCGGGCAGCAATCGCGGCGCAGCGCGGTGAGACGGAACGCGCCGTGTCGATGCTGCGCGAGGCGTTCGCGCGCGGGCTGTCGTTCGGTCCGGTCGTGTCGGCGGATCCCGATCTGGCGCCGCTGCGTGCACACGCGGGGTACCGCGCGATGATGCGACCGGCGGGGTGAGCGTCAGAGGGTGATCGGGGGAACTGCAACAGAATCCACAGATGACACAGATGGAAAGGAAAGGGGATCCGCAGATGACGCAGATGGACGCAGATGGGACGGTGGATGAAGGGAGTCAGTGAGATCGATATTCCATTTTCTGTTATCCACTCATCTCATCTACGAATGGCCGTTCATTCCATCCGGGATTTTCCATCTGCGTTCATCTGCGTCATCTGCGGATCCCCTTTCTTCCCATCTGCGTCATCCGCCGTCCCATCTGCGTCCATCTATGTCATCTGTGTCATCTGTGGATTCTGTTGCTGTTGCTGTTCAGAACACGATCGCCGTCCCGGTGAGCGCCGGCACCACGATCGGCGCGAGGCCGAGCGCGCGGAGTTTCTCGTTGAGCCGCGCGAGGTCCCGGTCGAACAGCTCCTGCAGCCGGACGAGCTGCACGTCGAGCTGGCCGGAGAGCACGGTGAAGGCTTCCTGGGCCTGCGTGGTGGGGCGCGAGTCGGCGCTCTCGATCACGCCGCGCAGGGCGGCGAGCTGGTTGTTGAGCTTGATCGGGTAGTTGAGCGGATCCTGCCGCGCCTGCATGCGCACCTGGTAGACCTCGCCTTCCACCGTGCCGATGTTGCGCGTGAACTGCTCGGCCTCGGTGCGGAGCGCGGCGTCGGCGGCGCTCTGGCCGAGCCGGTTTTCCACCTGGCCGCGCACGTCGCGCACCTGCAGCACGGCGCGGTGGGCGTCGTCCACGCGCGCGGCGACTTCGGAAGACAGCTTGAACTGAGCGTCGAAGTCGGCTTGCGTGACCACGGTGAGACGCGGGTCGGCCACGATGTCGAACGCTTCGGTGAACGTGTGCCCGTGCGCGGTGAGACGCGCCTGGTAGCGGCCCGGCGGCGCGAGCGGGCCCTGCGTATTCGCGGACCACATGATGAGGCCGGGGAAGTCGCGCGGGCCGGGGTAGCGCATGTCCCAGCGGAAGCGATGGTGGCCGGCGGTGGTGCGGAGGGCCGCGCTGCCCGCGCCCGGACCGCCGCGTCCGCCGCCGCCTGCGGCCGGAGCCCCGGGGGTGGCGCCGGCGCGCGCGGCGCCCGTGTACGTGCGGATCACCCGGCCGTTCGCGTCGAGGATCTCGAGGCGCACGGTATCGGCGTCCTTCGCGAGATAGTAGTCGATCTCGGGGAGGAACTGCTTGCGGCGCGTGTACGACTCGGTCGTGCGCGAGAGCGTGCGCACGGTGGTGGCCGGCTTGTACAGGAACGCATCGCGCGCCGCGACATCGGCCGCGGCCTGCCGGAGCGGCGTGACGTTGTCGAGCACATAGTATGAGCGGCCGTGCGTGGCGATGACCACGTCGTCGCCCTTGAGCACGAGGCCCGGCACCTGCACGGTGGGGAGGTCGAGCTGGAGCGACTGCCACGAGAGGCCGTCGTCGAAGGACACGAGCACGCCGCGTTCGGTGCCGGCGTAGAGCAGGCCGGGACGCACGAGGTCCTCGCGGATCGTGCGCACGTAGTGCTCGGCGGGGATGCCGTTCGTGATCTTCGTCCACGAGCGGCCGTAGTCGTTGGTGCGGTAGACGTACGGCGCGAGATCCTGCGAGCGGTAGCGCACGGCGGCGATGTACGCCTTGCCCGGCGTGTGCGGCGATACGTCGATCTCGTGCACGCGGCTGAACTTCGGGAGTTCGATGGGCGTGATGTCGGTCCACGATTCGCCGTCGTTGCGCGTGACGTGGATCTTGCCGTCGTCGGAGCCCACCCAGAGCTCGCCCTTGGCGTGCGGCGATTCGGTGATGCGCCACACCGTGCCGTAGTACTCCACGCTCGTCTGGTCGCGCGTGATGTCGCCGCCCGACGGGCCGAGGGTACCGGGTTCGGCGTGGGTGAGATCGCCGCTGATGCGCTTCCAGCTTTCGCCGCCGGTCTCGGAGCGCCAGACGTGCTGCGAGCCCACGTACACCACGCGCGGATCGTGGTTGGAGGCGGTGATGGGGTGGTTCCACTGGAACCGTTCCTTGAGATCGATCGCCGAGTTGCCCATGGGATTCACGGGCCACACGTTGATCGCGCGCTGCTGGCCGGTGACGCGCGACATGAAGCTCATGGAGCCGCCGTAGCAGGCGGCGTAGAAGAGGTTCACGTCGGCGGGGTGCGGCGTGACGGGGCCGGTTTCGCAGCCGCCGGGCGCGTGCATGTAACTGCCGTCGCCGTCCATGGGCACGCAGGCGGTGTTGTTGTCCTGCTGACCGCCGCAGATCTGGTACGGGAAGTGGTTGGTGACGCGCACGTCGTACATCTGCGCGGTGGGGTACGCCTGGCCGGTCCACGTGGCGCCGGCGTTCCAGCTCACGTTCGCGCCGCCATCGTTGGCTTCGATCATGCGCTGCGGATCGTCGCTCGCGATCCAGAGATCATGGTTGTCGCCGTGCGGCGTGCCCACGGTCTGCCAGGTGCGGCCGCCGTCGCGCGAGCGGTGGAATGCGACGTTGAGCACGTAGACCGTTTCCTTGTCCTTCGGATCGGCGACGAGGCGCGTGTAGTAGAACGCGCGCTGGCGGAGGTTGCGGTCGTCGCTCACGCGGCGGAACGTGGCGCCGGCGTCGTCGGACACGAATACGCCGCCGGAATCGGCTTCGACGATGGCGTAGACGCGGTTCGGATCGGCGCCGGAGACGCTCACGCCGACCTTGCCCCACGTGCTCGTGGGAAGGCCGGGGTGTTTCGTGAGGTCGGTCCACGTGGTGCCGCCGTCGGTGCTCTTGAAGAGGCCGCTGCCGGGGCCGCCCGAGCTCAGCAGCCATTCCTTGCGGTACACCTGCCAGAAGCCGGCATAGAGCGTGCGCGGGTTGGACGGATCCATGAAGAGGTCGGCGGCGCCGGCGTCGGGGCTGCGGAACAGCACGCGCTCCCACGACGTGCCGCCGTTGGTGGAGCGGTAGATGCCGCGCTCGTCGTTCGGACCGTAGGGATCGCCGAGTGCGGCGACGTAGACGCGGTTGCAGTCGGCGGGGTCGATGCGGATGCGGCCGATCATCTGCTGGCCGGTCTTCGACACGAGTCCCATGTGCGTCCACGTCTTGCCGGCGTCGGTGGAGCGGTAGACGCCATCGCCGGGAATCACGTTGCCGCGGAGCGCGACTTCGCCCATGCCGGCCCAGACGATGTCGGGATTGGCCTCGCACTGCGCGATGGCGCCCACGGACGAGGTGGCGAACTGTCCGTCGCCGACGGGGTTCCACGTGGTGCCGGCGTCGACGGTTTTCCAGACACCGCCGCCGGTGGTGCCGAAGTAGTACTCGAGCGGGCGGGCGAGGGTGCCGGTGGCGGCGATGGAGCGTCCGCCGCGGTTGGGGCCGACGTTCCGCCAGGTGAGGCTGCCGAAGAGAGTGGCGGGCACGGACGCGGCGACGGGGGCCGGCGTGGGGAGCGTGCGGGCGCGGGGCTGGGCGAGGACGGGGCCCGCGGCCAGGAGAGCGGCGCCGACGGCGACCGCAAGGCGAGGCGAGGGAGACATGGGCAGATCCGGGAAAAGCAGGGCGGCGCGGCGGCGCGCGGGCGTGATGATCTCGAAAGTGCGCCGGAGGGGCGGGGAGGCACAAGGGCGCGGGCGTCGAGGAACAGCAACAGAATCCGCAGATGACGCAGATGGGAACGGCGGATGACGCATGATGAAAGCGCGAACCCTGTTGGACTGGACGAATCAGATGGAGCCAATCGATATGCGATTCCACAGCCGATATTCCCTTCTCCCGCTGCTGTTGGCCTTGTGCGCCGTTACCACAGGGCACGCACAGGAAATCGTTGGTATCGACAGTCTTCACGTGAAGTCGGAGGCCTTTTCCCGTGCGCTCACGTCCCGGCACAGCCAGCTTCGCGACACCACGATGGTCAGCGCATGCAGCGCATTTCTCGCATTCGATCGTCGGCCTGATTTTCGCGAGATGGTGTCGCCCGATGTTCGCCGGCTGATCCAGCCGCTCACGGGAGATCCGTGTGCGAACGCAGCGCACCCCCACGGACTGCTCGATGTCACCGAGCTCCGGATCGAGCCGTTGGAAAGCCCGGGTATTCAGCGTGCGACGGTGAGGTTCCGGCAGCGATTGGACTCATCGTCGTACCGGGAAGAGACGTTCGACCTGCAGCAGGAGGGGACGTCGGAATGGCATGTGTCACGTTTCGAGGTGCACTGCTGCGTGTCACCGCCGTTCGCGAGCACCGTCGTGCCGGACGGACTCATCGTTCACTACGTGAATCCGCCACCAGGCCCCGCGGTACTGCTGGACGGCCGGGTGCTGCAGCCGTCGGAGCGGGACAGTGTGCTGCGTTCACTTCACAACGTGATGCTGGAGAGCATACAGGTCTATCCGGCCGAGCCGGCAACGGAGCAGATATTCGGGTCGCGAGGTGCGCAGGGGGTGGTGGTACTCGTCACGCGGCGAGTGCCGACTCCCGGTTCCGATTCCGCGCGGGTTCCACAGGCTGTCGATGCGCTGGCTCCGGCACTGCTGCATCGACGGGAAGGGTCTGTCGCGCGATCCGCGATGCCGGAGCTCAGGGATCGGTCCGCAGAGCGTCATGCACGATCCGTCCCCCCACCAGCGTGAGCACGCTGGTCGTGGCCGGCAGTGCGTCCGGCGGTACCGCGAAGATGTCCTGCGACAGCACGGCGAGGTCGGCCAGATATCCCGGACGCAGCATGCCCTTCTCGTGCTCGGTGAACTCGGCGAACGCGGAACCCCGCGTGTAGGCGGTGACCGCCTGCTCTCGCGTGAGCGCCTCGCGCGGATTCGTGGGGTGCATGGTCGCGAACATGATGTTCAGGAACGGGTTGAGTGGCCCGTCCGAACCGAGTGCCAGCGGCACACCCGCTTCCAGCAGCGCGCGCATCGGCTGCATGGACGCCGTGCGCTCGCCGAATCGGCCCTGCATGAGCTCCGGGAACGTGAAGTGCGACGGGTTCTGCACGATCACGACGCCGAGCTCCCGCGCCATCGTCACCTGATCCGGCATCAGCAGGTCGCCGTGCTCGATCCGCAGGCGGAGGCGCTGCCACACCGTGTCGTCGGCCGCGGCGCGCATGGCGTGGAACAGCGTGGACAGCAGGCTGTCTCCCGTCACGTGCAGCAGCATGGGCTGGGCGCCATGGAGCGCCTCGGCCACGATGGCGCGCAGCGTGTCGTCCGGGAAGAAGCCCACGCCGTGCCAGTCCGGGCGATCCTCGTAGGCCGTGCGCATCAGGGAGCCCCGCTCGAGCGGCGTGCCTTCCATGACCCACTTGGTCCCCGACACGGTGATCAATCCCGCCGAGTCCACGGGCGACGAGACCGCGTCGGGCGCGCGCCGCCCCGATGCCGTGGACATGGGGAAGTGGATGAGGCGCCACCGAATGGGAACGTCCGCGGCACGAAGCTGTCTGGCCGCAGCCTCGACACCAGCGACCGGCATGTCCTGCACCGACGTGATGCCGAACCGCACCGCCGTTGCCGCGAAGCGCGCGAGCCCTGCCACGGCCACCGAGTCGGGAACGCCGGTCGTGGTCCGCGCGCGGGCACCGAAGTTGGCATATCCATGGAGCGCACCGCCGACGCGAGCGCTTCCCGGGATCCGTTCGTGCCAGCCGCCCACCGGATCCGGCTCCGTGTCTCCGATCTCCAGTTCGCGCATGGCCGCGCTGTTCAGCAGCATGCCGTGGCCGCCGAACGCCAGCAGCCAGATCGGGTGCCGAGGGGCGATGTCGTCGAGCAGGGCGCGGGTGACGCCCCGGTCGGCGAGCACATCGGGACCGATCGACCCGTAGAGCCACAGCCCCGGCTCGGTGCGATGCACCACGGCGCGGAGCGAATCGAGCAGATCCCGTGACTGCGTGTTCACGCCGGCCGTGGGGATCGTGACCGACCGGACAGTCGTGCCGGAGTGCATATGGGCGTCATTGATGCCGGGGATCACCACACGGCCGTCGAGATCGAGCTGGCGCGTGTCCGGGCCGGCCAGCGCGGCGATCTCCGCCGAGGAGCCGACGGCCGTGATGCGCTGGCCGGTAATGGCCACCGCTTCCACCCACGGGTTGGCGGAGTCGGCCGTAAAGACCCGGCCGTGCAGCAGTATCAGTTCCGGGGGTAGGGAGCGCTCGCTGGATGCGGCGCACGCGGCGGCGAACAGGCAGAGGCCGGGGAGGAGGAGGGTGAAGCGCATGAGGACATCTCCGATGACGAGAGGCAGGTGGGGGTGCCGGCCATGGTGCATCGGAGGCGTGATCGGGCCGTGATCCCGCCGTGATCCCGAGCCGAGGCGGTTATGATTCGATCATGCACTTCCACGCCGATCTGCACGTGCACTCGAAGTACTCCCGCGCCACCAGCCGGGACCTCGATCTGGAGCACCTCGCATGGTGGGCGGCGCGGAAGGGGATCGCGGTGGTGGGCACCGGCGACTGCGTGCATCCGGCGTGGCTGTCGGAGATCCGGGACAAGCTCGTGCCCGATGGCGGCGGGCTGTTCCGCCTGCGGCCGGAGATCGAACGCGACGTCCTGAAGACGCTGCCGCCCGCATGCCGGCATCCGGTGCGCTTCATGCTCTCCACCGAGATCTCCACGATCTACAAGAAGGGCGACAAGACGCGGAAGATCCATCACCTGATCTACGCGCCGGACCTCGACGCGGCCGACCGGCTGGCGGCGAGCCTCGGCCGCATCGGCAACATCGCCTCCGACGGCCGGCCGATCCTGGGGCTCGACTCGCGCAACCTGCTGGAGATCGCGCTGGAGTCCGGGCCGGCCTCCTACCTCGTGCCCGCGCACATCTGGACGCCGTGGTTCGCCGCGCTCGGCTCGCAGTCGGGCTTCGATTCGATCGCGGAGTGCTACGGCGATCTCGCGGATCACATCTTCGCGGTGGAAACGGGGCTGTCGTCGGACCCGGCGATGAACTGGCGGGTGTCGTCGCTCGACCGCTACCGGCTCACGTCGAACTCCGACGCGCATTCGCCCGGAAAGCTCGGCCGCGAAGCGACACGCTTTTCGTGCGAGCCGGACTACTTCGCGATTCGCCGCGCGCTGGAAACCGGCGACGGATATCAGGGCACGGTGGAGTTCTTCCCCGAAGAGGGGAAGTACCACATGGACGGACACCGCGCATGCGACGTGCGGCTGGATCCGAAGGAGACGCTCGCGCTCGGCGGACGGTGTCCGGTGTGCGGGGGCCGCGTCACGGTGGGCGTGGCGCACCGCGTGGAGATGCTCGCCGATCGCAGTGAAGCCGAAGTGGTGCCGCCGTCCACGGCCGGTGTGGCGGAGAGTCTCGTGCCGCTGCCGGAGATCCTGTCCGAGATCGTGGGAACCGGCGTGGCGTCCAAGGCGGTGACGCAGGTGTACGACCGCGTCACGTCGGTGCTGGGACCGGAGCTGTCGGTGCTCGGCGAGATTCCGGTGGAAGACATCACGCGCACCGATGCGCTGCTTGGCGAAGCGGTGGAGCGGCTCCGCTCCGGCGCGGTGATCCGGCAGGCGGGATACGACGGCGAGTACGGCGTGATCCGTTTGTTCGAAACCGGTGAGCTGGACCGGTTCACCAAGGGCGATCTCCTGTTCGACGTGCCGGCGGTGCGGCGTGGGCGTCCCGCGGTGCGACCGGCTGCGCCGGCCGTCGATACGAGTGCGCCGGTGGAGCCGGTGCCCGTTTCGATTCCCTCATCGGGACGTGACGGTGTGCTGGGTGCACTCGACGAGGATCAGGCGCAGGCGGCCGCGCTGACGGATGGCCCGCTCGTGGTGATCGCGGGCCCCGGATCGGGGAAGACGCGCATGCTCACGCATCGTATCGCGCATCTCGTGCTCGACCGCGGCGTGTCCGCGGCGTCGTGCCTCGCGATCACCTTCACACGCCGCGCGACCGAAGAGCTTCGCGCTCGATTGTCGGCGTTGCTGCCGGCGCATGCGCAGGACGTGGCCGTGCACAGTTTTCATTCACTCGGCCTGACGATCCTGCGCGCACACGGCGTGGCGCTCGGTGTGCCCTCCGGTTTCCGCATTGCCGACGAAGCCGAACGGAAAACGGCGCTGGCGGCCGCATTGACCATCACCGAGAGCCGAGCGGCTCGGCTGCTTCGCTCCGTTTCGCTGCTGAAGCGGACCGGCGCCCAAGGGGCCGGCGAGGAACGTGACGCACTGGCTGTGCTCGACCGGTTGTCGCGGGAGCAGGGGTGGGTGGATTTCGATGATCTCGTGGTGCTGGCCGCGGATCTGCTGGAGCGCGATGCCGTGATCGCGTCGGAGTGGCGGGCACGTTTCGCGTACATCTCGGCCGACGAGTTCCAGGACGTGGACGAGCAGCAGTATCGGCTCCTGCGCCTGCTCGCCGCACCCGACGGCAATCTCTGCGTGATCGGCGATCCGGACCAGGCGATCTACGGATTCCGGGGCGCTGATTCATCGTGCTTCGAGCGGTTCACGCGGGATTTTCCGAACGCGCGCACGGTGCGGCTCGCGCGCAACTACCGGTCGAGCGGTATCATCGTGAGTGCGGCGTGCCGGCTCATGGGCGCGTCGGCCGATGGGATCACGCGGCCCATGCAGGAGCCGATCGGCGTGCACGCGGCCGCGAACGAGCATGCGGAAGCGGAGTTCGTCGCGGCGATGATCGAGGAGCTGATGGGCGGGCACGATCTCATGTGGGCGAACGCGAAGGCAACGGGTGGGAAGAACGCACGCGTGCGGGATGCCGACACGGCCCTCGACTTCGCCGACTTCGCCGTGCTCTATCGCACCGACGCGCAGTCGGCGGCGCTCCGGGAAGCGCTTAACCGAACAGGCATTCCGTTCAAGAAAAGCTCGCCGGCGCGTATCGTGGAGCAGGACGCCGTGCAGGCGGTGCTCGCGGCGCTGGCTCGGCAGGAGGGGGACGTCGTGCGCACGGATCTGCCGAGTCGCGTGGCCGCGGCGGTGGAACAGGTGCGTTCGGGCGACGGCGAGGTGGATGCCGCGCTGCTCGCCGAAGCACGCGGATGGCTCATGGCGCTCGCTGCATCGGAGGTCGTGGCGGGCGACATCACGCGGTTCGGGGAACAGGTAGCGCTCTCCACGGAAGCGGACTTCCGCGATCCGCGCGCGGACCGGGTGTCGCTGCTCACCATGCACGCGGCCAAGGGGCTCGAGTTCCCGGTGGTGTTCGTGGTGGGGCTCGATGACGGACTGGTGCCGTTCTCGTGGGGCGACGCGGAGCCGGATGCCGCCGCGCGGGCCGAGGAGCGGCGGCTGTGCTACGTGGCCATGACGCGGGCAAAGGACCGGCTGTTTCTCAGTCGGGCCGCGGAGCGGTTCTGGCGAGGCGGCGTGCGAGCGATGGTGCCGTCACCGTTCCTGCGTGACATCGGCGAGGAGTTCACGGTGCAGCAGGTGCGGGGCGGGAAGAAGCGGCCGGCGGCGAAGCAGTTCAGTCTGTTCTGAGAAGAGTGTCGTTTCCTGGCTCACCGCCTTTCCGGTAGCCTGGGATGCTCTCGAAGATTGTACAGATAGCGATGCGCGAGGCACAGCTCGCCGGGGGACCGGGGTTTATCGCACTGGAGCGAGAGATAGGATTCGTAGACGACCCCGTCCACCCAGGTGATCCGGAACTGATAGAGCCCGGGCGCAAGGGACAGAAGGCCGCCACCCATTGCTATGCGTCGCGACTTCGGCCAGTTGGCGATTTCGACAAGCCTGATGTGCCGCCCCTGGGGAAGGCGAATACGACAGAATCCGGCGCCGTGATCGAATCGCCGATGTGGATGGCGTGCGCATCGAGCGGCCGGCTTCCCATGGGTGGTGCCGTCCAGGTGGGCGGGCCCAGTTCCGCCAGGAAGTTGCTTGCGCCCGGGTTTCCGAGGATCCAGGAATCATCGCATGGCGCAGTCGTGAGCGTCGATTCGCCGGCCGCCAGTGTGTCGGCGAGTACCAGATAGCGGCCGCCGGCCATGTACCAGGCGCATGACGCCCGGTGCTCGACCCGCAGCGTGACGGTGTCGGGCAACGGTCCCCGCCATGATGATTCCGTGACGAATCGGACGCTCATCCGGAATGACCGATCCGCCGGATAGTCGACCGTGAGCACGTGTCCGATGAAGATGCGCGGTCGGTCGAATCGCGGGCGTTCGACGATGGGAGCACCGACCCTGCTGGAGATGGCACATTGACAGGCCTGCAGCGCGGCGGGTGTGCCGAGTGCGAGCAGCGCGATCATGAGCAGACGCCGGAACGACGACATGACAGTATCTTCCCGTTGGCGGAGTGAAAGGCGAAGACTGTCCCGGTTTCCGAATCGGGTCCAGGTCCCTGTGAGGAGATGACGATGCGTGCCATGCTGCTGGTCGCGCTGGGCGGAGGATTCGGCTCCGTGGCGCGCTTCAAGTTGAGTGAGCTGATGCTGCTACACTACCCCAACTGGAAGTTTCCGCTGGGCACGTTCCTCGTGAACGTGACGGGATGCCTCGTCATCGGCGCGCTGGCGGCGCTCGGGGAGCGCCCCGGCTTCTTCACGCCGGAGACGCGAGTGCTGCTGTTCACCGGAGTGCTCGGCGGGTTCACCACGTTCTCGGCGTTCGGCTTGGAGACCTTCACGCTCATCCGGCGCGGCGAGGTGCTCATCGCGGGCAGCTATGTGGCGCTCAGCGTGATCGCGGGCATCCTGGCGGTGTCCCTCGGTTTCCTGATCACGGAGAGCGCGACGCGGTGAGGCGGTGATGACGCCGTGAGCGCGTCAAGGCCGGACGGTTCCCCTGTCGCCTTCGATGCGGCGTCCGTCCTGGCGATCGTCGGAGAGCAGCTGCACCTGCACGGACCTGATGGACGAAAACACCTTCGTGAAGCCGAAGCGGATATCCTTCCCCGCCGGCGGCCTGGCGCAGGTGATCGTGTATTCGCCGTGCACGGCGAGGTGTCCGTCGCCGTGGGCATGATCATGCTTCGCGTGATCATCATCGCCGGCATGCACTTCGTCGGCCGCGATCGTGCAGCCGAGTGATGCGTCGAAGATCACCATCTCGCCCATGCGGGTACGCAGGGTGGCGAGCGCGTTGTCACGCCGCGTGCGTTCGGCGGCATTCCGCGGCTCGCGCTCGAATCCGTAGACGTCCTCGGCGGGCGCCCTGAACTCGATCCGGCCGGTCCGGCCTTCGATCACGATGTCGAGCTCGGCGTGTCCGTGTGTGTGGGCCTTGGCCGGCGGCTTTGCCTGGGCGAGGAGCGGGTTCGCGGCGAACGTCTGCACGGCAGCAGCGAGCACGGTCAGAAGGATCGCGCGGAAAATCGATGTGCGGGGCGTGGACGGCATGGGAGACTCCGGGGAAGAAAGGATCGTCTCGTCATCCGGACCGGCGCGATGACCGCGTGTCATCGCGTCGGCTCGGTATAGAGGGTGATGCGCTCGGCGCGCATCTGGAACGCCACGACGCCATAGGGGCTCTTCACGGCGCGAATGGAGAGCGGGCCTTCCACCCACACCGGCCGAGCCCACGACACGCCGCCGTGCGCGCTGCCGGTGACCTTCACGTGCACCATCTGATTGGGCGGCGGAGGCGGCATGTGAATGCACGCGCCGAAGTAGGGCACGAGCAGGAACTCGGTGACCGATTCGGCGAAATCGTCGAGCGGCACGATGTATCCCGGCACGCGGACGCGCCGTCCGTCGAACTGGCGGAGCGAGGGCGCGGGAACGCCGGTCCGGAGGTCGAGCCCGGCGAGCGTTTGCCAACCGACGGCGGGAGCGTCGGCGTCGCCGGCGATGGCCGACGGAGGGAACGACTCGACGGGCGTGGCCTGCAGGTTCGGGCGCCGGAGAGACACGCCCATGGCCATGAGCATGGCCAGGCCGATCGTGAGGGCGGTGCGGAGGGTGGAGCGGAAAGTCATAAATGATAATATATTATCATTTATGGAGCGTTGCAACCCTCGGACCTCAGAACTGTCCGCAGCGCCTGGTTTCGTCAGCGGGCGTCCAGCCCGGCCAGCAGCTCGTCGAGCATGGGGAGGGACACCGGCTTGACGATGTGATGGTCGAAGCCGGCTTCCTTCGTCTGCCGCTTGTCGTCGTCCTGCCCCCAGCCTGTCAGGGCTACCAGCACCATGCTTCTGCCTCCCGGCTGTTCGTGGATGCGGCGACAGGCTTCGAGTCCGCTCAGCCCGGGCATGCCGATGTCCAGCAGCGCCATGTCGGGCACGAACGACGCTGCCAGTTCCACGGCCTGCAATCCGTCGTGCGCCGTGCGCACCTCGTGGCCCATGAGGTCGAGCAACATGGCCAGGCTGGACGCGGCGTCCACATTGTCATCGGCCACGAGGATACGCCGCGCGACTGGCGCACCGCCCGATCTCTCATTCTCGATCGACCCGACCTCCGGTTCGAGCGCCGAGGCCACGGGCAGCGTGACGATGAACTCGCTCCCCCGGTCCTGCCCGTCGCTACGGGCCTCGACGCTGCCGCCGTGCATCGTCACCAGCGTCCTGACCAGCGACAGGCCGATGCCCAGTCCGTCCTGCGTCTTTTCCAGCGACCGGTCGACCTGCGTGAAGATGTCGAACACCTTCGACAGCATATGGGCCGGAATGCCCGCTCCGTTGTCCTCGACGCTCACCACGGCATCCCCGTTTCGCCGCACGACGGACAGCCGGATGCGTCCGCCCCGATCGGTATACCTGGCGGCGTTGTTCAACAGGTTCGAGAACACCTGCGTCAGCCGGGTCACGTCGGCATCCACGTGGATCGGATCGTCGGGCACGTCGAGGACGAGCTCATGGCCCCGGTCCTCGATCAGCGGACGGCTCGTCTCGACCGCCTGCTGCACGATCCCGGCCAGGTCGACACGGCGCTTGCGGAGCTCCACCTTGCCCTGGCTGATGCGGCTCATGTCCATGAGGTCATCGATGAGGTGCACCATCTGGCTCAACTGCCGCTCCATCATGGTGCGGGCCTGCTCGACGGCCTCCGGATCGGATTTCGCCCGCTTCATCAGCTCCAGTCCGTTGCGGAGCGGAGCCAGCGGGTTGCGCAGCTCATGCGCCAGCGTGGCCAGGAACTCGTCCTTGTGGCGGTCGGCGTTGCGCAGCACCTCTTCGGCGTGCCGGCGCTGCGTGATGTCGCTGAAGATCGCCGCGACTTTCCGGCTTCCGGGGCCGCCCAGACGGAAGGCGTACACGTCGAACCAGCGATGCATGCCTTCGCCGCGATTCTCGAATCGGACCGGCTCGCCCGTTGCGACGACGTTGCCGTAGATTTCGAACCAGTGTTCCTCGTGATCCGGGACCAGCTCGCGGATCGTCTTCCCCTGCGCCTGTACGAGGCCCGTGTGTTTCTCGAAGGCCGGATTGACTTCGATGAAGCGGTAGTCGACGGGCCGCCCCGCGTCGTCGTAGAGCATCTCGAAGACGCAGAATCCTTGGTCGATCGACTCGAACAGCGTGCGATACTTCTCCTCGCTCTCGCGCAGCGCGTCGGCGAGGTTCGCCCGGAAGGCCTCTCGCTCCGCGGCACGAGTCGCTTCGTCGTCGACCGTGGCCATGCCGTAAAGTGGCCACGGGGCGCGGTCGATGGAATCCCGGCGGACCGTGATCCGTCCTTCACCGATCCTGCCGCGCCGGGAGAAGCCGTGCCCGCTGTCGTCCGTCCTACCATCGCAGCAGCGTGACTCCCGCCATCAATGCCAATGAGCGATTCCGCGCCGTCTCTCCCTTGCTCGTACTCGACAGTCCATGCTGGTACTGAAGGCGTACCAGCAGCGGCACACGGCTCGGAGCGTGTGCCTGGATGCCGAACAGGGCGGACAGCTCCATCTGCGGCATGTCCAGCATCCAGACGCGTTGGTCGGTACCCTGACGGTATATGTAGCCATCGCCATTCGAGGACACGACACCACCGCCCACGATCCCGAGCCGCAGACGCGGCGTCTCCATCAGTCGCAGGTGAGCGAGGATTGGCAAGTCGAGATATGTCGTGCGCGATTCCAGGCGCTCCGGTGCGAATGGGCCGTCCGTGATCGTCCATCGGGCACCACGCACCGAGTACAGCGCGCCGAGCGAGGTAGTCCATCGGGCGCCCAGGCGACGGGTAAGCTCCAGGCCGATGCTTGTACTGGGGCGGGATGACAACTCCGGTGATCCGGCGGCCGGGTTGCTGACGACGATCGTTGCTCGCCCTCCTCCCCCGAGCGCCGTCAGTGCCCAGTTTTCCTGCTGATCCGATTGGGCCACCACAGAGCTCGCACTCATGAAAAGTGCCGATGCAATCGTGACGGCTCGGCGTGATCGCAGGAAGCATGAAGAAAACATGCGGATATCACGATACGGGACGGAGGGAACTCGTGGCCGTGATGCCCCACATCTCCTCGACCGAGACGAGCACCAGCCGATCGTTCTTCCCGGCCCGTCGCCGAAGCGCGTCGGTGAATCCGGCCGCCGAGACAAGCAGATACCCCGCTGACTGCTCCGGGCGAGCGCCTCGCGCGCCCACGGACGTCCGGACGCGGCGAGATCTTCCAGATTGCGCTCGAGGGCCGTAAGCACGGAAAGACCGATCGGACGCGACGACCACTTCACCTCGCCCGTGAGCAGGCGGCCATCGTCGAGGCGGGCGACGAGATCGATCTCGATGGAGCGGCGATTGCGATCCTGTCCTTCCCATCGCGCCCAGGAGGCCGCCCCCGCAAGTCCCCAGGCGTCATGATGACGGACGAAGGCGTCGCGCGCGATGGAGCTATGGTCATCATGATAGTATGATATATACGTAGTATATAATACGTATATATCATACTTGCTGCCTCATACGGATGGGCTCTGCCCTTGGTACCCACGCCGGCTTCCGGCCGGGGTCGCCATGCCCGGGCGGTGGCGCCGCCGCGAGACCGCCCGCACGAGGTCGCAAGCGACGGGTCTTTAGTCACGAGTCGCGAGAGTGCCTGGCGACTCCTGCCGGCAGGGCGGGCATCGCTGCTCCAGGCACCCTCGGGACTCGGGGCTACCGACCCGGGACCCAACATGTCTGCCTGCATCCACCTGCGGTCATCGTGGAGAACCGCGGGGCTACGCGAAACGGGAAGACGCGAAGAAAGCGTTCAGCTCCCCGCGACCCGTCCGCGCACGATGACCACCGTGCCGGCGATCGCGGCACACGCGATCACGACGCCGAGCGCGACACCGGTGCCGTCGAATAGCGTGGCGGCAATGGCGCCGGCCACCGCGCCGATGCCGAACTGCACGGTGCCCATGAGCGCGGACGCGCTGCCGGCCGCATGGGGAAACGGGGCGAGCGCGGCGGATGACGCATTGCCGCCCACGAAGCCGAGTCCGGAAAGCATCGCGAAAATGGGCGCGGCCACGCCGAGGAGTCCGCCGCGTCCGGTGAGGAGCGCGATGAGCAGCGCCACGCCGGCGAGCGTGACGAGCGTTGCGCCGAACCGCAGCAACGGCCCGGGCATGCGCGTGCCGAGCAGCCGCGCGTTCACCTGCGCGGCGCCGATCATGCCGGCGGCGTTGATGCCGAAGAAGATGCCGAACGCGGAAGGCGACACCTGGTGCAGCTCCATGTACAGGAACGGCGCGCCGCCGATGTACACGAACATGGTGCTCCAGAGGAGACCGGCGCCGATCACGGGCGCGAGAAAGCGCGTGTCACGCAGCAGCGACCAGTAGGTGCCGAACACGGTGCGCAGACCGGCCCGCGCGCGGCGCTCGACGGGCAGCGATTCGGACAGCGCGAGCGCCTGCGCCACCACGCAGGCGGCGCCAAGCAGGGCGAGCGTCCAGAAGATGCCGCGCCAGCCGAAGGCGACGAGCAGCGTGCTGCCGAGCAGCGGCGCGAGGATGGGGGCCACGCCCATCACGAGCATGAGCTGCGAGAACACGCGCGCCATCACGCGCGGCTCGAACAGGTCGCGCACGACGGCGCGCGTGATGACCATGCCGCTGCATCCGCCGAGTGCCTGCGCGAAACGCCAGAGGGTGAGCGCGCCGAGCGAGGGCGCGGTGGCGCAGCCGATCGCGGCGATGACATACAGGGTCATGCCGCCGAGCAGGGGGAGGCGGCGTCCGAAGCGGTCGGCGAGCGGCCCGTAGATCACCTGGCCGATGGCGAGGCCGGCGAAATAGAGGGAAAGGGTGCGCTGGACGGCGGCGGCATCGGCGTCGAAGGCGCGGCCGATGGCGGGAAAGGCGGGAAGGTACGTGTCGATGGAGAGCGGCCCGAACGCCATGAGCGTGCCGAGCAGGAGCACGAGCCCGAGCGGGGCGCGGGTGGCGGCGGGAGCGGACGTGGTAGACACGAGCCGCGAAAGGTAATCGGGGCGGGCGCCGGGGCGCCCGCGAAGCAAATCAGCGAGGGTGGCCGATGAGCCAGGTGACGGGGATGGGGCCGGGACCGGCGGTGCCGGCGGTCCATTCGTAGTCGGGGGCGTCGATGCTGCCAGCGAGCGCGCGGAGCTCGTCGGGGGTGTAGGTGCGAAGGCAGGAGACGATGCCGTCGAAGAGCACGACGAGCGGGATCAACGGGATGAGATAGGTGAACAGGAGACGGGACCAGCGGAACGGGCGGATGAGCGGGGTGCCGAGGAGGACGAGGAGCGGGGTGAGGAGCATGACGAGGATGGCGGGGACGTCACGCCTGGTGGCTTCGAAGACGGCAATGGGCGCACGGGCGGCGACGGCGTCGGCCAGGACTCGGCGGGCGTGGTCGGGGGCGAAGTGATGAAAGGCGGAGAAGATGGTGCGGACGCCGGCGAGGTCGCGCGGGACGGCCTCCGCGGAAATGGAGCGCCCGTCGCCGGTGACCACGCCGCCGGTGTCCCTGGCGAGCTGGGCAAAGGCGGCAGGATTGGGGAAGCGGTCGGTGAGACGAACGGTGACGGGCGCCCCGACGGCGGTAAGGTCGGCGGCGAGGGAACGCCACGGTCCGCCGGCTCCGGCGCCGAGGTCGATGACGCGGGTGGCAGCGGTCTTCGTGAGAAGGCCGGCAAGGAGCGGGACGGCGGGGGCGTAGGGGCGGCCGCGGTCGATGACGAACTGCAGGTAGTCGGTGAGGCCCTCGCGGATGGGGGAGGGGCACCAGGGCTGTTCGGCGATTTCGATGAGATGGAGGCGAGGCATTGTTTCGTAATTTCTGATGATAGGGAAATATTCGTCCGCAGATGAACGCAGATGAACGCAGATTGACGCAGATGGGAATTGGACTAAGTGACTTGTTTGTGTTGTTATAGTGCTATTTAAATGGCGCTATATATCGCAATTTTCCTTGTTCCAGTCATCGCGCATGCGCTCAAGCCAAGTGGAGGCGTGGGAGAAGAACGATTGGAGCTCGGCGAGGCGAGTGCCGGCGTCTCGCAGATGTGGAGGGAGATCCTGACGGCACTGCTGGACCATGTCGCGCATGCGGGCGGCACGGGCGGCCCCGGCCTGGAGCAGGGGGACGAAGGGATCGGCGGGCAGCCGGAACCGGTCCTGGCGTTCGCCGGGAGGACGGATGCGCTCCACGAGCCCGAAGCTCTCGAGGAGCCGCACGGTGGTGCTCACGTTGCTGCGGCTGATGCTGAGCTTTTCGGACAGCTCGGTCGCCGACTGATCCCGCCCTTCCACGAAGAGCAGGCCGAGCATGCGGCCTGCAGGACGCGGCAACCCTTCGCCGGCCATCATGTGGCTGAAGCGGTCGAGAAAGGCGGAAACAGCGGGTGACAGCGAGGTGGTCATGATGTCGAAACTATTGATTTCTGATATTTCTGTCAATACAGAAAATCAGTCGATTTGACGGGGTGCCGGTAGCGTTGCCCGGTTTCGGGGATAGCTTGCCGGGTCTGCCTTCCCCTGTCCACTCCAGCCCCGCCGCGTGAGCGCTTCGCTGGTCCTCATCCTGGTCGTTGCGACGGCGTACCTCGCCACGCACCTCCTGTACGAATGGCTGGCCAAGCGCCTGCTGATCGTGTCGGGCGCCGAGTACCTGGTACTCGGCATCCTGCTCGGTCCGCAGGTGTCGGGAGTGATCCCGGCGGAGGCGGCGGAGTCGTTCGGGCCGATCGTGGTGCTTGGTACGGGCTGGATCGGGCTCACGGTGGGGATGCAGTTCTACCTGCCGCGGCTGGTGCGCATCACGGGACTCACGTTCCGGCTGGCGGTGATCGAGTCGCTGGTGACGCTGGGCGCGGTGACGGGTGTGCTCTGGTGGGCGTTTCCGGCGCTCGGGCTGACCTCCGAGTTCTGGGCGATCGTGCCGGCGCTGGCACTCGGCGCGATCGCGGTGGCATCCACGCCGGCCGGGCTCGATATCGCGCTCCGCGACCGGAAGCGCCGAGAGCCGGTGGTGAACCAGCTCGAGACGTCGCTCGGTGTGAATGCGTTCGTGGCCATCGTGACCACGGGGATTCTGTTCGCGTGGGTACACCGCGCACCGACCACTGCGCTCCGTCCGCCCACGCCCACCGAATGGGCGGTGATCACGGTGGGCGTGGGGGTGCTGGGCGGGGCGCTGTTCCACCTGTTCCTCGGCGAAGAGCGCAAGGTGGACCGGCTGGTGGTGTCGCTCGGCGGCGCGGTGATTCTCGCGAGCGGCACGGCGGCGTATCTCAACGTGTCACCGGTGCTGGCCACGCTGGTGATCGGCATCGTGCTCGTGAACACGAGCCGCGGACGCAACGAGCTCCGCACGGTGCTGGCCGCGGCCGAACGTCCGTTCTATTACGTGCTGCTGCTGCTCGCGGGGCTGTCGTGGCGGCCGAACATGTCGCTCACGGTGATGGCGGTGATCCTGCTGTATCTGGTGACGCGCACGGCGTCGAAGGTGTACGCGACGCGCGCGACCACGATGTGGAACCACGCCACGCCACAGCTCGGGCGCGACTGGGGCAAGGCGCTGATCGGACAGGGACGGCTCACGCTGGCGCTGGCGCTCGACTATTCACGGCGGCCGGAGCTGCCGATCGGCGACGTGGTGTTCACGGCAGCGCTCGCGGCGGTGCTGCTCACGGAGTTCGCGGCCGCGCGGTTCGTGCGTGCGGCGCTCCTGCCGATCGTGGAACCGCTCCGCGATCTGGCGCACCGGCTGCCGTGGCTGGACACGCACGAGCAGAAGGTGCCCACGGCGACGGAGGCGAGCGCGGGAACGAGCATGGAAACGAGCGGCGTGTACGTGCCGGACGAGACGCAGGGCGCGAGCACGCTGCTCCGGCCGGATGAACAGGTGACGCCGTCGGTGGGGGGAACCGTGCTGTCGCGGAAGCCGTCGTCCGAATCGGAGCCGGAGCGCTGATGCGGCGCGTCATCGTGCTCGTGATGCTGTACCTGCTCATGCAGGCGGTGCTGCCGCTCGGCGAAGGCACGCCGGCGGCGCTCGTGCTGATGGCGTTCGGCTTCCTCATCCTGGGCGCGTACAGCGTGGGCGAACTCGCCACGACGGTGCGACTGCCCAAGATCGTGGGGTATCTCGCGGCCGGGCTCGCGGTGGGGCCGGCCGCGCTGAACTTCGTGTCCACGCCGGTGATGGATCAGCTCGCGCCGGTGAGCGGACTCGCGATCGCGCTCATCGCCTTCCTCGCGGGCGCGGAGCTGCAGCTCGACGAAGTGCGTCGGCGCGGTGTGCTGCTGCTCAAGATGATGACGGCGGAGCTGTCGGTGGCGTTCGTGGGGATCGTGGTGGTGCTCGTCTCGCTGCACCGGTTCCTGCCGTTCCTCGACGGCGCGCCGATGACGGAGGTGATGGGATTCTCGATCCTGTTCGCGTCGGTGGCGGTGGTGCACTCGCCGGCGGTGACGATGGCGCTCCTCACCGAGAGCGGGGCAAAGGGACTCGTGGCGCGGACCACGCTTGGCGTGGTGCTGCTCGCCGACGTGGCGGTGGTGCTGTCGTTCTCGGGCGCGCTGGCGCTGGCGCGCGTGCTCGCGCCGCCGGAGGGGGGCACGGGGATCGGGCTCACGGCGGTGCTGTGGGAGATCGGCGGCGCGGTGCTGGTGGGCGCGGTGCTCGGCGCGGTGGTGGCGCTCTATCTCCGGTTCATCCGCCGCGAGCTGTTCATCTTCGCGATCCTCGTGGCGTTCTTCGGCGCGGAGATCGCGAGTCTCATGCACGTGGAAACGCTGCTCACGCTGCTCGTGGCCGGTTTCGTGGCGGAGAACGCGGGCGGCGGCGAAGGCGAGCAGCTCCGTCACGCAATGGAGCGCGCGGGCGCGCCGGTGTTCGTGGTGTTCTTCGCGCTCGCGGGCGCGAAGATCCGGCCGGAAGCGGTGGTGCAGCTCTGGCCGCTGGTGATTCCGATCGTGGTGGTGCGCGCGGCGGGGATCTGGGCGGGCACGAAACTCGGCGCATGGTGGGCGAAGGCGGAGCCGGTGGCGGCGAAGTACACGTGGATGGGACTCATCAGCCAGGCGGGCGTGGCAATCGGGCTGTCGAGCGTGGTGGCGAGCGTGTATCCGGAGCGCGGCGAGGAGATGCGCACGCTGTTCCTCGCGATGATCGCGATCAACGAAACCGTGGGACCGATTCTGTTCCGGCTGGCGCTGCTGCGGTCGGGGGAGGCGACACCGGAATCGTTCCGGGGCGGCGGGCACTGAGGGGACGGCGCGGTTCGCGGAATCCGATTGACGCACCCGGATTTCCCGATCATCGTTGTTACGGTCGACGGTCGTTGCAGGTCCTGTCTCTGACATCCCCCATGCCGGTCAAGGCGGTATCCGGTGCGCGTTGCGGGGCAGGACGAGCAATATTCAACGAGAAGATCCATGCGCTACTTCCTCCGCGTCCTCGGCATGTTGGTCTTGAGCCAGCTCGCTCTTTCGAGCGCGGCCCGGGCGCAACCGGCCGTCACCGAGGCGGCAAGACAGGCCGCGCAGTCGGCCGCGGGGCCGGCTACGCTGCACGATGTCGTAGCGCGATCGCCCGATACGCTGCTCGTGGTCTTCGAGACCAGCTCGCTGATGCTCGATCTGTTGTTGAGGGAACCATGGTGGCCTCGCCAGGGTACCCCGCGTCGCACCAAGGAGCAGGCGGGGCGTGAAATTGCGAAGGCCATCCGGGATGGTGTCGTGCCCGTCGATCGTCCCGTTGCCGTCATTCTCGTGCATGTGCGCAGCTACGACCCCGGCGACGATCCCACGCGACTCCGGCTCAGCTACAAGGTGTCGGAGCTCGGCGGCTCGTAGCGTTCCGATCGCGCCTCCCGCTCCCCGCGCACCATCGACAGGAGGATCACGCCGAGCGGCAGCATGAGCGTGCGCACGATGAACAGGCCGACGACGACCAGGAAGAGGACGATCGCGGCCTGGGTGAACAGATTCGCGAGACTGCCGGGTGTTTCCATGACGTGCGCTACCGCGACGGCGCGCGCGTGACGCGCCGCCACCAGCGCCGCCAGCCGGGCATCTCGCGCACGCCGCTGACGAAGGCGTCGGGACGATATTCGTGGATGGCGTACGTGCTGTGCGCGAGCACGTCGTTCACCTGCTCCACCGTGAGCGGCTCGAAGGGCATGAACTGGAAGCGGTGACGCCGGGTCTGCTCGGTGAACGCGCGAATGGCGCCGAACTCCTCGGCGAGCGCGGGCATGAGCTCGAGCACGGTGGCGAGGAGCTGCTTGGAGGTGGGCGCCTCCCCGCCGAACGAATAGGTGAGATACCGATCCTCGGCGAGGCGCCAGAAGGTTTCCGTGGCCTCGTTGATGCTCACCGCGTCGTATTCGAGCGCCGTGCACAGCAGGCCCCAGAGCACGTGGCGCTCACGGCCGCTCATGCTGCGCGTGGGGGATTCGGGCGCGGCCGACCAGTGCCTGAGGAACGCTCCGCCGTCCATGACGTAGGCGGTGGGGAACCCGTGTCGCCACATGCGGAGATTGAACTCGGTCCACTCGCCCCAGAAGCGGCGGCGCGGATTGAAGCCGCCGATGTCGGAGAACAGCCGCCGGTAGCCGGCCACGAGCATGCCCTGCACGGGCATGTACCGCAGGCTGCCCAGCGTCACCGACGGCGTGGAGTCGCGCGGCTTGAACTGCACGTCGGTGTCTTCCTCGAACGACGGCAGCCCCACGATCCCCACCGGCTGCTCGGCGAGCGTGCGCCTGAGCACGCCGAGCACGTCGCCGTGGAGCGTGAGGTCATCGTCCACGAAGGCGAGCAGCGGCGTGCGGCAGACGCCGAGCTGCACCATGCGTCCGCCCACGATGGTGGGATCGGTGGCGTTGACGTACACGCGTACGGGAAGCCGGGGTTCGAGCGCGCGGATGCGCTGTTCGATGGCGAGCGGCTCTTCCGGCGTGGTGGTGTTGTACACGACGGTGATGTCGACCTGCGAGGCACCTTCGAGCCTGGCGATGGACTGCAGCAGACGCCCGAGAAACTCCTCGCGGCTCGGGATCGTGAGCATGCTCAGGGTCCACAGCGCGGACGGGGGCGTCACGGGCGTGTCTCCGGCGATCGATCCATCAGGGCTCCCTGCTCGAGGGTGCGGAGCGCGGCCAGCGCCTGCCCGACCGAGTCGGCGTGGGCCAGCGTGTCGGCGAGGCCACGCGCGGCAAGGCGTGCCACGTGCACGATCGTGGCCCGCCGGGCGGCGTCGTTGGGCGCGCCGGCGAGCACGACGAGGGTGCGCAGCGCCCGTCCGTCCGGCGTGTCGACCTGGAGTGGTGTGTCCATCGTAATCAATACCGCACGCGGGGGCGCATCGTGCCATGTGACGATGGGCAGGGCCACGCCCCCGCCGATGGCGCTGGACACTTCCCGCTCGCGGGCCCGGAGGGCGGCGGCGAGCTCTGCCGCAGGCGGCGTGTCCTGGCCGGCCAGCCGTTCGGCGGCGATGTCGAGGGCGTCCTCGAGGGTGGTGCACGACAGATCGGGGACGACGTGCGCGGGGGTGAGGAGGTCGCACAGATGCCGGGGCGTCGCGGTGTCCGGATGCGGCGGCGGAGCGATGTCGCGCAGCGCCTCGCGCAGGCGGTCGATCTGGGCGGCGTCGAGGCGGCGATGGGCGATTTCGAGAAAGAGCGTGGCGGCTTCCGGCACCGTCTCCACGTACTCCACCACGAGCGGGCTCACGCGCGGTGCGATGTCGAGCAGCAGCGTGGCCGGCACCGCCAGCTCGCGCGCCATGGCCTCGAGCCGTTCGACCGTGGGCGCGGCGTCCCGTCCGTTCTCGATGCGGCTGAGATAGGCGCCGGATACGTCGATGCGGCGGGCGAGATCGCGGAGCCCGAGCCCGGAGTCGAGCCGGAGCAGGCGGAGCGTGGCGCCGGGGTGCAGGGCGAGCGAGCGGGTCACGCGTGCACCTCGCCGGTGGACGCGGGCCTGGATGCTTCCGGCCGCGGGGTGGATTCGGCCTGGTGCGCGGAGGTGGTTCGATGCTCCGGGGACGGCGCGGCGATGGCGAGCACGGACGAGGGGCAGTCCGCGAGCAGGGAACGGAGGCGGCGCGCGCTGCTGCTGAGATCGAGCGAATGCACGTCCGGCACGCCGAGGATCACGAGATCCTGTTCGCTCGCGAGGCGGTCGAATTCGGCGGGAGGAATCGTGGATGCCACGGTGGTCACGACGACGCCGGGGACGGCCGCGAGGCGCTGCGCGATCTCGTTCACCATGCCGTCGTGCGGCGAATCGGTGTGATGCACGAGCACGCGGCGGATCTGCCGGAGTCCGCGATCGATCAGCACGCCGGTGATCTGTCGTTCCGCGAGATCGAGCACGCCGGCGACGGTGCCGCCGAACTGTCCTTCGAGCAGCAGCGGCTTGTGCGCGCCGAGCAGCAGCAGGTGCGCCTGCTTGGCATCGGCGGTGCGCACGATGTCGGTGGCGGGATCGACGGAGACGAAGCCGAGCGGACGGACTTCGATCATGAGATCGCGCGCGTGGTCGAGCAGCGGGGCGAGCGCGGGGTGGAAGCGTCCCTGCCGGGCCCGCTGCCGGCGTTCGGCCGACGCGCGCTCGACGGGCGGACGCAGGTGCAGCGCGAACACGCGCGACGGTTCGTTCCTGGACGCGAGCAGGGCGGAGGCGAGCGTCATCAGCGCCGGTCCCGCGGCCGCGTGGGACACGGCCAGCATGATCGTGTACGGCGTCTGCGCATCGGCGGTGACGGGCGAGACTTCCACGAGGCGATCCCGCGCCAGCTCCCGATCCGGATACACCAGCGCGAGGATGGGCGTGGTGGCGAAGGTGGTCACGAGCGCCATGATCACGAGCATGGTGAACATCGTGGGGGAAATGACGCCGAGATCCATGCCGATGTTCAGCACGATGAGCTCCATGAGCCCGCGCGTGTTCATGAGAATGCCGATCGCGCCCGCTTCGCGCCACCGCAGGCCCGTGAGCCGTGCCGCGACGGCGCTGCCGCCGAACTTGCCGATGGTCGCGATGAGGATGATCGCGCCGGTCACGAGCCACTCGGTGCGTCCGGAGATGAGGCCGATCTCGGTGCGCAGGCCGCTGTAGGCGAAGAAGAGCGGCAGGAGCAGCATCACGGCCACCGTTTCCAGGCGCTCGACGAGCGTTTCCGCGAAGCGGCCCTCCTTGGGCAGAATGGCGCCGAACACGAACGCGCCGAACAGGGCGTGAATGCCGATGAACTCCGTGAGCGCGCTGCTCATGAGGAGCAGCAGCAGCGTGACGGCCACGATGGTGGGCGGCACGTCGTCGCTCGTGCCCACGCGCGCCGCGAGGCGCCGCAGGAACGGCTGCACCACGCCGAGCATGACGAGGATGTAGGCGAGCGCGAAGCCGGTGGTCCACAGCGCCTGGGTGAGCCCGGTGGCGTGCACGACGGCGACGACGAAGGCGAGCAGGCACCAGGCGGTGACGTCGTCGACGGCGGCGCAGGCGATCGCGATGGCACCCACGCGCGAGTGCAGCAGGTTGCGCTCGGAGAGGATGCGCGCGAGCACGGGGAACGCGGTCACGCTCATGGCGACGCCCATGAAGAGCGCGAACGCGAACCAGGACGCATCGGCGGGACCGTAGCGGTCGTACAGCCACCAGGCGGCGCCGACGCCGAGCACGAACGGCACGATGATGCTCGTGTGGCTGATCGCGACGGACGCGTGCGTGCGGCCGCGCAGCAGCCGCGGGTCGAACTCGAGGCCGACGAGGAACATGAAGAGCACCAGCCCGATCTGGCTGAGCATCTTCAGGACCGTGAGCGAATCGGCCGGGAAGAGGAGCACGAGCCCCTCGGGCCACAGCCAGCCCAGGAGCGAGGGGCCGAGCAGGATGCCGGCGGTGACTTCGGCGATGACCTGCGGCTGCCCGATGGCGGCGGCGAGGCGGCCCAGGAGCCGGCAGGCCAGGAGGATCACGGCGATCTGGCACAGCAGGAGCGTCAGGTCGCTGACTTCGAATTGCGGCACGGCGCCCCTCCGTAGAGCGCACGAGCCGACCGCACGCACCGGTCAGGCCGAGGCGTGGTCGACGCACGTCGCTGTGATCATGTTTACTCGCTACTTAACAAACGTACGACCCACGCAAATACGCGCGGGCCGGCGGCGGTGTCAAGTCGCGGGGCCGCCGGCATTGTCAGGTCGCGCGGGTATGCTCCGTGAGACGGGCGAGCATTTCGAGCCAGCCGGCGGGGCCTTCGGTGTCGAGCAACTCGGCGCCGGTGATGCGTGCGAGTCCGGGGTGCGGACCGATGCCGGGATTCCGGATGACGAACGCCTGATCGGCGGCCTCCAGGAGCGAGCGATCGTTTTCGTCGTTGCCGATGGCGATGACGTGGACCGGTGCCATGGGCAGCCGTTCACGCAGATGCCGGAGCGCGCGTCCCTTGCTGGTGCGACCGGTGAGCGTGGCCCAGCGCCCGCCGCGCGCGATGTCGAGTCCCGCATGTGTCACGGCGTGCACGAGTGTGTGCCAGGTGCCGATGTCGATGCCCGCGAGATCGATGAGCACGCTGGCCAGCCGCTGGTCGAGCGCACGCACGCGGGCGCGCGGAGAGGTGATGCCGCGCGCCGCGAGTTCGGCGGGCGTGAGCATGGCCGCGGTGCGGATGCCGGGCGCGCGAAGCGTGCTCACGATGCGGGTCCATTCGCGGTGCAGGTGTTCCGCGTCGGGGCCGAGCAGGGAGACGTGCAGCGTGCGCCGGCCGGCGGTGCGAGAACGGTGTGCGGGCGGTGTGTCGTGCGTGGTGTCGTGCGCGATGTCGTGCGCGGGACCGGTGACGGCATCGAGCGCGAGCACGGCGCCGTCTTCGGCGATGATGGGGCCGGTGACGCCGAGTGCGCGCTGCACGAGGAGGAGCTCGTCGAGGGTGCGGCTCGAGGCGAGGGCGAACAGCGCGCCGGGAAGGGCGGCGTGCAGGGTTTCGCGGAGTACGCGCGGCGCGGTGACGAACCGTCCCCGGTCGTCGAGCAGCGTGCCGTCCACGTCGGAGACGAGCAGTCGCGGGAAGGGCGGCGTGCCGTGCGGCGACCGGTTCGGCCGGCTCATGATCCGCGGCTTCGGTGGCCGCCTCGCGGCCGCCACCGCGCGTATTTTTCACGGAGCGGCCGTTCGAGGGGTACAGGGGTCGGGGCGCGCGGTTCGGGGCTGGGTATCATGGCTGGAGAACGATTCGGCCGGACCGGACGACGAAGGCACGGGCCCTGTTCGCGGACGCAGGGCGGTGCCCGTCATCGGCATGGGTCGCATGCCACGGGCATCCGTCGGTCGATCCTCCCAATATGCCCCGGATGACGGGCGTGCGGGTTCGGGGGATGCGCCGGGGAACGTGCGCCTCTCCACTGCGGTACAGCGTGCAGGGGCAGTCCGGGTGTATTGTGACGGCCGTGACAGTGTGACGGTCGTCCGGATGCATCGGTGCCGTCGTCGACCACCATGAGCGAGGAGTCTTGGCAGTGAACGCAGGGTCGGGGCAGGCACCACGCATGCGAGAGTCGGCCGGTCGCCTTCGGGCGCGGCCGGGGAACGGCGCGTGCTGATGTCCCGGACGCTGTGGCGGCGGGGCGGGATCGTGATCCTCATGGCGGGCGTCTTCGCCGGCGGCATGTGGTACGGTGCGTACCGGGAGCAGGCGCGTCAGCCGTGGGGGCGGGAGCGTCTCCTGTCCACGGCGCTCGATTCGGTGCGGGTGAACTTCCTCGACTCGCTCCCCGAGGGGGAGCTGATGCGGCGGGCCGTGAGCGGCATGCTGCGCGAGCTTCATGATCCGTATGCGGCGCTGCTGGAACGCGACGGCATGAACGTCTACCGCGGGACGCTGCGCGGCGAGAGCCAGGGGCTGGGACTGGTGCTCCGGCTCCGCGGGCCGTCGGTGGTGGTGCGACGGGTGCTCACGGGATCGCCGGCCGCCGACGCGGGGCTGCACGCCGGCGACGTGGTGCTGGCGGTGGACGGGCGGCGGGCGAGCGAGGCGTGGAGCACGCCTCGGCCCGACGCCGGCGTGCAGGACAGCGCGGGGCGGCTGGCCGATACGGTCCGCCTCCAGGTGGTGCGGTTCACGAACAACGACACGACCGATGTGGCGATCGTCCGCTCCTCGTGGCGGATGCCGGCGGTGACCGAGGCGCTGCTGGCGGCGGAGGGGGTGGGGTATGCGCGGCTGGCCAGCTCCGTGACCGGATCGGCGGAGGAGCTGGAGCGGGCCGTGGAAGGGCTCGTGGAGCGGGGCGCGAAATCGCTCGTGCTCGATCTGCGCGGCAATCCGGGCGGCCTGTACGACGAGGGGGTGCTGGCCGCTTCGCTGTTCCTGTCGCGCGGTGACGTGGTGGCGTCGCTCGACCGGCGCGGCACCACGGAGCCGCAGGTGCAGACGGTGCGCCGGACCCGCTGGCCCACACTGCCGCTCGCGGTGCTGGTGGACGCGAACACGGCCAGCTCGGCGGAGCTGATCGCGGCCGCGCTCCGGGATCATGGCCGCGCCCTGCTGATCGGGGACCACACGTACGGCAAGGGCGTGGTGCAGCGGGTGGTGCACATCAACCCGGAGCTGTCGCTGCGGCTGACCACGGCGCGGTGGCTGCCGCCGTCGAAGACGCCGCTCACGCGCCGCGAGGAGAAGTCGGGACGCGTCACGGGCGGGCTGACGCCGGACCTGCTGATCACGCCGGCCGGGCGGATCGATCCGTCGGCGGTGCCGGGCACGCTGTCGCCCACGCGGGCGCGGGCGCTCAGCGACGCCGTGGACGGCGCCGTGGCGCGGGCCGTGCTGGATGGGTGGAGCGGGGCGCCGCTGCCGCTGCTCGAGCGGCGGCTTCGCGGGCTGCTGGTGCAGGCGGCGCCGGGGATCGATGCGGACCCGTTGCACCAGATCACGATGGTGGGCGACGGCACGCGGGTGGCGGTGCGGCGCCTGCTCGAGATGACGCGGGGCGACGAGGCGCTCTGGCCGTACGCGGCCGACGACGACCCGGTGCTCCGGGCGGGGCTCGACGTGCTCGCGCCCGACCGGTCGCCGGCGACCGAGTCGGATTCCGTGGCGGTGGACACCACGGCGTTTCCGGCGGCGCTGGCCGGCGACAGCGTGCTCGTGACGCGTCTCCAGACATGGATCACGCGCCGCTTCCGGGCGGCGCATGCGGTGCCGTACGACGAATCGCCGGCCGGTCCGGCCGCGATCGCGGGATCGGCCGCGCGCATCGACGGGCGGCTGCGGGCCGCGGCGCGCGACACGGTGGTGGCCGTGCACTTCTCCGGCAGCCCGTTCCGGCCGGCGCATGCCGCGGGGCGCACGGTGCTCCTGGCCGACCCGTCGGGGGTGGCGACGCCGCTCGAGGCGGAAGTCATCGCGCGCCTCCCCTTCCGCGCGCCGCTCACGCCTGCCTCCGATTCGAACCGGAGCACGGGGTGGCGCCACGGCTGGGCATATCTCGTGGTGTTTCCGGAACGCACGGGGCCGGCGCACACGGGGTCTTTCATGGGGTGGCGCATCGTGACGATGCCGGAGGTGCCGCTCGCCGACGGACGGCCGCGAACCGGCACCGCGACGCGGGGTGCGAGCCAGGAGTCCGGTGCGCGGTTCTGAGGGGAGTCACCGCGGCCGCGGAACCGGCGGCCGGATCCGACGGCTCGCGCGGCATCTCCTGACCTGCGGGATCGCGGCCGGGCCGCTCGTGCTGCCACCTGGCGTGGGCGCGCAGCCCCCGACGCCGGTGAGCGCCTCGCGGGTGGCGCCGCCGCCCGCGAGGTCGGGCGATCCGCGGTGGAACGATTCGGTGGCGCTCGACTACGTCGCGAAGGCGATCCTGCGCCGCGGCGTGCAGCTCGCCGACAGCACGCTGCTCGACTATCAGGCCACGGCGCGCGGATTCCTCGCCTTCCTCGCGCAGCTCGGTGAGGACTTCACCGATCCGCCGCGGGTGGTGCAGAGCGAAGAGCTGGCGCTGCGCGTGTCGTGGTGGCAGCCGGGACGCAGTGCGCAGCAGCTCGTGGGACGCCGCGATACCACGCTGCTCCCCGCGAACGTGGGCTACTACCGCGACCGCTACGGCGTGGTGCTCGACAACCTGCCCGACCGCATCCGCCTGGGCGACGGCTTCGACGTGGCGGACGTGGCGCATCCGCTCGCGCAGGGCGCCGATACGCTGTACGAGTACCAGCGCGGCGAGACGTTCGCGATGCGGTTGCCCGATCGCGTGGTGCACGTGGAGGAGGTGCGCTTCCGTCCGCGCGATACGCGCGCGCCGCGCGCCGTGGGGAGCGTGTATCTGGACCGCGAAACGTCGGCGGTGGTGCGTCTCTCGCTCACGTTCACGCGCGCGGCGATTCTCGATCCGCGCATCGAGACGCTGGTGGTGACGCTCGAGAACAGTCTCGTGCGCGGGCGGTACTGGCTGCCCCGTCGGCAGGAAGTGGAAGTGGTGCGGCGCAGCACCTGGCTCGACGTACCGGCGCGCGGCATCGTGCGCGGGCACTGGGAAGTGTCGCAGTACCAGGTGAACGAAGGGGTGGACTATCCCACGCAGTTCCTGCCGCCGTGGAGCAGCGTGTCGCGCGACTCGCTCGCGCGCTGGTCGTTCGAGGGGCGGGTGGTGGACGTGCTCCCCACCGACATGCGCGTGGCGCGCGATGCCGATGTGCGGGATGCGCAGCTCCGCGCCGAGACCGCGGTGCGCGCGGCCGCGCTGGCGCGGCCGATGACGCTGGCGGCGGCGGGGCGTGGCGTGTCGGATGCAATCCGGCATTCGCGCACCGAAGGGCTCGCGCTCGGCTTCGGACTGGCGCACCGGTGGCCGCAGGCGATCACGCTGAGTGGGCGCGTGCGCTACGGTGTGGACGATGGCCAGCCCAAGGGACGCATCAGTCTCGACAAGCGGCCGCCGCTCGGCGGAGCGCCGATCGTGGAGCTGTTCGCGGAGCGGCTCTACCAGGAGCTCGGCACGCGGGAACGGGCCGGCGTGACCAACTCGTTCGCCTCCCTCTTCTTCGGCAGCGATTACACCACGCCCGTGGATGTACGCGCGCTCGGGGTGCAGTGGCGGCCGGGCGACGCGCGGCGCTGGTCGCTGCGCGCCGCGTACGAGGAAGAACAGGCGCTGGCCGTGGTCGCGCGTCCCTTCTCCGGCGAGTTCGCGCCGGTGCTCGATGCGTGGTCGCTGCGGGGGGTGCGGCTCGACCTGGCGCGCACCGGGCGGTTCGGCGCCACCGGCGAACGGAACGGCGCGTGGATGCTCCGCACGACCGGATCGCATGCCACCGGCACCGATGACCGGCGGGAGGCGGTGCGTTCATCGGCGCTCCGGCTCGACGGCACGCTGCGCGCCGAATGGCCGCTCGGGGGCGGGCGGTCGCTGGTGGCGAGCGCGCTCGGCGGAGTAACGGTGGGCGATCACCTGCCGCCGCAGTGGCTGCAGTTCATGGGCGGGCCGTGGTCCGGACCGGGCTATGCGTTCCATGCGTTCGCCGGCCGCTATGTGGCGTCGCCGCGCGTGGAGTGGCGTGTGCCGGTGCCGTTCCCGTCGATTCCGCTCGGGAAGTACGGCGACGCGCCGGCGCGCGCGCAACTGGCGCCGTTCGCGCAGGCCGTGCTGCTCGGCGGCGCGCATCCGGATCCGCTGGTGTCGCGTTATCAGGACGGCGTGTATCCGGCGGTGGGGCTCGGCGTGCTGCTCTTCTACGATCTGCTGCGCGTGGACGTGTCGCGCGGACTGCACCTTGGCGGCTGGCGTTTCGCCATCGACGTGGACCGGGCGTTCTGGGGGATTCTGTGACGCGTTCGCCGGACAAGGAGTACGACGCGGCGTATTTCGAGAAGTGGTATCGCGATCCGGTGCACCGGGTGCGCACGCCGGCGGAGTTCGCGCGGCAGGTGGACTTCGTGCTGCACACCGCGGAGTGGGTGCTGGAGCGCCGGGTGCAGCGGGTGCTGGACGTGGGGTGCGGGGAGGGGCAGTGGGGCGTGGCGCTCCGGCGGCGACGTCCGCGGCTCACGTACGTGGGCGTGGATCCGAGCGCCTGGGCGGTGACGCGCCACGGGCGCCGCCGCGGCATCCTGGCCGGCGGCATCACCGATCTCGACACCGTGCTCGCGTCGGACGAGCGATTCGATCTCGTGCTGTGCGTGGGGATGCTCAACTACCTCGACGCGGCGACGCTGCGCCGCGGGCTGCGGCAGGTGGCGCGCCGCACGGCCGGCATGGCGTACCTCGAACTGTTCGCGCAGGGCGACGAGTACGTGGGGGATACCGCGTGGCCCGCGCCGAAGCCGGCCGCGTGGTATCGCACGGTGCTCCAGTCGGCCGGATTCGTGCCGATCGGCATGCAGTGTCATGTGACGCGGGACGAAGCGGACCGGCTGTCGGCGCTGGAGCGTGGGTAGGCGCGAAGGATGAACGGCGGCCGCATGGACGGCACGCGCGGGTGTGACGTGCGTCGGCGCGCGGCGGCGAAACCCGTGCGATGATGCAGTCGTAGGGGGAAATGACGGACGTCCACCCGTATTCCGGAGTCAATGTCATGCGATGGTCAGTCGTGCAGCGCGCCGCCGCGGTCGGCGCGCTCGCTCTCGTGTTCGTGTCGTCCGAAGGGGCGGCACAACGGAACGAAACGCTGCTCGGGCGGCGCGGCGGAACGCAGATCGGCGGGTTCGGCGGTCCGGTGGTGAAGCTGAGCCGCGTGGCGGACGCGGACGCCGTGTTCTCCGGAGGGCGGGGCGGTGTGATCCTCAACCGCCGACTGGTGATCAGCGGCGGCGGGTACTCGCTCACCACCGAAAACGTGCGCACGGGCTTCACGTTCCCCAACGGGGAATCGGCGCGGCTCGGCCTCGACTACGGCGGGATCGAGTTCGAATACATCACCCGCCCGTCGCGGCTCGCGCACGCCACGTTCTACCTGCTGCTCGGCGGGGGGTCGGCCAACTATCAGGCCACGCGCAATACGGGCAGCTCCACCTCCACCCAGCGCCTCGAATCGGACGTGTTCGTGCTCGAACCGATGGTCAACCTCGAACTCAATGTCACGCGCTGGTTCCGCGTGGGGGCAGGCGCGGGATATCGCCACGTGAACGGGAGCGATCTGCCGCGGGTGACCGACGGCGCGCTCAGCGGCGGCGTGGGCACGCTGACGTTCAAGTTCGGATCGTTCTGAAACGGTGACGGCCGGTCCGCGCATGCGGGCCGGCCGGCGCCGGAACGGCCGTGGGACCGGGGCGGGCCGCCGCGGAATCGCGTATCTTCCGGGGATGCGCTCTTTCTTCCCACCGGGCCGCGGCGTGTCGTTTCCGCCCGTGCGCCGAGCCGCATGACGTGGCCAGCCCTCCGGTTCCCATGACGCCCCCACTGGCCGATGCGATCGCCGAGGCGCGGCGCGCGCATCCGTTTCCGCCGCATCTGCGCGAGCGGGCGGAGGTGCTGGTGCGCCAGTCGCTGCGTCTCCTGTTCCCGCACTTCGGAGCGATTGCCACGAGCGATCCCGCGGCGGTGGAGGAGGAGCTCGCGCAGCTCGGCCGTCTGGTGCACGAAACGGTGCGGTCGATCGCGGGTGAAGGGGCAACGGAGCGCGCGGAGACGCTCACGGCGGCATATCTCGCCGCGCTGCCGGCGGTGCGCACGGCGCTCCACGAGGACGCCGACGCGATCGTGCGCGGCGATCCGGCCGCTGCGAGCGTGGACGAGGTGATTCTCGCCTATCCCGGGTTTCTCGCGATCGCGGTGCACCGGCTCGCGCACGTGCTGTACGGCGAGGGCGTGCCGCTCCTGCCGCGGCTCATGAGCGAATGGGCGCACCGGGAAACCGGGATCGACATGCACCCGGGCGCGCGCATCGGACACGGGTTCGCGATCGATCACGGCACCGGTGTGGTGATCGGGGAAACCACGGTGATCGGCGATCGCGTGCGCGTGTACCAGGGCGTGACGCTGGGCGCGCTCGCCGTGCACAAGCGTCTCGCGCATCACAAGCGCCACCCCACGATCGGCGACGATGTGGTGATCTACGCGAACGCGACGATCCTGGGCGGCGACACGGAAGTCGGGCGCGAGAGCATCATCGGCGGGAACGTGTGGCTCACGCACAGCGTGCCGGCGCGCTCGCGAGTCCAGTTCGAAAGCACGGTGGATACCCGTCCGTCGGACGACGGGATCGAGTTCCACATCTGATTCCATCCACGGTTCCCTGAACACAGAGGCACGATGCGCGCGGATTCCATTCTCGACACGATCGGCCGGACGCCGCACGTCCGTCTCCAGCGCATGTTCGATTCCCGCGTGGAGGTGTGGATGAAGCTGGAGCGGGCGAATCCGGGCGGCAGCATCAAGGACCGCATCGCGCTGGCGATGATCGAGGACGCGGAGAAGTCGGGCGCGCTGTCGCGCGGCAGCGTGATCGTGGAGCCCACGTCGGGGAACACGGGGATCGGCCTCGCGATGGTGGCGGCGGTGAAGGGATATCCGCTGGTGCTGGTGATGCCGGAATCGATGTCGGTGGAGCGGCGGCGTCTCATGGCGGCGTACGGCGCGACGTTCGAGCTCACGCCGCGCGAGCTCGGCATGAAGGGCGCGATCCAGCGCGCGTCGGAGCTCGTGGCGTCGATGCCGAAGGCATGGATGCCGCAGCAGTTCGACAACCCCGCGAACGTGCGCGTGCACGCGGAGCGGACGGCACGCGAGATCCTCGAGGACTTTCCGCTCGGTCTCGACTGGCTGATCACGGGCGTGGGCACGGGCGGACACATCACCGGGTGCGCGGAGACGCTCAAGGCGGCGTGGCCCGACTTTCGCGCGCTCGCGGTGGAGCCGGTGAAATCGGCGGTGATCAGCGGCGGCGCGCCGTCACCGCACCGCATTCAGGGGATCGGCGCGGGATTCGTGCCCGCGAACCTGCACATGGACGCGATCGACGGCACGGTGCAGGTGACCGAGGAGGACGCGATCCGCTATGCGCAGCGGGCGGCGCGCGAGGAGGGGATCTTCGTGGGGATCTCGAGCGGCGCGGCGCTGGCCGCGGTGGCGCAGAAGCTGCCGGAGTTCGCGGACGGCACGCGCGTGCTCACGTTCTGCTATGACACCGGCGAGCGGTATCTGTCGATCGAGGGGCTGTTTCCGGTGTAGGCGGAGGCGACGTTCGACCTCGATGCCCCGTCTCCTGGGGGATATCGCGGGATCCCGTTGGATACTTGTCCGATCAGGATACAGTTTGGCCGATTAGGATACAGTTTCATCCTGAGATGAGAGCTATGGTAGGGGTCGGTAGTCGCAGGTGACCCCATACTCATCCCAAGGAGGTAGCATTGTCGTTCGTTCATGCATTACATCGGTGTCGGAGAGGGCTCCTGGCCTGCGCGGCGGTCACCGCACTGGGATGTGGTGATCCGTCCGCGTCTCTGATTTCCCCGGACTCAGACCTGGAAGGAACGCTCCGGGGGCCTCGCCTCTCCCTGACGACGCCCACGAACGGCAACATCGCCGTCGATGACGGGGTCGTGATCGAGCTGCAAAACGACGGAGAGCTCAAGGTGACGAATACGGCGACGGGCAATACGATCTATGCCGAGCTCGATCCGGCGCAGATGGAGGTCATCGCCGCGATGTTCGACGCACTCCGGGGCGGCGACGCCAATTATCTGGCACTTGGCAATCTCAATCCCTATGAGAACGCGCCCCCGGGATACGAACCGATGTCCCAGCCGTTCGGAGGAGTGGAACTCCTGTCGATTCCTGAGCTCGGGCCGCGCACGGCTCCGTCGTTTCCGTATCACCCTCCGATGCTCCGTCCGATTCAGAGCGGATCGGCCACACCGTCCTTTCTGGAGACCTCCCTGTTGACGACCGAATGGGATGGTCCGAAATGCATGGCAATGGCGAACGCAATCTCAGCCAACCGATGGCATTACCTGAACACTCGTTCGAGTCCGTTGCAGGCGCTCCGGGGGATAGCGAGCCTCTTCGGGGCCAATATCGGATGGAAGAACGGCAAGCCTTACGCCGCGCTCAACTCGCTTGAGGATATCATCGCATCCGTCGGAGTTTTCGGGGCGAACTTGGCGGCGCAGTCAACGCAGCTCATTGTACTGCGGGGGCTGTACAACGCTCAGGGGTGCCAGGCACCGATCATGCTCAATGTGTCGCCTCCTACGTCGATCTTTCCGGGTAATGGATCCGGCTGGAGCGACAATAATACGTGCCATACGGTCGTCGAGCAGTGGGAAATTTCTTTCGATGGCGGGGCGACGTGGCATCCATTCGACGTCGTCGTCGTCCGCTGCAGCACATCGGCCCAGTAGCAGTCTGTGATTTTCGCTGGGCGATTGCACCGCACAATCTCCATCGTGTTGCCTGTTTTCGCCCGGCGAGGGTCAAGGGGAGAGAAGGTCGCGAGCAGATCAAGTGCTGTAGTTTACTGACCGGCACTGCCGGCGTTATAGTTCATGAGTGTGGTTTGCAGAAACTCCACCGTGCAGTGCCGGTCACGGTGGCGCTGGTGTTGCGCGCACTTCCGGACAGCGTGCGTGCTCACACTCTGCTATGGGTGGTATCTGGTGGTCGAGGTGCCAACTCTGCTCGATGCACATACACATGAGGTGGGTTTCGGTGGCGATGCAGTCGAAGACGCGGGGGTGTTGGTCGTGGCTAGTCTTGCTGGCCGGCATTGCGTCGCCGGCCGGAGCGCAGTCCATCAATCCGTTCCGGGTGCTGGAACTGCCGGAACCGGCCACGATCGCGTGCCGAGCGGTACCGCCCGATGAAATGGGGGTATTCGGGGTGCATTTTCTCGGCTTCGAGTTCAGGTTCCAGCCAACCGGCCGTCCCACGCCGATGACCTTTGTCGATGATGAGCCAGGCGTGCGGTTCGTCACGGCGATGTTCGACTCGACGGGGGGATTGCACTTCCTGCAGGACCAGTACATGGATTCCGCGATAGTGAGCGCGGCGGTCGTGAGTCTGATACCGGACAGCGGACTGGTCGGCAAGGTACTGGAGTTGAAGACGGACAGTGCGTTCGAGGTGTTGCTTGGTCCCGATTTCACAGTCACTCGGCTGACATCCCATGACTCTACCCGTACTGCCCGGCTGGCGGAGTGGCTCTGGCAGCGTCGCTGCGGAAGGCGGACACCGCCGCCTGGATAGCGCATTCTCCTTACTATCTTCCGGGTATGCATTCCATGTTCCAGCATCTGCCATCGCTGCATGAGCGGTCGGCGAGACTGCGCGTGCTCACCTGGCTCTACCTGACCAACGGAGGGTTCGGGTGTGCCCTGGTCGTCGTTCTCTCCGTCATGACGATCCTCCACGGCGGCGAAGAGGTCGGGCGCGAACTGCTCGCTCTGGCGTTCCTCGGCGTCTGGAGCTTGGCCATGCTGTGGATCGGACTGCAGTTGCGGGCGGGATCGCGTCGAGGCGTGGATGCGGGTATCCTCATCAACATCCTGTCGCTGGCCGGCATGGTCACCGGTCCATCGTACGGACTCGTCACGATCGGCATGACCGTCATCATGACGCTGGTGCTGCTGTCCGTCCGGCGGGAGCTCCGGTAACGGCGCTCACGTCCGCGAAGACGATCACACACTCCCGGACTCGACATGCCCATCCGTCCTGTGGTCCTCGTGCACGGCTACAGCGCGAGCGGCAAGGCGTTCGACGTCTGGCGCGACGCCCTGATCCACCTCGGCTGGCCCGCCGACCGGCTGCACGTGGTGAGCTACGAATCGCTCACCAACGAAGTCTCCATTCGCGACATCGCCGAAGGGTTCGACACGCTGCTGCGCGATCGTGCCGGGCTGTCGGCCGACGAGCCGTTCGACGCGATCGTGCACTCCACCGGCATGCTGGTGATCCGCGCATGGCTCACGCGCGACGGCGTGGATGCGAAACGGCGCCGTCGTCTCAAGCACCTGGTGGCGCTCGCGCCGGCCACGTTCGGCTCGCCGCTCGCGCACAAGGGACGGAGCTGGCTCGGCGCGCTCGTGAAGGGACGACGGCAGCTCGGCCCGGACTTCCTCGAGGCGGGCGATCTCGTGCTCGACGGCCTCGAACTGGCGAGCCGCTTCACCTGGGAGCTCACGCATCGCGACGTGTTCGGCGACACGCCGTTCTACGACGACTCCCCCGACACGCCGTACGTGACGATCCTGTGCGGCAACCGCGGGTTCTCGGGGCTGTCGGGGATCGTGAACGAAAAGGGGAGCGACGGCACGGTGCGGTGGGCCGGCTGCGCGCTCAACACCCGCAAGATCACGCTCGACCTGAGCGCCGACGCGCCGGCGAACCGCCGGGTGACGCTCGACCGCGGCACGCAGGACGACCTGCCGGTGCACTTCGTGGACGGACTCGACCACGGCACGATCCTGTCGAAGCCCACGCCGATGCTGTGCGGATTCGTGGCGCAGGCGCTCCGCATCCGGTCGCCGGAGGAGTTCGTGGACTTCCTCGCCGACGGCGAAGCGCGTTTCGGCGGCGTGCGCGAGGCGATGGAGCCGTGGCAGCAGTTCGTGGTGCGCGCGGTGGACGAACGCGGCGACGGAATCCGTGACTGGAACCTGCGCTTCTTCACGAGCACGCCGGGCGCGAACGGACGCGACGTGGTGACGGAGTTCTCGCAGTCGGTGCATCCGTACCGCGCGGATCCGTCGCTCCGCTGCTTTCACGTGAACATGCAGGCGCTGTCGAAGCAGGTGGATCCGGAACAGCGGAGGCCGCTGCATCTCGAGCTCACCGCGAGCAGCGGCACGCACCGCGTGTGGTACGCGGGGCACGGGATGGGCGGCGCGGATGGGCCGGCGCGCGTGGGGAGCGGACGAAGCGGCACGCTCGTGACGTCGTTCGACCTGCACACGATCATGGGCACGACGGATCCGGTGCGGCTCTTCTATCCGTTCACCACCACGCTGGTGGAGCTGCGGCTGGATCGCGAACCGGGCGTGGGAAAGGACATGGTGATCCGCTTCGAGGGCGCCGGGCTCGCGTAGCGAGCCTGCGCGGGAGCACGACGCGAAGGAGAGCGTTCCTTCGCGTCCTGCTGCTCAGAGCGAATCGAGCAGGTCGTCGATGGCGCGCGTGTCCGCGTCGCGGAGCGCTTCGTCGTCGGTGAGGATCTTCTGCAGGATGTCCACGGCTTCGGCGGCGAGATCGTCGGGGTGGCGGCGATCGCTGGCGAAGCGCACGATGTGGCCGAGCAGGATGGTCTCGTACGGGGGAGTGGGCGTGCCTTCGTCGTCCATGTTGCCGGTGGCCGAGGATTCGTAGCTCGGCACGCTCGCCTTCCACGGTTCGTGTTCGTGCGCGGCCTCCTCGAGGGCGTCCCGCGGGACGAGCGCGAAGAGGCGGCACTGGAGCCCCGGAGCCTCCTCGTACGCGAAGAGGCCGATGGGGAGCGGCTCGTCGAAGAGGCGGAGCGCCACCAGCCGGTCGATGGCTTCGGGCGGCATGGCGCAGCGGGCGATGAGCCGGCCCCCGATGTACGCGCCGAGCGCGCTCGACTCGGGGGCGCGCGGATCTTCGAGGCGGGCCACGGCCAGTCGGATCGGTTCGCGCGTGGTCACGAAGACCGCGGGGCGGGTTTCGCCCTCGGGGTCGTCGTCGCGATTGGAGAAATCGAGCGGGTCGTCAGCCATGGCCGCGAAGTGGTGGCGTTGCGAGGCGGGCTCCGTGAGAGGCCCTGTTGCACGTTAGACACCGTCGACGGTGATCGAAAGGCCGTCTTCCGGTGATACGTCGCGCGCGGGAATCAGGTCCGCTGGCCGGGCACGTCGCCGGGTTCGGTGCGGTCGAAGACGCCGCCGAGCGCGAACCAGAGGGGGACGAGCTCGGCGAGCAGGACGAGCAGCCCGATGGCGGCGCCGAGCGGCAGGCTCCAGGTGTCGAGCCAGGTGTCGCCGATGAAGGCGACCACGCCGCCGAGCAGCACGGGGAACACGAGGGCGAGCGCGGCGCCGAGCATGGTGATGCCGAGCGTGAGCATCATCTGCCCCGCGGCCTCGAAACCGCGGCGGTCGGGGCCCAGCGCCACCCAGGCGGGATAGAGGAGTGCAAGCCCGTTCTGCACAGTGAAGGTGATCAGGTTGGCCGCGAGCACGGCGAGTGCCGTGGCCACGCCGGTGGCCCAGGGCGCGTCGATCAGCTCGGTGACGCTGCCCCCGGGGTCGAACGCGAGGATCAGCACGGGCACCGCGAGAAACGCCAGCACCGTGATGGTGTGGAGGAGCGCGACGCCCACGATGGAGGCGGTGACGATGGCGCGTCCGCTGAGCGGCAGTGTCCGGATAGTGGCGAGATCCCGCAGATCGAGCCGCAGGTCGTAGCGCGTCCACAGCGGGCCGAGCAGGAGGAGCATCATGCCCCAGGCCGCGGTGAGCGCGAACACTCCCTCGGCGGGCATGTCGCGCACGATGACGCGGAAGAGGAGCTGCAGGGCGGCGAACCCGAGTACGAACATGAGGGTCTGCCGGAGCCACCCGCCGTCGCGGATCGCGGCGGCCGCGTTCTTCCAGGCGATCAGGAAGGCCGGATGTCCGCGGGGAGGGAGCGGAAACACGCGCGCGACAGCGCCCTGCTTCGAGCGTTTGGCCGCGATCTGGCGGCCGGAGAGGGCGGCCAGGGCCCTGGCCCGCTCCTGGGAGGCTTCGAGCGCGGCTTCCTCGAACGCGGCGTCGGTGCGCACCACCCACAGGTAGTGGGGCGCGAAGACGAGGAGCGCGGGCCCGAGCGCACGGAGCCAGGAGGCGGGGTCGGGAGCGAAGGCCGGGGCCACGAGCGCGCGCACGGGGGCGAGCACCACGGCCGCGGCGGGGTGCTGGAGGGCGTCATACAGGGCGGCGACCGCGGCGCGGGGTCCCGTGGCCCAGGCGGCGCCGATGGCATGACGCGCGTTCCACAGCACCGTGCCCACGGTTCCGAACATCGCGAGGAAGACGGAGGCCGGGAGCGCGGCGCGGCGCCAGCCGGCGCCGTGGTGCTGCACTGCGTTCAGGCGCACGAGCGCGGCGGCCAGCCGGTGCAGGAAGAAGGTGGAAAAGAGGATCCAGAGGGCGATGCCGCGCTGCCATCCATCGATGCTGGCGCCGCCGCCCCGCAGGATGATCACCCAGATGAGCACGTTGAGCAGGATCGCAGCCTGCGCGCGCATGAGCTTGGTGTGCACGAGCGTGCGGCGCGACACCGGCGCGGGGAAGAGCAGGTGGACTTCGGCGGGAGTGAAGGCGAGCGCGGTACGATCGGGGCGCGCGAGCCACCACCGCACCGCGAGCACGAGGAGCAGCGCGGAAACCAGCGTGGGGGCCACGCCGGGGATGGCGAGCGCGGCGAAGGGGGAGTCGGCGTCGTCGGCGCCGAGGCGGAACACCCAGAACAGGTAGGCACCGCCGAGCAGGAAGGCCACGACGTACCGGGGCTGCCGGAGGCGCGCCCGCTGCGCGCGGAGCACGTTGCGCGTGGTGGCGCGCCAGAGATACCAGAGTGCGGACCGGGCCGCGGCCGAGCTCACGCGCGGGTTCAGGCGGGAGCGTGCGCGGCGTGCGTGTCGCCGGTGAGGTTCGGATCGCCGGGACGGTTCGTGTCGCCGGTGAGCGTGATGAACAGCTCCTCGAGGGAGAGGCCGGCGAGATCGGGGCGGTCACGCACGATCTCGTCGACGGTGCCGTAGGCCACGCGCTCGCCGCGGCGGATGACGAGCAGCCGCGTGCACAGCTCCTCCACGAGATGGAGGAGATGCGAGCTCAGGATGACAGCCGTGCCCGCGCGGGCGCGCGCCATGATGGTGGCCTTCATGCGCCGGATGCCGACGGGATCGAGGCCGGTGAGCGGCTCGTCGAGCATGAGCGCCACGGGATCGTGCAGCAGGCCGCAGGCGATGGCGAGCTTCTGCTTCATGCCGCGCGAGAGCTCGGTGGGGAGCGCGTTGCGCTTGTCGCCGAGCTCGAGCTCGGTGAGGAGCGGGTCGATGCGCGCGTCCGCGTCGGCCACGCCGTAGAGGCGGCCGATGAAGCGCAGGTGCTCCGTGACGGTGAGGTACTCGAAGAGGTGCGGTTCGTCGGGGACGAAGGCCAGCCGGCGCTTGGCTTCCACGGGCTGCTGCACGAGATCGATGCCGTCGATGCGGATGGTGCCGCTCGTGGGCTGCAGGATGCCGGCGAGCGCGCGCAGGGTGCTCGTCTTGCCGGCGCCGTTGGGGCCGACGAGGCCGAGCACGTCGCCGGGCGCCACTTCGAAGGACAGATCGTGCACGGCGCGGAAGTCGCCGTAGAGCTTGTTGTAGCCGACGACTTCGATCACGCGCCCGTTCCGGCCACGAGGAGCGGCTCGTGGAGCACCACGCGCACGGTGGCGCCGGCGGCGAGGCACCGCTCCGAGGTGCCGCTCCGCGCGGCGGCGGCCGTGCCCGCGGCCGCGCCGCCCGCGGCACCGATCACGGTGGACTTCGTGTCCTTGCCGAGTATCTGTCCGATGATCGCGCCGGCAATGGCGCCGCCGATCACCTTCTTCTTGTCACTGCCGCCGCTGACCCGCGAGGCCTCGAGCTCGCCGTCCACGGAGGCCGTGGCGGTCACCGGGTGCAGTTCCCCGTCGTGCGACACGGCCACGACGCGGAAGGCGAGCGTGCTGTCGGTGGCGGCGGTGAGCTCGAGCAGCACGGGGGTGCCGGCGGGGAGGCGTGTGCCGTCGGGGCTCCGGACGTCGTCGGTGGTACGCATGACGACGCGGTCGCCCGGGCGGTTGGTGGTGTTGCAGACGCGCGTGCCGGTGGGGCCCGTGAGGGTGGCGCCGGCGGCGAGGAGCGTGCGGCGCGCGGGTGCCGGGGCCGGTTCGGCGGGTGCGGGGGTGGCCTCGGGGGCCGGGAGGGGCGGTGCGTCCGGCGCCGGCTGCGGCGCCTGTTCGGGCGCGCGTTCCGGGGTGGGGCGCGGGGCGGGGGCCGGCACGCGCCGGGGTGCCGGGGAGGCGACCGGCGGAGCCGTGGGCTCCACGACGGGAGTCGGCGCGGGCTCGCCAGCGGCCGTATCGCCGAAGACGACGGGCGCGGTGGAGGTGGCCGCGCTCGCCAGGCTCAGGTCGCGCCGGAGCGCGTCGTCGAGCGGGGGCGCCTCGTCGCCGGAGGCGCCGCACGCCGCCACGCCGCCGAGCAGGAGGGTCAGGCCCAGAGGAAAAACGAACCTTTTGCGCATCATCGGACGATACTACCGAAGGAAGCAGGCCGCGACTGCGTGAGTGCAGCGGGCCCGTTCGCTCCACTACTCGCCGCGTCGATCACCGGTTCCGCCCGGCGTCTCTCTCCCGTCATGTCCCCGTCTTCGTCTCTTCCACCGACCGCCCAGGACGTCTGCCTCGCCCGGCAGCCGATCTTCGATCTGGGCAACCGGTGCGTGGCATACGAGCTGCTGTACCGGGCCAGCGCGGTGTCCACGTCGGCCGGGGGATTCTCGGTGGACGCGATGTGCAGCGATACGGCGCTGCACGCCGTGGTGTCGATCGGGCTGGACCGCCTGACGGCCGGCGCGCCGGCGTGGGTGAACCTCGGGCGCGAACATCTCGTGGCGGATCTCTACCGCGTGTTCGATCCGCGCGAGGTGGTGCTCGAACTGCTCGAAACGATCACGCCGGACGACGCGGTGATCGCGGCCTGCCGGCGGGCGGTGAGCGAAGGGTACACGATCGCGCTCGACGACTTCGAGGGAAAACCCTCGTGGGCGCCCCTGCTCGAGATCGCGCACATCGTGAAGGTGGACGTGCTCGGCCATGATGCGGAAAGCCTGTCCGCGTTCGTGGCGCCGCTCCGCCGGTATCCGCAGCTCACCCTGCTGGCCGAACGCGTGGAGACGGGCACCATGCGCGCGCTGTGCGCGAAGCTCGGATTCAGCCTGTTCCAGGGATACTACTTCAGCCGGCCGGAAACCCTGGGCGGCCGCGCGCTCTCGCTGCAGCAGGTCACGATCGCCAATCTGCTGCGCCTGCTCAGCGATCCCGAAGTGAGCGAGCGCGCGCTCGACGAGGCCTTCGGCTCGCACCCGTCGCTGTCGTACGCCCTGCTCCGCATCGTGAACTCGGCGAGTCTCGGCTTCCGGAACGTGGAATCGATTCCGTATGCGGTGCAGCTCCTCGGGCGCGCGGCGCTGTCGCGCTGGCTGCTCATCCTGCTCGTGTCCGGCGTGGCGTCGCGCAGCCCGATCGCGCAGGAAGCGGTGAAGCATGCGCTCGTGCGCGCGCGTTTCTGCGAGCTGGTGACGGCAGCCAACGGGACGGGCGATCCGTCGGCGCGGTTCCTGGTGGGGCTGCTGTCGCGCTTCGACGTGCTGCTCGGGTTGCCCATGGCGGAGGTGCTGAGCCGGTTGCCCGTGAGCGCGGACGTGCGCGACGCGCTGCTGCACGGCGTGGGGCCGCACGCGGCCGTGCTGTCGCTGGTGGAAGCGTACGAGCATGCGGCGTGGGACGCGGTGGCGACGCTCGGCGCGGAGTCCGATGCGCCGCTCGGCGAGACGTACGCGCAGGCGGTGACGTGGGCCGAATCGCGGCTGTCGCTGGGGCCGACGCCGTAGACGGCGCCGGCGGTGCCTACGGCGTGGTGGTCGTGATTCCGCTGACGGGCGTTTCCGACACGACGCCTTCCGGCAGCTTGCTGAACGGAAGGAGGAGCGAAATGCGCCGGTTGGCGGCGGCCGACGGCTCGCTCGGAATGCGCAGCCGCTTGTCGGCATAGCCGCGCACTTCGATCAGCCGCTCCTGCCCCACGCCGGCGCTTTCGAGCACGCGCCGCGCGGCATTGGCGCGGTCGGCGCTCAGCTCCCAGTTGGTGTAGGTGGCATCGGCGCCGAACTTGGCGGCGTCGGTGTGTCCTTCGAGCACGATCGAGTGCGAGAGCAGCGCCAGTTCGGCGCCCACGAGCTGCAGCACGAGCGCGGTGGCGGGCTTGATGCGCGCCGATCCGAGCGGGAAGAAGACGTCGCCCGCGCCGCTTTCGATGAGCTCGACGCGGAGGCCTTCACTGGTGACCCCGACCTCGACCTGCGCATTGAGGCCGGCGAGGGAATCGTTGGCCGCGAGCTGCGCGAGGATGCGCTGCCGGGCCGCTTCGAACGTCTTCTCCTCGTTGGCGCGCACCACGAGCCGGAGCGGCGTGCGCTGAATGTTCGTGGGCGACGAGCCGATGGCCACGGGGTTCGAGCCCGCGCCGTATCCCTTGCGATAGCCCACCGGGTTGGAGAAGTAGCCCTCGATGGCGGCCTTGGTGCGGTCGTCCATGCCGAGGATCCACATCACCATGAAGAACGCCATCATGGCGGTCACGAAGTCGGCGTAGGCCACTTTCCACGACCCGCCGTGATGGCCGCCGTGGCCGGCGACCTTCTTCTTGACGATGACGATCTTCTTGCCGCCGCGCGCCGCCATGCGTCAGGCCGCCTTCTTGCGCGTGAGCTCCTCGAGCTCGGCGAAGCTCGGCCGCTCGTGCGGCTCCACGTTGCGCCGGGCGAACTCCACGGCCGTCATGGGCGCGTCGCCGCGGGCGAACGAGAGCAGCGCCGTGCGGATGCACAGCATGTAGTCGTTTTCCGCGTGGATGCGCGACTCGATGGCCTTGGAGAGCGGGCTGAGGAGGCCGTACGCGAGGAGAATGCCGAGGAACGTGCCCACGAGGGCCGCGGCCACCTTCTGGCCGATTTCGGCGGCCTCGCCGCCGATGGAGCCCATGGTGATGATCACGCCGAGCACGGCGGCCACGATGCCGAAACCGGGCATCGCGTCGCTCACCGTGGACACGGCCTGCGGCACCTTCATGGCTTCGTGGTGATGCTTTTCGAGATCGAGATCGAGGATTTCGGCGAGGTTGTGGTCCTCGACGGCGCCGGTGAGGAGTACCTTGAGCGTGTCGCAGAGCAGCGACACGGCGTGATGATTGTTCAGGAATGAGGGATACTTCTGGAAGATGTCGGACGCGTGCGGGTCCTCGATGTGGGCTTCGAGTCCCACCAGGCCGTCCTTGCGGGCCTTCTGGAAGATCTCGTAGAGCACCTGCAGCAGCTCGGCGTACGACTGGGCGCCGAACGGGTTCGGCTTGATCAGCGCGAGCAGTTGTTGCAATGTGGCCTTGATGACCGCGGGCGGGTTGCCGGCCACCATGGCGCCGATGCCGGCTCCGCCGATGATGATGAACTCGCTGGGCTGCACGAGCACGGCCAGCTGGCCGTGGTGCATGACGTAGCCGCCCAGCACGGCACCGAACACGATGAGCAATCCGACGATGACGATCACGCGGTCGTACCTGAGATCGAGGAAGAGTTACGCAGAGGGGGGCGCGCCGTGAGCCGTGTCCGGAAATCCTCTCCGCCCACGAGCGACGGGCTGCCGGCGGGCGCCGAGCCGCACCCGGCGATCGCGCGCGCGCGCTGGCTGGAGGTCCAGGATGCGCTGCTGCGCGGCGTGGCGCACGCGCTGAGCAACCGCATCGCGACCGTGTCGGCGGCGGTGTACATGCTCGAGCACCGGGACGTCACGCCCGAGCAGGCGGCGACGTCGCTGCGCGATGCCACGGAACGGATGGACGAGCTGCTGCAGTTGCTGCGGCTCCTGCCATCGCGTGACGACACGAGCTTCGAGCCGGTGATGCCGCGCGACGTGGTGGAGCAGGCGGTGACGCTGCACGGGCACCACGGCGACCTGCGCGAGGTGCCCGTCACGGTGCGATATGAAGGGGACGTGCTGCCCGTGTGGGTGGAGCCGCACGCGTTCCTGCAGGCGCTGCTCCTGGCGCTCACCGCGGCCGCGCGGTCCGCGGGCACGGAGGTGGTGCTGCTCGTGCGCGGCGACGAAGACCGGATCGGCTTCGCCGTGTACCCGGCGGGGGATGCATCGGCGGACGCCGCGCGCACGGCGGAGGCCGCGGCCGCGGCGGGCCAGTGCCTGCGTTCGGCGCAGGGCACGGCGGCTCCGCGCGCCGACGGCGGCTGCGACCTGTCGCTGCCCACGCTCACGAGCGTGCGGCGCGCGGGGCGCTGATCGTGCGGTGCGTGAGACGCGACGCTCACGGGGCTTCCTCGGGGCCGGTGTTGCGCGGGGCAGCGCCGCGTGGCGCCGCGCCGAGCGACGCGAGCCAGTCGGCGTCGGCGGGTACGCGCGCGCGCTGATTCTCGCTGGCGACCTGCTGCGCGATCTCGCCGCGCAGGATGCGCAGTTCGGCGGGCGCGTCGATGCCGAGGCGCACGCCGCCCTTGTCGCAGGCCACGACCACGATGCGAATGCCGCCCTCGATGAGGATCGACTCGCCTTCCTTGCGTCCGAGCACGAGCATGAGGGCGCGTTCCGTCAGACGAGGGAGAGGATCGTCTGCAGCATCTCGTCGGCCGTCTTGATGAGCTTGGTGGCGGCGACGTAGGACTGCTGCATGCGCATGAGCTGGATGAGCTCTTCGTCGGTGCTCACGCCGCTGACGGACTGCCGGCGCGCCTCGGCCTGGTCGACGAGAATGCCGTGCGTGGTGGCATCGTCGGTGGCGCCGCGCACGGCGAGACCGAGCCGGGTGACGGTGGAGCGGAAGAACGTGTTGAAGCCGGCGGTCTCGGTGACGCCGTTCGCGCCGGTGTACGACACGCTGCCGGTATCGTTGCGGAGCGCGCTCAGCGCGAGCGCCGCGCTGTTGTCGAGCGGCGCGTTCGCGTCGCCGGAGGCGGCGATGTTGCCCGCGTCGCTCGCGATGGCGGCGAAGAGCCGGATGGTACCGGCGCGGACCGGATCGCCGACCGTGCCGGGGTCGAAGAAGTTGCCGGCGGCGGTACCGGGAATGGTGGTGCCGCTGAACACGAACCCGGCGGAATGCGCCGTGTTCACGGTGGTCACGATGGCCGACGCGAGCGTGTCGAGCCGGCCGCGCATGTCGGGCACATCGTTGTTGATGACGTCGACGAGCCCCTTGAGCTCGCCGGCGAGCGGCGCGAGCCGGTCCACGCTGTTGCCGAGCGTGATGCGCACCGGGATGTCGGAGGGCGTCACCGCCGGCGGCGGCACCGGCGGATCGGCCTGCGCGCGCAGCGGCCGGGCCGACGTGCCGTCGACCAGCGTGGAGTTGCCCACGAGGAGCGTGAGGGAGCCGTCGAGCTGCGGTTCGACGCGCACGCCGACCATGCGCGTGAGCTGGTCCACGAGCAGATCGCGCTGATCGCGCAGATCCGAGGCCACGCCGGCGCCGATTTCGGACGTGGCGATGCGGCCGTTGAGCTCGGCCACCTGATCGGCGAGCTGGTTGGCCTGCGCGACGAGCGTTTCCAGGCGCGTGGTGGCCTGTTCGCGCACCTGGGTGAGGCGCGTGTCGTAGTCGTTGAAGAGCTGGGCGAGCTGACGGCCGCGCTGCTGCACCACGGCCTTCGCGGAGAGGCTGCCGGGCGAGGTGGCGAGATCGCTGAACGACGCCCAGAACTGATCGAGCGAGGCGGCCATGCCCGCGTCGGCGGGTTCGCCGAAGATCTCCTCCACCTGCGAGAGCAGGCGGCTCCGGGTCGAGGATTCGCCGAGCAGACTGGCCGCGGTCCGGAACGACTGATCGAGCAGCACGTCGCGCTGGCGCTGGATGCCGTCGAACGAGACGCCCGTGCCCATCGTGCCGTACGGCGGCATGTGGACCGGCAGGGAGGCCGAGAGCATCGGCCGCTGCCGCGAGTAGCCCGGTGTCTCGGCGTTCGCGACGTTGTGCGACACGATCTGCAGCGACGTCTGATGCGCGAGCAGCGCGGTGCGCGCGATGCCGAAGAGCCCGGTGGTCATGGATCAGACCGTGCGATTGACGACGAGGCCACGCGGCTGCGGTGCAGGCGCGGTACCCTCGGCGGCATAGGTGGACGGCGTGGCCGGCTCGCCGGTGAGCACGCGCACGTGCTGCGTGTTCTGGGCGAGCGCTTCGCGGAGCAGCTTGCGGTTCATCCCGACTTCCCGGGAGAGGGTGTCGGCGGCGGACTGGAGGCGCGTGCGCGCATCGCGGAACCGGTCGTCGGCCTGCGAGCCGAGCCGGACTTCGAGTTCGCGGAGCGGCATGTCGGCGGTGCCGCCGAGCAGTTCGTTGAGCTGCCGGCGCCGCTGCCGCGCCTGGCCGAGCGTGGCCAGGATGCGGTGCGTGGCGAAGACGCTCTCGTCGACGCTGTCGATGTCGTCGGCGCCCACGGCGGTCCGCTGGCGTCGCATCTGCGCCACGAGATCGTCGAGCAGCCGACGTTCCGTGACGAGCGCATCGAGCAGGGCCTCGACCATGGTCGGCGCGTGCGTCGAGAAGGCCATGGTGGTGGGTTCGGCGGTGAGCAGGGCAGGGGACATCAGAGGGCGGGGTGGCGAACGGGATCGGGAAGCGCGGCGGTGGACGCGGCGTCGGTCGAAGGCGAAGCGGAGACGAGGTGCCGGCTGAGCTGCCGGTACAACGCATCGGACAGACCGCGCTCCCAATGCCTGGGAGTCTCGGCTGCAAGGTGCTGATCCATCAGTGCCGTGAACATTTCTTCTCCGGTGCCGCCTGAAACGATTCCTTCCTGCTGCGGAACGGATTCGCGCATGGCCTTGTAGAGCTGTTGCACGAACACCCCTTCGAGCTGCGTGACGGCCTGTTGCAGGCGCGCATCACGAGGCGGAAGCGCGGGCGATCCGGCGGTGGGGGAGGCGATCCGGTCGATCATCGGACGATGATCTCCGCGGTGATCGCGCCCACGTCGCGAAGCGCGGCGAAGATGGCGGCGATTTCCTGGGGCGGCGTCTGCACGGCGTGGAGCGCGGAGGCGACACGCTGCACCGGCGTGCCGATGGCCATGCGCACGCTGCCGGCGGCAGGCGCCGCGTCGGCGTCGGCCGCGGGCGGGTCGCCGATGGAGAGCGTGACGCCGCCGTGGCTCACGGTGGCGGGGCCGATGGTGATGTCGCCGCCCACGACCACGGTGCCGTCCTTGCCGTCGATCACGAGGCGCGGCTTGAGGTCGGGGCGCACGGCGAGTTCCAGTACACGGGCGAGTGCGGCGGCGCGTTCGGCGCCGGCCGGCAGCGCGAGCCGGATCGCGCCTTCGTCTTCCACCGACGCGACGTCACCGCCGAGCTGGCCGTTGATCGCGGTCACGATGCGCGTGGCCGTGCCGAGATCCGGCTCGCGGAGGAACAGCCGCGCGCTGGACGCGGCGAGCGTGGGACGCGGGAGGTCGGCTTCGAGAATGCCGCCCGACGGAATGCGTGCCGAGGTTTCGATCGTGGGCGCGTAACGCGTGGCGGATCCGCCTTCGCTCACGAGCAGCGGCCCCTGCGCGGAGGCGAGCGGCGGCCCGCCGGGTTCGGCCACGAGCGGCGTCATGTAGAGCACGCCACCGCGCAGCGAGCGCGCGTCGCCCATGCTCGCGATCTGCACTTCGAAGCGGCCGCCGGCGCGGAGGTACGGCGACATCTCGGCGGTGACGAGCACGGCGGCCACGTTCCGCATGCGGAGGAGGTTCGGCGGCACTTCGATGTCGAAGCGGCGGAGCAGATTCACCACCGACTGCACGGTCTGACCGGCGGTCTGACCGCCGATGGCGCGGTCGCCCGTGCCGTCGAGGCCGACCACGAGGCCGTAGCCCATGAGACGCACGGGAAGCGCGCCTTCGGCAGTGGTGAGATCGCGGATGCGGGCTTCGGCCTGCGCGAAGGCGGGCGCGGGCAGCGCGAGCATGAGCGCTGCCGTGATGCTCACGGTGCGCGACGCGACGCGGAGGAACGCGCGCACGGAACGGGAAGCGGAGGCGTTCATCACGGCACGAAGATGCCGAGGATTCGCGTGAAGATGCCGGACTTGGTCTTGCCAAGCGGGCCGGGAGAGTTGTACGACAGCGTGGCGTCGGCCACGCGGTACGATTCCACGAGGTTCTGCGGCGACACGTCCTGCGCGCGCACCCAGCCTTCGAACATCACGTCCTGCTGGGCCTTGTCCACGGCGATGTTCTTGTTGCCGCGCACTTCCAGCAGGCCGTTGTTGCCGATGGAGACCACGCGCACGCTCATCTCGTTCTGGAAGCGGTTTTCGCGGCGGAGCGAGCCGCGCTGCTGCGTGTCGGCGTCGTTGCGCGTGTCGAGACCGCCGGACCGCGAGCCCTGGAGCGGGATGCGGATCACGCCGCCGATGCTCCGGCGCCGGTTGTCCACGGCCATGTTGTCCTTGACGGCGGTGGAGATCGTGTAGTCGTCGATGAGCACGGTGATGATGTCGCCCACCGCGAAGGCGCGGCGGTCGGCCGTCCACGACTGGCGCGGCGTGTGCACGGGCAGCGTGGCCTCGGCCTCGCTGTTGGCCGGCGGCGTGGGCGGAGCCACCTGGGCGCCGACGAACGCCGGCGCGCCGAGCAGCAGCGCGGCCGCGGTGATCGCGACGACGGGAGGAAGCAGGGAGGTGTCTGGTGCGCGGGACATGCGGGAATCCTCGGTCAGCGGAGGCGAACGGAATCGGGAGCGATCGCGATGCCGTCGAGACGGCGGGTGCGACCGACGCGCACGGAAACGGGACCACCGACGGCGGCGCTGTTGAGCGCGACCGCGGCGACGGACACGCGCACGGCGCCGTCGAACCACACGGCGTGGACGGGGCGGCCTGCGGTGATCGCGGGGCGCGGCGTCACGGCGGGCGCGCGCAGCCATTCGCCGGCCGCGACGGCCCGGTGCACGAGCCAGCCGGCTTCGGGCGTGGTGGTATCGATGCCATAGGGGAGCCGGCCGCGCACGGCGGTGTCGGCGAGCGTGAAGTCGTCGGCGCGCAGCGTATCGCCGCGCATGAGCGCGCGCGTGGCCACGGCGCGCGTCCAGGTCACGGGTTCGGCGCTCACGGCACGCGGATACGCGGCCGGCAGCGCCGGCGCCGCGGCCGTGCCCTGCGCATGCGCGATCGCATACGACGGCGCGAACATGGGCACGAGCAGCGTGGCCGCGATGCCGCCGAGCACGGTGGCCACGAACAGCAGGGTGAGACGGACCGGAGAGGTCACGATCGTTACCGCGTGATGTTGTTGGCGATCTGGCCCATCTCGTCGGACGTCTTGATGGCCTTGGAGTTGATCTCGTACGCGCGCATGGCGGTGATCATGTCCACCATCTCCTGCACGATCTCGACGTTGGAGGCTTCGAGGCTGCCCTGCTGCAGGCGACCCATGCCTTCCTCGGTGGGGAAGCCGATGGAGGGGATGCCGCTCGCGGCGGTGGGCGCGTAGAGGTTCTGGCCGAGCGCGAGCAGGCCGCTCGGATTCACGAAGCGCGCGAGCTCGATGCGGCCGACTTCGTTCGGCTCCACGTCGTTGCCGCGGCGCACGCTCACGATGCCGGTGGCGGAGATGGTGATTTCGCTGACGTCGTTGGGGATGCGGATGGGCGGCATGAGCGCCTGTCCGTTGCTCGTGGTGAGCATCCCCTGGTCGGAGATGACGAAGCTGCCGTCGCGCGTGTAGGCGACGTCGCCGTTGTTCATCTGCACCTGGAAGAGGCCTTCGCCTTCGATGGCGACGTCGAGGTTGCGTCCGGTCTGGTCGAGCGAGCCCTGCGTGTGCATGCGCTGCACGGCGGCGAGGCGCGTGCCGCGTCCGACCTGGACGGCGGGGTTGGTGAACGAATCCGACGAGCCGAGCACCTGCGTGCCCTGCACGGTCTGATAGAGCAGGTCCTCGAACTGGGCGCGGCTGCGCTTGAAGCCGGGGGTGTTGACGTTGGCGAGGTTGTTCGCGATGACCTGCGTGCGGGTCTGCTGGGCCATCATGCCGGTGGCGGCGGCGCGGAGTGCGGGATCCATGGTCGGTCTCGTTGGAAGTGGCTCAGACAGGCTTGCCGAGGTCGTTCACGGCGATGCCGCGCACGGCATCGAGCGTCGAAATGGTCTTCTGGGCGGCGCCGAAGCGGTGGAGCACCTGCAGCATCGACGTCATGGCGTCCATCGGGTTGACGTTGCTCTCCTCGATGAAGCCCTGTTTCACGCGGCGTTCGGCGGGCGCGATGGACTCGCGGGACGCGTCGGGGAGGAAGCGCACCCCGCCTTCGTGCTGGGGGTTCACGCCGGCCGCGATGCGCTCCACGCGCAGGCGGGTGACGGGGCGTCCGTCCGCGGACAGGAGCCCGGTGGCGTCGATGGTGAGCGAGCCGGCGCCCTTGGGGGGGAGCAGGATGTCACCCTGCTCGCCAAGGAGCGGGTTGCCGGCGTGATCCACCACGCGGCCGTCGGTATCGAGGCGGAAGGAGCCGCCGCGCACGTGCCGCTCGCCCTGCGGGGTGCGGATCACGAAGAACCCGTCACCCTCGAGGGCGAGGTCGAGCGCGTTGCCGCTTTCGGCGACGGTGCCGGGGGTGAGGTCGACGCGCGTGTCGGTGGCGGCCACCGCGTCTTCCACGAGGCGGGCGAACACCTGCTCGCGCTTGAAGCCGGCGGTGCTCACGTTGGCCAGGTTGTTGGCGAGCACCTGCTGCCGTCGCTCGAGCATGGCGAGCGAGGCCGCGGCGCTTGTCATTCCGTTGATCCGAACCGGTCCTGGGGGCATGGCTGGGGAGTTGGGCCGGCGGGGTCCGTGCGTGGAGCACGCACACCTCCGGCGTCTGCCCCTCATAACGCAACGGTCGGGCCACAGTGGCCCGACCGTTTGACTGTCTCCTAAGTTGTTGTTTTACATCGTGTTACTATCTTGTCGGCAAATCATGCCGGCCACTTCGGCGGGCTGTTTGCCCGGCAATTCATGCCGTCGTGGGCGGGAGTTGCCGTGCCGGGTCGGAGACGGAGAGGAGCATGGAGATCGCATCCAGGGGCAGCCCGGTGCGCCGCGCGATGTCGGACAGCGACGTGCCCTGCTCGGCGAGGGCGCGCACCTGCCTGGGGGTCGCGCTCCGGGCGGGGGTACGCCGCGGCATGCTCGGCAGCGGGGTGATCAGCGGGACCGGGCGTCCCATCGGCCGTTCGGCGCGGCGGCTCCGCCGGGCCTGCAGGACCGCGGCGACCCCCAGCATGAGCGCGAGCAGGCCGGCGCCCATCATGGCCAGCTCGCGGGGGGACCGGGCCGCGAGCGCGGCGCCGGTGTTCCGGCCGAAGGCGAGCGTTCCGTCGAACGCGGCGACGAGCATGGGACCGGTGCGCGTGGCGATGGTGTCGGCCATGGCGCGGGCCATCGGGAGCAGCTCGTCGGGGGCGGCGATCGCGGCGCCGGCCACCATGCCCACGGCGGTCACGCCCAGCGTCACCGCCGTGAGGCGCACCCAGGAACGGGCGGCGCGCGCCGGCATCGGTCGGCCGTTCATGCGATGCGCTCCCGGATGGGCTGGAGGTCGCTCCGCAGCTTGCCGAGCGCCTTGGAGCGGATCTGCGACACGCGCGACTCGGTGAGCTCGAGCACCTTCGCGATCTCGTGCAGCTTGAGCTCCTCGAAGTAGTACAGCGACAGCACGATGCGCTCCTGCTCCTTGAGGCGCAGGATGGCGTCCTTGAGGTGGTGGACTTCCTGCTCGTGGTTGATCGCCTCCTCGACTTCCGATTCCTCGCTCGTGGTGAGCACTTCGATCGGCGCGGGGGCGTGGCTTTCGCGTTCGCCCGGCGCGCGGTCGAGGGGAATGTGATGGGCGCCCTCCACGTCGGCCTGCCAGCGCCAGAGCGTGTCGCGGTCCACGCCGAGGTGCTCGCAGAGCTCGTCGTCGTCGGGGATGCGGCCGAGCACGCGCATGAGCGTTTCGCGCGCGGCGGCGATCTCGCGCGTCTTGCGGCGGATCGAGCGGGGCACGTGATCCTGCTTGCGCAGCTCGTCGAGGATCGCGCCGCGGATGCGGGGCGCCGCGAACGTGCTGAACGCGAGGCCGCGCGCGGGTTCGAACCCGTCGAGGGCGGTCATGAGGCCGATCGTGCCGGCGCTCACGAGCTCGTCGAAGTCGGCGCGCACGGCGAGCGTGCGCGACATCTGCCGTGCGACGTGATGCACGAGCCCCAGGTGGTCCTGCAGCAGACGCGCGCGCGCGGCCTCACTGCCCTGCTTGAAATCATCCCAGAGCGTGTGGTTCATGGCCGAGGGTCCTCGAGTCGAAAGAGCGGGCACGGATCAATCACCGATGCGAGAGGTGGAGACGGACGGCATCATGCGGAGCACGGTGTCGTGAGCGGCGACCGCGACCGGCGAACCGGTCACGGCATCGAGAAAGGGCATGCCGGCGCGGAGCGCGGCATCGAGGGCGAGGTCATGCGGGAGCGCGCCGGCGAACGTGACCGGGCGGTCGAGGAACTGCCGGGCGCCGTGCGCGAGTGTGTCGGCCACGCGCGCGGCGGTGCCGTCGTCGAGCCGGTTGACGAGCACGTCCACGTCGAGACGCGGCTGGCGCGCGTGCACGGCCTTGAGAAGCGCGTACGACGACGCCATCGCGATCGGGTCGTGGCCGGCGGTGACGATCACGAGCCGCGGGGCGGCCCGGCTGCCGTCGAGCGCGGCGAGCACCGCGTCGAGGCGGGCGCCGGCGTCGATCACGACAAGCGCATAGGCGTCCGCGAGCGTGTGCACGCGCGCGAAGCAGGCGCGGCGCTCGGCGGCCGTGAGCGGCGGCGCGTCGGCGGCGCTCTGCGCGCGGCCGCCGGGCACGAGCGACAGCGTGGGCGCGATGGCCACGGGGAGCTGCGCCGCCTGGACCGCGCCGCCGAGCAGCAGCGGCCAGCGGGCGGGCGGCGACACGCCGAGCAGCAGCGCATGCGGTCCCACGAGCTCGTCGCCGTCCACGAGCAGGGTGCGATGCCCGTCACCGGCGGCGGCGAGCGCGAGCACGGCGGCGGCGAGCGACGTGCCGCTGCCGCCGCGTCCGCTCGCGCACACGAGCACGGTCGGGCCGGCCGGCGCACCCGTGCGGGTGCGATCGGCGCGCGCGGCGTCGTCGTGGCGGCCGGCGAGCGCGTGCCGCAGCCCGTCGAGCTGCGAACCGCGCGTGGGCGTGGTGAGCATCGCCGAGGTCACGCCGTGATCCACGAGTCGTCGGCGTCCACGCCGAGGCCGAGCGAACGGAGGAGCCGCGGCACCGCGGGCGCGAGATCGGCGGGCACGTCCTGGCCGTCGGTGATCCAGCGCGCGGGGAGCGCGAGCGAGAGCGCGAGATCGGTGACGCCGCGGCCGGCCGGCACTTCGTCGAGCTTGGAGAGCATGAGGTGCGTGGCGCCCATGTGCGTGTTCGACGTGCGGTACGCGCGTTCGGCGGCGAGCGCGAGGTCGCCGCGCATGGTGGCGGGCAGCACGAGATGCACTTCGTCGGGCGCGATCGCGTCGAGCAGGGAGCGCCAGCGGTCGGTGACGTCGGCGGCGGCGGGCGAACGGCCCGGCGTATCCACGATCACCACGTCGCAGTCGCGGAGACGGGCGAACGCGTCGCCGATCTCGCGCGCGTCGTAGACCACGTCGAACGGCACGTTGGCGAGCTCCGCGTACGTGGCGAGCTGGTCCATGCCGCCCACGCGGTAGGTGTCGATGGTGAGCAGTCCCGGGCGTCCGATGCCGAAGGTGCCGGGACGCACGGCGAGCTTGGCGGCGGTGGTGGTCTTGCCCGCGCCCGTGGGGCCCACGAGCGCGATCACGTACGGCCGGCCGGTGGGGCGGCGGAGCGGCGTGGGAAGCGGCGCGGCCTGCAACCGGGCCTGCACGTGGTCGAGCGTGCCCGACGTGGCGGCCAGCACTTCCACGCGCGGCACGCCGTCGTCACGTACGGTGCGCGTGTGCAGGATCATCGCGTCGTCGCCGAGCGTGTGACGGGCGCGGGCGGCCACCTGGCTGAAATCGGCGCCGCGGAAGCATTCAAGTTGCATCGGACATCTCCCACGTGGCGACGCTGGTCAGCGTGATGGTGGCCGGCAGTTCGCCGAGTGATACGATGGGCAGCGACGGCAGCACGGGTTCGATCAGACGGCGCACGCCCACGCGGAGCGAAGGCGGCGTGATGAGCGGCAGCGGCCGGCCGTCCACGGCGTGCGTGGTCGCGAGGTTGTTGAGCGTGCGGAGCAGCGACGCCAGCGAATCCGGCGTGAGCAGCGGCACGCCCTGCTGGGCCACGCGCGGCGAGAACAGCCCCGTGAGAGCCGACTCCAGACGCGGGCCGATGGTCACACCGCGCACGGTGCCGGTGGCGTCGGCGAAGAGGCGGGCGATGACGTTCGTGAGCGCGCGCCGGGCGCCTTCGGTGAGGATCTCGGGATCCTTCGTGGTTTCGGCGCCGTCGCCGAGGGCCTCGAGGATGGTGACCAGGTCGCGGATGGGCACGCGCTCGCGGAGGAGGCGCTGGAGCACGCGGTGGAGCGTGCTGAGCGACACCTTGCCGGGCACGATCTCGTCCACGAGCGCGGGGTGCGTCTTCTTGAGCGTCTCGATCATGCCCTGCACGTCCTGGCGGCCGAGCAGTTCGGCGGCGTTGCTCTTGAGCGTCTCCATGAGGTGCGTGGCGACCACCGTGGTGGGTTCCACCACGACATAGCCGAGCGCTTCGGCCTCCGTACGGCGCGGCGCGGCGATCCAGCGCGCGGGCATGCCGAACGACGGGTCCACGGTTTCCATGCCGTCGATCTCGCCCACCACGCCGCCGGTGTCGAGCGCCATGAGGAAGCGGGGGAGCACTTCGCCGCGTGCGACTTCGGAGCCGCGCAGCTTGATGAGATATTCGTTGGCCGGCAGCCGGATGTCGTCGCGGATGCGGATGGGCGGCACGAGGATGCCGAGCTCGAGCGCGGCCTGCTTGCGGAGGAGCGAGATGCGCTCGAGCAGGTCGCCGCCCTGGCCTTCGTCCACGAGGGGAATGAGCGCGTAGCCGACTTCGAGTTCGATGGGGTCGATCTGGAGCAGATCGCGCATCGGGTCGGTGTCCTGCGGTTCCTCGGGCTCGGGCGCGGGGCCGAGCTGCGCGAGCTCGAGGCGCCGCGTCTCCCGCTGGCCGCTCGCGCGCGCGAGCAGCGCCGTGCCGCCGGACAGCGCGATGAACGGCAGCATGGGGAGCCCCGGCACGAGCGCGAACGTGCCGAGCAGGCCGCTCACGATCCAGAGCGCGCGCGGGTGCGCGCCGAGCTGGTTGCCGAGCACCACGCCGATGCGGTCGGTGCTGGTGGCGGCCGTGACCATGACACCGGCCGCGGTGGCGATGATCAGCGCCGGGATCTGCGTGACGAGGCCGTCGCCGACGGTGAGCAGCGTGTACGTGGACGCGGCGGAGGTGAAGTCCATGCCGCGCTGCACCACGCCGATGAAGATGCCGCCGATGATGTTGACGAACACGACCACGATGCCGAGGATCGCGTCGCCCTTCACGTACTTGGAGGCGCCGTCCATCGCGCCGTAGAAGTCGGCGGTGCGCGAGATCTCGTCGCGGCGGCGGCGGGCGTCCTTCTCGTCGATGAGACCGGCGGAGAGATCGGCGTCGATCGCCATCTGCTTGCCGGGCATGGCGTCGAGGGTGAAGCGGGCCGCGACTTCGGCGATGCGGCCGGCGCCCTTGGTGATGACGATGAAGTTGATGCCGACGAGGATGATGAAGATCACGATCCCGACGGCGTAGTTGCCGCCGATGACGAAGGCGCCGAACGCCTCGATGACCTGGCCGGCTTCGCCGCGCGCGAGGATGAGCCGCGTGCTCGAGACGCTCAGGCCGATGCGGAAGAGCGTGAGCAGCAGCAGCACCGCGGGGAAGGAGCTGAAGTCGAGCGGGTTGGTGTTGTAGAGCGAGACGAGCAGCACCACGAGCGCCATGCCGAAGCTGGCCGCGAGGCACAGGTCGAGCAGCATCGGCGGCAGCGGCACCACGATGAGCGCGATGATGAACACCACCGCGATCGCGAGCGTGACTTCGGCGCGTCGGCCCGAAGGGGGCGACATCGGCAGGGGAAGCGCGGCGCTGGTCATGAGGGTCAGGCGGCCTGGTCGTACGAGGCGGTGCCGCGCCAGCCCTTGCCGTAGCGCTGGCGCTGGCGGACGACGAACGCGAGGACTTCGGCGACGGCGAGATAGAAGTCGACGGGAATCATGGAGCCCACGCGCGCCGTCTTGATGAGCGCGCGCGCGAGCGGCTTGTTCTCGATCACGGGGATGCCGGCCTCGAACGCGATGGCCTTGATCTTCTCGGCGATCTTGCGCTGGCCGAGCGCGAGCACGAACGGCGCGGGGGCGAGGTCGGGGTCGTACTTGAGCGCGATCGCGATGTGCGTGGGGTTCACGATCACCACGTCGGCCGACGGCACGTCGGCGAACATCTGCTTGCGGATGCGGTCGCGCGCGATCTGGCGGCGGCGCGCCTTCACGTTGGCGTCGCCTTCGGAGTTCCTGTATTCGTCGCGCACTTCCTGCTTGGACATCTTGAGGTCCTCGAGCCGCTGCCAGCGCTGGTAGCCGTAGTCGGCGAGCGCGAGCACGAGGAAGAGGAAGCCGGCGTTCCGGAGCAGGGCGAGCGCGTATCGTCCCACGGTGCTCATGAGCGCGGTGGGATCGAGCAGCGGAAGCGTTTCGAGATCCGGGAGCGCGCGGCGCATCGTCATCCACACCACGAGCCCGATGATCGCCATCTTGCCGAGCGACTTCGCGAGCTCCACGATCGACCGCGGCGAGAAGAGGCGCTTGATGCCGTTCGCCGGGCTGATGCGCGAGAACTTGGGCATGAGCGTCTTGCCGGTGAGGAGCGGCCCCACCTGCATGGCGTTCACCGACACGGCGATGACCAGGCTGGCGCCGAACACGCCGCCGAGCGCGGCGAGCGTGCGCCAGCCGAGTCCCTGCACGAGTCCCACGGCGGCGGTGCCCAGACGCGCCGGATCGCCGGCGTACATGAGGCTCTGCCCCATCGCGTCGAGCAGGAACCGCCAGAGCGGCGGACCGGCCGTCGTGAGCGTGAGCGTGATGCCGAGCAGGAACGCGGCCGTCATCAGCTCGGGACTCTTCGCGATCTGTCCTTCGGTGCGCGCGTCCTGGAGCTTCTTGTCGGTGGCATTCTCGGTTTTTTCGCCGCCCGGTCCGTCCTTCGCCACGTCAGCGTCCTCCCGGCAGCGAGAAGGCGCCCATCGTGCTTTCGAGCGACCGCCCGTATTCGGCGGGCCACTGGTTGATGGCGCCGACGATCACCGACAGCGTGAGCGCGAGGACCAGCAGCCCGATGCCGATCTGCAGCGGAAACGCCACGCTGAAGATGTTGAGCTGCGGCGCGGCTCGGCTCAGCACGCCGAGCGAGACGTTGGCCAGCATGATCGCGCCGAGCACGGGGGCGGCGAAGCGGATCGCGGCCGAGAAGATCGTGACGCCGGTGGCGGCGAGGGCGCGCGCGCCGCCGCCCATGTCGATGGCGCCGCCGAGCGGCAGGATGCGGAAGGTGTCGGCGAGCGCCTCCAGCATCATCACGTGCCCGCCGGCGGTGAGCAGCAGGGTGAGCGCCATGAGCTGCATGAACTGGCCGAGCACCATGACCTGTCCGCCGTTCGTGGGATTCAGGATCGCGGCGCCGGAGAGGCCGATGGAGATGGACATGACGTCACCGGCGGCTTCGACGCCGGCGATGATGACCGCGCCGGCGAATCCGATGGCGAAGCCGATGAGGGTTTCGCCGAGGAAGGTGGCCGGCGTGATGGCCACGCCACCGGCCGGCGCGCTCGTGAGGGCGGACGGGAGGAGGAGGACCGCGAACAACACGAGACACGCCGTCCGGAGGCGCATGGGTACCGTCTTGGCCGACCACATCGGCGCCACGAGCATCAGCCCCCCCACGCGCAGTGCCACGAGCACGAGGGCCGACGCCACACCGGGCGCGAAGAGGTCGGGAAACCCGCTCACGCCACCATCCCCGGGATCCCCTGGATGAGCGACGTGGTGTACTTGATCAGGATCTGCAGGAGCCAGGGGAGGCCGATGATGAAGGCCGCGCCGACCGCGACGAGCTTGGGCACGAAGGTCAGGGTCTGTTCCTGGATCTGCGTCACCGACTGGATGACGCTGACGGTCAGGCCGACGCCGAGCGCGATGATCAGCATCGGCGCGCAGATCATGAGCGCCGTGAGGATCGCTTCGCGGGAAAGGTCGATGACGAGCTGATGCGACATGCGAGAGGGCGAATGAAGGAGACGACGGTTCGGGGCCGTCTGGCTGAAGGAGAAAGCAGGAGTCGTACCAGAGCAGATTTCCTTATTCTGGAATATGCAAATCGTTGATTTATTGATGTTTAGCGGACATCTACTTGTGATGGTGGACACGAATTTCGCGATTTCTCCCGGAACTTTCTGCCGCTCATGGGGCGTGCTCCCGGTCACTGGCCAGCCACCCGGAAGGAGCTGCCGCCTGCCCGGAAACGCATGAAGCCGCGACGGATCGGGTCGCGGCTTCATGGGACTTCACGGCGTCAGGGGCCTCCGGTCCTACCGGAAGCTTTGCACCAGGCTCTGGATCGTGAGACTCCACCCGTCCACCAGCACGAACAGGAGCAGCTTGAACGGCAGCGAGATCATGGCCGGTGGCAGCATGAACATGCCCATGGCCATCAGCACCGAGGCCACCACGGCGTCGATCACGATGAAGGGGAGGTAGATCGCGAACCCGATCTGGAACGCCGTGCGGAGCTCGCTCGCCACGAACGCCGACATCAGCACGTGGAGCGGCACGTCGTCGGGCGTTTCGGGCTGCTCGATGCGGCTCATCTCGATGAACGTGCGCAGGTCCTTCTCGTTCGTCTGCCGGAGCATGAACTCGCGGAACGGCTTGACCCCCTCCTGGAGCATTTCCTTCTGCTCCATCCGCCCCTCGAGCCACGGCGCGATGGCCGTGCGATTGGCTTCGGACACCGTGGGGGCCATCACGAAGGCCGTGAGCAGGAGCGCCAGACCGGCCACGAGATGCGCGGGCGGCGCGCTCTGGGTGCCCATGGCCTGCTTGAGGAAGTGCAGCACGATCAGGATGCGGGTGAACCCCGTCATCATGAGGAGAAGCGTGGGCACCAGCGTGAGGAGCCCCATCATCAGCACGACACCCACCGTGCCGTTGAGGCGAAGCTCGCCCTCGGGGCCGCTCCCGAGGCGCAGGTCGAGCTGCGGCACCACGCTGCCGACGGTTTCCGCGATGCTCGGCGCGGCGGGCTGCGGTGCGGCTTGCGTCGTGCCTGCCGGAGCGGCCGTGGCGGCCGCGGGTGGGGCTGCCTGTGCCGCCTGCGCCGCGAGGGATCCGGCGCTGCCGAACAGTCCCAGCGCCACGAAGGCGGCGATGGACAGAAGCCGCGTGGACGGGGCGAGCGTCATCGACAGCACGCTCTGCAGATCGCGGGGACGTGACGGCTCGGCGCGCGTCACGGCGGCCGGTGCGGGTGCCGGGACCGTGGTCTCCGCCGTCGCAGCCGTCGGACTCGCCATTGCAGCGACCGCGGCCGGCATGCCCGGCGCGTCGTCCGCCGGCGTGTTCGCCAGCGCCTCGGACAGCGCGCGGCCGAAGGGACGGAACGGCGTCAGCGCACCCGCGAACGCCGAGCGGGCGGCGGCGCTCGACGCGACCGGCACCGGCACTTCACTGCCGGCGATGATGCGCCGGCGGTCGGCCTCGTCCACTTCGAAGAGCGTGTGCACGCCGCCTTCGCCCATGGACACGGCGAGCACTTTTTCTCCAACGCGCACCACCGCGAGTCCCGCCTTGGGACCCAGCGGCAGACGCTGTACCACTTCCACCGGCAGGCGCGAACGGCCGGTAAGGGAACCGCCGCCGACCCGCTTGAGGGCCCACACGGCGAGTGCGATGAGCCCGAGCACGAAGGCGAGAGCGGCCAGAATTCCGAGGCCTGCCGGCAGCATGAATGGTCCGGATCAGGTCGTGGGCGGACGCCAGCCGGCCGGACGGCCGAACCGGACATGACCCGCGCAAGCGGTCGGATGCATCAGGCCGCTTCCTGCTTGGCCGTCATGCCGCCGCGCGCCAGGATGCGCGTGATGCGCACGCCGAAGTGTTCGCCGAGCACCACCACTTCGCCTTCCGCGAAGCGCCGGTCGCCCACGAAGATGTCGATCGGTTCGCCGGCGAGCCGGTCGAGCTGGATCACCGAGCCGCGTCCGAGGCGCAGGATCTCCTGGACCGACATGGTGGTGCGGCCCAGTTCGATCGCGATCGGCAGCGACAGACTGAACAGCATGCTCAGCGGCACTTCCGGGCTGTTGCCGGCGATGCGCTCGAACTCGGCGAGCTGCGGCGGTGCCGGGGCGGGAGCGGCTTTCGGCGCCGCGGCCTCGGCGGGTGCGCTCTCCGCACCCGGGGCCGGCTGACCGGCGGCCTTGGCGGCCTGTACACTCGCCACGAGGGCGTCGATTTCTGCGGGATTCATGAGAAGGATCCGGGTTCGGGCTAGTGCGAGTTCGGAGTGACCGGGTCGACGATGCGCACGGCCAGCATGCCGCTCACGCGGCCGGCCTGGCCCACGAAGCGCTCCTGCTCGCCGGCGCGCACGATGAGACGCGCGTCCTTGGGAATGCCGGTCGGGATCACGCTGCCGGCGGTGAGGTTCATCAGGTCGTCGAGCCGCAGTTCGAACTGCGGCAGGCGCACGGAGATCGGCACGCGCATGTCGCGGAGCGCGCTTTCGGTCTTCTGCCGCGCGACTTCGCGTTCGGCATCGGTGGAGTTGAGGAGCGCGAGCCGCTGCTGGCCGCTCGAGGTGAAGAACTTGTCGAGCACCGCGAACGGCAGGCAGATGAGCATGAGACTGCTCTGATTGCCGGCGGTGATCTCCACGTTCGCCACGAGCACCGGATCTTCGCGGTTGGCCACCTGCAGGATTTCCGGCGACGACTCGAAACCCGTGACGTTGATCTCCATCGGCACGTGGTCCTGCCAGATCTCCTCGGTGAGCTGGGCCACGCGCTCGGCCACGGTGCGGATCGCCATGCGCTCGATCGGCGTGAGCGAGCGGTTCGGGAGCGCCGCCTGCCCGGTGCCGCCGAAGACGCGGTCGATCACGTAGAAGCCGAACTCGGGGCCGATGTCGATGACGCCCTTCTGTCCCGTGTCCGCGATCTCGAACACGAACGACGCGCACGGCGTGGGAAGCGAAAGCGTGAACTCGCCGAAGCTGAACTGTTCCACGCTCTGCAGCCGCACTTCGATCTGGCCGCGCACGCGGGAAATCACCCAGGCCTCGAGATTCTTCACGAGGCGTTCGTACATGGCTTCCAGCGTGCGCAGGCGTTCCTTGGACACGCGCGCCGGCCGCCGGAAGTCGTAGACCTGCACGTCGACGGTGGAGCCGGTGCGCGGCGTGAGCCGGCCCGCGCCACTGCCGAGCAGGCGGTCGATGTCGGTCTGCGACAGGGTTTCAGAAGACACGCGGCGTCCTCACTGCACGACGTACTGCGGGAAGTAGACGCGCAGCACCGTCTTCTTGCCGAAGCGGTCGTTGAGCGCGGTGAGCAGTTCGGTCTTGATCGTGTCGCGCGCCGTCACGTCGGCCAGTTCGTCCACCGTCTTCCGGCCGAGGGTGGAGAGTACGATGTCGCGCAGCTCGGCCTCCCGGGACTGGAGCGTGGACACGGACGAGGCGCCGCCGCATTCCATGGTCACGGTCAGCAGGAGCCACCGGGTGCCGCCGGACGCGGCCGGGTTGAGCACGAGGTTGTCGAGCGTGAGCAGGACGGGCGCGGTGCCGGCCTTGGCCGCGGAATCGGCCTCGGCGTCTTCCGCTCCGGGCTCGTCGGTCTGTTCGGCGGGCGCCGAAACGCCGAAGCCGAGGGCGCGGGCGGCCACGGGGCCGACCACGATGGCCCCGCTGCCAACGCCTACGGCCAGGCCGGCGGTAATGGCCGCGATCAGCGGCAGGCGACGCTTCATGCCGCCTGGCGGCGCTTCGACGTCGGTCTCGGAGGTCTGGGGATCTGGAGAGTCGGCCATACGCTGGGGTCGGAAGACAGGGAATCCGATCTCAGCTAGAAGCATGGTCGGTGCCAGCGGCGCGGCGGTCTCGTCCTGCAGAGGGATGATCTGTCATAAATCGTTGATATTCAACGGTTTATGCGATTTTTGACGACGGCGGACCAAGGCCGGTCGAGGCGCGACGAGATGGGTGACGATGGGCACAATCGGCTCGAGGCGGCAATTGCTGCCGTTTCCTCGAGCCGGAATGTTCTGCCGGATTCGCCGATCCTGCGATGACGGCCCGCCGATGCGATGCATCGGCGGGCCGGCGCGGCGTTCTGCCGCCGCTACGCTACGGCGTCACCCGCTCGGGGTTACCGCTTCACGTTCATCAGTTCCTGGAGCATCTCGTCGGCCGTGGACACCACCTTGCCGTTGGCCTGGAAGCCGCGCTGGGCCACGATCATGCTGGTGAACTCCTGCGCCAGGTCCACGTTGGACATTTCGAGCGCACCGCTGGTGAGCTGCGACTGGGAGCCTTCGAGGGCGAAGCCGAGCACGGCCGAGCCGGAGTTGGCCGACTCCTGGTACATGTTGTCGCCCACGCGGAGGAGACCGGCCGGGTTGTTGAAGTCGGCGAGCACGATCTTGCCGAGCGGCGAGGTGGTGCCGTTGGTGAAGTAGCCGGTGATGAGACCGAAGCGGTCGATCGAGAAGTTCTGCAGGGTGCCGGCCGTGTAGCCGTCCTGGTCACGCAGCACGGCGGTGGACGCGGTGGACGCGAACTGGGTGAGGCCGTTCACGCCGCCGTTGAGCTTGACCTGCACCTGCACCGGGTTGGCGCCGGGCACGGCGAAGTCGATGCCGGCCGTGATGTTGGTGGTCATGATGCCGGTGGGGTCGAACGTCAGCGTGCCGCTGTTGATGCCGGGGTCCGCGCTCGTCGGGCTCATGAAGTACGACACCTCGATCGCGGCTTCGGACGGCATGTTGGCGGTGAACGAGATTTCCGGCGGCGGGCCGGCCGAGAAGGACCAGGCGGCCGGCGATTCGTACGAGGCGCCGGTGGGGCTCGTCACGCGCACGTTCTCGGGCAGGATTTCGTAGCCCGCGGGCGGCGCGGTGAGCGTGATGGACGTGGGCGGCGAGTTGGAGTCGGTTTCGTACGCCTGGCGCGTGGAGCTCGTGGACGGATCGAGCTGCCACTGCCACTCGTTCGCGCCCGTCTTCCACATCTGGATCTTGACGTCGTGCTTGGTGCCCTGCGAGTCGAAGACGGCGATCTGCGTTTCCGTCCACGCGCGTTCGTTGATCGGGAGCGCGCGGTCGAGCGGGTTGTTGAAGTCGCCCTGGAAGATGGGCGACGACGCGTTCAGGTTGCCGGCGAGCGTGACTTCGCTCGTGGGACGCGCCGACACCTTCTGCCCGAACGGCAGGCGGATGTCCTGGATGCCGTCCTGCAGGATGCCGTTCTCGTACATGCGCCCCTGCACCACGAAGCCGTTCGTGGGCGAGACGAGCTGGCCGAGCGCGTCCACCTGGAAGTTGCCGGAGCGCGTGTAGAAGCTCTGGTTGCCCTTGCGTACCACGAAGAGCGAGTCGCCCTGGATCGCGAGGTCGGTGCCGAGGCCGGTGGTTTCGATGTTGCCCTGGTTGAAGATCTGATCGATGGACCCGATCTGCATGCCGAGGCCGATCTGGATGGGGTTGATACCGCCCTGATCGCCGGGCGGACGGCTGGCGCCCTGCAGGAGCTGGGCGAAGCCTTCCTTGAACGTGACGCGGCCGGCCTTGAACGCCACCGTGTTGACGTTGGCGATGTTGTTGCCGATGACGTCCATGCGCACCTGGTGATTGCGCAGGCCGGACACACCGGCGAAGAGAGAACGCAGCATGAGAAGGAAATCCTCCGTTGAGGGATGACCGCAGGATCAGTTGCGGATCTGAAGCAGTGACGCGAAGGGGACGCTGAGAGAGTCGCCGAGCATGAGGACGGGCTGGCCCTGTTCGTACCGCAGGCCGGTGATGCGGCCGGTGGTGTAGGTCCTCGCGGGGACCTGTGCACCGGCGTCGTCGATGACGTGGAACTGATAGGAATACCGTCCGGGTTCGAGCGGAGGATCGAAGCCGAAGTCCTCGAGACGGATGGACTGCATACCCTCCTTGACGTTGTCGATGGTCGCGGTCGCGACGACCGCTCCGGTTTCGTCGAGCACACTGAGGCGGCCCGATCCCGAGTGGGCGCCGGTATCGACCGTGATGGCGCCGGACCCGTCGCGCTCCACGAACATCTGATTCCCGTCGACCACGCCGGTGCGGCCCACGGTGTTGATGGCCATGGACTGCTCGAGCAGCTTCGCCATCGCGTCACCCTGCATGACCGTGATCTCGGTGAGGTCCTCGATCGCGTAGCCGAGTTCGGCCTGGTTCGCGGCCACGGTCTTCATGCTCTCGTTGATCTCGAGGAGCTGTTCCACCTGCGAGAACTGCGCGAGCTGCGCGGCCATCTCCTGGCCGTCCATGGGATTGAGCGGGTCCTGGTTTTTCATCTGCGCCACGAGGAGCTGCAGGAACTCGTTGCGGCCGAGGGCGTCGTTCTTCTTGCCGGAGCCGGCGGGTGGCGGCGGCGTGGGCTCCGCGGGCGCCTGCGGCGGATCCACGGTCACGTTGTTGTAGTACGGCGTCATGGACGTCGACGGGCCGGCGACGCGCGTGATGTCGAACATCAGAGGTTCTCCTGCCGGGACTGCTGCCGGCGCTGCGGGTGATCGCCGGCCGGCGCGTCCCGGTCATCGCGGGCGTGCGGCTCGGGGTGCTGACGGGTGGTGGGACGGTCACGCGTGCCGGGCTCGTGGCCGGCCTGCTGCCCCGCATTCGCGCCGGCGGCCCGGAGCACGTCGGAGCGATCGGTGAGCGCCTGCCGTACGGCATCGCCGTCCTGCGGGCGCGCGGTCTGCTGCACGCGGAGCGACTCGGTGTCGAGCCCGTGCCGGCCGAGCGCGTCCTGCAGGTCGGCAGTCTGCATGCGCAGCCGGTCGGCGAGCGCGGCGTTGCTGGTGCTGATCTGCGTGCCCACCACGCCGCCGCGCATGCTCACGCGAATCTCCTCGGTGGCGCCGTCGGGCGCGTCGAGCTGCATGGTGAGCGACGAGATCGGACGCGCGGGCGCGTCGTCACGCAGCACGGCGATCGCTTCGGCGCGGGCGGCGGCCGTGCTGCCCACGGGCATCACGACACGCGGCGCGTTGCCATCGAGCACGCGTTCCACGGTGGACGACAGCGCGCCGATAGCGGACGATTCCGACGGCGCGGCGCGTTCGGCCGCGCGGGCGAGATCGCCGCGCCGTTCACGGGGGCTCTGGTCGGACGCGTTCGTATCGCTCTGCCGCGCACCGTTGCCGGTGGCGGACGCGAGTCCCGCGAGACGGGTTGCCGATGCGTTGAGCGTGGGCGACGGGGCAGCGTTGTCCACGGGCGGCGCGTCGACGGGGCGTACGGCGCCGCCGCCGGGCCGCGCGACGCGGGCCACCTGGGCCACCTGCGCGACGCGGGCCACCTGCGCGACCTGCGCGATCCCGGTGTGCTGCGCGGGCGCCGTGGTGGCCGCCGCGACGGGTGCATGATCGTGCGGCTCGCGGCTGCCCGCGGCACCGCGCAGTTCGAGATGCCCGGGGTCGCGCATGCCGAGCGTGCGGAGTCCTTCCTCCGCCGCGATGGCGTGGAGCCGCGCGTACCCCTGCGGGTTGTGCCACTTGCCGTCCACGATGACGTCCGCCGCTTCGCCGGAGAGATGGGCGCTGTCGGTGGTCCACGTCACGACGGGCCCGGGACGCGTGCGCCCCTGGGCGAAGAGATGGTCCTGGCGCTCGCTCGAGCGCACGGTTTCCACGAGCTGCACATCATGGCCGAACTCGTCGCGCATGCGATCGATCACGCGATCGAGACGCAGACGGAACTCGGGGGCGAGCGCGTGGGGATCGCGCACCACGGTGGTCACGTCCGCGGGATCGGTCGTGGGACGCACGGTCGCGGCAATGGCGCGGCCGCGCGGCGTGCCCGCGACATCGAGCAGCGCATCGAGCGCCACACGCACGTCGGCGGCGCGCTGATCGCCCCGCGCGAGCAGCTCCGCCCGGCCGGTGCGCTGCGCGCGGGCCGCGAGCGCGGCGAGATCGTCGGTGCGGCCTTCTCCCGCGCGGTTCATGGATTCGCCGAAGAGCGCGGCCGAGCGATCGCCGGCGGTGGTTGCGAGCACTTCACGGGCGGTGCGGAGCGCTTCTGCACGGAGCCCTTCCGCACGAAGCGCCTCCGCGCGCCGGGTGTCGGTGACGGTGTCCGTGCGCAGGGTGCGCGCGAGTGAGCGCTGGTCGGTGTCGGCCAGCGTGCCGGACGCGATCGTCCGTGCCGAAGAATCGGCGTTCGGTGACTCGTCGTCGAACTCCTCCACGGTCGCGGCCGAGGGGTCGTCGAGCGCGGTTTCCTCACCCGATTCGAGCGTCAGCGCCCGCGACTCGATGTCGCGCGGAGGCCGCGGTGCGGCGCCGCCGAGCAGCGCCAGCAGCAGCGCGAAATCGGGCGGTGTCGTTTCGGACGACGCGGTGCGCTCCGGACGTTCCGGATCCACCGGACGCTCGGCGCGTTCTGCGCGCGGCGCGCGTTCGGCCGAACGGACCGGCGAAGGAACGGCGGACGGATTGAACGGCAGCAGAGTCATGGGGTGGCGCCCTCCGGAGCCGCCTTCACGGCTCCCTTGCTGATGGCGGCAGCGCGGGCGGCGGGGAGCGCGGTCAGCACCGCCGCCGCCTGCCGGTCGCCCATCATCGAAAGAATCGTGCGAATGTCCGCATCGGACATCTGTTCGAGCACCTTGGCGGCATCACGCGGCGCCATGTTGCCGAAGATCTTGGCCAGCCGCCGCTCCGGGAGCACGTTGGCGGGAAGCGCCGCCGCTTCGAGGACCGGCGCGATATCGGATCGTGGATCCGCCGGTTTCGCGTCGGCGGTTTTTGCATCCGGGGTTTTCGTATCGACGGTTTTCGCGTCCGCGGCCTTCGCATCGGCAGCTTTCGCATCCGCGGCCTTCGCGGGCGCCTTCGGGGCATCGGGCGTCGCTCCCGCGGCGTCACGCTGCTGGCGTTCGGCCACGAGCGCGCGAATGGAGTCCGCCGGCGTGAGTGGTTCGCCGGCGAGCGAGTCGGACGCGGGCGTCGTATCGGCGGCGGCCGCTTCCGCCTCGGCCGCCTCCGCCTTGGCGACGCTGTCCACCCGCACGCGGGCGATCGAATCCTGCACGATCACATGCGCGGCGTGAGACGTGCGCGCCTGCATCACGGCGTAGCCGGCGCTGCCGGCGAGTCCGACGATGATCGCGAGAATGGCGGGGAAGAGAATCGTGCGAAGCATGAAGGATCGGATCAGACGGCCTGGGTAGCCGGCGGCGTGGGACGTCCGGCGGCGGGGCGACGAGAGGGTGTAGCGGGCGGTTCCGTACCGGCTTCGTCGCCGGACGCGCGCGCGCGTGTGAAGCGCGTGAGCGCGATTTCATCCATGTGGTTGCGGTCGCGGAGCTGGGCGGCGTCGTACCAGCGTTCGGCGTGCCGCTCCTTGAGCCGGTCGATCACGCGACGGTCGCGGGACGCGGCCTGGAGCGCGGCCTGCGCTTCGGCCACGATGCGTTCCGCTTCCTGCATGTCGTCGCCCACGCGCACGAGCCGTTCGTCGAGCTGGCCGATGATGAACGACAGATGCTGCAGCTCGCCCGCGGCGATGAGCCCGCGGGACGCCGCGTCGAGGCTTTCGCGCTGCACGCGGCGGAGCGCCTGGATCGCATCCTGCTGCCGGCGCACGGTGTCGGCCTGGTCGTTCGCGTCCTGCAGCGCGCGCGCGCGCGCCTGCTCGGCCTTTTCGCGCAGTTCGAGCACGCGCTGGAGACGGAACCGGAAACTCATGCGGTCCTCCGGGCGGCCGAGGCGATCGTGCCGCCGAGCTGCGTGAGCGCGCCGTAGGTGTCACCGTAGAGCGTGACTTCGTCGGGCGTCTGCCGCAGGAAGGCGAGCGCGTGCTCGCGGTGCGCGATCGCCGCGTCGGCGTAGGGATCGCTGCCGCGCTGGTACGCGCCCACCATGATGAGGTCTTCCTTCTCGCGATACGCCGCTTCGAGACGCTGCACTTCACCCGCGGCTTCGCGCTGCGCCCTGGACACGATCGCGTCGCGCACGCGGCTCTTCGATTCGAGGATGTCGATGGACGGGAAATGATTCTGGGCCGCGATCTTGCGCGTGAGCACGAGATGGCCGTCCAGGATCGAGCGGGACGCGTCGGCCACGGGTTCGTTGAAGTCGTCGCCGTCCACGAGCACGGTGTAGATGCCGGTGATGCCGCCGCGCGCGCCGTTCCCCGCGCGCTCCAGCAGGCGCGGCAGATTCGCGAACACGCTCGGCGGATATCCCTTCGTGGTGGGCGGCTCGCCGGTGGCGAGTCCGATCTCGCGCCAGGCCATGGCCACGCGCGTGACGGAGTCCACCATGAGCAGCACCTGCTTGCCCTGGTCGCGGAAGTATTCGGCGATCGCGGTGGCCACGAGCGCGCCGCGGGCGCGCACGAGCGCGGCCTGGTCGCCGGTGGCCACGATCACCACGCTGCGCGCGAGCCCTTCGGCGCCGAGCGCGTTGTCGAGGAAGTCGCGCACCTCGCGGCCGCGTTCGCCGAGCAGGGCGATCACGTTCACGTCGGCGCGCGCGTGCCGCGCGATCATGCCGAGGAGCGTGCTCTTGCCCACGCCGGAGCCGGCGAAGATGCCTACGCGCTGGCCGCGCCCGATCGTGAGCAGGCCGTCGATCGCACGCACGCCGGTTTCGAGCGGACGGTCGATCGTCTGCCGTTCGAGCGGATTCGGCGGTTCGGCCGAGAGCGGCACGCGATCCACCACGTCGAGCTTGCCCTTGCCGTCGATCGGGTGACCGAGGCCGTTGAGCACGCGGCCGAGCAGCGACGGCCCCACGTCCACGCCGAACGAGCGGCCGAGCGGCTGCACGATGCTGCCCGGGTGCAGGCCGTCCATTTCGCCGAGCGGCATGAGCAGCACGCTGCGATCGTGGAAGCCCACCACTTCGGCGAGCACGGAGCGGTCGCGCGAATAGCTGGTCACGCGGCAGAGCGAACCGAGGCCGGCTTCGAGGCCCGTGGCTTCGAGCACGAGTCCCACCACGCGCGTGACGCGGCCGTAGGTGGCGAAGCGGTCCACGTCGTCGAGGCGCGACGCGAAGGCGTCGGCGGCATGATGCAGCGGGGCGGCGTTCATGCCTGCACCTGGCCGAGGGCCCGGTATGCGCGCTCGAGCGCGGTGTCGATGCGGCCGTCGAGCACCCGCTCGCGGCCGTCCACGAGACAGCCGCCGCGCACGAGGTGCGGATCGGCGTGCCAGCGCACGTCGTGCGCGGCGGCGAGCGTGTTCGCGGCCATCGCGTCCTGCACGATGGCGAGATCCTCCGGATGGAGCCGCACGGTGATGTGCTGCTCGATCGGGAACTGCTGCAGCGACCGGGCCACGAGATCGGTGATCACGGCCGGTTCGGTGGTGAGTTCGCGGTGGATCAGATGCCGGGCCACGGTGACCGCGGCGGCGGCGAGATTTTCCTCCACGTTGCCGAGCCACCGCTGTTCGTGCGCCTGGACGGACGCGGTCGCGTCGACGAGCGCCTGCAGCACGCGGGCGATCTGCTCGCGGGACTGCGCACCGGCTTCCTGCACGCCGGCGGCGTGGCCGCGGGCGTACGCATCGGCTTCGAGACGCGGCCGGAGCTGCGCCAGACGCGCGGTCACGGCGGCTTCGAATTCCGCCTCGTCGTACGTCCGGTCCGCGGGCCGCGCCGGCAGGTCGGCCGGCAGCATGTCGTGGATGGGCAGGAACACGTCGGGCACCTCGAGCTCGTCGAGGGACCACGGCGACAGCGACCCGGGATCGAACGCTTCAGACGATGACATCGTCCGACCCCGCCGACAGTACGATCTCGCCCGTTTCCTCGAGCGCGCGCACCTTGGCCACGATATCCGACTGCGACGCTTCGACATCGCGCATCTTGACCGGGCCGAGGAACTCGATCTCCTCCTTGAGGCCGGCCACGGCGCGCTGCGACATGACGCCCATGATGCGCTGCTTGAGCTCCGCGCTCGCGGCCTTGAGCGCCAGCGCGAGCTGCTTGACGTCCACCTCGCGCAGCAGGCGCTGCAGCGACTTGTCGTCGAGCGCGACGAGATCCTCGAACACGAACATGAGGTTCTTGATCTGATCGCTGAGGGACGGGTCGCGGTCGGAGACGGCTTCGAGCACTTCCTTCTCGAGCGACGTGCTCACGAGGTTGAGCACGGCCGCCACGGCGGCGGGTCCGCCCACGCTGCTCATGCCCTGCGTGAACGCCATTTCGGCTTCACTGCCGATCGCGCGTTCCACGAGGGAGATCATTTCGGGCGACACCTTCTCCATGCGGGCGATGCGGTACATCACCTCGCCGCCGAGCGCCGTGTCCAGTTCGCGCAGGATCTGCGCGACGTGCGACGGGTCGAGGTGGGCGAGGATGAGGGCGATCGTCTGGGGATGTTCGCCGCGCAGCGTGCTGCCGAGCTGCTGCGGATCGGCACGGCGCAGCCGGCCGAAGCGGTCGCTGTCGGCGAGCTGTCCCTGGATGCGCTTGAGGATCTGCGCGGCCTTGGCGGCGCCGAACGCCTCTTCGAGCACTTCGCGGGCGAACTCCACGCCACCGGTGGTGAGCGAGTCCACGCCCACGGTGAGCTCGAGCCATTCGCCGAGCACGTTCGTGATCGTTTCCTGCGGCACGCGGTCGAGCGTGGCCATTTCGAGGGCCACGATCTCCGCTTCTTCGGGATGAAGCTGCCCCGTGACCTTGGCGGCATGCTTCGAGCCGAGCGCCATGCACACGATCGCCACCTTCTGGCGGCCCGTGAGACGCTCCAGCGAATACCGGTCGGCACCACGTGCCGGAACGACGGCCGTTCCCATGCTCAGTTCCGGAGCCAGGTGCGCATCACGCGGACGGCGGCGTCGGGACGCTGCTCCACCGTGGCGATGGCCTGTTCACGTTCGGGCGTCGTGGTCGGCGGCGGCAGCACGACGGGCTTGCGTTGTTCGATCACGGGTTCGGGCTCGGGCTGATACACCGGCGGGGCCGGGAGTGCGGCCGCGGACGGCGCCGCGGCGAGCGTGGCCGTGGCGGCGGTCTTCGGCACCGGCGCGGGCCGGAGCGCGCGCATCATCACGAGCGCGAGAATGAGCAGCACCACGAGTGCCGCGACCGTGATCACGGGCTTGGGATTGTCCATCACGCGCGTCATGAGATCCGGCGTGGGCAGCGAATCCACCCGCGGCGGCACGATCACGGGCATGTCGAACGGGGCGCTCACCACGGACACACCGTCGCCGCGCGCGCTGTCCACGCCGAGGGCGCTGCGCACGAGCGATTCGATGCGCGCGAGCTCTTCGGTCGTGCGGGGCGTGATCACCGGCGGCGCGGCCGCGGCGCCGTCGGCGCCCGGCGTGATCGTCACCTTGTCGGCCACGAGCACGGCCACGGTCATGCGGCGCACGTTGCCGATCGCGCCGCTGAACGATTCCACGCTGCGCGTGGTCTCGAACGTGGTGGCCGTGTTCGACGACGCGGCGCCGGCCTGGCCGGCCTGCGGCAGGATCTCGGCCTTCTGTTCGGTGCTCACCACCTGCTGGTCGGGGTCGACCGACTGCGTGGTGCGTTCGATCTTGTCGAAGTTGATCGTGGCGGCCACCTGCACACGGGCGTTGCCCGTGCCCACCATGCGTGACACCAGCGCTTCGGCCTTCTGCTCCAGGTACTGCTCCACTTCGCGCTGCACGGAGAGCTGGCGGCTCGAGAGCCCCACGCCGGAGGCGTCGTCGAGGCTCGTGAGCGCGTTGCCGCGTTCGTCCACGATCACCACGTGGTCGGTTTCGAGGCCGCCCACCGAGCCGGCCACCAGGCTCGCGATGCCGCGCACCGTGGCCGCCGAGGGCGACTCGCCGCCGCGCATCGCGAGCGTCACCGACGCCTTCGACTGGCGGCTGTCCTTCTTGAACAGCTTGTCGTCTTCCAGCGCGAGGTGCACCTGCACGCGTTCCACGTCGCGCATCGCGCCGATGTTGCGTTCGAGCTCGCCTTCGAGCGCGCGGCGGTAGTTCACCTTCTGCGTGAAGTCCGTCATGCCCCAGGTGGGCTTGTCGAACAGCTCGAGGCCGGGGCGCGATGCACCGGGGAGCGCTTCACGCGCCAGCGCGACGCGCGCGCGGGCCACGTCGGCGCCAGGCACCAGGATCGCGGAGCCCGCCCGCTCGAGGCGGTACTGGATGCCGGCCTCGCTGAGCTTGTCGGTGATCGTGCCGGCGGATTCGAGCGGCACATCGGTATAGAGCGGCACGAACGTGGGCGCGGTGGCCCAGCGCGAAAGGCCGAGCACGAGCGCGGTGACCACGACGCCGACGGCGATGATGCCGGTGCGGCGGCCGCCGTCCACCCGGCCGAAGATCGATTGCAGGAGAGACGCCATGCGGATCGCTTAGGACTGCATGTTGATGAGCGTGCGATAGCTCTCGACCATCTTGTTGCGGAGCTCGATGAGCATGTCGAGGGCGATGCCCGCTTCTTCCTGCGCGGCCATCACCTGGTGCAGCTCGACGTCCTCGCCGGCCACGAACCGGCGCGTCATGTCGCCGGCGTTGTCGCGCACCTCGGAGATGCTGTTGAGCGCCTGCGTGAGCGTGTCGCCGAAGGTCGGGCCGTCGGTCGTGACGCCGGGGAGCGCGATGGCACGCGCGCCGGTGTCGAGACCGGGCTGCTGGAACTCCGGCAGGCTGCGGGTGATGAGATCGATGCGGGACGTCATGTCGGCATTCCTCAGGCGCGAACGTCGAGGCGGCCGCCGCGCATGGCGGGCGGTGTGGGAAGCGTGGCGTTCTTGATCCGGCCGTAGGTGAGCGGGCCGAGCGCGGCGGTCTTCGAGAAGAAGGTCCGCTCTTCGCTGGTGAGCACGCTCCAGAGCGCCGGGTCCGTGCCGGGCGGCGCTTCGGCCGGCACCGCGCTCGGCGTGGATGCGATCGACGGGCGGGCCGCGGGCGTCCGCTCGCTGCGCTGCGCGGCGCCGGGCTGCACGCTGCTCGGCTGCTGGCCGTTCGGCTGCACGCCGTTCGCGGGGGCGCCGTTCGGCTGGGCGCCGGCGGGACGCGGCGCGATCGCGGGAAGCGACGACAGCAGCGGATTGTTGTTGATGCCGTTGAGACTCATGACTGGCGGCGCGGGAGAGTAGGGCGGTGAGGAGCGATCAGATGTCGAGCGCGGCGCGCAGCATCGACTTCGTGGTCTGGAAGACCGTGGCGTTCGCCTCGTAGAGGCGCTTCGCGTCGAGGAGCTGCACGAGTTCCTGCGTGGGGTCCACGTTCGGGTAGCGCACGTAGCCGTTCTGGTCCGCGTCCGGATGCCCGGGTTCGTAGACCAGCCGTCCTTCGTCGGTGGTGTCCTCGGCCGTGCCGACCACGCGCACGCCGTGGAGCCCGTCGTCCTGCTGCGAGAGCGGAATCGGGATCGTGCGGGCGGCATCGCCGGTGGGCGGCAACCGGAACAGCGGGGCATTTCCCGTCCCGTTGATCGCCGGCTGGCGATCGGCGCCGGCCGTGTCCCGCGTGGCCGTCTCGATCACCGCGGTGCGGCGGCGGTACGGGCCGCCTTCCGCGGTGCGGGTGACGTCGGCGTTGGCGATGTTCTGCGCGATCGTTTCCATCCGGGCGCGCTGGGCCGTGAGCCCGCTGGCGGAGATGCCCAGCGAGCGGAAGCGCGGCGACGGCGAGTCCATGCCCGCGGCGGGGAGCAGCGGCAGGAGCTTCGGGGGCGTCATGCGCCGGTGCCCTTGATGGCGGTCCGGATGCTCTGGTAGGTCCGCTCGAGCAGCTTCGCCGTGGTAAGGAAGCGGAGCTGCTCGTCGGCCAGATTCATCATCTCCTGTTCGACGTCCACCGGATTGGCGTCCGTCTGAACGACGTCCCCCTCTCCGGCGGGGAGGGCGAACCCGTCGCCGTTGTTCAGCGACGCCTTCGCGACGCGGTCCCCGATGGCGCGGGAGCGCTCGACGCTCTGGTCGAGCGCCGCGCGGAGCGGTGACGCATTGGAAACGCGGTCAATGAACCCGTAAAGCATCTGAGCCTCGTGGAACGACGTGGATGTCCACGGGGCACAGAAGCAATGGTCGGGCCAGACCGCGAGCGACGGTCGGCCACTCCGCTCAAGTCTTTTATTCGCAACGACTTACTGTATAGGCCAGGAGCTGGATTCGCCGGTTCGGCACGATCTGCCGGTCGAGAAATCCTTGCCGGTGGAGGTGATTGACGGCACAATCTGCCGGGTGGATTTCGAAGACAGGTCCTCAGGGCAGTCTATAAGGAAGCCTCCTGCCGCACCTCCGCGGTCACTCCCTCCACCCGCGCCAGCACGGCGCCCCGTTCGTGGTCCTCCAGCACGGTCAGCGCCGTTGCCAGCGCATCGGCCAGGGCCGCGTCCCCCGCGATCACGTGCGCGGTGCGCGGGCTGGTCACGGCCCACCCCGTCCGCGGGTCCACCACGTGCGAATACCGAACACCCCCGATCAGCACGAACTGCGCGCCCGGCCCGGAAGTGGCCAGCGCCGCGTGCGTGAGCGCCGCCGCCCGTTCGGCGAACGCCGCCGACGCGCCCGGCACCTCGATCCGCCAGCCCGTCCGGCCCGGGGGCGCGTCTCCCACCACCAGATCCCCGCCGGCTTCCACGAGCGCGCTGCCCACGCCGTGTCCGCGCAGCACGGCCAGCGCCTCCTGGAGGATGAACCCCTTGGCGACCCCGCCGAGGTCGAGGCGCATCCCGGCGTCCAGCCGCACCGCGCACGCGGCCGAATCCAGGGACACCCGCGCCCATCCCACCCGCGCCCGTGCCGCGTCGATCACCTGCGCCTCCGGCAGCCGCCCCGTGCGCCGCGCCTCGCGCCACAGCGCAACCAGCGGAGCCACGGTGGGATCGAACGCGCCGTCGGTGAGCCGCGCCAGCGTCATCGCGCGCGTGAGCACGTCGCACAGCGCCGCGCTCACCACGATCCGTTCGCCCGGCCGCTCCTCCAGACGCCGCACTTCGCTTTGCGCGCGATAATCACTCATCGTACCTTCCAGCGTCGCGATGCGATCGAACGCCGCCCGCGCTGCCGCCCGGGCCGTGTTCGTGTCCGACGCGTGCAGCACGATGCGCACCGGCATCGCCATGTGCACTTCCGTGAACTCGAACGGCGTCGGCGCCTCCCCCGCCGGACCGCCGGTGCGAGACACGCCCGCCGGGCACAGCACCGCCACGACCAGCAACGAGTGGAGCAGTGGGACTTTCAGGAACATCTCGGCGCGTGGAACGGTGGATCGGAAGCGGCGTGGCCGCGGGCCTCCTGGGCCTGCTGTGTACACTGGCACCGGCACTCGCCGAAGGGCAACCGCGCCAGGGCACGGTGATCCGCGATTCCATCCCCGGCACGCTGGTCGCCTTCGAGATGGTGTTCGTGCCCGGCGGACCGGGAACCGGCAGCACGGCCGTGAAACCGTTCTGGATCGGACGCACGGAGGTGAGCTGGGACATGTACGACGTGTACATGCACCGGCTGGATTCGGCGCGCAGCAACGCCGCCGCCGATGCCGTCGCGCGTCCCTCCATGCCGTACGCCGTGCCCGACTATGACTGGGGACACGCCGGGTACGCCGCCATCAGCATCACGTACCATGCGGCGCAGGCGTTCGCCGAATGGCTGTCGGCGAAGACGGGCCATCGCTACCGCCTGCCCACGGACGCCGAGTGGACGCACGCGGCCACGCTCGCCGCCGGTTCCGCGCCGCTCACGCGCGCGCGCATCGACGCGATCGCATGGCACCGCGGCAACGCCGAGCGCACCACGCATCCCATCGCCGCGAAGCAGTCCGATGCGCTCGGCCTCTTCGACCTGTTCGGCAACGTGGCCGAATGGGTGAGCACCCGCGAGCCCGTGCCCGTGACGCGCGGCGGATCGTTTCGCGACGACCCCGCCACGCTCGGCCCCGCGCTTCGCACCCCGCAACATCCGCAGTGGACCGAACGCGATCCGCAACTGCCCAGCAGCCGATGGTGGCTGACCGACGGGCCGTTCGTGGGATTCCGTCTCGTCCGCGATCCCTGATTCACTCCGGAGACCCGTCGATGTCCGAGAAACCGTCCGTCACCCGCCGCGAGTTCCTGCACACCACCGCCGTGCTCGGCGCGGCGCTCGCGATCCCGCGGCCTGCCCAGGCCGCCGGCTTCGAGCGGTATGCCTGGGTCACCGGCTCCGATACGCTCAAGGTGGGGTTGATCGGCTGCGGCGGCCGCGGCACGGGCGGCATCGTGCAGTGCATCCAGAGCTCGCCCGGGGTCGAAGTGATCGCCATCGGCGACCTGCTGCCCGAGCGCGTGGCCCGCGCGCGGAGCGAGATCGCGAAGCAGGCCGAAGCGAATCCGGCCATCGGCGCGGCGTTCAAGGTGAAGGACGACACGGCGTTCAGCGGATTCGACGCGTACCGCAAGGTGCTCGACAGCGACATTCAATACGTGATGCTCGCCACGCCGCCCGGGCTCCGCCCGTTGCACCTGCGCGCGGCCGTCGAGGCGGGCAAGCACGTCTTCGCCGAGAAGCCCGTGGCTACCGACATCGCCGGCATCCATTCCGTGCTCGCCACCACCGCGCTCGCGCAGCAGAAGGGGCTCGGCATCGGCGTAGGCACGCAGCGCCGGCACCATCCCGGCTATCAGGAGGCGATCCGCCGCATCCAGGACGGCGCGATCGGCGAGGTGCTCAACGGGCAGGTGTTCTGGAACCAGGGCGCGCTCTGGCACATGGAGCGGCAGCCGGCGTGGACCGACATGGAGTGGCAGCTCCGCAACTGGCTGTACTTCACCTGGCTTTCCGGCGATCACATCGTGGAACAGCACGTGCACAACATCGACGTGGCGAACTGGGTGATGGGCGCGCCCGCCCTGCGCGCCATCGGTGTGGGGGGGCGGCAGTCGCGCGTGGAGCCCGCGTTCGGCCACATTTATGATCACTTCGCCATCGACTTCGAGTATCCGAACGGCGTGCACATCGCCAGCATGTCGCGGCAGATCCACGGCGCGCGCGGCCGTGTGGGCGAGTGGTTCCAGGGGTCGAAGGGGAGCGCGTACATGAGCGAAGGCGGCACCATCGCCATTCAGGGCGCGAACGCGTGGGAATGGCAGCGCCCCGAAACGTTCGTCGTGCCCATGGTGCAGGAGCACGCCGACCTCATCGCGAGCATCCGCGCCGGCAAGCCGCGCAACGATCTCCAGCGCATGGCCGACAGCAATCTCACCGCGATCATGGGACGCGAAGCCGCGTACACCGGGCAGACCATCGAATGGCAGGCGCTGCTCGATGCCACGCAGGACATCACGCCGGGCCCGCTGGCGGACATCGCCTACGGTCCGCTCGCCGTGCCGCCCGTGGCCGTGCCGGGGCGCACGCAGCTTTCGCGGTCGTACGTGGACGGCTGGTGAGATGAGCCCCGTCGATCGCCGCGGGTTCGTGCAGTCCATGCTCGTCACCGGCGCCTCGCTCGCCGCGTCCACGCCGGGCGTCGCCCATGCCGCGGCCGCGCTGTCGTCCGTGCCCGACACGACCGTTCAACCACGCCGCACATTCAAGCTCGCGTACGCGCCGCACTTCGGCATGTTCACGCAGCATTCCGGTCCGGATCTCGTGGCGCAGCTCGAGTTCATGGCCGCCGAAGGATTCACGGCGCTCGAGGACAACGGCATGAAGGGGCGCTCGGTGGCCGATCAGGAGCGCATCGGCAGCGCGCTCGCCCGGCTCGGCATGCGCATGGGCGTGTTCGTGGCGCATACCATCGACTGGAACGAGCCCGGTCTGCCGAGCGGTCGTGCGGAAAAGATCGAGCGCTTTCTTGCGGAAGTGCGCGAATCGGTGGACGTGGCCAAACGTGTGAACGCGAAATGGATCACCGTGGTGCCGGGGCGTGTGGACGAGCGGCGCGACGCGGGGTATCAGACGGCCACCGTGATCGACACACTGCGCAAGGCGTCGGCGATTCTCGAGCCGCACGGCCTCGTGATGGTGCTGGAAATGCTGAACACGCGCATCAACCATCCCGGACAGTTCTTCACGCACACCGCGCAGGGGCACATGATCTGCACCGCGGTGAACAGCCCGTCGTGCAAGCTGCTGTACGACGTTTATCACCAGCAGATTACCGAAGGGAATCTCATCCCCAACATCGATCTTGCGTGGGAGTCGATCGGCTACGTGCAGGTGGGCGACAATCCCGGCCGCAACGAACCCGGCACGGGCGAGATCAACTACCGGAACGTCTTCCGGCACCTCCACCGCAAGAGCTTCACCGGCATCGTGGGGATGGAGCACGGCAACTCCATCCGCGGCGCGCGCGAGGCGCCGGAAGCGGAGCGGCGGGAGACGGACAGGCGGGGCGAGCGCGCGGTGATCGACGCGTACGTGGCCGCGGACGATTTCGTGGCGGGGTAGGCGCGCTGGTGACGAGTACACGGTCCACGATCGCCGGCCTGGCCGCGCTTCGCAGGTCGCACGTGGAAACCGGACACAATACCGGACATTATACCGGACACTACCACCATAGACAGTGCCATAATTCATTGTTATATTGATACTTATGGCAAGAAATAAAGCGGGTCCGAATGCGGACATGGAATCGGCCGTAGACCGCGGAGAACGGCCGCCGCTCATGGAACCGCTGCGCCTTGCCGAGGGCGGCTCCCAGCGCGCGGAACTGGTCGATCTCGTGATCGAGCTGGTCGCCAGATCGGCGGCGTTCCGGAGCAGTCTGCCCCGGGAGGTTCGGACGGCGCTGGCGCATCTCGTCCGTGCGATGAACTGCTACTACAGCAATCTCATCGAAGGGCACGAGACGCACCCTGCCGACATTGAACGCGCGCTCCGGAATGACTACAGCGCGGATCCGCGCCGGCGCGATCTGCAACTCGAAGCCCGGGCGCATATCGCGGTGCAGCAGTGGATCGATACCGGAGCGGTGGCGGGCCGCACCATGTCGCGGGATACGTTGCGGGAAATTCATCACCGCTTCTGCGAGCTGTTGCCGGACGATCTGCTGTGGATCGAGTCGCCGCGCGGTGGTGAGCGGCTGCGTGTGATTCCCGGTGAACTGCGACACCGCGATGTCCGTGTCGGGCGCCACGTGCCGATCAGTCCAGGCGCCGTTCCGCGCTTCCTGGAGTCGTTCGAGTGCGGCTATGGATCATCAGGAAAGACGGAAACCATCCTGCACGCGGCCGCGGCACATCACCGGCTGCTCTGGATCCATCCGTTCCTGGACGGCAACGGGCGCGTGGCCCGGCTCATGTCGCATGCGACCCTGCTCGACGCACTGGAGACCGACGGACTCTGGTCGGTGGCGCGCGGCCTGGCGCGGAATGTCGCGTCCTACAAGGCCCACCTGGCTGCCTGCGATCTGCCGCGTCGCAACGATCTCGATGGACGCGGTTCCCTGAGCCAGGAAGCGCTCGTGGCGTTTACACGCTTCTTCCTCGATGTCTGCATCGACCAGGTGCGTTTCATGGAAAACCTCGTCCAGCCGGATCGCCTGCGTACACGCATCCTGCTGTGGGCGGAGGAAGAGAGCAGGCTCGGCGATCTTCCCGGGAAATCCCGTCATGTGCTGGAAGCGGTGCTCTATCGGGGAGAACTGCCGCGTGGTGAGGTGGCAGACGTCGTCGGCACGGGGGAACGGCATGGCCGCCGTATCGTTTCGGCGCTGCTGAGTCGCGAGGTGCTGGTTTCCGAAAGCCCTCGCGCGCCCCTTCGTCTCGCCTTTCCCGTAGCACTTGCACCGCGATGGCTGCCGGGGCTGTTCCCCGAATGGAGTGGCAGGGATTCGGTCGAACGCGGGACTCCGCGCGCCCCGACGGAATGATCAAACGATCGGCGCCGGCCGATCATGCGGTTCCTGTCCCTCACCGCCCCAACCGCACCCCGCCGCTGAAGCTCCGGATCGTCACCCGGGACGCGCCGCTCCCGAGCGTGAACGCCAGCTCCGCGCCGGTCTTCCCGGGCTTGCCCGGCTTCGCCTCGGACAGGCGGTTCGTGATCGCGCCCGTGGCGCTGAACACGGTGAATGCCGCGTCGGCGCCGCGTGACGCCACGATCTCCACCTGGCCGCTGTGCGTATCCACTTCGAGCGGCGCACCGCGGAGCGGGAGACGGGTGACCGTCACGTCGCCCCGCACGGTCTCGATCCGGCTCCGTCCCGATGCCGCGGGGCTCGTGACCGTGCCGCTCACCGTGGACAGCGCGAGATCCATCGCCTCGCCGTCGAACGTGATGTCGGACGTGCCGGTGCGCACGCGCAGCCAGGTGGGCTGGCCGGACACGTGCACGCGTCCGCGCATCGTCTCGATCCGCAGTTCGTCCGGCGTGCCGGTCGCCCGCACGTCGCCTTCCATGGTGTACAGGTCGACGCTCCCCGCCACGTCGTGCACGGCGAGCGACGCGCTCGACGCCTTGATCCAGAGCTGCGCGCGCCGCGGAACACGGATGTCGAGCCGCACGGGCGCGATGGAATCGGGAATGCCGTCGTAGGTGCTGAGCTTGAACGCACTGCGCGTGCCGCCGGCCCGCATGATCGCCCACGGCGGCGCCACGGCCGTGATGTGCACCGAGTCGCGGTCCCAGACGTGCACGGTCACCGATCCAGCCAGCGCGTGGATGCGCACCGCGCCCGTGGAGTCGAGCGGCACGGCGAACGTGCGGGTGGACTGCGTGGGCTGCGTGGACTGCGTGGACTGCGTGGGCTGCGTGGGCTGCGTGGGCTGCGCGGGCTGCGTGGACCGGGGCGACTGCGCGGACGACACGGCCGATATGCCTGCGAAAACGGTCGCGAGCAGCACGACACGGCGCATCACGCCGCCGAGTAGAGCCCCCAGCAACGCGGCGCCTCCGGCGCCTCTTCGGCCCCGCCAACGGACGCTCACAGGTCCACCGCCAGCGCCATCGTGGTACGCAGGTACTCCTCCCGCTGCCGCTGCGACTGATCGAGCATGCGCCCGAGGTGCGGATTGTCCGGATCCGACGCGAGTGCCCGCTGCGTTGCCGCGATCGCCTCGTCGAGCGCCTGCAGTGCGTCCTCCACGAGACCGATCGTCTGCGGAGCGAACAGGGGACGCCGCGCCTCGAGCTCCTGCAGCAGCGCGCCCAGGGCCGGTCCGCGCTCGGGAACCGCCGCTACATCACCCGGGATCGCCGGTGCGCGGCCGTCCGGCGCTTCGCGCAGGTACCACACGGTGCCCACGGCCACGCACAGCAGCGCCGCGGCGGCCAGGCCGGACCACGGGCCGTGCCACGCGGCTCGGCGCGACGTCGCTGCCGGCTCCGTCCGCGACATGATCGACGAGTCCGCCGGCTCCGGGACTGCCGCCCCCTGTGCCCGGATCGCGTTCTCCACGCCGCGCCACACGTGCGCCGGCGGCTCCAGCTCGCGCGGCGCGCGCGCGGCGAGCCGGTGCAACCGTTCCAGGCGCCCCACCACGTCCGCGCATCGCGGGCAGGCGGCCACGTGTCGCTCCGTCTCGGCGGCCGCCGAGGGGGACAGCTCGCCGTCCAGGAGCGCGTGCAGGGTGGCGTCCGCGGGATGATGTGTCATGGGTCGAGCCTCTCCATCAACTGCTTGCGGGCACGGTGCAACTGCGAGCGGAGCGCGACCTGGCTCGTGCCGGTGAGTGCTTCGATTTCACGATAGTCATACCCTTCCATGTCGTGCAGCACGAACACGGTGCGGGCCGTGTCGCCGAGGTGCGTGAGTGCGCGGTCGAGGTCCAGCCGGCTGTCCACGGGATCCGTGCGTGTCGGTCGTGCGATCGCGTCGAGATCGGAGCGGGGCTCGACGCGGCGTTCCCGCCGTCCCGTCGCGCGCCGGCGTTCGAGGAAGAGCGTCACGGCCACGCGATGAATCCAGGTGCCCAGCGCGCTCTCGCCGCGAAACGACGCGAGCCGTTCCCACACGCGCACGAAGGTGTCCTGCGTGAGCTCCGCGGCGTCCGCGGGGTCGCTCGCCAGCCGGAGACAGAGCGCGTACACCCGGCCCGCGTTCGCGCGGTACACCGCTTCGAACGCGTCCGCGTCACCCGCCCGGGCCCGGGCGATGATCGCGGCCGACAGCGAACCGTCGGTCACCGGAGAGACGGGCGCGGACGGAGCTCCGGGATCAGGCGCGTGGGCGGGCAACGAGGGTCACGTCGAGGGTGATGTCGTCATCCACGAGATCACGGGCCAGGGTGCCGCGGAACGACACGCCCCAGTCGTGCCGGTTGATCACGATCCGCGCCGTGGCCACGAGCGCGGCGGCGTCGAACCGCTCGAGCGTGGCCGGAAAGCGCAGGGGACGTGATACACCGCGCAGCGTCAGACGGCCGTCCACGGTGTAGTGCCGCGCGCTGTCGGGCGTGGCCGACGTGATGACGAGCGTTGCCGCGGGATGCCGGTCCACCCAGAAGAAGGGTTCGCTGCGCAGGTGGTCCGTGAGGCGCCGCCGCGGAATCGGGTCGCTCTCGGGAATGTCGGTCACCTGGATCGTGCGCATGTCGATGGTCACCGTGGCGGCGCGGAGGTGATCGTCCCGAACCGTGAGAGAGCCCGCGCCGAGTTGCACGGTGCCGGAGTGAGAGCCGCGTCCCCAGAACTTGGTGCCTTTCCAGAGCAGGCGCGAGGCCGCGGGGTCCACCGCCAGGGTGAGGTCGCCGGCGGCCGGTGCGCCGGTAGGCGATGCACCGGAGGCCGGCGCCCCGGGCCGCGTCCCCCTCGGCAGCACGAAATCGTCGCCGTTCCTCGACCGCGAGCCCGTGGCATCGAGGACGAGGTCGCGTGTGACCGTCAGGCTGCCGTCGACCGAGCGCACCGGCGTCACGATCGAGGCCACTTCCCAGTCGCGCCGCCGTGCTGCCGGGGGCAGCAGGGGATCGTCCGCGAACCAGACGCCGCCGTCCACCCACTGTTCGCGTTCGCCCGGGGGGGCGAGCGTGATGTGGATGTGCGCCGGTTCGGTGCGCGACGGATAGGCAGCCGGCCGGATCGTGTGGATGGTGTAGCGGCCGGCCGAATCGGTGAGCAGCCAGTTGCGCAGATAGCCATGGCGCTGTGCGTTGCCGCGCTCGTCGCCGCGTGTCGGGTAGACGCCGGCCGCGTTGGTGTGATAGGCGTAGAGCAGCACGCCGGCGGCGGGGGTGCTGCCGTCCGGACGGTAGACGGTGCCGCGCACCGTGAGCCGGACGCCGGGTTCCTCCGGGCCGGCAATCGTCATCGTGGCCGTGAGCCCCGCCAGCGCGGGCGCCTCCGAGGCGCCGCACCATTCGCAGGCCGGAAGGCGCTCGCGGTCGGGGCGCTCACGCTCGGAGCGCTCACGCTGCTGGGCCACGGCGTCGCAGCCCAGGGTGGTGAAGGCGAACAGCAATGCCCGTGTGCGCATGGGATACCTCGCGGGATGGTGGGTCGAAGGCCGGTCTCCCATGGGATGCCGGCGGACCCCTCGCTGTTGCAGGGCGGTGCAGGGAGCATTGCATGGCCTCCACCATGCCCGCGTGCTATACTGGGCGGATCACCGCTGAACCGCCGGCCTCGTCCCACGACGGCGCTGCGTCATGGAGGATCACCGCTGCATCATGTCGGACGAGACAACGATCACCGTGGAGTCCCCGAATCCGGCGTTTCGTCCGGATGCCGCGCGCGGGACCGCCTGTCTCGTCCAGTACAGCGGCAGCAAGGTGGGGCGGCGCTATCCGCTCACCGATCCCCTGATGGTCGTGGGCCGGCTGCCCACCGTGCAGATCGCGATCAATGATCTCAGCGTGTCGCGGCAGCACGCGCGGTTCGTGCTCATCGGCGACCACGTCATGGTCGAGGACATCGGCAGCTCGAACGGCACGTTCCTGAACGACGTGCGTCTCACCGGCCGGTCGGAGCTCGCCGACGGCGACATCGTGCGCTTCGGCACCGTGCTCTTCCGCTTCTTCGCGCGCGACAACGTGGACGGCATCCTGCACGATCGCATGTACCGCATGGCCACGATCGACGCCGGCACCGACGTCTTCAACAAGCAGTACCTGCTCGATACGCTCGACACCGAGTTCCGGTTCAGCCGCACGTACGATCGCGCGCTGTCGATCATCTACTACGACCTGGACCACTTCAAGCCGGTGAACGACACGTACGGCCACAACGCCGGCGACCACATCCTGCGCGAAAGCGCCGGGCTCGTGAAGTCGGCCGTGCGCAAGGACGACGTGCTCGGCCGCTTCGGCGGCGAGGAGTTCGTCATCATCCTGCCGAATACCGGCGGCCAGATGGCGGCGGAGCTGGCCGAACGCATCCGGCAGGCGCACGAAGGGCACCAGTTCCTGCTCGAGCACGGAGACGACGGCGCGCGCACCACCGTGCCGCATCGCCAGACGATCTCGATGGGCGTCGCGGCGCTCGAGCCGGCGATGGGGAGCGCGAAGGATCTGCTGGAGGCGGCGGACCGGAAGGTGTATGCGTCGAAGAGCGGCGGGAGGAACCGGGTCACGATGTGATCGTGGCCGGTTCCCGCGCGTCCGTTCGATTCACTCCACGCGTTCCATCCGGCTCACCCCACGAACTCCTCGCCTTCGGCGAGCGTGTCCCACTGCGCTTCGCCTTCCCACCGCGCCATCACGGTGGTGGCGAGACAGTTGCCCACCAGGTTCACCATGGTGCGCGCCATGTCCATCAGCTCGTCCACGCCGAGGATCACGGCGATCCCCTCCACCGGCAGCCCGAACGACGTGAGCGTGCCGGCCAGCACCACCAGCGATGCGCGCGGCACGGCCGCGATGCCCTTCGACGTGATCAGCAGCGTGAGCATCATCAGAAGCTGCTGCCCCAGCGAAAGATCCACGCCCGCCGCCTGCGCCACGAAGAGCGACGCGACGCCGAGGTAGAGCGTGGAACCGTCGAGATTGAACGAGTAGCCGGTGGGCATCACGAACGCGACGATGCGGCGCGGCACGCCGAACGCGTTCATCTTCTGCATCGCGATCGGCAGCGCGGCGTCCGACGACGTGGTCGTGAACGCGATCAGCGCCGGTTCCTTCACCGTGCGGAAGAACTTCCGGATCGGCACGCGCGCGATCAGCATCGACGGGACCAGCGCCAGCAGGCCGAAGACGACGAGCGCCAGGTAGAGCGTCCCGACCAGCTTGGCCAGGTTCATGATGACGCCGATGCCGCTGTGCGAGATCGTCACCGCCATCGCGGCGCCGATGCCGATCGGCGCGTACTTCATGATGATGTTGACGAGCTTGAAGATCGTCTCCGCCAGCCCTTCGGCGAAGTGCAGGATCGTCTCCTTGGGCTTGCCGGCCGGCACCTGCGACAGCGCGAGGCCGAACAGCACCGCGAAGAACACCACCTGCAGCACGGTGTTGGTGGCGGCGGCCTCGAAGAAGGAGGTGGGGACGACGTGTTCGAGGAAGCCGTTCAGCGTGGTGGGCGCGGGCTCCGGGAGGTTCACGCCCGGATCGGGAGGCGGCAGGATCACGCCGTCGCCGGGACGGGTGAGATTGCCGGCCACGAGCCCGATCACCAGCGCCACCGACGTCATCGCGGTGAAGTAGAGCATCGACTTGCCGGCGAGCCGGCCGATGCGCTTCATGTCGTCGCCGTGCCCCGCGATGCCGACGACCAGCGTGCCGAACAGGATCGGCACGACGATCATCTTGATCATGCGGAGGAACAGGTTCGAGAACGGCTTGAGACCCGCGGCGAACTCGGGGGCGAGCCATCCGACCAGGATGCCGAGGCCCATGCCGATGAAGATCCAGCCGGTGAGGCCGATCCGTTTCAGGACTGCGAACATGGAGATCCGGAAGACGACGACGGGAACGGGGGCACGCGCAGGCCCCGGACGGGCGGCGTGAACGCGTGTCCCACGTTCGACCGGCAGGCCGTCGAAAGTGATGCGCAATACCGCTCGATTACGCGGACGGGGGGGAACCCGTTGATCCGGAGGCGTGGCCGGGCCCGGGGGACGGACAGCAGTTCCCGTCATTCCGGCGTACATCGACAGGCGCCCGCGCCGTCGCCGGGCATGTCGCTCCCGTCCCTTCCGGTCCCTCGCATGCTTCGCTGCATCCACCGTCCAGCACGTCCGGTGCGCTCCGTCACCATCGCCGCTGCCCTCTCGGCCGGCGCGTGCCTGCTGCCCACGATCGCGCCGGCGCAGCGACCGGTCCTGCCGGAGCAGGCCGTCGTCATCGACTCCACCGACCCCGTCGCCCTCATGGTCACGCGCCTCGATCTCGAGCGCTACAAGGCCACGATCAAGGGACTGACGCAGTTCGGCGACCGGCGTGCCGGCACCGACCGCAATCGCGCGGCCATCGACTGGATCGAGGCGCAGCTCCAGAGCTACGGCTGCACGAACACCGAGCGCATCACCTACGAGCACCTGCAGTTCGCGCGGCCGCCCGCCGCGCCGCCGGCCGGCGCGGCGGCAGACCGTCCCAACCCCGCCGTTGCCGGCAGTGCCGCGGCCGCGCGGCGCACCGGCCCCCCCGTGGCGTCGGGCGGGGGACGCGCCCGCGGCGTGCGCACGCGCACCGGCGTGAACAACGACTCCCTCGCGCAGCCCGACGCGCGGTTGCGCGCGCTCAACGCGCAGCCGGCCACGCCGGGCGAGCGCCAGCAGGTGTTCTGCACCAAGATCGGCACGACGCACCCCGACGAGATGTACATCGTGGGCGCGCACATGGACGGCATCGGGTGGGGCGAAGCCGCGAACGACGACGGCTCGGGCACGGCCCTCGTGATGGAGCTCGCGCGCATCTTCTCCAATCCCGATGTGCGCACCGAACGCTCCATCCGCTTCATCCTCTTCAACAACGAGGAGACCGGACTCAACGGCGCCCGCGCGTACGTGCAGCAGCGCGCCGAGCTGCAGGGCCGTGAATCGCCGGCGGGCTCGGGGAAATATCCGGAACCCCGGTGGCTCGGCATGATCCAGCACGACATGATGCTGTTCGACCACGGCATGCCGCGTCCCGACGGCACGCTGAACCCGGAACAGCGTCCGGAAGCCGACGTGAACATCGAGTTCCAGATGAACTCGCAGAAGACGCTCGAATCGCAGGCGCTCGCGTGGGCGTTCCACGCCGCGAATGCGCGGTATGCAACCGACTATCCGGCGCAGGTCGGACCGCACATGACCAACACCGATTCCGGGCCCTTCCAGGATCTCGTCGCGTCGATCAGCCTGCGCGAGAACGAACGCGGCACGCAGACGGGCAGCGGCTGGAGTCCGCACTGGCATCAGCCCACGGATCTGTTCAGCACGTACAGCGACAAGGACTTCCTGCTCGGATTGAACGCGGCGCAGACCACGCTCGGTGCCGTGGGCCGGCTGGCGGGAGCGACGTTGGCGAAGTAGTGATCGTGTGAACGGACGACGTCATCGCTCTTCGCCCTTTTTCCTTCACCGAGCCTCGCCATGACCCACCCCGGACCGTCTTCCGAACCCACCCGCGAAGACATCGATCAGACCGCCGGTCTGGTCCTGCTCGAGTTCGGCGCGCCGGACTGCGGGTTCTGCGTGGCCGCGCGACCCCTCATCGCCCGGGCGCTCGCGGGTGCGTCCGGGCCCGTCACGCACCTGAAGATCGAGGACGGCAGCGGCCGGCCGCTCGGGCGTTCCTTCGGCGTGAAGCTGTGGCCCACGCTGGTGCTCGTGCGTGATGGCGCGGAGCTGGGGCGTGTGGTGCGCCCCGTCAACGCGGCGGAGATCGGGGCGCTCCTGGCGCAGGGGAGCGCGGCGTAGCGCCTCCCCCGGTCACTCGTGCCGGAGCGCGACCATGGGATCCACCCGGGCCGCGCGCCACGCAGGCACGGCATTGGCCACCGCCGCCACGGCGGCCAGAATGCCGAAGGCCATCGCGAAGCTCGCCGGGTCGAACGGTTCCACGTAGAGCACGCCGGACAGCGCCCGGCCGGCCAATGCCGCCAGCACGGCGCCGATCGCACCGCCGATCACCACGAGGGTCATCCCCTCGCGAAGGATCATGGTGATCACCTGCTGCGACGGGGCGCCGAGCGCCTTGCGCACGCCGATTTCGTGCCGGCGCCGGCTCACCGAGTATCCGATCACGCCGTACAGCCCCACCGTGGCCACGGTCAGCGCCAGCAGGCCGAATGCTCCAATCAGCCACGCGCCGGCGCGCACGGGGAAGAGACGCACGTCCGCGAGGTCGCGCAGGCTGCCGGTGTCCATGAAGACCAGCTCCGGATCGAGAGCCCGCAACTCGCGCTCGAGCAGCGGAACCAGCGAGGCCGCCGGCAGCGCGGTGTGCACGAGGTAGTTCCCGAACATCTCGCGCCGGCCCAGTGGCAGGTGCAGGTACGCCCTGGACGTCTCGCCCGGCGTGTCCACCTTGTAGTCGGCCACGACGCCCACGACACGATACGGGTCGCCATCCCATCGGAGGCGGAGCTCGCGGCCCACCGCTTCGCGGCCGGGCCAGTAGCGTTCGGCCATCGTCTGCGTGACCACGACCACGCGTCGCTGCTCGTCCCGGTCGGCGGCCTCGATGCCGCGGCCGGCCACGAGCGCCAGCCCCAGCGTTCCGATGTAATGCTCGTCGACGTAGGCGCCGTCCATGGTGTATGGCGCATCGGTGGCCGCGACCTGATGGCCGTCGAGAAAAACGCCGAAGCCGTTGTTGTTGATGGACAGCGGCACGCGACTGACGAGAGACACCGCCTCCACCTGTGGCAGCTCCTGCAGGCGCAGGCGTCCGCGCTCGAGAAACGCTCCCGCCTGTCCGCCGTCGTCGTACCCGTTCATCTCCATGGCCACGGAGAGCACCGCGAGGCGGTCCACGTCGTAGCCGAGGTCGACCCGCCCCGCCACGGCCAGGCTCCGCACGAGCAGCGAACCGGCGACCACCAGCACCAGTGAGACGGCGACCTGCAGGACCACCAGCCCGTCGCGCAGTTCCATCCGGCGCCGCCGGCCGATCCATGCCCCGGTATCCCGGAGCGACAGCGCCAGGTCGGGACGCGAGGCGCGCAGCGCGGGGAGGAGGCCGGTCAGGATCCCCGTGGCGATGGCCGTGACGAGCGTGAAGAGCAGCACACGCCAGTCGGGACCGATGCGCAAGCCCATGTCGATGGGAAGCGGCGGCTGGACGCGTGCGATGATCATGGCCAGCCATGCGGACACCGGGATCGCGACGGCGCCGCCCGCGACCGCCAGCACCATGCTCTCCGTCAGCAACTGCCGCACGAGGCGCATGCGGTCGGCGCCCAGCGCGATCCGGAGCGTGAGCTCCCGCCGCCGGCCGGCGGCACGTGCGAGCATGAGGTTGGCCAGGTTGCCGCACGCGACCACCAGCACCAGCGTCACCGCGCCCACCAGCACGAATCCCGCCGGCTTCACCACGCCGTCGACATCCGGGTTGATGCGGACATCACGCGAGGGAATCACCGCGACGCGCTCCTGCGCATTCGTCCGCGGATGCTCGGTGGCGAGCCGGCTCGCCATGAGCGTGAACTCGGCGCGCACCTGCTCCGGCGTGACACCCGGCTTCATCCGCCCCTTGAGCCACATCCAGTGCTGGCCACGGCGGTCCAGCCGCGTATCCCCCGGCGACTGCCCCGATATGCGGTTGTTCCCCATCGGCTCCACCTGCTCGACCATCGCGGTGGGGATCCACATCTGCGCCGTGACCGCGGGCATCATGCCGCCGAAACGTTCCGGCGCGACGCCGACCACGGTGTACACGCGCCCGTTCATCCGGAACTCGCGGCCCACCACGTTCGGGTCGCCGGCGAATCGCGTCTGCCAGAGGCCGTGCGACAGGATGGCGACGGGGACCGCGCCGGGCGCCGCATACTCCTCGGCGACGAAGGCTCGGCCGAGCGCGGGACGCACGCCGAGGACCTGGAAGTAGTTGTCGGTGACGAGTTCGCCGATCACCAGGTCCGCGTTGCCCGTGAACGAGGCGTGGGCGAAGAAGTTCGAGTATCCGATCAGTCCCGAGAGCGTCTCCGACTGCGCGCGGTAGTCGAGATAGTTCGGCCAGGAGTGCGTGTCGTGGGAGGACGAGGTCGCGGTGTGGCCGTAGATCTCGACCAGTTCGCCCGGCCGTTCGACAGGCAGGGGCCGGAAGAGGACCGCGTTGACGATGCCGAAGATGGCGCTGTTGACGCCGATGCCGAGGGCCAGGGTCAGGAGCGCGACCAGGGTGAAGCCCGGCGAGCGGCGAAGGCCGCGCATGGCGTAGCGCAGGTCCTGGAGCAGGGTGTCCATGGACGGAGAGGCGGAGGGGGTCCGTGGCGGGGGCCGGCCGGCGCGGCTGTGCCGGCGAGCGGTCGGGGGTGTCCATGTGCGGTACGAAAGTGGCGGGGGCGGGGTTTCGGCCGTCCCGACCGCGGCGGACACCAATGACGGCGAATGCCTGGCCCTGACAGGCAATATTTGTCCTTTATACAAGGACAAATATCCTCCTTTCCGTCCTTCTACGGCATCCGAGTCATCCGCGGATCACTCCTCGTCTCCGTCCTTCCCCGGCCCGTTCAGCTTGTTCCGGAGCGTCCGCACCGAGATCCCCAGCATCTCGGCGGCCTTGGTCCGGTTGTTGTCCGTGGCTGCGAGCGCATGCTGGATCAGCACCCGCTCCGCCTCCGCCACGTTGAGCGACTGGAGCGCGATCGCGCCGGCTTTGGCGGCGCCTCCCGCCACGGCCACGCCTCCCGGCGGCGTGGCCACCGCCACCCCGCCCCCCACCGGTGTGCCCCGTGGCCCCTTGGTGGTCGTCGCGCCGAGCGAATGCGCCAGCCCGAAGCGCGTGCCTTCGAGGCAGTGCGGCTGAATGATCGGGTCCGGCGTCAGGATCACCGCCCGTTCGATCACGTGCTGCAGCTCGCGCACGTTTCCGGGCCACGCGTACTGCTGCAGCGCTTCGAGCGCGTCCGGCGACAGCCCCTCGATCTTCTTGCCCAGTTCGTGTGCCACGCGCATCGCGAAACGGAGCGCGAGCACCGGCACGTCCTCCGCGCGGTCGCGGAGCGGCGGGATCTGGATCGGGATCGTGGACAGTCTATAGTACAGGTCCTGCCGGAACGTCCCCGCCTCCACTTCGGCGGCCAGGTCGCGGTTCGTGGTGGCGATGATCCGCACGTCCACCTTGATCGGGCTCGTTCCGCCCACCCGCTCGAACTCCTGCTCCTGCAGCACGCGCAGCAGCTTGGCCTGGAGATCCAGTCGCATCTCGCTGATCTCGTCGAGCAGCAGCGTGCCCCGGTGCGCGCGCTCGAACGCCCCTTCCACCCGCTTGATCGCGCCCGTGAACGCCCCCTTCTCATGGCCGAAGAGCGAGCTCTCGATGAGCCCTTCCGGGAGCGCGGCGCAGTTGAGCTGGATGAACGGCTTTTCCCGCCGCTCGCTCTGGTCGTGGAGCGCCCGCGCGAACAGCTCCTTGCCCGTGCCGGACTCTCCCTGGAGCAGCACCGTGGCCCGCGTGGGGGCGGCCATCGCCACCGTCTGCAGGATCCGGCGGATCGTGGGCGAGTCGCCGATGATCTGCCGCTCGTTCCGGTACTGGAGCACCTCCTTCCGGAGCGCCTCGTTCTCCCGCCGAAGCCGCACGAACTCGAGCGCCTGGTCCACCGCCAGCTCCATCTGCTGGGGACGGACGGGCTTGGTGATGTAGTCGATCGCGCCGGCCTTGATCGCCGCCACCGCGTGTTCGATGGACGCATACCCGGTGAGCATGATCAGCGGGATGTCGTACCCTTCGCGCGCCAGCATGGCCAGGAACTCGAGCCCGGTGAGCCCGGGCATCCGGTAGTCGCTGATGATGAGGTCGATATCGCCGCGCGGCAGAATCTGCAGCGCTTCGGGCACGTTGCGGGCGCCGATCGCGCTGTGCCCCGCCCGCTCCAGCGTGTCCTGAAGTATCAGTCCGACACTTGGTTCGTCATCTACGTACAGGATGGTGGCCATGCAGGGACGGAGCAGAGGCGAAAGAGGACAATTCTGCCGACGCTCAAGATCTGACCCGGCGCCGCCGACACTGAAATAGACGTGCCCCGGCTGTGACGTGCAACCCTGCCGGAGTGTGATTTTGCCCTTGGTCCCGACCCGCCGATGCGCGTCACCAACCAGATCGTTCTCCACAACAGCATCAGCCGGCTCCAGTCCCGCCTGCAGTCGGTGGAGAGCGCGCGCGAACAGATCGCCACGGGGCTCCGTCTGCGCCGCATGTCGCAGGACCCCGTCTCCGGCGGCGAGGTGGTGCGCGTGGGCAGTTCCATGCGCGCCATCGAGCAGTTCCGGCGCAATATCCGGATCGGTGTGGCCAAGGCCGAATCCGAGGAGCGGGTGCTCGACGGCCTCACCAACACGCTCGCCCGGGGCATGGAGCTCGCGATCGCGCAGGCGTCGGGCAGCGCGACCGCCGAAACCCGCCTCTCGGTCAAGGCCGAGGTCGATGCGCTGATCGGCTTTGCGGTCCAGCTCGGCAACACCCGCTTCGGCGACGACTATCTGTTCGGGGGCACGCGCGGGGGGGAGCCTCCCTTCCGCAATCCGCCGGCAGCCGGCGGAGATTTCCGGGCGCTGCTCGACGCCGACGGCGACCCGGTGAATCCGGGCGGTTCCATTCCGCTCGAGATCGGGGACGGCCGGTTCGTGGTTCCCAACCACAACGGCACGGAGGTGTTTCTCGACACCAACGTGCTGGGCAGCCTGTACGCGCTGTCGGAAGCGCTGGGGGCCGACGATGCGGGCGCGATCAACGCTTCCATCGACACGCTCCGGAACTCCCTCTCCGACGTGCAGTCCCTCGTGGGACGTCAGGGCGCGCGGGCCAATGATCTCATGGCCGCCGACGGGTCGCTGAGCGATCTCGAGCTCACGCTCAAGGCCTTCCGGTCGGAGCTGCGGGATACCGAGATCGACAAGGCGATGGTCGAGCTCGTCGGCCGCCAGGTCATGTATGAGGCCGCGATGGCGGCCACGTCGCGAGTGCTTGGACTGAGCCTCGCCAACTATCTATGAGCGCCGGCTTCGACGGATCGAACGCCCGCGCTCAGTCTCACCCTTCCATGTCTGCCGTCCTCCAGCCCGAAATGTCTCTGCCCGCCGAGCGTGTCATCGCATCACGTGTGCTCGGTGATGTCGTCGTCTCCACGGACAACCTGTTCCGGTTTCCGGAAGGGTTGCACGGCTTCGAGGCGTACACCGAGTTCGTCCTCGTGCCCACGGCGCGTGAGGGGTTCTGGTGGCTCCAGGCCGCCGACGAGGCGCAGCTCGCCTTTCTGCTCGCCGACCCGTTCCGGGTTTCGCCGGGCTATGAAGTGGACCTGGGAGAGGGGGACATCCGGTTCCTCGGGCTCGGCACGCCGGAGGAGGCGCTGGTGCTCACGGTGGTGACGCTGCCGGGGTCGAAGGAGGAGCGGGCGACGACGAATCTCCGCGGTCCGGTGGTGTTCAACACGCGGGCCCAGCTCGGCCGGCAGGTGGTGAGCGCGGTGGAGGGGTACGTGGTGAATCATCCCTTCGACATTCGGATCGGGTAGCCCGCCTGACACACGGCATTTCCTGCCGGCTGCGGATAGGAATGATCCACCAGTGAAACACCGGTAAAATTTGCCGCAAGGCTGGATCCGCTCCTCTTCGTAAAGTCGTAAAGTATTTATTGACAACAGCTTGGATAGTGGCACGCGACGTGCTTCATGCGATAGCGGATAATCCTGTTCACTCCGCTCCATGCTCATGTCGCACTCCACTGCTGCTGTTCCTTCGTTGCCGGTTCCGAGCGCGCAAGTCGACCCGGATGGCACTCCCCGCTTCCACGTGCTGCCCGCTGGTCCGGACGCCACGTGGCAGGCGACCGCGCAGATCGAGTTCCAGGGTGGCGTCGCCGCCGAGTTCCGGGCCTTCCTCGACGCCCAGCTCGAAGACGGGGACGCTTTGCTCGACCTTGCGCCCGGGTTCGGGTTCGTGGCCCTCGGCGCCGCTACGGCACCCGGCATTGCCGCTGTCGTGGCGGCCGTGGTTTCCGACGAGGAAGCGGCAGTACGGCTGAGCACGTCCGCTGTCGAAGCCTGTACCGCGGTCCAGACGATCGTTCGAGCGCCGCACGAGGGGATCGCGGACGCGGCGCAACGGGCGCTGTCGCATCTCGCCGAAGGCATCCGGCTGTTCGTCCATGTCGAACCGCAATCGCTGCCGGCCCTGATCGAGACGCTGGCCTCGGAATGCGCGACCGGCCGTGTCGTGGCCATCCTGCTGTCGCCCGATGGTCGATATACCGAGGTCGAGTGGCGGGAGACCCTGGCAGCCCTGGAGCAGATCGGCTGCCGGCCGCACGTACTCGCCGAACAGGACGGCGAGCTGGCGCTCTTCGGTATCGAAGACGCGCCTCCGGGTACACCCATCATCGCGCTGCATGTCGCGGTGCTGGCGACGGAGGCCGATACCGCGCCGATCCCCGGGGGCGACGCCGACGGGATGACGGATACCGCCTCGGGCGCCGCGCCCGTGCTCTGGCCCACCCGCACCACCGCGCTGCACCTCATCGCCCCGTTCCAGCGCACCGGCTATGGCGTGACCGGCGCCTACCTGCTCGGTGCGCTGCTCGATCTCGACGTACCGGTGAGCTTCTTTCCCATGGGTGCCGTGGACCGGAGCATCACCGAGGTGCCCGGCCTCGACGCCGCGTTGACGGCCCAGGACACGTTCGATCCGTGGGCGCCGAGTGTACGGCTCGCGCAGCAATTCGACCTGGCGCTGCATGTGGGCCGGGGCCCGCGCGTGGGTTTTCCGATCTTCGAATCCACGCGCTTCACGCCGCGTGAACGCCATCACCTGCGTGCGCAGGATCGTCTGCTCGTGTGCAGCGAGTGGGCCCGTGGGGTGGTGCTGGCGAACGGCATCCTCGACACGCCCATCCACGTGGTGCCGCTCGGCGTCGACCGGCGGGTCTTCCACGAAGGGCTGGTGAACGCGCGCGGCGGGAAGGAGACGGTGTTCCTGCAGGTCGGCAAGCTCGAACCCCGCAAGGGACAGCACGATCTGCTGCGTGCCTTCGAGGCGGCCTTCGGCCCCGACGACGCGGTGCGGCTCGTGTTCGCCTGTCACAATCCCTTTCTCACGCGCGAAGAGTTTGCCGTGCGTTCGGCCCCGTTCCGGTCCTCGCCGATGGCGAAGCGCATCACGCTCCGTACCGATCCGCTGGCCACGCACCACGACGTGGCGCAGCTCATGGCGGAGGCCGATTGCGGCGTGTTCTGCTCGCGGGCGGAAGGGTGGAACCTCGAGGCGCTGGAGATGCTGTCCATCGGCAAGCCGGTCATCGCGACGGCATACAGCGCGCACACCGCGTTCCTCACCCCTGCCAATGCGCATCTCGTGGAGATCGACGCCCTCGAGCCCACCGATACGGTGGGCGAGTGGGCGGCGTTCGGCGCGCGGCAGCACGACCAGCTCGTGACGCATCTGCGCGCGGTGCACGAGGCCCGGCAGTCCGGATCGCTCGCCGTGAATGCGGCCGGCATCGAAACGGCGATGCGCACGACGTGGAGGGCGAGCGCCGAGGCGCTGCTCGCCGCGCTCGCATGAGCGGCCGCGGTGTGAGCACATACTTCCGATCCCATCACCGGCGGTCCGCATGAGCAGGAACAGGGGCATGACCGAGAAGGCCCATCTCGTCTGGTGCGGTCCGGTGGACGAAGCCACGGGGTACGCCGACGAGGCGCGCGGGTTTCTGACGGCGCTCGAGTCCGGCGGTATCCCCGTGGCGCTGCGGCCCATGGGGCACGATGCGACCTTCCGGCGCGCACTTCCGGATCGAGTGCGGAAGGCGCTGGAACGGCAGGAAGCGCGTGGGCTGGCGCATCCGTTGGTGCTCGTGCAGCACTACCTGGCGGATGGGTTTGCGCAGCTGGAGAACGCGACCTTTCAGGTCGGCCGCACGATGTTCGAGACGGATTCGCTGCCGTCCGCCTGGGTGGACCAGTGCAATCGCATGAACGAGCTCTGGATCCCCAGCCGCTTCAACATGGAAACGTTCGCGCGGGCAGGAGTCCGCACGCCCATGTATCGGGTGCCCGGTGGTGTGGACGTCGGCACCTATGCGCCCACGGTGCCTCCGCTCGAGGTACCGGGGGCTCGTGGAACGGTGTTTCTGGGAGTGTTCGAGTGGGTGCACCGAAAGGGGTGGGATGCGCTGCTGCGCGCGTGGGCCGATGCATTCGCTCCGGAGGACGACGTCACCCTGCTGATCCGGAGCCGCATCCGTGTCCGTGCGCGAGAGGCCGGACATCCGTCGGTGTCGGATCAGATCGACACGTTCCTGCGGGACGCCTGCGGCCGTACGCGTCACGATGTCGCACCGATCATCGTGCTGGACGCACCGATCCCGGTGGACGCCATGCCTTCACTGTATACGCGCGCGGACGCGCTCGTGGCGCCTACGCGTGGCGAAGGGTGGGGGCGGCCGTTCACGGAGGCCATGGCGAGCGGACGGCCCGTGATCGCCACGCGATGGAGCGCGCACCTCGATTTCATGCACGACGAGAACAGTCTGCTGATCGATGTGGACAGGCTCGCACCGGCCCGTGACGAAGTGCTCGACGTCTACGACGGGCACCAGTGGGCAGAGCCGAGTGTGCCGCATCTCGTATCGTTGCTGCAGAGTGTACACGAGGATCCGGCGCGGGCGCAGACGCTCGGCGCGCGCGCGCGGGCGGAAATGGTGGCGGGATGGACGTGGAACCATGCCGTGGCCATGATCGTGGAGCGCCTGAAGGCCATCGGGGAATCGATGAGCCGGATGGCCGTCGTGGCGCCGTCTGCGCCGGTGTCTGCGCCGGTGCCTGCGTCATCGGTATCGCCGGCCGAACCGGCCATGACCCTGCCGGCAATCGCCGAGTCGGGGGCGGAGCATCATCTGTTCGTGATCTGGGAGCACGGCCGCTCCGCCGAGGCACGTATTCTTGCCGATCTCGCGGCGCGTTTCGTCATCGTGTCGGTCACCGAGATTGCCTGGACACCGGCGCGCGCGGCGGAGAACTACACCCGATTCTACGGGCAGAAGCTGCCGCCGGGGTCGTTCAAGGAGGAGCATTGCGGGACGGGGGCATTCCTGGCCATCGTCGTCCGTGACGACGCGCCGCGATACGAGCATCGCGGCACGTCCAAGGGGCCGCGCGACGTGAATGCACGCACTTTCGACGCGAAGCAGCAGTATCGCGAATGGACCGGTGGCGGGCACCGTATTCATGCCACCGATACGGTGGCCGAAGTGCGACACGACGTCGCGCTCCTCTTCGGTGAGACGCTCGCGGAGCACGTGGCGAGGCATGCCGGCGCGTGGGATGGGCACATCACGGCATGTCGCGCCGACCTCGCGGGAAGCGACGGGTGGCGCGACCTGACGCATTTCTTCGCCCTGCTCAACGAAACGGCGGTCTATCTCGTGCTCCGGAACTTCGAGGCCTACCCGCACGAGTTCCGTCCCGAGACGCACGGCGACATCGATCTGCTCGCGGATTCGGTGGAGGAGCTCGCGTACGCCGCCCATGCCGTCCCTGATCGGACGGATTCGACCGGCCGGCACTGGGTCGTATCGATCGGCGGTGAGTCCGTCGTGCTGGATCCCAAGACGCCGGGGGACGGGTACTACGACGAGCGATGGCAGCACGACATGCTCGCGCGCCGTCGGCGCCACGAGCGCGGGTTCGACGTGCCGGGTCACGAGGACTACTTCTTCTCCTTGCTGTACCATGCGCTGATGCACAAGCAGGAGATGGCGTCGGTCTACGCGGAACGCCTGATCGGGCTCGTGCCGGCCATCGGACTCCCCGGCCTCGATCTCGCAACGTTCACGACACCCCGCCGGGCGAAGCGGCTGCTTGACGTGTATCTCACGCTCAAGGGCTACGGGTATGTGCGGCCGATGCATCCGGCGGTGTACTACAACGAGAATCTGCTGCGGACCATGCCGGCCGGCCGCATCGAACCGGACGCACTGCGCGCGATGCCGCTGCTGCTTCCGTCGGATGCGGTGATGTCGGCGCGACGGCTGACGACGTGGAACCGCCGGCCGTACGACAGCATCGTATACGAAGATTCCGCGGACGGAACGATTCTGAAACAGGCCACGGACGACCTCGCCGCGCGGGATGGCGAACTCATGTCGCGTGTCCGGGGGGGATACGTTCCTCACGTGTTCGAAACGACGAACGGCGATGGCTGGTCTTCGGTACGCATGGAACGCATCGAGGGCGAACCGCTCGACCGGGCACGGAAGGAGCTTGCCGGCACACCGCGTGCGCTGGCGGGATTCTTCGACGACTGCCTGCAGCTCCTGCAGGCGCTCGGAGATGCCGGCGTTCAGCATCGGGACATCCACGATGGCAACCTGCTGGTGCGGAACGGTCGTCCGGTCATCATCGATTTCGGATGGGCGCTCGCCGCCGACCGGCCGATCTTCACGCCCGACGGACTCGGCAACGATGGCTGTCCGCCCGACGGGGTCCACTGTGACGTGTATGCGATGGGCCGCGTGTTCGCCTCGTGTATGCCCGACGGCGAGGACATGTTCGGGCCGCTCATCGCCGACATGACCGCGATCGAGCGAAGCCGGCGGGTGACGGATGTCGGAGCGTTGCGCGCCCGACTGGCGGCGCTGAAGATCCCGGGGATGTGGACGAACACTCCGACGACTGATTCGACCGCGGATCGGCACGACATTGTCGACCTCGACGCGATCATCGCACGAGCGCACGCTGCCGATGCAGCGGGTGACGGGGCCCAGGCACGCGCGCTGCTGGAAACGACGCTTCGAGACCACCCGGATCATCTGCCGCTGGCGAAGGCCGCCGCCACACTGTTCATTGCCCAGCGGTATGCCATCCCCGACGTGATTCGCCTGCTGCGGCGCGCGGTCGCAAACGCTCCCCGGGATCCGGCCGTGGGCCGGCTGCTCGCGGCTGCCCTGGTGCATGTCGACGACTATCCCGCCGCCGCCGCAGAATACGCCAGGCTCGTGGATGCGGATCCGGCCGATGTCCACGCGTGGTTCCCGCTCGGCGTCTGCCATCTGCAGTGCGGAGCCGTTTCGGACGCAGTGCAGGCATTCCATCGTGTACTCGTGCTGCAACCGGAGCATCCCGAGGCGACAGCGGTGCTGGCCGCCCTGCATCCGCCGGCCGTGGCCGCACTGCATGCGTCCGTGGCTCTCTGCGAGCAGGCGATCGCCGATCGGGGTGTCATCGATCAGGATGCCGTCGTGCGCCCGGTGGTTTCGATCGTGGTCCCGGTTCACAACCAGCTCGGATTCACGGTGGGCTGCCTCGAGGCCCTCGAACGCACGTTGCCGGGTGCGGTCCCGTGCGAGGTGATCGTCGTCGACGACGCATCCTCCGACGATACGCCGGAGTTCCTCGGCGGCGCCGCTCTCCGCTATCCGTGGCTGCGATCGCTTCGCCTCGAGGACAACGTGGGGTTCGCGCGGGCCTGCAACGCCGGCGCGGCGGTTGCGCAGGGCGCGCACCTCGTGTTCCTCAACAACGACACCACACCGCAGGACGGATGGCTCGATGCGCTGCTCGACACGGCCCGGCGCGTACCCGATGCCGGTGTGATCGGCAGCCTGCTCCTGTTCCCGCCGGCGCCCGAGCGTCCGGAAGCGCCGCTCCGCGTGCAGCACACGGGGATCGTGTTCCGCGACGATCTCACGTCGACGCACCTCTACAAATTCTGCTACGCCGACCAGCCGTTCGTGCGCCAGTCACGCGAGTATCAGGCCGTGACCGGCGCGTGCATCCTCATCGCGCGCGCGTTGTTCGAGTCCGTAGGCGGTTTCGACACGGCGTACCTGAACGGCGGTGAGGATCTCGAGCTCTGTTTCCGCGTACGGGAGCAGGGGCGGCGCGTGCTGCTGGCTGCCGACAGCGTCCTGTGGCACCACGAGTCGGCGTCGATCACCACCGGCCATCGACCGGACAATCCCAACTACCGGCGTTTCCTGACCCGGTGGCGCGAGCGCATCGTACCCGACGAACTCGCGATGCAGCGCGCCGACGGTATCACCGGCCTCGGGCTGCCGCGTATCGCGATGGTGAGCCCGCTCCGCCCGGTGAAGAGCGGTGTCGCCGATGTCGTCCGCGAGCTCACGGCTACACTCACCGGCCGGTTCCAGGTCGACCTGTTCACCGACGATCTCGTGCCGTCCGACCCGGAGCTGGTCGCGCATCACCGGGTGCATCCGGTGCGGGATCTCGCGTCGACGTCGGCCATCTACGGCCACGACGCCGTGTTCTTCCACATCGGGAACAATCACCACCACCAGACGATCGCCACGGTCGCCTCGCAGGTTCCGGGAGTGGTCGTGCTGCACGAATACGACTGCCGGAGCGCCGGCTACGAGGCCTCGAGCCGTCCGCACCTCCAGACGCTGCTGCGCACGGCCAAGGCCGTGGTGGTGCACAACGAACATTCCCGGCAGGTGCTGGCCGAGGAGTTCCCGTCGCTGCCGGTGTACGTGGTCCCGCTCACGCTCCCTCCCGCGTCGGAGTCGGACCGGCCCCGTTCCGCTGCGCGCGCGCGGCTCGGAGTTGCGCCTGATGCGTTCGTGGTCCTGTCGCTCGGACTCGTGCAGTATCACAAGCGCAATCACGTCACGGTCGAGGCGTTCGCGCGATTCGCCCGTACCCATCCGGAAGCGCAGCTCGTACTTGCCGGAGAAGCATGGGAAACATCGTACAGCCGCACGCTGCTGTCCCTCGCGGAGCAGCACGGAATCGCCGATCGCGTGCGCATCACCGGCTGGGTGTCCGACGACGAGTTCTTCGACTGGCTCGGCGCTTCCGACGTGACGGTGAACCTGCGGTATCCGTCGCGCGGTGAGGAGTCGGCAACGCTGACACGCATCCTCGGCAGCGGTCGGCCGGCGTGCGTCTCCGCGTATGGGCAGTATGCGGACCTGCCGTCCGAAATCGTCACGCACATCGGTTTCGAGCATGAAGTGGACGATCTCTCCGCGGCCCTCGAACGCTTTCATGCGTCGCCGGAAGCACGTACGCGCATTGCGGAAACGGCACGTGCCCACTTCCGCGAGGTGGCGGATCCCGCGCGCATCGCGGATCGATACGCCGGCGTCATAGCCGACACCCGGGACGTCACGGCAGCCTCCGTGCTGCTGCGCGGCAATGCATATCGGCACCCCGGCGCCACGCGGGCACTCGTGTGCTGGCAGACCGATTGGGACGATCCCGTGGATCCGTTGCGTCATCTCGTGCGCGCGCTCGATCATCGGGGCGTGCCATCACGCGTGGAACGTATCGGTGCGGGAGAGCCGCGGCCTGCGCTCGTGAACCGGCAGGACGCCCTCCGGCTTGGCGAGCTCGAACGGGTGCCGCTCGAACAGGAGTTCGTGCAGGTGTACAGCGGCGCCCCCGCGCATTTCGTCCGACAGGACCGCGCCGGCACGGCCATCGCCCTCGTACGGCGCGCCGATGAGACCACACTGCGCGAATGGGCCCGGAAACCGGTGGATGAATACTGGGTGCCGTCGGTGTGGGTGGGGGAGGCGCTTGGACGCGTCGGCGTGCCGGCTGCGCGGATCGTGCTCGTGCCCGCGGCGGTGCCGGGTTTCACCTACCGGACGAATGTCCATGAGAATCGGCCCGACGGCGTCTTCCGATTCGTCGTGTGCACCGACTGGAGCGAGACCGCGGGACTGGACGCAGTATTGCGTGCCTATCTCGAGGTGCGCCGCCGCCATTCCGACTGCGCGCTGGTCTTCGTCTCCGGACACGACGACCGCTCCGAAGATGAACGCGACGTGCGGTTTGCGGAGGTGCTCGCCGGCTTCATGCAGCGGCACCCACAGTACACGGACGGTGAATATCTCGATATCCGGCACGAGCGGCGGTCGTTCGCCGAGGACGTGATGCCCCTGGTCTACGCCAATGCGCACGCCATGGTGCATCCGGCCGTCGATGCGGCGGGTGGCCGTGTCGTGCTCGAGGCCATGGCGGTGGGGCTCCCGGTGATCGTGACGGCTCACGGTGCGCACGCGGAGTTCGCGACGGTGGGCAACAGCTTTCCCGTACCGGTCGTGCAGAAGGGCGACGGCCGGCTCGTGCCGGACGAGCGCACGCTGCAGCGGTACATGCGGCAGGTGGTCGAACAGCGGATCGACTCTCAGGTGCGCGGCATCGTCGCGCGACGGGAGGTGCTTGCGGAGCGGACCTGGGCCGTGGTGAGCGGACGGGTCGAGGAGCGCATTCGCCTGGCCCTCCGCGGACTGTCGGGAGCGACGCGCACGGAGTCCGCGTCGACGCACTCGGACACCGGTGGACGCATGGTGCCGGCGTGACCGTGCGCGGCATCCTCCTCGCCGGGGGCGCGGGCACCCGCCTGCACCCCGTCACGCGTGCCGTCAGCAAGCAGCTCCTGCCGGTGTACGACAAGCCGATGATCTACTACCCGCTCACCACGCTCATGCTGGCGGGGATCCGGGAGATCCTCGTCATCACGACGCCGCGGGATCAGGGGGCTTTCGAGGCGCTGCTGGGCGACGGCAGCCAATGGGGACTCACGCTGCACTACGCCACGCAGGCGCAGCCGAACGGCCTCGCCGAGGCGTTCCGGATCGGTGCCGGTTTCGTGCAGGACCATCGCAGCTGCCTCGTGCTCGGCGACAATCTCTTCTACGGCCACGATCTCGCGACCACGCTCCAGCGCGCGGCCGCCGAACCCCGTGGCGCCACGATCTTCGCCTATCCCGTGGCCGATCCCACCGCCTACGGCGTCGTGGAGTTCGACGCCGCCGGCCGTGCGCTCTCGATCGAGGAGAAGCCCGCCGCCCCCCGGTCGCATCACGCGGTGACCGGTCTCTACTTCTACGACGAGCGGGTGGTCGAGATCGCCGCCCGTCTCACTCCGTCCGCGCGCGGCGAACTCGAGATCACCGACGTCAACCGGGCGTATCTCGAACTCGGCGACCTGCGCGTGTGCCGGCTGGGGCGCGGCAGCGCCTGGCTCGATACGGGCACGCACGAGTCGCTGCTCCAGGCCGGACAGTTCGTGCAGACGGTGGAGGCGCGACAGGGACTCAAGATCGCCGCGCCCGAGGAAGTGGCATGGCGCATGGGATTCATCGACGTGCCGCAGCTGCTGCGACTGGCGGACGAACTCGGACGGAGCGACTATGGAGCCTATCTCCGTCGCATCGCCACCGACGTCACGTTCGCATGATCGTTGCCTCGACCGACCTGCCCGATGTCCTCCATGTCCGGAGCCCGATCCACGCCGATGCGCGCGGGTTCTTCACCGAGCTCCATCATGTCGACAAGCTCGCGGCGTTCGGTGTGCCGTCGGCGTTCGTGCAGGACAACCTGAGTCGCTCGACACGTCACGTCCTGCGCGGCCTGCACTACCAGCAGGAAGAGCCGCAGGGGAAGTATGTGCGCGTACTCACCGGGCGCATCTTCGACGTGGCCGTGGATCTCCGCCGATCGTCGCCGCGCTTCATGCGCTGGGTGGGGGTCACGCTCGACGCCGACGCCGGGGACGCCCTCTGGATTCCTCCGGGCTTCGCCCACGGCTTCCTCGTGCTGAGCGAATCGGCGGATGTCTTCTACAAATGTACCACCTCCTACCGGCCGGCGGCTGAATGCATCGTCCGCTGGAACGATCCTGCGCTGGACATCCGCTGGCCGTTGTCGGAGGCGCCGCTGCTGTCCCCGCGTGATGCCGCGGCTCCCGCGCTCGATCCCGAGGCGTGTTTCGCGTGACGGCACGCTCCGGCCCGTCGCGCGATCCCGTCCGTGTCCTGCTGACGGGAGCCGGTGGACAGCTCGGCCGCGCGCTCGCGGCATCCGTCCCGGCATCCGTGGCGCTCCATGCCTGCACGTCGGGTGAGCTCGATGTGCGTGACGAGCCTGCGGTCGAACGCGCAGTGCGCGACCTCAGGCCCCACGTACTGCTCAATGCCGCGGCCTTCACGGGCGTGGATGCCGCCGAATCGCAGGAAGACGAAGCGCGTGCGGTGAATGCCACGGGCGCTGCGAACCTGGCACGACACGCGCACGCCGCAGGCGCCCGGCTGGTGCACTGTTCCACCGATTACGTGTTCGACGGACAGGCCTCACGGCCGTATGAGCCGGAGGACGATGCCGCGCCGATCAACGCCTACGGCCGGACCAAGCTCGAAGGCGAGCGGTTGGTCCTGGCCATGCATCCGGACGCCGCGGTCGTACGCACCGCATGGCTGCACTCGGGGCACGCGCCGAATTTCGTGGCTACCACGGTCGCACGGCTCCGGAACGGCACATCCATGCAGGTGGTCGACGATCAGTACGGGACACCCACGCGTGCGGCGCACCTGGCGGAGGCGATCTGGCGCATCGCGGCGCGGCCGGCGATCCGCGGTCTGCTGCATTTCACCGATGCGGGAGTGGCCTCCTGGTACGATGTCGCCGCGTGCATACATGACACACTGCGTCGTGACGGCGTGCTCGCCGGCGATGCCACCGTGCAGCCGGTTCCGACGGCGCGCGCGCCGCGCCCAGCTGTCCGGCCGGCGTACGCGGTGCTGGCGAAGCACGGCACGTGGGCGCGGCTCGACTGGACGCCCGGGCACTGGTCCACGGGCGTGATCGCGTCCGTCCGGGAGCTGGTGCATGCGTAGACTCCTGGTGACCGGAGGCGCCGGGTTCATCGGCGCCAACTATGTGCGCCGACATGCGCGGACGCATCCGGACGACACGCTCGTCGTGCTGGATGCCCTCACCTACGCGGGAAACCGGGCCTCGCTGGCACCACTCGACGGTATGCGCGGCTTCACGTTCGTGCAGGGCGACATCACCGACACGTCGCTCGTGGATACGCTGCTCCGCGAGTACGACATCGACACGATCGTGCACTTCGCCGCCGAGTCGCACGTGGATCGTTCCATCGCCGATCCCGGCGTATTCGTGCGCACCAATGTGCTCGGCACCCAGGTCCTGCTCGACGCTGCAATGCGGGCGTGGAGCGACGGGCCCGTCGCATGGCGCCCGGGTGTCCGCTTCCATCACGTGTCCACCGACGAAGTCTACGGCTCGCTCGAGCCCGGGCAGCCGGCCTTCACCGAATCGTCGCCGTACGCGCCCAGCTCGCCCTACGCCGCGAGCAAGGCGGGATCGGATCACCTCGTACGGGCGTACGCCCGTACGTACGGGCTGCCGGTCGGCATCAGCAATTGCTCCAACAACTACGGCCCGCTGCAGTTCCCGGAAAAACTCGTTCCGCTCCTGATCGTGAACGCGCTGCACGGTCGTCCGCTGCCGGTCTACGGTGATGGACTGCAGGTCCGCGACTGGTTGTTCGTGGACGATCACTGCGCCGCGATCGACCGGCTGCTCGACGCCGATGTCCGGGGGCGCACGTACAACGTGGGCGGACGCGCGGAGCATCCGAACCTGCACATCGTGGATCGGGTGTGTGCACTGCTGGACGAGCGGCTGGCCGCGTCGGGCGTGCTGCGCGAGCGATATCCTGCATGTCCGGCGTCGCAGGGCGCAGGATGCATCGAGCTGCGCGCGCACGTGACCGACCGGCGCGGACACGACCGGCGATACGCGATCGATCCGTCGCGTCTCGAGCGCGAGGTCGGTTTCTCACCGGCCTGGCGCTTCGACGCCGGACTCGCCCACACCGTGGACTGGTATCTCGCCAACGACGCATGGTGGCGCGCCGTGCTCGACGGATCCTATCGTCGCTGATCCCGCAGAGCCTGTCGATCAGGGTCCGCGCACAGGGGGCGGGTCACCTGCGCGCATCGCCGGAGTACGCCTGGAGCGCCTTCCTCAGCGCCGCCGCCACCTCCCCCCACTCCCGCGGCCGCGCCTGCCGCACCAGCACCGCCGACGGATACCATTCGCTCCCCGCCCCCGTCAGCCCCCACCGCCAGTCCGGCACCTTCTGCAGCAGCACCCACGTCCGCACCCCCATCGCGCCGGCCAGGTGCGCGATCCCCGTATCCGTCGTCACCAACCCATCCAGCTCGGCCAGCGTCCGCGCCGTGGCCGACCAGTCGGCCAGCGGGGGCAGCGTCTCCAGCCCGGGGAGCGCCACCCGGCCGTCCGCCCCCTGCTGCAGCGACACCCATTGCACGTCCGGAATCGCCAGCAGCTCCGGCAGCAGCGCGGCATCGAAATCCCGCGTGATCCGGCCCGGAAAATCCGGATTGCCCGCCCACACGAGCCCGAGCCGGAGCCGCGCGGCCGTGCGCGCCGGCAGGGCAGGGGCCGGTTCGTCGGGCGCGCGCAGGTACGGCACCCGGTCGGCCGCCAGGTCGCTCCCCGTCCCCAGCCGGTGCGGCAGCGAGAGCAGCGGCACGTGGAAATCGGTGCGCGGCCCCTCGCCGCGGGGCACGGCGTCGAACCCGTTCGCACGGAGCAGCGACACCGCCTGGGCATGACACTCCACCACTACCCGGGCTGCCGCCTGCACCATCGGGTGGCTCAGAAACCGCAGAAACTGGAACTGATCCCCCACCCCCTGCTCGGCCGTCACCAGCAGCGAGCGGCCGGACAGCGGCTCCCCCTGCCACGCCCGCGCGTCCGTGGCCGGCACCGGGAGCGGACGGGACTCGAAGTGCGTCCACCCCTCGCGGCTCGCGCCCCGGAGCAAGGTGGTGTACGCGCGCTGCACGCGGGTGGGGGCATGGTTCGGACGGGCCCGCTCCGCCTTGTCGAGCCAGTTCAGCGCACCGAGCAGGTCGCCGAGCTCGTGCCGCACCTGGGCGGCTGTCAATAGAAGGGCCGGTTCACGGGGGGCAAGCGTCACCGCGCGCTTCGCCAGGGGCCAGCCGCCGGCCGGGTCGCCCAACGCCCGCCGGGCCGCGGCCAACGCGCCCAGCGCGGCCGGGTCGTTCGGCAGCGCCGCGACTACCTGGGCAAAACACTCCGCGGCCTCCACCGCCGCGCCGATCTCGAGCAGCGCCGCGCCCAGCGCGTGGGCCACGCCGCTCGCCCGCCGGTCGCCCGTGCGGAACGTCTCCAGCAGCATGGCGCGTCGCGCCGCCGCGTCCCCGAGCTGATGGTACAGATTCGCGAGCACGAGGCCGAGATTCACATCCGTCGGCATGGCCGCGTGCGCCACCAGGAAGTGCCGGATCGCGCCTTCCCAGTCACCGGCCTCGAACGCGGCGTCGCCGGCCGCGATCGCCTGCAGGAGCTGCTCCGTCATCGCGGACTCCGGCTCCGGAACGCCCCGGAAGACCCGCTTCCACCGCCGGTTTTCCCGCCTTGTGACGGTTCGTTCCCGGACGGTGAGAGGGCGAAAAAAAGTTGTCCGGCCACGCTCAAGTTCTCTCCCGGTGCGCCGACAATGATAGCTGAACCTGATCCACTTCCCGGATCCGGCCGAGGCACGGATGCCTCATTCGACCATCACGGAGGATAGTCCCCATGAAGATCAATACGAACGTCGGCGCGCTCACCGCCTCCCGCAACCTGTTCGTGAACAACGTTGCCGCCGAAGGCAGCATGCGGAAGCTGAGCTCGGGCCTTCGGATCAGCCGCGCGGCCGACGACGCGGCCGGTCTGTCGATCGCGAACAAGCTGCGCGCCCAGCACCGTGGTCTCGCCCAGGCGTCCAACAACGCCCAGCAGGCCACCGCGATGCTCCAGATCGCCGAAGGCGCCGCGTCCACGGTCGCCAAGATCCTCGAGCGTCAGAAGGAACTGCACGTGCAGATGGCCTCGACGGGCAACAACGGCACCGTCAGCGCCACGCTGAACACGGAAATCACGACCCTCGGCACGGAAGCCTCGCGCATCATCAGCTCGGCGAACTTCCAGGGCACGAACGTGTTCGCGTCGCTCAGCTTCCAGGTGACGGAGAACTCCGGTGGCACGATCACCGTGGGCGCCGCCCTGTCGTACACCACGCCGACCGACCTCAGCGGCGTGGACACGCAGCTCACCGCGGTGAACGCGACGCTGGCCAGCATCGGTGCCGGTCAGAACATGCTCGACTACACGGTGGAGAACCTCAAGAACGCCGTCGTGAACGTCCGGGCCGCGGAATCGTCGATCCGCGACGTCGACATGGCCGAGGAAATGGCCACGTTCACGAAGAACAACGTGCTGGTGCAGGCGGCCACGGCCATGCTGGCACAGGCCAATCAGTCCAGTCAGGGTGTGCTCTCGCTCCTGCGCTAAGTCGCGCGGTAGTGACCCGTTGACTGCCCCGGGGCCGGCGTTTGCCGGTCCCGGGGCTCTGGCCTAAGAGGAGGAACCCGGTATGACCACCCCGATCGCGAATTTCAGCGGCCTGTCCAGCGGCGTGCAATGGAACGACATCGTCGACTCCATGCTGAAGGCCGACGAGGCCCGCATTCTCACGCCCGTCAAGAGCCGTCTCGAAAAGCAGACGGCCGAACGCACGGCCTGGACGGACTTCCGGAAACTCGTCGACACGCTCAACGAGGCATCCCGCGCCATCCGGATCGCCGGTTTCGGCGGATTCAATGCGTCCGCTCCGGTCAGTCCGTTCAGCGGACTGTCGCTCTTCGGCGCCGCGGCGTCGGTGCAGGCGCAGCCGGGACGTCACCGGGTCGAAGTGATCCAGACTGCGGAAACGGCGAAGCTCGGCGGCAAGGCCGTGGCCGACCGCACGGCCGCGCTCGGCCTCACCGGGGACTTCTCGGTCAACGGCGCCGCCATCGCCATCGACGCCGCCGACTCCCTCGAAGCCGTCCGCGACAAGATCAACGCCGCCAACACCGGCGCCACGCCCACCGGCGTGATCGCGTCCGTGGTGAACGACGGCGTCTCGGGCGGTCGTCTGGTGCTCACGAAGAACGCTGCCGGCGCGGAGGGGATCACCCTCACCGACGGCACGGGCGGGCTTGCGCGGGAACTCGGCTTTCTCGACTCGCGCACGCGACCGGTCTCCTCGTCCACCGAAGCGATCGCCGCCGCGCTCGGCATCGCCGTGTCGCCGCCGCCCGCGTCCATTCGTGTCGGCGACAAGGTCATCACCGTCGATCTCGCCACCGACTCCATCGCGAGCATCGTGGCCAAGATCAACGCGGCCGGCGGCCAGGCCTCGGCCGAACAGATCCAGTACGGTGACGAGACGCGCTACCGTCTCGTCGCCGACGGCAACGTGCAGGCGGTCGACGGCGATGCGAACAGCCAGGCCGTGATCGACGCGCTCGGCTTCGCGGCCGGGGGACACGGCGCCGTGCGGCAGGTCGTCGCCTCCGGCGCGCTCAGCGATGCCGGCGGCGTGGCCGCGACCACGAGCACGGCACTCGCCGGACTCCGGCTCGACGGCAACGATGTCGGCCTCGCGAACGGCGATGCCATCAACATCCGCGGCCTGCGCGGCGACGGCACCGTGGTCACGATCGGGATCGCCATCGATCCCGGCGAGACCGTGCAGGATCTCCTCGACAAGATCAACGACGCCACCGCCGGATTCGGCGGCGGCGATCGGCCGGCCACGGCCACGCTGGGCCCCGACGGCCGCATCCGGCTCGCCGACGGCACCGGCGGCGCATCCCGCCTGTCGTTCAGCATGGACATCGTGCGGGCCGACGGCACCACCGGCTCGCTCGGCACCTCCACGGTGGAGACGGCGGGGCGGACGCGCGAACTGCAGCAGGGGCGCGATGCGATCATCCGCGTGGACGGCACCGAGTTCGTGCGCACGTCGAACACGATCACGGATGCGATCCCCGGTGTCACGCTGTCGCTCGCCGCGGCCGAGGCCGGCACGGAGATCGATCTCACGATCGAGCGCAACGTCGAAGGCGCCGGCGAAGGCGTCAAGAAACTCGTGGATGCGTACAACGCCGTCCGCACCTTCTTCGAGGACCAGCGCAAGCCCGATGCGCCGCTCTACGGCAACACGTTGTTCCGGGGCGTGGTCACGACGTTCGCGGACGCGCTGCGTACGCAGGTGGAAGGCAATGCCACGTATGCGAACGGAACACTCGCGGGACTCGTGCTCGACCGGAACGGCATGCTCACGTACGACGCCGAGAAGTTCAAGGAGGCCCTGAACGCGGCGCCGGCCGAGATCGAGGCGCTCTTCGGATTCAGCGGGATCGGCGGGGCGTTCGTGACCGCCACCGACAATGCCACGAGCTTCAGCACCGGCACGATCAGCACGCGGCTGCGCACGATCGACGAAGCGGCCGTCCTGCTGCGCATGCGGGAAACCGATGCGCAGCGCCGCCTCGACGCCCGGCGCGAGATGCTCATCCTCCAGTTCACCCGCATGGAAGAGGCGCTCAGCCGGCTCTCCAGTCAGGGGAGCGCGCTCTCCGGACTCATCGCCTCGCTTCAGCCGCAGCGGTAATGGTGCCGATACTCTCGTACGTCCGCGGAAGTATCCCACCGTCGTCAGCTTCAGCCAGGGAAGACATGTCGTACACGAGTCAGGCCGCGAACTATCGGGAGCTGGAGGTGTTGAGCGCGACACCCGACCGGTTGCTGATCATGCTCTTCGACCATCTCGCCGTGCAGCTGGAACGCGCACGCATCGGCACCGAACGGAACGATCTCGAAATGCAGTACACCTGTCTCACCAAAGCGCGTGCGATCGTGGTCGAGCTGCTGGGCACGCTCGACTTCGACCAGGGCGGGGAGATCGCCCCGCAGCTCGCCGACCTGTACCAGTTCATGCTGGTGGAGCTCGTGGATGTGGGACGGCGCCGTGACGTGGCGATGATGCGCCGGCTCGCCGGCATCGCCACGACCCTCCGCGACGGCTTCGCCGGCGCCGCCGAGCAGCTGCACGCCGTCAAGCTGTCGGCCTGAGGCATGATGAACGGCCGGGACACGGAGCAGTGGCTCGCCCTGGTAGGCCGGTTCGCCGCGCTCGGCCGAGAAGCCGACGCCGCGCTGGCCACCGATCCCGAGCGCCTGACCGCGCTCCTCGAGGAGCGCGAGGTGGTACTCGGCCAGTTGACCGCCACGCTTCCCCAGCAGCCCGCTGCGGCGGACCGGCAACGGCTGGCTCCGGTGCTTTCCGCGCTCGACGACGCCCGCATCGGGACGGCGGCGCTCACCACGAAGGTCGCCGAGCACGTCGACATGCTGCGGAGCGCGCTCCGGAATCTCGACCGGGGCGCCCGCGCCTCGCAGGCCTATCACGCGGCGACCGCCTCCTCCGGTCACGTCGATGCCCGACGCTGAACACGTCCGCGACCAGGTCCGCTCCGGCGCGGCGCCGATCGCGCCTCGTCCGGAAGGGGAGCCGCACCTGACGTTCGGCACCCTGCTCGCCGACACCCTGTACGAGATGGCCGCGCATGAATCGGACACGCCCGTCGATCCCGACGCCGTGACCGTGCTCTGCGACGATGCCGTGGCAGCACTCCGTGCGGCGGGGGATGCCCCGCTGGTTCGTCCCTTTCATCACGCCTACCTCACCCCGGCCGCCGTTCCGGCGCTTCCCTCCCGCCCCACCCGCCTCGACATCCGCTACTGACACCGGCGCCGAAGTGATCGGTCATATTGACCGATTCAAGTTGCGCGCTCCCGGTGCCGATAGTCTCTAGTCGGAGGAGGAAACCAACCCATGAAGATCTTCGGCAGTTACGACCCGATTCGTCCCGACCGTCCGGTCAGTCCGGTGGCGCCGACGAACAACCAGGGCCAGGCCGCGGCCACGCCGGTCGCTCCCGCGCCCAGAACCGATTCGGTACAGCTCTCCGAATCGGGCAAATCGATGGCCCGCAAACTCGATACCGAGTACCGCGAGACGCTCGATCCGGAGCGGACGGCGGAACTGCGCCGCAAGGTGCTCGAGGGCGCGTACAACACGCTCGACGTCGTGGACCAGGTGGCGCGCCGCATCCTGCAGCGCGGCGACCTCTGAGTTCTCGACTCCTTTCCTGATCGTTCCCCATCCGGAGACCCCGCGTCATGAAGTTCCTCGTTGTCGATGATTCCGCGACCATGCGGCGAATCGTCGTGAACTCGCTGCAGCGCATCGGCTTCACCGAGACCGTGGAGGCCGGTGACGGCCAGGAAGCGCTCGCGCGCTTCGATGCGTCGGTGAAGTTCGTCATCACCGACTGGAACATGCCCAACATGAGCGGGACGGATTTCACCCGGGCCCTGCGCGCGCGTCCCGACGGCGCCAACGTGCCCGTCCTCATGGTCACGGCGCGCAGCGTGAAGGAAGACATCCTCACGGCGATGGAAGCGGGTGTGAACAACTACATCGTCAAGCCATTCACCCCGCAGGTGCTCAAGGAGAAGATCGACGCCCTCCTGCCGGCGGCTGCGGCCTGACGGAGCGACGCGATGAGCATCCAGCGCACTCAGGAAGTCCTGTACGAGACCGAGGCAGCCCTCCGGCTGGTCGATCACGGACTCGATGGACTTCGCAACGAATCACCAGATATCGAGCACTCACCGGCGGCCCCGTCGGTCGGGGGAGGACTGTCGGAGTTGCCAGCCATTCTCGAACGGGCCAACGCCCAGATCCTCGGTGTGCTCTCACGGCTGCGCGAGACGCGCGCCGCCATCGAGTCCACCGCGCTCGAAAAGCTCGCGTCCACGCACGAGAAGATCCGTGAGGTCACCTCGGCCACCGAGGACGCGGCCATCAACATCATGGACGCGTGCGACCGCGCCACGCAGCTCGTGGACGAGCTCGACACGATCGATGCGGAGCCGGAACCGGATCGCGAACGCGCCACGAATGTGCGCGGCACGCTCCGCGACGAGCTCTTCCTCATGATGGGCGCCCTGCAGTTCCAGGACATCACCTCGCAGCAGCTCGCGCACGCCTCGGCGGTGCTCGTGGAGATGGAAGCCCGGCTCATCGACATCGCGCAGCTCTTCGATGCGAAGGCGGACTTCTCCGAGCAGCAGCGGCGCGTGGACATCTCCGCGCCCGACGCGAAGACGTACGACCCGAACGCCACCACGCGTGATTCCGAATCGCGTCAGGCGCTCGCCGACGAGATCTTCACCGCGGTGCGCGCGCCCGCGGCCTGAGCCGCGACGTGGTCGACGGTTCGCCGTCGACATCATCGCCTGCAGTCTCCGCGGGGCGGTTCCGGAAACGGAATCGCCCCGCGGACGTTCCCGCCACACGACGCTCAACAATCGCCGCCTGCCGGTCGATACTCGCAGCCGGGGATGCGCGTGCGAGACCGCCGCGCCGTCCACGACCGTTCCTTCACGCGACGCCCGCCACGTGCCTCATCTCACACTCGACGACGCCGCCACGCTTCTCCTGCAGCTCGAAGCGGGCGATCTGGACGACCTGGCCAGACTGCGCGATGCGCTGACCACGCTGGTCTTCGAAAACCGCGTGCCGATCGGCGCCCAGCCGCACGTCGCACGCGCGGCCCGTCTGCTCGGCACCCTGGTCGACCGCTCGGCCGCCGAGCCGGACGCGGTCTTCACCGACGTCAGCCGCACGCTCGAGGCCGCGGTCGCCGCGGTCGAGGCTGCCGAAGCGGCCGCCTCGCGCGCGGCCACCGCCGAACCGCCGCGCGCCGCGAAGACCGAACGCCGCGCCTCGCGCAAGACGCCGCCGCGCACCGCCGCGGTGAACGCCGCTCCCGATGCCGTGGCGTCCGTGCCGGCTCCCGCCTCGGCCCCCGCGCCGAGCACCCCGTCGCCCGCCGCGATCCCGGCGCCCGCCGTCGCGGCCGCCACGCCGGTCACGGCCGACGATACCGCGATCGACGAGCTCCCGGATGACACGGACCTCGATCTGCTCGGCGATTTCATCACCGAGAGCGTGGAGTGTCTGACCGGCGCCGAAGCGGCCCTGCTCGAACTCGAGGCCGATCCGTCGCACGAGGAAGCGATCAACACCGTGTTCCGCGCCTTCCACACGGTCAAGGGCACCTCCGCCTTCCTCGGGCTCGGCCGCGTGGCCGCGTTCGCCCACGAAGCGGAATCGCTGCTGAGCCGCGTGCGCGACAAGGAGATCGCCTATACGCGCGCGTGCGCCGAACTTTCGCTCGCCTCGAGCGACATGCTGGGCGCGCTGCTCGAAAACGTGAAGGAAGCCGCTGCCGGTTCGTGGCGCATGGCCGTGCCGGCGGGGTACGCCGAACTGCTGCACGCCCTGGCCTCGTATGATCCGGCCAACGCGGAAAGCGGGATCGTGCGTGTGCTGCCGTCCGCGGCCGCGCCGCAGCCGGTCCGCGCGCAGGCGCCGGACACGCCGGATGCCGCCGCATCGGAACCCGCCGCGCCCACCGCCTCCGATCATCCCGGCCGTCGCCGCGGAGATGCTCCGGGCGGCGATCACCCCGGCCGCCGCCGCGGTGACGCGGGGAACGACGCCACCATCCGCGTGCGCACCGACCGGCTCGACCGCCTCATCGACATGGTGGGCGAGCTCGTCATCGCGCAGACCATGATCTCCGGCGACGAGGAACTCGATCGCGGCCGGCAGCACGAGCTCGTGCGCAAGGTGACGCACGCCGGCAAGATCGTGCGCGAGCTGCAGGACCTGTCGATGTCCATGCGCATGATCGAGCTGCGCCCCACGTTCCAGAAGCTCGCGCGCGTCGTGCGCGACACGGCCGTCAAGGCCGGCAAGGAGGTCACGTTCGGCCTCACCGGCGAGGACGTCGAGATCGACCGCCAGCTCGCCGACCTGCTCGGCGACCCGCTCGTGCACATGGTGCGCAACGCCGTCGATCACGGCGTCGAGCGTCCCGAGGAGCGCGAGGCCGCGGGCAAGCCGCGGAGCGGCTCCGTGCGGCTCCAGGCGTACCATGCGTCGGGCAACGTGGTCGTGGAACTGATCGACGACGGCCGCGGCCTGCACCGCGACAAGATCGTGGCCAAGGCCATCGAGAAGCGGCTCATCGAGTCCGACAAGGGGATGACCGACAGCGACGTCTTCAATCTCATCTTCGCGCCCGGCTTCTCCACCGCCGAGAAGATCACCGACATCTCCGGCCGCGGCGTGGGCATGGACGTCGTGCGCCGCAATCTCGAAGCCATCCGCGGCCGCATCGACATCACCTCCGCGCCCGGCAAGGGCACCACCTTCGCGATCCGTCTGCCGCTCACGCTCGCCGTCACCGACGGCATGCTCGTGCGCGTGGGCCAGGAGCGGTTCGTCGTGCCCACCACGCACATCCACATGAGCTTCCGCCCGGAGCCGTCCATGCTCTCCACGATCGTCGGCCGCGGCGAGGTGGTGCTGCTGCGTGGCGAGCTCATGCCGATCGCGCGGCTGCACGCGCTCTTCGACGTGCCGGACGCGGTGCAGAGCCCGCTCGAGGGGCTGCTCATGATCGTGGGCGACGCCGAACGGCGCACCGCGCTCCTCGTGGACGAGCTGCTCGGCCAGCAGCAGGTCGTCGCGAAGACGCTCGGCGATTCCCTCGGCAAGGTCGCGGGGATCAGCGGCGGCGCCATTCTCGGCGACGGACGCGTGGGTCTCATCCTCGACGTCACGGAAACCGTGGCGCTCGCGCAGGGACACGCGCCCATGCTCGGCCGGCACGCCGCCGAACGCGCCCGCGCCGCGCACGCCGCCTGATCATGTCTCCCTCAACTGTCCGCCGGCTCGCGCCGATACCCTCAAGTCACACGCCGTGCATCGCACGGCCGTGGCCACGTCGAACCACCGAGAGCACGTCATGAGCACCACACCCGCTTCCACCGACAGTCGCGCCGGCAAGTACCTCACGTTCTTCCTCGGCGACGAGGAGTACGGGCTGGAGATCCTCAAGGTCAGCGAGATCATCGGGATGCAGCCCATCACGCGCGTGCCGCGCGTGCCGGACTTCGTGCGCGGCGTCATCAACCTGCGCGGCAAGGTCATTCCGATCACCGATCTGCGCGCCAAGTTCGACATGGTCGTGGAAGAAGGACGCGACGCCTGCATCATCGTGGTGCAGATGAAGGGCGTGCAGACGGGCCTGGTGGTCGACCGCGTGAGCGAGGTCGTGGCCATCGCCGACGGCGATGTGGAGGACGCGCCGAGCTTCGGCGCCGGCATCCGCACCGAGTTCCTGCTCGGCATCGGCAAGACCGGCGGTCGCGTGAAGCTGCTCGTCGACATCGACAAGGTGCTCGAGTCCACGGAGCTCGCCGCGCTGGAATCCGCGATCGTCGCGGCCTGAGCGCCGTCCACGGTCACCGCGAGCCCCCCATGTCGACCCTGACGTCCGTCCCGGGCGTGCTCGGTGAAGCCGTGCTCACGCCCGGCCAGTTCACCCGCATCATCGAGATGCTGCACGAGCACTGCGGCATCCGCATGCGGATCGGCAAGGAAGGGCTCGTGCGCGCGCGTCTCGCGAAGCGGCTGCGCGTACTCGGCCTCGCCGACTTCGACGCCTATCTCGACGTCGTCGAACGCGATCCCGCCCGGCGCGAGTTCACCGAGATGGTGGACGCGCTCACCACGAACAAGACCAGCTTCTTCCGCGAGCAGGCGCATTTCGACTTCCTGCAGGACACCGTGCTGCCCGCCTGTCCGGGGCCGGTCCGCCTCTGGAGCGCCGGCTGTTCGAGCGGCGAAGAGCCGTACACGCTCGCCATGCTGCTCCACGAAGCGCTGCCCGCGCCCGCCGCGCAGGCCGCGCGCATTCTCGCCACCGACATCAGCCATCGCGTGCTCGCCACCGCCAAGACCGGCGTGTATCCCGCCGATGCGCTGAGCGAGGCGCCGCGCGCGTTCGTGCAGAAGTACTGGCGCCCCGTCACCGACGCGCCCGGCGCGCCGCGGCTCGAGGCGCTGCCCGCGCTCCGCCGGGCGATCCAGTTCGGCCGGCTGAATCTCATGGAGCCGTGGCCCATGCGCGGCCCCTTCGATGCGATCTTCTGTCGCAATGTGATGATCTACTTCGACAAGGCCACCCAGCAGACGCTCGTGGAACGCTACTGGGCGCTGCTCCGTCCCGGCGGGTACCTGTTCGTGGGACACTCCGAAAGCCTCACCGGACTCGCGCACCGGTTCCGGTATGTCCAGCCCGCGGTGTATGTCCGCTAGCCGCCTCGAGACGCCGCCCGCGGCGTCCGCCGCGCCGCGCCGGCCTCCTGCTGCCGGCGTCGTCGGCGTCGCCGACGTGAAGGTCTCCCGGGATCCCGACGCGCGCCTGATCACCTACGCGCTCGGCAGCTGCCTCGGCATCGCCGTCCACGATCCCGTGGCCGGCGTGGGCGGGCTGCTGCACGTCATGCTCCCCACCGGCACCATCGATCCCGCGAAGATGCAGGCCAAGCCCGCGATGTTCGTGGATTCGGGCGTGCCGCTCCTCTTCAAGGAGTGCTACCGCCTGGGCGCGGCCAAGGAACGCATGATCGTGAAGGTGGCCGGCGGCGCGCATGCCGGCGCCAGCGAAGACAGCGATCGCTTCCAGATCGGCAAACGCAACATGCTCGCGCTGCGCAAGCTTCTCTGGAAGAACGGCGTGCTCGTGCACGCGCAGGAAACGGGAGGCGTCCAGACCTCCCGTACCATGTGGCTCGATGTCGGCACCGGAGCGGTCACGCTCAAGGTGAACGGCGCCGAATCCCCGCTCTGACCCCCACCGCCATGGCCTTCAACGTCCTGATCGTCGACGACAGTGCCGTCATGCGCGCGATGATCGTGCGCACCCTCAAGCTCAGCGGGTTGCCGATCGCGTCGGTCCACGAAGCCGCGAACGGGGAGGACGGCCTCCGTACGCTGCACGAGGAGTGGGTCGACCTGCTGCTCCTCGACATCAACATGCCCGTGATGAACGGCGAGGAGATGCTGCAGCGTATCCGTGACGACGAACGCACGCGCGACCTCGCCGTCATCATCGTGTCCACCGAAGGGAGCGAAACGCGGCTCGCCGCGCTGCAGGCGATGGGCGCGGCCATCGTGCACAAGCCGTTCCCGCCCGAAACCCTGCGCGACACCATTCTGCGCGTGACCGGAGTCACCGATGTCGAATACTACGGATCGACTGCTGCAACGGGCGACAGCCTCGACTTTTGAGGAGCTCGCCTTCCTGTTCCCCGATGCCGAGTGCACCGAGGAGCAGGACGCCGCGCCGCTCGACGCCGCCGTGACCGTGGAGTTCCACGGCCCCATGCGCGGACGCCTCGTGCTGCGCGTCTCCTCCGTGCTGCTGCCGGCCATCGCCGCCAACATGCTCGGCGAAGAGGAATCGCGGCAGGTGCCGCTGCAGCGTGACGCGCTCGGCGAGATGGCCAACGTCGTGTGCGGCAACCTGCTGCCGCTCGTGGCCGGCGCCGACGCCGTCTTCCGGCTCGACGCGCCCCGCTGGCATGCCGCGGATGCGCCGGCCGCCGACACGCGCGCGGGCGACGTGCCCGTTGCGCGCATCGTGTTCGGCGTCGACGACGGCCGCGTGGAGAGCCAGCTCTTCGTGTTCTCGGGCCATGAATGGCTCGGTGCCGCCTCTTCGGCCGCCGCCGTCGCATGAACAGCGCCGTGCCCGGCGGCCGTGTGATCCGCGTCCTCGTGGTCGATGACTCCGCCCTCGTGCGGCGCATCCTCACCGAGGCGCTCGACCGGCATCCGGACATCGAGGTCGTGGGCACGGCCACCGACCCCTACGTCGCGCGGGAACGCATCGTGGCGCTCCGCCCCGATGTCGTCACGCTCGACGTCGAAATGCCGCGCATGGACGGGCTGTCGTTCCTCGCCAAGCTCATGCGGCATTTCCCGCTTCCCGTGATCGTGGTGAGCTCCGTGACGCCGCAGCAGTCCGATGCGGCGCTCCGTGCGCTCGCCCTCGGCGCGGTGGACGTGATCGCCAAGCCCGGCGCCATGCAGGCTACCGCCGACGTCACCGACGAGCTCGTGCGGGCCGTGCGCGTCGCGTCGCGGGCGCGGGTCACCCGTCTCCTCGAACCCGTGGATGCGGCGCCGTCGCGGAAGCCGGCCATCGCCTCGCTCGACTCCACGCACAAGCTCGTCGCGATCGGCGCGAGCACCGGCGGCACGCAGGCCATCGAAACCGTGCTGCGCCGCTTCCCGGTGGACGCGCCCGCCACCGTGATCGTGCAGCACATGCCGGAGCACTTCACCGCCTCGTTCGCGAAGCGGCTCGACAGCGTGTGCGCCATGACCGTGCGCGAAGCGCGCGACGGCGACGTGCTCGCGCCCGGACTCGCGCTCGTCGCGCCCGGCGGCCGGCACCTCGTGATCCAGGCGAGCGGCGCGCGCTGGGTGGCGCGCGTCAAGGACGGCCCCAAGGTGCATCACCAGCGTCCGGCCGTGGACGTGACGTTCCAGAGCCTCGCGCGCTGCGCGGGGCGCAACGTGGCCGCGGCCGTGCTCACCGGCATGGGCGCCGACGGCGCCAAGGGGCTGCTGGCGCTCCGCGAAGCCGGCGCGTACACCATCGCGCAGGATGAAGCCACGTCGGTGGTGTGGGGGATGCCGCGCGAAGCGGTGAAGCTCGAAGCCGCCTGCGACGTGCTGCCGCTCGGCGACGTGGCCGACGGACTGCTGCACGCCGTGCAGCGGGAAGTCGCGGTGGCGTAACTGCCGTTCAGCCGGGCGGCCGAGGCTTCACGCACCCACCGGCAGATAGATCCGCGCCACCGTCTTCCCGTCGTTCCGCCCCAGCGTCACCTGGCCACCCGCCGCCCATGCCGTGGCCCGTGCGGTCGTGAGCCCGAACCCGGCGCCCCGCACCCCGGCCTTGCTCGTGACGAACGGATCGAAGGCGTTCTCCGCGATCGTGGGCCGCAGCCCCTCGCCTTCGTCCTCGATCTCCACCACGCACCACGATCCCGCCGCGATCGGCACGCCCGCGTCCACTCCGGGCTCCGCGCGGGTCGTCGTGTGCGTCCGCACGGTCACCACCGCGCCTTCCGGCGACGCTTCGCGCGCGTTCACGAGCAGTTCGTGCACCGCGTCGGCCAGCCCGGGCGCCGACATCGACACCTGGGCTCCCGATCCGGTGGACACCGCGAACCGTCCCAGCCCCTTCTGGTCCGCCTGCTGCACCACGTCCGCCACGAGCGCGTCGATGTCCACCAGCGCCACCTTGCTGCTCGCCGCCCGCCCGAACGCCGACGTGCGCTGCACATAGGCCACCGTCGTGTCCGCCGCCTGGGCGATCTCCTCGAGGTCGGCCCGCCCGGTATGATCCTGCGGCAGCTCCGCGAGCAGCAGCTCCGAGTACGTGCGGATGACCGTGAGGAAGTTGCTGAGGTCGTGCGCCATGCGGCGCGCGAAGAACGCGAGCGCCTCCGTTCGCCGCCGCGCTTCCGCCAGGGAATCGTTCGCGCCGGACAGTTCGGTGGGATCGCTCGTCATCGGATGCGGGACGGAAGGGGAGGCCGGTGCGCGCGGAACGGGATCGCGGAGCGGAGCCGCGAGAGTCGGAACGGCGATCGCCCCATGGCGCGGACGATCCGGTCATATTACTCCGCAATCCGAAAACTAACGCCACCGTCCCCCTCCTTCCAAACCGTCGGCCTCCGGCAGGATGGTCTCGTGCCCCGTCCCCTCCATCTCACCAGAACGCGCCTCGCCCACGCCGCCGCCCACCTCCGCGACGCCGATCCGCGCCTCGCCCGGGTGATCGATGCCGTGGGACCGTGCACCATGCTCCCCCTGCGCACCGGCACGCACTTCGAGCATCTCGCGCGCGCCATCGTCTACCAGCAGCTCTCCGGCAAGGCGGCCGCCACTATTCACGGACGCGTCTGCGACGCGCTCGGCGGTGTGCCCACGCCCGACGCCATGGCCTGCGCCGACGACGGCACGCTGCGCTCCGCCGGCCTCTCGCAGGGGAAGCTCCGGGCGCTCCGCGACCTGAGCGAGCGCGTGCTCGACGGACGCCTCCCGCTCGACCGCGTGGAGCAGGAAGAGGACGACACCGTGATCGACGCGCTCGTGCAGGTGCGCGGCATCGGCCCGTGGACCGCGCAGATGTTCCTCATGTTCCGCCTCGGACGCACCGACGTGCTCCCCGTGCTCGACCTCGGCGTGCGCAAGGGCGCGCAGCGCATTCACCGCCTGCGCACGCTCCCCGATGCCGCGCGGCTCGAACGGCTCGCCCGCCCGTGGAAGCCGTGGCGCTCGGTAGCGAGCTGGTACTGCTGGCGCGTGCTCGAGCTCGAATCGAACACCTGACGCCGGCCCGCCCCGACGCGTATGCAACCGGTGCCCGGACGTGCGGCGCGTGTGACTCCGGTCGCACGCCGGGAACGGTGGCGCGTTCCGCGGGTTCGTCTGCTGTGACCCTGCACCAGTTCACCCGCACCCTGCGCGCCCCCGTGCCCGTGCGCGCGCTCTTCGACTGGCACGACCGGGACGGCGCCTTCGAACGCCTCGCCCCGCCGTGGCAGGACGTTCGCGTGCGCGAGCGCGAGGGCGGCATCCGCGACGGCGGTACGGTCGTGCTCGACGTGAAGACGCTCGGCCTCCGCACTCGCTGGGAGGTGCGGCACCGCGGTTACGTGCACGAGGCCTGTTTCGTGGACGAGCTCCGGCACGGTCCGTTCGCGCACTGGGTGCATACGCATCGCTTCACACCGGAACACGATACGGCCAGCCGGCTGGAAGACGAGATCGAGTACGCGCTCCCTGCCGGCGTGCTCGGCGACGCCGTGGCCGGCGCCTTCGTGCGTGACACGCTCGATCGCACGTTCCGCTACCGGCACGCCGTGCTCCTGCACGATCTCGCACGGCATGCGCGCTTCGCGCACCGGGGCCGGCTCCGCATCGCGGTGACCGGAGCGTCGGGGTTCGTGGGCAGCGCGCTCTCTGCCTTTCTCACCACCGGCGGACACGAGGTCGTGCGCATCGGCCGCGGGACCGTGCGTCCCGGCACGGTGGACGTGACGTGGGACCCGATGCGCGGCGAGCTCGACCCGCGCGCGCTCGAAGGCGTGGACGCCGTGATCCATCTGGCCGGCGCGCCGATCGCCGAACGCTGGACCGCCGCGCACCGCCGCGCGATCCGCGAGAGCCGCGTGCTCGGCACCACGCTCGTCGCGCGCACCATCGCCGGCCTCGCGCGCAAACCGCGCGTGCTGCTCTCCGGCAGCGCGATCGGCGTGTACGGCGCGCAGCGCGGCCATGAGATCGTGGACGAAACGAGCGCACCCGGCGACGACTTCCTCGCCGATGTCGCGCGCGAATGGGAAGCGTCCACGCACGCGGCCGCAGAGGCCGGCGTGCGCGTGGTGCATCTCCGCACCGGCATCGTGACCGGTGTGGCCGGCGGCGCGCTCGGCAAGCAGTGGCCCTTCTTCGTCGCCGGACTCGGCGGCCCGCTCGGCGACGGCACCCACTGGATGAGCCCCATCGCGCTCGACGACGAAGTGGGCGCGATTCATCACTGCCTCATGGACGAGCGCATCAGCGGGCCCGTGAACCTCACCGCGCCCCACGCGGTCACGAACGCCGACTATGCGCGGCAGGTCGGCGCGGCGATCAAGCGCCCCGCGGTGCTCCCCGCGCCCGCGTTCGCGATGGCGCTCCTCTTCGGCCGCGACATGGTGGACGCCACGATTCTCGCGAGCCAGCGCGTGCGGCCCGCCGTGCTCGAGGCGCACGGTTTCGCCTGGGGATGGCCCACGGTGGAACGCATGGTCGCCTTCGAAACCGGACGCGCCGACCGGCCCGACGAGTCTCCCGGCCACGACGCGTCCCACGCCCGATCGTGATAACTTTCAGGAAGGCGGCCGGCACGCACGGGCCGGCCGTCCGCACTCCGCAGGGGATTCCATGCCGATAGTCGAAATCGAGGCGCTTCCCGACGAGGCGCGTGCCTGGGTCTTTGCCGCGGCGGACGTGCTTTCGGCCCCCGCCGAGACCGCGCTCTTCGCCGAGGTCGACGCCTTCCTGGCCGGCTGGCGCGCGCACGGCGCGCCGCTCTGCTGCGCCCGGGACTGGAAGGACGGCCGGTTTCTCTGCATTGCCGTGGACCAGCGCACGGTCGGCGCCTCGGGGTGCTCCATCGACGGGCTGTTCCGCACCCTCCGCGCGCTCGAGCCCGCCCTGGGCACGTCGCTGCTGCCCAGCGGCCTCGTGTACTGGCGGAACGGCGACGGCGTGGTGCAGCGCGGCACGCGCGAGCAGTTCGCCGCCCACGCGGTCGCGGGGTTCGTCTCTGTCCACACCCCGGTTTTCGACCTCACCGTGGACACGCTCGGCGCCTGGCGCCGCGACTTCGAACGGCCGGCCGCGTCGTCGTGGCACGCGCGGTACCTGACGCCGCGCGGCGATGCCGTGAGGTAGATCCCGACACAGGACGGGCCGCCGCCGCGCACGGCGCTCATCCGCCCACGGTTCGACGCCATCCGCTTCGGTTCCGCGGGGGAACGGTCGATACTCGAAGAAGCAGCCGCAGGTCGCGGTGTGCGATCCTGCGTACGATTTTCACCATGTCTTCGACCGTCGTTCATCCCCGTACCGCGCCGCGTGACGTGCGCGCCGAATTCTGGTCACGGGAGTTCGCGCACCAGAACCGCCGACGGTGCACGTGGGTGTCGATCGGCCTCGCGCTGAACGTCGCGCTGATCGTGACGGGCCTCGGCTACAGTACGCTCACCGTCGTGGCCGCGTATGTCGGATGGCTGCTCAGCGTGGTCGCGCTCGACCGGATGCGCCGCCGGCTCACCACCCGCGGCACCGTGCTCGCCGTGAGCACGTTCGGGTTCGCGCTGGATCTGCTGTTCATCTCCGTGCAGATGCTCAACACCGGCGGCGGCTGGTGGGTGGGCGTGGGCTTCTACGCCGTCATCGTCGCCACGGCCTCCACCGGACTGCCGCGCGCGCACGGCCGCGTGATCCTCGCGCTCACGCTCGGCGCCTGGACGGCCGTGCTGGCCGGACAGACGTTCGGCCTGCTGCGGCCGGCGCCGTGGTTCGGCCTGCCGTCGGTCACCGACAACCACGCCCTGCTGGTGACGCAGTACGCGCTCGGCGCGCTCGCCCTCGTCGCGATCTGGGCGCTGCTGCGGGTGCAGGTGGCGCGTTCGCGGCGCACGCTGGAATCGTATCGGCGCATGGTCGAAGCCTCGCCGTACGCCATCTTCATCATGGGACGCGACGCGCGCATCCGCGAGGCCAATCCCACGGCGCTTCGCCTGATCGGATTCCGTCCGGACCAGGTGATCGGACGCGGCCTGGTCCGCCACGTGACGCCGGAGCATCAGGCGCTCGCCCGTGCCGCGTTCGACCGCACGCTCGATGGCCACGTGGCGCACTTCGAGCACGGCTTCCGCTGCGGCGACGGCGTGGTGCGCTGGTTCAGCGCCACCTACTCGCCGATCGACACGGAATCGGGCGAGCAGGCCGTGCTCGCGATCGCCCGCGACTGCACGCTGGAGCGGCAGGCCGCCGCCGAGCACGAACACCTGCAGCGCGAGCTCGCGGAATCACGGCGCATGCAGCTCGTGGGACGTCTCGTCTCCGGCGTCGCGCACGAGCTCAACAATCCACTCGCGGCCGTGATGTCGTTCACGGAGCAACTGCTCGCCGAAGCGCGCGACGACGATGCGCGGCAGGCGCTCGGCATCGTGCACGCGCAGGCCGATCGTGCGCGTGCGATCGTGCGGGACCTGCTGCAGGTCGTGCGTGATCGCGGGGAGCGGGCGCGCACGCCCACCGACCTCGCGGCGCTCGTCACCGCCTCCGCGCAGACGTACCTGCCGGCGAGCGTCGAGGCCGGCGTGCAGCTCCGTGTCGATGTCGCGGACGCGGGCCCGCGTGCCCTGGTCGACGCCATCGGGATCGGGCAGGTCGTGGACAATATCCTGCACAACGCCTTGCTGGCCTCGCCCCCGGGCAGTACGGTATCCCTGACGCTCGCCTTCGAGGCCGAGGGCTGGCGCATCACGATCGCCGATCAGGGCGCGGGCATCCCCGACGCGGTTCGCGCCCATCTGTTCGAACCCTTCTTCACCACACGTCCGCCGGGCAAGGGCACGGGGCTCGGACTCGCCGTGTCGCAGGGCATCGTCGACCAGCACGGCGGGTCGATCGAAGTGGAGAACGTTCCGTCGGGAACCGGTGCCGTCTTCTCGGTCGTGCTGCCGGCCTTCCTGGCCGAACGGGCCGATCGTGATACCCGTGCAGCGACCGATCGCGATGCCCGCGTCGCGACCGATATCGTGTTTCCCGTGTTGCCGTCCCTGTCGGATATTCCGGAGCTGGAACCCATGTCGCATATACCCTGTCTGCTCCTCGTCGACGATGAAGCGGCGATCCGCCTGGCCCTGCAGCGCTTCATGACGCGGCGTGGCTGGACGGTGGAGGTGTGCGCCACCGGCACGGAGGCATGCGAGCGGCTCATGGAGGCGGAGGCCGAGCGGCGCTACGACGCCGTGGTCTGCGATCTCAAGATGCCGGGCATGACGGGGATCGAATTGTACCGCCATCTCGAGCGGCACCGGCCGGTCTTTCTCGACCGGCTCATTCTCGCCACCGGTGACGTGGCCTCGCAGGAAGTGGCGCGGTTCCTCGACACGGTGCGCTGCCCAGTGCTCGAGAAGCCGTTCGCGCTCACGCGGCTGGCCGAACTGCTCGACGCGCTCCGTCCGCACGCGACCACCGCCGAGCGCTGAAGCCGCTGCGGCGGTTCCGATCCGCCGCGCCTCTCAGGGGCGCAGGCCGTGCTTGGTCCAGAATGCGGCCACGGCGCAGTTGTCTGCCTTCACCCTGACGAGTTCCGCGGGGGCGAAGGCCACGGTGGGATAGATCTCCACCGCGGCGATGTTCGCCGGCGGAATCGCGTTCACTTCGTCGTTGTTGGAGATCACGCCGTCCACGTAGAGATGCGCGAGGCAGCCGAAGCGGCCCCGGATGATGAATCCGGTCGTTTTCGGAATGGCGTCCACCCGGACCCCGGGCACCATCTGCAGCGCCACGCGCACGAACGGCGCCTTCATGATGGCCGTGGAATCCACGAACCGTCCCCAGCCGGCCCGTTTGCGCGATTCGAAATCCCGGCGCACGCCGCGCACGTCGGCGCGCTCGGTCACCGTCACGCCTTCGAGCTCGATCGTGCGCGTGAGCACGATGGTGAGCGGTGCGTCCGGCGTTTCCACGACCTCCACGGCCTGGGCCACCGGCGAATGCCCGATCGCGCGCACCCAGAGCATGCGCGAACCGAGCGGTGCGTCCACGAGGGCGAACATGCCGTCCGGAGTCGTCATGACCTCGCGTTCGTGACCGTCCACGCTCACGCGCACGGCTTCGAGTGGCGCGCCCCGTTCGTTCACCACGCGGCCGCGCACGATCCCGCGCTGCGGGGACTCCACGGACGCGAGCACGAGATCCACCCGGCGGATGGGGTGCATCTCGGACGGCAGCGTGATCACGCCGGACTGCATTTCGGTGGAGAGCGCGACCAGCGACGGCTCCACGAACTCCTCCATGCCGCAGATCAGGAAATTGCCGAGCGAATCGGTGACCGATTCGGCGGTGCGCGGATCATCGCCGCCCACCGCATGACCGGGCCGCGGCCACTGCACGAACACCTTCGCGCCGGCCACGCGTGTGCGGTTGTCGGCGAGACGCGCGGTGCCGGTGAGAATCACCGGCCGGCTGGCGAGCGGACTCTTCGTGCCGCACAGCTTCGGCCAGATCGTGAGGAGCGATGGTGTGGCGAGCCGTACGTCGCGCCACGCCGCGGCCGATGCGGACCGGACGGCGGTGAGCGTGCCGAGGCCCATCCGGTCGAGCGCATCGTGATACACCGTGAGCTGCTCCACCCGCACATCGCTGGTCAGGCGGAATCGCCCGGTCGAGTCGGTGGTGACCGTGACGCCCGACGGCCGGGCGACCACGATCGCGTTCTGCAGCGGCTCGTTGACCAGGCTGTCGTACACCACGCCGGTCACCACATCGCAGGCTGCGCCGCAGGCCATGGCCGGCACGCTGTCGAGCACCGGCGGCGTTTCCTGCCCCCGCGCGGATGACGGCGCGAGGAGGGACGCGACTGCGAACAGCGTCAGCGCATGCGCGGAGCGGATTCGGAAGGTCATCGGCCGGCGGGTGGGAGGAGGTGACCGATCGGTGGCGTACGAGTGCCTGCTACCCCGTCCGCGCCATCGGTTCCGGCATCCGGGTCTCCCTGAAGCTGCGGGCAACCAGGGGACACCCGCAACCCATTTCCCCCCTCCGCGGCGTGCTCACCGCAGCCACGCGTCCCGCCGCTCCGCCACCCACGCATCATCCGTGAGCTCCGGATACGCCGCGGCCATGCGCGTGATCGCCTCGGCCTGGCCCACGCTCAGCCGCTCGTGCGGATCGAGCGTCCACACGCCGCGCACCAGCCCCTGGCGCCGCAGCACCTCCAGGATTCCCGGCAGGCACCCCGCGAATCCGTGCGCGACATCGAAGATCGCCGCGTTCGCCATCGTGAGCGCGGCGCCGTACGCGAGCAGTTCACGCGGCACGTCGCCGCCGCGTGTCCGCACGGTCCGCGCCGTGTCGAGCAGCTCCACCGCGCGGCGCGTCCACACGGCCCATTGTCCCAGCAGTCCGCCCGTGAACGTGCGATGCGACGGCACGCCACCGGTCTGCACCGGCACGTCGGTGACCAGGTCGGCCACGATCGCATCGTCGTTGCCGGTGTAGAGCGCGATGTCGGTGCGGCCGCTGTCGGCCACGGCGCGCACCACGTCGAGCGTGGCGTACCGGTCGAACGGCGCCACCTTGATGGCCGCCACGCCCGCGATCTCCGCGAACTCGCGCCAGAACCGGTACGACAGCACGCGGCCGCCCACCGCGGGCTGCAGATAGAATCCGAACAGCGGCATGGCCTCGGCCACGCGGCGGCAGTGCGCGAGAATGGCCGCGTCGTCGGCCGAGCGCCAGGCACCGAGCGACAGGAGACCGCAGTGGTAGCCGAGGTCGCGCGCGATCGCGGCTTCGCGGAGCGCCTGGTCGGTATCGCCCACGAGACCGGCCACGCGCACGAAGGGGCGGGGCGCGGCTTCTCCGTCCGCCGCCGCGGCGCGGGCGAGCCATGCGTCGGCGGTTTCCGCGGCCAGCGCGAGCACGGGGCGGTACAGCCCCACGTCGGCATCGTGGATACGGAAGCCGGTGGTGTGCACGCCCACGGCCATGCCGCTCGCGCCGGCGTCCACGTAATAGCGAGTGAGCGCGCGCTGATGCGTTTCGTCGAGCGTGCGACGGGGCGTGAGGGCCAGCGGATGCGCGGGAATCACGCCGCCGGCGAGCAGATGCGCGCGCACGTTCATGATCGGGTCCGTCAGTAGGAGCCGCTGCGCACGTCGAAGCGCGTGGGCTTGCCGAGCAGCCGGCCGCCGCGCTGCACCCAGGACGCGGTCCAGTCGAGCAGCGTGTCGAGCGGGAGTGCGGTATGCGGCAACGCCGTATGCGGCAACGCCGTATGCGGGAATGCGTCGTGCGGCAGTGCCGCGTGCAGTGCGTCCACGTTCACCACGAGCGCGTCGCTCGCTTCCTCGCCATCGAATCGTGCCGGCATGCCCAGTCGTTCCGCGAGTGCGGTCGCGATCGTCCGCACGGACACGATCGGTCCCGATATGTTGAGCGCGGGCGCCTCACGGCCCGCGAGCGCGAGCGCCCGGAGCGCCAGCGCGTTCGCGTCGCCCTGCCAGATCACGTTCGCGTAGCCCGTGGCCAGCGGCACCGGTTCGCCCGCGTGCACACGCGCGGCGATGTCGGTGACCACGCCGTAGCGGAGATCGCAGGCGTAGCAGAGGCGGAAGAGCAGCACGCGCGTGCCGAAGCGCGCGGCCGCGTGCTGGAACACCCGTTCGCGTCCCACGCAGCTCGCGGCGTATTCGCCGTGGGGAGCGAGCGCGTGCGATTCCCGCGCGCCGCCGTCGGCCACGGGCGTGCGCGGATACACGTTGCCCGTGGAGAACATCACGATCCGGGAGTCGGCGTAGCGTTCGGCCACGTGCACGGACGCCACCACGTTCTGTGTCCACGTGCCCACCGGATCGGCGTGCGTGCCGAACTTCTGCCCCACGAGGTGCAGCACGAGCGGCGCGTCGGGGAGCGCCGCGAGCGCGCCGCGGTCGGTGAGATCGGCGCGGATGGGGCGCACGCCGTCGGCTTCGAGGGCGACGGGGAGCGCGGCGTCGCTGAACCGGGCCACGGCGTACACATGCCGCGCGCCTGCTCCGCCGCGCGGCACACCGGCGGCGTCGAGTGCGCGGCGGGCCATGCGCGCCAGCGACGGTCCCATCTTGCCGCCCGCGCCGAGCACGAGGATATCGCCCTCGAGTGCCGCCAATGTGTTTCGCACCGCCTCCGGCGGGCGCGACAGGCGCTCTTCGAGCGCCGCTTCGTCGCGCGGCGCGCCGGCGGGCAGGGCCGTGGTGTCCGGCACCGATCCGTCCGGACGCGGCGCGTCCGTCATCACGCCATGTCCGTCACTGCGACGTCGGCGGCCGGCTGCGCGCGTGTCTCCTCCTCGAGCGCCGGCGGGTCCGGCAGGCCGAGCTCGCGTGCCAGCGCGCGGCGTCCCGCGTCGATGCGCCGGCGGACGTCCTCGCGGAGCCGCGCCACGTCGCGGCGCGTGAGACCGGTGGTTTCCACCGGCTCCAGAATCGATGCCAGCGCGCGCGCCTTCCGGAAGCGGAACGTGCCTTTCGCCATCGCGCCGCGCGTCCCCGCCACCGCGATCGGCAGCACGGGCACGCCCAGTTCGATCGCCAGCCGGAACGCGCCGTCCTTGAAGGGCAGCATCGCGCCGTCGCGCGAACGCGTGCCTTCGGGGAAGATCATCACCGACACGCGCTTCTGCAGCCGGTCACGGCACTGGGCGAGCGCCTGGATCGCGCTGTCCCGGTTGCCGCGCGTGATCCTGATGTCGCCGGCCATCCGCATCATCCAGCCCATGCACGGAATGCGGAACATCGTGTCCTTGCTCAGCCACTTCATCTCCCACGGCAGTTTGCTGAGCAGGAAGATGTCGGCGTACGACTCGTGATTCGCCACCACCAGGTACGGCCGGCGCGGATCGCGCGGCGGGGTGCCGCGGATGCCGAAGCGCCAGAACGGGTTGAGCTTGAGTGTGGCCACCGCCACCAGGCGGAACGTGCGTCCGGCGGCATACAGCCCCGCGTCGAAGGGACGCGTGGCCGCGTACACGAGCGCGACGACCGGCGTCCCCACGATCACCGCGGTCACCGTCATCGCCCAGATCCACCAGTTGCCCAGGGTCGCCAGCATGCGCCTGTCCGGTCAGCGGGGTTCGTCCATCACCTGGCGCGCGATCTCGCCGGCCAGGAAGCCGATCTTCGAATGGGTGCCGTCGCAGAACGGTTTGCGCGACGACGCCCCGCAGCGGCAGAGGGAGATCGGCTTGCCTTCGGGCGGCTTCGGGATCTCGTTGCCTTCGTGATCGACGAGGCGCACGTGCGGCGCGTCGTCGGCGCTGATGAACAGGGAGCCCGTCTGGCGGACGGTGATGGTGATCGGCATGGGCGATGGTTATGAGAAAAGCGGGCGCGTGCTGCGCTCCCCTGAATACGCGGGGCGTTCGGCGTCGCGTTGGGCGACCACCGGACAGGCGTTGGAACATGGGCGATGGGAACGCGTTCGGGGAGAGGGGGCGACCGACGGGCCCGGATTCGGACGGGTATCCATCCGGGCGGACTCCCCTCAACAGCAACAGCAACCGAATCCACAGATGGCGCAGATGGGAACAGCGGATGACGCAGATGGGGAGTATCTGTGTCATCCGTATCCATCTGCGTCATCTGTGGATTCGGTTGCTGTTGCTGTTCGGAAAACCGCCCCCGGAACCTCCGCCCGCGCCGCGCGGTAGCTTTCGGATATCCCCTTTTCGTCCGGCCCGCTCATGCTGATCCGCCGTCCCCCCGATATCCCGTCGTCGGAGATCACTCCGGAATCCGTCTACCTGAACCGCCGCGCCTTCCTCGGCGTGGGCACGCTCGCGCTCGCCGGCCTCGGCGCGCCCGCCGCCCTGTGCGCGGATCCCGCGACCGCGCAGGACGACAAGCTCACCAGCGAGGAAGACGCCACCGGCTACAACAACTTCTACGAGTTCGGCACCGGCAAGGACGACCCCAAGCGCAACGCCGGGACGCTCCGCCCGCGCCCGTGGTCCGTGCAGGTGGACGGGCTCGTGAAGGAGTCCAAGCTCTGGGATCTGGACGCCCTGCTCGCCCGGCTCGCCGTGGAGGACCGGGTCTACCGGCACCGGTGCGTGGAAGGGTGGTCCATGGTGATCCCGTGGCGCGGGGTGCGCCTGCGCGACCTGCTGAACCGTCTCGAACCGCTGCCGAGCGCGAAGTACGTGGAATTCACCACGCTGCTCGATCCCCGGCAGATGCCCGGCCAGCGCAGCCGCGTGCTGTCATGGCCGTACAAGGAAGGGCTCCGCCTCGACGAAGCCATGCATCCGCTCACGCTCTTCGTCACCGGCATGTACGGCAAGACGCTCCCCAACCAGAACGGCGCGCCGCTCCGTCTCGTCGTGCCGTGGAAGTACGGCTTCAAGGGGATCAAGTCCATCGTGCGCATCCGCTTCACCGACACGCAGCCCAACACCACCTGGAACGACGAGATCCCGAACGAATACGGCTTCTACGCGAACGTGAACCCCACCGTGGATCATCCGCGCTGGTCGCAGGCCAGGGAGCGCCGCATCGGCGAGTTCCTGCGGCGCAACACGCTCATGTTCAACGGCTACGCGAACGAGGTCGCTTCGCTCTACGCCGGCATGGACCTGCGCACGTTCTACTGACCGCGCCCGCGCGTCCTTGATGGCCCCCTCTTCCCGCGCGCTCCTCGGCCGCCGGCTCGTGCGCGTGCTGGTGTGGACGGCTGCGATCGGCCCCCTCCCATGGCTCATGTGGCTGGCGGTGTCCGGCCGCCTCGGCGCCAATCCGATCGAGTTCCTGCAGCACCGCACCGGGCACTACGCACTCCGCCTGCTGGTGGCCTCGCTGGCCGTGACCCCGCTCCTCCGCCTCACGGGCTGGGGGTGGCTCCTCGTCAACCGGCGCACGCTCGGGGTGGCCGCGTTCGTCTGGGCGCTCGTGCACCTGGGCGTGTACGTGGGACTCGACCTCTTCTTCGACTTTGCGCTGTTTCTCGAAGACCTGGTGAAGCGGCGCTACATCACCGTGGGCATGCTCGCCATCGTGCTGCTCACCCCGCTCGCGATCACGTCCACGAAGGGGTGGGTCCGGCGGCTCGGCGGCGCCCGCTGGAACCGGCTGCACCAGCTCGTCTATCCGGCCGTGCTCGCGGCCATGGTGCACTACCTCTGGGCCGTGAAGAAGGACATCACGCTCCCGGTCACGTATTTCGTGATCGTGGCCGTGCTGCTCGGGGGACGTCTGGTCCTTCGTCGCCGGGCGACTCGCCGGGCCCCCGCCGAGCCCCTGTCCGCGAAGTCGCCGACAGCATAGCGCCATTCACAGGCTGGCAGGGAGCCTCCCGGCGTGACGGCCCGGGCGCGCCGGGCGTCCTGCACATACGACGTGCGACCTTCGCACGGCGTGCCCACGCGATGGTGCCGGAACGCTGCTCCGGGCACCCCGCACTCTGCCGGCAGTGGTCGCCCCGACCGCTGCGCTCCCAGAGACTGTCCAGCCCGCATGACGATACCCGCCACGGGGCGCATCACACCTCGGCATTCCGGTCCGTATCCCTCGCTCGGCGGTCGCACGCCGTCGCAGGGCGTGCCCGTCATTCCTTCCGCGCCTGAACTGACGCGGCTGGAAACCGGGCTGCTCGCCGGTCTGGTGGGCGCGTCGGCGCTGGTGGCGACCTGGCTGGCGGCCAACGCCCACCACCTCGACCCGGGCCATCTGCTCGTGGGGTTGGCGCCGGTCGCCATCCAGATGGCCGCGATCCTGCTGGCGTGGCATACGGCATCGGCCACGTTCCTCGATGCCGGCACCCGCCGGTTCTGGGCGTTCGCCGGAGCGAGCCAGGCCGCGCTCGCGGGCGCGGCCGTGGCCGCACTCATGGCGTGGCGCGCCGACGATGGGGCGCTCGCCGCGCGGCTCCTCATCTTCGGCGCGATCGCCGCCCAGCCCCTGCTGTTCGCGGGCCTGCTCCAGCTCTCCACCGCGCCCCGCACCGGCCTCGATCGCAGCAAGTTCGCCCTCGACATCGCCACCGTGACCGGGGGCGGCCTGCTCGTCATCTGGTACGACCTGCGCCGCCCGCTCATCGACGGGGTGTCGGTGATGCCGCTCGATCTCGTGGCCGCGCACGCGGCCGCCATCGGCGACCTGGTGCTCCTCCTCACCGTCTCCACCATCTGGCGTCGCATCACGATCCAGAGCCGGTCCAACGTGATGGTGGTGCTCGCGCTGGGACTGCTCGTGCACTTCCTCGCCGACATCGCGGCCATCGTGAAGCTGCATCAGACCGGCGAGCGGCCGATCTGGCTGCTGGCCACCGCGCCGATCGCGGCCTGCATGGTGGCCGGCGCTGCCTGGCTCCAGCGCACCACGGCCGCCGTGGTCGAACCGAAAGCCACGGTCACGCTCCCGGGCACGCTGGCCGGCAACAGCATCATTCCCTTCGTCGCCGTGCTCCCCGGGTTCGGCCTGTTGCTCAAGGCCGCGAGCGAAAGCGGCGTCCAGCCGCTCTCGGGGCTCGTGGTGGGCGCCGTGGTGCTCACCGCCATCGCCTTCGCGCGGCAGCTCGCCTCCACGCGCGAAACCGTGCGCATCCTCGCCGAAGCGTCGGCGCGGGAGAGCGAGGCGCGGTTCCGCGCGCTCGTGCAGAACTCGAGCGACGTCATCTCCATTCTCGCACCCGACAGCACGATCCAGTTCCTGTCGCCCTCCGCGCGCACCGTGTTCGGACACGAGCCCCGGAAGCTCGTCGGGCTCCGGCTGCTCGATCTCCTGCATCCCGAAGACGAACCCGGCGCGCGCCAGTTCCTCGCCGAGCTCGCCTCGGCCGGCCCGTCGGGCTCCCGGGGATCGCTCACGCGCGAATGGCGGCTCTCGCACGCCAACGGCAGCTGGCTCACGGTGGACAACGTGGGCACCAACCTGCTCGACGAATCCACGGTGCAGGGACTCGTGCTCAACACGCGCGACGTGACCGAACGGCGCATCATGGAAGAGCAGTACATGCACCAGGCCTTCCACGATCCGCTCACCGATCTCGCCAACCGGTCGCTGTTCCTGTATCAGGTGGGACACGCGCTCGCGCGCGGCGTGCGGCACGCCGAGCCGGTCACGGTGCTCTTCCTCGATCTCGACAACTTCAAGAACGTCAACGACTCGCTCGGCCACGCCGCGGGCGACCGGCTGCTCGTGGAGGCCGCGCGCCGGCTTTCCGCCTGCGTGCGCGACAGCGATCTCATCGCGCGGCTCGGCGGCGACGAGTTCGCCGTGCTCATCGAAAGCACCGACGGCGTGGACGAAGTGCTCGGCATGGCCGAACGCATCGTGGCCGCGCTCGGCCGCGCCTTCGTGCTCAGCGGCAAGGAAGTGTTCGTGAGCGCGTCCATCGGCATCGCCCGCACCGACGACGGCGCCACCTCCGACGAGCTCGTCCGGAACGCCGATGTCGCCATGTACATCGCCAAGACGCGCGGCAAGGGACGCTACGTGCTTTTCGAACCGGAGATGCACGCTGCCGCGCTCGAACGCCTCGATCTCGAGGCCGATCTCCGCCGCGCCGTGGAGCGCGCCGAGCTCTTCCTCGAGTTCCAGCCCATCGTCGCGCTCGACGGCGGCGAGGTGTGCGGCACCGAGGCGCTCGTGCGCTGGCGCCGGCAGGGGCGCGGCACCGTGCCGCCCACGGTGTTCATCCCCGTGGCCGAAGACACCGGCCTCATCGTGGAGATCGGTCGCTGGGTGCTGCGCGAAGCCTGCCGGCAGGGCCGCTGCTGGGCGCAGGAGCGCGGCACGCCGGTGCGCGTGACCGTGAATCTGTCCGGACGGCAGTTGCAGGATCCGGCCATCGTGCACGACGTGCGCGAGGCCCTGCGTGAATCGGGCTTCACGCCGGCCGACTTGGTCCTCGAGATCACCGAGAGTATCCTCATGCAGCACGTGGACGTGTCGCTCGACCGCCTCACGCAGCTCAAGGAGCTCGGCGTGTCGCTGGCCATCGACGATTTCGGCACGGGCTATTCCTCGCTCAGCTACCTGCAGCGCTATCCCATCGACATCCTCAAGATCGACAAGGCCTTCGTGGACACCATCGACAAGGGCGGCGACGGCGCGGTGCTGGCCAGCGCGATCGTCGCGCTCGGCGAGACGCTCCGGCTCGATACCGTGGCCGAAGGCATCGAGACGGAGGCGCAGCGCGGCATGCTCATGGAGCTCGGCTGCGACTTCGGACAGGGATTCCTGTTCGCGCCGCCTCTCAGCGCCGACGATCTCAGCGTGCTCATGCGGGTGCGCGGCACGCGCGTGAAGGAGACGCTGCGTCGTCGGCATGGCGTCACCACCGCGCTCTGATCCGGCGCGGGACGCCTTCGCGATCGCCGCGCCCGGACTCGCGCCGCTCGTCGCGGCGGAGCTCGAGGCGCTCGGTGTCACGGTCGGCCGCGTCGAGCCGGCCGGCGTCGCATTCACCGCCACACCCGCCACGCTGTTCCGGGTGAACTGCTGGTCGCGGCTCGCCACGCGCATCGTCGTGCGGCTCGACACGTTCACCGCGCGCGACTTCGCCACTCTCGAGAAACGCGCGCGCCGCGTGCCGTGGCGCGACGTGCTGGCGCCCGACGTCACCGCCGAGCTGTCGGTCACCTGCCGGAAATCGCGGCTGTATCACTCGGATGCCGTGGCCGAACGGATCGCGCGCGGCATTCAGGGGGCGGTGCCGGGGGTGCGCATTGCCGCCGCGGCGTCGGATGACGTGGACGACGGGGCGACGGAGGACACGGCGGTATCCGGAGTGGCGTCTGAGACTCCACCCGAGGCATCCGCGCCGCCGTCCCGTATGGACGCCCGCCCCCGTACGCAGCGTCTGCTCGTGCGCATCGACCGCGACGTATGCACCATCTCCGCCGACGCCTCCGGCGCGCTGCTGCACCGCCGCGGCTGGCGGCTCGATACGGGCAAGGCTCCGCTCCGGGAAACGCTCGCCGCCGCGCTGCTCGTCGCCTCCGGCTGGCCCGGGGACGCGCCCCTCGTGGATCCCATGTGCGGCGCCGGCACGATCGCGATCGAAGCCGCGCTCAGCGCGCGCCGCATCGCCCCCGGGCTCTCGCGGTCGTTTGCCTGCGAGTTCTGGCCCGGCGTCGATCCGGAGATCGCCCGCACCGTGCGGGAGGCTGCGCGCGAGGCTGTGCGCGCCGATCTGCCGGCCCCCATCATCGCCGCCGACCGGGATGCCGGCGCCATCGAGGCCACGCGCACCAATGCCGAACGCGCCGGCGTGTCCGGGGGTCTCACCATCATGCATCAGCCCCTTTCGGCCACCGATCTGGCCGCGCTCGGACCGCGCGGCTGGCTCGTGACCAATCCGCCGTACGGCATCCGCACCGGCAACCCCGCCACGCTCCGCGCTCTCTGGGGGCGGCTCGGCGCCGTGGTGCGGGCCGGCGGGCCGGGCTGGACCCTTGGGACGGTGGTTCCGGATCCGGCTCTGGGGCGCGAACTTCGGGTCCCGCTCGAACGGGTCGTCTCCACCACTACCGGGGGCCGGCCCGTCATCTTCGCCCGCTCCCGCCCGCCGGCCGCTTTCTGACTGTCTCATGACTGCTTTCCGTTCACGGGCCCGCGTGATCCGCGCGGCGGCCCTCGTCGCGTGCATGATGGCCCTCGTGCCGGCGCATCAGGCCTCGGCGCAGCGCACCAACGCCGCCTCACAGTCCCGCGCTGCCGTGGACGAGTGGCGCCGCGCGAACGAACGGCGCATCCTCGACGAGGCGTTCACGCTGTTCGCGCTGCCGAACATCGCCAGCGATTCGGTCGCCATTCGCCGCGTGGCCGCGCATCTCGTGCAGGCCTTCTCGGCGCGCGGTTTCACCACCGATCTGCTCGAATCGCCGAGCGGCGGTCCGCCGGCCGTGTACGCCGAGCGGCTCGTGCCCGGCGCCACGCGCACCATCGTGCTGTATGCGCACTATGACGGGCAGCCCGTGGCCGGCGCGCCGTGGGACGGCGATCCGTTCACGCCCACGCTGCGCCGCGTCCTGAATGGAGTAGCCGGCGATGCGGTGCCGCTGCCGAACGCCGGCGAGCGCGTCGACCCCGATCTCCGCATCTACGCCCGTTCCGCGAGCGACGACAAGGGGCCGATCGTGGCCATGCTCGCGGCGTTCGATGCGCTCGCCGCGCAGCAGCGCGATCCCACGGTCAACGTCAAGATCTTTCTCGAAGGCGAGGAGGAAGCGGGATCACGCCACCTCGGCGATCTGCTGCGCGCGCACCGCGAGCGGCTCGAAGCCGATGCCTGGTTCTTCATGGACGGGCCGGTGCACGTGAGCGGCGCGCCGCAGGTCGTGCTCGGCGTGCGCGGCGTCGTGGGCGTGGAGATCACGCTCTTCGGCCCCGATCGTCCGCTGCATTCGGGGCACTACGGCAACTGGGCGCCGAATCCCGCCGTGGCCGCGGCCCATCTCGTCGCGTCCATGCGCGACCGGGACGGCAGCATCACCATCGCCGGCTTTCATGACGACGTGCGCGCTGCCACGCTCGACGAGATCACCGCCGCGCGCCGGCTCTCCACCACCGATGATTCCGTGCGCGCATCGCTCGGCCTCACGCATACGGAAGCGGACGGCACCGCGCTCGGCGAGCGCATCATGCGGCCGGCGCTGAATGTGCGCGGACTGCGCGCCGGCGCCACCGGTCCGGGTGCGACGAATGCCGTGCCCACGTCGGCCGCCGTGTCGATCGATTTTCGTCTCGTGCCCGACCAGGCGCCGGATCGTCTGCGCGAGGTGGTGAATGCGCACATCCGGGCGCAGGGGTATGAGGTGGTCACCGATGCGCGCGCCGCGGCCACGCGCCGTGACCGGGAACGCGTGGCGCTCGTGCAGTGGAGCGAAGGCTATCGCAGTGTGCGCACGGCCGTGGACGAGCCCGTCGTCGCCGCCGTGCAGCGCGTGATGCAGGATGTGTACGGTCGCGCGCCGTTCGTGGCGCCCACGCTCGGCGGGTCGCTGCCGCTGTTTCACTTTGCCGATGTATTCACTGCGCCGCTCGTGACCATTCCGATGGTGAATGCGGACAACAGCCAGCATGCGCCGAACGAGAACCTGCGCGTGGGCAATCTGTGGGATGGGATTGCGCTCGTGGCTGCCCTGGTCACCGATCTCGCCGGCGTCTGGTCTCCACCGCCCCCCGTACCCTGACCAAGGGCAGCGGGCAATAGCCTATGGCCTATAGCCCACCGCCAGTCCGTTGCTTCGCTCCATTTGGCCTTTCGGCCGGTTCCCGTTTGGCCATTCGGCCGGGCCGGCTGCGGACAGGGGCACGGGAAAGTGGTGTCAGCCTGACGGACAGTCACGAGATGGATGCCACTTGGACCGGCCGGATGGGCCATAGCCCATCGCCCATCGTCTATATATTCATATATCCGGATATATGAATATATCCTATCCATGGGGCGATAGGCGATAGGCCATAGCCCCCCCGGGCGTCGCACGACTCCGAGATCACATCGATACCCGCCCGGCTACCATTGCGCCTCCGTGCCCCTGTCCGCAGCGGGCCCGGCCGAATGGCCGAACGGGAACCGGCCGAAAGGCCAAATGGAGCGAAGCAACCGACTGGCCATGGCCAATCGGCCATGGCCTATGGCCCTGAGCCACCCCGGCATTCCCCATCACATCCCCGGCCGCATTACTTCCGGGGGATTCCATTCCGTCCCCTTTCCGCGCACTCTCCACGGGTGACCCACCCCGACCTGCCTCTCTTCGAACCCGACGAACCGTCCGGCGACTACACCATTCGCCTCCCGGACGACCTCCTCGGCGACGACATTCCACCCCCCGGCTACCCGGCCGACCTCCGCTACCCGCCCACGCCGCGCCGCTGGGAGCGGAGCTCGCGCTATGGCCACCGGCCGCGCGCCATCCCCGCCGACCGCGTCGGCGAACTCGACGCCTTCCGCAGCATCGCCCACAGCCTCGCCGCCGGCACGGACTCCTCCACCGTCCTCCGCGTCCTCTGCGATGCCGCCATGGACCAGGGGCGCTCGAGCGGCGCCATGGTCGCCGAAGTCACCCCTGACGGCGGCCGGTTCGTGGCCTGCACCGGCCTCGTGGCCGACCTGGCCGGCAGCACCTTCCCGCTGGCCGGCTCGGTCACCGCCCGCGTCTACGCCGAGCGCCGCGCGGTCGCCGTGGAAACCATGCGCGAAAGCTCGCCGTTCTTCGAATCCCTGCTCGGCAAACGCGGCGTCGGGCCCGCTCTCGTCGTGCCGCTCATCGCGCACGAGGCCTTCCTCGGCGTGCTCATCGTCACCCGCCGCGTCGACACCCCCGTCTTCGACGACCAGGACGAAACCCGGCTCTCCACCGTGGCCGACCTCGCCGCCCTCGGCCTCTGGAAGGCCCGGCTGCTCGAGGAAGCCCGCGCCGCCGACGCCGCCAAGACCGCCTTCCTCGCCACGCTCTCGCACGAGCTGCGCACGCCCATGGCCTCGCTCGAAGGCTACGGCGAGCTGCTCGAGGACGAGATCCTCGGCCCGCTTGCGCCCGAGCAGCGCGACGTGCTCACCAACCTGCGCACCGTCAGCCGCCACCTCGGCGCCCTCATCGAGGAGATCCTCACCTTCGCCTCGCTCGAGGCCGACCGCGTCGTGCCCCGCGTCGCCCTCATGCGGCTCGACGAGCTCGTCGACTCCCTCCACCCCTTCCTCACGCCGCTGGCGCGCGAAAAGGCCATCACGCTCCGCCTGGGCGTCGCCCCCGGCCTCCCCGTCGTGCACACCGACGAGGACCGCGTGCGCCAGATCCTGCTCAACCTGAGCGCCAACGCCATCAAGTTCACCGAGCCCGGCGGCGATGTCTCCGTCCAGGTGACCCCCGGGCCGGACGCGCCCGACGGCACGCGCACCGTGCACTGTGCCGTGCGCGACACCGGGATCGGTATCGCGCCCGCCGATCTCCACCGCCTCTTCCGTCCCTTCTCCCAGATCGACGACGGCCCCGCGCGCCGCCACAAGGGCACCGGGCTCGGCCTCTACATCTCGCGCCGCCTCGCCGAGCTCCTGGGCGGCCACATCGACGTCCGGTCGCACCCCGGCGACGGCTCCACGTTCACCCTCGTCCTTCCCGTGGGCGGCTGACACGCGGCGCTGCCCGGCCGGCGAGATCCGGCGTTAGATTGCGCGCATCATGCGTGCACAGCCCACAACCAGCGCGTTCAACGACGGCGTCGTCGCCGAGCAGTTCGAACGCTACCGTCAGGATCCCGCCGGCGTCGACGAAAGCTGGCGCCAGTACTTCCGCACCGCCGAATCGCTCTTCGGCCCGGCCGCAACGGCGCCTCCCGCCGCGGGCGTCGCCGGCGGCACCGCCGACGTGGCCTTCCTCCGCAAGGTCGCCGCCGCCGCGTCGCTCGTGCAGGCCATCCGCAACTACGGCCACCTCGCCGTGCAGATCGATCCGCTCGGCACGCCGCCCAGCGGCGCCGTGGAGCTCACGCCCGCGTTCCACGGCCTCACCGACGAAGATCTGCGCGCCATCCCCGGCACCGCGCTCGAGGACGAGCGGTACGCGAAGAAGACCGCTGCCGATGTCGTCGCGCGCAAGCTCGAGGTGTACACCCGCTCGCTCGGCCTCGAGGTGTGGCACATCGAGAACGACGACGAACGCAACTGGTTCCGCGCGCAGTTCCGCTCCGGTCACGTCGTGCGTCCGCTCACGCCCGACGAGAAGCGCGCCGTCCATCGCCGCCTCTGCGAAGTGGACGGGCTCGAGCGCTTCCTCGGCCGCGCCTACACCGGCTACAAGCGCTTCTCCATCGAAGGCACCGACGCGCTCGTCCCCATTCTCGACGAAGTGATCGCCGAGTCCGCGCAGGCCGGCGCGCGCGAAGTCGTGATCGGCATGGCGCACCGCGGACGCATCAACGTGCTCACCAACGTGATGGGCAAGCCGTACGAGGCGCTCTTCGCCGAGTTCGAAGGCCGCCCCGCGTACGGCAGCGACGGCGCCACCGGCGACGTGAAGTATCATCTCGGCTTCGAAGGCCGGAGACAGGTGCTCGGCCGCGACGTCATGTTGCGTCTCGTGCCCAATCCGTCGCACCTCGAGATCGTCAATCCCGTGCTCGAAGGCGTGGCCCGCGCGCATCAGCGCGTGCGCGGCGCCGCGCCCGGTACGCGTGACGAGCTCGCCGTCGTGCCCGTGTGCATACACGGCGACGCCGCGTTCCCCGGCGAAGGCGTGGTCGCGGAAACGTTCAACCTCTCCGCGCTCCCCGCCTATCGCACCGGCGGCACGATCCACGTGATCGTGAACAACCAGGTGGGCTTCACCACCGATCCCTCCGACGGACGCAGCACGTACTACGCGTCCGATCTCGCGAAGGGCTTCGAAGTGCCCATCTTCCACGTCAACGGCGACGACGCCGAAGCCTGCATCAAGGCCGTGCGTCTCGCCTGCGCGTACCGCACGCGCTTCCACAAGGACGTCGTGATCGACCTCGTGGGCTATCGCCGGCACGGCCACAACGAAGGCGACGAGCCCACCTACACGCAGCCCGCGCTCTACCAGCGCATCAAGGCGCATCCCACCGTGCCCGTGGCATGGGCGCAGCGGCTCGCCGCCGACGGCGTGCTTACCGCCGAAGACGCCGCGCGCGTGGAACAGGACGTCATGAACGCGTACGCCGAGCGGCATGCGGCGTTCAAGTCCTCGCTCGCCGGCGCGGAAACGCACCAGCCGTGGCCGGAGGAAGCGCCCGCCGCGCCGCGTCCCGTGGAAACCGCCGTGCAGGCCGAACGGCTGCTCGCCATCAACGACGCGCTGCTGCGCTGGCCCGCCGACTTCACTGCGCATCCCAGGCTCGCCAAGCAGCTCGAGCGCCGCCGCGAGGCCGTGGGGCCCGAGGGCGGCATCGACTGGGGCCACGCCGAGGCGCTCGCGTTCGGCTCGCTCATCAGCGAGGGCGTGTCCATCCGCCTCACCGGACAGGACGCGGAGCGCGGTACGTTCTCGCACCGGCACGCCGTGCTCAACGACGTCGAGACCGGCCGCAAGTACGCGCCGCTCGCGCATCTGCCGGGTGCGTCGGCCGCGTTCGAGGTGTACAACTCGGCGCTCTCCGAAACCGCCGTGCTCGGCTTCGAATACGGCTACAGCACCGCCGCCGACGATACGCTCGTGCTCTGGGAAGCGCAGTTCGGCGACTTCGTGAACGTCGCGCAGCCCGTCATCGATCAGTTCATCGTGGCCGACCGCGCGAAATGGGGACAGGATTCCGGCGTCGTGCTGCTCCTGCCGCACGGGTACGAAGGGCAGGGGCCGGAGCATTCGAGCGCCCGTCTCGAACGGTTCCTGCAGTCGGCGGCGGAGGGCAACATGTCCGTCGCCTATCTCACCACGCCGGCCCAGTATTTCCACGTGCTGCGCCGGCAGGCGCTCCGTCGCCCGCGTCGTCCGCTCGTGCTCATGCAGCCCAAGTCCATGCTGCGGCTCCCGCAGGCTTCGTCGAAGCTGGTGGAACTCGCGTCGGGCGCGTTCCAGCCCGTCATCGACGATCCGGTCGCGTCCGGGCGGCGTGATGAAGTGCGGCGTCTCGTGTTCTGCACCGGCAAGGTGTATTACGATCTCGCGCTCGCCGAGCAGCGGTCGGCCGGCGTGGCGCTCGTGCGCGTGGAAGAGCTGTATCCGTGGCCGCATGAGGAGATCCAGGCCGTGATGGATCGGTATCCGGCCATCGAGGAAGTGGTGTGGGTGCAGGAAGAGCCGAAGAACATGGGCGCGTGGACGTACGTGCAGCCGCGCCTGCGCGTCTCGGCGGGCGCCGCCGTGGGCGTGCGCTACATCGGCCGCCCGGAACGCGCCAGCCCGGCCGAAGGCTACACGAACGCGCACACGGTCGAGCAGACGCGCATCGTGACCGCGGCGCTCACCGTCAGCGAACCGGCCGTCGAGCCATTCGCCGAGGCGCGAGCCGGTCAGTGACGTTCCGTCCGGGCGGATATCGGATGTTCCGGAGCGCCGCGGCCTGTGCCGCGGCGCTCGTCGTGTCGGCCCCGGCGCTCGCCGCGCAGGCGCGTGCCAACCCGGCGCGTCCGCTCATGGCCCCGCCGCCGCACACCGCGCCGGCGCCCGGCGCGCCCGTGGCGGACCTCATGCTCCCCCGCGATCTCGGCGCCGCCGCGCTCGCCTCCGCTCTCCAATCGCTCGGCACTACCACGCGCGTGCTCATGATCGGCGCGCATCCCGACGACGAGGACACCGAGATCATCACCTGGCTCGCGCGCGGACGGCATGTGGAAACCGCGTACCTCTCGCTCACGCGCGGCGACGGCGGGCAGAATCTCATCGGCAACGAGCTCAATGACATGCTCGGGGTGATCCGCACCCAGGAGCTGTTCGCGGCCCGTCGCCTCGACGGCGGCCGCCAGTACTTCACGCGTGCCTTCGACTTCGGCTTCTCCCGCGACGAGCACGAAACGTTCGACGAATGGCCGCGCGATTCGATCTTCGACGATGTCGTGCGCGTGGTGCGCGCCTTTCGGCCGCACGTGATCGTGTCGGTGTTCAGCGGCACGCCGCGTGACGGACACGGACACCACCGCGTGGCCGGCATCTTCGCGCGCGAAGTGTACGAGCAGAGCGCCGATACGGCCGCGTTCCCCGTGCGGTCGCACGGCCTGCCGTGGACCGTGTCCAAGTTCTATCGCGGCGCGCGCTTCAGCCCCGACGAGGCCACAATGCGCTTCAACGTCGGCGAGTTCGCGCCGCTGCTCGGCCGCAGCTACGCCGAAGTCGCGGCCGACAGCCGCAGCCAGCACAAGTCGCAGGGGTTCGGCATGCTGCAGCGCCGCGGCGCGCAGTGGGGCTATCTGCGGCGGGAAGCCACGCGCGTGGCGGCGCCCGAGGATGCGCACGCCGAGTCTTCTCTCTTCGACGGCATCGACACCACGTGGAGCCGTCTCGCGGCGCGGAGCGATGAGCCTCGCGTCGCGGCTCTGCTCGACAGCGCCGACCTCGCCTTCGCGGAGGCGCGTGCGCGCTACCGCGCCGATGCACCCGACGCGGCCATCGACGATCTCGCGCGCGGCCTTCTCCTTGTGCGCGCGGCGCGTGATGCGATCGGTCCGCGTCCTCCGCTGCTGCATGCCGAACAGCCCGGCTGGACCACGCGCCTCATCGGCGCCGATGGCCGGGTCGTCGATTCCACGGCCCCGCGTCCCGCGCACGCCGATGTGGAGCTCTGGGACGCGCTCACCCTCACCGAGCAGCGCGCCGCGTTCGCGCTTACACTGGCCGCCGGTGTGGCGGTCGAAGCCGCTGCGCCGAGGCGCGTGCTTCCCGCGTTCGAGGTTCAGAAGGGCGACGTCCCCGACACCATGGCGGTCGCGGTCACGGTGTACAACCGGGGCCGGCATCCGCTGCTCGTGGCCGGCGTCGGATTCCAGACGCTCGACAGCGCCGGCGCCCTGGCGCTGCTCGCACCCGACAGTGCCGTCGTGGTGCAGCGCATCCTCCGGTCGGCGCTGTACACGCTGCCGTGGTGGCGCACGACTGGCCGTGAAGGCACGTACTTCCGCGCCGCCATCGACGCGCGAGACGACGCCGAACGGCAGCGTCCCACCGACGTGACGGTGCTTGCGCGGCTCGTGATTGCCGGCGTGCCGGTAAACGTGCGGGTGCCGGTCGTGTATCGTTTTGCCGATCCGGTGAAGGGCGATCGGCAGATTCCCGTGGGCGTGGTCCCCGGCATCACCATCGGGCTCGAACGCACGGTGGAGTATGCGCGGGCCGACCAGCCGATCGAGCGCCGCCTGCGCGTGCATCTCCTGTCGGCCTATCCGTCCGCGCAGCCGGTCGCCGTGCGGCTGCTCCTGCCGCCGGAGCTCGTGGCCGACTCGCTCCAGCGGGAGCGTGTGCTGCAGCCGAACGTGGCGCAGACCGTCACGTTCATGCTGCGCGGCCAGCTCCCCGAAGGCATGCACAAGATCGAGGCGCGCGCCGTGCACCGGGGACGACAGTCCATCGCCGGCTATTACACGGTGGACTACGACCACATCACGCCGCAGCGCGGGTACAGCGCGTCGGAGATGTACGTTTCGTCCGTGCCCACAACGGTGCGCGCCGATACGCGCGTGGGCTACATCGCCGGCGTGAGCGACGACGGCGTGTCCGCGCTCCGCGCGCTCGACATTCCCGTGGAGGAGCTCCCGCCGGAAACGCTCGGCAGCACCGACCTGTCGCGGTTCACCACGCTCGTGATCGGGCCGCGCGCGTATCAGGTGAGCGACGCGCTCCGGGCCGCGAACCCTCGGCTGTTCGCGTGGGTGCAGGCCGGCGGCACGCTCGTGGTGCAGTACGGCCAGTTCGAGATGCAGGAGCCCGGACTGATGCCGTTCCCCATCCAGTTGTCACGCCCCGCCGCGCGGGTCACCCGGGAGCAGGCGCCTGTCACCGTGCTCGATCCCGAGGCGTCGTTGCTGCGTTCTCCGAATCGCATCGGCGAATCCGACTGGGAGGCCTGGTTCCAGGAGCGTGCGGTGTACATGCCCACCACGTTCGACGACCGGTACCGCGCCTATCTCGAGATGAACGACCCCGAGGAGCCGCCGAACCGCGGCGCGCTGCTCGCCGCACCGATCGGGCGTGGCGTGTACGTGTACACCACGCTCGCGCTCTTCCGGCAGTTGCCGTACGGGGTGCCGGGCGGCGCGCGCCTGCTCGTGAATCTCGTGAGCGCGCGGGGGAGTGACTTCACTCCGCAGGCGCGGTGAGACGCTGACAGCAGGGCGCCTCATCGCACGATGCGTACCGCCGGCTCCGGGTCTTCCATGGCGATCAGCCGCAGCCGGCCTCGTGTGTCGAGCAGGCGTACCTTCTCGTCCCGGAAACCGAGGACTCGGCCGGTGGCGGCATCGATTTCATGGGAGGACCCGATCAGCGTGGCCGTGTCACGTTCCGGCCCGATCCAGTGAATCTCCAGTGAAATGGCGATCCGCCCCGATGCCAGGGGAAGAATCCGGTTCGTGTTGTGGTTGCCGTCGTAGCGCCGCAGCATGCGGATTCCGTCGTCGCCGGTGGCAGTGATCGTAACGGCGCGATACTGGGGCAGGACGGTGCGCCAGCGCTCATTGCCGAGGGTGTCGTACGCCACCACATGCGGGCTCAGATAGTCCGCGACGACCACCAGCCCGAGGTGTTCCAGGCATCCGATCCGGGCCCGGTTCACCCGATCCTGAACACGAGGATGCTCCATCGCGCGCGGGGGCGCGAAGTGCCGGTGCATGACGCCGTCCATCGAGCCGGCGCTTACGCGGTATGGACTGCCCGGGGTCGTGTTGGCGAGATAGAGGGATCGGCCAATGACGCAGGCGTCTGCCGTGGTGGGGGTGATGCGTGTCGCCTGCTGAACGAATACGGTATCCTTGCGAACCCGGAGCCACGTGAGACGACCATTGGGCCGGTCGAGCACGCCGAATGTCGAGTCGTTCGCGCGAAACAGGCGTTCCGGTATACGGTATTCACCAGGACCGCTGCCCTTGCGCCCTTGGGATGCCACGGTGCGCCCGGCGCTGTCGATCAGAACCACCCGGCCGTCCATCCTGTCGAGCACCAGGACGAGAGCATCCGTGACGAAGGAGGCCGCCGTGACTTCGCTCAGGACCGTGGTCGCACGGCTCTGCGCGAGCCCTGAGTGTATCGGTAGCGCCAGCAGCACCATGGAGGTCGCGCCGAGCACAATCCGTGTCATCGAGAATAGGGATTTCCGAGATCATGGGAGGATGGTTCCGGCTCCGGAGCACCAGTGTCGACGTCCCCTCGGCAGGCCTTGGTCACGCATATGAAGATGGCACGCCGCACCGGATCCCGGCGAGGGACAGGTGCGGATCCCCGTCCTCCTCCCCTGCCACAACCGCATGCCGACCGGCATCCAAGCAGCGGACCAGCTTCCACGATGACGGGCGAGTAGGGCCCGTCTCGTCATCGTCGGGGCAGAAGGGGCGCCAGCAGGGGGAAATCCCCGGATGTCCGGCCGGACGCTCAGGCGCGGCGGCGCACGGGCTCCGGGGCGTCCGCGTATCGCGAATACCTGCGCAGCAGGCGCCCGATGAGCACCTGGACCGGCAGCACGAATCGGCGCACGGGCGCGGGAATCTCCACCATCGTGAACTCGCTGCCGTACCGTGTCATGAGAAACGCGGCGTCGAACAGGTCGGGGCGCTTCCCGCCGTTCCGTTTCACCGAATCGAACAGCTCCGACAGGAAGTACTCGACGTTGTCCGCGGGCTCGATGTAGCCGGTGCAGCGCAGGTCTTCCTCGCCCGCGTTCCAGAAGCGATGGGCTTCGCCGGCTTCGAACGCCACCGTCTCGCCCGGTCCGGCGTATCGTTCCGGTTCGCCCAGCCGCTGGTACCCGATTCGCCCCTGCTGCACGGTGAGGGCTTCCACCTGATGGTGATGGACGTGCATCGGCGGTCCGATGCGCGGTTTCACGACGTTCTCGACCTCCAGCCGATCGCCGTTCGGACCGGGCACGCGGGCCAGAATCGTGATCGTTTCGCCGGCGCCGTTGTCGAAGGTGTGGGGATAGGTGTAGCGACGCATCTCGGGGAGCAGTGTCAGGGTGCATGGCGTTCCGCGGTGGCGCATCGCCTGCATTCGACTGCATTCGACTGCATTCGACTGCATTCGGCCGCGGCACCACTCGTCAGCATAACGGCGTGTCATGTGGCGGTGTTCCGGGTCGTGTGACCCAATGCAGCGGCCGGCGGACCAGCTGGCATGCCCTTGGGTCCCGGGGCTGAGGTGGCCGACATCGTGTCGCGGGTGCAGTTTGGAGCATGAATCTCCTCCATCGCGCTACCCTGACCGTCGTACTCGCGTTTCCGCTTGCGACCGTATCCGCTCAGCGCAGTACCGGCAATCCGATTCTGGCCGGCTGGTATGCCGATCCGGAAGCGCATGTGTTCAACGGGCAGTACTGGATCTTCCCCACGTACTCGGCGCCGTACGACCAGCAGACGTTCCTCGACGCGTTCTCGTCGGATGATCTGGTCACGTGGACTCGACACCCGCGTGTTCTCGACACGGCGAACGTGCGGTGGGCCAAGCGGGCGGTCTGGGCGCCGTCCATCGTGGAGAAGGACGGATGGTACTATCTGTTCTTTGGCGCCAACGACATCCAGAGCGATAGCGAGCTTGGTGGCATCGGCGTAGCCCGTGCGCGCACACCGGCCGGTCCGTTCGTGGACCATATCGGCAAGCCGCTCATCGACCGCTTTCACAACGGGGCGCAACCCATCGATCAGATGGTGTTCCGCGATGACGACGGCAGTTACTACATCGTGTACGGTGGCTGGCGGCACTGCAACATCGCGAAACTGAACAGCGACTTCACCGGCTTCGAACCATTTCCGGACGGCTCACTCTTTCGCGAGATCACGCCGACCGGATACGTCGAGGGCGCCTACATGATGCGTCGTGACGGCAAGTACTACTTCATGTGGTCGGAAGGCGGTTGGACGGGCCCCGACTACGCGGTCGCGTATGCGGTGGGCACGTCGCCGTTCGGTCCGTTCGAACGCGTGGGCCGGATCCTGTCACAGGACCCCACCGTGGCCACCGGCGCGGGGCATCATTCGGTGCTGCACGCGCCGGGTTCACCCAACTGGTACATCGTCTACCACCGGCGGCCCCTGGGGCAGACGGATCGCAATCATCGCGTGGTCAGCATCGACAGACTGGAGTTCACACCGGATGGACGCATTCAGCCGGTGAAGATCACCACGACGGGCGTGACGGAGGATCCGATCCGGCGATAGCTCGGGGATCGAGGCGCCAATGGACTCGGGGGAAGGATGTTTGGCAGGAGACGTCGGTAGAACGGCGGGACGGAAGAATATCCCGGAAATCCGTGAAGAACCGTAAATTGACCGGATGATTCCGGTTTTTCCGAACCTGACCTGAATCATCGGTCTCCGACCCGGTGCGCATCATGATGAGTGTGACTCCCGCAATCATTGCCCTCGTCCTGTTGGCAGACACGTCGCTGTGCGCCCAGGACGGCTGGAAGCCGCTGTGGGACGGCAAAACGTCGGAAGGGTGGCGGAGCGCCACGCGAGAGGAGTTTCCGGCGAGCGGCTGGAAGATGAGCGACGGCGTGCTGACCGTCGAGGCGCGCGATGGCCGGGAGGCGCGCGGCGGCGGCGACATCATTACGCGGCAGCGCTACGCGAACTTCGAGCTCGAACTGGAGTTCAGGATCACGCCGGGAGCCAACAGCGGCGTCAAATTCCTGGTGCAACCGGACATCTCGCCGATCGGCGCCGACGGGAAGCCGGTCGGCATCGGCTCGGCGATCGGTCCCGAGTTCCAGATTCTGGACGATGAACGTCATCCGGATGCACTCGCCGGCAGGAACGGCAACCGGAAAGTCGGTTCGCTCTACGACCTGATCCCGGCCCCGACCGACAAACCCCGGAAACCGATCGGCGACTGGAACCTTGCACGGATTCTCGTGCGTGGCCCGCATGTCGAGTTCTGGCTCAACGGAGAGAAGACGGTGGAGTTCGAGCGCACCTCCGCGGAGTTCCGCCAGCTCGTCGCCGAGAGCAAATACGCCGACATTCCGCAGTTCGGTGAGTGGCCTGACGGACACATTCTGCTTCAGGACCACGGGGACGAGGTGTCCTTCCGCAATATCCGGATCCGCGAGTTTTCCGCCTCCAGGTAATCACGGGAGAATCGCCATGACGAAGCCGCCGCTCGCTTCCCCCGGCACGGCCCCCATGCCGCGCCGCACATTCCTGAAGAGCGCCCTCGTGACTGCTGCCGCCGTATCGACGCTGCCCTCGCGTGCGGTTTCCGCTCCGCGCGCACCGGGGAAGGTCGACCTCGCGTGCTGCGGCATCGGATTTCGCGGGAACGACATCATCAAGGATCTGCACCGAACCGGCCTCGCGAACGTCGTCGCTCTGTGCGACACGGACATGGGCGCCCGGCACACGCAGGAGATCATCAGCATGTTTCCGGACGTGCCGCGGTTTCAGGACTTCCGGCAGATGTTCGACCGGATGGGAAAGCGTTTCGATGCCGTCAGCATCGCGACGCCGGACTTCTCGCACTTTCCCATCGCGATGCTGGCGATGTCGCAGGGCAAACACGTCTACTGCGAGAAACCGATGGGTGGGACGTTCCACCAGATCGAGCTGATGATGCAGGCGGAAAAGAAGTACAAGGTCGCCGCGCAGATGGGCAATCAAGGCCACTCCGACGCGAACTACTTCCAGTTCAAGGCGTGGGTGGATGCCGGAATCATCAGGAACGTCACGAAGATCACGGCCCACATGAACTCGGAGCGGCGCTGGCATGGCATGAACGTATCGGGGCTTCCCACGGCGCAGCCGATTCCGGACACGCTGGACTGGGACACGTGGACCGCAACGGGGCCCTTCCGTGAGTACAACCGGGCCTACGTGAATGGCGACTGGCGCTCATGGTACGACTACGGCAACGGCGCCCTGGGCGACTGGGGCGCGCACATCTTCGATACGGCGCACGAGTTCCTGAATCTCGGCCTGCCCACCGAGGTCGAGGTCGTGAAGGCGGAAGGCTGGAACCCGTACATCTTCCCGCAGGCGACCACGCTGGACTTTCGTTTCCCGGCGCGTGGCTCCATGCCGCCCCTCGTGCTCTCGTGGTACGATGGCCAGACGAACCTGCCGCCGCTGCCGAACGACATCGGCGAAGCCATCGTCGATCCGGACATCCCGCCACCGTCCAGGGGAACGATCGACACGAAGACGTTGCCGCCCGGCAAGGTGATCTACGGGGAGGATCTGGTTTTCAGAGGCGGCACTCACGGTTCGACGCTCTCCATCATTCCCGAAGCGAAGGCACGGGAGATGGCGTCGAAACTGCCGGAGGTCCCGCCCAGCCCGTCCAACCATTTCGGCAACTTCCTGTTGTCCTGCATGGGCGAGGAAACGTGCCGCTCCAACTTCGCGGTCGCCGGCCCCTTGTCGCAGATGATGGCGCTTGGCGTGATCGCACAGCGCTGCAACGCGAAGCTGACGTTCGATCCGGGAACCCGGCAGATCACGAATCACAGGGATGCCAACGCGATGCTCGAAGGACCGCCGCCACGCCAGGAGTGGGAGCAGTTCTTCAGGCTCTAGCCGGTTTCCGACCGGGGGTCTCCGGCCCGCGCCGGGCGCGGTCCGAAGGCACGGCGAAGGAGATTGCGGCCCGTCCTGCGCCCCCGCATGTTGGGGGATGAAGACTTCCGCGCGTTTCCCGACCGGCCGAGGCGGCTCGGCGATCATCCGGCTCGCCTGTGGCATCGCACTGACCGCCTGCATCCCGTCAACCCGGCCGGCCGGCCCTGCTCCGGCGGCGTCGTTTCTGACCGCGGCCGAGGTGCGGGAGGGATGGCGCTCGATGCTGTCGATGGACCAGTGGCGCGGCTACCAGTCGGATTCGGTACCGGCGGGGTGGAGTGCCAACGACAGCATGATGACCAAGACGGGCGTGGGCCAGGACATCGTCACGCGTCGCACCTACACGGATTTCGAGCTGGCCTTCGACTGGAAGCTGGATGAGCGCGGCAACTCGGGCGTGTTCTATCGCGCCACCGAGGAGTACGAGAAGATCTACTGGAGCGCACCGGAGTATGCGCTGCTCGACGATGAGCGCCATCCGGATGGCCGGAATCCCCTCACGTCGGCGGGGGCGGCGCACTCGCTCCATGCCGCGCCACGCGGCGTCGTGAAGCCGGCCGGCGAATGGAACAGCACCCGGATCGTGGTGCGCGGCCCGCACGTGGAGCACTGGCTCAACGGACAGCAGGTGGCCACGTTCGCGTTCGGCTCCGACGATTTCCTGCAGCGGGTTGCCGACAGCAAGTTCGGACGCTGGCCCAACTTCGGGAAGGCGACGAGCGGTGTGATCGGCATTCAGGGCGATCATCGGGGGCTGCTCGCGATCCGGCACCTGCGTATCCGGGAGTTCGGCCGGTAGTTGTGCGGGAGGCCCGCGATCGGGCCTGCGATTTCAAGGTGCGCCGGGTTGGTCAGACAGGAATCCCCCCCCAAGGTGTGGGGTGGACCGCAGCCTCGCACCCGAATACGAACGGGCGGATTCGGCAGTATCTCCCGAAGCGGATGAGCATGGAGCACCTCACGCAACGGGACTGCACGCGCATCGCCGCCAAACTCAATCGCCGGCTCCGCAAGCGCTTAGGTTTTCGCACCCCGGAGGAATGCTATGTCCCCTGACGCGCTGTGTTGCACTTCAAAGTCGACTTCTGGAACGCGTCGTTAGGCTTACCCGCCCTTGGCGCGCTTCGCGAGGCGCGTCGACCGCAACACCCGCTCGGTCCGCATCACATACAGGATATACACGCGCTCCCCGTCGAACCGATAGAACACCCGGCACGGCGGTTCGACGAGCTGCCGATAACGCGCCCGGCGCCCCAGCTCCGCCGGCCGACTCCCGCTCTCCGGATGGACCGCGAGCTGGCCCACATGGGCATAGATCCGCTGGACCAGCGCCCTGGCCGCCGACGGATTCTGCAGGGCGATGTAGTCCGCGATGGCCTCCAAGTCCGCGAGGGCGGGCTCGGTCCAGATTACTTCAGCCATCGCGCCAGACGGCCCTCCACGTCGGCATGTCGGATGGTGCGACCTTCCGCGACCGCCATCTCGCCCCGGGCGATGCCCTCCAGAATGGCCAGTCGCTCCTGCTGGAGCTCGTAGGTTTCGACATCGACCAGGTACGCACTCGGCAGCCCATGCTGGGTGATGAGAATCGGCTCCTTATCCCGCTCCAGATCCGCCAAGAGTTCGGTCGCCTGCCGCTTCAACGTGGTGACGAGTTCCGTTCGCATATAGTGATACTATAGTATCACTGTCCAAAATGCAAGCGCCTCCTCCGGTCGGCAGCAACGCCACACGCTACGATGGCTACTACCGGCCGGAGCTCGCGGATCAGTATGCCCGCGGCCGCCGGTCGCACTCGCGCCGCAACTCGCGCTTCACCCCCACCGACGGGGCCGCGATCGAGGCCTGGCTCGCCGAGGACTGGAGTCCCGAGCAGATCGCGGGCTGGTGTGCCCGGTTTCAGCTCCTCGCCATCAGTCATGAGACGATCTATCGCCACATCGGGGCGGACAAGGCCGCGGGCGGTCAGCTGTCCACGCATCTCCGGGGTGCGGGGAAGCGCCTGCGCAAACGCGATGGGCACTCCGATTCCCGCGGACGACTCGCGGGCAAGCGCCCCATCGCGACGCGACCCGCGGGGGCCGCGAACCGGTCGCGGTTCGGGCACGGGGAAGGGGACACCATGCTCGGGGACCGCCAAGGCGGGGCGTGCATCCTGACCTTGGTCGAACGCAAGTCCGGGTACACCGTCATTGGGAAACTGGCGCGGCGCACCGGCGCGCACGTCAACGCGCGCGCCAAGCAGGCCGGTCCGCACGATCACCGTGGACAACGGCACCGAGTTCCACGCCTACCGGGCCCTCCACGACGGACACGCGGTTCTATTTCGCGACGCCGCACCACGCCTGGGAGCGCGGCACCAACGAGAATACCAACGGTCTCATTCGCCAGTACGTGCCGAAGCGCGTGAGTATGGAGCACCTCACGCAACGGGATTGCACGCGCATCGCGACCAAACTCAATCGGCGGCCCCGCAAGCGCTTAGGCTTCCGCACGCCGGAGGAATGCTATGACTCCTGACGCACCGTGTTGCACTTCAAAGTTGACTCTTGGCCGCGATGTCGTGACGCCTAGCCGACTTTCACGCGCTTGATCCGGTGCAGTTCGGCGGACTCATCGCGCTGCGCATGATACAGATCCCATCGGAGCTGCAGATTCATCCACACCTCTGGCGACGTCCCGAGAAATTTCGCGAGGCGCAATGCGGTGTGTGGCGTCACGCCCCGCCGGCCATTGACGAGCTCATTGACGCGCTGATACGGCACATGAATGCCGTCGGCGAGCTCCCGCTGGGTCAGCCCCATCGGGTTCAGGAATTCTTCGAGCAACATTTCGCCCGGATGGGTCGGTGCGCGATGGGTTGGAATACGGACCATAGGTGACGACCTCCCTTAGGAGTGATAATCGACGATTTCGACCTGATCCGGCCCGGCAGCGGTCCACACGAAGCACACGCGATACTGGTCGTTGATGCGAATACTATGTTGTCCCTTCCGATCCCGTTGCAACGCTTCCAACTGGTTGGCCGGGGGGAGCCGCAGATCATTCAACGTCGCCGCGGAATCCAGCCACTCCAATTTTCGGCGCGCGACTTTCCACAACAGCGCGGGGCACGCCCTCCGGGCGCGCTTCGAGTCCACACTGTTGAAGATATCTTCGGTGCCCGCATCTCGAAACGAAAGGATCACCGCAGCATGATAGCACGGTAGCCATGCTACGTCAACTGTGAACGGGCGAGCGGCCTTGTATCTGGCGTTTTCGTGATTTTACCGTAGTTCTGATCAGGGCGCCAGCTCGATTCGGACGCATCCTTCGAGCAAGGAGACGGTGATGTTCGTGGGTATTGATGTCGCGAAGGCCGAGCTGGTGGTCAGCGTCGTGCCGACCGGTGAGCGATTCACGGTCGGTAATGACGAGCGTGGGGTGCGCACGCTGGTCGATCGCATGCGGGCGATCGCGCCGCAGTTACTCGTCCTGGAAGCCACGGGCGGCTATGAACTGCTCGCCGTCGCCGCGCTGGCGGCCGCGGCCTTGCCCGTCGTCGTGGTGAATCCGCGGCAGGTGCGGGACTTCGCCAAAGCCACCGGCCAACGGGCAAAGACCGATCGCCTCGACGCGGATATCTTGGCGCGGTTCGCCGACGTGGTGCGCCCCGAGGTCCGCGAGCTGCCCGACGCCCAGGCACACGAACTGGACGCGCTGCTGACGCGGCGCCGCCAGCTCCTGGAGATGCTCCAGGCCGAGCGCAATCGCGTGGGGCAAGTGTTTGGGACCGGGAAGAAATTGGTGCGCAAGAGCCTGAAGACCCACATTGCGTTTCTCGAACGCGAGCTGCGCCTCACCGACACCGATCTCGGCGCGATGGTCAAAGCCAGTCCGGCCTGGCGGGAGCGCGATGAACTGCTGCGCAGTGTGCCGGGGGTCGGCCCCGTGCTGTCGCGCACCCTGCTGGCCGACTTACCCGAGCTGGGCCGCCTGTCGCGGCGCGCCCTCGCGAAACTCGTGGGCGTCGCTCCGCTCAGCCGCGACTCCGGCACGATGCGGGGCCGCCGGTTCGTGCAAGGCGGACGCGCCTCGGTGCGCGCCGTGCTGTACATGGCGGCCCTCGTCGCGACGAAACGCAATGGAGTGATCCGGGCGTTTTACCAGCGGCTGTTGACCGCCGGCAAGCCGAAGAAACTCGCGCTCGTCGCCTGCATGCGGAAACTGCTGACGATCCTCAACACGATGGTGCGGACCAACACGCCGTGGGCAACCATCCGCGAGCTTCAGGGCACATGACCGCTTGACTTTCAAGACAGTTGCTAACGCCCCAGCGTTCTGCCGCAGCGGCCCAAACAAGATGCGGCGGGACGCGCGTAGCGCGCCAGCCGCATCCTTGTGGCCGCTGTCGGCAGCAACGCGCCGTTAGGTGCCGCCTTCGTCGAACTCGCCGGTGCGAAGTCGAGCCAGCGCATCGATCGCCTCTTGGTAACCGGGCGCCACATCCAGCGCCTTCAGAAAGCACACTTCCGCGTCTGCCACCTGGCCCCGATGCGCGTGAATGCCGCCCAGATTGAGCCACGCCTCTTCGGGGTGACCATCACCGCAGCGGGTTGCGTCCCGAAAGGCCGCCGTCGCTTTATCCATCTGACCCAACTCGAGCAACAGGGCGCCAAGGAGAATCCGACTGGTCGCATCGGTCGGGAGCGCCGTGGCTGCACGCTGGTACAAGTTCACCGCCTCGACCTCACGACCAGTCTCTACCAGAGCAGAGGCCACGCGTCGGAACGCCTTGGCACGCCGCGTACCTGAGATTCCGGGATTCGCCGACAGAGTCGCGATCGCAGCATCCAGACGTCCAAGCTCGACCAACGCATAGAGCCTGAGGAACTCCACTGCTGCCGCCGAGTGCTCAGTGGATGTCGCCTCTTGTTCGCAGAGCGCGAGGAGAGTTTGCCAGTCACCTGCCCTGAATGCTTCTGTGATGCGAGCCAATGGTGGACTCAAGCAAATGGGAGTTCGCGGGCACCTAACGCCCCAGCGTTCTGCCGCGGCGGCGTTTCAATAGGATGTGGCCAGCGACCGAAGGGAGCAAGGCCACATTCCTTGAAACCGCCGCCGTCGGCAGCAACGCGTCGTTAGGCGGTGCGATCGAGACGGCCGGTGCGTCACTTCGCGGGCTCGCGCTCAGCAGCCGACTGCTCGGCGTGCCAGTTCGCCCAATCGGCTGCCTCCTTCTTAAGAAGGGCAGCGTTGACTACACGCGGTCGGATCATTTCGATGGCATGGTCTGGCTGAGCCGCAAACACAAAACGATGAGCGTGCTCTGCAATTAGTTTCCGTAGGCCCAACGCGATGTGCATGTCGACAACGGTCCCTCGGGGACGCGGACGCTCACCCACCTGAGTGAACAGGAGATGACGCGGCCCCAGCGGCATGAAGATCTCAGTTCCCGCGCTCCCCCATCCACCGGCGAAGTCGTAGTGGTCAGCACCATGGTAGTTGAGGCGGACCACCGGGTCGTCCGTAGTCGGCCAAGCAATTCCGTCGGGCGATAGTAGAATCGTCCACCGATGCTCGCTAAGGCGATCGACTAGTCCTGTCAAAAGAAGCTTGGTCTCGTAGAGCCATAGCTCTCGACCAATAGTTCCCTCAAGCTTCAGAGAACCCCCTGTTCCGTCGGAGGCCCGCTCAATGTGAGTACGAAAGGGTGATTCCGCCCATCTGGGCGACTCAGCCGGAATCGCCGCGCGTTCACTCTCAGATAGTTCTTCAAACCGACGAACAGACGTTTCCAGTGTCCTCTGAAGCAGCGATGGCAGGGTCTGCCCCCAACGTTCGACGCTGTCAAGAAACCGTGCCGGCGTGCGTAGATCCTGCGACGCCAGATAACGAATCAACACCCGCCAGTCGGCAGCTGTAAGGCGTGCGCCGGCGGTCGCCTTGCAAAGCGCGTCCTGGGCAGGCGACTCGAACTCGTGATCGAGCCATCGCTCAAACTCATCTGATTCGCCTCCTGCACGGATGCGAGTATAAAGGTGTTCATGGTAAGCGACACTACGAACGGACTTCTTCGTCCAGAGCGGAACGTTCACATCTGAAGCCAACATGCGATACACCCAAATTTGTCCGGATGAGTCGGACCAACGCTTCAGGTAGCCGCGCGGGACGTAGTGATTGCGCTTGTGCGCCTGTTCATGACTCATCGCTTGGGATCGACCTCGTGCAACCGCCTAACGCCCAGCGTTCTGCTGCAGGGCCTTTCAATTAGGATGCCGCCCGCGACCGGAGGGAGCAAGGCGGCAATCCTTGAAGGCCCTGCCAGCAGCAACGCGTCGTTAGGCATCAGGGACTGGCCCGGAACTCCAACCATAGGCCATGCGTGAGAGGCGGCCCCACCACGACCCGCTCTGCCGGACCGGCCCCCGCCCATGGTTCGAGCCGAGCCTGCGAAAGCAGGTGCCGGACCCGCGCTAGGTCGGGGACCCGGAAACTCGCCCCGATCACCGGACGTCCCGCGATCACCTGGTGCTGCGCCGGCAGAATGATCACCTCCCCCTCGGCAAGCGTCACGACGGTGGCCTCCGCCGGGTCGGGCACGAAGACCTGCCGCCGTTGCTCCCGCCCCCCGAGCTGCACGAGCAACCGCGCCAAGACGTCGTCATGCTCCGTAGCGATCCAGACCGCCCGCAGCGCCGTCGCCCCGTTCGCGTGGGCAAAGTGTTCGGGCTGGTCCGTCGGGGACCGATTGTCGCGCAGAAAGAACAGAGAAGCGAACTCGGGGGCTTCGAGCTCCGTCAGCCCGCCGTCGTGCCGGAAGGCATACCCGCCATCCCGCAAGGCGGCGTGGAGGTGCTCCGTGTTGCGGGCGTGGAATGAGACAAACGCGGGCCCCTCGCCAGCCCGGAGGAGCGTCACGTAGTGGGTGGACAGCGCATCGACGGCGTGCGGGACGGTCAGTAACTCGAGCCCTGCGCCGTCCGGAAACTTCACGTGCGTGTTCCGAAGGCCATTGGCATGCGGGCGACCGGGTTTCAGGGCAAACCCCAGCGCGCGATAGGTCGCGGCCGCCCGCTCTAAATCCACCACTGCTACGGGGATATGGTCCACGCCGATCCGTGTCGGCGACTGCGCGGCCGTCGGTCGCGCCAGCGTCGCCGTCACGAGTCCGACGAGGAATATCCAGTATCTGTGACTTCCGTTCATCACACCGTTGCTCCAAGCATGCCTAACGCTCGCGTTCTGCTGCAGGGCCCTTCAATAGGTTGCACGCAGCGACCGCAGGGAGCAAGCGTGCAATCCTTGAAGGCCCTGGCAGCAGCAACGCAAAGTTAGGCGGCAACGGGCCGCGCGATCGTCGGATCAAGGACTCGGAGCCGCTGCGTCGCGTGCCGGCGTGGCCGCTAATGTGACGGATTCGGCGTCTCCTGCGCAGGCTCACCCGAAGCATCGCTGAGGGCGATCAACATCGGCGTGGCGAAAAACCGGTATCCGAGCCACCAGCAAGCTATGGCTGCACTGCTAAAGAAGGCACTGTATCCTAGCAATCCATGCGCCATACGGTTTCGGAGATCGGCCCCGACCTTCTCCACGAGAAGTGCCTGCATCAGGAACACCTGATCTTCCCCGAGCACTTCAACCATTGCCGGCTCGTACAGCAAGCGGTTCAGGTTCCGGTCCTCTTGCAGGCTGTGCTTGTCGAGAGTCGACACAGTGACGCCGCGGCGCTCGAGCAGGGTGCGGATCGCGTACTCCCACTGCGGGATCAGCAGATGAACGGCCTTGGGGAAATCGCCCATCCAACCCGCCCAGAGCGCCTCGGCCACGAGCGGCTCGCGATCGGCATCCAGCAACGGATTGTAGTGCACGATCTCGAGCATGTGTTCAAGCCGGATGTGGTGCTCGCGGTTTATCACGGCACGGGCAGGTCGAATCACGCCGGAGACCATGATGTTGAGGCGCAACAACGCGTGGGAAATCATCTCGGAACGCAGTGCCGCCTCGCGCTCCTTAGTGTCCGTAGACTGCGTCGAACCGTGTCTCGCGATGACCTTTCCACTCCCATCGAGCGTCTGCTTCGGGAACAGGTGCGATAGTGGAAAGGACTGCACCAAGCGCTCGACTTCGGACCTGACTGCGGCCTTCGACGGAATAATGTGAAGACGGGCGAACGAAGTCAGCGCGTCCGCGATGCTCTGCCCCTCAAAGTCACGCTGGGTGGACTGCACGACGGACGAAAGGTCCACTTCGTGCGAGACGCGACCAAGCTCCGCGAGGCTATTTCGCTGCACTTCGAGCAGTTGCGCGTAGAGCGTATCAACGCGCGGACGCGCTCCACCTGCCCGACGAAGCACTTCGATAGCGCGCTGCAGATGATGGGCGGCGAGCATTTGGCTTGCGTTCGGTGTCGCTAGTACGGCATTGGCTTCGGCCTCGTAAGCGTCAGCCACGCGATAGAGCTCCGCCTGACGTTTGGACAGATTGCTGCTACCTATCGACCTTGCGGCGAGCTCACTGTAACTCCGCGCGAGAGCCCACTCACCTGCCGCGAAGTGATCGGCAGCGCGCGCCTGGGCGAGCGCTGTCAAGCTTGGGCGATCGGGATCACCATAATTGAAGAGTAGGTCAGCAAACTTTGCGGTGCCATAGCCGTCCGAGCTGGGTGACGTTACCAGTCGCGCAACGACCACCGCCTGCACCCGGGGAATCAATCCGGCCTGTGGTCCCATGCCTGACGCCAACTGGAATGCACGCTCTAGATCGGGCACGTGGGTCGTCCAGGCATCTGGGTCCGCATCCGTAGCGACACATTCGAGGATCGCGTCAACCGCGATCTCGCCCGCGCGATAGTCGCGAACCCTAGTCCATGCGAGGTCTGCCAGGCGCGCTCGCACTCGTGCATCGCGGACCGATGGAGCGATCTGTGCGAACGCGCGGTAGGTCTCGTCGTCGAGATCCTCTACCGCTGCAGACCGCTTGCCTTCCATGATCAACATCGGACCGAACGGCTGACCCGGCGCATCGAGCTTCCGATGAAACGAGAGCGCGTCGCCAAGGCCCTGATAGACGGCACCTTCTCGAACCGCGCCCGCGGCCCGCGCCGCTGTAGATCGTTCGTAGAAGAAGTGGGAGAGGGTGTTCAGATGGTCCCACGCAGGCCATCCCGACTGCCAATCGACTTCGGCGAAGTCCGCCTCGTCGACCAGCAGCGGAGCATTTGGCTCCTGGGACGAAGGCCCCGGATTCTGGGTGGACATTGATCCCTGAAAGGACTTTGCAAAGGTGAGATTGGTCGTTTCATCTGTCGCGTGCACCGCGCGGCGCAGCTGCAGAGAGGTAACTATGCGTCGCGCGTGACGTTCTGGAGCGAGCGGTGCCGGCTGAAGCGTCGCACGGCGTGGGCATTTGTCGAAAGGCAGAGTGACCGCGGTAAGTGACCCATCAACGTCGACCTCTCGCGGTCACGCGAGGGTACCGACGCTCGGGTAGAGACTGACGACCGCACCAAGAGCGCCATGGAAAGGTATTCGAGAACTGGCAGCCAAGCACCCGTCACGTGTTGCTGACCGCCTAACGCCCAAGTTCAGCTGCAAGGCGGCAGGGCTGGGGCCAGGCCGCCGAGGGGGACGGCGCGTCGCCTTGTCAGCTGCAACGCCTCGTTAGGGCGCAGCACTCCTCAGCTTTGCGTGCCGCCTCAAGCCACCGTCGAAGACAGCAACACCGCGCACGTAGGCGGCGATGCTGAACAGCAATAACCTCAGTCGCTCAACCCCGGGAACCGCGATTGCAGTACACTCTCCATGACAGAAGCCACAAAGCGACCTCCACCACTACGAATTTTCTCCTCCCAGCTCCTCCGGTCTCCACCCGCTCGCTCTAGCCGCCAGTCGCTCCAGAGGTAACCGCCGGGTCGTAGGAATGCTTCGACGTGCCCATCTGAGGATCCGATGACTCCTTCGAGAATATCGTGATAAAAGGAGTCTCGTACCACGCGCGCGCTGATGTCCGCGAATGGAACGACCTGCGTCTCAAACGTCACATTCTCAAGCCCACGTGGATCGTACCTCACAATCAGTACGTACGACAAATCCCGATCGAGCGGCATCCGAGGAGCTATATCAGCAGCTAGGCGCTCGCGTAGCATACGCTTAAGAGTCGCGTGTGCATTCAGCAGGCCAGCTTCTTGTAGCAGCTCATATCTCTCTTTGTGGTGCCGCACGGCGAGCAGCAGTTCGCTATCTGCGATGTCGTCAGGCAGACGTAGTGTCAGCCGACCCATTGATGCGTGCTCGTCGTACAACGCCTTGGCGATTTCGAGCGCCTTCTCGGGATCGGTAGACTCGATGATCTTGCGAAGCTCGTCAGCGACCTCTTGCAGATCCCAGTATCCTCGCTCCGCACGCTTCTTTACATCCAGAAATGCCTTCGGGATGCTTCCATAATGATTGTCTATGTCTTCGACGTACTCCCGATCAATCGCAGCCCGTTCGCCGGGCGTGGGAGGAAGCGCCCACGCCATGAACCGACGATTTGCGAGAAATTCTGTCCTCTCTAAGGAGGCTTCCATGCAATCGAGTGCTCTGCGTGCCTCGGTCATCAGGTATCGTTTGGACAGCACTTGCGTGCCAGGAAGCGCGAATCGATCTGCGTTGGTCTTTCCTTCCTCAACAAGCCGAAAGCCCTCGACAATGTCTTTCGCTGTCAGGAAGTAAGCGTTACTCTGCGCCTCTGTTCCTGTGTGGGCGACCACGAAGAAGTCGTCACGGGGCAAGCCGCGGGGAGTGAGGACGTACTCCTTGTGTACATACTGGGTAGTTGATGTGTCCTGATAGAACTTGGCCTGTACAAAGCCGAGCCGGGGCGGATGCGGATCAAGGAGAGAACGTCCCGTTAGACGTCGCTGAATGATCAGGTCGGCGCCTTCAATATCGACGCTTCGTTCAAGAATCCAGAACCGATCCAGAAGGAAGGCGCGTGTCCGAGCCTCACCTATGGTTCCGTTCTCTTGCTTTGTAAGCCAGGCAGGTCGTGGACTCAAGGGCATCGGCTGAGAGTATTCAGTTACGTGGGAGACTACGCGGGGCGGCCGGCCGCTGGGAACGCACTGGTACCACGGTAGACCCTAAGCTAGCGCGGAGACTTGTTCGCGCGTACCGACACGGCAGGAGTTGGTGCGTCTAGGATTGCGGGCTGCGCCCTAACGCTTGAGTTAAGCCGCGCCGCGAAGCGGCGTCGGCTTGAATGAATTGTTAG
>CAZUKU010000002.1:0-239201 GCA_964621045.1 uncultured Gemmatimonas sp.
CAGGCACCCTCACGACTCGGGACTATCGACCCGCGACTTGCGACCTCGTGCGGGCGGTCGCCGCGGGAAGGAACGGAGCCTGGGGCGGGCCCTCGGGGGAGCGGGATCACGCGGGGGCTTGGCCGGAAGCGGCGGGTCGGCAGTCGCGAGTCCCGAGGGGTACCTGGACCACCCATGCCGGCCGAGGGGCCCGAGTCGCCAGGCACCCTCACGACTCGGGACTATCGACCCGTGACTTGCGACCTCGTGCGGGCGATCCCGCTCCCCGACGAGTGATCGCCCTACCTCCCCGGCGCGTCGAACGCCACGACATGCTCCACGCCGAGGCTGTCGGTGCGCACCCCGACCACGAGCGTGCGCCCCACCGCCTGCACGCGTACGTCCCCGGGCACCCGATACGCGCCGAGCCGGCTGCCGGCGCTGTCCACGGCGATCCAGGTGCGGGGAGCCGACGCGTCCGGTTCGAACCGTTCGAGCCAGAGCCGGCCGCCGAATGCCGGCACGAGCGATGCGGCGAGCGGCGCGGTGGCGGGAAGCAGACGAGGATCGTGCGTCGCGCCCACGCGGTTCCGTTCCAGCGGTGTGCGCGCGGATGCGATGGCGCGGCCGTGAACGGCCGTGACCGCGTTCACATCGAACGATGCGGGCGGGCCGAGCGGGAGCGGCACGTCCACGCGTTCCGCGCCGTCACGCCAGCGTTCTCCCTGGCCCGTGCGTGCATCCACGACCCACAGGTCGCGCTCCGACACGGCGAACAGCGTGCCGATGTCGTACACGTACGTGTGCATGGCCGTGGGTACGGGACTGTCGGGCCATTCGAACGTCGCGAGTGATCCGGTGTGGAAACGCGGAAGCCAGGTGATGCCTGGATCGGTGGCGCCGGGCCGATGGATTCCGATGGTCAGCGAGTCCGGAACCAGAATGCCCGGCGGAGGCGGCGTTGCAACAGCGCGCCATGCCGAGCCTAGGCGCACCAGCCAGGCGCCCGTCTCCATGCGGTCGAGCAGGGAAAACCGCGGCTGGTCGGCATCGGAGACGGGATTCGTGGTGCCCCTGGTCTGCGTGGAGAGCGCGATCCAGCCGATCGGCCGCTGTCCTCCCGTGCCGTCGTTGATCAGGAACACCGTGTCGGCCGCGAGCGCGATGCGGAAGGGCGCCCGCACCTCGCCGGGTCCGTCGCCATCCACGGGAATCTCCTGCACGAACCCGCCGTCGGCGCCGAAGATGCGCAGCGTCTTCGCTCCCTGATCCGCGACGAGGACACGACCGTCCGGAAGTTCGCGCACGATCGCGCGCGTGAAGATGGTGTGCGGCGCGTCGTCGCCCCCGAGCTCCCATCGCTGCACGAGCGGTTCCGCGGCGGTATCGGCAGGCGGCCCGTCGTCGGCCGGCGCGCAGGCGACCGCCGCCAGGCACGCGACGGCGAACCCGATTCGTTGCCGCAGCATGAGCGGAGGCCCGAGTACCACCGCCCGCCCCGCCCGCCCGCGTCAGTCCAGCCGCGCGCGCGAGATCCGGCCGCGGTCCAGCGCCTGGTCCCGCACCGTGGACATGATGCGCGCCATGTCGGCCTCGTAGCTCGCCCGCTCCTCCGGGGTCCACAGGTCCATATTGGCGGCGGCGCGGATCGACGCCATCATTTCGTCCACCAGCTCGCGCAGGCGGACATTCGACCGCCGGTCGCGACCGGCGGATTCGGCTGAGGAAGATTGGCTCATGGCGCCAATGTGTGGGGTATTACCGCCCCCACACAAGATGTCACAGATATGACATATCCACGCGGATCGTCCCACCGGCGTGGTCACCCCCCCCTCCCTCGCGTGTACAGGATCGAGAATGTCGGATCAGACACCGGACACGGAGCAGTACGCCGACTGGGCGCGCCGACTGGCGGCCGATGACGCGACAGCGCTCCGGGCGCTCTTCGACGCCGTCTACGAACCGCTCTGGCGGTCCGTGATGCGGCTCGTGGGCGACGAGGCAGTGGCGCGAGACCTCGCGCAGGATGCCTTCGTCCGTATCTGGGACCGACGTGCCACCCTCGATCCTTCGCTGTCCCTCCGGGCCCTTCTCTACCGTACCGTGCGAAACCTCGCGCTCAACCAACTGCGGGACGAACAGACGCGCCGGCATCTGCTCGCCGATCCGGACGTGGCCGGCGTTTCCCGCCCCCGGAGCGCCGAAGGGGCCGACAAGGAGCTGGAGGCCTCGGAGCTCGCCGAACGGCTGCATCAGTTCATCGACGAACTGCCGCCCCGGCAGCGCGAAGCCCTCCGGCTCAGCCGGTTCGACGGGCTGAGCCATCAGGAAATCGCCGACGTCATGGGGTGCGCCCCGCGCACCGTCAACAATCACCTCGTGCGCGCGCTGGAACAGTTGCGCGCTCGCCTTTCAACCATCGGGACCGTGGTCGCCTCACTGCTTTCGTTCACGGGGGTATCGTCATGAACCCCGTCTCCCGCCGTCCCCTGCCGCCGGAGCTGCGCGACGAACTGTCGCAGCGCACCGAGGGGCACGAACTCGCCCAGGTGTGGGAGCTTCTGGCCATCGCCGATCCGGTGCCGGGTTCCCCCGAAGCCGAGCAGGTGTGGGAGCGCATCAGCGCCGACATCGCCCGCGGGCGCCCCATTCTCACGCCGTCCGGGCCCGTGCCGGCCGTGCGGCCGGCCGCCATGCGCACCACGGGGTCCCATCGCGCGATTCCGTCCATCGCGTCGCGCCGGCGGTCCGTCGTGCCGTGGGCGCTGGCCGCCACGCTGGTCGCGGCCGTGGGACTGGGCACGTGGCAGGCGCGGCCGATCACGGTCCACGCCCCGCTCGGCGAGCAGGTCACCGTGACCCTGCCCGACGGCTCCACCGCGGAGCTCAACGCCGGCAGCTCGCTCCAGTATGCGCGCGGCTTCCGCCGGCTGGCCGGACTCGCGCCGGGCGCGCGGGCCGTCACGCTCGACGGCGAGGCCTATTTCTCGGTCGTCTCCGGCAACCGGCCGTTCGCCGTGGCCACCGAAGAAGCCCGGGTCACCGTGCTCGGCACGAAGTTCGTGGTGCGCGCCCATCGCAGCGAAACCGAAGGCACCCGGGTGGCGGTGGAGTCCGGGCGCGTGCGCGTGCAGGGCGTGGAAGACGCGGGCGGGGTGGAGCTCGGAGCCGGCCAGGGGACCGTGGTGCCCAGGGGCGGACGCGCGCCCATGGCCGCCGCCACCGTCGTGGTGGACCGGCTCACGCTGTGGCGCCGCGGTGGGCTCGCTTTCGTGGACCAGCCCCTCGACGCGATATTCCGGGAGCTCGAGCGCCGGTACGCCGTCACCATCCGCCTGCGGAACGTCGTGATCGGCGACGAACGGCTCGCCGTGTACTACTCGGAACGTCCGTCCATTGAAACTGTTCTCAACGACCTGTGCACCATGGCTGAGCTCCGCTACAGCCGGACGAGCCGCGGGTTCGAGATCACGCCGCAGGCGGAGACTCCCCGCGCCGAGCCGTAGGCCCCGGGACCGATGAAACCGGCCCAGGGCGTTCGGGCGCGTCATACGCGGCAGCGCACGGGTCGGTCCCCCGCGCTGCCCGTCGGCGTGTTCCTGCTCTCGCTCCTGCTGGCCGCGGGACGTGATGCGTCGGCCCAGACCCGTGAGTTCCGCTCGCGCGGCGTGCCCACCGATTCCGCCCGGGTCACCCTGGCGCTGATCCGGGTTCCGCTGCAGACCGCGCTCGAACGGCTGGTCGAGGCGAGCGGGATCAACCTGTACGTATACGACACGCGGGTGCTGCAGGGCGGCACCGACGGACCGCCCCGGGTCTCCTGCCGGGTGGACCGGGCGCCGGCCGAACGGCTCCTCGCCTGTATCGTGAACGAGGCCGGCCTCGACTACTACCGCATGTCGTCGGGGACGTACGTGGTGATCGCCCGGGCCGAAGAGGCGCCGTCGTACGCCACGCTCAGCGGGATCGTGGTGGACGCCGCCAACGGCACCCCGCTGCCGCAGGCCCGCGTGGCGCTCGCCGAGCGCGCCGACGTCCGGCTCGCGAACGACGCCGGCACCTTCGCCTTCGGCCAGCTCGCGCCCGGCAACTATCGCCTCACCATCCAGGCCATGGGCTACGAGCCCTATCAGGTCGAGCTGGCCATTCCGCCGGCCGGCCGTGTGCGGGAGCGGTTCACGCTCCGCCGCTACGCCGTGATGACCACGCCGATCGTGGTGAACGGCCTGCAGCCCGGGGTCGCATCCACCACGCTCGGCGGCACGGCCTTCACCGGCAACGTGGCCACGCCGCTCGTGCTCGGGCCGGGGCTGTACATGCCCGGCGCGCCGAGCGCGCTCGGCCTCACGCGGCGCGACGGCGTGGGCGATCTCCACATCCAGGGCGGCGAAGCCGGCGAGCACGTCTGGCGGCTCGACGGCGTGCCCATCTTCGACGCAGCCACCCTGGCCGGCGTCTTCGGCGCGTTCTCGCCGCTCGCCATCGAGGAGCTGCGGGTGCGCCGCGCGGGATACGAAACCCGGTCCGGCAGCTTCACCGCCGGCGTGATCGACCTGTCGCACGGCTTCGGCGACGCGTCGCTCAACTCGTTCGTGCAGACCGCGGCGCAGGCGGATCCGTTCTCCGCTTCGGGGCGCGTGGTGATGCCGATGCAGTTCCCGGGCGTCCGGGTCACCACCATGGTGTCCGCCCGCACCGGTCTCTGGGATCTCTACCAGCCCACGTCGCTGGCCAACGCGATCCGCGCCTGGAACGCTCCCGACCCGGTTCTGCTCGGCCGCCTCATCGGGATCGGGCGCACGATCACGAACGATCTGCCGGCCACGTCGCGGCCGTACACCATCTCGAGCGGCACCACCGACGTCACGCTCCGCGACTATCACGTGGCCACGCGCGCCGAAATCGGCGCGTTCCAGCGGCTGACCGCGTCGATGTACGTGGGGCACCACGGCGTGGCCACGCTCACCGAAGCCCGCCCCGAGCTCTCGCCGCTGGAGCAGAGCAGCACCGTGATCGTGAAGGCCGTGGAGCAGCAGGCAACGCGGGCTACGGACGAGTACATGTGGCGCACGGTGGCCGGTCAGGTGCGGCACGAACAGCTGCACGGCACGCGGGTGGCGCATCTGATCCAGCTCCGCGGCAGCGAGCACGCGCTCGATCACGACTTCTCCATGGTCATCGGCGCGTCGCCCGCGAATCAGGATCCGCCGCGCCGCGACGGCAATCGCGTGCGCGAGTTCGCGCTGGTGGGCGGCCTGCAGGTGGCCGGCGGCGGCGCGTGGGACCTCGACCTCGGCACCGAAGTGGCCTACACCGAGGCGGTGCTCGATCTGCGGAACGGCGTGCTGCGCGCGCTCGGCAGCAACGAGCAGGCCTTGCGGGTGGGCGGTCACGCGGAAGTGAAGCGGCGCATCGGCAGCCGGCACTGGCTGGATGCCGGTGTGCGCGTGACCCAGCTCATGAAGACGGGGCGCGCGTACGTGGAGCCGCGCGTGGCGCTCCGCGCCGACGGCGAGAGCGACGAGTGGGGCCCGTGGGCATGGCGGCTGGGCGCGGGTGTGTACCGGCAGTACGTGAACCAGTTCGACGTGGCGACATCGAATCCCACGGCGCTGGTGCCGAGCGTGCGCTTCTGGCTTCCCACCGACGGACGGGACGGCGTGGCCACGGCGTATCACTTCTCGGGCGAGGGGGTGGTGACGCCCGGCGGACGCTGGCAGCTCCGCGGCGAATGGTACGCGAAGCTGCAGCCGGTGATCATGGCCTTCGACTACGGCGTGCTGCTCAACCGGGACACGCTGCTGCCGCAGTCGGTGCCGCCGAGCGCGTACGTGTCCACGGCGAACGGACATGCCTACGGCGCGGGGGTTCGCGCGGTACGGGACGGATATGTGACGTGGCGGGGGTGGTCGGACCGGTCGCACGGCCTGCCGGTGCGGGTGGAGGCCGGGTACGACTTCGGCGTGTCGCGCCGCACGTTCCCGTCGCGATTCGACGGACGGCTGCAGCCCACGCCGTGGAACGAGCCGCACCGGGCGCTGGTGTCGGTGGAGATGCGTCCGGGCGCCGGCTGGGTGCTGGCGGCCCGCTCGCGCGGCACATGGGGACGGACGTGGGGGCTGCGGCAGTCGTACTACGATCTGCTCACGGTGGGCAACCTCGGCGAGGGGCTGCCGATCACGGCGCCGGGCGACGCGCTGCGGCCGGCGATCCTCGAAACCGACGTGGGCGTGACGTGGACCACGCGCATCGGGCCGTGGCAGGCGGAAGTGGGCGCGGCCGTGCAGAACGTGTTCAACCGGCGCAACGTGCTCGACTACAGCCTCATCCGGCCCACGACGGCGGCGAGCGAGGCGGCGTACGAACGCGTGCCGCGGTATCTGCCGGGCGCGCTGCCGTCGCTGAGTGTGCGTATTCTGCCGTGATCCGCGGATGGCGCGGGGGCAGGGGAACGGCAAAAGAATCCACAGATGACGCAGATGAACGCAGATGGGGACAGCGGATGACACAGATGAAGAACAGCGAAGGATCCGCAGATGACGCAGATGGACGCAGATGAAAAACTGAGAATTCTTGAAAGATGAATTCGTAAGAATGGATTCATCAGGAGTTGTATTGATTGTTTGAAAATCTTTTCATCAAGTGTTTCATCCCCGCAATACACCGTCCCTATCTGCGTACATCTGCGTCATCTGTGGATTCTTTTGCCGTTGCCGTTGCTGTTCCCCTACTCCTGCGTCATCTGCGGATTTCATCCCCGTCATCCCGCAGCATGCGCACCGCCGGCGTTTCGAGATCGTCGAACTGCCCACGGCCCGCCGCCCACACGAAGGCCCACACGGCTGCGCCCACGATGAGGAGCGCGAGCGGCACCACGAGATAGAGCACGCTCATGCGACGCTCCGGTCATCGCGCACGAAGGTGCGACCGCGCCACGACGCGATCACCACGGTGAGGGAGCTGAGCGGCATGATCACGGCCGCGATGAGGGGCGTGAGGAGTCCGGCGATGGCGAGCGACGCGCCGATCATGTTGTAGCCGAGTGAGAAGGCGAAGTTGCGCCGGATCACGCGCACCGTGCGTTCGGCGCCGTCGATGAGCTCGCGGAGCGGCGTGAGCCCGGGGCGCGCCAGGAACACGTCGGCCGTGGCGAGACAGGCTTCCGCGCCGCCGTGCACACCCACGCCCACCGATGCAACCGCAATGGCGGCGGCGTCGTTCACACCGTCGCCCACCATCACCACGTGACCGCCGCGCGCGCGGAGCGATTCCACGAGCGCGCGCTTGCCTTCGGGCGACATCGCGCCGTGCACGTCGCTCGGCGCGAAGCCCAGCATGCGCCCTACCGACTCGGCCACCTCGGGTACGTCACCCGAGGCCATCACGGTGCGCCAGCCGCGCGCGCGCAGCGAGGCGAGGGCGGCAGACGCGTCGGGGCGGATGCGGTCGCCGATCCCCGCCGCGGCCACGACCACGCCGTCCACCGCGACCAGCACGGGCGTGAGCGTGCGGTCGAGCGCGTCGATGGCGCGTTCGGTCTCCGGCGTGCCGGGCGCCGACACCGCGCGCACGAACGCGGGCGATCCCACGAGCACGTCGCGGCCGAGCACGCGTCCGCCGAGTCCGCCGCCGGTGACGTGCCGCGCCTCGTCCACCGGGTGCAGCGGCACGTCGGGCCAGGCGCGGCGGAAGCCGTCGGCGATGGGGTGCGACGACCCCGCTTCGAGCGACAGCACGAGCAGCTGCACCGCGGCATCGCCGATCCACTGCACGAGCGCGGTGCGTCCTTCGGTGAGCGTGCCGGTCTTGTCGAGCACGAGCACGCCGGGTTTTGCGAGCAGCTCGAGTGCGTCGCCGCCCTTCACGAGCACGCCGCCGTGCGCCGCGCGTCCCGTGGCCACGGTCACCGCGAGCGGCGTGGCGAGCGCGAGCGCGCACGGGCAGGTGACCACGAGGAGCGCGATCACGTCGTCGAGCGCGGACGGCGATCCGTGCCATGTCTTCCACGCCCACGTGAGCGCGGAGATGGTGAGCACCACGGCCACGAACACGCCGGCCACGCGATTGGCCGCGAGCACCACAGGGGCGCGCCGTCCGGCGCTCGATTCCACCTGCTGGAGAAGCCGCGCCACGCGGCTCGCCTCGCCCGATTCGGTGACGCGCACGCGCGCCGGCGCGGACACGTTGAGCGTGCCCGCGAACACGGTCTCGCCCGCCTGCACGCGCACGGGACGCGATTCGCCGGTGAGGAGCGCCGAGTTCACGGTGGTGTGCGGGGATTCGAGCAGGCCGTCGGCGGCGAACGTTTCGCCGGCGCGCACGTCGAGCAGCATCCCCGGCAGCACCGCCTCGCTCGGCAGCTCGCGCGACGTGCCGTCGGCGTCCACCACGCGCGCGGTGGCGGGGGTGAGCGCGTAGAGCAGCTCCGCCGAGTCGGCCGCCAGCCGCTGGCCGCGCTGCTGGAGAAAGCGGCCCACGAGCAGCGCGAAGGTGAGAATGGCGAGCCCGTCGAAATAGATCGGACCTTCATCGAGGACGGTGTTCACGGCACCGCGCACGAACCCGGCCGCGAGCGCGATCGCGATCGGCAGGTCCATGTGCAGCGTGCGCGTGCGGAGCGCGGCGATCGCGCCGGTGAAGAACACGCGGCCTGGCCACGCGAGTGCCGGCAGCGTGAGCGCCATCGACAGCCAGCGGAAGAAGCGCGTGTGCGCGGGGTCCATCCACGCCACCTCGCCGCTGTAGAGCGCGAGCGCGAAGAGCATCACGTTGCCCGCGAGCGCGCCGGCCACGCCGATGCGCACGAGCATGCGGCGGTCTTCGGCGCGCCGCACGGCGTCGCGCGCCACGCCGCGGAACGGATGCGGTGCGTAGCCCAGGGCGTCGAGCGTGCGCGCGATCGCCGACAGAGGCGTGGCGTTCGCATCCCATTCCACCACGGCGCGCGAGCGGCGGATGTCGAGCTCGGCGCGCGCGGCGCCCGGCACCAGCAGCGGCACGCGCTCCACGAGCCACACGCACGACGCGCAGTGCACGCCTTCGAGGTACAGCTCGATGCGCGCGAGCCCGTCGGCCGTGTCGCGCACATGGAGCGCGGTGAACGCGGGGTGATCGAACTCCTCGTAGCTGCGTCCCGTGCGCCGCACGGGCGCGCCGCGCCGCTCGGGGAACGCGTAGAACCGGTCGAGGCCATGCTCGTGCAGCAGGGTGAACGCCGTGCGGCACCCCGTGCAGCAGAACTGCCGCGGCGCGTCGTGCTCCACGAGCGCGGGCGGCACCGGCAGCGTGCAGTGGGCGCAGGCGATGTCGGCCGCGGCGTGTGCAGCGTCCTGTGGCGCATTCTGCGTCGTGTCCTGTGCTGCGTTCCGGAAACCGGTGCCCGGCACCGGCGTGAGCACGTCAGTGGTCATGCGGAGGTCCCGGAATCGCGGGCGTCGCGAGCGAATCGTGCGTGGAGTGACCGGCGGCCGGCGACACGGCAACGTGCGCACCGTGATCACGTGCCGAAGCGAGCCGCCCGCCGAGCGCCGCGAGGCCGAAGCCGATCACGAGCAGCGCGCTCACTACCGGGAGCCGTCGTCCGAGTGCGCCGGTGGCGCGTCGCATGCTCATGGCCACCGTCACGAGTGCCGGCACCGTGCCAGCCCAGAAGAGCACGAGGAACGCCGCGCCGCGCCAGGCGGAACCCGTGCCGCCGGCCGCCACCACGAACGCGTACAGCCAGCCGCACGGGATGAGGCCGGTGAGAAGGCCGAGCAGCGAGGCGCGCACGCCGGGCGAACGTTCGCGGAAGTGCAGCAGCACCCCGCCGATCACGCGCGCCGCGCGATCGGACACGCCGCTCCGGCCGGTTCTGCCGGGTACGCGGAGAAAGCGCACGTCGAGCGCGTGCGCGAGCATGGCGAGCCCCCACAGCACCAGCAGCGCGCCGGCCAGGTATCCCGCCGCGCGCTGCACGCCGGCCAGCCGGCCCACACGATCGAAGCCGCTTCCGAGCGCGCCGGCCACGGCGCCCAGCGTCGCATAGGCCACGAGGCGGCCGCCGTGGTACCCGAGCTGTCCCGTCAGACGTGATGCACCGCCGTGCCCCGCGCGCTCGGCGTCGCCGCCGCAGAACGCGGCGAATCCGCCGCACATGGCGGCGCAGTGCACGCTGCCGAGCAGGCTCGCTCCGAACACGCCCAGCGCCAGCGTCGGCGAGGCGGAAAAATCCATGTCAGGGCCCGTGCGGGAGATCGGGGTCCGCGGCGTCCGGCGGCTCGCCGGTGTCGAGCCGCACGGTCTGCACGAACCGGTCGGCGCCGCGATCGGCCGTGAGCCGGAGCTCCCACACGCCGGTGCGCGCCATCGAGACCGTGGCCACGTACCGTCCGGTCTCCGTTTCGGTGAACGTCACGGTCTGCACGTCGTTGGCGCGCGCCACGTGCAGCAGCGCGCCGGCCAGCCGCACGCTCCGCACCGCGGCGCCGGTCGTATCGGTGAGGTCGAGCGTGAGCACCGCGGCTCCGCCATCCGACGATGTCACGTGCGCTGCCACCTGCCAGGCCAGCGCCGCGCTCCGCGCCGCGAGCGCCTGCGTGGAATCCCAGGCCACGGCCTTGCGGTAGTAGTCCGGCTCGATCGCGAACGACGGATCGTCCTTCGTGAGCAGGATGACGCCGATGTTGGCGGCCACCGTGCCGAACAGGATGACGGCGATGCCGATGGGCCAGCCGATGCCTTTCTTCATGGTCGTGCGAGGGTTGATGGCGACGTGTGCGGCGACGGCCCCTGCAGCCGCCAGGGATTCGTGATGGTGAACCCGGCGCCATCGCTGATCGTGATCGAGACGGCATGTTCGCCGGTGGCGAACGCCTCGCGCGGCAGCAGTACGAACATCGAGGTTTCGCGCGTGGCGCCGCCGGCCACCGTGAGCGGGTTCTCCGGCGCGATCACTCGGCCGCCCGTGACGCCGGCCACTTCGATCCGGTAGCGCGCCTCCTTGCCGCCCCGGTTCGTGACCTTGATGCGAACCTGGTTGCTGATGCGGCCGTCGGGTTCTTCGGTGAACGGCGCGCCGGCGCCGCGCAGCACGGTCACGTCGGCGCTGTCCTTGTTCGCGAGCGCCACGAGCAGCGTGCCGAACGCCAGCGCGAACGCGAGCGGGTAGAGCACCACGCGCGGCCGGAGCAGCCGGCGCGGCTTGCCGGCGAGCGCTTCCTGCGACGTGTAGCGGATCAGTCCGCGCGGTCTCCCGATGCGGTCCATGATGCCGTCGCAGGCATCCATGCACTGCGTGCAGTGCACGCACTCCATCTGCAGGCCGTTCCGGATGTCGATGCCGGTGGGGCAGGTGGTGACGCACGCCTTGCAGTCGATGCAGTCGCCCGTCGGCGCGGAAGACAATGCCCCCATCGGCGCGGAAGACACGGCGCCGGCGGGCACGGGCTTCCCCCGCGGCTCGCCGCGCCCGTAGTCGTACGCCACGATCAGCGACTGCCGGTCGAGCAGCACCGACTGCAGCCTGCCGTACGGACACGCGATCAAACACGTCTGCTCGCGGAAGTACGTGAAGTTGTACCAGATCGCGATCGCGGTGATCGCCATGATCATGAAGCTCGTGGGGTGCTCCCACGGTGAGCGCCGCACCCACACCGCGAGCGCCTCCGTGCCCACGAAATACGCCAGCAGCGTGTGCGCGAGGAACAGCGACAACGCTGCGTAGATCGCGTACTTGAGCAGCCGGCGCGGTCCCCAGAACGCCCGTTCCCGGTCGAGCTTGCGGGAGCCGGTGTAGCCGCCTTCGAGCCACCGTTCGATCGGGCGGAAGAGGAACTCGAGATACACCGTCTGCGGGCACCCCCAGCCGCACCACACGCGGCCGAACAGCGCCGTGAGCAGGAAGATCGCGATCACGCCGCTGGCCACGAGCAGCATGAACAGCAGCGTGTCGGTGGGGAGGAACGTGTAGCCGAGCAGCGTGAACTCGCGCTTCGGGAAGCTCATGAGGAAGGCCGGCTTTCCGGCCACGCGCACGTGCGGGATCGCGAAGAACACGAACATGAGCACGTACGCCACGACGCGACGCCGGTGCCACCACGCGCCCGGGGTCGGGCGCGGGCGGATCCAGTTGCGTGATCCGTCCTCGTTGAGAGTCGGGAGCACGCGGCCGGTGGCGGCGCGGGGCGCGGTCATGGCATGGTCACCGTGCGGTCACGCCGTGATCATGGCGTGTACGGCTCGCCCTCGGCGGCCTTCGGATTCGACGGCGTGGTGCCGCGGAGCGAGAGCACGTACGCCGTCACGGCGGTCATCTGCTCGGGCTTGAGCGACTTCTCCCACGGCGGCATCCCCTTGGCGAGCACGCCTTCGGCGATCGTGCGATACACCGCCTCCGGCGCGCCGCCGTGCAGCCACGCGTCGTCGGCCAGGTTCGGGCCGATGCCGCCGCCGCCGTCGGGACCGTGGCACGCGGCGCAGTACGCGCCGTACACCTGCGCGCCGGTCGCCTTCGTTTCCGCATCGCCCGCGAGCGCGAGCAGCCGCGCCGGATCCACGGGCGCCGGCGCGTCCGGCACGAGCGCGGCCGCCGCGGCCACTTCCGCCTCGTAGTCCGCGATGCGCCCCTTGCCGTTCCCTATCGGGCCGATGTTGAACACGTAGATCACCGAGAACACCACCGTGGCCGCGAACGTGAGCAGCCACCAGCGCGGCATCGGGTTGTCGTATTCCTGGATGCCGTCGTACTCGTGATCGATGATGCGGCCGTGCCCGTTGGCGCCGTTGGCCTTGCCGTTGCCGCCACCGTTGCTCCGTGTATCGGTCATGGTCAGTCCTTGCGCGGCCGGGCCGCGAACGTCGGGTCGTCGTCGAGCGGGAGCCGCGCGGCGTCCCGGAGCGCCTGCTGCTGGCCCGGCAGCCACAGCCGCACGGCCATGAGGACGAACACCAGCATGAAGATCACCATCGCGATCTCCGCGTACACCGCGAGATTCGCGTGGCTCATGATGTCGGAGAGTTTCATCGCGCCGCCCCCACCACGGGCGTGCCGCGCGCGAGATCCCGGCCCAGGCGCTGCATGTACGCCACCATCGCCGTGATCTGCTTGTCGGCCAAGCCGTCCGGTCCGCCCTGCCGTTCGATCTCGGCGGCGATCTCCTCGGCCTGCGCGCGGGCCATCGCCGGCGCGTTCCGCACCGCGTCGCCGTAGGGCACGCCGAGCATCGCCATCGCGTCCACGCGCGACTGGATGCCGTCGAAGTCGAGCCGCTTCGTGAGGAAGTGCGGATACGCCGGCATGATGGACTTCGCCGTGATCGCCGTGGGATCGGCGAAGTGCCGCACGTGCCAGAGGTGCGGATACTTGCCGCCCACGCGCGCCAGGTCGGGGCCGATGCGGCGCGACCCCCAGAGGAACGGATGCTCGTACACGGACTCACCCGGCTTGGAGTATTCGCCGAAGCGCTCGGTCTCGTGCCGGAACGGGCGCACCATCTGCGAATGGCAGTTGAAGCACCCTTCGGCGATGTAGAGATCGCGGCCCGCGAGCTCGAGCGGCGTGTACGGCTGCACGCTCGCGATCGTGGGCACGTTGGACCGGATCAGGAACGTGGGCAGGATCTCGAACAGCGACGCGATCACCACCGCGAGCACGGTGAGCACCGTGAACGTGATCGGCATGCGCTCCCAGGTGCGGTGCCAGCGCGCCGCGGCGAAGCGCGCCCACAGCCCCGCCGGCTGCGGCGTGCCCGCGGGCACCGGTTCCGGCACGTACGTCTTCGCGAGCGCGGGCGCGGTGATCACCGGCACGTCGTACGTGGCCGGACGCCGGCGCCACGTCATGAAAATGTTCCAGCCGAAGAGCAGCATGCCGATGATGTACATCGTGCCGCCGGCCACGCGGAGCCAGTACATCGGCAGGAGCCGCACCACCGTCTCCACGAAGTCGGGATACGCGAGCCGTCCCGTGGCGTCGAACGCGCGCCACATCAGCCCCTGCGTCACGCCGGCGCTGTAGATCGCCACCACGTACAGCAGGATGCCGAACGACGCGATCCAGAAGTGCGCTTCCATGAGCCGCTTGCTGTACACCGGCGTCTGGAAGAGCCGCGGCAGCAGCCAGTACACCATGCCGAACGTGAGGAACCCGTTCCACCCCAGCGCGCCCGTGTGCACGTGCGCGATGATCCAGTCGGTGTAGTGCGCGAGCGCGTTCACGCTCTTGATCGAGAGCAGCGGTCCCTCGAAGGTGGACATGCCGTACGCCGTGATCGCGAGCACGAAGAACTTGAGGATCGGATCCTCCACCACCTTGTGCCACGCGCCGCGCAGCGTGAGCAGGCCGTTGATCATGCCGCCCCAGCTCGGCGCCCACAGCATCACCGAGAAGAGCATGCCCAGCGTGGACGCCCATTCGGGGAGCGCCGTGTAGTGCAGATGGTGCGGGCCCGCCCAGATGTACAGGAACACCAGCGACCAGGAGTGCAGGATCGACAGCTTGTACGAGTACACCGGCCCGTCGGCCGCCTTGGGCATGAAGTAGTACATGAGCCCGAGGAACGGCGTCGTGAGGAAGAACGCGACGGCGTTGTGGCCGTACCACCACTGCATGAAGGCGTCCTGCACGCCCGCGTAGATGCTGTAGCTCTTGAACAGCCCCGCCGGCATGGAGAGGTTGTTGAAGATGTGCAGGATCGCCACGGTCACGATGCTGGCGATGTAGAACCAGAGCGCCACGTAGAGGTGCCGCTCGCGGCGGCGGAGCAGCGTGCCCACGAAGTTCACCGCGAACGCCACCCACACCACGGCGATGGCGATGTCGATCGGCCATTCGAGCTCGGCGTATTCCTTGGCCTGCGTGAAGCCGAGCGGGAGCGTGATCGCGGCGGCCACGATGATCGCCTGCCACCCCCAGAAGTGGAACCGGCTCAGCGCGTCGGAGAACATGCGCGCCTTGAGCAGCCGCTGCGTGGAGTAATAGGCGCCGCAGAAGAACGCGTTGCCCGCGAACGCGAAGATCACCGCGTTCGTGTGCAGCGGGCGCAGGCGGCCGAACGACAGCCACTCGAGCTTCGTGTTGAAGATCGGGTGCGCGAGCTGGAGCGCGACGAGCAGGCCGACCAGCATCCCCACCAGGCCCCAGATGAACGTGGCCCACAGGAATTTGCGCACGACGTCGTCGTCGTAACTGAACGACTCGAGCCGCGGCGGGGCGGCGGCTCCCGTCGCCGGGATGGCAGATGCGGTGAGGACAGGGGCACTCATGAAGGATGAGCCTCGGGATCCGGGTGTCGTCCGTCTGCCGCGTGCAGACGGTGGGGACATGCGGAAGGCTCGCCTTCGGATCTGCATGGGGACATCGCCGTGTCCCCGACCCGCCCGGTGGTCGCGCCTGACGGTGCCGTCAGGCAATCCCCGACGTGGTCAGAACACCGGCTCCATCAGTTGTTCGCGGTCGGCCATGCGGAAGCGGGCCACGAGATCGCGCTGGGCATGCGCCTGGGCGCTCAGCTCCTGCGCGGCGCTGGCCGACTCCTCGGCCGAGGCGACCGCGGCCTGGATCGAGCCGTTGAGCGAGGTCACCGCCGTCCGGATCTCCCGGATCCCTGTCTGGTGCTCCTCGGCGGACGAGGCCAGCCGATCCACGAGCACCGCCACGGTCGCGATCTCCTCCACGAGCTCCTGCAGCCGCGAACGGACATCCTGGGAAACGTGGGCGCTCTCTTCGACGTGGCGCACCGTATCCTCGATCAGCCCCGCGGTCGTGCGGGCCGCGTCGGCCGATCGGATGGCCAGCGCGCGTACCTCTTCGGCCACCACGGCGAATCCGCGGCCGGCATCACCGGCCCGTGCCGCTTCCACCGCCGCGTTCAGGGCCAGCAGATTCGTCTGGAACGCGATTTCGTCGATCGTGCGCACGATGCGCGCCGTGGCCCCGGCCCCGGTCCGCATCGTCTCCATGGCTTCGAGCAGCCGCTGCACGCTGGCCACGCCCACTTCCGCGCGCTGTCTGGCGTCGGTGCTCGATTCCCGCGCCCGCCGTGCATCGGCGGCCGCCTGCTGCCCCGACGTATCCAGGTGTTCCAGCGACGTGGAGATCTCGTCGAATCCGGCGGCCTGCTCGGCCGTGCCGCGCGCGATCACCTCGCTCCCCGCGGCAATCGCGGTGGCGGCGGCGTCCACATGGTCGGCCGCGTCGCGCACGCCGCGCAGCGTGTCCTGCAGCGAACGCAGCGCCTCGTTGAGGGCCGCGCCCGTGGCATCGTGCCCCTCTCCGAAACCGGCGCGGACGGTCGCGGTGAGATCGTTCGCCTCGAGCCGGTCGATGGCCGCGCCCAGGGTGTCGAGGAAGCCGCGCGTGCTCGCCGTGGCCCGGGCATTCTCGTCGCGCAGGCGATCCACGGTATGGCCGGCCTCGTGGAGCGACGTGCCGATCTCCGCGAACGCGCCGCCGAGCGACGGGTCGAGCGTGGAGCGGTTCGTGCGCTGCTCGCGTACGGCCGCCGCCATCTCGCGCGCCTGTTCCGTCACGCGGGACACCGCACCCACCACGCGGCGCATCCGCTCGGCCACGCCATCGCCGGCCGGCAGCCGGGTGAGATCACCAGCCGCGAGCGCTTCGGCGCATTCGAACACCGCCTGGGTCCGTTCGGCTTCGGCCGCCAGCTGCCGCGCCAGGAACACGAGCACCGCCGTCTCGAAGACCACGAAGGCCGCGTGCACGAGCACCCACGCGAATCCGCCGTGGTGATTGAGCAGGAACACGCCCGCGCCGGCGTGCTGCAGCAGATGGAACGCGATGTGGTGCACGGCAATGAACGCCGCCGCGCTCACGGGCACCTTCCAGTCCCGGTACGCGAGCAGGAAGGCGAGGGAGGCGAAGACGTGGAAGTGCAGCTCCACGACGCCGTGCGCCTGATGGATGAAGAGCGCGGAGAACGTCATGAAGCCGGCGCCGACCATGTGCCGCGTGAGCGCGGCGGTGGGGCGGTACCGACTGAGCCAGAAGGGGACGCCTCCGGCGAGGAGTGCCACGACGAGGGCGGATCCCCAGGTCCCGTGCCATGAGGCCAGCGCGAAGGCAACGGGGATGTGCAGCAGGAGCACGATGCCCAGGAGGCGGTTGGCGCGAACGCGGCTGTCGGTCAGGAACGACGTCGTGGCCGCCATGACGGGGGCATGGTGCATGAGATATCCGCTCGTGATGTCCGGATGACCGGCGGCTCGGAAGGGGTCGAGGATTGCCGCGGTCTGAGGTGGGGATGACGGGGCACGCCATCGTCGGCGTCGACAACCGGTACATCCTTCCCGTTACAGTGTCGGTCTCTGGCGGGAGGGGCTTGAGCCGGGCCAGCCAGCCGTCCCGGTGCCCCTCCGCCCCGGTTCGCGATAGATTTCAGGGATGGGCTCCTTCTCCATGCAGCACCCGCGCCCGCCCGTCGAGGCGTCTCCGCGCGAGGCGTCCCCGCGCGAGGCGTCCTCGCCCGAGGCCGAACCCCCGCGCCGCCTCTGGCTGCGCCAGGCGGGGCTGGCCGTGGCCGGCCTGGTCGCCACCCCGCTCCTCGCCCGGCTCGCCGCCGCGGCGCCCCAGCCCGCGGCCGCGCAGATCCCCCGCGCGATGACCGTGTTCAAGTCGCCCACCTGCGGCTGCTGCAAGCTCTGGGTCGATCACGTGGAGAAGGCCGGCTTCAAGTGCACCATCCGCGACTTCAACGACCTCAACGAAGTGAAGAAGTCGTTCGGCATTCCGAGCCGGCTCGAGTCGTGCCACACGGCGCAGGTCGGGTCGTACCTCGTGGAAGGGCACGTGCCCGCCGACCTCATCGAGAAGATGCTGCGGGAGAAGCCCGACGCCCGCGGGATCGCCGTCCCCGGCATGCCCATCGGATCGCCCGGCATGGAGGGTGGCACGCCACAGCGGTACCAGGTGCTGCTCTTCGACAAGGCCGGCGCCACGCGCGTGTACGCCAACCGCTGAGCGTTCCCGTGCCGTGTCCATGACGGACGCCCACCCGGCGCCCGGGTCGCTGCCGGTGGAGCGCGCCACGCTCCGCGACGTGCCCGCGATCAGCGCGCTCAACAACCTCTTCGCGCCCGACGGCCTCACCCTGCCGCGGAACGAGACGTTCGTCGCGAACCACATCGACGACTACCGCATCATCCGCGCCGCCGACGGCTCGGTCCTCGGCTGCGTGGCCCTCGACGAATACTCGCCGAGCCTCGTGGAGCTGGTGTCGCTCGCCGTGCTCCCCGAGGCGCAGCACCGCGGGCTCGGCCACCTGCTCATCGAGGCCGCGGCCACGCTCGCGCGGAAGCGCGGGTACCCGGAACTGTTCGCCGTCTCCCTCGCCGACCGGCTCTTCCTGCACATGGGCTTCGTCCAGTCCGGGCTCGAGCACTATCCGGAGAAGATCGCGCGCTACGCGAAGATCTCCCGGTCGGAGCTGTCGCTCAGCCGCAAGTTCCTGTTCAGCCGGCATTTCTGACGGCACTCTGGCGGCATTTCAGCTCGCCTTCTGACACCAACCCGGGCGCCGGTCCGTAGGGAGAAAAGGACCCCCGTCCACCTCCCTTCCTCCTTCCGATGGTCATCGACGGCGATCTCTTCATCATCATGGTGTCCTTCACCACCATGCTGATCGGTTTCCCCCTCGCCCGCGCGGTCGCGCGCCGGATCACGGCAAAGGTCGACCGGCCGGCGCCCCTGCTGCCGTCGGACCTGGAAGCCCGGCTCCAGCGCATCGAGCAGATCGCCGAGGCAACGCAGATCGAGGTGGAGCGGCTCGCCGAAGGGCAGCGGTTCACCACGAAGCTGCTGTCGGAGCGGGTGGAACCCCTGGCCGCCGCCGACCGGAAGCGCATCTGATGCCGGCGGGCATCGGCCGGCGCGTGGCCCCGTTTCCCGTGCTCGCCGCCCTCCTGCTCGGGGCGTGCGCCGGGGAAAGCGCCCACGCCGGCTTCACGCCGGCCGTGCCGCGTATCGACACCCTGCCCGGCGGCGTCATCCAGGTGACCAATGCCGGGCCCACGTCCTGGCCCGACACCGGCGGCTGGCGGTTCGTGGAGGAGCGGGTGATCGCGCCGGACGACGGCACGCCCGGCGAGATCGGCAGCCCGGACGGCGTGGCGATCGGGACGGACGGCGCGGTCTACGTGATCCAGCGGAAGCCGCACGCGATCAAGGTCTACGGACCGGACGGCACGTTCCGGCGCGACATCGGCCGCGACGGCGAGGGACCGGGGGAGTTCCGGGTCGGCTACATCGGCGTGCGGGGCGACACGATCGCGCTGCAGGACCCGGCGCTCTTCCGCTTCACCACGTTCCTGGCCGACGGCACGCTGCTGCAGAACCGGCCGTCGCCGGGCAACTGGGCCACGTCGTATCTCGACATCGACCGGGAGGGGCACGCGGCCGTGCCCGGGGCGATCGGCACCGACGGCGGCGGATATCGCCCGGCCATGCTCCGGATCCGGTTCGACGGCACCGCCTCGGATACCGTCTGGCTCCGGGACAGCCCCGCGCCGGCGAAACGGTGGCGGGCGAGCTGGATCGCCGACGGCCGCACCTGGAACATGCGCATTCCGGCGCCGTTGCAGCCCGCGCTGCACCAGCGCTACGATGCCGGCGGCCGGCTCGTGTACGGCACCACCGACCAGCCGTCACTGATCGTGTCCCGCACCGGCCTCGACACCCTCCGGATCATCCATACCACCACGCCCGCGATGCCGGTGCAGGCGGCCCAGGGGGATTCGATCTTCGAGGCCGCGCTCGCCGGCATGGAGTGGCGCGCCGAGTGGCTGATCGAAGGGGGACGCGACGACGTGCCCGCCGTCTGGCCTGCCTGGAGCGCGCTGTCGGTGGACGGGAACGGCTTCGTGTGGCTCGGTCTCCCCGGATCCACCGGCGCCGTGGAAACCGCGCAGGTGTTCGACAGCACCGGCGTACTGCTCGGCACGGTGCCGATTCCGCATCCGCGGCTGCTCCACGGCGCGTGGGGCGGTGATCGTGTAGCCGTGCTCGACGAATCCGACGCCGACCTGCCGATCGTGCGCGTGTTCCGGCTGGAGCGTACGCGCCGCTGATGATTGCTCGGATGTTCCGGCGGAGAGTGCGCCGCCGGCCGACGCGCGATTGACGCGCGCTCGGTTCGGGGGCTATGGTCTCTCGGCGGCTCGTCCGCCGGCGCCCGGTGCGCGACCTTCCCCCTCCGAATCATCCCGCCTCATGCCTTCGTCCCGGTTTGCCGTGACGCTCGCGGGCCTGCTGCTCGCGGCCGTGCCGGCCGTGTCCGCGCAGCACGCCTACAACCCCTCCGGCTCGTTCGACCCGGCCGTGCCCACCCCGCAGAGCGTGCTCGGCTACGAGGTGGGGGCGCGCTTCACGCCGCACCACGTCGTGCACCGCTACTTCGAGGCGCTCGCGCGCGCGAGCGACCGGGTGCGGCTCGATACGCTCGGCCACACGTTCGAAGGGCGCGAGGTGCTGCTGCTCGTGGTCACGAGCCCCGCCAATCACCAGCGGCTCGACGCCATCAAGCGCGACGCCCAGGCCGCGGCGTATCCGGATCTCACGGCCTCCGCCGAGATCGATGCCATCGTGCAGCGGCTGCCCGGGATCGTGTGGCTCGGCTACACCGTGCACGGCAACGAGGCGTCGGGCACGGAAGCGGCGCTCGCCACCGCCTACCAGCTCGCCGCCGGCACCGACGCGGCCACGCGTCTCCTGCTCGACAGCACCGTGGCGCTCATCGATCCCATCCAGAACCCCGACGGTCACGAGCGCCACGTGCAGGACGTGATGCGCGCGCGGAGCAGTTGGGGGGTGCCGAGCATTCCCGGCACGCTCGCGCATCAGGGCTCGTGGCCCGGCGCGCGCACCAGCCACTACCACTTCGATCTCAACCGCGACTGGTTCATCCATTCGCATCCCGAGACGCGGGCGCGCGTGTCCGGGTTCTTCACGTGGTGGCCGCACGTGGCCGCGGACCTGCACGAGATGGGGTCGAACAGCACGTACTTCTTCGCGCCGCCCATGGCGCCGGTGAACAAGAACGTCGCCCCGCAGATTCTCGACTGGTGGGACCGGTATGCCGCCGGGAACGCGGCCGCGTTCGACGCGCAGGGGTGGCCGTACTTCCGCCGCGAAGGGTACGACGAGTTCTGGCCCGGCTACGGCGTGTCGTGGCCCATCCTGCAGGGCGCGGTGGGCATGACGTACGAGCAGGCGTCGAGCGGGGCCGGCGCGATCCGCCGGCGCGACGGCACCGTGCTCACGCTGCACGACGCGGCGCATCATCACTACACGGCGAGCATCGCCACGCTGCGCGTGACGGCGGAGCAGCGGTCGGCGCGCGTGCGCGACTACGTGGCGTCGCGTCTCGAGCCCATTCGCAATCCCGGGCGCGGCGTGCTGCGCACGGTGGTGATCGAACGCGATGCGCAGGGGCGCGCCGATTCGCTCGCCGCGCGGCTGTTGTCCAACCGCATCGCGGTGCGGTATACCGCCGATCCCGTGGAGCTGGCGACCGCCGAGCGGTACGGCGCGAGCGGTTCATCGCGCGCGCGGGTGGCGAATGGGGCGTACATCGTGGATCTCGCGCAGCCGCAGGGGATGCTCGCGTCGGCGCTGCTCGAGCCCGATTCGCCGCTCGATTCGAGCTTCATCGCCGAGGAGCTCGAGAACCGGCGTACGGGGCAGGGGAGCCGGTTCTACGACGTGACCGCGTGGTCGCTGCCGTTCGTGCATCGTGTGAACGCGTGGGGCACGCGCGCGGCCGTGGCCGGCGGCGAGCTCATCACCGCCGTGCCGCGGCGTCCGCGCGCGAGTGCGAGCGTGACGGCCAGGCACGGGTATGCGTTCACGCCCGGCAGCGATGCATCGGTGCGGCTGCTCGCGGAGCTGCTGCACGCCGGCGTGCGCGTGGTGTACGCGCAGAAGGCGTTCCGCGTGGGCGGCCAGGCGTTCCCGCAGGGCGCGTTCATCGCGCGCGTGGACGGCAACGACAGCACGCTGCACGGCACCATCGGCCGTCTCGCCGAATCGAGCGGCGCCACGATCACGCCACTCGCCACGGCGGCCGTTGACGACGGCACGGATCTCGGCTCCAACTCCGTGCTGCCCATCCGCGCGCCGCGCGTGGCCATGCTCGGCGGCGCACCGGTGAACGGCAATGCGTACGGCTTCGCGTGGTACCAGTTCGACCAGCGGCTCGGCTATCCCGTGGCCGGCGTGGGCGCGAGCGCGGTGGCCGGCGGGATTCTGTCGGAGTTCGACGTGCTGGTGATTCCGTCCGCGGGCGGGCTCGACGGCGCGCTGGGCGATGGTGGGCGGGAGGAGTTGCAGCGCTGGGTGCGTCGAGGTGGTGTGCTGATCACGCTGGAGAACGCGTCGACGTGGCTGGCGAGCGAGCGGTCGGGGCTGTCGCGGTTCCGGCCGGCTGGAGCAGGGAGAGACAGTGGGAGTGTGGGCGCGCCGCTGCCGCTGAACAACCCGGGCGCGATCGTGTGGACGCTGGCGGATACGCTGTCGCCGTTGCTCGCGGGGGTGCGGGATCTCGAGTGGCCCGTGCAGGTGAGCGGAGACCGGGTGTTCGCCGCGCCGCGGGATGTGCGGCCGGGGGAGGTGGTGCTGCGGTATGCGCCGAGGGAGCGGCTGCGGCTGGCGGGGTATCTCTGGCCGGAAGCGCCGGCGCGGCTAGCGGGGACGCCGTATCTCTGGACGGAGCGGGTGGGGAATGGCAGGGTGATCGCGTTCGCGGGGGATCCGAACTACCGAGATCTGTGGCGGGGGATGTTGCCGCTGTTTGCGAATGCGGTGTTTCTGGGGGGGAGTTTCTAGGGAGAGGAGCCAGTCGGGCGGGGGCCATGTATGCGGGATCCGCTCGACCGAGTCTATCCCGGGATGGCTGATTCCAGAGCGTGGCCGATTCGACGCGACCGATGATACCACTTTAGCTTGAGTGGCATTGACGGGGAGGTCGAGCGGAGATGGACTGGTGTTCTATCCTCTAGATACAAGTTAGGCCGGTCGAGCTAATTGACGTTAGGCGTCACCAAACAGATCCCTCGCGAGTCTAACCAGTGAAAGCCCTCTTTCTAAGTCTCTTCCGCTTCTACGTGGACTGGCCGCTGCTCTTCGTGTTCATAGCGGTCGTCTGGCTGTTCCGAGCGGCTCTAGTTGACGACTTGCTCCTCCCCGTTGCCACTCAGCTATCAGCCGCCGCCGGGAACTCCATCGGCAGCACTCTGCTACTCGGGATCCTCGCCAACATAGTGACGTCGATCCTCGTCTTTGCAGGTGGCCTCGTTCTCTTTCGCCAGTTGATGCGGGCAAGACTCTGCGGCGAGTACAGAGCCTTCCAAATCGACGGCACGCAAGAAATTCCGTGGGGTAAGGTCAAAATCCTTTACGCACCGCTAGCCCTTGACCGGCATGGCGTGCCAGTCAAGATGATCCTCAAGAACGAGGACATCGAACTCGAAGGCCGAGGACTACTCGTAAACAACCAGTTGCTCACCGGCTACTACACCGAGACTGGGCAGCCGGAGCGCCGTAGATGCGGCAGCTTCTCCTATGAACTCGATGGAGGCGGAAAGACTTGGCGTGGCAAGTTTGTCTTCGTTAGTCCAGAATCTGCGCAGGTCGTCGTGGGAGAGGCAAAGTGGGTGCGGACCTAGGCAGGTTTTACCTCTTCCGCGCGGATGACGGCCGCCGCGTGCTTGTCTTCGAACCGTTGCCGAAGAAGTATGTTTGGCTGGAGATGTGGATACCGCCCGATGCCAGGAGGAATGGGCATGCCGCCAGAATGGTCGAGGTCGTGCTGGAAGCACTTCCAGGTGCTCATCACATTCACTTTCCCGAGGAAATCAAGACGTTCAGCCAGATAGCAAGTACCCGCGGATGGCGGCGGCGCGGCGAGTCAGAGTGGTTTCAAGAGTGCATCGCCTTCGAAACCAAGTCGCGTGCGCTGCGCAAGCAGCTTCCGCAGTTGGAGTTTGAGGTATCGCAGCACCGTCGCTGTCCCCTCGTCGACTCGTTCTACAGTCGAGATGAACTCAGGAAGTGCATCTCGCGCATCAGAGCGGACCTCGGTGACGCCTAACCCCTCGCTCGAGCCGACGCGCTACGGCAGACAGTGTAAGCCCGGGCTGCACGCTACGCCTCTCGGGTCGGATGGGACCGCGTCGAGCGCTTGATTGATCCCCCTCAACCCGATTTGAATGTCGTTAGAGTCGGCGATGGAGCGATTGCTAATTGCAATCGAATGGCATCGAAGCTTGCGGTATTGCCTTAGGGTGTGGAGCAAGTTCATTCGGGAGCGTGATGGCCATAGATGCGTCATATGCGGTTCGGAGAGCTTGGTGAGTGCACATCACATTATTCGACGCAGTTTTATGCCGATGATGCAGTTTGAAACGGGCAACGGCATTACGTTGTGCCGACAATGTCATCGTGAGCCACACGTTGCCTTCAACGGTCGTCCAGACCTGATGCTGCCAATGGACTATCAAGGCGGCGAGAACCTTGATCTGGTAACGATTTTTTTCATGCTCTTGTTGTTGACGCGAAGACACGTCGTCAGCTTGACGGTGCCTATTACTTCATAAGCGATTCAGCCTTGCGCACGTTCAAGAGGTTCCAAGGTATTCATCCAACTTTGGAATTCCCCGGTTCCCGAATTGAACAGGCGCATCTCATCTGGAGACAAACTCCTCGACCCACCCTTCAGCTCCTATTAGAGGCAAATGGTGTTACTCTACCTGCTGGGTTCATACAGCTGGGTGAAAGACTGTTGTCTTGGATAGCGCGAGCTAACGGTAGCGTTGCTGCAGACGGCGGCACAAGCGTGCGGCTGGTGTCCTACGCGCCTCCCGCAGCATCTTGTTGGATGTCGCCACGGAAAAACGCTAGATACAATGTGGACGCGCGCTAGTCTCTGTTCCGGCGCGATCAGCATCTAAGCGAAGGGGCGGTTGACGATTTCGTCAACCGCCCCTGGTCGCTCTCTCTCTAACTCGGAACTAGTTGCCGTCTGCTTCTACGTGGCGACTCGGGAGCTTAAGGCTGTAGCGAATCATGTCGCCAAGGATTGGGAAGATGTCGTTGTGTTTCGGCCCGAATCGCATCTTCCCGCTTGCTGCATGGAAGCCACCGATATCCCTGTTCCCATCGGCTGTAGGAAGGTAAGCCGCGAGTTCGGCGATTCCATGCTGCTCCCGCTCAGTCTCGCTAAACTCGTAGTAGCGCCAAATGGGATTCTGGTGCGAGAAATCCAGGTTAGTGATGTTGTCCAGCAGCATGCTCAAATGCTCTTCATTTCGCGCTTTCGCTCGCCCGAAGGCGAAGTCGTACGTCAATTTTGCGACCGCCTTGAGCATCACCGGCTGAGCGAGTACAGTAAGATCGCGAGCATTTTCCTCACCGAACCCTTCACACTGCGTTACCGCTTCCCAGTAGCGCAGGGCGACGTTCTTCCGTTCCTCGACATCGACCGCTGATGCACCGTTGATGTTCGTCTTGTTAAGAAACAAGTGCGCGTTGACGGCGACGAGTTCCTTGCGAGTCATCTTGCCGGTATGCGGGGAGTCCCAGTCGACCTTGTCTCCGGCAGCGAGGCGGACTAGGCCGCGGTCGATGAGTTCCTGCTTAATGAACTGATTCACGGGATTCGAGGAATCAAACTCGAGAGCCAGGCTGACCTCCACCTTCTTTCCCTTGTTGTTGAGGTCGTGAAAGAGCTGGCGCTCTTGCTCGACGTCAAGCCCAAGATGAGCCTCCGCAGCAACTGTGCAGACGGTGCGAGCGACCTCGTATGCTCGTTCCCAAATGGCAATCTCGTCCACAGGAACCTCGCGCTCATCGCCATACTCGAAGAGAGAAGTCTTGGCCTTCGGGTACATATGAGTACGCCGAACTTCCTCGAGAAATGAAAGGATGTTATCGATTCCCATCCGGCGGTGCTGTCCGTCAATGACGTACAGGAGGTCGCGCTGACCAAGGAAGACGCTGACGCCAACTGCAGGGCCAGTCTCTGGGAAATGTTTCGCCGACAGGCGCGAGCCGCGGGGACCCGCGCTTCGGATGTTCACCACGAGCGGCTGCATTGCGGTATATGGCTGCGGTGCCATCCGCTTCAATATGCGCTCGTAGACTGCGTCAGGCACCGCGCCGTCGCGATCATTGGCGATGCGAGCCGCATTTACCAGGCCCTTGAGCATGAACTGCGCGAGTTTGAGGGCGTGCGCTGGATCAAGCCGACGCTGTGCGACATCGCCCATGGTTGGGTCGTTCGCGATGATGGACATGCGAAAGAAATCCGCCATGGGCACCGAGAAGATCAGCGTAGGATTCCCAAGGTTGTTCCCCGGGCGTGCTATCAGCTGGTACTCGACTGCGGTACTAACCTGGAAGAACGAATCGAGCGACTGCGCTCCAGGGACATTCGTGCCGAGTGCGCCACCCGGTTGGCCAACTGTGGTCATGCGGTGCCTCCTGACATCGTAAGTAATGAAGAATTAGGTTCGAGGAACAGTATATTTGTTCCTGGATGTATTTGTCAAGTATCCTGGGAAGATTTATTTTCCTACCTGGAAATAAAAATTAACATCCTGGATAGTTCGCACAATCATGATGTCCGAGTCCCTGGGGTGTGCCGACTACGTGACGGGCCTACCGTAAGGGGGATGGTATGCTTGATGCGGAGGGCCGATCCGTGCGGTTCTCGACTAGTCCGTTGGTGCCGATCGAGGGAAACTCCGAGGGGAGTTCGGCAAGACAGTCGGATTGAAGGCCAGCCACCTAACGAGCGCTGAAGCCGACGGCGGCGATTCCAAGGAGTGCGGCCTTGTTCGCTGCGCTCACCTGGCCGCATCCTCTATTGAATGCCGCCACAGTTTAGCTTGGGGCGTTGAAGAAATCGAAAGGTCGCGAAACCCGGTCAGGGATACCGCAGCCATTGCTGAGGCACTGATCGTCGATTCCAGGCAAATGTGGGCTTTGATTTCTACTCAGACCGAGCTGGGTTCTTCGGATCAGATTATTCTACAGCCTCGTTAGGCGTAAATGGAGAACGAGATGACCTTGCCTGTTTCCATCGAATACAGCATCGGCACAACAACGTCGGGTATCCCCTGCGTTGTCATCGAATCCCAACAAGTCGACTGGGATGGTCGCCTTGTCGGTAAAGCCACAGAGTCGACTATAACCATCCCAGAAATCGAACGACTAGTGGGTTTTTGCCTGCGTTGCAGCAACAATGAGCTTCTTCGTGCAGTTCGGCGCCCGGTTTACGGGTTTAGCCACGGGCTTGATCATCCGTTCGCCAAGCAGTAATGATCACCCAGCCGACATCCTTGACTGACGCTTCGCGGTGTCAAGGCCGCGACTGAGGCTTGCCGCTAGACTTTCCGCAGAGTGGGAGCATGAACCCGTCCGCTATCCTTCATATCCCTCATAGTTCCTCGCGCATACCGGCGGAGAACCGGTCTGCTTTTCACTTGTCAGACGCGGATCTGCGTGAGGAGCTGCTGCGGATGACGGATTGGTTCACGGATGAGCTTTTCGACAGCTCTTTGAAGAATCTCATCACGATCCGTTATCCCATCAGTCGCCTTGTCCTCGACCCGGAGCGATTCGAAGATGACGCTCAGGAGGTGATGGCGACACGGGGGATGGGGCTGGTCTATGTGAAAACATCGGACGGGCGAAGGTTACGTGACGTGCCGAGTGAAGAGGAGAGAAGAACCCTGGTCGACCAGTACTATGCCCCGCACCACGACCGTCTTTCGAAAGCGGCTGCGGCGATTCTGACTGTCGCGGGCAGGGTGTTGATCGTAGACTGTCACAGCTTTCCTGAGCGACCCCTCCCTTACGAGTTTGATCAACGTACCGATCGGCCGGACGTATGTATCGGCACGGATAGCTTTCACACACCGCCATGGCTCGCGGATCTCACTGAGTCGTTGTTTCGGGAGGCCGGGTTTTCAGTCGATCGGAACCGGCCTTTCGGTGGAGCACTAGTGCCGGGGAGTTATTACCAAAGGAAGTCCGCAGTGTCGGGAGTCATGGTTGAGGTTAACCGTGGGCTTTATATGGACGAGCGAACGGGAGAAAAGAGGCCAGGTTTCGATGCGGTCAAGCAGACGGTTGTCGAAGTAACGGATGCCCTCGTTGCCGCGTATAGCGAGCACGGTGCGGCCCAACAATAGGTTCCAGGCGACGGCCTTGTCTCCGCGGCTTGGTGTTCAAGTAAGGTCAGGTATGAGTCTGGGCGTTAGCACTGTCTTGGAATCCAAGCTGTTCGGAGTCGACGCGCGGACAGGCGCCCTTCCGGATGAGCAGGGTATTTCGGTTCTGGGCTTGTGCTGTCCGTTTTCCGGCAGAAGCTTCCAGTCATAACCCCGACTTCGAATCTTCCGCATGAGCAAGTCAAACGCGCCGTACGAAACCTGGTCTATCGATGCCTTTCGTCGTCGCCCCCTCCTCGAGTTCATGCTCGAGGCGCTTCGGGAGAGCGGCTGCATCGTGCTCGGCTGCTCCCCACCGTCGGAGGCGCCGTTCCGTATCTCCTTCAGCACGCCATGGGGCGAGCGGATCGGTGTCGTCGCGTATGCGTTCACGGCAAACAGCCGACTGACCAAGAACCGACCCGATGACGAACACCGTTTCCAAGTGAAGTACGGCTCGAAGGACGGGGAACTTCACGAGCTGTGGCAGGACCCGTTCGGTCTCTACGTCACGCTCTTTCTTGGCATCAATGTCGAGCAGGGGTTTTTCGTCGCCGCGGATCCGGTGCTCAATAACCCGACACGCTTCTTTATCTCGAAGGAATTTAAGCAAGAGCACGTCGACGAGGTGATCGAGAGCGGCTGGTACGCATGGGAGCGGGACCAGCGGAAGGAAAACTCGCCGGAGCCTCGGGAGGTCCTCGTGGGCGGCACCTCGTCGCAGTTCCTTCGCTATGTGCTGTTCGAGCGTGAGGCGCATGGTGAGGATCAGGGGCACCGTCAGCTGCTGGCGGAGCGATTCGCCAGCCCGTCGCTTCCTACTGCCGTCGACTTCCGCTCGCGCGCCGAGAAACAACAGAGGGTCAGTGAGGCCGCCCGAGTGTGGCCTGAGTCCGTTCCAAGGGTGCTGGCGCCTTCTCGGCTGCACGCGCTCGAACAGGAGTTCGCGCTGGACTCTGCCGCCGTCCTCGACCTCATCTCCAGCGCTCCGCGGCTGAAGATGGCCGTTCGCGGCTGGGTCGCCGAGCGGCATCTTGAGACGCAGCTACGCGTGCTCGACCAAGTAGCCTCGGTCGAGGCCATTGAGGAGGATGGGAAACCTGACTTCCTCGTGGAGATGAAGCGCGGCCGACGCCCAGTCCTGATCGAGTGTAAGAACGTCCTTCGCTTGAAAGACAGGGCTGGGCACGCGCGGCTAGACTTTATGCGGACCCGGGCTTCGCAGGCGGACCCGTGCAGTCGCTACTACTCGCCCAAGGAATTCGATGTCGTCGCTGCTTGCCTCCATGCTTCAACGGAGCGGTGGGAGTTCGCTCTGCAACGCACGAGCGACATGGCAGACCATGGGACGTGCCCAGGGAAGCTGCATCACCGCGTCATCGTCGACGAGCGCTGGCGCCGTGACATGGCAGCGGTTCTGCTTGAAGCGGCGACCTGAGGCGACCTGAGGCGGCCTAGCCCAGTCTCAGCGGACGGAGGCTCGCGCAAGGGCCGCGTAACCCAGCCCCGTACCCGGGTGGGCCTCGTGATCGCCAACGAGCGCATGGTATTTCTTCGGTACGGGCTTCACCGGCTCGGAGCCTTGAGCGCCGTTCCGCTTCGCAGGCACCAGCATGGCCTCGGGCGTGACCTTCCGGTCACCGAGCAGCTGCCGCCGGATCTCACGGGCGAGACGCTCGGCGAGAGCCGAAGGAACTGCGTTTCCGAGCTGACGCATGGCGGCACGATAGGTACCGGTGATCTGGTACCCGTCCGGGAAGGTCTGAAGCCGCATCATCTCCGTGGCCGATAGACGGCGGCTACGCCAGTGGAACGGCCCGATGGCGCTTCCTGGCTCGGCGGTAAGTGTCCACGAGGGGAGCTGCTTCGAGAGCTTCAGAAGAAAGCTCCAGTAACGTCGCCGCCACCCGAAGAGCGGCATCCCGTCGCCACGGGCGGTGTGGTAGAGGTAGTTCGAGCCCTCTGGGATGCTAGGCAGGAGATCGGCCCACTTGCCGCCCACGCGGAGCGCGGGATCGTCGTCATCCTCGAGATCCCCGATGGCATCCCATGCCGTCCGCCAAGGCTCAAGCTCTCCACTGGCAGCAGGCAGACTCCGTGAGCCGGAATAGCCCGTGGCAATAGTGAGCGTGCCGAGTGCGTGATGCGACGGAGCCGGAAACTGGAACTCAGTGCCGTCCCGGGCGCCAACTACGAAGACCCGCTCGCGGTCCTGCGGTACGCCGTACTCCACGGCGCGGAGCTTGGCGACTTGGAACGAATAGGCCGATCCGGTCTCCTTGTTGATCCGACGGATCGACCGCTCAAGAAGGACCAGCCCTTCGTCCTTCTGGCTGAAGGCAAGGCCGGGTACGTTTTCGAGCAGAAAGGCTCGCGGCTGGGTATCCTTGAGAACCCGGAGGTATGCCTCAAGCGTCTTTGCCCGGGGATCGTTCAGCCGCTTCGAGTCGCCCCAGGCCCAGTATCCGGACTTGCTGAAGGGCTGGCAGGGAGGGCCACCGATGAGGATGCCGGCATCTCCCGTCTTCAGTCGCCCTTGGGCAAGGATGTTTTTGGAGCTGCCCGCGTCGCTGTGGATGTCCTGATCGATGACAACCCACTCCGGGCGGTTCTCGCGGAGCGTTTGGGCGGCGTCACGGTCGATCTCGACGGCTACCCGGGTCTCGAATCCGGCGGCCTCGAACCCGAGGTCCAGCCCTCCGGCTCCGGTGTACAACGAAATGACTGTCGGAGGGCCTTTCGGGCTGCGGGGCATGTCGGGAAGGCAGCAGGGTGAGAGGTCTACTAGAGGATAGCAGGGTGAAGCAGGGGAAGAGAACCAGCGTGCACCGTATCAGCAGGTCCCGGGCCGTCTCTCAGGCCGCCGGGGAACAGCCGGGTGCCCCGCCTTCCGGCCGGGGAGGCACCAAGGGCAGCCAAGACGTCAAGATTCCGGCCCTGCCAATACCTCCCAAGGCAAGTAGCGATGCGGTCCGGGCTTCCATGCGTGCGAACGTACGGGTCGATACCTCGCCGGAACTCTTGCTGCGACGCGCGCTTCACGCGCTCGGCCTGCGGTACTTCGTAGATCGGAGGGTCATCGCAGCCGGGGTTGGTGTGAGGCCTGATGTGGTGTTTCCTGGCGTGCGGATAGCGGTGTTTCTCGATGGATGTTTCTGGCATGGCTGTGAAGTGCATGGCACCAAGCCGAAGGCTAACGGCGCGTACTGGGCGGCGAAGCTTGCACGCAATCGCGCTCGAGACCAGAGGGTAAACGAAGCCCTGAAGATGGATGGTTGGCGCGTATTGCGGTTCTGGGAGCACGATGACCCGACCTTGGCTGCAAGGCGAATTGCCACAGCCGTGCAAGTCCGGAGGCGAGTGCGGGTCCAAGCCTAACGGGACAGGCAAGTCTTTACGCCGACCGTTCGGAGGTGCATCGTACCGCTGGCCGTCCACTAGACGTCCGCGAAATTCCGCCACCTCGATGCGCTGCTGGCGCCAGACGGCGTGTAAAGTGCATGACATGGGCGCCCAGCGCCGGGCTGCCGCGAAGGTGGCTTGCTTACTCTCGCTTCGGGGCGTCTTCGTTGGCGCTTTCGAACTCCCTCTGATCAAGACATGAGTTTAAGAACGGACTTGCAGGGTCGCGCGAGCAACCTGGTGTCGAAGCTCGAAAAGTTGCCTCCGGGAAAGGTGCTCAAAGGGTACATTTCGCACATTCGGTTTCCGCTCTTCAAGAATCTCGAGCAGGGAGCGCGAATCGATTTCCCATTCCCCGTTACCGCCTTGGTAGGTCCCAACGGCTGCGGCAAGACGTCCGCATTGCATGCCCTATACGGTGCCCCGAAGGGCTACACGACCTCCGAGTTTTGGTTCTCGACCGAAATCGACCCGATCACCGAGGGCAACGGTCAGCCGAATCGGTTTATCTACGGTCACTGGCTGGAAGGCCGTGATGCCCCCGTCGAGACCCGTAAGGCCAGAGTGGCGGCTGGCGCGCATCGCCGTCCCGGCTACTTCGAACCAACGAAGGCGGTTGCTAGGGATGGTATGGACCTGACGCCATTCCCTGCCAAGACGCCGGGAAAAGGTCAATCCAAGGATCGATGGAATCCTGTCGAGCGACCACTGCTCTACATGAACTTCCGGAGTGAACTGAGCGCGTTCGACAAGTATCTGTTCTGGGGCGATCCAAAGATAACCAAGACTATCCGCAGCAAGCACGAACGACTTCAGATCGGTGCACGACGGCTCAGAGCAATCATTGAAAATGGTGCCGCGACTGCCACGTTGAACAGCCGCCCCGCGGTGGAAGCGAACCGGGACCTTAATGCCGGTGAGTTGGAGTCTATCTGCTACATCCTCGGGAAAAGCTACGACGAGGCTCGGCTAGTTAGGCATCGATACTATGGCAACGAGTTCGGCGTCACGGTACGATTCAGGACGTCTACCGCAACATACTCCGAGGCATTCGCAGGAAGCGGTGAGCTGGCGGTTGCCAGCCTCGTCGTCAAACTCCGCAACGCGGATCCCTACTCGCTCGTGCTTTTGGATGAACCGGAAGTGTCGCTTCATCCCAGTGCTCAGGAGAGGCTACTGATCTTCCTCATGGAAGAGGCACTGCGACAGAAGCTGCAGATCGTCTTCACAACGCATTCGCCGGGGCTTGTGCGATATCTGCCATCGAATGCCATCAAGGTCTTCCACCAGTCGGTCAACGGACGTTTCGGAGTCATCAACGAGTCGCATCCGTACGCAGCGTTTCACCGGCTGGGGGCTCCACTCCCAAACCGCATCCGGGTCCTCGTTGAGGACAGGCTCTCGAAGATGATCGTGCAGTTGGCACTGCAGATGATGGACGAAGCGGATCGCGCGCTTTTTGAGGTCGCGTTTCTACCTGGTGGCGCCAACAGCTACTTCGCCCATCGTATACCCACCCTCATGCACGAATCTGATTACACATATCTGCTACTCGACGGCGATCAAAAGCCTGCGAGTGCAGTTCCGGATCCGATAACGATTCCAGAGAGTCAAAACTCACAGCTGGGAGAGTTTATCCGGCAGGCCACCGGGCTTGCTGACGTCAACTTAGGCGCCGATGGCGGAAATGACCCCAACGCTTCAGAGCGACAGCACCAGCTGCAGCGTCAGTATCTCGGATTTCTTCACAGGCGCGTCTTCTACCTTCCGAAGTCCTGCCCAGAGCAGATTGTATTGGACTCGTTGCCAACCGGCAAGAAGTGTGAGTCATCTGCGAACGCGAAGGCAGAGATAGCAAAGCTCGTTGCGGACGCCTACGGATCTGATCATACATCTGAGGACATCGACCAGTACGCGCGGGCGCGGCTGTCGACTGGCCGGGATTCCAATGCTGATCTCCAGGCCATTCGGGCCCTACTGCAGTCCATCCTCGCAGGCTCTGGACTGAAATGACGCGCCCCCTCGCGATTGACCTATTCTCTGGTTGCGGCGGAGTCTCGGAAGGACTTCGTCAAGCTGGATTCCGCGTTGCGGCCGCAGTTGAGATCGACGACCTTGCTGCCGAGACGTACTCCCGAAATCATCCGCGTACCGCTCTGTTCAACAGCGACATCCGCGAGGTTGACCCAAGGCAGCTTCGGCGAGCTGCATTTAATCGCGGAGAGCGTATCTCGGTCCTCGCTGCATGCGCACCGTGTCAGGGGTTCTCGCGTCTCCGCACACGGAACCAAGGTCCAATGTCGAAGGACCCGCGAAATGACCTCGTGCTTCGCGTTCTACCATTTGTAGAAGAGCTGAAACCGCTAGCGGTGATGCTCGAGAATGTTCCTGGCGCCCAGCATGCCCCGCAAATGGTTGTCGTACGCGAGGCGCTTGAGGCAGAAGGGTACAAATTTCAAGAGGCGGTGCTCGATGTTGCGGACTTCGGAGTTCCGCAACGCCGTCGGCGATTTATCCTTATCGGTGCCCGCCGCAGCATGCCCAGATTTCCAGAACGAGCCAAGGAGCGATCAACGGTTCGCCAAGCAATTGCACATCTTCCTCAGCCTGGAGGATCAGGCGATCCGCTCCATGATGTAGCTGCGAGGCGCGCAGCAAAGACGGAGGATCTGATCGCACGAATCCCGCTCGACGGAGGAAGTCGGACGGCGCTGCCTGCGGAACACCAGCTACGATGCCATCAAGAGAACGATGGTTTCTTCGATGTGTACGGTCGAATGTGGTGGGACCGACCATCGCCGACAATTACAGGCGGGTTCGTGAATCCTTCGAAAGGAAGATTTCTCCATCCTTCGGAACACCGTACGATCACACCTCGAGAGGCTGCGCTGCTCCAAGGGTTCCCACCGGATTACTACTTCTCGATGAGACGAGGCAAGTACGGCGTGGCCGAGTTGATCGGAAACGCTGTCCCGCCCGAATTCGCAAGGCGTCAGGCTGCGATGATTCGAGAGGTCTTAACACCGAGTTGAGAAGCGTCTCATTCCGGCTTGTACTCCGTGGGCTGCCTAGAGTGCACTTTGAAGTGCAACACGGTGGGCTACGGGTTATAGCATTCCTCCGGAGGTCGAAAGTCGAGACGTTCCAGTAAATATTGATTCGTAACGCCATGCTCTTCCTCGTCATCGAGTATTTCCGCAACGGCGATCCGCGTCCCGTCTATGATCGCTTCCGCCAACAGGGCCGATTGGCACCTGACGGGCTTCGCTACATCGACAGTTGGGTGACCACCGATCTGTCCCGCTGCTACCAGATCATGGAGTGCGAGGACCGTCGTCTGCTCGATCACTGGATCGCGGCCTGGGCGGATCTCGTCGATTTCGAAGTCCACCCGGTGCTCACCTCCGCGGAGGCGAGCACTCGCAGTGAATCGAGTGGCTCAATCCCAACCACCGGATCGCCCCCAAGCTGATTCACACGCGGGAAGGCGAAGCGTCTCCCCGGCCAGGACGCGCCGTCGCTTCCGAGGGATTCACCTGCTCCACAGCACCTCGCACGATTTCGCCTGAGCTAAAACCGGCGCGACGACGCGATCCCCAGAGCTTCTCCCGAACCCGCGCCGCCCCCCGTGATCCCTCCCGACCCCCGTTCTACGCATCTCTCGGGAGAGCGCCGCTCGGCGCTCCCGACGACGCGACCACGCCCGGGACCAGGGCGCCCGTTCCCGTCGTCGTGATGCGGAGACGCCTGGCGAGGAGGAGCGGTGACGAGACAACAGCGAGGGGCACGCGGGTGGCGCCGGACAATCGGCGCAGTCACCCTGGGAATCCTGGCCGCCTGTGGCGGCGGCGACAGCACCGTGGCGCCCCCCGACCCGCCGCCTCCCCCACCCCCGCCGCCTCCACCGCCGGTCGAAGCGCTCCGGTCCGCGGCCCTCACCCCCGGGACCGCCACGCTCCACCCCGGCGACACGCTCACCCTGACCGCGACCGCAGACCCCGCCGCCGCGGGCGTGAGCGTGACCTACACCTACCTCAGCAGCAACAGCGCGGCCGCCACCGTCACGAACGGCGGCGTGGTCACCGCCGTCGCGCCGGGGGAGACGACGGTCACCGTGACGGCTTCGGGCAGTGGCAGCGGCGTCACGGCGAACACGCGCACCGCCACCGCGACGGTGACCGTGGTCGCGGCACCGGAGGCGTTGACCGCGCTCACCGTCAGCCCGCTCGCGGACACGATCTTCGTGGGCGCGCAGCGCACCCTGGTCCCGGAGGCCGGCACCGCCGATCCCGCGGTGACCGTGAGCTATCGCTACACGAGCAGCAACTCGGCAGTCGTGACGGTGTCGGACGACGGCGTGGTGCAGGCGGTGACTCCGGGCACGGCCGTCATCACGGTGACCGGGACGGGCAGCGGCGCGCGATTCACCACCAGCGAACGGTCCGCGGAGGCGGTGATCACCGTGCGCGCCCTGTCTCCATCGCTGAGCGCGTTGCACGTCACTCCGGACAGCGTGGCCGTGACGACGGGCGACAGCGCGTCGCTCACGGTCGTGCTGGAGCAGCCGAGCGGCGCGCCGGTGGCCGAGTTGGCCGTGACGTCGAGCAACTCGGCGGTGGTGACGGCGGTGATGGCGGACGGCGCGGTGCGCCTCGTGGCCGTGACGCCGGGAGACGCCGTGGTCTCGGTCACGGCGAGTGCCGGCGCGGCCGAGGGCTTCAGCGCGTCCACGCTCACCCGGCAGATCCCCGTGACGGTGGCGAGCCCGCCGGTGGTGCTCGGCGTGGGATTCGGCGAGGACCAGTTTGCGCCGATCGAAGCCGGATCGTTCCTCATGGGCACGGAACCCGGCGGCGAGTACGGAGAATCCCCGGCGCGTATGGTGACGCTGTCGGCCTTCCGGATGCAGCGCACCGAAGTCACGCAGGGACAGTGGCGACAGGTGATGGCGGGGACGGCGCTCGCGAACCCGAGCGCTGCCACGAGCTGCGGCGACACGTGTCCCGTGGAGCGGGTGTCCTGGCTCGATATCCAGGAGTTCCTCACGCGCCTCAACCAGCAGGATCCCGGCAAGGGCTATCGCCTGCCCACGGAGGCGGAGTGGGAATACTCGGCCCGCGCCGGCACCACGGGCGACTACGGCGGCACCGGCGTGCTGAATGACATGGGCTGGTGGAACGGCAACTCGGGAGGCCAGGCGCATCCCGTGGGACAGAAGCAGGCCAACGCCTGGGGCCTGTACGACATGCACGGCAACGTGAAGGAGTGGGTGCACGACTGGTGGGCCTTCTATCCGAGTGAGCCGGAAACGAATCCGACCGGCCCGGCGACGGGCGGGTTCCGCGCGATGCGCGGCGGGTCGGCGTTCGACCCGGCGGGCAGCGCGCGCTCGGCGTACCGCAGTCAGAGGGCCTCGCCGGGCTGGCGGGACGCCGAGATCGGGTTCCGGCTGGCGAGGGATCCGTAGCCGCTTCGCGCAGCGTGCGATGTTCGTCTCATCCGGGGTCTCGACTCGGAAGCGATCGGCTTCCGAGCTGCTTCCGAGCTGCTTCCGAGCTGCTTCCGAGTCGCTCACCCTGTCCTGCTCAATGCCACGTCAGCGAGATGCCGATCTGGTTGAAGTTCGCGCCATCTCCGTCGAACGATCCCGCGACGCCGTTCAGGAACGGCGTGATACTGAAGTTGGTCCCCACGCGCCAGTCGTAGCCGAGTCCCAGGATCGCCGAGGTGCCGTCCTCGGTAACGCTCAGGTTGCTGACCCCGAGCTTGAGCTGCCCGACGCCCAGTCCGCCCTGCACGAAGAAGCCGCCGGTCGCCGACGGGTAGAACTTCACGAGCGCCATCAGCGCGCTCTGTGTGACCGTGACGCCGTCGACGGTCTTGGACCACGCGTTCGAGGTGGCGCCGAGCTGGAGGCGCGGCGAAAGCGTGCCGCCGAGCGCGATCTGGGCCGTGCCGCCGGTTTCCCGGGAGTCGCACGGGTCACAGCCGAGGCTGCCGCCGCCGATTCCGGCCGTGATCCAGAATCCCTGCCGGGTCTGGGGCTTGCCCTGCGCGGAGAGCGCCGAGGTGGTGGCGATGATCGCAAGGACGGCGGCGGCGAGCAGGCGGGCAAAACGAAGCGAAGGAGACATCAGGGACTCCATGGGAGGGGGGTTGCCGGAGCACGATCTGGTACGAAACTGCAACGGGCGATCAATCCGCGTAGGTGATCTCGAGGATCTTCGGACAGTAGTATGCGTTCTGAGACGCCTGCTCGAGGGGCCGGATGATGTCGGCTTCCTGGAGCCGCTTGAGGTAGACCCGTGCGGTGGGATAGGTGACCGAATGCAGGCTTGCGATCCGGCTGGTGATCGCCACCGGATTGACGAACAGGTCATCGACGATTGCCGCCAGCCGGACGCTTCCGGCGCCCTTTCGCAGCCTCGCATGAAACGAACGGTGGAGTTCCAGCAGGGCGTCGCAACGACGTTGCGTGTCCTTCGCTGTTTCGATCACGCCGATGAGGCAGAAGCGGATCCATGGTTCCCAGGCGCCCTCGGTGCTCACGCGAAACAGCAGGTTCATGTACTCGTCCTTGTTGTGATCGAAATAGGAGCTCATGTAGAGCCACTGATCCGATAGCTCGCACCACTCTTCGATGAGAATCGCGAGCAGCAGGCGACCCACTCGGCCGTTCCCGCCCATGAAGGGATGGATTGCCTCGAACTGGTAGTGCACCAGGAACGCATCGACGAGGCAGTCGAAGCGCCGGTCGGCATGCAGGTATTTCTCGAGGTGATCGAGTTGCCCGGCCAGTTGCCCTGGCGGAGGAGGCACGAAACGCGCCGGCCGTCCGATCTGATTCTGCAGGGTGCGGAATTCCCCGGGGTTCTTGTCCGATCCGCGCACGCCATCCATGAGAATGCGATGAAGCTCCCGGATGAGTCTCAGGGATATCGGCAACCTGCCCTTGCTGTCGTGCCAGAAGCGGAGCGCTGTCGAGTAGTTGAATACTTCGCGACGTGCGTTGATGGGGTCTTCGGCGGACTGCGGATAGGTGGGGTCGAGCTCGAACAGCGCCTGCTGCTTCGGTTCGGTGTACGTTCCTTCCAGGCTGGAGGACTTCTGCGCCTCGCGATTCTGCAGAGGACGAAGGATCAGACTCGGGTTGGGAAGATGCTTGCCGGTCCCGTCCAGACTTGCCAGCGCCTTGTGGGCGTCCAGGAGCAGAGGCCAGAGAGACGAAGGCCACTCCCATTGCGGAGGCAGCGTGTCGGGAACAAACGCGTGGGTGGCGTCGCGCGCCCCCGAGATGGGCACCAGGTGCCCCGTCCTTGATTTTCCGAAAAGGTCGATCTTCAAGGGATGGCCCGTTTTTTTAATGGATAGGATGTCGATTAAAATATTATAATCAAAATTTTAATCAACTGTCTATCCATTAAAATAATGGCACGCGGAGTTAAACCGTTGTATTATAACAGTTTATGGTACTTTTAGAGACTTTTGTCGCGCGGTTTGGCCAAAAATCAGCCGGATTTGACCACCCGGGCAAGGCCCGGCCGAAGGCGAACACGAATGCGCTGGGTCGGGGCGCTCCGTGCGGCCGCGATTCCGTGTGGGTCAGGCAGGAGTTCCACCCGGACCTGAGCGACGCCACCGGTGAGCACGTCCAGCGCGCTGCGGTCACACTGAGGCGGCCCCTCCGCCGCTCAATGCCTGTGCGCGTCCCGCATGGTGCCGTTGGCAATCCCGAGATGATGCGTGGTGTGGTGGTCGCCAAGCGACAGAATGCCATGAAAACCCAGCGCCCGGAGCCGCGCCACGAGCTTCGCATCCGATGCGTCGCGCGCGATCACCGTGACCCGCGCACCGTCGGCGTGCTCCGTGGCGGTCCACGTGAACCCGTCGGCGGGCGTGATGGTCGCGCCATGCGTCATCGACATCCGGCGAATCGCATCGCGCGTCCGCCCGGTGCCCGTCACCACGAACGCCACGCCACCGGGAACATCCTCGCGCCGGACCGCGGCGCGCATGGTGACGTCGTCCATGTCCATCAGATGCTGCCGGAGCGACTCGAGATCGACCTTCGACCAGTCGGTGCGGGAGTCGGCGTCGAGCAGTCGCACGATCTCGGCGATGGCGGCGAACGCGGCCTGACCGGGCATCGTAGGGCGCGCGGCCGCCGTCGCGCTGTCGTGCGACATCCCGGGCGTGTGGACATGCTGCTGCGCCTCGGCAACATTGGGGATCACCATCAGGGCAGCGGCAAGGACAAGGGAGGATCGGAGCATGAGCGGACCTCGAACGCGCGGGTGGGCCGGGCAACGGACATCCGTACTCTTGAAGGATAGGTGATGCGTCCACGGAACTCCGGGGACTTAAGTTCCCGTGGCTCCGGCCCGTCGGCGCCGAGTGCCGCCGTCGATGCGCTCGCGGACACGATCCCCGCGCCGCTCCTGGCACTCGCGCGGAGCGCGGGGCGGGAGATCACACTGTCCGCCGACACGCGTCTGTTTGCCGCGGGTGAGCCTGTGCCGGGGCTGCACCTCGTCATCTCGGGAGCCGTGCGGATCATGCGCGATGCACCGGGACGCCGTGTGGTGGTGCACCACGAAGGCCCGGGCGGACTCCTTGGCGAAGTCGCGTTCTTCTCCGATGGATGTTATCCCGCCACGGCCGTTGCGGGCGAGACCACCACCGTGGTGTTCATTCCGACGGCCGCGATCCACCGCGGATTGGCGAGCGATCCTGCCCTGGCGCCGCTGCTGCTCCGGCGTCTCGCGGAACGCACCCGTCACGTGATCGAACGGCTCGACCGTATCGCCAATCTCACCGTGATGCGCCGGCTCGCGCTGCACCTGTGCGAGCGCGGCGCGCACAGCCCCGCGCCGGTGATCACGCTCGGCATGACTCAGCTGCGGCTGGCCGAGGAACTGGGAACGGTGAAGGAAGTGATTACGCGCGAGTTGCGTGCGTTGGTGCGACTGGAGTTGATTGCTCCGGCCGGCGGTGGGCGCTACCGGCTGCTCGATGCGGATGGACTGCGGCGCGTGGCGTTGACGAACGACGATTAGATTGATGCACAGACGACCATCCTCAGGGAGAAGCATGGATTTCGATCTTTTCACAGGCATGGCAGTGCTCGAGCGCACCCCCGGCACGCTGCGATCGATGCTGGACGGTCTGTCCGATTCCTGGCTCGACGGCAACGAAGGGGATGGAACCTGGAGCCCCAGGGAGGTGGTGGCTCACCTGGTGCACGCGGAGCGAACCACCTGGCTCCCGCGGGCGAACCTGATCGTGGGGCAGGGGACGGAACGCCGGTTTCCTCCGTTCGACCGCTCCGCACACCTTCAGCAGGCAAGCGACAGGCCCATCGCGGATCTGCTCGGTGATTTTGCCAGCGCTCGCGCCGAGAGCCTCGTCACATTGCGTGGGTGGAACCTGTCGGATGCACAGTTCTCGCTCACGGGTGAACATCCGGAGTTCGGCACGGTCACGCTCCGTGAGTTGCTGTCGACGTGGGTGGCGCACGATCTCGGGCATATGGCGCAGATCACGCGCGTCATGGCGAAGCAGTATCGCGACGCGGTGGGGCCGTGGCGTGCCTATCTTTCCATCATGGATCGGTAGGGGGTTTTTCGTGGACGCTGACCATGGCTGGTGACATCTCGCCCAGGCTCGCGGCAATCGTGGAGGCGCTGCCGTTGCGACCCGGGCTTCGCGTGCTGGAGATCGGCTGTGGTCCTGGTGTTGCGGCACGCGCCATTGCACGGCGCATCGGCACGGGGCACGTGCTCGGCATAGACCGATCGGCCAAGGCCATTGCGCAGGCTGTGGCGGGGTCGAAAGCCGAGCTGGCATCGGGTCGCCTGGCGTTTCGTCGGGCCGCTGTGGAGGAATTCGTGCTCGAAAAAGGCGAGAAGCCTTACGACATTGCCTTTGCGGTCCGGGTGGGCGCGCTCGACGGGCGCCATCCGGAGCTGGAGAAGGCGGCACTGGATCGGATCGCGCAGGCGCTGGTCGAAGGCGGCCGGTTTTTCATTGACGGCGGTGATCCGCTTCGGGAGATCTCGCTCGAAAAGCGGGTGAACCATACGAGGAACGCGATATGAAACTTCGCTCCGTGAACGCGAAATCCGCGCCCGACGCTGCCGGTGGGTACTCGCAGGCGGTAAGCCTCGAAGCGTTCGAGCGTCTGCTCTTCATCAGCGGTCAGGTGCCGGAGGATCGCGCGGGACGCATTCCGGACACCTTCGACGAGCAGGCGGAGCTGGTCTGGGCGCATGTGTGTGCGCAGCTCGATGCGGCGGGGATGTCCGTCGCCAATCTGATCAAGGTCACGACGTATCTTTCGTCCCGCACGTACGCGGACGCCAACAGCCGCGTGCGCCGAGTAGTCCTGGGGGATCATGCGCCCGCGCTCACGGTGATCATCGCCGGCATCTACGATGAGCGCTGGCTGCTGGAGATCGAGGCCGTGGCCGCCGCCTGAGGCCGGCGGTTCCCGTGCGTTCCTTTCCGTCGTAACTTTCCGGGATGACCGCGCACACACACTACCTCTGGTTCAACACGAAGCGCCGGCAGGAGATCGTCGATATCACCGACGAGGTGTCGGCCCAGGTCGATGCCAGCGGCATCCGCGAGGGGTTCGTGCTGGTGTCGGCCATGCACATCTCGGCGTCGGTGTTCGTCAACGACCACGAATCCGGTCTCTGGCACGACATTCTGCACTGGCTCGAGCATACCGTGGCGCCGTGGGATCCCGGGCGGTACCGGCACAACGAGACTGGTGAGGACAACGCGGCGGCGCACCTGCGGTCGCTGACGATCGGCCACGAAGTCATCGTGCCGGTCACGGAGAGGAAGCTCGACCTCGGGCCGTGGCAGCGGGTCTTCTACGGCGAGTGGGACGGGCAGCGCCGGAAACGCGTGATCATCAAGGTGATGGGGGAGTAGGGGGGCGCGCCGGAACCGGCTCGACGTGGCGCACGTGACGCGTCGGGCTAGATTAGAGGGATGATCGCTCAGGCTCCGTCGCTCGCCGAGGTTCAGTCTCGACTTGCGGCCGCCCGGCCCGAAATTCTCCGGCTGGGCGTCCGGCGCCTGGCGCTGTTCGGATCCGTCCGGCGCGACCAGGCACGTCCGGACAGTGACGTCGATTTTCTGGTCGAGTTCGCGCCGGGCCAGAAGTCCTTCGATCATCTGCTCGCCCTCGGCGACCTCCTCGACTCTGTGCTCGGGCACAGAGTCGAGCTCGTGACGCCCGAGGCACTCTCACCGTTCCTCAAGCCCCACATTCTCGCGGACGCCATGGATGTCGTACGAGCCGCGTGAGTTTCTGCGGCACTTTCCGACAGCTCCCCGATGAAAACCCAGTACTACACCGCCGCGAGCCTCGACGGCTTCATCGCGACCACGGACGATTCGCTCGACTGGCTGTTTCCGCTCGGCGAACTCGAGGAAACGAGCTACCCGTCGTTCTTCCAGCACGTCGGCGCTCTCGCCATGGGCTCGGCGACCTACGAATGGATGCTGCGACACGCGATCGGGCCGGAAGCCGAGCGGGCGCAGCCGTGGCCGTACCATCAGCCCACGTGGGTGTTCACGTCGCGCGAGCTACCCACTGTTCCCGGCGCGGACATCCGGTTCGTCCGCGGCGACGTGCGCCCGGTGCACGAGGCGATGCAGCAGGCGGCTGCGGGCCGGAACCTCTGGCTCGTGGGCGGCGGCGACCTCGTGGGCCAGTTCCACGATCATGGACTGCTCGACGAGATCTTCGTGCAGATCGGATCGGTGACGCTGGGAGCCGGGAAGCCGCTTCTCCCGCGTGCGATCGTCAGTCCGCCGCTGCGCCTGGTATCGGTGAAAGCCGTGGGGACCGGGTTCGCCGAACTCCACTACGAGGTGCCGCGCTCCGCGTGATACTCCGGTCGCGCATGCTTCGATCGGCAGAGGAACCCATGACCCGAAAAACCGAAGCCACCCACCCCAACGCCGGCGCGTTTCCTCCCATCGGTGGCCCCGCGCTTCGGGCCCTCGACACCGCGGGCATTCGCTCGCTGCGCGAGCTCACCGCGTGGAGCAAGCGCGATCTCCTGCAGCTCCACGGCATGGGCCCCAAGGGCGTGCGCATGCTGGAGGAAGCGCTCGCGGCCGAAGGGCGCGAGCTGCGGGGCGCATCCACCGGACGGTAGCCCTCTCCCCGAGGGCACCAGCGCATCGACGGTGCGCGAACTCGACCGCCTACTCCGGTACGCGTGTGAGCTGCGTGTGCGTTGCCAGCCAGCGGCCGTCGCGTTTCGTCCAGACATGCACGATGCGCAGCACACGTTCATGACGCCTGCCGTCCTGTGTCCAACTGAGACGCTGCAGCCCGAAGACGACCGCCGCGTCGCTCCACACTTTTTCCACGCGCTGCTCGATCACGTAGGGGTCCATCCGGAGTCCCGGCAGCAGGAAGTCGGCAAGGTACTTCTGCTTGCGATCGACCGTGGCGTCCGAGTTGACGAGCACGTAGTCGTCGGTCACGAGACGGGCGAGCGTGGCAGTGTCCGCGCCGACCTGGGCCCGGTCGAACGTTTCGATGGCGCGGACGAGGTCGGGCGGAAGCACGTTGTCCGCTGTCTGGGCGAGTGCACGAACGCCGGCGATGGAGGTCGCCAGCGCGCCGAACAGGAACGCACATGCGGCGCGGCGGAGCGTGTGGAGGGGCATGGGAGCATGCGGAGCGAAGGGTGTCTCCCAGAGTGCGATGGGCGATGGCGGTGAGGCCAGAGCCAATCGAAGCGCTGGAACCATGACCACTCCGGCCCGTCGCCCCATCACACGCGCACACCCGGTCCGATCCCCAGCTGAAACTCGCCGCCGGGGATCACCTGCAGCGACAGCGACAGACCGGCCTTCTCGCACAGCCTGCGCACGATCGACAGCCCCAACCCGAATCCGGGGCTCTCGGCCCGCTTCACACCGGGCACGCCGAGCGTCTCGACATCCGGCATGACCTCCGGGATCATCGGATTGCACACCATCAGCAGGCGGCCCCGCATGCACACGCGCACCGTGCCCGGGGACGCGTGCGCGAACGCGTTGCCGATCACGTTCGACAGCAGGATGTGCAGCACGGCCTCCGACACATCGAGCGTCGCGTCCGCCGGAACCTCGATCGCGAGCGACACGGCGCGTCCTTCGAGAGCCGCCGACTGCTCCAGCACGACCTGTTCGAGCACCGGCAGGATCCGGCAGGGTACATCGGGCCTCTCCAGGGCGGCCTCCCGCGCCAGCAGCAGCAGGCCGGCGATCGTCCGCTCCATGTGCTCCGCGGATTGCAGGGCGAGCATCAGCAGCCGCCGCGACGCGGGCGAGCTTCCGGGATCGTCGAGCGCCTGCGCCGTGGTGGAGCGGATCACGCTGAGCGGCGTGCGCAGTTCGTGACTCGCATCGCGCGTGAAGGCCTGCTCGCGCGACACGAATTCCTGCACGCGCGCGCGCATCTCCTCGAGCGACCGCGCCACCACCGCGACCTCGTCATCCGCACCGTCGATCGTGATCGGCGACGTGGAACGCGCCGGATCGAAGGCGCGCACGGCCTCGGCCAGCGACGACAGCGGCCGCGCGACCCGTCGCGCGATCCGGAGCGCAATCCCGATCGCCAGGAGAAGGATCCCCGCGTTCACGACCAGCCACCGGCCGAGCAGGTCGCTGCGCATGGGCCGCACCACGAGCCGGTCGCTCACCTCCGCGACCAGCCACGCGCGCGCCGTGGAATCGGACGACACCGGATCGGCGAGCGGACGCACGTGATAGTGTCGCCCCGCATCCCCGGGGAACTCGCGGCGCCACGGCTCGGCCGTCAGTGGCCGGCGGAGGTCCGCCGGCATGGTCAGGAACGATTCGTGCACCGTCATGTACGAGTGCCGCGGAACGCCCCAGCGCGCATCGCGCGCCCTCGACTGCTCGAGCAGCGCGGCCTCTTCGGCGAGCTGCTCGTTGAAGAACCGGTCCTCGGCGGTGTACAGGAATATCGCCGTCGACAGTCCGAAGATCGCCGTCACGAACACGGCGAATCCGCCGAAGGCCAGCACGATCCGCGAGCGCAACCGGCGGCTCACTGATCGGCCTCCAGCCGGAATCCTACATCGTGAATGGTGACGAGCATCGGCCTGTCGAACGGCTTGTCGAGCGCCTGGCGCAGCAGATAGAGATGAGTGCGCAGCGGATCCGACTCCGGCGGGTCATCTCCCCACAGTCGCCGGATGAGCTCACTGCGTGTCACCGCCCGCGGCCAGGCGTCGGCCAGTATCAGCAGGATGCGGTGTGCCGTCTGCCGCAGTTCCAGTACCTGTCCCGCGCGCTGCACGCCGCCCGTGCGACGATCGATTTCCAGCGAGCCGATGCGCACGATGTGCGACATGCCCGCGCGGTGCCGGTGCGAGAGCGCGAGACAGCGCGCGAGCAGTTCCTCATTGGCGAACGGCTTCACCAGATAGTCATCCGCGCCCGCCTCGAATCCCTTGAGCTTGTCCGTGAGGGTGTCGCGCGCGGTGAGCATCAGCACCGGCACGTGCCGGTCGCACCGTTCGCGCAGGCGCTGACAGATGCGCAGCCCGTCCATGCCCGGCAACGTGAGGTCGAGCACCAGCACATCCGGAGGCTCGGCCAGTGCCATCTGCAGGCCGGCGCGGCCGTCTGCCGCAAGGTCCACACGATGCCCGCGCGCCCCGAGCAGGGCGCGAATGCTCTCGCCCAGCGCGGGGTTGTCCTCGATCACGAGCAGGTGCAGACCGTGCGACACACTCAGTTCCCGAGGCGTGTGAGCAGGGCGCGGGCCGCGTCCATCTTCGGATGCCGCTCCACGATATCGCGTGCGAGCGCACGCGCTTCCTGCACGCGTCCCGTGCGATGGTACGCGTCGGCGAGACCGAGGGAGATTTCGGCCTGCGGCATGTACGGGGCGGCGAGCTCCATCAGCGTGAGCGCGGTGCGCACCGCGGCCGAATCCTGCGCCACCTGCAGCTGATAGTATCCGAGGAGTCCGATGAGCTCGATCTGCAGCTCCGTGTGGATGCCCGCGAGCGCACGCTGGCCGAGCACGGCCTCACCGCGCAACGCACCCGCGGCGAAGTTCACCGTGCGCTCGTCCTTCCACGCCACGCGCTCCACGGGCGTGCGGCCGAGCGCGTGGACGACCGCCTCGACGGTCGCGGGGGTGGCGTACGGATTCTGCCCGGTGATCAGGCGGCCATCCACGGCGACGTGCGGAAGCATCAGGGGAGCCTCTTCCCAGCGTGCGCCGAGCGCGCGGATCTCGTCTTCGAGCATGAAGGGGAACTCCGACGCCCACTTCTTGCCGAAGACCAGCTCCTCCTCGTTCGTGAAGCCGGTGACGGCGCGGCCCGCGAGCAGCGACTGCCCGTCGCGCGTGCGCGCACGCACGAGGCCGGCCGGTCCATGGCAGACCGCCGACACGACACCGCCCAGGTCGTGGATCTCGCCGGCCAGGCGGGCGAGTGCGGTATCGAGCGGAAGATCGAACATGGCCCCCTTGCCTCCGATCACGAAGACGGCGTCGAAGTCGCGGGCGCGGAGTTCCGCGGTGCGGCGCGTGTCGCCCAGCAGGCGCATCGCCTCGGTGTCGGCGATGAACGTCGCGTTGTACTCCGCCTCCCGATCGAAACGATCGGCCTCCACCGCGCCTCCCGCCGGGCTGGCGATCGTGACGGCGAACCCGTTCCGCTTGAAGATATGATAGGCCTGCGAGAGTTCGTCCATCTCGAAGCCGGGACGCGTGCGGCCACTGTCGCGCCCGGCGCTGCTGACCACCAGCACTACGGCGCCGGTGCGGGCAGGTTGCACCGACTGGGCAGCGGCGGGGACGGGGAAGGCGGCGATGGCCGCCGCCAGCAGGGGGACGAGGGTGTGGCGGGGGCGCAGGCTGGTATTCCTGGTATTCATGGCAGCTCCGGTCAGGGGGTGATTCACTGACCGGAGTTTCGCAGGGCGGTGTGAAGCAAGTGTCAACGCCGCCCCGATTCCGCACCCTGCCGCCCTTTCGGTAGAATGGGGCATGCGCCGGCACGTTCTCCTCTACGGGCTCCTGGGCGGCGTCCTCATCGCCCTGCTCAAGACCATCGAGTACCGCTGGCTCCTGGTGGAGCACTCGGTCGAGATCTACGGCGCCCTCGTGGCGGCGGTGTTCGCCGGGTTCGGCATCTGGCTCGGCCTCCGGATCACCCGGCGCGCCGAAACCGTGATCGTGCGCGAAGTCCCTGCCCCCGCCACTTTCGTCCGCGACGAGCACGCGCGCGAATCGCTCGGCATCACCCCGCGCGAACTCGAGATCCTCGAGCTGATCGCCGAAGGGCTGAGCAACCGGGAGATCGCCGAACGCGCCCATGTCAGCGAAAACACGGTCAAGACCCACTCGAGCCGGGTGTTCGACAAGCTCGGCGCGCGGCGCCGGACCCAGGCCGTGCAGCTCGGCAAGACGCTTCGGCTGATCCCGTGACCCGAATCCGCCGCCGCGACGGGGGCACCGGGCGCAGCCGGCTCCGACTTTCGGATGATTTTGCCCGGAATTCCGCAGAATCATTCGTTCGGGTGATGCGCGGGGCAGGGCGGAACGGCTAGAATCGGCGCGTCTCTCAACCAAGGAGCTGTCATGCGAAAGATCGTGCTGACCTTCGGGCTCATTGCGGGCGCCATCCTGTCCGTGATGATGCTCCTCACGCTGCCCTTCCAGGACCGGATCGGGTTCGACCGGGGCGTCGTCATCGGTTACACCACGATGGTGCTCGCCTTCCTGATGGTGTTCTTCGGCGTCCGGTCGTACCGGGACAACGTGGCCGGAGGACAGATGACCTTCGGCCGGGCCTTCACCGTGGGGATCGCCATCGTGGGCGTGGCCACCGTGTGCTACGTGGCCACCTGGCAGGTGGTCTACTACCGGCTCGCGCCCGACTTCATGGAGAAGTACACGGCGCACGCGCTGGACAAGGCCAGGCAGTCGGGCGCCGGCGAGGAGGAGCTTGCCCGGAAGGCGGCGGAGATGGCGGAGTTCCAGGAGATGTACCGGAACCCGCTGGTGAACATCGCGTTCACGTCGCTCGAGCCGCTTCCCGTAGGGCTCGTGTTCACGCTGGTGACGGCCGGCGTACTCGGCCGGCGACGGCGGGAAGCCGGCGCCGGCGCCGAGTAGCCGCCTGCGCTACGCCGTCACCACCGAGATGATCTTGTCGAAGGTGTTCTTCTCCTTCTCGTGGGACGTGGCAAAGCTGTTCACCAGCTTGTCCACCAGCACGTCGCCGCCGGAGCGGATCTTGAAGCCCGTGTCGCCGATGTACTTGGCTCCCCACGGTTTGAGGTTGTCGAGGAACCGGACGCCGTTCTGGAACTGGTCGGACGAGATCATGCTCCCGCCCGAGTTGAACATCGCCAGATAGCGCATCTTGTCGCCGCAGATGCCGGTGTTGAGCGTGAGCACCGAAATGAGCGGGATGTTGAGCGCGGTGTTCCGGTACCACTCGCTGAAGGCGAACGGCTGCCGGTGGATCGAGGTGAGCGAGTTGCTGTTCTCCCAGTGCCCGCGGGCCTCCTGGCAGAAGGCATTGATGCGGACCGTCTCCACGAGACGCCAGATGAACTTGACGAGCATCTCGCCGCAGGAGATGACGAGGTTCACGATCGCGCCGGCGCCGAAGCCCACGATGTCCATGGCCAGGGCGCCGGCTCCCTTCATGGTCTGCCAGAGTCCCTCGAACAGGCTCAGCGTCATGGCGCGCGTGATGGACTGCACGATGATGCCGGGGTGCCCGTCGGCCACTTCCACGTCGCGTCCTTCCTTCCAGGTGCGGAACCGGGTGACGGCGGCGTCGAGCGTCTTGCCGAGCGAGGAGGCGATCTCCATGCCGGCGCCCACGAACGGGGCCGCCTTGGCCGCGACCAGCGTGACGATGCCCTTCACGAGCTGCTTGATCGTGCCCGCGATGCCATCGATCGTGCCGAATTTCTTCCGGACGGTCTCCTTGATCTTCTCGACGAGCAGGTCGAACCACTCCTGCACCTTGTCCTTGATCTTCTGCACGAACGGGCGGTTCGCCAGCTGCTGGGCGGCTTCCGCCTCGCGCTGGATCTGCTCCGACGTCACGATGGTGGCCTTCGCGCCGGCCACGATGCTCGGCTTGGCGTTCTGCGGGAGATACACGTTCTTGGGCTTGTTCTGCGGGACGAGCTTGTCCTCGAGCTTGTCGAGCCCCATGCCCACGAGCCCCTTGCCCTTGCTCACGTTGCCGAAGGTCTTCTGGGCGTCCTTGTCGGCCCCGCCGATCTCCATGGACTGGCCGGCGATGTCGAGTCCCCCTTCGAGCACCATCTTGAAGAGCCCCGGCACCACGCTGATGCGACTGAAGAGATACAGCACGCCGAGCCGCGCGTTGATCAGCTCCTCGTGCATGAAGTCGGGGACCCGGCCCATGGTGAACGCCGTGTCGGTATCTCCCTGGCCGGAGAGCAGCGCGGCCAGCTTGACCGCGGCGCTCTTGTGGTTGCGGGACGACTTCTTCCAGGCGTCCCCCGGCCCTTCCTTTCTCTTCCACGCCTCGAAGGCCTTTTCCAGATCCTTCTTGGCGGCCGCCGTCCCGAGTTTTTCGTAGGCGAGGAAGGCGGCGTCGATCGCCTTGAGTTCAGGGCTACGGGAAATCCCGAAGCGGTTCGTGTCCTTCATCCATCGGTCGTAATCGATGATGGCCATGGGGGTGACGGTCGGGTGGGGGGAGAGGAGACGCCGCGTGGCCTGGGGGGGCCGCGGGGTCGAAGCTGCGAAGAATACCACTCCCCGGACGGGTGATGGTCAAGTCCCGTAACCCTTTACCGGAACGTTCCCGGACTCACCTCATAGAGACCGTGGTTCATGTCCGCCTCTTCCTCCGGCGTCCAGAGCGACAACTGCTCGCGCCACCGCTCGGCGCCGAGCCGCCGCCCGTTGAGCATGAGAAACCCCCGGGCCCGCTCCGTGACGGCGCCGAGCTTGCGGAGATCCTCCACACCGCGGAGCGTGGTCACGCGGCGCTGCTCCACGAGGCGGCGCGCCACCAGCGGCCCCACGCCCGGCACCCGCAGCAGCTCGCTGTACGACGCGGTACGGAGCTCCAGGGGGAACCGCTCCGGATGGGCCAGCGCCCACGCGACCTTGGGGTCGTGGCCGAGCGGCAGGTTGCCCGTGTCGTCGAAGACGAGCTCCTCGCGGGTGTACCGGTAGCGCCGGAGCAGGTGGTCCGCCTGGTAGAGCCGGTGTTCGCGCACGGCCGGCGCGCCGCGAGCGCCTTCGAGCGGTGTGTCGCGAATGGGACGGAAGGCGCTGAAGTGCGCGTGGTGCATGCCGCCCTGCGCGTACAGCTCCGTGGTCTTGGTGATGATCGTGCGATCGGAGTCGGGCGTGGCGCCCACCACGAACTGGGTGGTGATGCCGGCCGTGCCGCCGGGCAGCATCGGATCGCGCGGCCGCCCGTCCTGTTCGGCGTCGCGCGCCGCGCTCACCCGGCTCTGTGCGCGGCGGAGCGTGACCAGCGACGTGTCGAGCCGCTTGTCCGGGGCGATCGTGGCCAGCGACTCGCTGCACGGCGTTTCCAGGTTGATCGACACGCGACTGGCGAGCGCCGTGATGCGGTCGACCTGCGCCTCGTCGGCGCCGGGCACGATCTTCACGTGGATGTAGCCGCGGTAGCCGTGCCGCACCCGCAGCCGCTCGAGCACCTCGATGAGGTCGTCCATGACCTTGACGGGACGCCCGGGGATGCCGGTGGTGATGAAGAGACCGCTCGCCCACCCGCGCTCCAGCGCCTCGAGGAAGATCCGCACCATCTCGGCGGGCTTGAGCAGCGTGCGCGGCAGCTCCCGGTCCCGCCGCATGGGGCAGTAGTGGCAGTTGAAGCTGCACGCATTCGTCATGAGGATGCGGAGCAGCCCGGTGCGCGGGCCGTACGGCCCCACCCGCACCTGGCGCAGGTTGAGCGGCCGGAGCGTGCCGGCCTTGGTCGCATTGCGCAACCGCGGAGGGAGGGGGGTGTCGCGGCCCGGGAGGCCTTCCCGGTCGTCGGCCGCGAGCGACATCAGGATGTCGAGCTTCGCCTTGAGTTCCATTCGCCAGCTCCTCGTCGAGGGGAATGGTTCGAAGTCTACCGAATAAATCCCGAAAATCAAGGGGTGGGCGAGGAGGGTCATGAGCGGTCGTGAGTCGTGCGTCCTTGACCTGCCCCGTCGGCGGGCATCGAGGATTTCCCCGACCGAGCGCCACCGCGCCGCCGGTTCTGTACCTTTCACCAAGACGACGCCCCCGGCGTTTCCCTCTCCCTCCGAGCCCTCGCTGCACATGCCCCTGCTCCGAGTCTCCCTGCGCGTCGCCGCGGCGATGCTGCCGTTCGCGCTCCCTCTCGCCGCGCAGCCCACGGCCCCGCGCCAGCTCACCGCCGCCGACTACGCCGCGGCCGAACGGTTTCTCGCCCCGAATACCGCTCCCCTCCTGTCCGGAACGGCCGGCCGCCCGGTGTGGCTGGCCGACGGACGGTTCTGGTACCGCGCCACCACGCCGAACGGCGGCAGCGCATTCCATCTCGTGAACCCGGCTCGGCGCACGAAACAGCCCGTCTTCGACCACGGCCGGCTGGCCACGGCGCTCACCGCGGTGGCCGGCGCGCGCCTCGACCCGGAGCGGCTGCCGTTCCAGAGCTTCGAGCTCTCCGCCGATGCCCGCGCCCTCACGGTGTCGGTGCAGGGGCGCTCCGCGCGCTGCGACCTCGTCGCGTACACCTGCACCGCCGCGCCCGCGGCTCCGCAGGCGCCGCCCAGCTCGGTCCGCTCGCCCGACGGCACGCAGGCCGTCTTCATCCGCGATCACAACCTCTGGCTCCGGGAGCTCGCGAGCGGCGCCGAAACGCAGCTCACCACCGACGGGATCGCGGACTTCGGCTACGCCACGAACAACGCGGGGTGGACGCACGGCGACAACCCGATCGTGAGCTGGTCGGCCGACGGTCGGCAGATCGCCACCTTCCAGCACGACGGCCGCGGCGTGCGCGACATGCACCTCGTGTCCACGAACGTGGGCGCGCCCACGCTCCAGTCGTGGAAGTATCCGCTGCCGGGCGACAGCGTGGTGTTCCGCATCAGCCGCGTGATCATCCGCCGTGACGCGGACGGGCGCGCGCAGGTGGTGCGGCTCCAGATGCCGCCCGACGCGCACCGCTCCACGGTGTCGGATCACATCGCGTGCGGCGGCGCGATGTGCGACGTGCAATGGTATCCCGACGGCTCGCGGCTCGCCTTCATCTCGAGCTCGCGCGACCACAAGCAGGCTTGGCTCCGCATCGCCGACGCGGCCACCGGCGCCGTGCGCACGGTGCTGCACGAAACGAGCGCCACGCACATCGGCGATGCGTCGCTCGCCGAGAATCTCTGGCGCGTGCTGCCCGCGTCGAACGAGCTCATCTGGTGGTCGCAGCGCGACGACTGGGTGCATCTCTATCTCTACGACCTCGCCACCGGCACGCTCAAGAATCGCATCACCACGGGCACCGGCAACGTGACCGACATCGTGCGCGTGGACGAACGCACGCGCGAGATCTGGCTCATGGCCAACGGCAAGGAGGCGGACCGCGATCCGTACTTCCAGCATCTCTACCGCGTGAGCTTCGACGGCAGGCGGCAGGTGCTGCTCACGCCGGAGCCGGCGAACCACACCGTCGCGCTCTCGCCCGACGGGCGCTGGTTCACGGACACGTACTCCACGCCCGACACGCCGCCCGTGACGGTGCTCCGGGACGCGAACGGCCGCGTGGTGCAGACGCTCGAGCGCGCCGACGTGTCGCGCCTGGTCGCGGCCGGCTGGAAGGCGCCCACGCCGGTGCGCATGAAGGCCCGCGACGGCACCACCGACATCTACGGGCTGATGTACACGCCCACCACGCTCGACTCCACGAAGCGGTACCCGATCGTGAACCGGATCTATCCCGGGCCGCAGTCGGGGAGCGTGGGCACGCGCAACTTCGTGCCGTCACGCTCCGACAACCAGGCGCTCGCCGAGCTCGGCTTCGTGGTGGTGGAGATCGACGGCATGGGCACACCGGGGCGGTCGAAGACGTTCCACGACTTCTACTACGGCCGCATGGGCGACAACACGATTCCCGACCAGGTCGCGGGGATGAAGGAGCTGGCCGCGCGCTATCCGTTCATCGACATCGACAAGGCGGGGATCTGGGGGCACTCCGGCGGCGGGTTCGCCACCGCGGCCGCGATGTTCCGCGCGCCGGAGTTCTTCAAGGTGGGGATCGCGCAGGCGGGGAATCACGACAACCGCAACTACGAGGACGACTGGGGCGAGCGGTATCAGGGGCTGCTCACGCGCACCGGCGACACGGACAACTACGCCGAGGAGGCGAACCAGACGCATGCCGCGAAGCTGCAGGGGAAGCTGTTCCTCGTGCACGGCATGATGGACGACAACGTGCCGCCGTACAACACGCAGCTCGTGGTGGACGCGCTCGTGAAGGCCGGGAAGGACTTCGACCTGCTCATGCTGCCGAATGCGCGGCACGGGTTCGGCGTGGACAACAACTACATGGTGCGGCGGCGGTGGGATTATTTCGTGCAGCACCTGCAGGGGAATGTGCCGCCGAAGGAGTACCGGATCGGGCGGCCGCCGGTGCCGTGACGAGCGACACGGGCCGCCGTCGCTCCATGCGACGGCGGCCCGTGTTCCGTAATTACAATGTAATTACATCAGGATCACGCCTTACGGCGTGATCCGCACCGGCGACTCCGCGATCCCCCCGCGCGTGCTCGAGACCCGCGCATTCATCTCCACGGCCTCACCCGCCGGCGCGCGCACCCGCATCGTGAGCACCCGCGTCTCGTGCCCATTCAGGTGGAACTCCACCGGGCGCGTGACCGCACGCGCGGTCGGGCCGCGGCCCTGGATGGTGAGCACGTCCGGCCGCACGATCTTCACGCGCTTGGCCTGCTCGAGCGCCGTGGGAATCCGTCCCGTGTTGCGCACGGTGACCTTCACCTCGTGCGTTGCCGAATCCGCCGACATCCGCACCTTCGTCACCGCGACGTTCGTGATCTCCAGGCGCGGCAGCTCCATGGCCATCGCGAGATTGAACCGCGCCTGCCGGCTGGCCCACTTCTCCAGCACCTCCGGCGGGCCGTTCTGCGACCAGAACTTGGGATCCATGCCGCCGATCTCCACCTCGCCGAGGTCCGGATGGTGGAACTTCGTCCACATCTGGAAGCACTTGCCGCCGAACTCCTCGTCGCAGTAGCGCAGCACTTCGTACTGGTCCCAGCGTCCGTCGCCGTCGTAGTCGCGCTCACGGCCGCCGTTCCAGAGCTCGTCGCCGTACCAGATCTGTCCCATCTGGAAGTAGCCGAAGTCGGGGCCGTGGCCGAACAGCGGCTGCGGCGTGCCCTGGCCCGGCGGCGAGAACCGCGTGGCATACGTGCGGTACACGTCGCCCGCCCACGGGTAGTTCGTGTGCGTGAGCCCCACCGAATCGAAGTACTGGAACAGCTTGAGATCCGACGGGAACATGCACTCCTTCTCCTCGCACGTGCTCGGCCCGCGGAGATGCATCGGCACCTGCGTGTCCATGGAGTTGGTCACGCTGATGTTCGGATGGCTCGTCTGCCACAGGAACACCGACCGCGTCTCCGGCTCCGACAGCGGATACTCGCCCGCGCCGCCCTGCGTGAAGCCGCGCCCCGTGGGCTCGGTCATCGGGCGCCAGTTGTACGGGTAGTTGCGGTGCAGGTCGAGCCCGCCCACGCCGTCCTCGTTGTAGCGGCCGTCCTTGTCGTTGTCGATGCCTTCCGGGTACATGAGGTAGTCCCCGTTCCCCATGCCCACGGCGCGCATGAGGCGTCCCTTCTTGTCCATCGTGTCCACCACGTGCGTGCCCTTGCCGGCGCCCACGAACTTCCGCATCTGGCGGATGTGGCCGTCGCCGTCGAGATCCTCGCCCGGATCCTCGTCGAAGAGCCCGTCGCCGTCGTTGTCCTGCGGGCGCACGGAGCTGCGGTTCGCCTGCGCCGTGAGCTTGTACATGTCGGCGCCGTCGGGGTTGTTGTTCGGACGCAGGTAGAGCGCCTTCTCGTCGAGCAGCTTCGTGATCGCCGGATCCTTGCCGTAGTTCTCGAGCACGTGCCACGCCAGCCAGAGCACGCTCTCGCTCGACGTGATCTCGCCGGAGTGACGCCCGCCCTCGAAGAACGCGGCCGGCTTGTCGGTGTCCTTGCCCGTGGCCGTGTTGGTGATCGTCATCTGCCAGATCGTCTGGCCGCCGAAGGAGGTGCCCACTTCGTAGAGCTGCACGAGCTCCGGCTTCTCCTTGGCCCACCGCTCCATCCAGTAGTTGAGCTCGGCCGTGGTGTGATAGTGCTCGAAGTCCATCACGCCCCACTGCCTGGGCTGCATCTCCTTGTAGTTCACGAGCGGGAACATGCTCGGGCCGTCGCGGAGGCCCGGCACCACGTGCACGCGGCGCACGGTGTCGCGGGGCTGCTGCTGGCCGAAGCCTCCGAAGCCGCCCCCTCCGCCACCGCCTCCTCCTCCACCCCCACCTCCGCCGCCTCCCTGGGCGGCGAGCGGGGACGAGGCGAGCGTGAGCGCCAGGAGCGTTGCGGGCAGACGGAAATGGGATGGTCGCATCGGCGGAGGGGAGGGAGGGAAAGGGCAGGGGCGCGGACGACGGCCGGCGCCGGCCATCCAACTTATGTGCCGGATACCGGCGAGCACGACCGGTTCGTCCCTGACACCTGTTGAAACGGCCGGCGCCGCCCCAACGTTCGGATCTTCGGGGATTCCCGCTGATTCCGTCCCTTCCTGTCGGATCTTCGGGATCCTCCCCTGATTCCGCCCCTCCTGTGCGGATCATCCGGATCACCCCCTGATCCCGTCCCTCCTTCCCGCGGACTCCCATGACCACCCGCCGCGATTTCCTTCGGCACTCCGGCGTCGCCGTCGGCGGCTCGCTCCTCGCCGGCAGCGCCCTGGGCGCCATCCCGAACCTCCTCTCGGCCGCGCCCGCCCCCGCCCCCCGGGCGCTCGACACCTTCGCCGACATCCCCCGCGTCCGCGAGCTCATGGCCGCGGCGCTCGCCGCCGCGAAGGACGCGGGCGCCACCTGGGCCGACGTCCGCTGCAGCCGCCAGCGGCAGAACTTCGTGCAGACGCGCGAGCAGCAGATCATCAACATCGTGGACACCGACACCGTGGGCATCGGCGTGCGCGTGCTCGTGGACGGCACGTGGGGGTTCGCCGCCACGCGCGTGCTCACCACCGACGGCGCGGCCGCCGCGGCGCGCGAGGCGACCGCGATCGCGAAGGCCTCGCGCCTCGCGCGGGACCGGTCCGTGGAGTGGCTCCCCTCGCCGGCCGTGCCCGACGGCCGGTGGAAGAGCGCCTACACCACCGATCCGTGGGACGTCCCGCTCGAGGAGAAGGCCGACCTGCTGCTCGCCGCCAACGCCGCGGCCATGAAGGCGCAGAACGTGCGCTTCTGCTTCAGCGCCTTCTTCTTCGTGAAGGACGAACGCCACTACGCCAACAGCGACGGGTCGGTCACGCAGCAGGACGTGGTGCGCTCGTGGCCGCTCATGCAGATCACCGCCGTGTCCCCCGACTTCACCGATTTCCAGAACCGCGGCAACGTGGTGGCCCCCATGGCGCGCGGCTGGGAATACGTGCTCGCGAGCGATCTGGCCGGCAACGCGCCGCGCTGGGGCGAGGAGGCCGCCGCCAAGCTCGGCGCCAGGCCCGTGGACGTGGGACGCTACGATCTCGTGCTCGACCCCGGCAACATGTGGCTCACCATCCACGAGAGCATCGGCCACCCCACCGAGCTCGACCGCGCCATGGGCTACGAGGCCAACTACGCCGGCACGAGCTTCGTCGCGCCGCCGGACAGGATGCTCGGCACGCTCAAGTACGGCCCGCCCATCCTCAACGTGCAGGGCGACCGCTCGCAGGAAGGCGGGCTCTCCACCATCGGCTGGGATGACGACGGCGTGCAGCCCGACGACTTCCTCATCGTGAAGGACGGCATGTTCAACGACTACCAGACCACGCGCGAACAGGCGCCGTGGCTCCGCTGGTGGTACGAGAAGAACGGCCACCCCGTGCGCTCGCACGGCTGCTCCTACGCGCAGGGATGGGCCGACGTGCAGTTCCAGCGCATGCCCAACGTGTCCGTGCTGCCGGGACGGGAGGATCTTTCGATGGACGATCTCGTGGCCGCCACCGACCGCGGCATCCTCATCATCGGCGACGGCAGCTTCTCCATCGACCAGCAGCGCTACAACGCGCAGTTCGGCGGCCAGGTGTTCAAGGAGATCCGCGGCGGCAAGATCGTAGGCGAGCTCAAGGACGTGGCCTACCAGATCCGTACGCCGGACTTCTGGAACTCCCTCGACATGCTCGGCGGACGCTCCAGCTACCAGCTCGGCGGCAGCTTCTTCGACGGCAAGGGCCAGCCGCCGCAGGTGAACGCCGTGAGTCACGGCTCCCCGCCCGCGCGCTTCCGCAACGTCAACGTGATCAACACCGGGAGGAAGAGCTGATGTCCACGCATTCCACAGGGGACACGTTCACGCGGCGCGGCCTGCTCGCGGATCCCGTCGACGCATTCCGGCGCGGCGTGCCGCTCCGCGACGCGGCCAGCGACGCCGTCATCACGCGCGAGCAGGCGCAGGCCATGGTGGAGAAGGCGATCGGCATGTCGAAGGCCGACGGCCTCGACGTGCAGGTGAACACGTTCTACAATGGCAACGTGCGCTTCGCCGCCAACCAGGTGTCCACGTCGGGCGCCACCACCGACGCGCAGCTCGCCGTGCAGAGCCACTTCGGCCCCAAGCACGCCGTGGTCACGTCGAACGATCTCTCCGACGAGGGAATCCGGCGCGCCGTGGAGCAGAGCGAGCGCATGGCGCGGCTCGCGCCCGACGATCCCGAATCCATGCCGCCGCTCGGCGCGCAGCGGTATGCCGACGTGAACGCGTATTTCGAGTCCACCGCGAATCTCACGCCCACCGACCGCGCCAGGGCCTGCCTCGTGGCGCTCGAGCTCGCGCGCGGCGCCGGCGACATCAAGGCCGCCGGCTATCTCGTGACCGGCATGGGCGCGAGCGCGATCGGCAACAAGGCCGGCATGTTCGCGTACCGCCGCACCACGAGCGCCAACTATTCGCTCACCGTGCGCTCCGACGACGGCACCGGTTCCGGCTGGGCCGCCGCCGATCACCCCGACTGGGCGAAGCTCGACGCCGCCGGCGTGGCCCGCCGCGCCACCGACAAGGCCCGCGCCTCGCGCGATCCCGTGGCCATCGAACCCGGCCGCTACACCGTGATCCTCGAGCCGCAGGCCGTGGGCGATCTCGTGCAGCTGCTCGCGTTCTACGCCGCCGCGCGCAACGCCGACGAAGGACGGAGCCCGTTCGTGAAGGAAGGCGGCGGCAACAAGGTGGGCGAGAAGATCGTGGACGAACGCGTGACCATCTATTCCGATCCCGCGGATCCGCAGCTTCTCGGCCAGCCGTACGACGGCGACGGCATGCCGCTCGGCCGGCAGGCGTGGATCGAGAACGGCGTGCTGCGGCAGCTCGTGTATACGCGCTTCTGGGCGCAGAAGCAGGGCAAGACGCCCACGGGCGCGCCCACCACGTTCAAGATGGCCGGCGGCACGCAGTCGGTGGACGATCTCGTGCAGGGCACCGAGCGCGGCATTCTGGTGACGCGGCTCTGGTACCTGCGCGAAGTGGATCCGCGCACCGTGCTCTACACCGGCCTCACGCGCGACGGCACGTTCCTCGTGGAGAACGGCAAGGTCACGAAGTCGCTCCGCAACTTCCGCTTCAACGAGTCCCCGCTCTTCCTGCTCAACAACCTCGAAGCGATCGGCGCCGCCGAACGGCTCGCCGGCACCGAGGCGGGCGGCAGCGTGGCCATGCCGTCGCTCCGGGCGCGCGACTTCAACTTCACCTCGCTGTCGGAGGCGGTGTGACGCGGGTGTGACGCCGCGCGGATGGCGGACGGGGGCTCGGCGCGCCATACTGGAGCAGGCCCCTTCCTCCCGAGAATACCGCATGCCCCGTCCGCACGCCGCCCTGGCCGCCGCCGTCGCGCTCTTCGGCCTGTGGGGATTCACCGCGCTCCCCACGGGCACGGAGCCGCGCGTGGACGTGCAGGACCCCGCGCTCCGCTGGTACAAGGGAAACACGCACACCCACACGCTCAACAGCGACGGCGATTCGTCGCCCGACGACGTGGTGAAGTGGTATCGCGCGCACGGTTACCACTTCCTCGTGCTCACCGATCACAACGTGCTCACGCGCGTGGACGCGCTCAACGCGCTGCACGGGCTCGATGAGCGGTTTCTCGTGATCCAGGGCGAGGAGGTCACCGACCGGTTCGGCGACCATCTGATCCATGTGAACGGGCTCGCCGTGGACCGGCTCGTGCCGCCGCAGGGCGGTACGAGCGTGGTGGACGTGCTGCAGCGGAACGTGGACGCGATCCGCGCGGCGAACGGCGTGCCGCACATCAACCATCCGAACTTCCGGTGGGCGCTCACCGCCGAGCAGATCGAGCAGGTGCGGAACAACAAGCTGTTCGAGATCTGGAACGGCCATCCGCAGGTGAACAACCTGGGCGGGAGCGGCGTGCCCGGGCTCGAGGAAGTGTGGGACTCGATCCTGTCCAACGGCGTGCTGCTCTACGGGCTCGCCGTGGACGACGCGCACGTGTTCAAGCGTCCCGAGGACCGGAATGCCGCGCGCCCGGGGCAGGGGTGGGTGCACGTGCGCACGTCGGCGCTCACGTCCGACGCGATTCTCGCGGCCATGGAGCGCGGTGATTTCTATTCGTCCACCGGCGTGGAGCTGAGCGACTACCGTGTGAACGCGGATTCGATGACCGTTGCGATCCGCGCGGCCACGTGGAGCGGATACCGTGTGCAGTTCATCGGCCGCGGCGGCCGTGTGCTGAGCGAGGTCACGACCAATCCGGCCACGTACAGGTTTCGGGGCGACGAAGGGTATGTGCGGGCGCGCGTGCTCGAGGCGAACGGGCTCATGGCGTGGACGCAGCCGGTGTTCACGGGCGGGGCGGCGCCGCGATAGTTCACGCACCGCGATGATCCACGCGTGGATCATCGCGGGACGAGGTCACAGCATCACGGCGTCACCGTGTCACCGCGCCACGCGGTACCGCACGAGCGTGGGCACGTCGTCCTCGTCCAGTTCGTATCCCCATGCGGTGTCGCCGGATGCCCACAGCAGCTTCGCGCGCCGAGGCGCGGTGACGTGCGTACGTTCGCGGCCATCGGCATCGAGGATCACGAACGTGGCGTTCTCGCCGATTTCCTCGCGGCGGATCCACAGCGTGCCGTCGTCGCCGGCCAGCGCGTGCGTGACGGGCGTGCGGAACGCCGGCAGGAAGAGCGCCCGTTCCACGTCTTCGGTGGCAAACTGCGGACGGAGCCACTTGAGGTGCCTGAGCCGCACGCTGTCGGTGACTTCCTTCGGAATCGGGACCGGTGTGTAGGCGTAGCGTTTCGACCAGGCCGTGTCGCCGTTCACGTGGAGCGCCGTTACCCCGTACTCGGCCGGCGCGGATGCGGTCGCGGCCCACCGCTCGATCACGTACACACGCTGCGCCAGGGGCGCATGAACCGCGAACAGCGCATCGGTGAACGGCTGCGGCATGAACATCGTGCTGCCGCCGGTGCGCACGATGAGGTCGTTGTTCCGGACGGAAAGCCGGGCGATGGTATCCGTCGTGAGGGCCGTGCGTGTCATGCGGAGGATCGGCCGCTCCGTGATCAGCCCCTCGGCCAGGGAATGGCCGAACCCGCTGCCGAATCCGAGCGCGGTGCCGTGGGGAAGGACCGTCTGCGGATACGGCACGAGAAGCGGGCTACCGGGTTCGAGCGACAGGTCCGCGCTTTCGAACGGCGTCGTGGCCAGCAGATCGCCGGCCGTGGTGAAGTACGAGAATCGCCGGAGCGTCCAGTCGATGGTCCAGAGCGTGTCGCCGAGCAGGCCGATGGCGATGAGCTCGCGGAACTCGCCCGGTCCGCCGCCGGCGCGTCCGATGGTGCGGAGATGTCGGCCCTCCAGATCGAAGACGCGGACCTCGGTCGTGGTGCGCTGCTTGACGTAGATCGCGTTCGCGTCGGCGACGATCTGAATGATGTCGGTGAACTCGTGGGCCAGGCCGGGCTCTTCGACCCGGAGATCGGTCACGAGCGTGGCGACCGGCACGTCGGTCGAGTGGGGCCCGGAGACGTCCTTCCGCAGCCAGAGGGCGGCGAGGCCGCCGGCCAGTGCGAGGAGCAGAAGGCCGGGGAGGATGCGACGTGATGGCTTCATTCTGTCAACTATATACATAGTAAAAAGGGGCCGCCAGATCGCCGGCGTGACGGCGGGCCCGGCATGGCGTACGTGCCTTTTCTCACGACACGACACTCCCGGCCCGCGGCGGCGTACAAGAAGCCATGCCGATACCGAACCCGCTCCGAGCGTTCACCTCCGCTCGAGTCCGCCGAGTCACGCTGACCGCATCGCTGATGGTGCTGGCGGCGATGGCTGCATGCAGTCCGTCCACCGCGTTCCGCGCGCTCCGTCCTGAACCCGCCACTGCCCACGAGCGGTACGCGCTCGCGCTGCGTGATGCCGGCCTCGACACCACCGCGCTCGGCCTCGAGTGGCTGGCCGCGAGCGACAGCGCGCTCCGGGCGCCGCTCTCGGCGCAGCTTCCGGCGCACGAGGTGGGCGTGTACGAGCGGAGCGAGGCGCGCGCCGTGGCGTACCGGTTCGCGCTGCGCGACGGGCAGCGGGTGCGCGCCGTGCTCCGGGCCGACGGACTGCCCGCGCGTCTCTATCTCGATCTCTTCGAGGCCACGGCCGATACGGTCAGGCCGTACGTGCACCGCGCCACCGCCGTCGCCGCCGTGCCTCCCGACAGCGCGGCCGCGCTGCTCACGCTGGAATACGAAGCGCGCGACGACGCGGAGTTCGTGCTCCGCATGCAGCCGGAGCTGCTCCGGAGCGGACGGTTCGAGCTCACGCTCACGCCCGAACCCACGCTCGCGTTTCCGGTGGAAGGACGCGGCAATCGCGCGATCCAGAGTTTCTTCGGCGCCGACCGCGATGCCGGACGTCGCGTGCATCACGGCATCGATATCTTCGCGCCGCGCGGCACGCCGGTGATCGCGGCCGCGGACGGCATCGTGCGCAGCATCTCGCCCAACAACCTGGGCGGCAACGTGGTGTGGCTGAGCGACGAGGCGCGGCGCCAGTCGATCTACTACGCGCACCTCGACGGGCACGCCGTGGAGGCGGGCCAGCGTGTGCGCATGGGCGATACGGTGGGCTATGTGGGGAACAGCGGCAACGCGCGCACCACGGCGCCGCATCTGCACTTCGGCATCTACCGGCGCGGCGTGGGGCCCATCGATCCGCTGCACCACGTCCGGCTTGTCACCGAGGCGCCGCCCGCGGTCACCGCCGATACGAGCGGACTGGGCCGGGCCGGGGTGACGCGCGTGGCGAATGCGTCGCTGCGTGAAGCGCCGCATGCGTCGAGCGCGGCGCTTCGTACCGTGCCGCGCGATGCCGCGCTCCGCATCATGGGCGCGAGCGCGAACTGGTACCGCGTGCAGTTCGAGGATGGCACCGCGGGGTACCTGACGGCCGGTGCGGTTCGCCTGGCCGCGCAGTAAGGTACGGAGTTCCTGCCTGCCGGTTGGGGCTGTCGTCGAGAAAACCCCGGGAGTCTCATGCTGTCGGAAATCGCCACGGAAGCTTCGATCATCCTGCTGCTCGTGCTCGTCAACGGGATCTTCGCCATGTCGGAGATCGCCATCGTGACGTCCCGGAAGGTGCGGCTCGAGCAGCGTGCCGCGGGCGGGGATGCGGGAGCCGCGGCGGCCCTCGCGCTCGCGCAGGAACCCACGCAGTTCCTGTCCACGGTGCAGGTGGGGATCACGCTGATCGGGATCCTGGCCGGCGCGTTCGGCGGCGCCACGCTGTCCGACGAGTTCGGCGCCATGTTCACGAGCGTCCCGCTGCTCGCGCCGTACGCCCGGCCGCTGAGCCTCGCCTTGGTGGTGGGCAGCATCACCTATCTCTCCCTCATCGTGGGAGAGCTCGTACCCAAGCGTCTCGCGCTCGGCGCGCCCGAGCGCATCGCCGCGATCGTGGCCCGTCCCATGCGAACCCTGTCGCGTATCGCGGCGCCGTTCGTGCGCGTGCTCACCGCGTCCACCAACATCGTGCTGCGGCTGCTGGGGATGCGGGTGAATCCCGAGGCCGGGCTCACCGAGGTCGAGATCCGCGCCATGCTGGAGGAAGGGGCGGAGTCCGGCGTCGTGGAGCAGACGGAGCACGAGATCGTGGAGAGCGTCTTCCGCATGGGGGATCGCAGCGTGCGGTCCATCATGACGCCTCGCCATGCGCTGGAATGGATCGATCTCGCCGACGCCGACGGCGCCGCACTCGCGCGTCAACTCGCCGACGAACGCCGGGCGTTGTATCTGGTGTGCGACGCGGATCTGGACCGGGTCGTCGGGTTCATGCGCGCGCAGGATCTGCTCGCCCGCTGTCTGGCGGGGTCACCGCTCCGGCGCGATACGCTGGAGGCGGCCACGCAGCCGCCCGTGTTCGCGCCGTCCACCATGCCGGCGCTGCAACTCGTGAACACCCTGCGTGCCGAACGGCAGCAGGCCGCCGTGGTGCTCGACGAGTACGGCGGGGTGAGCGGCGTCGTCACGCTGCACGACGTGCTCGAAGCGCTCGTCGGGGATCTGCCGTCCGAGACCGGCGAGTCGTCGATTGCCCGTCTCGATGACGGCAGCTGGCTCGTGGACGCCGCGCTGTCGGTCATGGACATCGAGGCGGAGCTCGATATTCCGCTGCGGGAGGAGGGGCGGGCGGAATATCAGACGCTCGCCGGGTTCATGCTGACCCGTCTCGATCGGCTGCCCGAGGTCGGAGACCAGGTCGTGTGGCACGGTCATCGCTTCACGGTGCGGACCATGGACGGCCGGCGGGTGGATACCGTGCTCGTGGCGCCGGCGCCGGGGTGAGCGGGGGCCGGACCCCTGCCTTGGTGAGGAAGCCCATTTCGTTGACGTCGAACTCCGGCGCGATCCAGCGGTACGCGACATCGTAGCGCCATGCGCTGCCGGCCACCTCGTTCGGTATATTCCGTGCATGGATGACGACATGCCCAGGCGGGTCCGCGAGGGGATGGTCGTGCGGATGCACAGGCTCGGCGAGTGAGAAGAACGAGATGGTAGTGAAGCGGCACTGGTCTTTGTGCGCACTCGTCGTGGCGAGTCTCGCGGGATGTGGTGGAGAGGGCGGTATCGAGCCGCTTCCCGAGCCCAGGACGCCTGCTTCGGTGAGGGTGATATCGGGCAAGGCCCAGGTCGACTCGATCGAGGCGATACTCGTCCTTCCTGTCGTCGCCGAAGTCAGGGACGCCGCCGGCATCCCCGTGCCCGGTGTGCCGGTGACGTTTCGCTACCCGAATGATCACCCGCCGGTCTGGTTCCGGCCCGCGTCGGCGAAGATCGGCACATCGCCCAGCATCGATATCCCGACGGATGCACACGGTCGTGCCTCAGGGACGGTGGTTTTCGGACGAGAAACCGGCGTGAGCCTCGTGGAGGTCCTCATTGCCGGCGCGGCGGGCGCGGGGCTGGCACCGGACACGGCAACCGTCACGATCCGCCCCGGGGCCACGACCTCGGTGTCCTTCAATGTGCGGGACACCGCCCTCGTTCGAGGCCGCTCCACGAGGATATTCGCGGTCACGCGAGACCGCGCGGGGAATCCGTCCCCGCTGGCGTTCCAGGTCGTGGGGCCCGAGGCCGAGCTCAGAGGCGACGAACTCCATGCGCTCGAATACGGACGGGTCATGCTGCGCGCGCAGGTGGATCAGAACCTCAAGGACAGTATCGACGTGGCCATCGTGCCGGACGCGCAGTTCGTGGTCGACTGGAGCGGGTGGGGCGAGGACAGCCCAGGCGTGCTGCTGATCAACTCGGATCTGAGCGGACGGAAGCTCATGGGCCCGCCGTCTGCATCAGGGGGCGCGAGGCGTCTGTCCACCTGGGCTCCCTCAGGCGACGAGTTCATGGTGCAGCTGGGGGCTTTCTCCACGCGGGTCTTCGTGTCGGACACGCTCGGCAACATGAGACGTCTGCTGCCCGATCCGAGTGTCGCTCTCGACGAAAAGTCGCCGGTCTACAGTCCGGATGGGGAGTGGGTCTTCCTCTCCCTGGACATAGAAGGCGGCCAAAGCGGAAAGATCTGGCGCGTGCGCCGGGATGGCAGTGACCCCGAACGCATCGGTCCGGCCACGCCCGCGTATAGCACCGATGCTCACCCTTCGCCGTCTCCGGACGGCTCGCGGCTCGTTTTCCAGGGCGGAGCGTGGGAGGAGCAGCGGCTCGTGGTCCTCGATATCGCCTCGCGCGATACGACACAGCTCAATGTGAGCGGCGTCTACCCCAAATGGTCGCCCCGGGGAGACTGGATTCTGTACTGGTGGGCGAACACCATCTTCCGCATTCGCCCCGACGGGACGGGCAACCATCAGATCGGCCGGATCGGCGGCGACTACTCCGATCACCTCGCATGGTCTCCGGATGGTCAGTGGATCGGTGCGCGCGAAGGCGCGTACGTGGAGTACTTCAACGTCGATACGAACGTGCGCGTGAAGGTGCCGTCCACTCTGCCGTGGGGTGACGTATCCTGGCGCCCGACGCCCCGATGATGCGTGGTGTGATGGTGAGGACCACGCTCGCGATGTGAGCAGGAGCGCCGCGCGGTGCTCCCGCCGTCGGGATTGCAGAAGAAACGTTTTTCTGATTATCTTTCAGAATGACCAGTGTCAGCGCCCGGAATCCGCACCGCCTGCCCACCCCCGATCCCGCTGCCGTCCTCACGAAGGCGGTGATCGCCGCCGCCGATCGCATCGGACTACGGCAGCGGGAGCTGGCGTCGATCCTCGGCTCGAGCGAGGCGTCCGTCTCGCGTCTCCATCAGGAGCGCCGGCTCGACCCGGGCAGCAAGGAGGGAGAGCTGGCGCTGCTGTTCCTGCGCGCCTGGCGCAGTCTCGATACGCTGGTGGGCGGTGACGACGCGTCGGCGCGCGCCTGGCTGCACGCCGAGAACATCCACCTTGGCGGCGTTCCCGCGGAACGCATCCGCACGGTCGAAGGGCTGGTCGATGTCGTCCGATATCTGGACGCAGTGCGCGGGCGACTCTGAGATCCATCCGCTCCGGCTCGCGCCGTGGCGGGTGGTGGAGTCGCAGCATCAGGTGGCCACGCGCAAGCTCGTGGACACGCTCGCGGAGCAGGCGCTGCTCGAGGAGCTGATCGACCGCGCCAAACCGCCGGATGTCACGGGCGGACGCCTGCACTATCTGCTGGCCACGCCGTTCCGTTATCCGCCGCTGCCGCACGGATCCCGGTTCGGTGCGCGGCACGAACGCGGCATCTGGTACGGCGCGGAATCGGTGGCCACGGCCATGGCGGAAGTCGCGTACTATCGATTCGTCTTTCTCGAAGGAACGCGCGCGGAGCTGGACCACGTGTCGGTGGACCTGACGGCGTTCCGGGTGCGCGCGCGCACGGAACGGAGCGTCGATCTCGCGGTCGCGCCGTTCGCCGCGCACCGGCGCACGATCGCCTCGAAGACGGCGTACGCCGCCACGCAGGCGTTCGGTGCCGCGATGCGCGAGGCGGGGGTGGAGATGTGCCGGTATCCGTCGGCTCGTGATCCCGGTCAGGGCCACGCTATCGCGGTGTTCGTGCCCACGGTGTTCGGCCGGAGCAGTCCGCGCGATTTTCAGAACTGGCGCGCTGCCGCCGACCGGCAGGCCGTGGAGATGACGCGGCGTGACCTCGCCTCGCGCGAGGCGTTCGTGTTCGCGCGCGACATCTTTCTCGTGAACGGCCGGCTGCCGATGCCGGCGATTTCCTGAGGCGCATGTTCATCCGACGCATCCTCACGCTGGCGGCGCTCATCGCCATGGGAAGCGCCGTCCCGGTGAGCGCCGTGGAGGCCACGTCTGGGGCCGGGAGTATCCGCGGCGATGCGGGGTTCGCGGGAGTCTTTCAAGCCGATGTGGGCGACGGGTCCGTCGCCTGGCGCGTCTTCGCCGAGTCGGCGCAGGCGTGGTCAGGTGCGTGGCATCAGCACCGCCGGCACCTTCCGCCTCCACTCGGGCCAGTATTTCCTCAGCCAAGCCCTCAACGGCGAAGACGTCGGCTTCGAAGAAGTCCAGGACGGCCTCTGGAACATCGTGTACTATACCACCCTGCTCGGTCGCTTCGACGAGCGCACGCACACCATCACCGGGGCCCCGTCCCTCAAGGACAAGTGTTAACCATGTCCCCGGACATTCTGTCACCTATCTCCCCGGCTGTTCACATGCTCCCTCATCGGCGCCCCCACGTCCGGTTGGTCGGTGTGGAACGCGTGGGTGGATCCGATGGAGCAGATCTGCTACCCGTGCGCTCCTGCCGACGTCGGCAATCCGTCCGCATGTCCGTGCAGGATCGCCGATCCGATCATCATCAAGGACTCGTAGTCAACCCGACCGCGAGCTTCGATAGCGCGGCAGGGTTCGGCCCGTCGTCGACCGATCCTGCCGCGACATCTACGGTGCAGTTCGTCTGCGACTTCGGTAGATGCCTCGTCCATTCACCAGCGACAGATGCACTTCGTCAACTCGCGCGCGCTCGTGTGCGCCGGCCTACTCAGCCTGGCCAGCTGCACGCGCGACCAGGAAGCCGCGTCAGCACCAAAGCGTGAGATTGTGAGTCTCCCGCTCGCGAGTACGGTTCGCCTGAAGGATCGCGATACGGCCCTGGTCGCGCGCCCGAACGGATTCGCCGTCTCCTCCAGCGGAGACTACTTCGTGACCGACGTGCTGAGTCGTCGCGTGTTGCGCTTCGACGCGCGCGGCGAGTTCGTGCAGGCCATCGGTCGATACGGTGGAGGACCCAACGAGTTCGAGGCACCGGGTTCACTGACCACCGTTTCCGATTCGACACTGGTCATCGTGGACAACCCCAGGCGGCAGGCGCTTCTGTGGCATCTGCCGAGCAGCGCGGTGATCGCGCGGCTACCTCTGACGGGCCTTACGCACACCATGGCGAGTGCAAACGACGTCCTCTACGCCCCGACGCCCGATCTGGAGCGTGGCACCGCGGGGGTTCGCTGGCGACCCGATCAGGGCACCGTCGCTCAGGTCGGCAAGCTGCTGGATGTCTTCCGTGAACGCCTGCCGGCGATCTGGGGCGCCGTCAAGGTCGCCGCGATGGGTGACAGCCTGCTGTTCGTGGGAGGGCGATCGGAGTTCGTGATCGTGGCGGATACGCTGTGGCGGCCGCACGATTCGGTGGCCGTACCACGTGCCGTTCGGCGCGGCATACCGAGCGAGATCGACGACAGGATCGGTGCGGGCCGTACCATTTATGACGTGATGCGACAACTCTCGACGCCGTTCGCGTTGCATGGTCTTTCTGCCGGTCGCCTGGCGGTCTTTCACCTCGATGCGAGTATTGAAGGCAACCTGGTGTTCGGGAACGTCTTCATGACCGTGGTGTCCGCCGCAGGGCCCACACGCTGCGTCGATGTGCCGGTGGTCTCGCGTGAACCCAGGGCAGTACCACGCGTCACGATGATCGCGGACACACTGTTCGTGCTTGATCACTACGTGCACGGTGAGACGGCCGTGGCAGAGGTGAGGAAGCACCTGGTCGGTCCCGATGTCTGCTGAGGGAATGCTCGAGATACAACATGTCTCACGTCCAGTACAACCCGACGCACAGTGCTGAAACGATTGCAAGCCACGGTATCCGTGGTGTCCCTCGTGGCCGCCACCGCCCGGTGCTCGATCGGTGAAGTCGTCATGCCGCTCCTCGAGAGAGTTCGGGTTCGTGCACGGGGCCGTCAGAATGTGCATGGGTACCAGCGGGGGGACCAGCGTGTGACGCCCGTTCCTCCGTTGTGACGATGCGCCGGCTGCCTCGTCGCATGAACGGTATCCCCCTGACGGTGCGTTCCGTGCCGTCGCTCCTGCCTGTTGTACCGCCGGACCGCGAGGAGTGGTCATGGACGAAGGCGTTCTGCTGGCGAAGTCGCTGGCCATGCTGGTGCAGGAAGTGCGTGGGCAGGCCGATCAGGCCTCGCTCAAGGCTTTCCTGACCCAGGCGTGCCGCTATTCGCGTGCCACGGCGATGCAGGCGGAACTGCGGGACGGACAGCTCATCGTCCACGGGACCGACATGTCGGCCGGCGGGCTCGATGCCCTGACCGATGCCATGCAGCGTCACCGCGTGGGTCGTCTGTCGATCGACGAATGCGCACCGCCCAAGGAGCTGCTGCTCCTCGCGAATCTGCTCGCCGGAACCGGGAAAGCAGCGAACGAGCCCACGGTGTTCGACGAGGCGCGCGAGTTCTCCTTCTGGTGCGTCCGTCTCTTCCCCATGCCGCGTGGCGAGGCGTCGCCGGATCTCGCGGCCGGCGCCCGGGCGCTCGCCGAGTTCGACAGGGAACAGGCGACGGTCAAGGCGGCTGATCTGCTTCAGCAGGTCGCGCAGGCCACGGATGGGGCGGATTCCTCACGCACGGTCGCGCTCCTGCACCTGCTCATGGACACGGAGCGTCTCGCCGGAGACGAGGTCCGGCACTGCTGGACCGACGCGTTCGACCAGGCCGCGACGCCGGAGACGATCCGGCTGCTCGTGCTCGCGCTCCCTGATGTGGAGCATGAGCGGAGCGTGCTGCTCGATCTGCTGCGCCGCGCGGGCACGACGGGCGCCAATGCCCTCGTGGCCCAGCTCCTGGCGGCGGACGAACTCGACCTCCGCCGCATCTGCTTCGATGCCATCGCGGAACTGCACGCCGGTGTGCCGCTGCTCGTGGATCTGCTCCGCCACCCCCAGTGGTACGTGGTGCGGAACGCCGCCCTGCTGCTCGGCGAAATGCAGGCACAGGAAGCGGAGACGGAGCTCGCCCGGCTCCTGTCGCACGACGATGAACGCGTGCGCATCGCCGTCACCATCGCGCTCTCGCAGATCGGCACGGCGCGGGCGCGGACTGCGCTCCAGCAGGGAATCCGCGACGAGTCCGCGGAAGTGCGGCGCCGGGCGCTCCGCGGTTTTTCCGCCGAACAGAGCGGGACCTCTTCGGCCGCGCTGATCCACGCGCTCGACACCGAACGGGATCACGAAGTGCAGGTGGAGATCGTGGTGGCGATGGGCCGCATGCGCTCTCCCGATGCCGTGCAGAAGCTCGCGCGTCTCTGCTCCCCGGCCTCGGCGTCGCAGACCTCCTCGACGGTGCGCATCGCCGCGGCCGAAGCGCTGGCCTGCGCGCGGGGGCCCGCCGCACTCCCGTTGCTCCGGGGCATGCTCAACGATCACGACGCGGGCGTGCGGAACAGCGCCCGCGCGCTGATCGACACGGTGAGCGTGCAGGGGGTGGGGTAATGGCGGGTGTTCCGGAGATTGCTGTAGGCGGGGGCGGGAGCGTCCATGTCAGAAACTCCTTGAGGCGCATCAGTTCACTCGGCTCCCGCAATGCATCCACGAACACATTCGTGTCCAGGGTATAGATCATCCGACTCGACGACGACGAGAGGGCACCCGGAGTCCCCCTGTGGCTGAGATCCGGTCTAGGGCATGGAACACTTCGGTGCGAAACACCACGAGGTCCAGGGCCGCGTCAATCGCCGCGGTCTCGGTGGGCACCCCGAGGGCAATCCTCGCTGCATCGAGCTTGCCTTGATCGATCAGGATGTTCTTGCGTTGCGGGCCACCGGAACGTGGGGATGACTTCGATGACTTGGACATGGCCACCTCGGCAGGTAAAGGCTTTCTGAAAGCTAGTGCTACACAGATCATCGCAACTCGCTGGCTGTATAGCGCCCGGTGCTCCGCGGCATCGTATCAAGCCTGATGCTTAGTCGGGATGCTGTGGCCGATTCCTGTTTGTGGAACGATCAGCGTCTTACTGTGGTGCATACAGGTATTGTTCGTCAGCCTGCTCGGCCATTTTCAGGACCCCATAGAGGCTGCCGTGCACTCCCAACGCGACGCCCCGAAGTACTTCGGTTGCCGCCGATTGCGCACCTTCAGCCAGCTGTTTGCGATTCTCTGCACCCCTCGAGAACGCCTCGCATAAACTCTTGAGGCGCTTCTCATCGAGCAGCAGGGTGCGAGCAGCAGCGGTAAGTTCCTTGGGGGCATCGTGTTGCAGGCGCAGTGCCGGTGGTACGAGCGACGCTCCTGCGGCCTCTCGTAGCTGCACCACAGCATCGGCAATTTTTGCAATGTGCACGAGCTGCTGTGTGGAGTCGGAGTCTGTGCGACGAACGTCACTCGTTGCCAGTGTCGAGAGCCATGCCGTGAGCAGGGCGGGCTGTTCCTGGAACACGCTCGCTCGACGTAGCAGGTCATCTGCCGTCGTCGCTTCACCGATCCTGTTCAGATAGTGCTGCCTGAGTGTTGGTGCCCGATCACGCAGCATGGTCTTCAGCGAATCGGGCAGGTAGAACCAGTCCTGTTCCAGTTTGGCGGACAGCATTTCCTCGGCGGTAGCGACATCACGGTTTGCCAGCATTCGCAAGAAGCTGCGGACATTCTTCATGAAGAAGAGCCAGAGGCTCTTCTCGGTGGCCGCTGCCGCTTCCGATGTCCATGGCATATCGATAGCGGATTCGAACTCGATGTGGAGCCGGTTGTCGTCCAGTCGGTCCATGATGCTGAGCATGACCGAACAGATGCGATCTGCAGAGGCATCAAGGACTTCCAATGATTCATGCTCGACAATACACCTGGTGACCAGCTGCATCGGATCGCTTTCCGAAACCAGGCTCGAGTCGATTTCGGGGGCCAGGTTCCGGCGGTCTTCCATCAGGAAGAAAACAGATTCCAGGTTCAGAGCGAGTAACTGTGCGTCTCGGTCTGTCGCGGCCTTGGAGAAGTTGTCTGCAAATGTCTGCAGGTTGTACAACTCTCCGCACCGGATCAGCTCGGCCAGGTATTGTTCCGCCTCACTCGATTTGCCATGCAGTGCGTACCATTCGCACACCGCGTCGGCCAGATTCGTGCGATAGCCAACGCGGCCAACCCAATGAGAGCGACCCATTCCTTCGGCGGGGCGTTCCATGAAAAGCAGTCCCATGCCTTCCTTCGCACTGGCTTCAATTTCGTCGACGTCTTTCTCCGAGAACCGTACGGTATTCGTCTGCATGGACTTGAAGAAATCCAGGTAGGGTTTGAGCTGTTGCTGCAGATCCGCTGAATACTGTGTGAAATGTGCCCATTTACGGGAAATCGACATGTAAGTGTACGGCGTGGAGCCGATGATCAGGCCGAGCAGGAGCTCGTTGAGAGTCCACTGATCGTCCAACAGTCCGGCAGCCCAGTTTTTCAGCGTTTCCGAGGGTTGCTTCGACCACCCCAGCATAATTCCCAGGTTCCGCCTGATTTTCTCCTTTCTCTCCTCTTTCTCCGCGTCATCCTCGGGAACCGCCTGGGGAACGACCGAGATTCGAGCTCGCTGTTCATCGTGGACGATGCAGACTGAAGGCGTGGTCTCCGCCTTCCCGTCAGAGACCGAGGAAGCGAGGGGGAACCAGACGTCGAGAAAACCGCCTGTCAGCATCGACAATCCACTCATTTGGGTTACAACCAGCACCGGCTGTCCGCGCGGGGTCCGATCAAGAAATCGGCGCAGCAGCTCGGCGTCCTGTTTTTCGAGCACATCGACGCTCCGGAGAACCAGGATCGCCGGCGTCCTGATCCCGAGCTGCGGGTATCCGCAGATCTGGCGAACCAGCCAGCGCATTCTGCTGTCAGTGGAACCGAACAGTCGGTACAGCCACGATAGCTGAGCCAACTTGTGCAGTGTTTCCACGAGCCGTTTGATTCCCAGCAGTTCCAGTATCGGCTCCATCCATTTCGTCACGATCGTCAGGGGCCTGTCGAGCGGTATGCGCAGCGTCTTCGGTACATGGACATTCCACAGCATGCCGGTGACGATGATCCAGTACACGGCCAGCAGCCGGATGGACGGCCAGTTCCCGAGCAGGTGGTTGCCGGTCGTCTGCACCGCCGTTCGCCACGAACCCGGGTCGAGATTCAGCGTGGACACTTCGACCCCCGCTCGATGCCCCAGGTAGAGCAACGGCAGCAGGAACAGCAGCAGGAATGGAGCGATGGCAGCCTTCGGGGATGACAGGAAACAGGCATCCACTCCCGCCATGAATCGCCGCCATCCGGTTTTCTTCGCCAGCAACTGCTCCTCGAAAACGTCCGCCAGGTTCAGGGGCGACCCAGTGTCGGATTGGCGGAACTTCGTAAGGTCGAAGCTGCGGATGCGGATCGGTTTGGTTGGCCAGCCGGGGAGTATGGGTGCATCGACTTTCTCGGTTTTACGGCGCCGAAATCCTCTCCGGATATCTTCCTGGCGCTCGGCGATGTTGCCCAACCATTCGTCAACGTGTTCGTCATCCGCAGACACCAATGCCACGGCCCATTTGGGGGCTGATGCCGGCGGTTTGGTTGCTTCCGGGACCGCAGCCAGAGATCTGTCCACCAATGGTTCCTGATGCAGGAAGCCGTCCCACTCCTTGCCGAATCTCGTCAGCAGTGCCGAAAACGCGTTCAGTCCGGGCCGGGGCACATGGGCGGGAGACCAGTCGGAGTTATTCGCGGGTATCTCGGTAATCCTGACTGAGCCGCTCTTCGGCATCCGGCTGACCCTGTACACGCCCAGCCGTTTCTGTTGAACCGATTCAGGCGAGTCTGACGCGGAAGAAGGATCTTTCGGTCCACTCTCCTTCCAGTACCGGCGGAAACAATCCGGACAACCACCGGATGTGAGGAAATCAGCCAGTGTTTCTGGTGGCAACCCCGCAGGTTGCCTCTCGACCCATGCCCCCAGTGGCGTGAGGCGCAGGTGGTGTTGACGCAGTTGTGCTGGGGAAAGGCTCGGTTGGCAACGATGCTCAGCAACCATCACGTCGGATCCGAACAGGATCGCAGGTTCATCCCGTACATTGCCCCAACATTCATTGTCCTTGGCGTGTCCGGTGCTGGCGGAGAAACGGACCCCGTCCTTTGCGTTATTGTAGCTCCGGTTACCGATCACCCGGACATCGGATCCTTTTTCGATTAGGATTCCGCTTTCTGCGCGGCTGTCCCAGCAGTCGTTGTTGGCGATGCGGCCGGTGCTGGCGTTGAAGAGGATCCCGGCTTGCTCGTTGTCGCGACAACAGTTCGCGGTCACTTGGACCTCACTGGATCCTTCCTGGATGACGATACCGCTTCTCGTCCGGCTGCTCCAACAATCATTGTTGACGACGTGGCCGGTGCTGGCGATGAAGAGGATCCCGGCTTCCTCGTTGTCGTGACAGCGATTGTCGGTTACGTGGATTTTCCAAGAATGTTCCACGGCAATACCGCTACCCCGATTGTTCCAGCAGTCGTTGTTGGCGACATGGGCGGGACTGGCAGCGAAAAGGATCCCGGCTCTCTCGTTGTCGTGACACCGGTTGCCAGTTACCCGGACATCGAACGAATTGTAGGTCCCAATACCGGAGCCCATGCTGCCCCAGCAGTCGTTGTTGATGATGTGACCAGTGCTGGCCAAGAAAAAAATCTCGGCGTGTGCATTATTATGGCAGCGGTTGCCAATCACGTCCACATTGGACGAGGTGTCAGGAATGCCAGGATCGTTCCGGATCACAATACCGCATCGGGAACGGCTCAGGTCGTTGTTTACCACACGTCCCTGTGCTGATAAGAACACGATGGCCGCAGGGTACCGTGAATCGGGGATGATTGCGAATCCCGTGGCTGTGCAATCAGAAACTCCGACGTCATCGGAATGCTCGACAATCACCGCGACTTCGGCGACATCTGTTCCATCGAACGAGCATGCGGATATGGTAATTCCCTTGGCTTGGTGTACCAGGATCAACCTCGAAGCTGGCTCGGTAGCCACAAAGCTCAATCCCGAAACCCGTACGCCTGAGACGTTCTCAATCAGCAGCGCTGGCTCTTGACCATGGCAACGGAGGGTCGCCCCCGGATCGCCGCGGAGGTGAACGCCAGCGGGCAAGGTCAAGGAGGAGTGACAGGCGTAATTCCCGGCTTCCAGCTGGATTGTATCTCCGGACCGGCTGCGGTCGACGGCATCCACGAGTGCCTGCCAGCCATCCGTGCTGGTACAGCGGTAAACAGTCATATCGATACCGTGAAAGAATGCTCGGCAATCGCACCGCGCGCCGACAGGCCGGCCGATTCTTCGCATTCGGATGCCCGCCGGCGCAAACGGACAGCCAATGCGCGGAGAAAATCCGAGGGGAACCGTGAGCCCGCAACCCACCGCTGGTTCTTGAGCGCTGTCGCCTCCCGGGGGATGCGCTCCCGCGGCCCGGAGGTTATCTCTGGCGAGTCGTTTCGCGATCGTGGTGCCGGTTCGGCCACGGCGCGCGCCCCGCCTCATCCTCCCTGCCGCATGCGTTCCCTCCTTCGTGCCCTCCCCTGGCTGGCCGTGGCCGCCGCCGGAGCCGGTGCCTTTGCCGTGCTCGCCCTCCGCCGCGGCGAGACCATCAACGCGGCGTGGCTGATCACGGCCGCGGTCTGCACCTACGCCGTCGCCTACCGCTTCTACTCCAAGTTCATCGCGGCCAAGGTCTTCGCCCTCGACGCCGAACGCGCCACGCCGGCGCTCCGCCTCGAGGACGGACGCGACTACGTGCCCACGAACCGGTGGGTGGTGTTCGGCCACCACTTCGCCGCGATCTCCGGACCGGGCCCGCTCGTTGGGCCCACGCTCGCGGCGCAGTTCGGCTACCTGCCCGGCGCGCTCTGGATCCTGATCGGCGTGGCCATCGGCGGCGCGGTGCAGGACATGGTGATCCTCATCTCCAGCGTGCGGCGCGACGGCAAGTCGCTCGGCCAGATGGCGCGCGAGGAGATCGGACCGCTCGCAGGCTCGGTGGCCGTGGTGGCGATCCTCGCGATCATGATCATCCTCATCGCCGTGCTCGCGCTCATCGTCACGAACGCGCTCGCCGAGTCGCCGTGGGGGATCGTGACCATTGCGCTCACGGTGCCGATCGCGCTCCTCATGGGCGTGTATCTCCGCTGGTTCCGCCCGGGCCGCGTGATCGAGACCACGGTGATGGGACTGGTGTTGCTCATCGGCGCGCTCTACGCCGGCCAGTACGCTGCCGCGCACCCGGTGCTCGGCCCCTTCTTCACGCTCGACAAGACCACGCTCGCCTGGTGGGTGATGGGATACGGTTTCGCGGCCAGCGTGCTCCCGGTGTGGCTGCTGCTCACGCCGCGCGACTACCTGAGCGCGTTCGTGAAGATCGGCGTGGTGATCGCGCTCGCGGCGGGCATCCTGATCGTGCTGCCGCCGCTCGAGATGCCGTCGATCACGCGCTTCGTGGACGGCACGGGTCCGGTGTTCGCGGGCAAGCTGTTCCCGTTCGTGTTCATCACGATCGCGTGCGGCGCGATCTCGGGGTTCCATTCGCTGATCGCGAGCGGCACCACGCCCAAGATGCTCGACCGAGAAACGGACGCGCGCTTCGTGGGCTACGGCGGCATGCTGATGGAGAGCGGTGTGGCCATCATGGCGCTGATCGCGGCCTGCGTGCTCGATCCGGGCACGTACTTCGCCATCAACGCGCCGGCCGCGGCGCTCGGCACCACGATCGACAGCGCCGCAGAGGCGATCCGCGCGTGGGGCTTCACGCTCGACGCCGCCGAGTTCGCGCGGCTCACCGAGCAGGTGGGCGAAGGCACGCTGCTCTCGCGCACGGGCGGCGCACCGTCACTGGCCGTGGGCATGGCGCACCTCTTCAGCCAGGTGCTCGGCGGCGACGGCGCGCTCGCGCTCTGGTACCACTTCGCGATCATGTTCGAGGCGCTGTTCATCCTCACCACGGTGGACGCGGGCACGCGCGTGGGCCGCTTCCTGCTGCAGGACGCGGGCAAGCACATCTGGGAACCGTTCGGCCGCACGAACTGGATGCCGGCGGTGGTGCTCTCGAGCGCGCTCTTCGTGGCCGCGTGGGGCCACTTCCTCTACCAGGGCGTGACGGACCCGCTCGGCGGGATCAACTCGCTCTGGCCGCTGTTCGGCATCGCGAACCAGCTCCTGGCCGCGGTGGCGCTGTGCGTGGGCACCACGGTGATCGTGCGCATGGGACGCGCGCGCTATGCCTGGATCACGATGGTGCCGCTCGCGTGGCTGGTGATCGTGACCACCACGGCGGCGCTCACGAAGATCTTCGACGCGAATCCGCGGATCGGGTTCCTGTCGCACGCGCGCCTGCTCGCCGACGGGATCGCCTCCGGCACGCTGCCGGCGGGCGTGACGTCGGCCGGCGCGGCGCAGCGCATGATCTTCAACGACCGGCTCGACGCGGCGGTGGCGGCGTTCTTCGTGATATGCACCTGGGTGGTGGTGATCGCGAGCATCCGCAAATGGTGGTCGGTGATCGGCGGCGGCACGCCGGCGGTGAGCACGGAAGTGCCGTTCACGTCGCGGGCCGACGTACGCACGGCCTCGGCGTTCGCCGCCGAGCTGTCGGCGCGTCCGGACTGTCCGCCGCGGGGGCATACGATCCCGCGGCCTACCATCGAGGATGTGGAGCGGCTCGAAGGAGAGCTGCTGGATCGCACGGTGCGGCGGCTGGTGGAACGGCCGGTCGGTGGCGCCAACGGAGTGCGGTGCTGTTGAGGCAAGGCGGGCGGATGGAACAGCAACAGCAAAAGAATCCACAGATGACGCAGATGAACGGAAGATGACACGGATGGAACAGCGAAGGATCCGCAGATGACGCAGATGAACGCAGATGAGAAAAAAGATAATTTGAAATATTTTATCCAATCATTTCTGTTTTATCTGCGTTCATCTGCGTTCATCTGCGTCATCTGCGGATTTTCCTTATCTGTGTCATCCGCTGTTCCCATCTGCGTCATCTGCGGATTCTTTTGCAGTCAAACCAACTCCGCCACACGCTCGGCTACCTGCGACGTGGAATACGCCGTACCACCAGCCGCGAGATCTGCCGTCAGGATGCCGTCGGCCACGGCGCGGGAGACGGCCTGTTCCACGGCCCACGCGGCGTCCTCGAGCCCCAGTGACCAGCGCAGCATGAGTGCAATGCTGAGGATCGTGCCCATGGGGTTGGCCCGCCCCTGACCCGCGATGTCCGGGGCAGAACCGTGAATGGGCTCGTACAGCCCCGTGCGCCGGCCGGACATACGCTCGGCGCCGAGTGACGCCGAGGGCAGCAGGCCGATCGATCCCGTGATCACCGCCGCTTCGTCGGTGAGGATGTCGCCGAACATGTTCTCGGTGACGATCACGTCGAAGGCGCGTGGCTGCTGCACGAGCCGCATGGCACACGTATCCACGAGCATGTGCTCGAGCTGCACGTCGGGGAACTCGTCGGCCATGATGCGCGTCGTCACCCGGCGCCAGAGCCGTGAGGTTTCGAGCACGTTGGCCTTGTCCACCGACGTGACCCGCCCGCGACGGGCCCGCGCGAACTCGCCGGCGATGCGCACGATGCGTTCGATCTCGCCGGTGGTGTACGTGCAGACGTCGCGGGCTACGGCCTGGCCGTCCTGTTCGTGAAGCGACTTCTCACCGAAGTAGATGCCGCCCGTGAGCTCGCGCACCACCACGAGATCCACATCCGTGAGCAGCTCGGGACGGAGCGGTGATGCATGCGCCAGCGCGGGGTGCGGCGCCACCGGCCGGAGATTCGCGAATACGCCGAGCGCCTTCCGGATCGCAAGCAGCCCCTGCTCGGGGCGCACCGGAGCGCTTGGCGTATCCCACCGCGGCCCGCCCACGGCGCCGAGCAGCACGGCGTCGGCGGCCCGGCACTGTGCGATCGTGGCTTCGGAGAGCGGTGCGCCGGTGGCGTCGATGGCGGCTCCGCCGATCAGGTGCTCCGTGTATCGGATCGGCACGTCGAACCGCAGCGCCACGGCATCGAGCACATGACACGCGGCGGCCACGACCTCGGGACCGATGCCGTCGCCGGGGAGGAGGGCGATCGTGATCGTGCGCAGGGCCGCATCCGCTGCCGGTGCGTCGTCGATCACGGCGGCGGGAGACACCGCGCTCATCGCATCGTCTCCAGACGGGTATCGAAGGTGCCGGGATGCCCTCGCTCCCAGGACTCGATCTCGGTCCAGGACTCGAGCAGGATGTCGAGCTCGTCCATGCCACGGAGCAGACACTGTTTCGCGAACGCCGGCACGGGAAACTGCACGCGGTGACCGTCGGGCAGGCCGAGTGTCTGCGTGTCGAGATCCACCGTGACGATGCCGTCGCTTCCTGCCCCGTCGGCCTCGGACAGCACGCGGAGCACGTCGGGGCTCACGGTCACGGGGAGCAGCCCGTTGCCCAGCGCGTTACCACGAAAGATGTCCGCGAACTGTGTGCTGATCACGGCCGTGAACCCGGCGGCCATGAGCGCCCACACGGCATGCTCGCGCGACGAGCCGCAGCCGAAGTTGTTGCCGGCCACGAGCACGCGCGCCTCGCGCTTTGCCGGATCATTGAGCGGGAAATCGGCGCGCGGCGTGCCCGCGGCGTCGTAGCGCCAGTCGGCGAAGGCGTGTGTGCCCAGGCCCGACCGGGTGGTGGTCTTGAGAAAGCGCGCCGGAATGATCTGATCGGTATCGATGTCGTCCCTGGCGATCACCACGTAGCGCGACCGGATGGGTTGAAACGGAGCGGACGGCATCTTAGTGTACACTCGCGGTGAGATAGTGGCGGGGATCGGCCACGACGCCCGCAATGGCGCAGGCGGCCGCGGTGACGGGGCTGGCGAGCAGCGTGCGGCCGCCGGGACCCTGGCGGCCTTCGAAGTTGCGATTGCTGGTGGACACGGCGAGCTCGCCGGGGCCGAGCTGATCGCCGTTCATGGCGAGGCACATCGAGCAGCCGGCCTCGCGCCATTCGGCGCCTGCATCGCGGAACACGCGGTCGAGTCCTTCGGCTTCGGCCGCGCGTTTCACGGCGCGGGAGCCGGGTACCACGAGCATGCGCACGCCGTCGGCAACGCGCGCACCGCGCAGTACCGATGCCGCCGCGCGGAGGTCGGTGAGGCGCGAGTTCGTGCAACTGCCCAGGAACACGGTGTTGATCGGCGTGCCGGCGATGGGCCGGCCGGCCTGGAGCGCCATGTATTCCAGCGCGCGCGTGAGCATGGCGCGATCCTGCGCGGTCTCGTGCGCCTCGGGGCGGGGAATGGCGCCGCTCACCGGTATGCCCATCCCGGGATTCGTGCCGAAGGTGATCATCGGCTCCAGCGCGGACGCGTCGATCACGATCTCCGCGTCGAACACGGCGTCGGAATCCGAGCGCAGCGTGCGCCACCGGGCCACGGCCTCCTCCCACGCCGCGCCGCGCGGGGCGTGCAGCCGGTCCGTGAGATACGCGAACGTGGTGTCGTCGGGCGCGATCATGCCGGCACGCGCGCCGGCCTCGATGGACATGTTGCAGATCGTCATGCGCTCCTCCATGGAGAGCGCCTCGATCGTGGAGCCGCAGTATTCGATCACGTGCCCCGTGGCGCCGTTCACGCCGATGCGCGCGATGATGGCGAGGATGACGTCCTTCGCGCTCACACCGGGCGCGAGCGTGCCGTCCACGCGGATGCGCATGGCCTTCGGCTTGTGATAGAACACACACTGCGTGGCCATCACGTGCGCCACCTGCGACGTGCCGATGCCGAAGGCGAGCGCGCCGAACGCGCCGTGCGTGCTGGTGTGGCTGTCGCCGCAGGCGATGGTCATGCCCGGCTGCGTGAGGCCGAGCTCGGGGCCGATGACGTGCACGATCCCCTGGCGGTCGTGGCCGAGCGGGTAGAGCGGCACGCCGTGGCGCGCGCAGTTCGCCGCGAGCGTGTTGAGCTGCGCCTGGGCCGCGGGATCGGCCACGGGGAGCGCCGCTCGGCCGTTCCGTGCCGGCGTCGTGGGCGTGGAATGATCCATGGTGGCCAGCGTGCGACCGGGGTTGCGCACCCGGAGGCCGCGGCGGTCGAGCTGCGCAAACGCCTGCGCCGACGTCACTTCGTGTACGAGATGGAGATCCACGTAGAGCCGCGCGGGGGTGGATTCGTCGGCGGGGATCACGACGTGCGCGTCCCAGATGCGGTCGAGCAGGGTGCGCGGGGCGGGGGGCGCCGTCGTTTCGGATGCATCCGACGCAGGGGATCCCTCCGTGGCGGATTCGCTCGCAACGGATGTGGCTGCGGCGGGCGCATCCGCGGCAGATGCCCCCGCGGCGGCGTTCACCACGTCGACGATCGTCCGGAGCAGCGTATCGTCGATCGTGCGGCCGTCGTCGCAGGCGGCCTTCACACGATCGGCCACGAGCGCGAGCGCGGTGTCCGACACCGTGTAGCCGAGCCGTTCGAGATGATGGCCCACGGCCCGGCGTCCGGAATGCTTGCCGAGCACGAGGCGGCTGCAGTCCACGCCCACCGATTCCGGCGTCATGATCTCGTACGTGGTGCGGTGCTTCAGCATGCCGTCCTGGTGGATTCCCGATTCGTGCGCGAAGGCGTTCGCGCCCACGATGGCCTTGTTGGCGGGCACGGGCACGCCGGTGGCCTCGGACACGAGACGCGAACTGCGCGCGAGCTCCGTGGTGGCGAGCGTGGTGTGGCAGCCGAACACCCGGGGACGCGTGCGCAGGGCCATCACCACTTCCTCGAGCGACGCGTTGCCGGCGCGTTCACCGAGTCCGTTGATGGTGCATTCCACCTGCCGGGCGCCGGCGCGCACGCCGGCGAGGGAGTTCGCGACCGCGAGTCCGAGGTCATCGTGGCAGTGCGTGGACACGATCACGTTTGGATACGCCGCCGCGAGACGGCACACGCGCGCGATGAGCGCGGCGTATTCCTCGGGCGTGGCGTAGCCCACGGTGTCGGGGATGTTGAGCGTGGTGGCGCCGGCTTCGATCGCGGCGTGCAGCACTTCCTCGAGATATGCCGGATCGGACCGGGTGGCGTCTTCGGGGGAGAATTCCACGTCGGGCGTGAACGTGCGCGCGAGCTGCACGGCCTCGCGGGCGCGCACGATCACCTCGCTGTGCGTGAGCCGGAGCTTGTGCTGGATGTGGAGATCCGACGTGGCGATGAACGTGTGGATGCGCCGCCTCGGCGCGGCGCCGAGCGCGCGGGCGCAGATCTCGATGTCGTGCATGGCGGCACGCGCGAGGGCGCAGATGACCGGTTGTCCCGGCCCGCGGATTTCATCCGCGATCGCGCGCACGGCGTCGGCTTCTCCGTCGGACGCGGCGGGAAATCCGGCTTCGATGATGTCCACGCGGAGCGCCGCGAGCTGATGCGCGATGGCCAGCTTCTCGGCGCGCGTGAGCGAGCAGCCGGGCGCCTGTTCTCCGTCGCGGAGCGTGGTGTCGAACACCAGCACGCGGTCGGTCGCCGGCGCCATCGCCGGCGCCATCGCCGGCTCCATGCCGGCGGCCGCGTCACGAACGGCGGGCTCGGCGGCCGGAGCAGAGGTCACGGCCATCCGTCGGCCTGCGAAACGGCGCCGTGATGTGCATCGGCCGCGGGTGACGGAGACGGCTGGCCGTCACGCGCGCCGCTGTCGGCGGATGGAGCGGTGTGCGGGCGGTGGCCGGCGCGCACGGGAGCGCGACGGGTCGGTTGGCACGACGGAGGAACGGACTCGGACATGGGGGATCACCTGTGGATGAAGAAACGTCCGACAGGCACGCGATCCGGCCGTGGCGACTCGACGACGGGGACGGGAAGGCATCCGAAAAACAAAAAGGCCTCTCCCGCGCTCGTGCGGGAGAGGCCTGACGGCTCGTTTCGGTGCGCTATCGCGACCGCTCTCCCAAGCACGAAAGCCCCCGACCAAGAAGAAGGCCGAGGGCGCTGCTAAGGAGGAGGCTGCGGGAGGAAGCCATTTCGTACTGATATATCGAATCGAGGGTCAGGTCAAGGGCTCGCGTCGCAGGACGAGCGCCGGCCCGTGGGCGTCACGCGCGGTCACGGCAATCGGATTGGCGGTCAGGACGCAGCCACGAACGAGCAGCCGTTCTCCTGCGCCAGCGTCACGGGGAAGATGCCGTTGGGCTGCAGGATCACGCCCGGCAGCATCATCGACAGCGCCTTCGTGCGGGCTTCGGCGCCGGCGAGCCTGTCCTTCTTCGCCACCGTGGCCACGACGTCGGCAAAGGCCATGTTGCAGGCCAGTACCAGGGCGCCCTGCTCCATCTGCCGGTGAAGCGCGAGGTTCGCGAAGCCGGCGGGGAGCCCGTCGTCCTCGGCGGTCATGAGCACGGGATTCCGGCGCGTCTTCTTCTCCGTGAGCGGATGCAGCACCTTGTTCGTCTTCGCCACGTCGTACGTGTCCCAGAACTCGTGCGTCATGATGAAGGGAATCGCGTTGTGCCGGATCACGATCACGCTGCTCAGGTCGGCGGGCTGCGCGCCGAGCAGGTCGCGGTAGTGATTGCGCCAGAGGCCGGCGCGCCAGATGCCGCTGCCGGCGGTGATCTCCGGCACGTCGAACACGGCCTTGTGCTTGCCGGTCAGGCGCTGCGTCCACGTCGTATCGAACGACGCGGCGGGCTGCGCGTCGAGATCGTCGAACTCGTTGCGCAGGGACGCCCGCGGGGCTGGCGCGGGCGACGCGTGCAGCGTGCCGGGAAGTGTGCCGGGCAATGTGCCCAGCGCGAGACCGCCGAGGGTGAGGCGGGTGAGGAAACGGCGGCGGTCGGACGACATGGGGGGCTCCGGGGTCGAAGGCGGTGGGAGACGACACTGGAATATCACACCGGGCGGCTATGTTTCGGAGGACGTGTCATGCCAGCCCACCTTCCGTCCGTTCCGCCGATGCCGCGTCCTCCCCGCTTTCTCGCACTCGCCGTCGCGCTGACCACGGCCGGCTGCACCTCCGGCGGCGCGGCCACCGTGCCACCGCCGGACAGCCCCCGGCCCGTGCCTGCTGCGTCTGCTGCGTCCGCCGCGCAGCCGTCCGATGCCTCGCTCCGCTGGGCCGATTCGGTGCTGGCCACCCTATCGCTGCGCCAGAAGGCCGCGCAGATGGTGTGGGTGTGGACGCTCGGCGACTACACCGCCACCGACGCGCCGGCCTGGACGAACATCGAACGCCTGGTGCGCGAGCAGGAGCTCGGCGGGGTGATCGTGTCCGTGGGCGGGCCGCACGACATCGCGGCCAAGACCAACGCCCTGCAGCGGGCGGCCCGGCTGCCGCTCCTGATCGGCGCCGACTTCGAAACGGGCGCCGCGTTCCGGGCGCGCGGCGGCTGGTTCCTGCCGAACGCGATCGAACTGGGCGGCGCGACCTCCTTTCCGTACCAGATGGGGATCGGCGCCACGCGCGACACCCTGCTGGCGTACGAGATGGGACGCGTGACCGCGATCGAGGGACGTGCGCTCGGCGTGCACATGGCGTTCGCGCCCGTGCTCGACGTGAACAACAACCCGCGGAATCCGGTGATCAGCGCCCGGTCGTTCGGCGAGGACCCCGCGCTCGTGGCGCGGCTCGGCGCCGCGTTCATCCGCGGCGTGCAGGAGCACGGCATGCTCGCCACCGGCAAGCACTTTCCGGGACACGGCGATACCGAGCAGAACTCGCATCTCGAGCTCTCCCGCGTGAACGTGTCGCGCGCGCGGCTCGACAGCGTGGAGCTGCCGCCGTTCCGCGCGGCGATCGCGGCCGGCGTGCGCGGCATGATGACGTTCCACGGCGATCTGCCGGCGCTCGATACGTCGGGCACGGCCGCCACGCTGAGTTCGCGCGTGATGCGGGATCTCCTGCGACGCGAGATGGGATTCCGCGGCCTGCTCGTGACCGACGCGCTCGACATGAACGGCGTGCTCGGCGATCTCTCGATGGCCGAAGCCACGCAGCGCGCCGTGATCGCCGGCAACGACGTGCTGCTCATGCCCACGGACGTGGCCGTGGCGATCCAGGCCGTGGTGGACGGCGTGCAGCGCGGACGTTTCACCGCGGCGCGGGTGGACTCGTCGGTGCGGATGCTGCTGATGGCGAAGCACGAGCTCGGACTCCACCGCGAGCGGCTGGTGGATCTCGACGCGGTGCGGAGCCGAGTGGGCGTCGCGGCCAACACCGCGCCCGCGCGCACGGCCGCGGAACGGGCGATCACGCTGGTGCGGGATTCGCTGTCGCTCGTGCCGGCCCGTCTTCCGAACACGAGCCGCGTGGTGAGCATCACGGTCGCGCCGCGCGCCGATCTGAGCGCCGGCCGCACGTTCGATGCGGAGCTGCGCGGCGCGTATCCGCAGCTCCTGTCGCTCACGCTGACGCCGGAAGTGGTGGCCGACAACACGGCAGGAGGCGCGGCCGGCGGCGCGGGCGGGTATCGCATCAACCCCGAACCGGCGCTCCTCCCCGCGTCGGTGACCAACGCGCTCGACATCGCGCGCGGCGCCGATCTGGTGATCGTGTCGAGCTATATCGGCGCGAGCACGAACACGGCCGTGATGACGCCCACCCGCGGCCTGCCCGAGCTGCTCGACGGGCTGCGGAACGCGCGGACGCGCGTGGTGCTGGTGTCGTTCCTGAACCCGTATCTCGCGCAGGGGCTGCCGCGCACCGAAGCGCACCTGATCGCGTGGAGTCCGTTCACGGTGTCGCAGCGCGCCGCGGCCCGGGCGCTGCTGGGACGGGCGCCGATCAGCGGCCGGCTGCCGATCACCATTCCCGGCGTCGCGGACTACGGAGCCGGAATCCAGCGGGCGGCGTCACCGTAGAGGCGGGATCGCGGCGTCACCGCAGCAGCGAAACCGCGCGGCCCGTCCGCGCCGACTCGTGGATGGCGCGAATGGCCTCGAGATCGCGCAGCCCCTCGAGCCCCGAGGTGAGCGGCGTGATGCCGCCGGCGACACACTCGGCGAAGTGGTCGAACATGCGCGGAATCTGGTCCACCTGCGGGAGCATCCGTTCCTCGACCAGCGCGCCGGCGTTGCCGCGCCCCACGCGCAGCCGCAGGTTGCCGTTGCTCGTGGCCGGCTCCAGTTCGAACCAGCCGTCGGTGCAGGCCACGCGATACCGGTTCTGCAGCGCGTAGCGCCAGCTCGCCGAGCAGGTGGCGGTCACGCCGCTCGGGAACCGGAACATCCACGTCATGTCGTGTTCGAGGCCGTGTGCTTCGGGGCCTGCGAACGCGACCGCTTCGACCGGTTCCTCGCCGGCCAGACAGCGGGCTGCCTGCACGCTGTAGATGCCGATGTCCATGAGGGCGCCGCCGCCTGCCAGTGCCGGCTGCGCGCGCCATCCGCCCTTGCCGAACGCCTCGCCGATGGCGAAGCCCTTGTGCGCGCTGATGCTCACGACCTCGCCGAGCTCCTGCTCCCGCGCCAGGCGGATGGCTTCGCGGTTGTACGGATCGAAGCGGGCCCGATAGGCGACCATCAGCGTGCGGCGCGCCGAGTCGGCGGCGGTGATCATGGCGCGCGCGTCGTCCACCGACGCTGCCATCGTCTTTTCCGTGAGCACGTGCTTGCCCATGGCGAAGGCGCGGAGCGCGAACGGGGCGTGCAGCCCGACCGGGAGCGCCAGGTAGACGGCGCCCACGTCGTCCGCCTCGGCGAGGGCGTCGAACCGGTCGTACGGATAGATCCGATGGGCCGGTACGCCGTGTTCGGCGGCGAGACGGCGCGCGAGCTCCGGGCTGTCGCTCACGAGCGCCGCGACCCGGACCCGACGCGCGCCGGCGAGCCGCGGCAGCACGTATCGGGCGAACTGCCCGAGTCCCACGATGGCGATCCCCAGCCGGCCGTCCGGTTCCGGCGGTGCCCCGGCGACCGGGGGGGCAAAGGCCGCCGCGGCCGCCGCGGCAACGGGCACGGTGGTGGACAGGAACGCGCGTCGCGTGACGGCGTGACCGAAGGGAACGCCGGAATCGGCGGCTGGATCGGGCATACAGGGGCTCCGGGGATCGGGGCGGGATGGGAGGCCGGTGTTCGACACCGGCCCCGCCGGACCCTGCGCAATCCGGCCGGACAACCGGACATCCCCCGCCGGCAGGGGGCCGACGGGTCCGCCAAGCAAAGGCGGGCTCTACCGTGTATCCTGTACGAGCCGAACGCGCCACCATCCAACTGGCGCACCGCCCGGCGGCGTGCGGATGCCCAGACCCGATACTGCGTCATGTCGAAAGTCTGTCCTACCTGCGGTACGAACTACTCCGATGGCAACGCTTTCTGCCCGGCCGACGGGACCACGCTGCGCGCCGCCGAAATCGGCGCTTCCCTCATCGGCAACGTCGTAGCCGATCGCTACCTCGTGACCGAACTGCTCGGCGAGGGCGGCATGGGCAAGGTGTACCTGGCCCGGCACGTGCGGCTGCCGCGCGACGCGGCGATCAAGATCCTGCACCCGAGCATGGTGCGTGATCCGGCGGCCGTGTCGCGGTTCAACCGCGAAGCCTCGAACGCGAGCCGCATCGAACACGAAGCCGTGGCGCGCGTGTTCGATTTCGGTGAAACGAACGACGGGCTCGTGTATCTGGCCATGGAATACGTGCCCGGCCGGACGCTCAAGCAGCTGCTCGCGCAGGACGGCCCGCTGCCGATGCCGCAGACGGTGTCGCTCGTGCGGCAGATCGCCGCCGGCCTCGACGCGGCGCATCGTCTGCAGATCGTGCATCGGGATCTCAAGCCGGACAATATCCTGGTGCGCAACGACACCTCGGACGGTCTCCAGTGCAAGATCGTGGATTTCGGAATCGCCAAGGCGGTGGGAGCGGGCGAGAAGGCGCTGACGCGCACCGGGTTCGTGGTGGGCACGCCGGAATACATGAGCCCGGAGCAGCTGCTCGGTGAGGACATCGACCACCGCAGCGATGTCTACGCGCTCGCGCTGGTGGCCTATCGGTGCCTCACCGGCGATACGCCGTTCGACAGCAACACGGCCGATCGCGGGATGATGGCTCGGTTGATGAACGAACCGCGTCCGCTGGCGGTCGTGCGGCCGGAGATGTCGTGGTCCGACGCCGTGCAGGCCGTGATCGTGGAAGGGCTCGAGCGGGATCCGGCGAAACGCCCGGCTTCAGCGGGAGCGTTCGCCCGGGCGCTGACCGAAGCGGCGGTCGCAGAAGCGCCAGCAGCGCCCAAGGCACCGGCTGCGAAGGCACCGCCGGCTGTTGCCGCGAAGGCAGCGGCGAAGAAGACACCGCCGGCCGCTGCTGCCGTGACCACGCCGCCGGCGGCCGTCGCCGTGCAAACGCCGCCGAGGGGAATCGAGCCGCTGCCACCGGCGGCACGGTCCGCGTCGCCCTCCTCGCCGACGCCCCCCCTGTCGCCGATGTCGTCGGGGGCCGCGCATCCGTATCACCCGGGGTGGAGTGGGCAGGGACCGCCGGTGTACATCCCCGTCCACGTGCCCGCTCCGCCGCCGGCCCCCAGTGTGTCGGCCACCCGGCAGGCGCCCTGGCGCCTGCGTCTGCCGCGCTTTTCGATCGAGCGGACGATCATGCTCGTCGCGGTGCTCGGCTTTGCCTGGCTGGTGGTGTCGGAGGGGAGCGTGAAGGGTGCCGTGCGCGAGGTGAAGAAAATGGCGCGCAATGCACAGGTCGCGGTGATGCGTTTCGTGAAGTAGCCGACAGTGTGACGCACACGACATGGCCGGGAATTTTTCCCTGATTCCCTGATTCGGACCTTCGAGCGAAGTCCGGAGCGCTGTGCGCAACTCATTGTTTCACAACGTTTTACGGAGCTTGTCGGCGACGGCACGCAGCTTGCCTTACTTCGAGGACAGGACGTGGTCCGGGTTTGTCCCGGCACGATATTCTCATCCAATCGAATTCAGGGGGCACGATGCGTTACGGAATCGCTTCGAAGGTTGTGGGACTCTCCATGGCTGCCGGTATGGTCGCCGCTGTCACGCTGCACGCCGATACGAATGATGTGCGCGATCAGTGCACGGCGACGGTTGCGGAAGAGCTCCAGGTGCGCGAGGGCGAACAGGAGCTGCGGGTGACGCTGTCCGAGGAAGTGGCCGATTCGCTGACGGCCGAGTTCGCGGAACAGAGCAACCTCCGCTCGACCGGTGTCACGAAGGACACCGAAGCGCGCGTGGTGAAGGTCAAGGTCGACGCCAGCCGGGCCACCGCGGGCTCGTGGGGCCTGACGATCCGGGCGGGCGAGACCGCCTGCCGGGGCGAGGTCAAGGTGACGGCGGCGGGCACGCCTGAGGCGCGCTAACGCGAACCGACACCGGTACGGCGGGTCATGCACAGGGCATGGCCCCGCCGTACGAACCTCCCGCGCGACGTCACTCCGGAGTGGAGGGCGGCGCGCGTACGGGAGGTGTGAGATCGATGGCCTTGAGCCGGTCGAGCTCGAGACGCAGCGTGGACAGCTGGGTCTCGCGTTCGCGCAGATCGGATTCGAGGCGGGCCACGAGCCGCTGCAGGAGCGCGCGTTCCTCGTCGTGCGCGTTCACGTTGGCCAGCAGCCGCGCATGGACCGCGCGCAGATTGCCGACTTCCTCCCGGATGCGCTCGAGCGAATCGCGGAACGTGATCATCAGCGTTTCCCGGGCAGCGCGCTCCTGCATCACATGGCGCAGCAGGCCCTCGAGCCGGACATCCGACGCGGGGACGCGCCCTTCCGGCGTGTAGGCGCGCGCACTCGTCAGGAGATCGAGCGCCCGTTCGGGGTCCCAGGTGACGCTGTCGGGCGTTGCGTGAATGTGCGCGACCCGGCGGAGCGCGTCCGGATTGCGATGCAACGCGGAATCGGCATAGAAGGTGGCCGCCGCGTCGTACCAGTGGCCGGCGCGGAGCTGATGCTCGAAGGCGCCGCGGGCACAGGCCGTGGCGAACAGCGCCTGCGCCGCGAGACACGACGTGAGCGCGACGGTGCGCGAAAGAGCGGGTTTCATCATGCAATCGCTCCGGTGAATGTCATGCGACCGCCCCGGCAGGTGCCGCGGCGACCGGAGGAGCCGACGGCCGCGATTCGGCCGGATGCTGCACGCCGGGAAACTCGGCGGTGAAGATGGAGCCGCCGCCGCTGCGCGGCGTGACGGTGATGCGTCCGCGGTGCGCCTGGACGACTTCCCGGCAGATCGTGAGCCCGAGTCCGGCGCCGCGTCCGGCCACCGCGCGTCCCGCCGGCGCCTGATAGAACCGTTCGAAGATGCGGTCGGCGTGTTCGGGGTCGATGCCCGGGCCGCGATCGGCCACGGAGAGCAGGAACCGCCGCTCCACGGCACGCGCATGGACTTCGACCTCGCCGCCCCGCGGGGAGAACTTGATGGCGTTCTCGAGCAGATTGTCGAGCAGTTGGCGCAGCCGGTCCTCGTCGGCCGCGAGCCGCACGTCGCCATCCACGGACGCGACGAGCCGGACGCGCACATCGCGTTCGCGTCCGGCCACATCGGCGTGAAGGACGGCCTGTTCGAGGAACGACGGCACATCGACGCGCTGCACGGCCATGGGAATGCGCGCTTCGAGGCGCGAGAGGTCGAGCAGCTTGGCGATCATGCGGCCGAGCCGGTCCGCGCTTTCCCGCTGGAGCAGCAGGACGCGCCGCTGGGATTCGCTGAGTGGCCCGGGCACTTCGTCGAGCAGGAGCGATGTGGTTTCCCGCAGCGAGGCGAGCGGCGACTTGAGATCGTGTGACACGGTGGTCACGAACTCCTGCTTCATGCGGTCGAGCTCGCCGAGCCGTTCGGTCATCGCGTTGAAGGCGGAGGCGACCTGCGCGAACTCGCCACCTCGCCGCGTCTGCAGGCGATGGCCGAACTGTCCGCGCGCCACGGCGTGTGTGCCCGTGGTGAGCTCGTGGAGCGGCGCGGTGATGGAGCGGCGGAGCACGAGGGCGGTCACGATCGCGAGCAGGAGCGCGGTGAGCGCCGCGAGCCACGAGATGCGTGTGGCCCGGGCGCTTTCGTCGGCCGCGCCGGCGAGCCGCAGCCCCATCGTGGCCTGGGACACGGCGCCCACGGCATCGGTCTGTTCACGGAGCGGGTCGAGATACCGACGCAGCTCGTCGAGCACGGGCCCGAGCTGCACGGCCGCCGGGCCGTCCGACGCCACGAAGGTGTCCGCGGCGGGCTGGACGTCGTCCCACGCCGCATGGAGCGCGGTGAGGGCGCCGCGTTCCTCCGCATTCAGCGGCAGCGCGGCCGCGTCCGCCAGCTCGGCGGTGAACTCGTCGCGCAGCTGCGCGAACTTCACGAGGTATCCACGGTCGCGCGTGACCGCGAACTTGGCCGCCGTCTCGTCGATCATCGACACGCGTTCGCTCTGCCGCGCCTGCGCGAGCACGAGCCGGGCCGACACCTCCGACAGCTCGTGCGCCGTGGTCACCGCGCGCTGGATGGTGCGCACGTGATACGCCACCACGACGGACAGCAGCGCGAGGTTGAGCCCCAGCGCGATCCAGAGACGCCGCGCGACCGTCATGCGTCGTGTCCCCAGGCGCGGAGCTTGTTGCGGATCGTCTTCACGTCGAGCCCGAGCTGGCGCGCCGTCTCCGCCTTGTTGTTGCCCGTGCGGTCGAGCACGGTGAGGATGAGGAGCCGTTCGGCTTCGGCGAGCGTCGTGCGCGCCGGCAGCTCGAGCGGACGCGCATTCGCGGCCGCGGCGGTCTTGATGTGCGGCGGCAGATGCGCGAACTCGATCCAGCCGTGGCGGGCGATCACGACCGCGCGTTCGATCACGTTGCGGAGCTCGCGCACGTTGCCGGGCCAGTGCCATGTGCGCAGCCGGTCCATCGCGCCGTCGCGCACCGCTTCCACCGTGCCGCCGTGCTTGGCGTTGAAGAGGTGGATGAAGTGCCGCACGAGGAGGGGCACGTCCTCCACCCGGTCGCGGAGCGGCGGCAGCGTGATGGCGAAGACGTTCAGCCGGTACATGAGATCCTCGCGCAGCCGCGCCTCCTGCACGGCGAGCATCGGATCGCGGTTGGTGGCCGCGAGGACGCGGACGTCGAACTCGGCTTCGTGCGACGAGCCGAGGCGCCGCGCCCGTCCGTCTTCGAGCACGCGCAGCAGCTTGGGCTGGAGCGCGAGCGGCATCTCGGCGATCTCGTCGAGCAGGAGCGTGCCGCGATCGGCGAGCTCGAAGCAGCCGGGGCGCGAGGTGGAAGCACCGGTGAACGCGCCGCGCTCGTGCCCGAAGATCTCCGATTCCATGAGCCCTTCGGGGATCGCGGCGGCGTTGACGGCGATGAACGGATGTTCGTGTCGCCTGCTGAGCTGGTGGACCGTGCGGGCGGCCACTTCCTTGCCCGTGCCGCTTTCGCCGGTGATCAGCGCGGACGCGTCGCTGGACGCGAGCTGCGTGAGCTGACGGCGCGCTTCCCGGATGGCCGGGCTCGCGCCGATGAGGCCGCCCGTCACGCCGTCGAGCGTGGAGTCGAGCGCCCGCGCCGCGGCCCGCTGCCGGCGGTCGGCGTCCACCGTGTCGAGGAGCGCGCGCAGCGTGGCCGGATCGATCGGCTTGGTGAGAAAATCCGTGGCGCCCGCCTTCATCGCTTCCACCGCGGCGTCCACGTTCGCGTGCGCGGTGATGAGCACCACGGGCAGATCGGGGTCGTGCTGCTTGAAGCGGCGCAGCAGGTCCAGTCCGGAGAGACCCGGAAGCACGACGTCGCTGAGCACGAGATCGGGCCGCGCATTCGCGAGAATCGCTTCGGCTTCGGCCACGTCGCCGGCGGTGGATACCGCGAAGCCCCATCCCGACAGTCGTTGGGACAGCACTTCGCGGAGGGCCGGCTCGTCATCGACGACGAGCACGTCCAGGACAGGAGATGCGGTCATGCGTGCGGGGAAGTGAGCGGGGACGGTCAGACTCAATCTTACCTCGCTCCTGCCCGAGTGTGCCCGTCGCGTCATCCGTGTCTTCGCAGGGAAATGTGCGATATGTCACGAGACGCGTGTAAAAACATGCGATGCGGTTGCCGTGATTTGTGATCCAGCGCATACTCCGGCATACCCCGTCGCTCTCGGAGAATCCCTGCCATGAACGAATCTTTCCGGAAACCGGATGCCTCGCACGGCATCCTGCTGGCCACGGATCTGAGCGGCCGCTGCGATCGGGCGCTCGATCGGGCGACGCTGCTGGCCGCGCGCTGGAACGCCCGGCTGGTGGCGATGACCACGGTGGAGTCCGACGCCATCGCTCCGGAGAAGACCGCCGGTCCGATACCGGACTGGTACCGGCAGGAGGATGAAACGAAGCTCGCGGCACGCGATCTGTGCCTGGATACGGGCATGGAAGGCGTGCAGTGCGCGCTCCGGGTGGAGACCGGCCATGTGGGCCGCAATGTCCTCCGGGTCGCGGAGGAGGAGGGATGCGCCTTGATCGTCACCGGCGTGGCGCGCTACGAAGCTCTCGGACGCATGGTGCTGGGGTCCACGGTGGACTGGCTGGTGCGGCACTCCTCGCTGCCGGTGCTGATCGTGCGCAACCGGGCGCGCGGCGACTACCGGAACATGGTGATGGCCAGCGACTGGTCCGATTCGTCGCGGCATGCGCTGGAAACGGCGCTGCGGCTGTTCCCGGATGTGCAGGCCTCGGTGGTGCACGGGTTCGACGTGCCGCACCTGGGTCTTCGCCAGACGAGCCGGACCAGCGCGATGGAGGAGCTGCGCGCGCAGGCCCTGACCGAGGGGCGGGCCTTCCTCGACCGGTGTACCCTGCCGGCGAATCACGGCTCGCCGAAGCTGGTGGCCGAACACGGCGATCCCGCGCGGCTGGTCCGCATGTACGCACGGCAGCACGACGCGGACCTGATCACGATCGGGACACACGGGCACAGCGTGGTGTTCGACGTGCTGATCGGCAGCGTGGCCAGGCGCATTCTGGAATCGTCGCCGGTGGACACGCTCGTGGTGCGCGCGCCCGCTTCGAAGCCCGAGGCGCGCTGATCCGGCAGCGGCGTGCGCACGGCTTCAGGGATCGAGGGCGACTTCGAGGCCGAGAAACGCGCCGTACTGCTCGGCGGCCAGGGCCACGGCGTCGCGCTCGGCCGCGGTCAGCCGGCGGAAGGGCGCGGTTTCGATGCGCACCGTCGTGCGGGTGAGCGTGCGCTTCCACGTGCCCACGATCCGGCCGTCGAGCACCATGATGTACTGGAGCGCATTGCCGAGGCCGACCAGCCGGCTGCCGTATCCGCCGTCGGCGCCCTGGTGGTCGCGATAGCCGGAGATGTATTCGTCGTAGATCGAGAGCAGATGCACGGTGGGTGAAGTCTCCCGGGCTCTCGGCGTGGATCGGGATCGCCAGTACGAGCGGTCGTCCACGGTGTCGCGGCGCAGTTCACCGGCGACCATGTCGAGGCCGTGCCGGGCATCGGTGACAGTGAGCCCCGACCATTTGGCGAAATCGTGTTCGGTGGCGGGTCCGCGGCTCGTGAAGAACCGTCGCGTGAGTTCGGCCAGGGCTTCGTCACGCGTCAGCGCGGGCGCCGGCGGCACGCGCTCCTCGAGCAGCGCGTAGGTGAACTGACGGCCCTTCCTGGGCCCGCTGCAGATGAGGCCGTTCAGCTCGGCCTGCATGAGGAGATAGGCCAGGCGCTGTTCGGCGTCCATGGGAATGCCGGCGTCGTTCAGCAGCGCACGCAGCTCGTCGCGCGTGCGGTGGCGCCCGCCGTGCAGCGCCTCGGCCAGCACGGCGTTGCCGCGTTCGAACGTGGCTGCGTCGAGCTCGAGGGCGCGGTACCGGCCGGCGTTGGCCGCGTGCACGCGCGGCGCCGTGAGAGCGAGCATCCACCGGACGTCGGCCGGCGTGACGAAGTGCCAGGTGGGGCGCAGGAGGTGCGTGCGGAGCAGGTCGCCGGTGTCGAAGGCGCGGTCGATGTCGGCATCGGTGGTCTTCCGCAGGCGGAGTCCGATGCTCCATTTGGCGCCGGCATAATCCTGCGCCTGCACGGCGCCGAGGTGCTGCACGATGTCGCGGGGCGTCCCGCGCACGGGGGTGGTGATGCGCTGATACCGGAGCCGGAGCCGGATGATGTCGGGATTCATGAGTCCTCGTGTCAGGCGATACGCCCCTTGCACTCTACGCACGACCTCGGATAATACGCGGGGAGCACCGGCGCATGCGTCAGACCCGCCGGGCCGTCATACACCTGATCCGTTCATGATGACCACGAGGAGATCCGCGGCCACGCCCCGGGACATGCAGGAGCGCGTTGCCGGCGTGCTTGCCTGGCTGGAACGCCGCGGCAGCGCGCGCAACCGGGAAGGGATGGCACGCTACGGCATCGTGGCGCCGAAGGTCTTCGGCGTGTCGGTGTCCGCCCTGCAGCAGTTGGCGAAGCGGCTCGGCCGCGATCACGAGCTCGCGATGGCGCTCTGGGACACCGGCTGGTACGAAGCGCGCATGCTCACCGCGTTCGTGGACGAGCCGGACCGCGTGACCGCGGCGGAGATGGACCGACGGGCCCGCGATTTCGACAACTGGGCCATCTGCGACGCGGTGTGCATGCATCTCTTCGACCGCACGCCGCATGCGTGGCGCAAGGTGGAGCAGTGGAGCACGAAGCGGGGCGAGTTCGTCCGGCGCGCGGCCTTCGCGCTGCTGGCGTCGCTGGCGCTGCACGACAAGGGCGCGCCGGACGCGCCGTTCGTGAAGGCGCTCGGGCTGGTGGAGCGCGCGGCCGTTGACGAGCGGAACTTCGTGAAGAAGGGAGTGAGCTGGGCGCTGCGTGCGATCGGCCGGCGGAACGCGGCCTTGCACGCGCGGGCGATGGCGGTGGCGGAGCGGCTGGCGGCCATGGACGACCGGGCGGCGCGGTGGGTGGGGAAGGACGCGCTCCGGGATCTTTCGAAGCCCGCGGTACGGGCACGGGTGGCCAAGCGGCCGGGGCGATGAGCGCCCGGCGGCCGGTTCGCGCCCGCGCGGATTTCCTTTATATTTGAAGTATTCCCTCCTTGCCTCTCCCGGAGTCTTTCGTGCGCATCCTCGTGGTCGGCGGCGGTCCCGGCGGTCTCTACGCGGCGCTGCTGCTCAAGCGCCGCCATCCGGACGCCGATGTCACGGTGACGGAGCGGAACCGCCCCGACGACACGTTCGGCTGGGGCGTAGTGCTCTCCGACCAGACGGTGGCCAATCTGCACGCCGCCGACGCGCCGAGCGGCGAACGCATCGCCGCCGCGCTGCATCACTGGGACGACATCGCGGTTCACTTCGGCGGGCGGACCGTGCGCTCCGGCGGACACGGGTTCAGCGGCATCGGCCGCCGGACGCTGCTGGCGATTCTCCAGACGCGATGCCGCGAGCTGGGCGTGACCCTCCGGTTCGAATGCGAGACGCCGCCGGATCTCGACGCGCGCATTGCCGAGGGCCGGCTCGACCTGGTCATCGCCGCCGACGGCATCAACAGCCGGATCCGCGAGCGATACGCGGATACCTGGCAACCGGATCTCGACGTCCGGCACTGCCGGTACACGTGGCTCGGCACGCCGCGCCGGTTCGATGCGTTCACGTTCGCGTTCGCGGAAACGGAGTTCGGCTGGTTCCAGGCGCACGCCTATCAGTTCGACGACAGTACGAGCACGTTCATCGTGGAAACGCCGCAGCCCGTGTGGGAGCGCTCGGGCCTGGCCGACATGGACGCCGCGGAATCCATCGCGTTCTGCGAGCGGCTCTTCGCGGAGCAGCTCGACGGCGCGCCGCTCCTCAGCAACGCGGCACATCTGCGCGGATCGGCGCAGTGGATCCGGTTTCCGCGCGTGACGTGCGCGACGTGGGTGCACTGGGTGACCGACGGAGAACGCCGCGTGCCCGTGGTGCTGCTCGGCGACGCGGCGCACACGGCGCATTTTTCGATCGGATCCGGAACCAAGCTCGCCCTGGAAGACGCGATCGCGCTCGATGCGGCGTTGCATGCCGCGGATGCGGGAGGGGGCACGGCGACATCGGAAGATGCGCTGGTGGACGCGCTGTCCCGGTACCAGGCGGAGCGGAGCGTGGAAGTGCTCAAGCTGCAGAACGCGGCGCGGAACTCCACCGAATGGTTCGAGCACGTGGACCGGTACGCGACGCTCGCGCCGGAGCAGTTCGCCTATTCGCTGCTCACGCGGTCGCAGCGCATTTCGCACGAGAACCTGCGCGTGCGCGATCCGGCGTACGTGGCGGCCTTCGAACGGTGGTTCGCGCAGCAGGCCGGCGTGTCCGTCCGGCCGCAGGCGCCTGCCCCGCCCGCGCTGCTCACGCCGTACACGGTGCGTGGGGTCACGCTCCCCAACCGCGTGGTGGTCTCGCCGATGGCGCAGTACACGGCGCAGACCGACGGCATGCCCAGCGACTGGCATTTCGTGCACCTGGGCGCGCGGGCGAGCGGCGGCGCGGGGCTCGTGATGACCGAGATGACGTGCGTCGCGCCGGACGCGCGCATCACGCCGTGGTGTCCCGGACTGTGGAACGACGCGCAGCAGGAGGCCTGGGCGCGCATCGTGCGCTACGTGCACGACTACACGCCGGCCCGCATCGGCGTGCAGCTTGGCCATGCGGGGGCGAAGGGCGCCACGAAGAAGATGTGGGAAGGCGTGGACGAACCGCTTCCCGACGGCGCATGGCCGCTCATCGCGCCGTCGGAAACGCAGTATCTCGACGGCGTTTCGCAGATGGCGCGCACGATGACCCGCGGCGACATGGAACGGGTGTGTGCGGAATTCGTGCAGGCGGCCGAACGCAGCGCCGCTGCCAGGTTCGACTGGCTCGAGCTCCACTGCGCGCACGGCTATCTCCTCTCGGCATTTCTCTCTCCGCTCACCAATCGCCGCGACGACGCATACGGCGGCAGTCTCGAGGCGCGCGCGCGTTTCCCGCTCGAAGTGTTCCACGCGATGCGCGCGGTGTGGCCCGCCGAGCGGCCGATGTCGGTGCGCATCTCGGCGCACGACTGGGCGCCCGGCGGCAATACGGCCGACGACGCGGTGGCGATCGCGCGGATGTTCCGGGAAGCCGGGGCGGACATGATCGACGTGTCGGCCGGCCAGGTGGTGAAAGGCGAGCGTCCGGTGTTCGGCCGCATGTGGCAGACGCCGTTCGCGGATCGCGTGCGGCAGGAGGCGGGCATCGCGACGATCGCGGTGGGCGCGATCACCGATGCGGATCAGGCCACCGGCATCATCGCGTCCGGACGCGCGGATCTCGTGGCCATCGGGCGCCCGCATCTCGTGAATCCCGCCTGGACGCTCACCGAAGCGGCGCGTTTCGGCTATTCCGCCGCGGACGATCTCTGGCCGCCGCAGTACCGCGCGGGCAAGGCGCAGCTCGAGCGGCTGATGGCGCGTGAACGGGCGGAACGCGCGGCCGCGGAAACGGCGCCTCCGCGGGGAGAGCTCACATGAGCGGTGATCAGGAGCCCATGCGTGCGCTCGCGGGACAGCATGCGCTCGTGACGGGCGGGAACCGCGGCATCGGCGCCGAGACCGCGCGCGCGCTGGCTGCCGCCGGCGCCGATGTCACGCTGATGGTGCGGGACCGTGCAGGCGGCGAGGCGGTGGCGCGCACGCTGCCCACCCGCGCGCACGTGGTGATCGCCGATGTCACCGACCACGAGGCGGTACGCCGCGGGTGCGCAAGCGCCGCCGAGGCACTCGGCCCGGTCACGATCCTCGTGAACAACGCCGGATCCGTGCAGGCCACGCCGTTCCTCAGAACCACACCGGCGCTCTTCGAGCAGATGTTCGCCGTGCACGTGCTCGGCGCCGTGGTGACGGCGCAGGCGGTGCTGCCGGGGATGCTCGCGCACGGCAGCGGACGCATCGTGAACGTGGCCAGCACTGCGGGGCTGTACGGCGCGCCGTACGTGACACACTACGTGGCGGTCAAGCACGCGCTCGTGGGGTTCACCCGTGCGCTCGCCGCCGAGTATGCGGCGAAGGGGGTCACGGTGAACGCCGTCTGTCCCGGCTACACCGATACGGATCTCGTGCACGAGGCCGTGCAGCGCATCGTCACGAAAACCGGCCGGTCGGCGGAGGAAGCGCTGGCCGCGATCCTCGCCGACGCCGGTCAGTCGCGGCTCGTGACGGTACACGAAGTAGCCCAGGCGATCACGGCGTTCTGTCTTCCGGGCGCTGCCGCGCGCACGGGCGAAGCCCTGGCGCTCGTGGGGGATCCAGAGGATCCGGGAGACGCCGCGACATGAGCACGACCGGCGCGGCCCGCGCACTCGATCCCGAAACGCGGCTCGATGGTGACGACCACGAGACGCTCCGGCTCTGGCTGCGTCTCTTCACCTGCACGAAACTCATCGAGCGGGACGTGGACGGCGTGCTCAAGCGCGAGTTCAAGTCGTCGCTGCCCAGGTTCGACCTGCTCGCCCAGCTCCACCGCGTGCCCGGTGGCCTTCGCATGGGCGAGCTCTCCGCCCGCACGCTCACCACCGGCGGCAACATCACGTGGCTCGTGGCCGCGCTCGAGCGCGACGGCTACGTGCTCCGCCGATCCTCGTCGCGCGATCGGCGGGCGGTGCTGGTGCGGCTCACCGCTGCCGGCCGTCGCCACTTCACCGCGATGGCGCGCGCGCACGAACGTCTCATCGCCCAGCGGCTCGGCGGCCTCACGTCCGCGGAGCGCTGTCTCCTGCATACGCTGCTCGGCACGGTCAAGCAGCGCGTGCCTCCCGTTGCCCTCGCGGAACGCCCATGATCGCCCCGAATCCGATGACGGCGATGCGCCGTCCCCTCGCCCAGCGCACGTTCACGCACTTCGGCTTTTCGGCGAGCGACGACGGCCGGGTGGCCACCATCACGCTGAACCGTCCCTCGCGCAAGAACCCGCTCACGTTCGAGTCCTATGCGGAGCTGCGCGACCTTTTCCGCGAGCTGCCGTACGCCTCGGACATCCGCGTGGTCGTGCTCACCGGCGCCGGCGAGAACTTCTGCTCCGGCGGCGACGTGTTCGAGATCATCGAGCCGCTCACGCGGATGGCCGTGCCGGAGCTGCTCGCGTTCACGCGCATGACCGGCGATCTCGTGAAGGCCATGCGCGCCTGTCCGCAGCCGATCATCGCCGCCGTGGACGGCGTGGCTGCGGGCGCCGGCGCGATCCTCGCCATGGCATCGGATATCCGGATCGCGACACCGCGCGCGAAGACCGCGTTCCTGTTCACGCGCGTGGGGCTCGCCGGCTGCGACATGGGCGCCTGCGCGCTGCTGCCGCGCATCATCGGGCAGGGGCGGGCCGCGGAGCTGCTGTATACGGGACGCGTGATGGACGCCGCCGAAGGCGAGCGCTGGGGATTCCACAACGCGATCGTGGAACCCGAGGCGCTGCTCGACGAGGCGGGACGACGCGCGGCCGATCTGGCCGCCGGTCCCACGTTCGCGCACGCGATGACCAAGACCATGCTCCAGCAGGAATGGAACGTGTCCGTGGAGCAGGCGATCGAGATGGAAGCGCAGGCCCAGGCGCTGTGCATGGGCACCCAGGATTTCCGGCGCGCATTCGACGCCTTCGCCGCGAAGGCGCGCCCCGTCTTCGAGGGCAACTGAACCATGACGGCATCCGTGGAACCACACCTCGCCTGGCCGTTCTTCGACGACGCGCATCGCGCGCTGGCCGCGCGCGTGAGCGAGTGGGCCGCGGCACAGCACGTGGATCATGCCGACACCGACGCCGCCTGCCGCACCTGGGTACGCCGGCTCGGCGCCGACGGATTCCTGCGCTACTGCGTGCCGAAGGCGTGGGGTGGGGCGTACGATCAGATCGATTCCCGGAGCATCTGCCTGCTGCGTGAGCATCTGGCCCTGCACGACGGCCTCGCCGATTTCGCGCTCGCGATGCAGGGCATCGGATCCGGACCGCTCACGCTCGGCGGCTCCGAGGAGCTCCGGCGGGCGTGGCTGCCGCGCGTGGCCGACGGGTCGGCGATCGCCGCGTTCGCGCTCACCGAGCCCGAGGCCGGTTCCGACGCCGCGGCGCTCGGCACGCACGCCACCCGCGTGGAGGACGGCTGGCGGATCGACGGCGTGAAGACGTGGATCTCGAACGGCGGGCTGGCCGATTTCTACTGTGTGTTCGCGCGCTCCGACGCGTCGAGCAGCGGCGCGAAGGGTGTGAGCGCGTTTCTGATGCCCGCCGATACGCCGGGGCTCGCCGTGACCGAGCGGCTCGACGTGATCGCCCCGCACCCGCTCGCCACGCTGCGGTTCGACGGCTGTACGGTGCCGGCGTCGCATCTGCTCGGCGCGGAAGGCGAAGGCTTCAAGCTCGCCATGCGCACGCTCGACATCTTCCGCATGTCGGTGGGGGCCGCGTCGGTGGGGTTCGCGCGCCGCGCGCTCCGTGAAACACTGCATCACGCGAATGCGCGCGCGATGTTCGGCGCCACGCTCGGCGCGCAGCCGCTCGCCCAGGCCATGATCGGCGACATGGTCACCGAGCTCGACAGCGCGGCGCTCCTCACCTACCGCGCGGCGTGGCAGCGCGACACGCAGCCGGGGCGCACCACCGCCGTGTCGGCCATGGCCAAGCTCGCCGCCACCGAACTCGCGCAGCGCATCATCGACCGGGCCGTGCAGCTCCACGGCGGACGCGGGGTACGCGTGGGCGAGGTCGTGGAATCGCTGTACCGCGAGATCCGCGCGCTCCGCATCTACGAAGGCGCGAGTGAAGTGCAACGCCTGCTGGTGGGGCGCGAGGCGCTCCGTTCCATCACCACGTCGTGAGGACAGGGATCATGGCTGCATCATCGCTCCTGCCGAGCGCGCACGTCGACGACTGGCCGCGGCGGCAACTGCCGCCGCACGAGGAATGGCCGGTGCTGCGTCTGGACGTGCCGTACGATTATCCGGCCACGCTCAATGCCGCCGAGCGGTTGCTGCGCGAGGCGATCCGCGACGGATTCGGCGAGCGCGTGGCGCTCGTCACGCCCGACGGCGCCGGCGGATGGGCCGAGACCACGTACGACGAGCTCGCCGCGCAGGTGGATGCGATCGCGCACGTGCTGCGCGACGATCTCGGGCTCGTGCCCGGCAATCGCGTGCTGCTGCGCGGGTTCAACGGCCGCTGGCTCGCCGCGGCGTGGCTCGCCACGCTCCAGGCCGGCTGCGTGGCCGTGACGTCCATGCCGCTCCTCCGCGCGAAGGAGCTCCGCGTGATCATCGAGCGGGCGCAGTGCGCGGCGGCGCTGTGCGATGCGCGGCTGGTGGACGAACTGCACGCCGCGATGCACGAGCCCGGGCCGCTGCGCGCGCTTCGCGTATGGGGAACGGACGATTCCGACGGACTCGAAGCCCTGTGCGCGCGGCATACCGCGCCGTTTCCCGTGGTGGCCACGAGCCGCGACGACGTGTGCCTCATCGCCTTCACCTCGGGCACCACGGGCGTGCCCAAGGGGTGCATGCACTTCCATCGCGACGTGATGGCGATGTGCGATGCGTTCTCGCGTCAGGTGCTGGGCACCACGCCGCAGGATCGCTGCATCGGCACACCGCCGCTCGCCTTCACGTTCGGCCTGGGTGGTCTGCTCTGCTTCCCGCTGGCGGCGCGCGGCGCCGCGGTGCTGCTCGAGAAGGCAACGCCCGAGTCGCTGCTCGAGGCCATCGCCGCAACGCGCGCCACGGTGAGCTTCACCGCGCCCACGTTCTACCGGCAGATGGCGCTCGCCATGCAGCGCGAGCCCGTGCGGTTCGATACGTCGTCGCTCCGCGCGTGCGTGTCCGCCGGCGAAGCGCTCCCGGACGCGACACGCACGCTCTGGCGCACCGTCACCGGCATCGAGCTGCTCGACGGGATCGGCGCCACCGAGCTCATCCACATCTTCATTGCCGCGGCGGGCGGGGACGTGCGCCCCGGCGCGATCGGGCGTGCGGTGCCCGGTTACGAGATCGCGATTCTCGACGACACGCTCACGCCCGTGCCCAACGGCACCGTGGGACGGCTGGCGGTGCGCGGTCCCACCGGCTGCCGCTATCTCGACGACGCGCGGCAGCGCGACTACGTGCGGGGCGGGTGGAATCTCACCGGCGACGCGGCCGTGATGGACGACGACGGCTACGTGTACTTCAAGGCCCGCACCGACGACCTCATCATTTCCTCCGGTCACAACATCGGCGCGCCGGAGGTGGAAGCGGCGGTGCTTACGCATCCGGACGTGGCCGAGTGCGCCGTGATCGGCGTGCCCGACGAGGATCGCGGGCAGGCCGTGAAGGCGTTCGTGGTGCTGCGCGCCGGCGTGACGGCGGCCGGCGAGCTCGCGCAGGCGATCCAGGATCACGTGAAGGCCACGATCGCGCCGTACAAGTATCCGCGGATCGTGGAGTTCGTGTCGTCGCTGCCGAAGACGGACACCGGCAAGCTCCAGCGTTTCCGTCTCAAGGAGGAGCGGTGAGTCATCGACTGCTGCAGCCGGCCGGCTGGCCGCGTCCGCGTGGATACGCGAACGGCGTGTCCGCGACGGGGCGCACGATCTTCGTGGCCGGCCAGATCGGCTGGGACGAACAGCAGCGGCTGGCCGGCGACGATCTCGTGAGCCAGGCGCGACAGGCGCTCCGGAACATCGTGGCCGTGCTCGCCGAGGACGACGCGCGTCCGGAACATCTCGTGCGGCTCACGTGGTATGTCACGGATCGTGCTGCCTATCTGCATGCGTCGGCCGCGCTCGGCGCTGCGTACCGGGACGTGATCGGGCGGCACTTTCCGGCCATGACGGCCGTGGAGGTGTCGGCGCTGATGGAGCCGGGCGCCGTGGTGGAAATCGAGGCCACCGCGGTGGTGCCGTAGAGGGACTCGGAAGGGGTGAAACCGGGAGGCACCTCGCGTCGTACCGGAGGAAACAAACGGTTCGCGGCGGATGGCTGTCCAATCATACCCGCCGATCGCCGACGCCTCCCACCCGCTTGCAGAGCCCCCCATGCGAACCTCGTGGATCGCCGACCTGTCCTACGCCTGGAGGACGCTGCGGCGGACCCCGGCCTTCTTCGCGACCTCGGTCGGCACGCTGGCGCTCGCGATCGGTGCCGCCGTCGGCATGTTCAACGTCGTCAGCGCTGTCCTGCTCCGCCCGCTTCCCTTCGCGGACCCGGATCGCCTGGTGGTGGTGGCCGGCACGGCGCCGGGATCCGACCTGCCCGAGCGGTTCGGCCCGGGGCTGGAGTTCTTTCTCCACTACAAGGAACACTCCACGCTGCTCGACGGCATCTTCGTCTTCGGCGGCGGCACCTCCACGCTGCGCACCGACGACCGCGTGGAACGCATTGCGATGTCGTTTCCGTCCAACGAGATGTACGCCACACTCGGCGCGCGTCCGCAGCTCGGACGGCTGCCCGTGCCGGAGGACGGCGACGGCGTCGTGCTGATCAGCGATCAGCTCTGGCGGGAATGGTTCGGCCGCGATTCGTCGGTGGTGGGAAAGACGTACTTCGTATCCGGGCAGATGCGCCAGGTCATCGGCGTGATGCCCGCAGACTTCCACTTCCCCACCGAGGCGGCGCTGCTGTGGGTGGCCGGCGAGATCCGGCTCGAGAACGTGCAGCCGGGCAATCTCGGCATGTCCGTCGTGGCGCGGATGAAGCCCGGCGTGACGCGTGAACAGCTCGCCACCGAGCTGACGCAGCTTTCCAAGGGGCTGCCCGAGCGCTTCGGCGGGCCGCCCACGTACGCGCGCTTCATCGAGCAGCACCGCGCACTGGTCGATCCCATGATCGACCGCCTCGTGGGCCCGACCGTTGCCATGTCGCTCTGGGTGCTGCTCGGCGCGACCACGCTCGTGCTGCTCATCGCCTGCGCGAACGTGACCAATCTGTTCCTCGTGCGCGTCGAGAGCCGGCATCGCGACCTCGCGGTGCGGCGCGCCCTCGGCGCCACGCGTGCCGAACTCGTGCGGCTGCAACTGACCGAGGGATTCCTCGTCGCGCTCGTCGCGGGTGTGATCGCCGTGGTGCTGAGCGCCGCGACGCTCCCCGTGTTCCTGCGTGCCGCGCCCGAGGGGATTCCGCGCCTCGCCACCGTGCAGCTCGACATGCCCACGCTCGCGGCGGCCTTCGGTCTCGTCATCCTCGCCACGCTGGCGTGCAGTGTTCTGCCCGCGCTGCGCGCCAGTGCGCCGGATCTCGGCCGGATCCGCGAAGGAGGGCGCACGGGAACCGGGCGGCGGCACTGGGGACGCGACGCGCTCGTGGTGGGCCAGACCGCGCTCGCGCTCGTGCTGCTCATCGGCTCCGCGCTCCTCGTGCGCAGCTTCCAGCAGTTGCGCAACGTGGACCCCGGCTACGACACGGCGGATCTCTACACCTTCCAGTTCGCTCCCGTGCAGGAGCACCTGGTGGACGGGCCGAGCTGGGGGCGCCTCCACCTCGACATGATGGACCGGTTCCGCGCGCTTCCCGGCGTGACGGCCGTGGGCATCGTCAACAACATCCCGCTCGACGAAGGCACCGGGAGCGGGCGCTTCCTGACCGACGCGATGAATCCGGAGGACGGAGGGACGCTCCTCGACCAGAACTGGACGGGCGGCGACTACTTCACGGCCATGGGCATCACCCTGCTGCGCGGCCGGCCCTTCACCAACGACGAAGCCGTCACGCCGAACACGAGCATCATCATCAGCCGGTCGGCGGCCGAGCGCCTGTGGCCCGATCAGGATCCCGTCGGGAACCGGCTCCGCCGCAACGGGCAGGACGTTGCGTTCACGGTGGTCGGCGTCGTGGAAGACGTGAAGCAGGACGACTGGCGGGAAGAGGGCGAGGCCATCGTGTACTTCCCGCTCACCGGTCCCACCGCCACCGCGTGGGGAATGGGATCGCCCGCGTACGTCATCAAGTCGTCGCGCGCGGCCATGCTCACGCGCGAGGTGCGCGAGCTGGTGCGCCAGGTGGCCCCCGAGGCGCCGGTGTACCGCGAGTTCACCATGGAGTTTCTCGCGGAGCGTGCGATGGTGATGCTGTCGTTCACGATGCTGACACTCGGCGTCATCTCCGTGCTCGCGCTGATCCTCAGCGCGGTGGGGCTCTACGGAGTGCTTTCGTACGTGGTGGCCGGGCGGACGCGCGAGATCGGCGTGCGCATGGCGCTCGGGGCCACGGCGGGCGCGGTGCAGCGGATGGTGGCGGCGCAGGGGGCGAAGGTGGTGCTCGTGGGCGTCGTGATCGGGATCGCGGCGGCGCTGGCGTCGACGCGCGCGCTCGGCACGCTGCTCTACGGCGTGACCGCGGTGGATCCGCTCGTGTTCGTGGCCATGGCGGGGATGCTGGTGGGGGTGGGGATGCTGGCGAGCTACCTGCCCGCGCGCCGCGCGAGCCGGGTGGATCCGATCGAATCCCTGCGGGGCGACTAGGCGCTTCCCGGCGGTCGGGGCGCTCTCTTCGGGGATGGCCGGGGGCGGGGGCTGGTCAACCGCGGGCCCGTGCCATGCGTACCATTCAATGCCGGCCGCCCGTTCCGGGCGGACGATCCCGCCCCGCCTGGAGTCGCCGATGTCCGCAGCCCGCCGCAGTCTTCCGCGTCGTTTTCTCGTCATGGCCGTGCTGTTCTGCGTTGCGGTCGCCCTGGACCCGGCCGGCGCCCAGGGCACGGCCTCGGACTACCGCCGCGCGCTTTCGCTCGACGCGCGGTATGCGGGGCTCGTGGTGAACGTCGCCGACAACGTGCGATGGATCGACAGCAGCCGGTTCAGCTTCCGGCGGTCGGAACGCGGCGGCCATCGGTTCTTCGTGATGAACGCGGCCACCGCGAGCGAGGCGCCGGCGTTCGATCACGCGCGGCTCGCCGCGGCGCTGTCATCGGTCACCGGAGATTCGATGAGCGCGCTCACGCTGCCGTTCGAGATCTTCACGTTGGTGGACAACGACCGCGCCGTGCAGGTGCAGCTCTCCGGCGGCCGCGGCTTCCGCTGCACGCTGGCGGAGTACCGGTGTGCGGCGGCAGCAGCAGGCGGGCCGGGCGGCGGTTTTCGCGGTCCGGGTGGCGGCGGCTTCGGCGGCGGCGGGCAGGCGGTCACGTCACGCGTGTCGCCCGACGGCAAGCTCGAAGCCGTCGTGCGGAACTACAACCTGGTGATTCGCGCGGTGGGGAGCACGACGCCGGTATACACCACGCAGGACGGCTCGGAAGGGAATGCATATGCCGTGCAGTCGGTGGTGTGGGCGCCGGATTCGCGGCGGCTCGCCGTGTACCGCGTGGTGCCGGGCTACGAACGTCTCGTGCACTACGTGGAATCCTCGCCCGAGGAGCAGTTGCAGCCGCGGCACTTCACGCGCACCTACACCAAGCCGGGCGACGTGCTCGACGTGCGCCAGCCGGTGCTGGTGGACCTCGACGCGTCCACGCACACGCTGGTGGACAACACGCTCTTCCCGAACGCCTATGCGCTGTCGCCGTTCCAGTGGCGGACGGACGGGCGCGAGTTCACGTTCGAGTACAACCAGCGCGGGCACGAGGTGTATCGCGTGATCGGCGTGCAGGGAAAGACCGGCGCGGCGCGCGCGGTGATCAGCGAGGAGCCGAAGACGTTCTTCTACTACCGCCCGACGTCGGGCGCGGGGAAGTACTTCCGCCGTGACCTGGCCGACGGCCGCGAGATCATCTGGATGTCGGAGCGGAGCGGCTGGAGCCATCTCTGGCTCTACGACGGCGCGACGGGACGCGTGAAACACCAGATCACCACGGGCGACTGGGTGGTGCGCGACGTGATCCGCGTGGACGAGGAGAACCGCCAGATCTGGTTCGCGGCGAGCGGGCGCCATGCGGACCAGGACCCGTACTTCGTGCACTACTACCGCATCGGTTTCGACGGTCGCGGGCTTACGCCGCTCACCGAGGCGAACGGCAACCATACGCTCAGTTTCTCGCCCGACGGCAGGCACTACGTGGTGTCGTGGTCCCGCGTGGACCTGCCGCCCGTCACCGAGCTTCGCCGTTCGACCGACCGCAGCGTGGTGGCCGAAGTCGGACGCGGTGATCATTCCGCGCTGCTGGCCGCGGGCTGGCGGCCGCCGGAGGTGTTCACGGCCAAGGCGCGCGACGGCGTGACGGACATCTGGGGTGTGATCTACCGGCCGAGCAACTTCGATTCCACGCGCACGTATCCCGTGATCGAGTCGATCTATGCCGGCCCGCACGACAGTCACGTGCCGAAATCCTTCGGCGTGTTTCCGAACCGCGGCGCGGTGCAGCAGGCCGAGGTCGGGTTCATCGTGGTGCAGATCGACGGGATGGGCACGTCGAACCGGTCCAAGGCATTCCACGACGTGGCGTGGAAGAACCTCGCGGACGCGGGGTTTCCCGACCGCATCCTCTGGCACAAGGCCGTGGCGCAGAAGTACCCGTACTATGATCTGAGCCGCGTGGGGATCTACGGCGGATCGGCGGGCGGACAGAACGCGATGGGCGCGCTGCTCTTCCACGGCGACTTCTATCACGCGGCCGTGGCGGACAACGGATGCCACGACAACCGCATGGACAAGATCTGGTGGAACGAGCTCTGGATGAGCTGGCCGCTCGGCCCGCACTACGCGGCGTCGTCGAACGTGGACAACGCGCACCGCCTGCGCGGCAAGCTGCTGCTCACGGTGGGCGAGCTCGATTCGAACGTGGATCCCTCGTCCACGTATCAGGTGGCCAATGCGCTCATCAAGGCGGGGAAGGAGTTCGAGTTCCTCATGATCCCCGGCGGTGAGCACGCGCGCGGCCCGTATCACGAGCGCAAGCGGTTCGACTTCTTCGTGCGGCATCTGCTCGGCGGCACGCCGCCGGACTGGAACGGGGCAGGGATCGTGGCGCAGGAGAGCGAGCCCTGAAATGATGCTCGGTGAGCGCTCCTATGCCTTCAGCACCGTGCCAAGCCGCCGGGTGGCGTCGAGGAGCTCTTCCTCCGACGCGCCGCCGAAGCCGAGCAGCAGCCCGCTCTTCCGCGCGGGCTGTGCATAGCAGGTGGAGAGCGCCGTTGCCGTGAGGCCGCGTTCGGCCATGCGCCGGACCACGGCCGTATCGTCGATTCCGGGAGGGAGCAGCGCCGCCACGTGCAGGCCCGCGTCGGCGTTGCTCACGGTGAGCCGGTTGCCGCAGTATCGGGCAAGGCCCGTGAGCAGCGCGTCGCGCCGGTCGCGATAGACGCCGCGCATGCGGCGCAGATGGCGCGCGAAGTGGCCGGCGCGCAGGAACTCCGCGAGCACCGGCTGATAGAGCGTGGGCGGGAAGAGGTCGAACGCTTCGCGTGCCTCGATGAACTGCTGCCGAAGTGCCGGCGGCATCACGAGGTATCCGATGCGCAGGGCGGGGAACAGCACCTTGCTGAAGGTACCGATGTAGATCACGCGGTCATGGCCGTCGATTCCCTGCAGCGCGCCCAGCGGGCGGCTGACGTAGCGGTATTCGCTGTCGTAGTCGTCTTCCAGAATCCAGGCGTTCCGGCGCACCGCCCAGTCGAGCAGCGCGAAGCGGCGGCCGGCCGTCATCGACATGCCGAGCGGGTACTGATGGGACGGCGTGACATACGCGGCGCGGATCCGCGCTCCGCGTTTCCAGAGCGCGGACACGCTCATTCCTTCGTCGTCCACCGGTACCGGGATCACCCGCGCGCCGCCGGCGGCGAACGTGGCCCGGGCCCCCGGATATCCCGGCTCCTCCATCGCGATCCGGTCGCCGCGCGACAGGAGCACGGCGGCCGCCAGCCGCAGCGCGGCCTGCGAACCCGACACCACGAGAATCTGCTCTGCTTCGCATCGCACCGCGCGCGCGGCCCGCAGATGCGCGGCGATGGCACTGCGCAGCGCGCGCAGTCCGGCCGGATCGCCATAGGCCATCGCGGCGTGGGGCAGGCCGTGCGCGTGACGCGCTACCAGCCGGGCCCATGTGTCGTGCGGAAACCGGTCCAGCGCCGGCAGGCTCACGCGAAACGGCGCGAGTGAATACTCGTGACGGTGCGGTGCCGGCGGATCGAACGCTGTTGTGCGCTTCCGCCGCGAAGGAGGATTCTCCGGCCGCGCCGGCGAGAACAGCAGATCGTCCGGCAGCGCGTTGCTCACGAACGTCCCGGAGCCCACGCGTCCCACGAGATATCCCTCGTGCAGCAACTGCTCGAACGCCGTGAGCACCGGGAGCCGCGATACCGCGAGCTCCGCCGCGAGCGCACGGGAGGACGGAATCCGCTCACCCGGCCGCAGCCGCCCTTCGAGAATCGCCTGCCGCAGTCCGTCGTACACCTGGCGATGCAGGGGAACGGCGGAGCTTCGGTTCACGGACAGGAGCAAAGTGGTCATCGAGATAATGAGAGAAATGGCTATGGCGCCATGACCGGTTTCCTTCGACTCTGCAAGGAGAAGCGCCGGATGGCAAGACCACCGGCGCACGGACGGGGATTCGAGGAGCGATGATGCGAAGGGGAGAGGCGATGATGCAGCGATACGGACGGGCGTGGCTGCTCGCCGGCGGTCTCGCGGCGGCCTTGAGCGCGACACCGGTGATGGCGCAGCCGACCGGGCGCGATTCGACCGTCGCCGAGCGCGACGGCCGGCGGGACTTCGACTTCGAGATCGGCACGTGGCGCACGCACCTGCGGCTCCTGCAGCGTCCGCTCACCGGTTCCACGACCTGGGTAGAGTACGAGGGGACGTCGGTGGTGCGCGAGATCCTGGGCGGCGCGGCCAACGTGGTGGAGCTCGACGTCGAGGGCCCGGCGGGAGGCATTCAGGGGCTCAGTCTCCGGCTCTACGAGCCCGAGACGCGGCAGTGGAGTCTCAACTTCTCCAACACCCGCACCGGCAAGCTGAGCCCGCCGGTGTTCGGCGAGTTCCGGAACGGCCGCGGCGTGTTCTACGGACAGGACCGGACGAACGGCCGCGCGGTGCTGGTGCGCTTCGTGATCTCGGAGATCACGCCCACGTCGGCCCGCTTCGAGCAGGCGTTCTCGGACGACGGCGGGGCGACGTGGGAGGTGAACTGGATCGCGGTGGATACGCGCGTTCCTACCGCACCCCCATCACCGCTTTGAGCTCCAGAAACTCCTCGAACCCCGCCACGCCCCACTCGCGGCCGTTGCCGGACTGCTTGTACCCGCCGAAGGATCCGCCGTAGTCCACCGGCGCGCCGTTGAGGTGCACGTTGCCGGTGCGGAGCCGCCGCGCCACGCGGAAGGCCCGCTCCGGATCGGCGGAAGAGACGTAGCCGGAGAGCCCGTAGCGCGTGTCGTTCGCGATGGCGATCGCGTCCTCCTCCGTGTCGTACGGCATGAGGCAGAGCACGGGCCCGAAGATCTCCTCGCGCGCGATGGTCATGTCGTTGCGCACACCGGTGAAGATCGTGGGCTGCACGTACCAGCCTGCCGCGAGATGCGACGGCCGGCCGGCGCCGCCGGTCACGAGCGTGGCGCCTTCGTCCACGCCCTGCGTGATGAGCTGCTGCACCCGGTCGAACTGCGCGGCGCTCGCCACCGGCCCCATGATGACACCGTCCGCCGACGGATCGCCCACCGTCACGCGCTCGGCGGCCGCGCGGGCGATCGCCTCGGCTTCCGCGAGCCGGCTCCGCGGCACGAGCATGCGCGCGGGCGCGTTGCACGACTGGCCGCTGTTGTTGAAACAGGCGCGCACGCCGGTGGTGACCGCCTTGCCGAAATCCGCGTCGTCGAGAATGATGTTGGCCGACTTGCCACCCAGTTCCTGCGTGACGCGCTTGACCGTGTCGGCGGCCGCCTTCGCCACCTGGATTCCCGCGCGCGTGGAGCCGGTGAACGACACCATGTCGACGTCGGGGTGCCGCGCGATCGCGTCGCCCACCGTGGGTCCGTCGCCGTTCACGAGATTGAACACGCCCGCGGGCACGCCCGCCTCGTGCAGCGCCTCGGCGAACAGGATCGCATTCAGCGGCGCCACCTCGCTCGGCTTGAGCACCATGGTGCAGCCGGCGGCCAGCGCCGGCGCGACCTTGCACGCGATCTGGTTCACCGGCCAGTTCCACGGCGTGATGAGCCCGCACACGCCGATCGGCTCGCGCACGAGCCGCGTGGTACCGCGCTGCTCTTCGAACGTGTACGACGCGAGCACGTCGCGCGCGACCCGGAAGTGCGCCGCGGCCGCCGGCGCGTGCGCCAGGAGCGCGAGCCGCATGGGCGCGCCGATCTCCCGCGACACCGTTTCGGCGATGTCACGTTCCCGCGCGGTGAGCGCGGCGATGATGCGGTCGAGCAGCGCCAGCCGCTCTTCGCGTGACATGCGGCTGAAACCGTCGAACGCCGCGCGCGCGGCGCGTACCGCGCGGTCCACGTCGGCCGCGCTGCCGAGGCTGATGCGGCCGGTTACGCGCTCGGTGGCGGGGTCGATGACCTCGAACGGGCGCGGGACGGCCGGGTCGACCCAGGCACCGTCGATGTAGAAGCGGAGATGGTCGGACATGGGAGCGGGACGATGTTTCGGGAAAGATAACGTCCGGCCGGACGCCGCCGCGGGAGCGCGAGAAGAGCGATGCGGGTGTTCGGGATTGCTCAGGTCGCTTCGGAGTCGTCCGGTGCGGGTCGTCCCACCGCTGTCCGTGGTTCATCCGATACGACCGGATATTTTCCCGTTGGACATCGACGCGCCGAACTCCGGCACGCCGGTCACGGACCGTCTCCCCAACACCGAGTCTTCGATGAGCCGCTGCCGCACTCCCCTGCTCTTCGCGCTGGTCGCCACGATCGCCACGGCGCTTCCCGATCTGCTGCGCGCGCAGGATGCGTCCGCCACACCGCGGGCCGTGCTGGTCACGGGCGCCAGCAGCGGCCTGGGCCGGAAGACCGCCGAAACGCTGGCGGCGAACGGATTCTTCGTCTACGCCGGCGCCCGCAAACCGGAGGATATCGCGGCGTTGAGCGCGATTCCGAACGTGCAGGGCGTGCGGCTCGACGTGACCATCGCCGCGGACATCGCCGCCGCCGTGGAAACCGTGACCCGGGAAGGACGCGGACTGCACGGCGTGGTGAACAACGCCGGCGTGGCACTCCTCGCGCCGCTCCTCGAGGTTCCCGAAAGCGAACTGGACCATCTGTTCAGTGTGAACGTGTACGGTCCGTACCGCATCACGAAGGCGTTCGCGCCGCTGCTCCTCGAATCGAAGGGGCGCGTGGTGAACATCAGTTCCATTTCCGGCATCCTGTCCGGTCCGATGTCCGGGCCGTACAGCATGAGCAAGCACGCAGTGGAGGCGTACAACGACGCACTCGCTGCGGAACTGGCGCCGTTCGGCGTGCGGGTGAGCGCCATCGAACCGGGCAACTATCGCTCCGACATCGGCCGCAACGCGCTCGCGCGTGTCCCCGATATCGAAGCGGCGGTGCGGGGATCACGATACGAGACCCAGATGCGGGCCGCGTTCGATGCTTTGCGCCGTTACGAAACCGACGGGGTGGAGCCCGATGCCGTGGCCGAGGCGGTGCTGCATGCGCTGTCGAGCGATACGCCCCGCGTGCGGTACATGGTGGTGCCGGCGGCCAATCAGGCGCTGGTGACGATCCGCAAGGCGATGAGCAAGCTGGTGGAGCTGAATGCCGGACACGCCTTCAGCCAGAGCAGGGAAGCGCTGATCCGCATGCTGGACGAGGCGCTGGCGCAGACAGGGGCGTAGCGCGGCGCGGCCCTATTCGATCGCCACCAGCCGAAACTCCTGCTGCGTTCGCCATCCGCCCGGCGCCGTGGAGTCGGCCACTTCGAAGAGGCCCCACGTGGCCGTGGTGAGCCCGACCGCATACCGCTCCCGGAGCCGTCGCACGGCGGTTCCGGTGGAATCCAGGGTGATCACTGTCGTTTCCACGACCGGAATGTGCCGCGTGCCGATGGTGTCGACCCTCTGCGCGCCGGTCCGGAACACGGCTGCCGTCCCGCGGGCGCGCGCGTAACGGCGTTCCGTATTGGGCGCGAGCGGACGTTCCTCCCGCCATTCCGCCGCGCGGGCATCGAACCGGTGCAGGGCGCCGTCCTGCACGCAATCGCGCCGTTCCTCGGCCCGCTCGCCGATGCGGATCCACGCGCGGCCGCAGGTGGCCACGCTGTCGAGCCGTACCGAGTCCACGATCCATGCCGACCGCTGGCCGCCGCTTTCGTATACCAGACGCATGCCCGGCGCGAGCAGCGCGGCCGGCTGCCCCGTGACCGCGGCGGCGAGCAGGGGGCCCGCGAATGCGATTCCCGCGAACAACGCGGAGGACGTGAACGTCATCGGAGGTCTCCGAGGCGGCGAGCGAGAGGGAGGGGCGCCGGGAATCCGGCAATGGAGACGCCTGGCGCGGCCAGTATAGGGGAGCAGGGGACGGAGGGCAACATGGTGGTTGACATTTTGATGCTGTTTGATGACATTTAGACATCATGAACTCCTCCCGCACGACCCTCCGCCTCGATGACGCGCTGCTGCGCCAGGCCAAGGCCATGGCCGCGGCCAACGGACGTTCGCTCAACGACTTCATCGTGGATGCGATCCGCGTGGCCATTGCGCGTCCGGCAGAGGCGTTCGGCGCGCCGCTTCCCACGTTCGGCGGCCGCGGCCTGCAGCCCGGGGTGGATCTCGACGATACCGCGGCGCTGCTCGCGCTCATGGAAGAGCCCGATCTCGTGCGACGGGTGCGGTACGGAGCGCCGCCGCCCCTTCGCCGAGTGGCGGAACGTCCCGCCGGCGACGAGGGCGATTCGTGATCCTTCCCGACGTCAACGTCCTCATCTACGCCTTTCGGGAAGACGCGCCGGATCATGCGCGGTACCGCGCCTGGCTGCTCGATCGCATCGCGGCGCCGGAAGCGTTCGGGCTGTCGGAGCTGGTGCTGAGCGGGGTGGTGCGCGTGCTCACGCACCCGCGCGTTTTCGATCCGCCCACGCCGATCGGCGATGCGCTGGCGTTCGCCGATGCCCTGCGGTCACAGCCCAACGCCGTGATCCTCACGCCTGGTGCGCGGCACTGGCAGATCTTCGCCATGCTGTGCACCAGAGCGTCCGCACGGGGGAATCTCGTGCCCGACGCGTATCACGCGGCGCTGGCCGTGGAGCACGGATGCGAGTGGATCACCACCGACCGGGACTACGCACGTTTTCCCGGTGTGCGATGGCGGCATCCGCTGGAGCGGTGAGCGAAGGGCGGGTCAACCGCCCGCGTGGATGCCGGCCCCGCCGTTGGCGGCGTCCATGTGGCCGCTCGCCCCATCATCGTTGACCGCGTGTGCAGCCCGGGTGAGACTCGACATATTCCATCGTTCGTGTCGACCGCAAGAGGAGATATCCCATGGAACGAGCAGTCCCGGTTCTGCCGGGCGACGATCTCCGCGTTGCGAAGGAGTTCTACGTGGACCGGCTCGGCTTCAGCGTGCGATTCGAAGCCACGGAAGACGGACGAGAGGGGCTGCTGGGCGTGGAGCGTGGATCGATCTGCCTCACGATCGACTGTCCCATGAGCGGACACGGCCGTGATGCCTGCGTTTCGCTCGAGGTGGAGGATGCCGATGCGTATTACGAGGCGTGGAAGGCGCACGTGGCGATCCCGCGTCCGCCGCGGGATGAACCCTGGGGCGCGCGGACGTTCAGCGTGACCGATCCGTTCGGCAATACGATCTTCGTGATGGGCAGGCCCTCGCCGGCCTTCCTGCAAGGACCAACGGATTCCAATGGGTAACGTTTCCTCCGCGGCATTCTTCACCGCCTGCGAACAGGGCGACCTGGAGGCACTGCGCGTGTTGCTGAACCTCGAGCCCGATCTGGCGCGTACGCGCCGCGACGACGGGGCCACGGGGCTTCACATCGCGGCACGACACGCCGATGCGGTGCGGCTCCTGCTCGACCGCGGCGCGGATCCGAATGCGCGCGACGTGGGCGACAACGCGCTGGCACTCCATTTTGCGGCGGGCAGCGGTTATCTCGAATCGGTGCGGGCACTGCTCGACGCGGGCGCGGACGTACACGGCACCGGCGACCTGCACGAACTGGACGTGATCGGATGGGCCACCGTGTTCGACGAGCCGCATCGGCAGGTCGTGGACCTTCTGCTCGACCGCGGTGCGCGGCATCACGTGTTCTCCGCGCTCGCGCTCGGCGATCACGAGCTGCTGCGCCGCGTGATCACGGATGACCCCGCGGCGCTCACGCGGCGTCTGTCACGCTTCGAGCAGCAGCAGACCGCGCTGCACTACGTGATCGCACCGCCGGACGGGCTCCTGGGCGGCACATTCCGCACCGGCGGGCACTACCGCATGCTGGACGTGCTGCTCGAACTGGGTGCCGATCTCGAAGCCCGGGATGCGAAGGGACGGACGCCGCTCGCGGTGGCCATGCTGCGCGGGGACCGCGAGGCCATGCGCCGACTGCACGCGGCAGGCGCGCGCGAGCCGGAGCCGCCTGGTGGCACATCGGCTGATCCGTCGCCGACGGACGGCGTCTTCGGCGGCGTGCGGCCGATGCTCGGCGTGCCGGACGTGGACGCCGCCGTGCGCTGGTACCAGGCGATCGGGTTCACGCTCGGCGGCAGTCACATGGATGGCAACGGAATGACGTGGGCGTCCGTGCAGCTCGGTGACGCGGAGATCATGTTCGCGCGAGCGCGCGCGACCACGGCAGGAGCGAGTCTCTGGATCACCACCAACTGTCTCGATGCGCTGTATGCGCATCTTGCACGGCGGCAGTTCGCCTGGGCACACGCGGTGCTCACCGGAGAAACGCCGGACACGCCCGAGGTGCGCTTCACGGGGGATCTCCATACGGCGTTCTACGGCCAGCGGGAGTTCTGCATCCGGGATCCCAACGGCGTGGAGCTCTATTTCTGCCAGCCGGTGCATGCGCCGGAACCTGAGGGGCTTTCGTAATGCCGGCGTTCCCCACGGCCAACCCCGCCCAGTTCTTCCAGGGCGTGCCGGTATTGCATGTACCCGATGTGAAGGCCGCGGCCGCGTTCTATCGCGATGTCCTCGGGTTCCTGTGGGACTTCGGAGACGACACGTACGCCGTGGTCTGGCGCGACAATGCCGCGATCCATTTCGTCCGGGGTGAAGGCCCACCGACCGGCGTCCACCTGTTCCAGTGGATCCGCGATGTCGACGCGTACCACCGGGAGATCCTCGGCCGTGGCGCGGTGGTCGCGTCGGCGCCCGCGGATCAGCCCTATGGCATTCGGGAGTTCGTCGTACAGGACCTCAATGGCGTCCGCATCGTGTTCGGCCAGGACATCGAGCACGATACGCCCTCACCCCTCCCGTAGCACCTCCGCGGGATCGATGCGCGCGGCCCGGCGGGCCGGAATCCATCCGGCCACCAGGGCCACGATCGCGAGCACCAGCATTGCGCCGGTGATCGTGAGGGGATCCGTGGGCGTGAGTCCGAACAGGAGCGCGGAGACGAACCGCGAGGCCCACCAGCTCAGCATGCCGCCGATGAGGATGCCGCCGAACACGAGCGTGCCCGTGCGCGAGAGCACGAGCCGCACCACGGCGCGCGGCGAGGCGCCGAGCGCCATGCGGATGCCCAGCTCCGCGCGACGGCGTGCCACCGCGTACGCGGTGATGCCGTAGAGGCCGAGTGCCGCGAGCAGGAGGGAAAGCGCACCGAAGAATCCGGAGAGCATGGCGATCAGCCGCTCCTGCGAGAGCGTGGCGTCGACGTAATCCTCGAGGGGCCGGAAGCTCACGGTCAGGTCCGGGTTCACGCCGGTGATGGCCGCGGTCAGGCTCCGCGTGAGCTCCGCGGGGTTCCGGTTCACTGTGCGCACGGTGAGCACGACACCCGAGGGCGCCACGGAGCCCTGGGCCATGGCGAAGTAGAGCGTGGGCGTCAGCGGTTCCCGCAGGTTGCGATACACTGCGTCGCCCACGAGCCCGATGATCTCGATCGGAGCCCCCGGCTGGTCCGGCCGGGAGGCCTGCATCACGGTCTTGCCGATGGGGTTGTCGCCGTCGAAGTACTTCTCCGCGAACTTGCGGTTCACGAGCGCGGTGCGCATGCTGCCGAGCCGGTCGCGCGTGTCGAAATCGCGGCCGGCAATGACGGGCGTGCCAAGCGTGGCGAACCACTCGGGGGAGAGATAGTTCAGGTCGACGATGCGATCCTCTTCCGGCATTTCCGGACGGTTCGGGAACTCGACCATGTTGTTCCAGGTGCTGCCGCTCGACGGGGTGATCACGGAGATGGCGGCGTGCGTCACGCCGGGCACGGCGCCGGCGGCTTCGCGCACGCGTTCATAGAGCCGGTAGCGGTCGGCGGGCTCCACGTCGGTGCGCTGCGCGCCGAGGTTCATCACGAGCGCGCGTTCCGGCGTGAAGCCGAGCTCGAGGTCGGCGAGCGACACGAACGTCCGCACGAAGAGTCCGGCTCCGACGAGCAGCACCAGCGACAGCGACACCTGTGCGAGCACGAGAGAGCCGGCCAGTCCGACCTGCCGCTTCGACGTGCTGCCGCGTCCCTGCTCCTTCATGGCTTCCATGGGCGCGACCCGGGACGCGAACAGCGTGGGCGCGATGCCGAAGAGCAGCGTGGTGGCCACGGCGATCAGGCCGGTGAAGCCGAGCATGCGCCAGTCGATGCCGATGTCGAGGAAGATGCGGTTCGTGGTGGTCGCGATCTGCGCGAGGATGAGCCGGCTTCCCCAGAGCGCGAACAGGACGCCGAGCGCCGCGCCGATGGCGGAGAGCAGCAGATTCTCGGTGAGCAGTTGGCGTGACAGCCGCCACCGGGACGCACCGAGCGCGGTGCGCACGGCGAACTCGTGTCGCCTGGCCGACGTGCGCGCGAGCATGAGATTGGCGATGTTGCCGCACGCGATGAGGAGCGTGAGCCCGACCACGCCCGTGAGCGCCAGCAGCGGCCGTTCATAGCGCGTGCGCAGTCCGGACACGCCCGCCGACGCGGGGATCAGCGACAGCGGTTCGTTGAGGTAGCGTTCCAGATCCTGGGGCCGCCAGTCCTGCGGCAGCGTTTCCTCGCGGATGGCGGGTTGCGCGACCCGGAACGCCGTCGTGGCCTGTTCGGCGGTCTGTCCGGGCTCGAGACGCGCGAAGATGGCCATCCACCAGGTGGACCGGCGGTCGAGCGTGCTTTCGGCGCCGCGCATCACGGGCTCGGTGCCGAGCGGTACGATCACGTCCACGGTGCGTCCCACTTCGTGTCCGAAGAACGAACGGGGCGTGACGCCGATGATGGTGTACGACACGCGGCTCAGCGTGATGGTGCGGCCTACGACATCGCCCGCGCCGCCGAAGCGGTTCTGCCAGAAGGCGTGGCTGATCACGGCGACGGGGCCGTCGGGGCCGCCGCCGCGCCGGTCGTCGGCGGGAACGAACGTGCGGCCCAGGATCGGGCGCACGCCGAGCACGTCGAAGTAGTTGCCGCTCGCGAAGAGGCCGTCCACGAGATCGACTTCGCCGCTCGCGGCCGCGTTGAAGCCGGCGCGGCCGGCAGCGAAAGCCCCGTCGAAGAGGTCCGGGCGGTCCCGGACGGCTTCCCAGATCGGGTTGGTCCACGAGGTGCGGCTTTCGCCCTGGCGCAGAATCACCAGCCGGTCGGCGTGCTCCACGGGCAGGGAGCGCAGGAGGAGCGCGTCCACGATGGAGAAGATGGCCGTGTTCGCGCCGATGCCGAGGGCGAGGGAGAGGATGGCGACGAGCGTGACGAGAGGGGTCGCGCGGAGGGAGCGGACGGCGCTGCGGAGGTCGGTCATGGGAGGGGGCCGGGCCGGAGAGAACCGAATGAACCCCTGTTCGACAACGGCCGCGGGCAAAGCGTTGACGGAGGGTGCTACCGGACCCCGGCGGGCGCTCGCCCGTCTTCATGCAGGGCGCGCGCCACGGCGGACAGGAGCGCCGTGGATGTGAACGGCTTTTCGATCAGCGCCGGTCTCCGGGCCAGATCGGTGTTCGCGTACACCTCGGCATCCGAGTACCCCGACATCAGCAGCACCGGGAGCTCGGGCCAGCGGTCGGTCACCTGCGACGCGAGTTCGAGGCCGCTGATTTCGGGCATCATCACGTCGGAGATGACGAGCCGGACGCCCATGTCGCCGCGGGCCAGCAGCGCGATCGCTTCCGCGCCGTGACCGGCCACCGTGACGTCGTAGCCGTGCCGGGTGAGAAGGCGGCGTGTCACTTCTCGCGTGGCCGGGTCATCCTCCACGAGCAGAATCAGCGTTCCGGCGCCCCGCTGGATGGTGTCGCGGGCCACCGGCCCGGCGAGCGGCTCGGCGGGACCGTCCACCTCGGGGAAGTAGATCTTGAAGGTGGTACCCTTGCCGGGCTTGCTGTAGACCCAGATGCTGCCGCCGAGCTGGGTGATGATGCCGTGCACGCTGGCGAGGCCGAGTCCCGTTCCCTTGCCGGACTTGGTGGTGAAGAAGGGCTCGAAGATGCGCGCGGCCGTGTCCCGGTCCATCCCGACGCCCGTATCCATCACGATCAGGCAGACGTGGCGGCGTGCGCGCGCCGGCTTCGCATCGTCCGGATCGCCGATCTCGTCGAGCTCGGCGGACGTGGTGCGAAACGTGAGTCGTCCGCCCTGCGGCATCGCATCGGACGCATTGAGCGCGAGATTCATCAGCACCTGCTCGATCTGTCCGGGATCGGCGTGTACCGCGCTGATGGAATCATCGAGGTCGTGCCGGAACTCGATGTGGGACGGAATGACGCGCTCGAGCATCCGATGCGCGCCGCGGATGACGTCGTTCAGGTCGAGCCGCACGGGCTGCAGGATCTGGCGGCGGCTGAACGCGAGCAGTTGCCGGGTGAGGTGCGCGGCGTGCGTGGTGGCATGCAGGATCTCATCCATGTCGCGGGCGGCAGGACTGCCCGGCTCGAGCTCGGCCTGCACCATCTCGCCGTAGTTGCTCACGACCGTGAGCATGTTGTTGAAGTCGTGGGCGATGCCTCCGGCGAGACGCCCCACCGCCTCGAGCTTCTGCGACTGCATGAGCTGCGACTCGAGCTGCTGCTGCTTCTGCGCGCGTGCGGACATCAGGCGGAACGATTCCTCGAGGCGGTCGAGCTCGTCGCGCCCGTCGTCGGCGCGGGGCGCGGTGGGTCGTTCCGTCGCGTCCATGCGGTCCACCTCGGCCGTCAGGCGCACGATGCGGTTCGTGATGCGGCGGCTGAAGAGCCAGGCGAAGATCGCGCCGAGCGCCGCCACGAGAAGCGTGATCGGCACGATGCGTTCCACGAACGTGCGCACCGGGGCGAGGACCTGCCCGCGGGACAGCTCGAGCCAGACGATCCACGGCGTGCCGGCGATCGCCTGCGCCACGCCGATGCCGGGTCCGCGCGGGGAGTCGTCGAAGACGATCACGCTGTCGACGCGGGGAATGGCCGGCGGTCCGGGCACGACCTGCTCGAGATCGCTCCAGACCCCGGCATCCGGCTGGCCGAAGAGCATCGTGCTCGTGCCGATCAGGCGGCGGAACACGTCCGCGCCGCGTGCGCGTATCACACGGGTTTCGGCCACGTAACCGACGAGGCTTTCGCCATCGGGACGCGAGTGGACCGGGGCCACGACCTCGAACTGCGTCGAGCCGTTCATCTCGAGGATGGGGCTGAAGCTCAGCCCCGTCGGCGAAAGCGCGCCGCGTTCGGCCGCTCCGTCTGCCCAGTTCGGTGCCGGCGGCACATTGCCCACGCCGTACGCATAGCGCTCGATGCCCTCGCGGTCGAGCAGCCGGACGTGGATGCGGGAGGGGTCCGGCGTGGAGGGCAGCAGCTCGGCGAGTGTTTCCCGCACGAGCGCGGAGTCTTCCCCCGTCCGCAGAAAATGGCGCACGACCTCCGAGGCGGTGATGCGGCCGACCTGGGCACGGGTCCCCGATACGCCTTCCGCGATCGCTCCGGCGAGGAGGGTCGCGCTCGACTGGAGCCGCGCACCGCTGTTGTCGTGCAGCACGCCGGCGAATTGCCGATATGCCGACCAGACGAAAACGGTGCTCGTCACGAGCACGATCCCCGCGATCAGGAACGGAAACTTCAGGTCGAGCGAAATCGGTTGGCGCCGCATACCCCATCGTCGGAGCAGATGATGCATCCCGGTAGAAAAAGTCGGATACGGTCACGCGTCACGCAAGGCGAAATGCCGGCATGCACGAGAAAAATGCCGGCAGTGTATCCGTGCGATGCGTTCGTTTGTGACAACTGTCACCGATTCGTATTTTCCCGATCGACGAGGGGGGACTCGGCCGGCCTTCCTGGACCGGCGCTGGTCCGGAGAATGTGCCCCGGTCCGGAGGCCGCGAGAAAGACCCATGGGACGAACGGTCCGATGGCATGCCCACGTGAACCTTTTGCGCGCTTCCGCGACTCCCTGTCATGCCTGACGAATCGCACAGGGACGATGGACCGAATGACGACCGTGACGCGCTCGCCGATGAACTGCTGGCCGTTCGCTGTCTGCTGGGGGAACCGGCGGCCTTCGATGCGCTGGTCGCGCGCTGGCACGAACCCCTCCGGCTCTACCTCGGCCGGCTGATCGGCGACGAGGACGCAGCCGCGGATACGCTGCAGGACTGCTGGCTGCGTGTGCTGCGCGCCCTGCCGGGGCTCCGCGATCCGGCGCGACTGCGTCCGTGGCTCTTCGGGATCGCGCGTCGCGCCGCGATGGACCGGTTCCGGCGCCGCCATGCCGACGCCATCGACGAACTCGCCGACGTATCCGAGGTCGCCGCGCCCGACGCACCGGACGACGATCCCGAACTGCTCGCCCGCATGCACGAAGCGCTCGGACGTCTGCCGATCATGGAACGCGACGTACTCGTGCTGTTCTACCTCCAGGAGCTGTCGCTCGCGCAACTCGCCGACGTACTCCAGGTGCCCACGGGGACCGTCAAGTCACGCCTGCACCGTGCGCGGCGTCTGTTGCGCCGGGCTCTCACCGACGGAGAATCGGGATCATGACCACGAGATCGTTGCCGCACACGACGGACACCATGCGCGTGCGCGTCGGAGAGGAGCTCTCCGTCGCATCCCGCGTGGGACATACGGCACTGCTGCTCGCTTCCCTCGGCATCGCGACGACGAGCGGCGCCCTGCTCGCCACGGAGGAGGGACTGCCGATGCGCACGACCATCGCCTTCGCCCTGGTGACCACGATCGGGTGTGCGTGGGCCGTGTATGCGACGTGGGTGCTCATGAGGCGGCGTGTGCTGTACGCACGCCATCGGGTGATCGCCGGACGGATGGCCGTGACGTTCAGTGCGCTGTTCGCCGCCGGGAGCGCGGCGCTGTGGTGGTCGGGCGCCGTGGCCGGCGCCTGGTGGGGCGCCACGGCGGTGGGCGTGCTCATGCTTGCGGTTGCCATCGTGATGCTGCGGCAGGCGCACCGTCGCGTCGACGCACTCCTTCGGCGACGCGAGGCGCTCGAACAGCTGCTCGGCGTGGAGCCGTCACGATGAGTCGCACTTCGATGAATCGCGTGCCGATGGATCGCTTCGCAATGATGACTGCCGTCACGGCGCTGTCGATGGCGTTCGCCGTGACGCAGGCGGAAGCGCAGGGTGATACGTCCGTGGCCGTGACGCCGGGAACGTTCGCGGTCGGGGACGCCACGGTGGACGTGGATCTGGGGCGGTTCTCCGTGCCGGCCAATCGACACACCGGTTCCGACGCGCGGCTCACGCTGCGGTTCGTGCGGTTCCGCTCCACGGCGGCGGCGCCTGGTGCTCCGATCGTATTCCTGGCCGGCGGGCCGGGCGATGCGGCGACGCGCGCCTTCCGCGGCATGCCGGGTGATTTCCTGGCGGGTCTCCGCGCGATCGCGGATGTGATCGCGTTCGACCAGCGCGGCACCGGCACGTCGGAACCGCTCAATCCCGTCTGCCCACCCGCGGGCGTGACGTACGACGCAGCCGCGGAGCCGGCGCGCATGCTCGATACGCTGAAGGCGCGCGTGGGTCGCTGTCTGGATGCGGCGACGCGTCGCGGCATCGACGTGGCCGGCCTGACCACGGCCGAAAGCGCCGATGACCTCGAGGCGCTGCGCCAGGCACTCGGCGCGGCGCGGATCATGGTGCTCGCGGGAAGCTACGGCACGCACCTGGCGCTGACGGCCGCGCGCCGTCATCCGGAGCTGATCGACCGCATGGCGCTGGCTGGCGTGGAAGGGCCGGACGACACGTTCAAGACGCCGGACCGGGTGGATACCGTGCTGCATGCGATCGCCGCGGCGCGTCGTCCGTCACTGCCCGCCGACATCCGGACCCTGCGCGCGCGGCTGGCCGCGGCGCCGGCAACCGTCACACTGCCGAACGGCGGGCGCATCGTGGTGGGCGCATGGGACGTGCAGCGATGGATCGCCGATGCGCTCGATGCCGTTCCGGAGATCGATGCCGTGCTCGCCGCCCTGCCGGCCATGCTCGACGGGGATTACACGACACTCGGACGCTGGGCCGCGGGCTATCGGCAGCCGCGCGCGCTCCACCTGATGAATCTGGCCATGGACTGTGCGTCGTATGCCTCGCCGGAGCGGCTGGACCGCATCCGGCGCACCGCACCGGACGCGCTGCTCGGCGATGTGATCAACTTTCCGCTGCCGATGCTGTGCGATGTCGCCGGTCTGCCGCGGTTGCCCGAGACATTCCGCGCCCCGCTGCGATCGGAGGTGCCGGCGCTGCTCGTCTCAGGAACCTTCGACGGGCGGACGCCGGTCTCGAACGCACGGGACGTAGCGGCCGGCATGCCGAAGGCGCGCATCCTCGTGATCGACGGGGCGTCGCACGGGCTCTTCCGCGAAGCGGCGGTCCTGGACGAAATCATCGCCTTCCTTGCCGATCCCGCGCGTTGAATGCATCCGCCTTCATGCATGCGATGACGTTCTGACGTCAGCCGGGAGGGCGAGGCGCTGACGACGTGGTGCAACTCACCCGCTGCATCGGGAGATCGAAGCCGCGGGTGGTGCCGTTCGGCCCCGGCCCCTCCACCCGCGCCACGAGCGAGTCCGCTCCGCTGCGGCGGTACACGATACGCTGCGGGAAATCGTGGGCCGGGTTTTCGAAGACGAGGGAATCGGCCGACACGGCCGTGGACCGGAAGTCGGTTTCCCGCTGTCCCGACGGAATGGCCGTGTACACGAGCGTGTCGCCGTGTGCGCGAAGACGCAGATGTTCGAACGCGCGCGCGATCGTGCCCGCGACCGTGCGGCTCGCGCCGACCATGAGATCGCCCATCGGCGGCATCCACATCTCCATGGTCACACGATTCGGTGTGCGCATCTCCCAGCAGCCGGCGAGCCAGCCCGCGCGGCCGAGCGCGGTGTCCTGCGCGCCGAGGGCGCTCGTCGCGATTCCCATCAGGATCATTCCCGCCAGCATCGGTCGTACCCGCATCGATTCCCCTCGTGGACAGAGTGAACGGACAATCTCGCCATTCCGCGGCCGCCGCGATTGTACGAACCCGACAAGTTCCACCCCCATTCCCCTCGGTCCGGCATGGTGCCATCATCCCAATGGTCCTGGTCGGCACCCGTCGTCGGTACACTCCAGGCGGGCAGCAGGGCCGGTCCGGTCATCCGCTCCCTCCATGCCACGTCCAGCTCCCCCGCCTCCGACCCGCACCGCGCGTGAGCGATTCGGTGCGATGCGTTACCTTCTGCCGCTCTTCGGCATGGTGTGGCGGACGAGCCGCGTGCTCACCGTGGGCACGCTGCTCGTCCGGCTGGTGCGCGCCCTGCTGCCGGTGGCCATGCTGTACATCGGCAAGCTGATCATCGACGAGGTCATCGCCACGGCGGCGACCGCCGGCGCGCCCACCACCCTTTCCGGCTGGCTGGGCAGCGGGCTGCTCGATCATCTGCTGCTGCTCATCGCCGTGGAGTTCGGCCTCGCCATCGTGTCCGATCTCGCCGGCCGCGCCAGCGCGCTCCTCGACATGATGCTCGGCACGCAGTTCTCGATCGCGACGAGCGTGCGGCTCATGGAGCACGCGGCCACGCTCGACCTCGAGCAGTTCGAGGACAGCGATCTGCAGGACCGGCTGGAGCGGGCCCGCATGCAGTCCTCATCGGGGCTCGGCGTGATGGGGCAGGTGTTCAGCCAGGTGCAGCACGTGGTCACGATCGTGAGCTTCGGTGCCGGCCTGGCCGTGTACGCGCCGTGGCTCATCGTGCTGCTGTTCGTGGCGCTCGTGCCGGCGTTCATCGGGGAAGCGCATTTCAACGCGCGCGATTATGCGCTGCAGTGGTCGCGTGCGCAGGAGCGCCGGCAGCTCCAGTACCTCCGCCAGACCGGCGCGGGCGTGGAGACCGCCAAGGAAGTGAAGATCTTCGGGCTCAACGATTTCCTGATCGACCGGTTCCGCACGCTGTCGCTGGATTTCTACCGGGTGAGCCGCGCGCTCGCCGTGCGCCGCGCGGGGTGGATGGGGCTTCTCACGGCCGTGGGGACGAGCGGGTACTACGCGGCCTATGCGTTCATCGCGTGGCGGACGCTCGCGGGCGAGTTCACGATCGGGGATCTCACGTTCCTGGCGGGCTCGTTCCGGCGTCTCAGCGGGCTCCTGGAAACGCTTCTCGTGGGGTTCTCGACCACGGTGAGTCAGGCGCTCTATCTCGACGACCTCTTCTCGCTCTTCACGATCCGGCCGGAAATCCGGTCCCCGGCGCCCGGCCGGCCCCTGCCGCGTCCCATCGCGCACGGGATCGAGTTCCAGGACGTGGGCTTCCGCTACCCCGACGCCGAACGGTGGGCAGTGCGGCATCTCACGTTCACGATCCGCGCCGGCGAGACGCTCGCGCTCGTGGGAGAGAACGGCGCGGGGAAGACCACGATCGTGAAGCTGCTCGCGCGGCTCTACGATCCGGACGAAGGGCGCATTCTGCTCGACGGCCACGATCTCCGCGAGTACGACCTCGAGGAGTTGCGGGCCGGCATCGGCGTGATCTTCCAGGATTTCGTGCGCTACAACCTCACGGCGGGCGAGAATATCGCGGTGGGGCGGATCGAGGCGCGCGACGACATGACGCGCGTCGAGGCCGCGGCCCGGCGGAGCCTCGCGCACGAGGTGATCGAAGGGCTGCCGGGCGGCTACGGCCAGCTCGTGGGTCGGCGGTTCCGGGGTGGCGTGGAGCTGTCGGGCGGCGAATGGCAGAAGATCGCCATCGCCCGCGCGTACATGCGCGACGCACAGGTGCTCATTCTCGACGAGCCGACCGCTGCGCTCGACGCTCGCGCGGAGTTCCAGGTGTTTCAGCGATTCAAGGAGCTGAGCGCCGGCAAGTCGAGCGTGCTGATCTCGCACCGGTTCTCGAGCGTGCGCATGGCCGACCGGATCCTGGTGCTCGCCGATGGGAGCGTGGAAGCCATGGGCACCCACGAGGCGCTGCTGGCGCAGGGCGGCCGCTACGCCGAGCTGTTCGAGCTGCAGGCGGCGGGATATCGGTAGGACATGATCGCATCACTGCGAGCACCGGCGTGCGCCCTGTCGCTCCTTCTTGCCGGCCAATCGCTGGGCGCACAGCAGCGCGAGCTGATCGGCGGCACCGTACGGACAGGCGCCGGCAATCCCCTGGCGGATGTCCGTGTCCAGGCAACCGGTGCAGCAGTGGATACGGTCGTTCGCACCGATGCGCGTGGGACATTCAGTGTACTCCTGCCGCTCGGGACGATCCGGGTTCGCGCCACGATGATCGGCTACGAGCCGGCGGAAACCGAGGTGAACATCACCAGCGCCGACGTGCGGATCGCACTGACGCTGCGCGCCCTTCCGCCCCAGCTGGCCGCCGTGGAGGCCCGGGCGAACTGGGTGGGCATACGCGGCGTGGTGGGGGACGAGAGCACCATGATGCCGCTGCCCGGCGTGACCATCCGCTCGATCAGTCGCGATGTCCACGTCGTGACCGACAGCGCTGGACGTTTTTCCTTCCCGCTGCCCAAGAGCGAACGCACGACCATGCGACTGGAGCGCGAAGGATACAGGACACGCCCCGCCGTGGTGCTCATGCAGGGACCGTCCGCCGATGTCGTGCTGCTGATGACGCCGGGGGAGGATCCGAATCACCTGCCGTCCGCACTTGCCGATCTGAGCTCCCGCATGGGATGGGGTGGCATCGGCATGTTCGTGCTCGATCAGGAGCAGATGATGCAGCGAACCGGCAACACGACGCTCTGGGACGGTATCCGGAACTCGGGGATGCTTCATCAAAAGGGCATTCTGCTCACCCACATCTGCATGTTCGTGAACGGCATGCCCCGACCGTTCCTCCATCCACGGATGATCACCCTGGCCGAAGTCGATTTCGTGGAGGTGTGGGGGTACAACAGGGAAGACACGAGAACGTTCTCCTCCCGGTGGACGGGTGGCAGTTGTGCAGGAGGGCGATCGCCCGGCCGGCGAGGGGACGGGCCGTGGATCTCGGTCTGGCTGCGGTAATGAGCTGACGGGGGCGACACCGGCTCCGGACGATACGACAAGGCCCTGGGACGCCCGTCCGACCTCTGATACTGGAAAACCAGTTGACACGGAAACCCGGACGTTGTATTCTACTAAAGGTATAGTATCCACGGTCGGAACGACCGCTTCCCTCGCTGCCGGCGGAGGTTCAGCCGGACAACGCTGGCGGCCCCTGCCGTTGTCCCATATCGGTCCACCCCGCCCGGCCTCCCTCCCTTCGCACCGTCGCCCTCCATGCGTTTCACCCTCCTCTGCCTTGGGCTCGCCTTGGGCATACTTGCTCTGCCGGCGCGCCTGGCGGCCCAGGTCGACGTCATTCGCGGGCGGGTCACGACCGTGGAGGGACAGCCGCTGACCGGCGTTCACGTGTCGGCGACGTCGGTGCCCGGCAACGTTACCCGGTCCACACGCACGGACGGCCGCGGGAGCTTCCAGATCGCCTTTCCGGGCGGACAGGGCGACTACATCATGAGCTACGCCATGGTGGGGTACGCCTCCCGCCAGTTCCAGATCAAGCGCACGGTGGACCAGGACGTGCTGATCGCGGACACCAGGCTCGCGCCCATGCAGCTCGACACGGTGGTGTCCATCGCGCCCGTGCAGCAGCGGGTGGGCCGGAACAACCCCAACGCGCCGGACGTGAGCGGCACCGAGCGCGCCATCACGGCCAACGTGCTCCCCGCGGATCTGCAGGGAAATCTGGCGGCCATGGCCGCGTCGCTGCCGGGCGTGATGCTCGTGCCCGGCATGGACGGCGGGCCGGACGGCTTCTCGGTGCTCGGACTTGGCGCGGATGCGAACTCCACCACGCTCAACGGACTCGATTTCGAGGGGAGCGGACTGCCGCGTGATGCCGCGGTGTCGTCGTCGCTCACCACGTCGCCCTACGATCCGTCACGCGGCGGCTTCAGCGGCGGCAACTTCAACGTGCGCTCGAGCTCCGGCTCCAACTTCCGCAATCGCGGCATGAGTCTCGTCACCAACATGCCGCAGCTCCAGTGGACCGATCGCGCGGCGCAGGCGCTCGGCACCGAGTTCACGAACGTGTCGGTGGGCGGCCTCGCATCGGGACCGATCCGCATGAACAAGGCGTTCTACAACCTGTCGTTCCAGGTGGACCGCAACTCGCGCGCCAACCAGACGCTGCTCAACACCGGCGCGCTCGGCCTGCAGACGGCCGGCGTGGCGCCCGATTCCGTGGCGCGCTTTCTCGGCATCCTCGACCAGCGCGGCGTGCCCCGGCTCGGCGGCCCCGCTCGCCAGAGCATCTTCAGCGACAACGGCAGCTTCTTCGGCAACATCGACATCCAGCCGCCCAACGCCGTCAACGGCGATGCGTACAGCTTCGCCTTCAACGGCAACTTCGGCCGGCAGAGCCCGGTGAACGGCGGCGCCACGCAGCTCGCGGCGAGCAGCGGAGACCGCATCAACTGGGGCGGCGGCGTGCAGATGCGGACCAACCGCTACTTCGGGCTCATCCTGAGCGAGACGTCGGCGGGCGTGAACGTGTCGCGGAACTACGGCGACCCGTATCTCGACCTGCCGCTCGGGCGCGTGCGCGTGAACTCGGTGCTGGACAACGGCGCGAACGGCGTGCAGAACCTCTCCTTCGGCGGCAGCCAGGCGCTGTTCAGCGAATCCCGGTCCACGAGCGGGACGCTGCAGAACACCCTGTCGTGGTTCGACGACGCGAACAGGCACCGCATCAAGCTGACCACCGAGCTCCGGTACAGCGGATCCCGGCAGAACCTGGCCAACAATCTGCTCGGCACGTTCCTGTTCAACTCGCTCGAGGATCTCGAGGCCGGCCGCCCCGCGTCGTTCACGCGGCAGCTCACGGCGCAGCAGCGGAACATGGGCGTGTACACCGGCGCCGTGTCGCTCGGCGACTCCTGGCGGCGCACTCCCGACGTACAGATCCAGTACGGCGTCCGGCTGGAAACCGTGCGCTACGCCCAGCAGCCGCAGTACAACGCCGATGTCGAGCAGCTCTTCGGCCGGCGCAATGACCGTCTGCCGTCGCCGATCGCGATCAGTCCGCGTCTCGGGTTTTCGTGGACGCTCGGCACGTCGCAGGACATCGCCGCGTTCACCGGCGCGTTCCGTCCGCCGCGCGCGGTCGTGCGCGGCGGGATCGGCGTGTTCACCAACGCCGCGCGGGGAGGACAGGCGGGGAGCGCGCTCGACAACACCGGACTGCCGTCGGGGATCCAGCAGCTCGTGTGCAGCGGCGACGCGACGCCCATTCCCGACTGGGACGCCTACACGGGCGACCCGTCGATGATTCCGGATCGCTGCGCCGACGGCACGGGCGGCACCGTGTTCGCGAACAGCGCGCCCAACGTGGTGCTCTTCTCCCGGTCGTTCACGCCGCAGCGCGCCGTGCGCTCCAACCTGTCGTGGCAGGGGCCGATCCTCGACGCGCGGTTCACACTGAACGCGGAGGGTACCTTCGCCCTCAATCTCAATCAGCAGCAGTCGGTGGATCTCAACTTTCTTCCCGTGCAGCAGTTCGGACTCGCCGGCGAAGGCGACCGGCCGGTGTTCGTGGCGCCCGCGAGCATCGATCCGCTGACCGGCGCCATCGCGTCGCGCGACGCCCGCGTGTCGCCGCTGTTCAACCGGGTGAGCGAAATGCGATCGGACATCCGCTCGCGAACGGCGCAGCTCAGCCTGCGGCTTTCGCCCATTCAGCGCTCGCCGGCCCGGTTCGGATGGAATGCCGCCTACACGTACATGAACGTGCGGGAACAGGTGCCGGGCTTCCAGAGCACGGCCGGCGATCCGCTCGGCCGGGAATGGGCGTCCGCGGCGATCGGTCCGCACCAGTTCAGCTACACGCTCCGCTACAACTTCTTCGACTACCTGATCGTGAACTGGAGCGGCCAGTTCCGGTCGGGCGCCGCGTTCACGCCCACCGTGGCGGGCGACATCAACGGCGACGGCTACGCCAACGACCGCGCGTTCATCCACGATCCGAACACGGTGAGCGACCCGGTGCTGCGCGCGGAGCTGCAGCAGTTGTACGCCACGCTGCCCAACGGTACGCGGCAGTGTCTCGAGCGCCAGGCCGGCCGCGTGGCGGAGCGCAACAGTTGCCGAGGCCCGTGGAGTTCGACCGCGGCGCTCAACATCACGCTCGACCGCGCGCGCTTCCGCATGCCGCAGCGCGCGTCGCTCAACTTCTCGCTCTCCAACCCGCTGGGCGCGGCCGATCTCGCCTTCAACGGCTCCGGCAATCTCAAGGGATGGGGACAGAACCCGTTCCCGGACCAGGCGCTGTTCTACGTACGCGGTTTCGATCCCGGAACGCGACAGTACCGGTACGAGGTGAACCAGCGCTTCGGCCAGACGCGCCCGCAGTTCCTCACGCTGCGCGCGCCGGTGACGATGACGCTGTCCATGCGCATCGATCTCGGCCCCACGATGGAGCGGCAGATGCTCGGCCAGCAGCTCGCCATGGGGCGCGGCACGCCGGGAACCCGTCTCACGGAAAGCATGTTCCGGCAGATGGGCGCGGGCAGCGTGATGAATCCGATGACGCAGATCATCCGCCAGCAGGATTCGCTGGGGCTCTCGGCGCTGCAGGCCGACAGCATCGCGTCCATGAACCGGCGCTATGCCTATCGCTCCGACTCCCTGTGGATGCCCACGGCGCGCCATCTCGCCGACCTGCCCGAGGAGTACCGGCAGCAGGAGGCGTACGACCGGTACATGCGTGCGCGGCGCGCGCAGATCGACCTGCTCACGCAGACCGTGAAGGCCGTGTCGGAGCTGCTGACGGCCGAGCAGAAGCGCAAGCTGCCTACGCAGATCACCAACTATCTCGATCCGCGGTTTCTCCGCCTCGTTCGCGACGGCAGCGGCATGTACGTGCCCACCACCGGGGGTGGCGGCGGTTTCGGCGCGCCCATGATCCTGGGCGGCGGCACGTTCGTGGAGATCGCCCGATGAACGCGTGCCTGAAGAAGATCCGCGTGCGGTGCGTGCTGGGCGCGCTCGGCTTCCTCATGGGCGCAGCCGTGCCGGGCGCCGCGCAGGAGGTCCGCATCGCGCCGCGCACGGCCCTGCCGTCGCCGCGAGCGGAAGCGCCCGATACCACGCCGCCGCCTTCGCTCCCCGGCCCGCCGGTGCGGCGCATCGAAAGCGCGCAGTTCATCAGCACCACCCCGCTCGGCGCCATCACGCAGGTGCGGCCGCTGTCCGACGGGCGCGTGCTGCTCAACGACGGCACGCACCGCCGGCTGCTCATGCTCGACAGCACGCTGCAGCACGTGGACGTGGTGCTCGACTCGCTCGCCGAAGTCCACAACGCCTACGGCACGCGCGCCGGCACGCTGCTCACCTACCGGGGCGACTCCACGATCTTCATCGATCCCGGCACGCTCGCGATGCTCGTGATCGACGATTCCGGGCGGATCACGCGCGTGCGCGCGGTGCCGCGTGCGCAGCACATCACGGCCATCACGAACGCCACCTTCCAGTTCGGCGTGCCGTCGTTCGATGCGCGCGGACGGTTCGTGTACCGCATTCCCGCCACCGCGGCGCCGCCGGTCGTGGCGCCGCCACGCGGCGTGCCGTACATCCCCATGCCGCCCGATTCGGCGTTCATCATCGCCGTGGACCTCGATACCCGCAAGGCGGACACGCTCGGCGCCGTGCGGGTTGCGCGAACGGTGTACTCGGTGCGCATGGAGCCCAGCGGCGGATTCAGCGTGAACACCATCCCCAATCCGCTGCCGCTCATGGACGCCTGGGCCGTGCTCGCCGACGGCACGCTCGCCTTCGTGCGCGGCCTCGACTACCGGGTGGAGCTCCGCGCGTCCGACGGCACGATCACGTCGGCGGAGAAGCTGCCGTTTCCGTGGGTGCGCATGACCGACGAGGAGAAGGAGCGGTTCACCGATTCGATGCGCGCCGTGCAGATCCGGAACGCGCGGACCGGGTTCGCGACGCAGATGATCGCCTGGTCGAATCTGCTCAACAAGCCGTATCCCGCGTCGTTCGTGGTGCCGGACAGTTTCGTGCCGCCGCCGGGATTGCCGAAGGACTGGATCCTGCCGAAGGGGGTGACGTTCCCGCCGGACTATGTGCCCGCCTGTCCGCCGGGGGTCACGCCGCCGCCTGCCGTGGCGCCGATGGTCATGATGACGCGGGAGGCCATGGTCTCGGGGGGCGCGGTGTCCATGGGCGCGGCTCCCGCCGGAGCCGCTCCGGCCGGTGCTCCTGCCGGCGGTGCATCATCCACGCCGGCATGTGTCCAGTCACAGTACGAAGGCATGTACGGACGCGGCTACACGCCGCCGGAGCCGATCTATCGCGCGCCCACGCTCGTGCGTCCCGCCGACCTTCCGGACTACAAGCCGCCCATGAGCGCGGGCGCCGCGCGCGCCGATGCCGACGGCAACCTCTGGATCCGCGCGAATCCGATGGAGCCGGTGCGCGGCGGCGTCATTTACGACATCGTGGACGGCCGCGGCGTGATGGTCGATCGCATCCAGTTGCCCGTGGGGTACCAGCTCATGGGCTTCGGGCCGGGGAAGGTCGTGTATCTCAGCCACCGCGACGCCACGGGGCTGCATCTGTCCCGCGTGCGGCTCCGGTAGGAGCGGAGGGCCGCCGAGGCGGTACGTCCGCCGCGGATCACGCCGGCCGCGTGCTCATTCCCGGCGCACACAGTACCGGCAGTTCGTCATCTGTCCCGCGCGCTTGCCGCGGCCCACGTCCACGATGTCGAGCATGCGTCCGCCCGCATCGGCCACGATCTCCTTCACGTGTTCGAGCGGGACGTAGTGCATTTCGTACGGCGCGCGGCCACGTACGATCTTCCATGCGCGCCGGAGCGTCCGCCGCTGCAGCCTGTAGAGCAGGGCCCGCAGCGACCCGGGCGCGTAGGGCTTGCCCGACGGTACCTGGAACACCGCGATGCCACCCGGCCGCAGCACCCGCAGGAACTCGCGGATGTACCGCCGCGAGCTTTCCGGCGGAATGTGCTGGAGCACGATGTTGGAATACACGAAGTCGAAGCCCGCATCCGGGAGCAGTGCGAGATCGTCGCTGGTGTTGTGGAGGTATTCCACGCGGTCGCCGAAGCGGTTGAACTCCCGCGCCCGTTCGAGCATGGAGGCCGCGATGTCGATGCCCGTGACCTGTTCGAAATACGCGGCCAGCGCCTGGCTGAGCCGTCCCACGCCGCACCCGAAGTCGAGCGCCCGGGTGCGGCGTAGATCGGGGGCCTGCTGTGTGACATAGGTCATGACCGCCTCGATCTCCGCCACGCCGGTGGCGAAGAACTCGGCCTCGTCCCACCGGTTGTGCCGGCGCGAATGATCGGTGAGCACGCCGTAGAGGGGATCCTCGCGGCCGAGTTTTTCGAAGGTGCGACGGACGATGTCGAGGCTCATGCGGGGCTCCGTGAGGGACGGCTCAAGATGACCGCGCGCGTCCGGTCCCGCCAGCGGAGCGGCTCGGGGGACACTTCGGCGGGGCTGCGGAGTATTGCCTGTGAGGCCCCGGGTGTAATGTCCGGGCCGACCGCTTCGCGAACCCTGGCCTGAATTCCGGAACCGCATGGTGCACCGATTGGCGACAGCCGCCGCGACGCTGGCGATCGCGGCCGTATCCATCCAGCCCGGCGTGCCCGTTGCCGGCGCCTTCGGCGCATCCGGTACGGCTGCGTCCGTGCCTGTGCCGTCCGTACCCGCGGCGACCGCGTCCGTGCCGGCGCACGAGCCGGTTCCGGAGGCGGTGCCGTTCGGCGTGGGGGAAGCGCTCGACTACCAGTTGCGCGCGCGCTGGCTCCTCGTGAGCGGCAGCGGAACGGCCAGTCTGCGCGTGGAGGCCATCGACACCGTGCACGGCTTTCCGTCGTACCGGCTGGCGTTCCGGACGAAAGGCGGCATCACCGTGTTCCGCATGGACGACGTGCAGCGGTCGTGGCTCGACGTGAACGGGCTCTTTTCCCGGCGCTTCGAGCAGAAGCTCGAGCAGACCGGCTATTCGCGCGACCGCACGTACGATTTCCTGCCGGGCCAGATGCGGTTCGTGAACATCGTGAACCCCGCCGACAGCGGCCCGCTCGCCACGCCGCGTCCGCTCGACGACGTCTCGTTCATCTATCACATCCGCACGCTGCCGCTGGCCGTGGGGCAGACGTACAGCGCCGCCCGCTACTTCCGGCAGGACGGCAATCCGGTCACGGTGCGCGTACTGCGGACGGAACGTGTGCGCGTGCCCGCCGGCGAGTTCGACGCGCTCGTGGTGCAGCCGATCATCCGCACGCGCGGGCTGTTCAGCGAAGGAGGCGAAGCGGAAATCTGGCTGTCGAACGATGCTCGGCGGCTGCCGCTCCGCGTGCAGGCGAAGATGAGCGTTACCACGGTCACGATGGAGCTGCGCGCGTACACGCCGGGAGCGCCGTAGCTCGGTGCGGGAGCGGATCGCCCGGTAGTGGCACTGGCGCCTGGATCGAACGGTTGCCGATCACGTGTTACGGGAGCTTCGAGGCGAAGCCCCCCCCGGAACCGGGGGGTTGCGGGGAGCTGCGCCGCTTCCGTACTTGTGTTTCCATGAGCGTGCAGGCTGCTCGGCGAGTACGCTGCTCATTCCTGCTGCCGTTGAGACGGGGTGCCAAAGGAGCGTATTTCTGGCCGGAAAGCTGAAGCTTGAGAGTGCCACTTGTCTGCACAACGTTCCACTGACTGCGAGGTCGAGATGTCGGCAGCTGCGGTACGCTTCTCAAATGTTGCCGTTGGGGTATGTGCACTTGTCCTCGCCGGATTAGCTGTTCGGCGTGAGATAAAACCTGCTACTCCAGAGCCTCCGCGCCCAGACACGGCACGGTACATTGTCGATTGGCAGTCTCTTCGCAGCGACAATACCCGCATCGGCCCTCCCGGTGCAGCTGTCGAGCTGATCGAGTTCATTGACTTTGAATGTCCCTACTGCGCACAGTTCGCTTCGCGACTGACGACGCTGATGCAGAAGTATCCACAGGATATTTCACTGACTCTGAAGCACCTGCCAATTTCAGGCCACAGGTTTGCACGATCGGCTGCGACGGCGTTCGAGTGTGCGAGGGGGGTCGGAAGAATGGAGCAGATGTACTCGGCGCTCCTTGCGGGACAGGACTCGCTCGGATTGAAGAGCTTGAACGTTTTCGCAGCCGAGTCGGGCGTTCAGGATATCGGCATGTTCGAGGAATGCTTGCGTGTCGAACCGGAGCAGGTTGCGACTGACGCAGCAGTCGCTGCCAAGCTTGGGGTCTCTGCGACTCCGTCGATCATCGTGAATGGCTGGCTGCTTTCGCGACCTCCAACGAACATGCAACTGGAGGAGATCGTGCGGATGGCGCGAGGTCGTCGTGCATGGTCTCCCGCGCATGGAGATACCATCAACGTCGATCTCGGCGGCATTCACTGATCTGGTACGATGTCGTTGAATACAGGTTTTCGGATTTTTATCTTCACTCTTTCATGTAACAGGAGTCGTCATGATTGATCGTGGGTTGTTGCTGCGTCTCGTGATGTGCCTTTCGTTCACAGCCGTTCTAGTCGTTCCGGCAGATGCGACCGTTGTCGATACTGACGAGAGTGAGATGGCGTGTGGTATGACGGTGATCTGTGGCCCCTGCAGCCCCATCAGGTGCGCCCTGCTGCATATTCGAGACATTGAGGACGGGGTGGTGTGTGGCGGTTACGGTTACCTGTGCGGATCTGGGGGGGCGCTTTGCGGCGGGGGGGACGTAACGATCTGTGTGAGTTCCAGCGTTGAGTAGCGGATTCCGCTTGGTCTGCTCGGGCAATAGCACTCTCTTGCGCAGCATAATAGGCCTCCTGTTTGCGGTCACCATGATTGCGTTCGCAGTCAGCGCATCGGCTTCGGCGCAGGCGTGCGTCTCCTGCACCCTCTCGCTGAGGACATCCGTCATTCTGGATGACCCGGCAGCGGAGCTCCATGGATTTCCGGCACTCGTCTCCGCGACTCGGGCCGGGCAGCTGATCGTGACCGAACACGCGGATCGCCCTCCCGCTGTCTTTCGGGGCACGGGTGAGTTCGTCGGCCGGTTGGGGCGGAAGGGGCGCGGTCCGGGCGAACTGACCTTTGCCAGTTGGCTCGACAGCGAGATCGATGATTCGATCAGAGTGGTCGACGTTGACCGGATCGTGGTGTACGACCATGCACTTCGAGCGGTTCGCACGGTCACAGGGCGAACGCCATTCTTCGTCTGGACCGGGGCCTTCCTGCGACATGACGCGTACGTTTCGCAGACGAGCGAACAGGATTCGCGCGACCTGACGCGCACGGTGCCACTCATCGTGCGTTCGGATTCCGGTCGGATCCTCGCGCAGATCGAGATTCCAAAAATCAACGGACAGAAGACGTTCGTGAAGCTGGGACGGCGACTGGATGATCCGCGGGCATTCTGGCTGACCGAGACCGTTGTACAGGGTCTGCAAGGCTATCGGATCGCGGCGATGTCCGATGCCGGCGTGCGCAAGGTCGTCTTTCCGCAGGAACGCTCGTGGTGGATCAGTGCGGATTTCGATCGCGACAGGACCGCGGCGCTCTCCAGAGTGTGGTTCATTCGACAGATCGACGCCGGGCACCTCGCGGTCCTGATCACACAACCCGTCAAGGATTGGCGCCGTGTTCCAGTCAGTCCGACCGATATGTCGAACGATCGCGATCGATACGAGACCGTCATCGAGGTGCTGGATGCGCGAACCGGCAGGCTGATGGGTTCCGCGACCACTCCCGGGTTTCCCGTGTCGCTGCTGTCGGACCGTCGTGCGGCGGTGTACCGGGAAGCCGCTGATGGAACACCGCGCATCGAGATCATCCAGTTTTCGCTGACAGCCGGGGTGAAATGAAAGAGGGCGTGGGCGGCAGATAGCCTGTCTCGGAGCCTCCGCCGCACGCGCCGACGACTTCTCTCATGTCACCATCGGCACGTGGGCACCGGCGTGATCGCCGCGCCGGTCGGCATGGCCAGCACCGTCAACTGCTGCACACGCGCCGGTTCCGTGGGCGCAAGCGTGATCCCCACCCGAAGCGCGCCGGTCGCGCACTGCATGCGCCACTGTCCGCGGAGCGCGTTCTCGGCCACGAACGGCCCGTCCACGCGACAGGAACCGCCGGCGGCCTCGCGAAGCCGCGCAATGGCCGCGGCACGTCTCGGCGCGGGTTCATCCAGGAACAGATTCATGGCCGCGATGCTGTCGGCCAGCGGCTGCTGCCAGTCCTGCACGAGGCGCGCCACCTGCTCGTGCATCGCGAGCAGCACCGGCGATGGCTGCGGCACACGAGGGGCGAGCGCGCCGTTCCGCGCGAGGAGATCGAATGCCTGATCCACCGGTGCGCCCCAGCCGGTGTACGTGAGGTTGCCGAGCGCGATGATGCCGATGCCGTGCTCGGGGAGCCAGCGCATCAGCGAGCCGAAGCCGGGGAGCCCGCCCGAGTGCGCCACGATGTGTCCGAACAGACAGTTCAGCGACACGCCGAGTCCGTAGCCGTATCCGCGCGCCGTCATGGCGAGCGTTTCGGTTTGTGCGGTGTACGCGGCATTCGCGCCGCCGAAGCGGCCGATCTGCTGCATCTCGCGGAGCGACGCGCGGCGCAGCACCGGTGATTCGGGGCCGTCGCGCGGCGGCCAGGCATCGAGCAGGAGCGCCACCCAGCGGCTCAGGTCGGCCGCGGACGTGAGCATGCCGCCCATGGCGCCGAAGGAACCGTCGGGGAGCGGCGGTTCCTCGAGCCAGCGATCGTCCTGCAGACGGTAGCCGTGCGCGAGCCGGTGCGCGGGCACGTCGCGCGCTTCCATGGTGGTGGACGTCATGCCGAGCGGCAGCAGCACGTGCTCGCGGATGTAGCGGGCGTACGGCATGCCGCTCACGTTCACCACGATGCGTCCGAGAATCGCGAAGCCGAGATTGGAATACTCGTACGCCACGCCGGGCGCGTTGGAGAACGGAATGCCGTCGCGGAGCATGCGCGCGAGATCCTCGTCGGTGGCGGCGAGCTGCTGGTCGCCCCACGGATTGTCCTCCGGAAATCCCGCCGAGTGCGTGAGCAGGTGGCGCACGGTGATGCGCGGCGCGTCGCTCACGGGATAGCGGAGCGACGCGAGCTCGGGGACGTAGCGCTCGGCGGGATCGTCGAGCGCGAGACGGCCGGCATCGCGGAGCTGCAGGATCGCGAGCGCGGTGAAGCTCTTGGTCATGGACGCGATGCGGAACACGGAGCTCGTGTCCACCGGCGCGCCGGACGCGACCTCGCGTACACCCGTGGCCGCGACGTGCAGCAGCCGGCCGTCCACGATGACGCCGTACGCGATGCCCGGCACGCGGCTTCGTTCGGCGAACGCACGCATGAGGCTGTCGATCGCGGGCAGGGTGCGTTCGATGCGGGCCGTACGGTCCGCATCGGCGAAGCGGGCGGGGGCGGCGATGCTCGGCTGCGCGGCGGCGGCGGTGGTCAGGGTGCACGCCAGGGCCGCGACGGGAAGGAAGGGACGCATCTCAGCGCACCAGCCTCACCAGCACCACCTCCTCCACGTCGAGTTCGTCGCGGTGGACGCCGAGCAGGTAGTCGCGGCCGATTTCCATGGGCGTCAGGCGATGCGGCATGGTGGCCCGGGCCACGAGCGTGCCGTCTGGCGCGAACACGAACCATGTGGAACGTTCAGGCGGAATCGTCGCATATTCCTCCACCCACAGATGGTCCATCCGGTCCACGTGCACGCGATCGAAAGCCGGCAGGAAGGCGGGCACTTCCATGGTTTCGAGGGTCGGCCGGCGTCTGTCGCGCGCGGCGGCGTTCGGCATCGTCTCGAGCGCGTGTTCCACGGCGGCCTGGCGCAGCGCGCTCGTGATCGGCGGGGTCTGGCCGGCGCGGCGGATGGACCGCTGGAGTTCGCCCGACGGCGTGCGAATCCGCAGGTCGAACCGCTCGTTGTCTGCTTCGACGAGGATCTCCCGTCCCGCGTACAGCATGGTGGAGCGGGGGAAGAGCGCGGCGATCGCGCTGAAGCCGCCGTTCTCGAAGACCTCGAAGAAGCCCTCGCCGGATACCATGAAGGGATACGCGACGTCGAGACTGCCGTCGGGCTGGAAGTGATAGGCCGGAGACGCGGAACGCTGCCGTCCCGGTTGTGGTCCGCCGCCTGCGACGAAGCCGGTGGCGAGCATGGAGCCGTCGCCGAACACGCCCCGCACGTTGCCGAACGGCACGTCGGTGCTGGTCGCGGGGGCGAACGTCCGGACCAGCGTGCCCTGATCGTCATGGAGCGACAGGCGGCGCTGCTGCAGATCCCAGACGAGGATGGAGTCGCCGGGCCATCGGCTCATGAAGGAGATGTCCCGGAACTCGCCGGGGCCGCCGCCCTGCCGGCCCGTGACGCCGAGCGACGCTCCCTCGGCGTCGAAGAAGCGCAGCGTGCGGCTGTCGCCGTCAGCGACCACGATGCGGCCATCCTCGAGGCGGATCGCGTAACGGATGCGCGAGAAGTCGTCGGCCATGCGCACCGCGCCGTCCAGCGCGATGGTCCATTCGTCCCGCGCGGGGAGTTCGACCGGATGCTCCACGATCGCCACGCCGGCGCTGTCGCGCACGACGGGCTCGCCGCGGGCGTTGCCGGTGCCGTCCGAGCAGGCGGCCAGGAGAAGCAGTGCGGCGGGCAGGAGCCCGGCAGCGTGGCGGGACGGGAAGCACCGGGGCGGCCTGATCGACGACATGTTCAACGTGTGTGCTCCGGAGTGAAGTCGTTCGGGAAGCGGGGTTCGAACGAAGGGTACCGCCGCGTGAGCGGTCACGCCAATCAGTCGAGCCCGAGCGTGCGGCGGCGTGGTGAGCCTGCGCGGAACGGCAGCGCACCCTCGCCTCTCTTCGTCCGGGGCGGTAGTGTGGGGAATCCCCTCCGACCCCGATCCGCATGCTCCGTCGCGACGCCCTTCGCACTCTTGCCACGGCCGGCCTCGGCCTGATCGCCGCTCCCGCCGTGCTGCGCGGGCGCTACCGCCTCTTCGCGCACGCGGAGACGCAGTACTCCGCGCGCACCATCGCGCTCATGCGCGAGAGCACGGTCATCGACATGCTCTGCCAGTTCGCCTTCGACGACTTCCGCGACACGAACACGCCGCTCGCCCAGCGCTGGAAGCGGGATCCGTCGGCGTTCACCGCCGAGCATTTCGCCACCTTCCGCGAGTCGGGTGTGCACGTGCTCGCGCTGGGCAGCGGACCCGGCGCCTACGAGGGCATGCTCCGCCATTTCGCCGAATGGAACGGCTTCGTGGCCTCGCACAGCGACTGGTTCACGCGCATCGACGAGGCGCGCGACCTGGCGCACATCCGGGATTCCGGCAAGATCGGCATTCTCATGTCCACCCAGACATCCGATCATTTCCGCACCGTGGCCGACGTCGACACGTTCCACGCCCTCGGCCAGCGCGTCTCGCAGCTCACGTACAACATGCAGAGCCGCACCGGCGCTGGCTTTCTCGAAAACCGGGACAGCGGCCTGACGGCCTTCGGCGCCGAGCTGCTCGCCCGCATGGAAGCGGTGGGCATGGTCGTGGATCTTTCGCATTGCGGCGACCAGACCACGCTCGATGCGCTCGACGCCGCCGGCAAGCCGCCGCTCTTCACCCACGCGTCCGCCCGCACGCTGGTCCCCGAGTGCCTGCGCTGCAAGACCGACGACATGCTGCGCAAGCTCGCGGCCAAGGGGGGCGTGGTGGGCGTCCCCATGATCCGGTTCATGATCCGCGCCGCGCCGCCGGTGGGGGTGGAGCACGTGGCCGACCACGTGGAGCATCTCATCCGACTGATCGGCGCGGAACACGTGGGGGTGGGAAGCGACCTCGACATGGCCGGACTCGCCAATCCCATGCGGCCGGGCGGGGGCGGCGTTCCGAGCAACCAGCCCAACTTCGCGCGCTACAACGCGTATTTCGCGGAGAACGGCGGCGCCCACGTGGACGGACTCGACCACCCCAGGCGGCTCTTCGACCTCGCCGAGGCGCTCGTGCGCCGAGGCCACTCCGACGACACGATCCGCCTCGTGCTCGGTGGCAGTTTCGCGCGCGTGCTCTCGACGGTGTGGGGGTGAGCGCCCATTCGGAACCGATGACTCTCTCCGACGGAACGACGCAACCGACGCAACCGGAAAACCCGCCGAAAGGGCCGGCTCTGTCGGTGTCGAAAGTCGTCCGAGGGTTCGGCCTCTGGATGTTCGGCTGGTGGGTGCTGCTTGGCGTGCTCCTGGCGCCGGTGGTGCCGGGCGGCTGGGGCACCGTCGCGGCCTTGGCGTTCCTGGGCGCCGCGCCGCTGGCGCTCGTGCTGCGCGGATTTACCGGGCGGCACTATCCCTCGGCCTTCGAGCGGGTGTGGGTGCAGCGTCCCTTCTGGTACCTGCAGGTGGCGCTCCCCTTTCTCGGGCTCGCCGCGCTCACGGGCGTGATCGTCGGTGCGCCGTTCGGCGCGGCGGGGGTGGGCGGACGGTGGATGTTGCTGGCGGGAGGGGCGGTGCTGGGCGCCATGGCGCTGGGCGGCTACGTGGGCTCCCGCCGTCTGGTGGTGAAGGAGCTCGTCGCCAACCACCCCGATCTGCCGGCGGGGCTCGACGGGCTCCGCATCGCGCAGATCTCCGATCTGCACGTGGGGCCGCACACCTCCCGGCGCTATCTCGCGCGTGTGGCGGAGGCGGTGGCAAAGGCGCGTCCCGATCTCATCGCCATCACCGGCGACCAGGTGGACGATCATGGCCCCGATGTGGCGCACGTGGCCGCGGCTTTCGGTGATCTGTCCGCGCCGCTTGGCGTGTTTGCGATCGCGGGCAACCACGATGTCTACGCCGGGTGGCACGAAGTGCGCGCCGGCCTCGAGGCCATGGGCGCCACGGTGCTGGTGAACGACGCGGTGGAGCTCCGGCGTGGCGCCGGCCGCTTCTGGCTCGCCGGCACCGGCGATCCCGCGGCGCTCACCTGGTCACGCGGCGGGGCCGCCGACGCCGCGCCCGACATCACGCGCACGCTCGCCCGCATTCCCGCCGGCGCGTTCGTGGTGGCGCTGGCGCACAACCCCGCACTCTGGCCCGCGCTGGCCCGGCGCGGCGTGTCGCTCACGCTGAGCGGTCATACGCACTACGGACAGCTCTCCATTCCGCGACTGCGCTGGAGCCTGGCCTCGCCGTTCCTGGCGCATGCCATGGGCAGCTACCTGAACGGCCGCTCCCTGCTCTACATCAATCCGGGCACGAACTACTGGGGGCTTCCGCTGCGTATCGGCGCACTCCCCGAGGTCACCGTGGTGACGCTGCGCCGAACCGGCGGCGAGGCGAGTTTCGAAGAGGCGTGAAGACGGCAGGTTTTCGGAAGCATCACGCGGTGGAATCGTCCGGCGCCTGCGCCCGGTCTTCGGGCCCGTAGTCCCGTATCACCACCGCGACCCGCAGCCGGTACTCCGCGAACACCGTCTCGCGCCCGAGCCGCTGCGCTTCCCGGTGGGTTTCGTGCGTGCGCCAGCGTCGCACGGCGTCCTCGTCGCGCCACCAGGAGAGGGAGAGCAGCTTTCCCGGCTGCGACAGACTCTCGAATCGCTCGATGCCGAGGAATCCGTCGATCGCATCGAGGTGCGGGCGGAGCTCGGCCGCGGCGCCGAGGTAGTCGCTCGTGCGGTCCGGCCGCGGCACGGCTTCGAAGAGCACGGCGATCATGGATTCCACTCCTGCTCGTTCGTGTCGGGCGCGTCCGCGGGCGCGGTGCCTGCGAGGAAGGTGGACGGCACGGCTTCCACGAAGGTGCGCTCCTCGCGCAGGATGAAGCGGCGGGACGCTGCGAAGGCGAAGTTCTCGCGTCCTTCGTGGTCGGCCTTGAGCCGGGCGCGGTAGGTTTCGTAGGCGGCGAGCGAATCGAAGGCGATCAGTCCCCAGGCTTCGAAGTTGGTGCCTTCGTGCGGCACGAAGTAGCCGATGAGATTGCCTCCGCAGCGCGGGATGATGCGCGCCCAGTTGTTGGCGTAGGCGATGAAGGCGTCGCGCTGGAACGGATCGATCTCGTAGCGGATGAAGCAGGTGATGGTGGCGTTCCGTGGCATCGGATAGACTTTCTCCCTGAGAGTGACGGTGACGCCGTCGTGTGCGGCGTGCCGTGCTATCTACCACGGGGACATTTCGCTCCATGACGAATCATCTGCTGTCGTTCGTTTCATGACGGATCCGCCCGCGCTCGCGGACGCGCAGGTCGCGCCGATCGCCGCGCTGCTGGCCGACCCGGCGCGCGGTGCGATGCTGTGGGCGCTCAGCGACGGCCGAGCGCTCACGCCCGGAGAGCTTGCGCGCGTGGCGCAGCTCGGCGCGCCCACGGTGAGCGCGCACCTGGCCCGTCTCGTGAACGGCGGTCTGCTTTCCGTGGCACGGCAGGGGCGGCACCGCTACTACCGTCTCACGGATCCCGCGCGCACGGTCGCGGCGCTGGAGGCGCTCGCCGTGCTGGCCGCGCCGGTGCCTGCGTCGTCGCTCAAGGTCGCGCATGCCGCGCGCGGCGTGCGCACGTCCCGCATCTGCTACGATCACATCGCCGGCCGGCTCGGCGTGGCCATTGCCGACGCGCTGGTGGCGCGCGGCGCGCTGATCGTGGAGGACGCGCGATACGAAATGGGAGACGCGGCCGCGGAGGTGTTCGGCGCGCTCGGTCTCGATCTCGACGCCGTCGCCCGCGCGGCGAGCGCCACGAGGCGTCCGCTGGCGCGGGCGTGTCTCGACTGGAGCGAGCGGCGCTACCATCTCGCCGGCGCGCTCGGCGCGGCGCTCGCGGCGCGTCTGTTCGAGCTGGCGTGGATCGAACGCATGCCCGCCAGCCGCGCGCTCCGGATCACGAACGTCGGGCGGCGTGGTTTCAGCCGGGTGTTCGGCGTGCGGTTGTGAAGGGGCTGCAGGATCGGCATGGGCTCCGAGATTCTCGTTCTCGGCCGCGACGGGTGCCGATCCACCTCGGAATTCGGTAACTTTCAGGGATGGAGGCGAACCATCCCATCGATCGCCGGCGCTTTCTCCACCGGCTCGGCTTGACGGCCGGCGGTGTCGCCGTGCACGGCCTCGCCGGCTCGCCGCTGTTCGCGCAGTCGCCGCGCGCCAGCAACGAGTTCGTGTTCGCCAGGCTGCGCTACGAATCGGGGGACTGGGACTACAACCCCAAGGTGTGCGCCAATGTGCTGGACACGCTGCTCCAGTACACCACGATCCCGGTGCACCAGCAGGAGGTCGTGATCACGGCCGACTCCGCCGAGCTCATGGCGTATCCGTTCGTGTTCATGACGGGGCACAAGCTGGTGCGTTTCAGCGAGAAGGAGCGGCGCGGGCTGGTGCGGTTCGTGGAGAACGGCGGGCTGCTCTTCTCCGACGACTGCAACCACGACGTGAACGGGCTGTACGCGAAGTCGTTCGAGGCCGAGATGTACAAGGCGTTCGGCGGTCCCCAGGCCATGCCCAAACTGCCGAACGATCACGCGGTGTACCGGGCGTTCTTCCACTTCGACGGCCCGCCGCAGACGAGCCACGAGCTGAACGGCTGGGGCGACAACATCGTGCACGACTATCTGCGCGGCGTGGAGCGCAATCACCGGCTCGGCGTGGTGTACGCGAACCAGGACTACGGCTGCGAGTGGGACTACAGCTGGCGCAACAAGCGCTTCCGCACGAAGGACAACACGCGCTTCGTGGTGAATCTGGTCGTGTACGCGATGACGTGAGGCGGGGCGCCGCGGTTCACGCCCTGGCGCTGCTCGCCGTGCTGGGCGGGTGCCGCCCCGATCCCGCGGCGAGTGTGCCGGCGGCCGATACGGCGTGGCCATCGCATGCGGGGAGCGCCGAGGGACACCGCTACTCCCCGGCTGCGCAGATCACGCCGGAGAACGTGCGGCGGCTCGAGGTGGCGTGGACGGCGCGGATGCACGGGGAGGTCGATACGGTCTGCGCCGCGTGTCCGCCCTCGAGCATCCGCATGGAGGTCACGCCCGTCCTGCGGGGCGGGACGCTGTTCCTGGCCACACCGTACGGGCGCGTGCTGGCTCTCGACGCGGCCACGGGCGCGCGGCGCTGGGCCTTCGAGACCGGGCTCGACCTGACGCCGCCGTATCTCGAAGGCCTCACCACGCGCGGCGTGGCGCTCTGGGCCGGCCCCGACTCGCTCACGGCCGCGCCGTGTGCCGTGCGCGTCCTGGCCGTCACGGTGGACGCGCGGCTGTTCGCCCTCGACGCGGCGACCGGGACGCCGTGCGCGGTATTCGGCCAAGGCGGCGTGCTCGCGCTGCGGGACGGCGCGGCGTTGCCGGGACGGGTCGTGGCGCCCGCCCGCTACACCATGACCTCGCCGCCGTTCGTGCTCGGGGACGTGGTGATCGTGGGCTCGGCCGTGGACGGGCATCAGGTGCACGCCCAGGCCGCGGGCGTGGTGCGGGCCTTCGATGTGCGCACCGGCGCGCTCCGCTGGACGTTCGACGCCATCCCGCGCTCGGCGGCCGATCCGGACGCCGCCGACTGGACGGCCGAGGCCATGCGGGAGACGGGCGGGGGGAACGTGTGGTCGCTCATGGCGGGGGACGCGGCGCGGGATCTGGTGTTCCTGCCCACGGCGAGCGCGTCCCCCAACCACTTCGGCGGCGGCCGTCCGGGGCGGAATGCCCGGGCCAACTCGCTCGTGGCGCTGCGCGCGTCCACCGGGGAGCTCGTGTGGTCGTTCCAACTCGTGCATCACGACCTGTGGGACTACGACGTGGCCACACCGCCGCTGCTGATCCCGTTCGGAACCGGGGCGGACACCGTGCCGGCCGTGGTGGTGCTGAACAAGACGGGGAGCGTGTTCGTGCTGGACCGGGTCACGGGGGCGCCGCTCCAGCCCGTGACCGAGCGGCCGGTGCCGGCCAGTATGGTGCCCGGGGAGGCGGCGTGGCCCACGCAACCCTACAGCCCGCTCACGCCGCTCCTGCATGGGGCGCGGCTCACGGCCGACTCGGCGTTCGGGGTATCGGAGGAGGAGCGCCGCGTCTGCCGGGACCGGATCACGGCGCTGCGGAGCGAGGGGCTGTTCACGCCGCCGTCGCTGGAGGGGACGGTGGTATGGCCGGGGGTGTGGGGCGGGCCGAACTGGGACGGGGCCGGGTGGGATCCGGGGCGGCAGCTCCTCGTGGTGCCGGTGCGGCGGATCGCGTCAGTGCTCCAGCTCGTGCCGCGGGCGGAGGTCGCGGCGCTGCCCGCGCCGCTGCCCGGCGAACAGCGGTTCCGGCAGGAGGGCACGCCGTATCTGGTGCGGCGGATGCCGCTGGTGGCCCCTTCCGGGCTTCCGTGCAGCCCGCCGCCGTGGAGCGCGCTGGTGGCGGTGGATCTGGCCGCGCGCGCGGTGCGCTGGCATGCCCCGTTCGGCGTGGTGCCGGCGCTGGCCGGGAGGCCGGCGGCGCGGGGGTGGGGGGCGCTGGCCTTCGGGGGCCCGCTCCTGACCGGGTCCGGGCTGGTGTTCATCGGGGCGTCGCAGGATGACCGGCTGCGGGCGTTCGAGGTGGCGACGGGCCGGGTGCGCTGGGAGCACGTGCTGCCGGCCGGGGGGCAGGCCGCGCCGATGACGTACGTGCTGGACGGGCGGCAGTACGTGGTGGTGGTGGCCGGGGGGCGGGCGGGGATCGGATCGCCGGGGGACTGGGTGGTGGCGTTCACGCTGCCGCGGCCCTGATTCCCCTGGGGAGATGACGATGACGTGACGATAGCATTTGACAGGGCGGTCCTGGTCCGGTAGCCTTCCGCGCCGTTCTGCCGGTCCCGTCGGGTGGCGGGGATCCGGCAGGGGGTTCATCCCGCAAACCGTTGGAGGTGCGGATGCGCAGACGTCAGACGAGTCGTGGTGGGATCGTGGTGGGGCTGGCGGTGGTGATGGGGCTGGTGCTCGTCGCGTGCCAGGATGCGACGCAGGTCACCGTGCCGGAGGAGGCCATTCGGTGGAATGATGTCGGGATTGCGACGGGTCCGCCGGGGGGATGTGGCGGGGAACCGCAGAGCACAGGCCCCGGTGGCATCCTGCAGCCGCTGGATGTCGTGTTTCCGCCGGATCCCGGCGATCCGCCGCCGCCGGGGGGGCCGCCGCCGGGGGAATGCTTGGACTACCTTCAGCTCGACTGCACGCCGAATGTGGGGTGGAACCAAGGGGCTGCCTGCTACGTCGTCACCTCGTTCTATCCCTATACGGTGCAGAGCTGGGAGTTCAAGAGCGGCGATACTCTCGTGGTGTCCCACGCGGGCGGCAACACGTGGCAGGGCCCGATGATCGTCGGGGGGGTCGTGACGGCGCAGGTCGCTACGTCGGGCGGCATACCGCCGATGCCTGTCTCGGCCTCGATCCAGGTCGGTCCCCGGCCTTCCATGAGCTGGGCGGGCAGTGTGGGCGGGGAACGGGGGAGCGCCGGGGATATCGATGCGTGTTTCACGGTCTACCCGTCACCGGATTCCGTGGAGTCCGGCTTCATGTCCGGGCAGAGTTGTACGTCCGGTCCGGGGGTGAACAGGCTGTTTACTCCGGCTAGTCCCAATGATACCTGGTACACAGCATCGGCCCCCATCTCGGCCGGCCCGAACAAGGGATTCGTGTATGTGGCATCCACCACGGTGACGATGCAGTTGCGGGCGCAGGTGAATAAACGGTACCGGGCCGATGGCCCCAGGTTTACAGTGACCGCCACGCCGGTAGTGGATACGGCTTGTCAGTTGGTCTTCGGGGATAGGTTCGACCGTACCCATCTGGAGGTCAATACGCAATGTGCCGCTGGTAATCCGCACGCCACGCAATTTGAGGCGTTCGTCAATCAGATCTGGGCCCATGAGGACCTGCATCTGAACGCCGGCATCGCCGCAGCCAAGCGTGATAGTGGGGATCTGGTGAAGCGCATTGGGCCGCTGGTCGGCCGAAATACCGACCATCTGGAAAATCAGGCCAACCGACTGTTCAACGCAGCTCAGGACTACGTGTACAGCAATGCGCTGAGCTCGCACACCCACACCTATCTGCAGTTCGATACCGTTCTTGTGTTTCGCAGCAGCGATAGCAAGTGGGTGGAGACCTTCGTCCGAGCGAAAAACTGAGGAGCCTCTTCATGATGAACAGAACGAGATTGGTTCTCATCGGTGCGGCGGCCTGCCTGGCCGTGTCAACCTCTGCGACCGCGCAGAGCCGCGGCCAGCCGATGACGGGGAGGGCGGTGATGCAGACGCTGCGCGCCGAAGGGCATCCCGGGGGAGCCTGGCGTACGCTCCAGCAGATGGATGGCCCTGTAAGCCGTGCGGTGCAGGACGAGTTGGCGGACTCGATGGTGGCCTTCGCACTCGCAGTCCCAACACGCTCGGGAAGCGTCATCTCCTCCTTGGGGGGGGCGGGAGTGACCAAGAGTGAAGGGATCCCGTATGCAGGTGCGGGGGAGCGATTGCTGCGGATCGCATACGCCGTGAAGGGAGAAGCAACGGTCAGTGCCTTGTATTATATTTCTCAGCTTCCTGATCGAAAGCAGGCGCTGGCTGGCTTGAGCGCATTCGGGGGCTCCGCACATCCCTCGGCCTATGTTGCGATCTCCATGCTGGGCGACCTGGGCCCGGACGGAGTCGAAGCGCTGCGTCTGCTCTGGCGGCAGGGCACGGCCAGCAATCCGGAAGCGAAGCGGCGGCTCGAGGGACTGGCCGGTCATTTCGGGTGGCACCCAGTTACGCAGACGCCCCCACCGCCGCCGCCGAAGCCGTTCACGTTACAGTTCCCTCCGCGGCAGGTGCCGGATACCACGCCTCCGCCGACTCGTCGGCCCCCCGGCTGAGTCGCATGGCAAGCACCGAGGGCCACACGGCATGGCGCGTGTGGCCCTCGAGCCATCGCGGCTCCTGCTTGGGAACATGGCCATCACGAACGAGTCACGGGTAGGAGGGAGAGCACGGCATGTCGTCGTTCTTCCCCAATCCGTTGTCATGATCACGATCCACACGGTTGTTCTCGCCGCGGCACTGCTCGTGTGCTCGACCTCCGCGGCCGCGCAGGAGCCGCTGCGCCCGCCAGTGACAGGTGCCGCGGCGATGGATCTGATTCACAAAGGTGAAGGAGTCCCGGTCATCCTGACACTGCGCCAACTGGACGGGCCCGTGAGCCGAGCGGTGCAGGACGACCTGGCGGATTCTCTGGTGGCCTTCGTGCTCGCGAATCCTGTGGTCACATCGGATCGTCGCGGCCCGGCCGATGCGGCCATCTCGTCTCTCGTTGAGGCCGCCATCATGGGCGAGAGGGGCACGCCGTACGCGGGTGCGGGCGAGCGGCTGCTCCGGATCGCATACGCCGTGGACCGGCGGTCGGCGGGCCTCCTGGGCATCATTGCGCAGCTTCCAGACCGGCAAACGGCGCTGACGCTGCTGCGGGAGTTCGCGACCTCGTCTCATGAAGCCGCCTCCGTTGCTGTCAGCAAGCTGGGTGAGATGGGCCCGGACGGGGTGGTCGTGTTACGCACCCTGTGGGACGCCGGGACCATCACCGAACCGCGTGCCCGGCGACAGCTCGAGCGCGCCGCCCATCATCATGGCTGGTTGCCGGATCCCAGGCGGCCGGACCGTCGTCCGCCGGATACGGAGGGAGAGCACGGCATGTTTTCATCCTTCCCCAGCCCGCTGTCATGATCACGATCCACACGGTTGTCGCCGGAGTGCTGCTCGCGTGCTCCACCTCCGCAGCGGCGCAGGAGGCTCGACCGGTAACGGGCGCGATGGCGATGCAGGCGCTCCGTACGCAAGGGCATCCGGGGACCGCCCTTCGTACGCTCCGGCAGGCGGGCAGCCCGGTGGACCGCCGGGTGATGGATGAGCTGGCCGATTCGCTGGTGGCATTCGTCATCGCGTACGAACGCGGCACTCCAGCAGATCCTGCCGTTCGTGCGCTGTCCGCGCTCGGGAGAGCAGGGGAGAGGACGGATGACGAGGGCACGCCGTATGCGGGCGCAGGCGAGCGGCTGATGCGGATCGCCGAGGCGGCGGAAGCGGGTATGATAGCTGGTGCGGTGCAGTTGATCGCCGGCCTTGCGGATCGGCAGGAAGCACTGGCGCGTTTGAGCGAGTTTGCGAGTTCGACCAGCCGGTCCGCGTCTCTCGGCATCCATGCACTGGAAGGAAGGGGGCTGGAGGGACAGGCGGCGCTGCGTTCGCTCCACCAGCGGGGCGTCGTGCGCGATCCCGAGGCCAGGCGCTCGATCGAGTCCATTGCCTTCCGTCAGGGATGGGGCCGGAACAGCGACACCACGTCGTCTGTTCGCCGGCCGCCGGGGTGAATCGCATGGCAAGCAGCGAGGGGCACACGGCATGGCGCGTGTGGTCCTCGAACCGTCGCGGCGCGTGCTTGTCGGGACCATGGCTATCGTCAACGGGTCGCGGGTAGAAGGGAGAACTCTGCGTCCTCGTCCCCTACGTCATCATGATGACCACGACCCATACCGCTGTTCTCGCCGGGGCGCTGCTGGTGTGCTCGACCTCGGCGGTCGCGCAGGAGCCGTTGCGTCCCCGTCCGCCGGTGACGGGGGCACAGGCGATGGAGATGTTGCGCGCGAAAGGAAGACTCCTGCCCGTCGGGATTACGCTGCGGCAACTGGCGGGCCCGGTGAGCCGGCCAGTGCAGGATGAGCTGGCAGATTCCCTGGTCGCTTACGTGCTCGCCAACCCAACGGTAACGTCGGGTGCCCGCGGTCCGGTCGACTTCATCATCAGCGACCTCTTGTGGTCCGCCGTCGCAGGTGCGGCGGGCACGTCCTATGCGGACAGCCCGGGCACGCCGTATGCCGGCGCGGGCGAGCGGTTGCTCCGACTCGCGTATGCGGTGGACCGGAAGACGGCGGGGATCCTGAACGTCATCGCCAAGCTTCCGGATCGCCGGGAGGCGTTGGCACTCCTTCAGGAATTTGCCAGTTCGTCGCATCCTACAGCCTATCGCGCGGTTCAACATCTGGAGATGATGGGACCGGACGGGATTGTGGTGCTACGCACTCTCTGGGAACAGGGCACTGTCACGGAACCCTTCGCCGAGCAATCGATAGGATCGATTGCTCGGCACCATGGATGGACCAAGGGCGCGGTCACGTCGCCGATCCGCCGGCCGCCGGGCTGAGTCGCATGGCATCGCGGCTCGTGCTCGGAAACGCGGCCATCACGAACGCATCACGGGTAGGAGGGAGAGCCGGCATGTCGTTCTTCCCAAGCCCGTTGTCATGATCACGATCCACACCGTCGCCATCGCCGGGGCGCTGCTCGTGTGCTCGGCCTCCGCGGTCGCGCAGGAGCCGCCGCGTCCGCCAGTGACAGGTGCCGTGGCGATGCAGGCGCTCCGTACACAAGGGCATCCGGGGACCGCCCTTCGGACCCTGCGACAAGTGGACGGTCCAGTGGACCGCCACGTGGTGGATGAACTGGCGGATTCGCTGACGGCGTTCGTCATGGCCAATGACGACCCTGCTCTGGAGAACCAGGCCGCCATGAAGGCGTTGGCTGTGCTCGGGAAAGCAGGAGATACGACGGGAGAGGGCACGGCCTATGCTGGTGCAGGGGAGCGCCTGATGAGGATCGCGCTGTCGCCGGGAGGCGCCTTCGCGGGGGGCGCGGTTTATCTGATCGCCCTTCTTCCTGATCGCCACGAGGCGATAACGCGTTTGAGCGAGTTCGCGAGTTCGACCAGCCGGTCCGCGTATCTCGGCATCCATGCACTGGAAGGAAGGGGGCTCGAGGGACAGGCGGCGCTGCGTTCGCTCCACCAGCGGGGCGTCGTGCGCGATCCCGAGGCCAGGCGCTCGATCGAGTCCATTGCCCACCGTCAGGGATGGGGTCGGAACAGCGACACCACGGAGCGCCGTCCGCCCCTGACCGGGGCAGAAGCCATGCGGACCCTGCGTGTCCAAGGGCATCCGGGGCGTGCTGCCCGGACCCTGCGGCAACTGGACGGGCCGGTGAGCCGAGCGGTGCAGGACGAGCTGGCGGACTCGCTAGTGGCCTTCATCATCGCGCATGGTGCCGACAGGGCCGTCTACCCCGATGCTGCTCTTCGCGCCCTGGACGCGCTAGGAACGGCCGGGGTGATGAACGGCGAGGGGACACCCTATCCTGGCGCGGGTGAACGACTGATGCGGATCGTGACGGCATCGGGAGCCGGTATGGCAGGGGGCGCTCTGGTCTACGTCTCCATGCTCGCGAATCGGCAGGACGCCATGGTACGCTTGAGCGAATTGGCGAGCTCAACCAGCCGCTTTGCGTATGGAGGGATTCGCATGTTGACGGATATGGGGCCGGACGGTGTGGCTGCGATTCGGATTCTCCATGAGCGAGGCGTGGTTCGAGAGCCCGAGGCCAGGCGCTCGATCGAGTCCATTGCCCACGGTCAGGGATGGAGTCGGAGTAGCGACACCACGTCGTCTTCCGTTCGCCGGCCGCCGGGCTGAGTCGCATGGCAAGCACCGAGGGCCACACGGCATGGCGCGTGTGGCCCTCGAGTCGTCGTGGTTCGTGCTCGGACCATGGCTATCGCCAGCAGATCGCGGGTAGCAGGGAGAGCTGTGCGTCTTCGTCCCCTACGTCATCATGATGACCACGACCCATACCGCTGTTCTCGTCGGAGCGCTGCTCGTGGGCTCGGCCTCTGCGACCGCGCAGAGCCGCGGCCAGCCGATGACGGGGAGGGCGGTGATGCAGACATTGCGTGCTGAAGGGCATCCGGGGGGAGCCTGGCGTACGCTGCAACAGCTGGACGGGTCGGTGAGCCGGGCGGTGCAGGACGAACTGGCGGACTCGATGGTAGCCTTCATGATCGAAACCCGAATGCGCCCAAGGAGTTCTATCGACCCCGTCATCCACGTACTCGGGGGAGCGGGGGTGGCCAGCGGCGGGGGAATCCCCTATGCCGGGGCAGGAGCGCGGCTGCTGCGGATCGCGTATGCCGTGGAGTCCGAGACGGCGGCTGGTGTCTTGTACTACGTTTCCCAGCTTCCCGATCGACAGGAGGCGCTGGCAGGCTTGAGTGCGTTCGCGGGCTCCGCGCACCCCCTAGCCTACGCAGCGATTCCCATGCTGGGCGACATGGGCCCGGACGGGGTGGAGGCGTTGCGCGTACTCTGGCGGCAGGGCACGGCCAGCAATTCGGAAGCGAAGAGACGGCTCGAGGGGCTCGCCAGCCATTTCGGGTGGCGCCCGGTTACGCAGATGCCGCCACCGCCGCCACCGCCGCCGCCGAAGCCGTTCACGGTGCAGATCCCTCCGCGGCAGGTGCCCCGGGATACCACGCCTCCGCCGACTCGCCGGCCGCCGGGCTGAGTCACACGGCAAGCAACGAGGGCCACACGGCATGGCGTTCTTCCCCAGCCCGCTGTCATGATCACGATCCACACCATCGCCCTCGTCGGGGCACTGCTCGTGTGCTCGACCTCCGCGGTCGCGCAGGGACGCGAGCCGCTGTCGGGAGCCAAGGTGATGACGACGCTTCGCACGGCGGGAAGAACGGGGCCCGTCGGCCGCACGCTGCGGCAGATGGACGGTCCGGTGAGCCGGGCGGTGCAGGACGAGCTGGCGGACTCGCTGGTGGCCTTCGTGCTCGAGACCCGGGCGAATCCGGGGCCGATCGGCGGCCCGCTCGACCAGATCGTCGACGCCCTTTCATGGTCTGCCCTTGCCTTCGGCGGTGAGGACGTGCCGTATGCCGGCGCGGGGGAGCGGCTGATCCGGATCGCCTGTGCCGTGGACAGGAAGGCGGCGGGGATCCTGGGGATCATCGCAGACCTTCCGGACCGGCAGGAGGCCTTGACGCGTCTGGAAGGGTTCGCGAAGTCGTCGCGACGCACCGCGTATAACGCGATCCCACACCTGGAGAGAATGGGGCCGGACGGGTTGGCCGTGCTGCGCACGCTCTGGCAACAGGAGGCCGTCACGGAACCTCGTGCCAGGCAATCGATGGAATCCGTCGCTCGCCGGCATGGGTGGATCGAGGAGCCGGATACAGCCGTGCCACTCATCGCCACGCAGGCCCTGCCATGATCATGATCCACACCGCTGTTCTCGCCGGGGCACTGCTCGTGTGCTCGGCCTCCGCTGTCGCGCAGGAGACACTGCACTCCCGTCTGCCGGTGACGGGCGCGATGGCGATCGAGGCGTTCCGGGCGGGGCAAGGAGTTCAGATCCGACGTACGCTGCGACAACAGGACGGCCCGGTGAGCCAGGCGGTGCTGGACGAGCTGGCCGACTCGCTGGTGGCCTTCGTGCTCGAAGTCCGGACGCGCCCGGGGGCACTCGACGGCCCGATCGACCGGATCATCGAAGAGCTGGCGCAGTCCCTCGACACGAGTGGCGAGGGCACGCCGTATCCCGGCGCGGGAGAGCGGCTGGTACGGATCGCATATGCCGTGGAGGACAAGGCCGCGGAGATCCTGCCCCTCATCCCGGGGTTTCCAGACAGACAGGCAGCCCTCCGGCATCTGCTCGGGTTTGCGACGAGTGCGTCGCATCCGGCGGCCGAAGTCGCGATCCATCAACTGGAGCGGATGGGACCGGAAGGAGTGGCGACGCTGCGCGTGTTCTGGACGCGGGGTGCGATCACGGAGCCTGCCGCAAGGCAGCGGATACGCAGCCTCGCCTCCTACCATGCGTGGCCCGCGGCGGATACGACCCGGCCGCCGGTTCGCGAGGCGGACCCTGATCCGCCGAAGCAGCCCCCTCACCCGATGACGGGTGCCGTGATGATGCACTGGCTCCGCACCTACGGCAATCCGGGCGGCGCCCGGAACACGCTGCGGCAGCTACGCGGTCCGATGAGCCAGGCGGCGCTGGACGAGTTGGCGGACTCGCTGGTGGCATTCGTGCTCGCCAACCCGGAGCCTCAGGCGGAGGTCCGCAAAGCGATCGGCGATATCATCGTCGACCTCGGGTCGTCCGCCTTCGCGAACAGCCCGGGTACCCCTTATGCGGGCGCGGGAGAGCGGCTGCTGCGGATCGCATCCGTCGTGGACGGACTCAGATCGATCATGGTTCTGGACATCATCCGCCAGATCCCCGACCCGCAGGAGGCACGGGCGCATCTGCGTACGTTCGCACGGGGAACGCATCCGGAGGCCCGCTTCGCGATCGATCAGTTGGAGCGGATGGGGCCGGAAGGCATCGCCGTGCTGCGAACCCTCTGGGAGGAGAATGCGATCACGGAGCCCTCCGCCTGGTGGGCGATGGTGGCGCTCGCTGGTCGCCATGGATGGGAAAGGAACGTCGAGCCGGTGACGTACCGGAACCATATCCCCTGACCCCTCCTGCACGAAGCGCCGCGGAACTCCCGTTCCGCGGCGCTTCGCACATCCTCCCTGCCACCCCACTTCAGTCGAACGCGGCGCCCACCATCATCTTGCGGACGAGCAGCCACGGCGAGCCGTGCGAGATGGAGTTCGTCTGCGTGGGCTGTCCCTTCGCGTCGCCGCCGGTGCCGAACTTCTGATATTCCTTGGGGCCGGTGATGCCGTCGAGGTTGCCCCAGAAGTCGGTGGTGATGGCGTTGTACGTGACGTCGGTGCACATGCGCGTGATCTTGCCGTTCTTGATCTCCCAGAACGCGTGCCCGCCGAACTGCCCGTTGAAGCGCTGCTGGTCGATGGAATAGCTGCCGCGCCCGTCGATCATCACGCCGTCCTTCACGTCGGCGATGAGCTCGTCGCGCGACGGCGAATCGTCGGGCCCGGGCTCGAGGTGCACGTTGGGCATGCGGAGGAACGGATAGTCGCGCCACGAGTTGCCGAAGGTGCAGCCGCGGCTCGTCTCCTCGCCCACGAGGTGCGCGGTCTCGCGGTTGGTCTGGAGACCGACGAGAATGCCGTCGCGAATGAGCGGCCACTTCTGCGACGGCACGCCGTCGTCGTCGAAGCCGGTGGAGCCGAGCCCGTCGTCGGTCTTGTCGCAGGTGACGTTGAGCAGCTTGGAGCCGTATTTGAGCTTGCCGAGGTCGTTGAGCTTCACGAAGCTGGTGCCGGCGTAGTTGGCCTCGTAGCCCACGATGCGGTCGAGCTCGGTGGCGTGCGCCACGATCTCGTGAATGGTGAGCATGGCGTGCGACGGCGACAGGATGAGATCGCGCAGCCCGCTCGTGCCGAGCGGCTTGGCGGTGCACATCTCCACCGCTTCGTTGGCCACGCGCTCGGCGGCCTCGAGCAGGTCCGACCGCTCGGCCACTTCCCAGCCGCCGCACGCGGCCACGCCCGGGTAGTTGCGCGTCTTCGTGACGTCACCCACGCGCGCGGTCACGCTGAGCGTGGGCGACGTGGTGAAGAGCTCCTGCTCGATGTACGACCCTTCGCTCGACGCGAAGTAGCGCCACTCGTAGCTGTGCGTGGCCGACGCGTTCACCGCGGTCACACCCGTCACCGCGCTCGCTTTGTCCACGATGGCCTGCGCCCACTTCTGCTTGTCCGTTTCCGACACGGACGTGGGATGCTTCTGCATGGGCGTGACGAAGTTCGCGACGTGCGCCTGCACGGGCGCGAGCTTGAGGTCGGCGCGCTTGGCGATCGCGCTCGCCTTGGCGACTTCCGTGGCCATGCGCGTGACGCGACGGATCTCGTCCTCGGTGACGATGGGGCTGCTCGCGAAGCCCCACACGCCGCTGTGCACCACGCGCACGCCGAAGCCGGCGGCTTGGCGATCCTCGGGCGCGGGAATGCCGCGCACGGCGCCGCGTCCCCGTCCGCCGAAACCACCGCCGCCGCCGCCTCCACCACCGCCGGGGCCGCCGCCCGCGGGAGCGCCGGCCGTGCGGAAGCTCGCCATGCCGCCGGGCACCGTGGCGGTCATGGTGAAGCGCACGTCGGCATAGGTGCAGCCCGCGAGCTTCGCTTCCGACAGCACGATGTCGGAGAAGCCCTTGAACCGCGAGTCGGCCACGCGGCCCTTGGGAGAAGTCGCGATGATCTCGGCCATGAGATCACGCGAGTACAGAGTGGACAGGGCGGCCGTGGCGCCGAGGCCCTTGAGGAAATCGCGACGAGTCGGGCTCATAGGAGAGTGCGGGTCAGACGGCGGGAGAGATCGAAGTCATGTAGAACTCTTCGATGCGGGCGGGAGGAACGAGCGCGGCTTGCCCGAGATCGGACGACTCGCCGAGCCCCATGGGGACCGGCCGGCCGACGAGCGTGAGATTGTTGTAGGCGACCAGCGGGGACATGTTCCAGCGGAAGTTCTGCACCGGGCCCACGATCTCGCCGTTCTCGATCAGGAAGAGACCGTCGCGCGTCATGCCCGTGTTGAGCAGCGGCTGTCCCTCGGCGGGCACGCCGCGGATGTACCAGAGCGACGTGACGAGCAGGCCGCGGCGCGTCTGCCGGATCATGTCCTCGAGGGACATGTCGGAGCCTTCCATCACGAGGCTGTTGTTGGGTGTGGCGGGCTGGCCGCGCGTCATGTTGCGCAGCACGCCCTTCTCCACCCACGTCACGGGCGCGGCGGGGCGGAAATCGTTGAGGATGGTGTTCTGGCGCAGGATCTGATTGCCCACGTCGCTCCGCAGCGAGAAGAGATCGCTGAACAGCTTGTCGCCGGGCTTCTTGTCGCGCATGAACGCGGCCGCAGCGCCGCCGCCCAGACCGCCGCCTCCACCACCGCCGCTCGCGGGCGCGCCTTCGGGGGCGTCACCGCCGGCCGGCGGTGCGCCGGCGCCGGGTGCTCCCCCGCCGCCCCCGCCGCCGCCACCACCGCCACCACCGCCACCACCGCCACCACCGCCTCCTCCGAACCCGCCACCCCCGAAGCCGCCGCCCCCGGTGTTGTTGAAGATGCCGGTCATGAGGGAGAGCAGACGCGCATTGGCGCGCGGCTCGAGGATCACGGTATAGCGTCCCGGCTCGATCGCCTTGGCGTTGCGGCTCCGGAGGGCCTTGGACGACGCGATCTCGGTGAGCGCCTTCGCGTCGATGGTGTGGATGTCCTTGATGCCCATCGTGCCGGCCCACCCGGATCCGCTGCCGTCGGGCATGCGGCACGTGAGCGCGAACCCGGTTTCGGCCACGCGATAGTAGGCGAAGAGCCCCTTCGAGTTCGCGGTGCAGGTGGCCTGGTCGATCTTGGGGATGTAGCCCGCGCCGAGCACGCCGCGCGCTTCGGCGAGATCGATGCTGTCCTTCACGAGCCGCGCGCGCTCGGCGGGGCCGAAGTTCACCATGTCGGGGAGCGCGGAGTCCATCGGCATGTATTCCTGCGCGCCCATGAGCTCGCGCAGGTTGGGATTGTCGTTGGCCTTCTGCGCTTCGGCGCGGGCTTCGTCCACCACCTTGCGCAGGCCGGCGTCGCTCAGGTCGCGCGTGTCGGCGCTTCCGGACTTCTGTCCGACGCGCATGGTGACCGTGACCTGACGGTCGTACTGCACGAGATTGGTGGTGATCGACGAGTTGGCCCAGCGGGTGCCGGAGCGCTCACCGCCGGTGAAGTTGACCTCGACGGGGTCGGCACCGGCCATGTTGATGACCTTGTCGACGACGGCTTTGACTTCCTCGCGGGTGTACATGCGGCAGGTGGGGGGCTGTGCAGGAAGGAAGGGCGCGGGGCGGGACGGGCCCGCCGCGGCGCGGTGGTTCCGGACTCTCTTGAACAATGCGTGCGGAGACGCGATTTCGTTGACGGCGCCGGGTCAGGCCAGCCCCCGCCGGCGCCGGAGCCACCAGTCGGCGGCGAGGGCGAGGGCGAAGGGCGCCAGCCACCAGGGGGAGCGCATGGGGCGCCAGCGCTCGGGATGCCGGGCCGGCTGCAGGGCCTCGGTGAGGGCGGCGGGGAGGGCGGACAGGTCGGAAGCGGCCACCACGCGGCCGCCTCGGGCCGAGGTCCAGGCGTCGAGCAGCCCGGGGTCGCCGGTGGGGCGGCGGGGAGCGGAGTCCACCGCGAGCGGGACGGCGGTGTGGTGGTCACCGGCCGTGATCAGCAGGTGGGCGGGGCCGGGTGTGGCGGGGGCGCGGAAGGTGCCGCGGAGGGAGCCGGCCGGGCCGCCCGGCCAGAGGCGGACGCCGAGCCGGGTGATGGCGGGGCCGCTTCCGTGTTCGAGGATGGCGGAGACGGATACGGGGCGTTCGGGGCCGGCGAGCGTAATGCTGCCAGCGGCGCCAGCGAGTGCGAGGTCGCGGAGGGTGACGGTGACGACCGCGTCGTCGTTGGGCGCGAGTACGGCTGGGGTGACCGTCACCCGGACCGGGGGCGGGGCCGCGCCGGCGACACCGGCCACGATCGCCGGCCAGACGCGGTCGAACGACGAGACCTCAGGATCGCGGAACCGCCAGGCGTCGAGCGCGCCGCTGACCACGAGCCGTCCGGCGCCCACGGCGGTGTGCCAGAGCACGGGGTCGCCGGCCGGGGGCGCGGCCGCGGACGTTCCCTCGGACCCCGTGTCCGCATGGACGAGGGGCTCGGCGCCGGCCGGGAGCACGGCGGGCCAGAGCTGTTCTGCGGTGCGCAGCGTACCGGTGTCGGCGAGGAGGGGGGTGACCACGGCGCCGAGATCGGTGCGCCGCTGCCGCCAGTCGCGCACGCCGAGCAGCCGGTCCACGGGGCCGGAGGGGCGCGCGTCGAGGAGGAGCACCACGCTCCCGCCGCGGCGGCGCAGGAAGGTGTCGAGCCCGGCAACGTCGCGCGCCGACAGCGCCTCGGGCGCGCCCGCGACGATCGCGTCGAACCGGGCGAGACCGGCCGGGTCGTCGAGACGCGCGGGCGGCGCGCCGGCCGCGGTGCTGATGCCGCGCGACGTGACGATGCGGCTCGTCACCGCCAGCCGCGCGTCGCGCTCCAGCGCTCGGCGCACGAACGTGGACATCCACGACGGGCGCGGATCGTAGACGAGGATCTCCAGCGGCCGGTCGTGCACGCGCACGATGAGATCGGCGGCCGAGGAATCGGGTGAGCCGTTCACGGTGGCCACGACACGAAGCCGCGCCGCGCCGGTGTCCGCGGGCACGAAGGCGAGCGCGGCGTGCACGAGCGTGTCGGCGCTCGACACCGCGTGCTCCGCGCGATCCACGATGATGCCGTTCGCCTCCAGCGCGAGGGCGATCGTGCGGCCGTCTGCTCCGCGGGCGTGGAGTGTTGCACTCACGTGCGCCGGCGCGTGCAGCGATGCGGCGTCCTGCGTGTGGACATGCCGCACGTCGAGCCGCGGTGTGCGGTGATCGGGACGCACGGCGAAAGCGGGGGACACGAGACCGGCGGTGGACGCGGGCAGTTCGTCGCCCACGAGCACCGTGGCATCGGCCGCGCCGAAGCGTGCGGTGATCACGCGGAAATCGTCGGCCAGCGCGCGCGCGACACGCGTGACCAGCGCGGAATCGGGGTGCGCCGTGTTCACGGGCACCACGGCGACCACGGGCTTCACGGCGCGCGTGGTGGTGATGGCCGGGTCGATGACCGCGGCCACGGCAATGACGATCGCGAGCGTTCGGCAGGCGATCCGAATCCGCGCGTCGCGGGAGGACGGGGCGGCCATCAGCGGGGGCTCGCGGGCGCGGCCCGCAGGGCATCGGTGAGCGCGCCGTCCAGGCGGCCGGCTTCGAACGACGGCATGCGCGCGGAAGCCGCGGGGAGATCGCGCCGAAGCAGCGCCGAGAGATCGGTGATCGCGCGGTCGAGCCGTTCGCGCGTCTGATCGGGGCGCGCGGACACGTTCGCGGCCGCGTCGGCGAGTCGTGCCGACAGCTCCTGCAGGGCCTCGGACGACGGATCCACGCGGAGCAGCGTTTCGGCGAGCGTAGTGAGACGCGCGGCGGTTTCGGCGTTGGCGCGGGGTTCCCCCGCGATGGCGGCCATGTGCGCGAGCGCCTGGCGCAGCGCGGCCGTACGCGGATCGGCGCGGGGCGCGGCAACGGGACGGCGATCGGACCGCGCATCGGCGAGCTCGCCGGTGAGACGGCGCGAAAGATCGAGCGCTTCGCGCTGGCTCAGCGCGCGAAGCAGGATGCGCGTGCGCGAGAACGCCTCCTCGAGCTGGTCCACGGCGGCCTTCTCCGCAGTGAGCGCGTCGCCGAGATCCACGTTGGTGAGCAGCGTCGCGGCGCGGCTCATGGAGCGGATCGCGCGCATGAGCGCGATGCGTCCCTGATTCTCCAGCCGGCCGGCGAGAATGTCGTCCTCGGCCTCGGCTTCGGCCTCTTCGCCGAGGTCGTCCAGATCGCCGTCGTGCCCGTGTTCGTCCTCGAGCTCGCCGCCCATCATGAACATGAACTCGGCGCGGATCTTGCGCTGTTCGGCCGCGAGCTCGTGCGCGGCGAGCAGCAGCGAATCGTCGGTCATCGCGGCCCGGCGCGCGATGAGACGCTCGGTCTTGATGACGAGCATCTGCTGGCTCACGGCGTAGCGTTCCTGATCCGGATCGATCGCGAAGCCGTCGGCCGCGTCGCCACCGGGCGCCACGATCTCCGCGATGAAGGCGTCGGACTCCTGCGGCGGCGCGCCGGGCCGGCGGTCGGCCGCGATCGCGCGATACACCACCATGTCGCCCGGCGCGAGCTCCAGCCCGGCGAGCGGCCAGCGCGCGCGCGCCTTCCATTCGCGCGCGCTGGCGCGCGTGATGTCGAGCGGCACTTCGCCGTCGGTGAACGTGAAGCGTTCGCCGGAGCCGGCCACGCGGGTGTAGTGCAGACGGAGCGACGCGAGACCGAGATCGTCGTCGGACTCGACGGCGAGATCGATGACGTGATCCGGCTCGCGGAGAAAGAGATCGCGTCCGGGCGTGACGATGCGGACGCGCGGCGGCGCATCGTCGGTCACGGTCACGCCGATGAGGCGCCGCGCACCTTCCGGTTCGTTCCGGAGACGCGGCGCGAGCGCGATGAATCCGTCGGCGTCGGCGGGGATGTCGACGCGGAACTCGCCGTCCGCGGGCGTGATGTGACGCGCGCCGAGCAGCGTCTGCACGACCAGCGTGTCGGCGTGGCCGCGGACGCGGAGCTGGAGACGGCTGCCGGCGAGCGCTTCGATGCGCGAGACGTTGCGGAGCGTGAGCGGCGCGCGCGCGGCGTAGGCCGGCGGAGTCACGATGATCTCCACGTCATCGATACGTGGCACGTCGGGGGCCACGGCCGTGCGGAGAGTGTCGGTGATCGCGCGCACCGGCGCCGCGTCGCGCGCGGCCACGAACAGGAACAGCGCGGCGGCCGCGGCGAGCGCGATCACGGTGCGTGCCGCGGGGAAGAGCCTGGGGACGTCGAGCGTTTCGGTGAGGCGCGCGGCTTCGCGGCAGACGAGCGCCGTGATGTGCGGGGGCGCGGTGGCGGTGGGCGTGGCCGCGCGCGGCGAGACGAGCTCGTGCGCGGTGAGGAGCACGTTCCGGGAGGCGGGCGCGCGGTGTTCGATCAGGTGCGCGATGCGGCGACGCGTGCCGTGCGTGTACACGAGCGCGACGATCGCGCCGAGGGCGGCGAAGCTGATTCCGATCAGCAGGCGGGGCGTCAACGCGCCGTGCGGCGACGCGTACGCCAGCGCCGGCACGAGAGCCACGGCAAGGCCGGCCGCGGCGCCCTGCATGGCGGCGATGATCGCGTGCCGCCTCGAAACGCGTGCGAGGAAGGCGCGGAGCGGCGTGGTGTCGGCGTGCGCCGTTTCCACGAGCGGGGAGTCGGTGCGCGCAGTCATGCGGGCACGGACTCCGCGGACGGCGTGCGCAACCGGCGCCGCCATACGGTTTCGATGCCGAGGAGCAGGAGCACGAGCAGCCAGAGCCAGCGGGCGTCGGATTCGCCGTCGGTGGTGACGTCGGCCGCGCTGTTCGGAGCCGCGCGCAGTGCATCGGACGGCGGCCGCTGCCAACGGGCGAGCGCGTCGTCGGTGATGACGGCGGGTTCCTCTTCGTGGAGATCGGCAGCGGGCGCGACAGCTCGGCGCGCGGCGGCGAGGAGCGCGGCGGTAGCGAGACTGCCGGCGTCGGCGCTGGAGAAGAGCAGCAGCGCGGGACGTCCGCCGAGCGTGTCCTGCCGTGCGATATCGGACAGCGTGATGTCGCGGAGCACGAGGTCCTGCAAGTCCTGCAACACCGCGTCCGAGCGCAGCGCGGCCAGGGCGTCCGTCATCCACGGCTCACGGGGGCTCGGAGCCGAGGCGAGGAGTTCGGCGCGCCGCTCGTAGCCCGGTGTGATCACGGCGATGACGCGGGGCGCGGTGTCGCGTGTGACCGGGTCCGCGCTCATCGCACGGGCCGCGGCGAGCGCGGCGTGGGCCCGGGCGTGTTCCGTGTCGCCCGCGAGCAGCCGGATGCCGGTGTCACGCGTCGTATCGACGCGACGGGCCGTCCATGTGATTTCGGTGCGCGCGGTTGCCGTGGTGTCGGGAATGCCGGTGGGCATGGCGCGCGCGGTGATTTCCGTCTCGCCGAACACGGCGCGTGTTTCCAGCGGGTCGCGTGGTGCCGGTGCGTTGCTTCCCACGCGCACGAACCGGAGGCCGATGTCGGACGGCACGCGCGTCAACGCGGGTTCGTTTACGGAACCGACCTGGAAATCGGAGACGATCACGACTTCGCGTCGTTGCCGCTGCTGCGCGAGCCACGCCTCCGCGCCGGCGAGCGCGTCCGCGGGACTGGCGGATTCGAGCAGGCGGCTCACGTCCGCTTCATCGGCGAGGCGTTGCGCGATCCGTCGCAGGGAGTCGATGGCTTCCGCGGTCTCCGCGCCGAGCATGCGCTGTACGCTGCGGCTCGTGTCGAGCACCACGACACGCGCGAGCGACTGCGCGAACGCCTGCTGCCGGCTCCCGGTGCGCCGGAGCGGCTGCGCGAGCGCGGCCACCGCTGCCGCGATGATCAGCACACGCAGGAGGAGCAGCCACGGATCGTGCAGCCGTGTGCGCCGTGTGGGTGTCGGGCGCGTGATCTCGACGAAGCGCAGCGTGGGAAAGGGCTGCCGGCGCGCGCGTCCGAGACCGAGCAGGTGAATGATCACCGGCAGCGCGATGGCGGCGAGTCCGATCCATGCCCAGGGCTGCTGCCAGATCATGCGGGTCTCGCGCCGTGCGCCGCGGCTCGGCCATGGCTGCGCCGCAGCAGGTAGTCGCGGAGCGCGCGCTCCGGTGCCGTGTCGGTGGTGATGAGCGTGTAGTCCACGCCGTCACGCCGAGCGCCCGTGCGGCATCGCTCGAGGAACGCGCTCACGGCCGCGTCGTGACGCGGTGCGATGGCCGCGGCATCCACCGTGCGGCGTTCGTGCGATTCGAGGTCGTCGAGCTCGAGGCGGCCGGTGAAGGGGAGAGCGAGCTCCGCCGGGGACAGGAGCTGCAGCATGGCCACGTCGTGTCCGCGCTGCACCACGTGACGCAGCGCGCGGCGCGTCTCCTCCTCGGCGTCATAGAAATCGGAGAGCACGATCATCACGCCGCGGCGCTGCAGGAGCTGCGCGCCGCGCTCGATCACCTGCGCCGGATCCCACGCGCCGCCGGTTTCGAGGCGATCGAGACGGGCGAGCAGCGTGCGCAGGTGCGGCCGTCCGCCGCGCGCGGGCACGTAGCCGAGCCGGCCGTTCGTCATGGTCATGAGCCCCACGGCGTGTCCCTGCTCCGACGCGAGATACGCCAGCGCCGCGGCCGCGATCACGCCGTAGCGCGCCTTCGACAGTCCCTGGTCCGGAAAGGCCATCGACGCGCTCGTGTCCAGCACGAGCATCACGGACAGGTTCGTGGTTTCGCGGAACTGCCGTGTGTAGAGCCGGTCGCTCCGCGCGAACAGCTTCCAGTCGAGATGCTTGAGATCGTCGCCGGCGCGATACGGACGGTGCTGGCGGAACTCCGTGGTATAGCCGTGGAACGGGCTCCGGTGTCCGCCCGTGCGGAGCCCTTCCACGATGATGCGCGCGGCGAGCTCGAGATCCTCGATGGCGGCAACGACCGCCGGTGACAGCGTGGACACGTTCGTCGGAGCCGGCGGCCTCAGGGCCTCACGGCCTCGAGCAGCTTGCCGATCACGTCGTCGGGCGACACGCCATCGGCCTCGGCCTGGAAGTTCACGAGCATGCGATGGCGCAGCACCGGCAGCGCCACGCGTGTCACGTCGTCGGGCGCGGGCACCGCGCGTCCGTCGAGCAGCGCGGCGGCCTTGGCGCCGAGGAGGAGCGCCTGTCCCGCACGCGGCCCCGCGCCCCAGCGCACCCAGTCGCGCACCGGCACGGGCGCCGAGGCATCGCCGGGGCGCGTGGCGCGCACGAGGCGGAGCGCATAGTCCACCACGTTCGATGCCGCGGGCAGATCGCGCACGAGGGTGCGCACGGCCTCGAGCTCCGCTCCGGTGGCCACCGGCGACGCGCGGCGTTCGGCGCCGGTGGTGGTTTCGGCGAGGATGCGGCGTTCGTCGTCGACATCCGGATAGTCGATGACGACGTTGAACATGAAGCGGTCGAGCTGCGCTTCGGGGAGCGGGTACGTGCCTTCCTGCTCGATCGGGTTCTCGGTGGCGAGCACGAACAGCGGGCGCTCGAGCGGATAGCGCACGCCGCCCACCGTCACCTGGTATTCCTGCATGGCTTCGAGCAGCGCGGCCTGCGTGCGCGGCGGGGTGCGGTTGATCTCGTCGGCGAGGATGATGTTCGCGAACACCGGCCCCGGGATGAAGCGCACATGCCGCTTGCCGCCGCTCGCGTCGTCCTCGATGACCTCGGTGCCGAGGATGTCGGAGGGCATGAGGTCGGGCGTGAACTGGATGCGGCTGAACTGGAGCTGCACGGCGTCGGCAAGCGTCTTGATGAGGAGCGTCTTGGCGAGGCCGGGCACGCCGCGCAGCAGGCAGTGGCCGCCGGCAATGAGACAGGAAAGCACTTCGCGGCGGACCTGTCGCTGGCCCACGATGACCTGATCGAGCTCGCGATCGAGCTTCGCGACGAGGTCGCGGGCGGATTCGAGCGTGGATTCCGCGGAGCGGGGCGCAGCAGGGGCGGGCGTGGTGGTCACGGGCAGGAGCGAGGGCGTGGCGTGCGGGCCGGCCACGTCGCGCTGCTACGGCCACCCATGCCGGATACTACGGGCGGACGGGGGATTCCGCTGGCGCGTCGATCAACGCGTCACTCCTCGATCCGCTCGTGCACGTTGGCGGCGCCGCGTCGCCAGTACCCCGACGCCCGCACCAGTTTCGGATCCATGCCGCGTTCCTGCACCACATGGGCGCGCAGCGCTTTCACCGCGGTGGATTCGCCGGCGATCCACACGTAGCCGTGGCCTTCTGGCCACGGCAGGCCGGCGAGCGCGTCATGCAGGAGCGACGTCGTGCCGGGCTCGGCGTTCTGCCGGTGATGCCAGCGGAGGTCGAGGTCGGCGCGTGAGGTGAGCGGCAGTTCGTCGTCATGGCCGTCCACCTCGAGCAGGACCACGGCGCGCGTGCCGGCGGGGAGCTCCTCCAGGCGCCGCGCGATGGCCGGAATGGCCGCGTCGTCGCCGATGAGGAGATGCCAGTCGTACTCCACGGGCACGACGAACGACCCGCGGGGGCCGGCAATGGCGATGGGGTCGCCCGGCTTCGCGTGGCGCGCCCATGCGGTGGCCGGCCCGGCGTCGTGCAGGCTGAATCCGACGGTGAGCGTACCGGCCACGGGATCGTATGCTCGTGGCGTATAGTCGCGCATGACCGGCTTCTCCACGCCCTCCGGCCAGACGATGCCGTGCGGGCCGAGCGCGGGGAGACGGAGCTCGCCCGTGGCCGCGTCGGGGAAGATGAGCTTCACGTGATCGTCGAAGCCCGGGCTCGAGAAGCCGATCAGCTCCTCGCCTGCGAGGGTGACCCGGAGCCGGTGCGTCGTGACGCGCTGCGTATCTTTCACGACCGCGCGCCGGACACGGATTTCGTGGCGGACGCGGCGGGGGAGGAGGGGCTGGGAAGAATCGGTCATGAGATGGTCGGCGTACCAGGTACGCAGACAATGTATATCCGGTACGACGGCACAACGGAGTCGAGGGCTCGCGCTGATCGTACCACTGCTTCGATGACACCCTTGCAGGAGGCACCATGCCCCGCTACGTCGCGCTGCTGCGCGGAGTGAGCCCCATGAACGCGAAGATGGCGGACCTGAAGCGTTGCTTCGAGGACGCCGGTTTCACCGACGTCCGGACCGTGCTGGCGAGCGGCAACGTGGTTTTCGGATCCCGGGCCCGGTCGGAGACGACGCTCGCCCGCGACATCGAAGCCGCGATGACGAAGCAGCTCGGCCGCACGTTCGACACCATCGTGCGGCCGGTGAGCGCCCTGCAGGAACTGCTCGACTCCGACCCGTACGCCGTCTTTCGACTCCCCGCGGGCGCCAAGCGCGTGGTGACGTTCCTGCGCGAGCCCGTGAAATCCCGCCCGGCCCTGCCGATCGAAACGGACGGCGTCCACATCCTCACCATGACCGAACGGGAAGTCTTCACCGCGTACGAGCCGAACCCGAAAGGGCCGGTGTTCATGACGCTCCTCGAGAAGACGTTCGGCACCGGCGTCACCACGCGCACGTGGGACACCGTGAAGAAGTGCGCCGTGGCGTAATCGCCGAGGTAGACGCTACCGGTACCACTCCATGAGCGTGTCCAGCGCGGCCTTGCCGGGGCACAGCTGCTCGAACGGCACGTCCACCAGCGGCGCGGACACGGTGCGCAGCATGGCGTGCATGTCGTGTCCGGCCTCGTTCACGTACAGCAGGCCGGTCGCGATCTCTCCCCGCTCCTGACAGGCCCGCACGTGCGCGTACGCCGCGTCCCGGTCGGTGGGATCGTAGTCGGGCGTGGTGGCGCGGAGCCGCACGCTGCCGCCATCGTGCAGCCGCACCACGGCCACGTCCTCGTGCGTTTCGGGCGGCGTGATCTCGTGCCGGAGCGGCACGAAATCGGTGTGCACGGCTTCCACGCCGTGCTCCCGGGTGAAGGCGTAGCTCTTGGTGGAGCCTTCGTGATCGTTGAACGACACGCACGGTGAGATCACGTCCACGAGCGCGAACCCCTGGTGCGCGATTCCCGCCTGCAGAATCGGCACGAGCTGCCGCTTGTCGCCGGAGAACGACCGGGCCACGAAGCTGGCGCCGAGCGTGAGCGCGAGCAGCACCGGATCGATGGGCGCCTGGTCGTTGGCCTCGCCCTTCTTGGACGTGGAGCCGATGTCGGCCGAGGCAGAGAACTGCCCCTTGGTGAGCCCGTAGACGCCGTTGTTCTCGAGCAGGTACAGCATGTTCACGTTGCGCCGGATGGCGTGTGCGAGCTGGCCGAGCCCGATGGAGAGCGAGTCGCCGTCGCCGGAGATGCCGATGTACGTGAGATCGCGGTTGGCGGCGGCCGCGCCGGAGGTCACCGAGGGCATACGGCCGTGCACGGAGTTGAAGCCGTGCGATTCCCGCATGAAGTACGCGGTGGTCTTGGACGAACAGCCGATGCCGCTCATCTTCGCGGCGCGGTGCGGCTGGAGCTCGAGCTCCCAGGCGGCCTGCACGAGCGCGGCCGTGACCGAATCGTGCCCGCAGCCGGCGCACAGCGTGGACATCGCGCCTTCGTAGTCGCGAATGGTGAGCCCCAGGCCGTTCGTGCGGAGGCCAGGATGCCGGACCGGCGGTTTGGCGATCGAGGTCATGCCGGCACCTCCGCGAGCCGGGCGAGCACGGCGTTCACCACGGTCTTCGCGGTGAGCGGCATGCCGCCGTAGTCGAGCACGGGAATCATCCGGTCGGGCGCGAGCCCGAGTTCGATCGACAGCAGCGACCGGAGCTGCGCGTCGCGGTTCTGCTCGATCACGAACGTGGACAGATGCTCGTCGTCCTCCATGAACGCGCGCACCTCGGCGCCGAACGGGAAGCCGCGGATGCGCATGACGTCCACGGGGATGCCGCGCGCGTGCAGGACCTCGGCGGCTTCACGCACCGCGGCGTCGCACCCGCCGATCGTGACGAGCGCGGTCGCGGCGCCGCGCCGTCCGTGGAACACGGGAGTCGGCATCGCGGAGGCGGCGTGCGCGAACTTGCGGGCGAGCCGGTCCACGACCTCCTGATACGCGGCGGAGTCTTCGGTGTACGCGGCATGCTTGTCATGACCGGAACCGCGCACGAAGTACGCGCCCTTGGCGCCCACGCCCGGCAGCGTGCGCGCGGCGATGCCGTCGCCGTCCACGTCGAGATAGCGCGAGAACTTCCGCACATCGGCGAGCGCGCCGGCGTCGAGCACCTTGCCGCGGTCGGGGCGATACGCGTCGTCCCACTCGAACCGCGGCACCATCCAGTCGTTCATGCCGATGTCGAGATCCGACGCCACGAACACCGGCGTCTGGAACCGCTCCGCGAGATCGAACGACTGCACCGCCATCTCGAAACACTCGCGCGGGTTCGCGGGGAAGAGCACGAGATGTTTCGTGTCGCCGTGCGAGGCGTAGGCGAGCGACAGCAGATCGGCCTGCTGCGTGCGCGTGGGCATGCCGGTGGCGGGCCCGCAGCGCTGGATGTCGAAGAACACCGCCGGAATGTCGGTATAGTACGCGAGGCCGATGAACTCCTGCATGAGCGAAATGCCGGGACCGGACGTGTTGGTGAACGCGCGCGCGCCGGCCCAGCCCGCGCCGATGGTGATCCCGGCGGCCGAGAGCTCGTCTTCCGCCTGCAGGATCGCGTAGCGGCGGAATCCGGTGTCCGGGTCCACGCGGTAGCGCTCGCAGAATCCCTTGAACGCCTCCATGAGCGACGTGGCGGGCGTGATCGGATACCACGCGCCCACCGTCGCGCCGGCGTAGAGCGCGCCGAGCGCGCAGGCGGTATTGCCGTCCATGAGAATGGAGCCACTCGTGGCATCCATCCGCTCGAGATGGAAGGGGAGCGGGCACAACTGGGGGAAGTGCGTCTTCGCGTAGTCGTACCCGAGTCGGATCGCGGTGTGGTTCGCATCGAGCAGCCGCGGCTTGCGGCTGAACTTCTCGGTGAGCATGACGCCGATGACGTCGAGATCGATGGCGAGCAGCGCGGCCAGCGCGCCGGCGTACGCGATGTTGCGGAGCAGCGTGCGGTCGCGGTCGTTCTCGAACGATTCCACGCACAGGTTCCCGAACGGCACGCCGAGAATGGTGATGCCTTCGCGCACGAGATCCGGGTCGAGCGGCCACGACGAGTCGTACAGCAGGTAGCCGCCGGGGCGCACGGTGGCCACGTCCTTCGCGTAGGTGGACGGATTGAGCGCCACCACGAGATCCACCTCCGACGGGCGCGCGGTCCAGCCGTCGCCGCTCACGCGGATCTCGTACCAGGTGGGCAGCCCCTGGATGTTGGACGGGAAGATGTTCTTGCCCGTGACGGGGATGCCCATGCGGAAGATCGCCTGCATGAGCAGTCCGTTGGCACTCGCGGAGCCGGTGCCGTTCACCGTGCCCATCTTGAACGCGAAGTCGTTGATGCCGCTCATACGGACAGGTGCCGGGCGTAGGGGATCCTGAGGTCGAAGGTGCGCATGTCCCACGCCGCGGTGGGGCACCGTTCGGCGCAGAGGCCGCAGTGGAGGCAGAGGTCCTCGTCCTTCACCATCACGCGTCGCGTCTGCGGGAGCGCGTCGGAGACGTAGAGCTCCTGGGCCGGATTGAGCGCCGGCGCGGACAGCCGCGCGCGCAGCTCGTCCACGGGGGAATGATTCGTGGTGATGGTGAGGCAGTTGGTGGGACACACGTCCACGCACGCATCGCATTCGATGCACAACGACGTGGTGAAATGCGTCTGGATGTCGCAGTTGAGGCAGCGCTGCACTTCGGTGGCGGTCTGCTCGGCGGTGAAGCCGAGCTCCACCTCGATGCCGATGTCGCTGAAGCGCTTCGTGAGCTCCTCGTGCCGCATCTTCGCGCGGCGGGCGGTGTCGTAGTCGTTGGCGTAGGCCCAACTGTGCATGCCCACCTTCGCACTCACGAGGGTCATGCCGTCCGGTGGACGATCGGTGACCGGACGACCCTGGCAGTGGGCATGGATGGAGATCGCGGCCTGATGCCCGTGCGCCACGGCCCAGATGATGTTCTCCGGGCCCCACGCGGCATCGCCGCCGAAAAAGACGCCGGGACGCGTGCTCTGGTGCGTGACCCGGTCCACGACCGGCATGCCCTTCGCGTCGAACGCCACGCCGATGTCGCGTTCGATCCAGGGGAACGCGTTGTCCTGGCCGATCGCGAGGATCACCGCGTCGCAGGGGATCACGACGGTGCCGAGCACGGTGCTCGTCTGGCGGCCGGTGGCGTCTTCCGCCCAGGCGAGCTGCTCGAACTCCATGCCGGTGAGCACGCCGTTCTCGATGATGAACCGTTTCGGCGCGTGGTTCTCCACGATCTCGACGAGCTCCTCCTCGGCGTCCTCGAGCTCCCACGGCGATGCCTTGAAGTGCCGGCGTCCGCGGCGCGCGATGACCTTCACGTCGGTGGCGCCGACGCGTTTCGCGGTGCGGCAGCAGTCCATGGCCGTGTTGCCCACGCCGATGATGAGCACACGCGGTTCGATGCGTTCGACGTGCCCGAAGTGCACGTTGGCGAGCCATTCGATGCCGATGTGCACCTGCGCGGGCGCGTCCCAGCGGCCGGGGAGATCGAGCTCCTTGCCCTTGGGCGCGCCGCTGCCGATGAACACGGCGTCGTAGTGCGCGTCGTCGAGCAGCGCGCGGAGGCTGTCGACCGGCGTGCCGTAGCGCATCGTGGCGCCCATGTCGATGATGTAGCCGCACTCCTCGTCGAGCACCTGCGGCGGCAGGCGGAACGCGGGGATGTTGATGCGCATCAGCCCGCCGGGGGTGGCGTTGCGCTCGAAGATGGTGACGTCGTAGCCGAGCGGGAGGAGGTCGTTGGCGACGGTGAGCGATGCGGGGCCGGCGCCGATGCAGGCGATGCGCCTGCCGTTCCTTTCGGGCGCCGCGCGCGGCAGCCGGTCGGTGATGTCGCCGCGCAGGTCCGACGCAACGCGCTTGAGGCGACAGATCGCGACCGGCTTTTCCTCGACGCGCGTGCGCCGGCAGGCGGGCTCGCAGGGGCGGTCGCAGGTACGACCGAGGATACCCGGGAAGACATTCGATTCCCGGTTGAGCAGGTACGCGTCATCGTACCGGCCCTGCGCGATGAGACGGATGTAGCCGGGGACGTTCGTGTGAGCCGGACAGGCCCACTGGCAGTCCACGACCTTGTGATAGTACCGCGGATCCGAGACGTCGGTTGCGCCCATGATGCCACGCTCTCCCGAAAGGGGATGCCGTTAGCATGGCGCCCGGGGCGCGGCGGGGCAAGAAGGGGAGCCGGCCGGCGGCGTCCGTGCGGGCTCGTGCGCCGCCCTGCAACTTCCGGTTTCCGAAGCCAATGAGGAGGGACGGATGACGGGTCGGCGGGGCGGGAGAGGAACGGGAGAGCGGCGTCGCGGCGCCGGATACGGGCTCGCCCTGGCTGCCGGGCTCACGGGGCTCGGTGCCTGGGGCGGGTCCGCGCGGGAGGCGTGCGACATTCCGCCGCTGCCGTCCTTTGCGCAGTTGTCCGACCACGCCTCCCTGCCGGACCCGTTCCTGTCCCTCGACGGCACGCGGATCACCCGCCGCGACCAGTGGCCCTGCCGCCGCGCCGAGATCAGCGCCCAGGTGCAGGAATACGAACTCGGCCCCAAGCCGGATCGCCCCGGCATCGTGACGGGGGCGTTCGCCGCCGACACCCTGACGATCACCGCGGGCGAACCCGGCCGGGCCGTGACGTTCCCGGTGCGGATCGCGCTGCCTCCGAACGGCACGCCGCCCTATCCGGCGGTCATCGAGATGGGCGGGTCGTCGCTCGACAACACCGTGTTCGCGGAGCTCGGCGTGGCCCGCATCACCTTCCGGAACAGCGCGATGGGCGCGCAGGCCGGCGGCGCCTCACGCGGCACCGGCACGTTCTTCGAGCTGTACGGACGGTATCACCCGGCCAGCTCCATGATGGCGTGGGCATGGGGCGTGAGCCGCATCATCGATGCGCTGGAAACCACGCCCGGCGCGGCCATCGATCCTCGGCGTCTCGCGGTCACCGGCTGCTCGCGGAACGGCAAGGGCGCGCTCGTCGCGGGCGCGTTCGACGAACGCATCGCGCTCACGATTCCGCAGGAATCCGGCGCGGGCGGCGTGGCGAGCTGGCGCATTTCCGAGGCGCAGACCAACGCCGTCCTGGCGGTCAATCCGGAGGCGCCGGTCAACGATCGGGTGCAGCGGCTGTTCGAGGCGCACGGCGAGCAGCCGTGGTTCCGGGAGTCGTTCGGCCAGTTCGGGCGGGCGGTGGACCGTCTGCCGTTCGATCACCACATGGTGATGGCGCTCGTGGCGCCGCGCGCGCTGTTCGTGGTGGACAACACGTCGATGAACTGGCTCGGCAACGAGAGCAGCTTCACCAGCGCGGTCGCGGCGCGCGAAGTCTGGACCGCGCTCGGGGTGCCAGACGCGATGGGCGTTTCGCAGGTGGGCGGGCACGGCCACTGCCAGTTCCCGGCCTCGCAGCGCGCCGAGTTCGTGGCGTTCGTCTCCCGGTTCCTGCTGGGGGACACCGCAGCCGCGACCCTCGTGGCGCGCACCGACGGCACGTTCCGGGTGGATCGCGAGCGCTGGTTTCCGTGGACCACGCCCGTGCTCCGATAGGTCTTGGTTCGGCCGGTAGTCGTGATTGCATGCAATCACGATTATGGGCAAAGCTGGGCGGATATCATGCTTGGGCGCCCCACCCTCGGGGAGTCCGTTCGCCGCTCAACGGCTTCGCCGACAGCGGCTCACGGACCCCGAGGACGGGGCGCTCGGCGGGATCGGCTTGCTGCCGGCTTTATTCCGCCCGCAGCGCCGTGGCGGGGTCCACCCGCGCTGCTCGCAACGCCGGCACCAGGCTCGCCGCCACCGCCACCGCGAGCATCGTCCCGCCCACCACCGCGTAGGTCACGAGATCGGTCGCCGACTGCTGGAACAGCAGCGGCTCGACCCACCGGGCAGCCCCGAGGGCGATCGCGAGTCCGGTGACGACGCCGATCAGCGCGAGCCGCACGCCCTGGCCTACCACGAGCCGCACCACGGCGCCCGGCTGCGCGCCGAGCGCCACGCGCACGCCGAGCTCGTGCATGCGCCCCGCCACGTCGTAGCTGATCACGCCGTACAACCCGACCACCGCCACCACGAACGCGAGCGCGCCGAACGTGGCGAAGAGCGTTGCGCCCAGCCGCCAGGAGCTGCTCTGGTTGTCCACCACCTCCTGCAGCGGCCGCACCACCACGAAGCCGTCGCCCGGCATCGCGCGGGTGAGCTCCCGGCGCACGCGCTCCATCTCCGACGCCGCGCTCGCACCGGTCATGCGCAGCAGCAGCGTCCCGTACTGCCCCGGCGACACCTGCTCGAACGGGAGGTAGTACATGTACATCGGATCGTCCGTCAGATTCTGCTGTCGCGTATTCGCGGCAACGCCCACGACGGTCGTGCACGATGCCGTCTCCACGTTCGCGTCCGCATCCTGGCCGGAGCCCACGCGCATGCACTGGCCGATCGGATCGCGCCCCGGCCAGAGCACACCCGCCATCGCCTCGCTCACGACGGTGACGAGCGGAGCACCCGTGCGATCATTCGCGTCGAGACTTCGGCCACGGATGATCCGCACCTGCATCACGTCGAAGTAGTCCGGCGTCGCCATCTGGAAGTTGAATCGCCCGAGCGCTTCCACCGAATCGATCCCGGGAACACGCAGGGCGGCGGTGTTCGTGCGAAAGAGCCCGCTGTTGACGCCGGCCGCGTATTCCACGCCGGGCAACGCCTGCGCATCGGCGAGGAGCCGGCGGCGTGCGGTGGCGCCTGCGCTGTCACCGAGTTCGAGTCCCCGGAAGTCGTGGACCACCTGGAGCACCGGCCGTGCGTCGTAGCCGAGCGGGATCGCGCGGGCATTGCCGAAGCTCCGCAGGAAGAGCGCCGTGCCCACGAGCAGCACGACGGAGAGGGACATCTGCAGCACGAGCAGTCCTGTCTGGAGCGGCGATCCCCGCCGCCCTTCGCGGGCGCCCGCCTTGAGCATCGGGGCCAGGTCCGTGCGCGTGGCCACGAGCGCCGGCGCGATCGCCGTGAGCAGCGTGCACAGCACCGCGCAGGCGAGCGCGATGCCGATCGTGCGCCAGTCGTCGGCGAGATTGAAGGCGTTGAAGGATGAGTGCTCCAGGAGCAGGCTCCGGATCGCGAGCCCGCTCCACTGCGCCACGAGCAGTCCTGCGACGCACCCCAGCAGGGCGAGCACGAGACTCTCGATGAGGAACTGCGCGACCAATCGGCGACGACTCACGCCAAGCGCGAGCCGCACGGTGATCTCGCGGCGGCGGCGGATCACGCGCGCGAGCAGCAGATTCGCCACGCTCGCGCACGCGATGAGGAGCACGATGCCCGCGACGCCGGTGACCCAGAGCAGCACCTTCGACACGAGGCCGGCGCCCGGACCGGCGGCGGTCTTCACCGGGCCGGCGATGGCCCGGGGACGCACGAGCGAATCGGGGAGCACGCGCGGGTTGATCGCGCGGGCGGACGCTCGGCTCCGGATGTACGCGCCGGCGAGATCGGTAGAGGCTTCCTGCACCGAGACGTCCGGCTTCCGCCGCACGAGCATCTCCGTCCAGTCCCAGTTGTACGCCGTGAAATAGTCGTGCTGGCTCCAGGGGCCGAGGTTCGCCGGCACCGTGGTGATCGGGATGAAGACATCCGGCGCGCCGCCGCCGACCGTGCCCACGAATCCCTCGGGCGCCACGCCGATGATCGTGTAGTCCAGCTTGCCGACCTTGAGGGTGCGACCGATCACATTGGCGGATGCAAAATCCGTTCGCCAGAACGCGTGACCGATCACGGCCACGAGCGCGCCCATGGGGAGCGAGTCCTCGGAGGCGTCGAACCAGCGGCCGAGCGCCGGCGGCGCGTCGAAGAAGCCGAAGAAGGACGCGCTCACGCCCGCGACGAATCGTATGCGCACGTCTTCACCTCCGCCGCCCACGCCGAACCGCCATTCGGATACGGCCGCGTACTCGGAGAACCGGCTCGTGGCGTTCTTCAGATCGAGGTAGCGCGTGTAGGGGAAGACCGTGTTGTCGTTCGTGCGTCCCTGGTACGTGGTCTGGAGATAGACGCGATGCACCGTGCCGGGATCATGCAGGTAGGGAAAGGGGCGGAACATCAGGCGGTCGATCACGCCGAACATGGCTGCGTTCGCGCCGATGCCGAGGCCGAGCGTGAGCACCGCGGCGATGGTGAAGCCGGGGGAACGGCGGAGTCCGCGCAGCGCATAGCGTACGTCTTGCGCGATCCGTTCGAGCGCGGGGAAGCCCCAGGCGTCGCGGCTTTCCTCGCGGAGCCCGGTGAGGTTGCCCATGCGCCGACGCGCGGCGGCTCGCGCGTCGGCGGGCGACATCCCTTCGTGCTCGAGGTCGCGGGCGAGGAGTGCGACGTGCTCCTCCATCTCCTCCGCCAGCGCGGCGGAGAGTTGATCGCGCCGGCGCCAGGTGGCGATCCGGCCGAAGAGTTCGCGGAGTGTCATGATTCGGCTCCGCGCAGTACGCGGCGCGTCACGGCCACGGAGCGGAGGAAGCTCGCTTCTTCGGCGCCGAGCTGTTTGCGCCCCGCGGCGGTGATGCGATAGTAGCGCCCCTGGCGTCCGGTGGGCGTCTTCTTCATCTCCGAGGCGACCCACCCCTTCACCTGCATGCGCTGCAGGGCGGGATAGAGCGAGCCTTCCTCGACGCGGAGGGCGTCGCCGGAGAGGCGGTGGATGTGCTGCGCGATTCCGTATCCGTGCATGGCGCTCACCGAGAGCGTCTTGAGGATCAGGAGGTCGAGCGTGCCGGCGAGCAGGGGGGCGGGTGTGTCGTCCATGGGGTCTCCTCTATACTGTTCACCTCTATGTATAGGTTTGACACCCGGCGGACCGGAAGGGTTCGAACGGGGGGCGGCGGTCCTGTCAGCGGGGCTCCACCGCGATCTCCACCAGCGAGCAGCTTCGGGCAAAGCCGAGCCCCCGCTTCACGGTGGGAAACACCCGGGCGCTCGCGATGGCCAGCGACAGCTCGGATCGGCGCCGATGGCCGGCCAGCGGCAGGAACAGCAGGAATTTGAGGAAGCCCGAAAAGGAGCTCCGTCCCATCTGGTCGAGGTAATCGGCCGGGACGCGCAGCCGTCGTTCGGCTGCCCGCTGTACCAGTCTGACGAAGAATCTCATCGGCTCGGCGTTCTCGATGGGTCGAGGTGGTGCACTGCGGGGACACGGACAGCTTCCGGTCATACTCGGAGGACGCGTGCCGCGGATCAGGAAGAATCGGCCACCGCCGGCAGGCGTGCGGCGTGCACCAGCCGGATCATGCGGTACAGCTTGCCGTCGTCGAAGTCGAAGTCCTGTTCGGTGTTCACGCGGTGCACCAGGACGAGCCGGTGTTTGGGGTAGATGCCGAGCATGTGGACGCCCAGCCCTGTGTGATAGAACGAGGCGCGCGTATCGCCGGGATCGGGAACCAGGACATTCCACAGCATGCCGTAGGCCAGGTCGTAGTCCGCATTCAGGATCGAGATGGGCCGTGTGCTTTCGTCGATCCAGTCGGAGGGGAGCAGCCGGCGGTCCTGCCAACGGCCGTCGTCGAGATAGAGCTGGCCGAAGAGTGCCAGGTCGTGCGCCGACAGCCGGAAGTGATATGCCGGATGGCGGGACCGCTCCGGTTCGAGGCTGCGGATGCCGTCCACGTCGGTGGGCAGTTCCAGTTCGCCGAGCCGGCGTTCGATCACGTCATGGCCGTAATCCCGCATGCCCAGCGGTTCGGCGAGCCGGCGGCGGAAGGCCTCGTGAATGCGCGTGCCCGTGCAGCGCTCGTAGACGGCGCCGGCGACGTTGAAGTCCCAGTTGTTGTAGTAGAAATGTTCGCCGGGCGCGTGACTGCCGCGAGCCGGACGCTGCGCATCCATGTGCTCCGTCTCCGCGGCGGCCGCGTGATAGACGCCCGACCGTGATTGCAGCAGATGGCGCAGCGTGGCCTGCTTCTCGGCTTCGGTCAGCGCCGGCGCGATGTCGTCGACATCCAGATCGGCCAGCGTGCGATCCAGGTTCAGACAGCCGTCGCGCGGCTCCATGCCGATCAGGGCGTTGAGCAGCGGCTTCCGGATGGAGTGCACCAGGCGTTTCTGACGGATGTCGCCCCATGCGAACAGCACCTTGCCGTCGTGAAGCAGCAGCAGCGATTCTGAGCCGGACGTCTCCAGGAACCCACGCAGCGCGGCCAGGCCGTCTTCGGAGTAGCCGGCTTCGGCGGCGGTGATGCGTTCGAAGGCGTCGCCCGTGGGCGTTTGCGGGTCCGGCACCGGCCGGCACGCGGCCATGCCGAGCGCGAGGGTGAGGGTGAAACGCTGTCGTGTGAGCATCATCGTCCTTCCCGGTCCACTTCCTGCTGCCGTCGCAGCGCTTCGTTCCAATCGATGTCCGGTGCGACATCCCGGTCCTCGAGCTGCAACGAGGCCAGCGCCCGTTCCACCACCGGAGCGCCCAGTTCCGGCGGCAGCGCCAGGCCGAACGCGAGCTCCGCGCGCCGGCACAGCCGCTCCTCCTTCGCGCGGTCCCGGTCGTACGGCGAGACGCCCATCGCATGCACGCGCGCGTGCACGCCCTCGTGGAGGATGCTCGAAGCCACCGGCGCGGCCGTGATGTCCCGACGCGCGAGAAACGTGAGCTCGGTGATGATCACCCGTTCGTCGGGAACGAACGCGCCGCGACAGGGATAGCGCACGACATGGATGGCGCGGACGTCGCGCACGATGTGTCGCAGCCGCCACGGCTGCCAGGTCGCGATCAGCGTCAGCGCGTCATGCAGCCGTTCCACGACCGCGGCGGTTTCGATGTCCTCCCGGGTGTTCTCCACCACCACGGGAATACCGAGCAGTTCGCAGCGGGTGAGACCGGGCTCTCGTGCCGCCATGAGCCGCTCGCGGAGCCGATGCAGGAATCGGGTCATGCTTCAACCTGCTTCACGGTCGGGCTGAAGGGCGAAACGCGCATGGAGCGCGTATCGCCCGCTGGTCCGCCCACCGTCCGGAGTGCGCCGATGCCCCGTGCACCGACCGGCGTGCCGGAGGTCCAGCCTCGGCCGATGCAGCAGGTCGCGCCGAGATCCATGACGAGCGACGTGTGACCGTCGGCGAACAGGGGCGAGCAGAAGGATTCCTCGCGGGTGATCGCCACTTCGCGCAGGACGGGACGGCGGCCGCGCCAGGGGGCGCCACCGGGCGTGAACGAGAAATACGCCCGCACGTGGCCGCGCAGCTCGGGCGCGGGCGCGAACTCGCGGTACGTGACCAGCGCGGCGGGTGCGAGGAGAGGCGCCGAGGCGCGTTGCGCCGTTCCCTTTTTCCTACACTGGTCCCTGACCGCGCATCCCTGTGTCAGGGGGATCATGTAATCAGACCGGCCGTGCAGCGGTGAATGCGCGCACCTCGATCGGTCGCGGCGGATGCCGCGCGTCGTCGATGCGCACGCGGATCCCGCGGAGCGGCACGGCGTCGAACCGGTCGAGCTTGCGGTAGCCGATCGTGGTGCCGCGCGCGAGCGGTTGCCACGCGCCGCCTGTGAGCCCTTCCACGACGTACGCGGCCACGCGCTGTCCCTGGGTGATGTCCTCGCGCAGGTCCACGATGCCCACGGACATTTCGCGCGGGAACGTGAGCGTGGCAGTGGCCGACCGCTCGTTCACGGACTCCCACGCGGGCCTGACGCCGGCGGCGAGATCGGTGGCGAAGATCGCATCGAGCCTCGCGCGCATGCCGAGCAGGCGCTCCGCGTCGACGTCGTGCAGCAGGCCGGCGGGCGTGGGCGGCACGTTGAGGAGCAGCTTGGAGTTCCGTCCCACGCTCGTGAAGAAGATGTCCACGAGATCGTTCACGGATTTCACGCGTGCGTCCTCCGCGGGGTGATAGAACCAGCCGGGGCGGATGGAGACGTCGGTTTCGCCGGGACGCCATACGGTGCCGTCCCGGTCGCCGTCCTGCAGCGAGCGCATCACCTCGTCGCCCGACATGCCGGGCACGGGCACGATGTGCGGATGCACCGTGGACCAGTTCGTATCCCCTGCCACGCCGCGTTCGTTGCCGATCCAGCGCACGTCGGGGCCGGCGTCGGAGAAGATCACCGAATCGGGCTGGAGCTGCTTCACGAGCCCCCACACGCGGGGCCAGTCGTATTCCTGCCGCTTGCCGTTGGGTCCTTCGCCGTTGGCGCCGTCGAACCAGACTTCGTGGATGGGACCGTAGCGCGTGAGCAGCTCGGTGAGCTGCGCGACGTACATGTCGTTATAGCGCGGCGAATCGCCGTAGCTCGGCGCGTTGCGATCCCACGGCGAGAGATAGAGGCCGGGCTGGAGCCCTTCGGCGCGGCAGGCGTCCACGAACTCGCGTACGAGATCGCCGGTGCCGCCGCGCCACGGGCTGCTCTGCACCGAGTGCCGCGTGGTGGCCGTGGGCCACAGGCAGAAGCCGTCGTGGTGCTTGGCGGTGAGCACCATGGCCTTGAACCCCGCGGCGCGGGCGGTGCGCGCCCACTGGCGCGCGTCGAGCGCGGACGGGTTGAAGATGGACGGACTCTCCGTGCCGTCGCCCCACTCGCGGTTGGTGAACGTGTTCACGCCGAAGTGGATGAACATCGCGAGCTCGTCGCGCTGCCAGGCGAGCTGCGCGGGCGAGGGGCGCACGATGGCGTCCGGCTGGGCGCGCCACGGCATGGAGAGGAGGCGCGCGCCGTGTTCGAAGGGGAGCTGCGTGCCGGCCAGCGTGGCGGCGGTGAACCGCACGAACGTGCGGCGGTCGATGCGGTTGCTCATTCGGATTGCGAGCTCCTCGAGGTTACCGGCTGGCACAGGGCGCTCCCGATACGCCACGCATCCCGGTTGCCGTGCTTCATCAACTGTTCCGCGACCCAGGGCACATCGTCCAACCCGATCGTCAGGTCGTGCCGATACGACCAGAAACAGGCGGCGTGATAGCGTTTGAACGCACGACGTGCTTCCCGCACGCGGACCATGTTCCGGGCGGTGGCGGAGTCGAGCCGGCGGCGACTTCGGATGCCACCTCGCCGGCCGATATCCGCAAGATAGGCGCGCGTGGAATCGTCCATTCTTCAGGATAAGCCGCTTACGATCGTAAGTCAATGTTTGACAACATTTTCTGAGTCAGGAAACAGCCGGTCTTCGCGCTGTGAGCTCCCCTGGAGACAGGGTTCTTCGAGGACGCTTCAGACGCCCAGGGTCAGCGACTCCGCAGCCAGACCGAGACCCAGTAGGACTCCTGGGCGCGGAGCTGCGCGCCTCTCCGCGGAGCGCATTCCGACGATCGTCTCTCGAGCGTCTTCGAGTGTTCGGCGCTGGCGGGAAAGACCTCCACGAACTCGATATCCTCCACCCGCAGGGCATACAGCGGATATCCGGGCTGCGCTCGGCCGTTGACGAACAGGCAGAAGCGTACGATCGGCCGCATGAAATCCATTCCCTTCCGGCGCATGCTCGGTGACGTCCGCAGCGCATCGAGCAGCGTGGGGGCGTCGAACTGCTGCAGCTCCTCACGCGGGATCATTGCCGAAAACGCGCCGGCAAAGCGCTGGCGCAGCTCGAGATCCTTCATCTCCGAGTAGTCACGGGGCGCGCGCAGGGCGGTGTCGAGCGGCACGTCGAGCTCCACGTATCGGCCGTTCTCGATGGCGGCACTCCGCATGACGGGCAGGAAGCCGTCCCGTTCGATGCGAACGAGTACCGTCTTCCCTCGCGGCATCTCGATGGCGAATCTGCCGTCCTGGTCGCTGACGTCGGCGGAGTCGGTGCCGACGATGCGCACTCTGGCGTCGGGGAGCGGCGTGAAGCTGCGCGCATCCCAGACGATGCCGCGCACACCGGTCCAGCGCGCCGTCACGAGCACCGAATCGATCGTGCGGGGACGTGGCTCCAGCACGATGTTGCGCTCGACGCCGTCGAGCGTGACCTCGATCCCGGTCACGAACGGTGTATAGCCGATGCGCTGCGCGCTGAGCGTCCACCGGCCGTCGAACAGCCCGGTAATCCGGTAGCGCCCGTTGCCGTCGGTGTAGGCGATCCGCGTGACGGAGTCCCGGGTCACACGCACGGTGACGTCGCCGAGCGGTGTGCCGTCGCTGCTCGTGATCCGTCCGATGACCGCACGGTTTGCGTCCTGCGCGTGCGCGAGGGAGGCGGCAAGGGCGAGCGCCGTCAGCGTCGTGCCGAGGAAGACAGAAGCGCTCTTCGCCGCCGTTCCGGTCATCGCACCACGAGCTCCCCTCTGAGACGGATATCCCTCGACGACGCCCCCACGAGCACCCGGAACACCCCGGGCTCCACCACCCAGCGCATGGACTCGTCGAGCATGCGCAGATGTTCCGGGCCGAGCGTGAACGCGACCTCGCGTCGCTCACCCGGAGCGAGGTGTACCCGCGTGAATCCCGCGAGTTGCATCACGGGCCGGGCCATGGTGGCGAGCACGTCGCGCACGTAGAGCTGCACGACTTCGTCGCCGGCGCGCGTGCCGGTGTTGGTGATGGTCGCGCGCACGGTCGTGGTGCCGTCCGCCTGCATCGAATCCGGCGTGATGCGGAGATCGGTGTACGCGAAGGTCGTGTAGCTCAGGCCGTAGCCGAACGGAAAGAGCGGATGACCGGTGAGATCGAGATAATCGTCGCCGCGTCCGGTGGGCTTGTGATCGTAGGTGAGCGGAAGCTGTCCCTCGCTCACGGGGAAGGTGACCGGCAGCCGTCCGGCGGGCGCGTGATCGCCGAAGAGCACGTCGGCCACGGCGTGCCCGCCTTCCTCGCCCGGATACCAGGCGTGCAGCACCGCGGCCACGTCCTCCAGCCAGGGCATGGTGATCGCACTTCCGCCGATGAGCACGACCACCACGGGCGTGCCCGTCGCGGCCACGGCGCGAATGAGCGCCTCCTGACGCCCCGGGAGCGACAGGAACGCCCGGTCGCGGAACTCCCCTTCCTCGATGCCGGCCACGATCACGGCTACGTCCGAAGCAGCGGCGATGCGCGCGGCGCTGTCGATCGTGGCCTGCGCGCCGGCCTCGCTCCGCACGCCGGCATCCCACACGAGCTTGACCCGCGCATTGCCCGTGCTTTCGAAGAACTCGAGCCGGATGTCGTGCCGGCTTCCGGGCGCGAACGCGACATCGGCGAGCCGCACGCCGTAGGACCGCTTCTCCCAGTTGTCGATCACGAGACGCCCGTCCACCCAGAGACGGTAGCCGTCGTTTCCTTCCACGCCCAGGCGCCGGGCGCCGGAGGCTGGCGCGGTGATCGCCCCTGTCCACCGCACGGAGTACCAGTCGAACGGAATGCCACGCGCGGGCGAGTTGAGCGTCCAGCCGAAGTCGATGCGTGCATCGTCGCGTACGAGATGCGGCGTGCCGTCGAGCCGGTTGTTCGCGAAGTATTCGCCGCGGAGTCCGGCGAGATGCTCGGCCGGCACCACGGCGTGCGTGGGCGCGAAGCGCCCGGGGCCGGGTGCGTGGCGCACGGTGACGGAGCCGCCGACCGCTGCCCGAATCCCGTCCAGGATCGTGGTCTTCCGGATGCCGGCGCCGCTGTAGCCGCCGTAGCGTCCTTCCACGGCGTCGGTGCCGATCACGGCGATGGCGCCCGGCGTCTTCCGGAGCGGGAGCGTTTCGTTCGCGTTGCGGAGCAGCACGAGGGATTTCCGTCCCACCTCCCGCGCGAGCGCGTGGTGATCGGCGTGGCCGTTCCAGTGCGCCGCGGAATCCACGTTCACGTACGGCTGCTCGAACAGCCCGAGCTCGAACTTGGCGCGCAGCACGCGCGTGACCGCGGCGTTCATCACCGAATCGGAGACGAATCCGCGCCGGAACGCGTCGAGGTACGACCGGTGCTGCGGATACTCCGACTGGAACACCACGTCGAGGCCGGCCTCGAACGCCCGCTTCGTGGCCGTGGCCGTGCTGGCCTCGGTGTGGTGCAGCACGGTGGCGCCGCCGGTCGCGGCCGCGTCGGAGATCACGAAGCCGGTGAATCCCCAGTCGCGCTTGAGCGTGCCGTTCAGGAGCGGGCCGTTCTGCGTGGCGGGGAGTCCGTCCACGGAGTTGTACGCGGTCATCACCGACCGCGCGCCTGCCTGCTGCACGAGGCTCCGAAACGGCGGGAAGAACCGCTCCTCGAGCATGCGGGCGCTGATGTCGATGGGATAGCTGTCGCGCCCGCCTTCGCCCACGTTGGCTACGAAGTGCTTGGGCGTGGTCACGATGCCGGCCTGCTCGAACGCGCGCACGAACGCGCGTCCCATGACGCCGGTGAGATACGGATCTTCTCCGTATGTTTCCTCCACGCGTCCCCATCGCACGTCGTTCGCGATGTTCACCACGGGCGAGAGCGCCTGCCGGATGCCGCGGCTTCGTGTCTCGCGGGCGACGGCGTCACTCGCGCGGCCGATCAGCGCGCTGTCCCACGTGGCGGCCATGGCGATCGCATGCGGGAACACGATCGCGCCTTCCCGCATCAGGCCGTGCAGCGCCTCGTCGAACGGGATGATCGGAACGCCGAGTCGCGTGCGTTCCACGAAATACCGCTGGATCGTGTTCACACGCTCGGCATGCGCGCGCGCGGCCTGCGTGGGAGGCAGCGCGGAGTCGGCGCTGATCTGGAGGCCGAACACGCCGTTCGAATAGTCGTGCGCGGGATCGTCGAGACTCCCCGGGATCATGAAGAGCTGCCAGAACTTCTCCTCGAGCGTCATGCGGCCGAGGAGATCGCGTACGCGCGCGTCGACGGGGAGAGCCGGGTTGCGGTAGGGGGCCTCACGCGGGGGACGGTCCTGCGCGGAGGCGAGGAGCGGAGACAGCAGCAGGAGCGCGGAGCAGAGCGGACGGAGTACGGACATGAGCGGGGAGCAGGGCGGGGAAGGAGCAGCCCCGCAATAGTGGGCACGCGAGCGGCCCGCGTCCATTGGCGGGGCCGCGGCCCGGTCTCCGTTGCCTGAAACCGGCCGCCCGAAACCGTGGATCAAACCCTTTCGTACGATCCGGCATCCAAACATAAGAACCTTAGGTCAACGCCAACCCCGGATCACCCATGCCCGACTCCTCCGACCTCGAGCTCGTCCGCGGCACCCTCGATCTCATCCTCCTCAAGACGCTCAGTTGGGGGCCCATGCACGGCGTGGGCATCGTGCGCTGGATCGAGGAGGTCACTCATCGACAGCTCCACGTGGAGGAGGGCGCGCTCTATCCCGCGCTTCACCGTCTCGAGCAGAAGCGCTGGCTCACCGCCGAGTGGGGGCTCACCGACCGGGGCCGCCGTGCCAAGTACTACCGCATCACCGATCGGGGGCGTCGGCAGCTCGCGGCCGAAGCCTCGCGGTGGACGCGTTATACCGAAGCCATGGGCCGCATCCTCGCGGCGGACGGTGCCCGATGAGCGGCGAACGGCCAGGCGACGAGTCGATGCGCGACGAACGGATCACCCCGGGCCCCGGCGGCCCCCGGCGCGCCTTTCACCTCCCCGCGTCATCCGCGCGCCTCGATGCGGAGGTCGACGAGGAGTTCCGCTTCCATCTGGAAGAACGCCGTGATCAGCTCATCGCCGAAGGCATGAGCCGTGAGGAGGCCGACGCCGAGGTCCGCCGGCGCTTCGGCGATCCGGAGACGTACCGTCGCACCACGCGTCGCATCGACGCGGACGGGCTGCGCTCACAGCGCCGCGCCGATTTCTTCCGCACGCTCTGGCGTGAGACGCGGCATGCCTCGCGCACCCTGCTGCGGCAGCGTGCCTTCTCGTTCATCGCCTTCATCACGCTCGCGCTGGGGCTCGGCGCGACGGCCGCCATGTTCGCGGTGCTCGATTCCGTGGTGCTGCGGCCGCTTCCGTACCACGAGGCCGGCCAGCTCGTGGCGGTGCTGCATCCGGCCACGGTGCCGGGGAGCGGCGAACGGCGCTGGGGGGTGTCGCCCGGCGGGTATTTCGAGTTCCGCGAACGGTCGCATACGCTCACGAACTTCGGGATCTACCGGAACTTCAGCCAGACGGTCACGAGCGGCGGCGACGCCGAGATGACGCGCTTTTCGATCGTGACACACGGTATCTTCGACGCGCTGCGGGCACACGCGTCGCTCGGGCGTCTGCTCGACGCCAACGACGACAAGCCCGGCGCGCCGCAGGTGGCCGTGCTGAGTCACGAATACCATCAGCACCGGTTCGGCGGCGATCCACGCATCGTGGGCACCACGCTCAATACGGGCGGTGGCGGCTCGTACGAAATCGTGGGTGTGACGTCGCCCGGGCTCACGCTGCCCATGCCGGGCCCGTTCGCCAATCCCGCCGACCTCAGCGGGTTCGGCGTGGACGTGTGGATCGCGATGCGGCTGGATCCGGCGGGACCTTTCTACAACAATCACCCGAACGTGGGGCTGGCGCGACTCGTGCCCGGTATCACGGCCGAGGACGCCACGCGCGATCTGGCATCGATCGTCGGGCGGTTCACCGAGCTGGTTCCCAATGCCTATTCGGAACGGTTCATGGAGCAGTACAACTTCCGCGTGGAAGCCACGCCGCTGCGTGAGGCGGTGCTGGGCAAGAACGTTCCCCGCGTGCTCTGGATGCTCTTCGGCGCGGTGGTGCTCGTGCTCGTGATCGCGGCGGCGAACGTGGGGAACCTGTTCCTCGTGCGCATGGAAGCCCGCCGGCACGAATCGGCGCTCCGCACCGCGCTGGGCGCGGACCGCACGCACATGGCGGCGCATCATCTCTCCGAATCACTCCTGCTGTGCGGCGCCGCGTCGCTGACCGGCATCGCACTCGCCGCGGGTGCGCTCGAGCTCCTCATCGCCATCGCGCCCGCGGAAATCCCACGGCTCGGCACGGTGGCGCTTGGCGGCCGCGCCGTCGCGTTCATCCTGGCGGTGGGGCTCCTGCTCGGCGTGCTGCTCGGCATCGTGCCGCTCCTCAGGAAGGGGCTGGACGTGGGTTCCATCCGCGACGGCAGCCGAGGCCTGTCGGCGTCGCCGCGTCAGCGCTTTGCGCGCAACACGCTCGTGGTGGGGCAGATCGCGCTCACACTGATGCTGCTCACGGCCGCCGGTCTCGTGCTGCGGAGCTTCAGCGAGCTGCGGCAGGTGCGTCCCGGATTCGATCCCGCGCACACGCTCACGTTCAGCCTGTCGCTGCCGTTCAGCGAGTTCGACACGCGGGAAAAGGCGGCGGTGTTTCACCGCACGCTGCAGGACCGGTTGCTGGCGCTCCCCGGCGTGGTGGCCGTGGGTGGCGGCTACCTGCCCATGAAGGACTTCGGCACCGGTTGCTCGGTGGTATTCCGGGAAAATCGGCCGTTCGAGCCCGGGGAGGAGACGCCCTGCGTGTCCACACCACCGACGCTGCCGGGTTACTTCGACGCGCTCGGGATCACGGTGGAAGGCCGCGTGCCCACCTGGAGCGATGTGGACGCGCGCACGCAGGCCGTGGTGGTCACGCGCGCGCTCGCCGACCGGCTCTGGCCCGGCGAGAATCCGATCGATCGGGGGATCGCGAGCAACGGGCCGGACAGTCCGGTATGGTACCGCGTGGTGGGCGTCGTGAACGACCTGCGCGCCGAAGCACTCGACGCCCCGCCCACCGAGGCGGTGTTCTATGCCGCGACGGGCTTGCAGGCGGACCAGCGATCGGGCGTGCTCAACGATCTTCCCGTGCTCGTGCGCACCGACGGCACGGATCCGCTGTCGCTGGTGAACGCGGTGCGTACCACGGTGCGCGAGCTCCATCCCGGCGTGCCGTTCATCACCCCGCGCACCATGGACCAGATCGTGGCGCGTTCCATGGCGCGCACCAGCTTCCTCCTGACGCTGCTCGGCATCGCCGCGGCGATCGCCCTCCTGCTGAGCGCGGTGGGCATCTACGGCGTGGTGTCGTACCTCGTGACGCAGCGGCGTGCGGAAATCGGCATCCGCATGGCGCTCGGCGCCACCGTGCCGCGCGTGGTGCGCATGGTCGTGGTGCAGTCGGTACGGCTCGCGGTGGTGGGCGTGGTGATCGGGCTCGCGGCCTCGCTCGCCGGCGCGCGCGTGCTGCAGTCGATGCTCTTCGACGTGAGTCCCACCGATCCGGTGGTCCTCGGGAGCGTGATCGTGCTGCTGGTCGCGGTGGTGGTGACGGCGAGCTTCGCACCCGCACGGCGGGCGGCGCGGATCGATCCGGTGGAGGCGATGCGGGGGTAGCGGCATGCGGTGCCGCCCCGGGCGAGCAGACGCGGACGGACGACGGACGTCCGACGCGGCAACCGGTAGCGTGCAGGCAGGCGGCGCCGTATTTCTCCCGGATCGCGCTGCCGGCTTCCCGGCAGCACATTCCCGCGTCCCGAGCACCCTCTCCCGCATGCTGCTGCGCTCCCTGTCCGCCGGCCTCGCGGTCGTTTTGCCGGCGTTTCTCGTACTCGTCTCCGACGCACGGCCGCTGCAGGCCCAGCACGCCTTTGCCGAGGCCTCCGCCACCTTCGATCCGGCCGTGCCGACACCGCAATCGGTGCTCGGCTACGAACTCGGCACCCGCTTCACCACGCATCGCGGCATGATGCGCTACATCGAACGGGTCGCGGCCGCGTCACGGCGCGTGCGGGTCGATACGATCGGGCGCTCGTTCGAAGGCCGCGAGATGCTGCTGCTGACGGTCACCAGCGAAGCGAACATGGCGAGACTGACGGCCATCCAGGCCGACGCACGCCGCATCGCCGATCCGCGCGGTGCCGCCGCCGGCACGGTGGACGCTGCCGTGCAGCGCCTTCCTGCCATCGTCTGGCTGGCGCACTCCGTGCACGGCGGCGAGGCCTCCGGCGTCGAGGCGGGACTGGCTCTGCTCTACCAGCTGGCGGCCGGCACCGACGCCGACACGCGCCTGGCGCTCGACAGTACCGTCGTGCTGATCGATCCCAACCAGAATCCCGACGGCCGGGAACGATTCACGCACGACGTGGAGCGCATGGGCGGCCTGTCCAGGGGCTCGACCGACCCGGGCGCGATGAACAACGCCGGTTCGTGGCCGGGTCCGCGCACTTCGCACTACTACTTCGATCTCAATCGCGACTGGTATGCCCAGTCGCACCCCGAGACACGGGGACGCGCGCAGCAGTTCCTGGCGTGGTGGCCGCACGTGGCGGTGGACCTGCACGAGATGGGCGCGAGCTCGACGTTCTACTTTGCGCCGCCGCGCGAGCCCGACAACCAGAACAACCCGAAGCACCTGCCGAAGTGGTTCGACATCTTCGCCGACGCGCACGGCGCCGCGTTCGACGCGCACGGCTGGTCCTACTTCCGCCGCGAAGGCTACGACTCGTTCTATCCGGGCTACGGCGAAGGGTGGCCGATGCTGACCGGGTCGATCGGCATGCTCTTCGAGTCGTCGTCGAGCTCGGGTGGGGCGGTGCTGCGCAGCGACGGCACGGTGCGCACGCTGCACCAGGCCGCGTGGGAGCACTACACGGCCGAGTGGGCGACGGTCAGGACATCGGCGCGCCGCCGTACCGAGCTCGTGCGCGACTACGCGACGGCGCGGGCGAACGCGATCACCACGCACGCCCGCGGTCCGATGCGGGCCGTGCTCATTGCACGCGACGGGCAGGGACGAGCCGATTCGCTGGCGCAGAAGCTGCGGGACAACGGCATCGACGTGCAGCGGCTCGCCGCCGACGCCGAGGTGGCCGGTGCCACGTCGTATTTCACGGGGGCCACCGGGACGGCGCGCGTCAGGGCGGGCGCGTACGTGGTGGACCTCGCGCAGCCGCAGGGGCATCTGGCCAAGGCGCTGCTCGAGCCGGATGCGGCCCTCGACTCGGCCTTCATTGCGTTCGAGCTGGAACTGCGTCGGACCGGGCAGCGCAACCGCTTCTACGACATGACGGCCTGGTCGCTGCCGATGGCCTGGCGTGTGCAGGCCTGGACGCTGCCGGCGGTTCCGGCGAATCTCGTGCCGGTGGAGCGGGTCGTGCGCGCCGCGCCCGCGCCGGGGACGGCGCGGGCGCGCTATGCCTATGCCTTCACGCCGGGCAGCGAAGCCTCGATCCGGCTGCTCGCCGGCCTGCTGCAGGATTCGATTCGCGTATGGTATGCGCCGAAGGATTTCGTGTCGGACGGCCAGGCCTTTCCGCAGGGCGCGTTCATCGTGCGCGTGGCCTCGAACCGTGATGACGTGCATGCCGTCGTGGCGCGGCGGGCGGCCGAAGCGGGCGCCGATGTCTCGGTGATCCGGTCGGCCGGCGTGAGTGCCGGCACCGACCTGGGCAGCAACTCGGTGATTCCGGTGCGCCAGCCGCGCGTGGCCCTGCTTGGCGGCGCGCCGGTCAACGGCACGTCGTTCGGCTTCAGCTGGTACGCGCTCGATCAGCGTATCGGATATCCCGCCGCGCTGATCGACGCGAACTTCGTCGCCTCGGGCGATCTGAACCAGTTCAACGTGCTCGTGATGCCGTCGGTGAACGGCGCGGCCCTCGAGCGCGTGCTGGGCGATGCCGGGCGCGCGCGGCTGGCCGACTGGGTGCGCGGCGGCGGCGTGCTGATCACGATCGACGCCGCCAGCGCGTGGGTGGCGCAGGAGCGCGTGGGGCTCGTGCGCACGCGCGTGCGGCGGGATTCGACGCGCGCCGACAGCGCCGGTGGCGCTCCGCTGCCGGGGGGGCTGCCGGGCGTGCAGGCGCGGGCCACCATCGACACGCTCTCGCCGCTGCTGGCCGGTATCCTGGAACGCGAGATCCCCGTGTTCGCGAGCGGTTCGCTGGTGCTGACGGTGCCGCGCGATCTTTCGGCGGGCCAGGCGGTCATCCGGTTTGCTCCGGCATCGCGCGTCAGACTCTCCGGGTACTTCTGGCCCGAGTCGGCGGAGCGCATCGCCGGTTCGCCCTACCTCTGGACGGAGCGCGTGGGGCGCGGGCGCGTGATCGTCTTTGCGCATGATCCCGTCTACCGCGATCAGTTGCGCGGCCTGCTGCCGATCTTCGCCAACGCCGTGCTGCTGGGAGGCTCGTACTGAAAGGCGCGCGATGGGTGGCGCCCGCCGGCTCGGCGGGCGCCGTCATCGCCGCCGATCAGGCAGACCCATCCCTCCGAAGTCCCGTCAACACAATCGCCGCCGGGCGAGTAGTCTAGGGTGGTCCGTGTCCCCGCCGCCGGTCGTGTCCGGCGCCCGCCCCCCACCGAGGACTGCCCATGTCCCCCAAGGCGAATCGCCGCGATTTTCTCAAGACGAGCGCGGCTGCCGCGCTCGTCATCGCCGTTCCGAACATTGCCGTCGCCGCCCCGCGGCTCCCCGCCCGGTGGGCCGAACCGCTCGCCGACGACCTCATGAAGGAGGCGCTGAACGCGGCCCGCGACGCCGGCGCCACCTACGCCGACGTCCGGATCGGCCGCTACCGCCGCCAGTCCATCGGCACGCGCGAGCGGCAGATCACCGGCGTCTCCGACAGCGAATCCTACGGCATGGGTATCCGTACCATCGTGAACGGCGCCTGGGGCTTCGCCGCCACGAGCGTGATGACGAAGGACGGCGTGGTGAAGGCGGCGCGCGAATCGGCCCGGCTCTCCCGCGCCGCGAGCGGCGCGCAGAAACGCCCGATCGAGCTTGCGCCCACACCCGTGGTCAAGGGCACCTGGCAGACGCCGGTCACGCGCGATCCGCTCGAGGTGCCCATCGAGGACAAGGTCGCCCTGCTGTTCGCCGCCAACGAAGCGGCGCTCAAGGTGTCCGGCATCCGGTTCGTGAACTCCGGTCTCCAGCTCCTGCGCGAGATCAAGATGTACGCGAACTCCGAGGGCACGGAGACCACGCAGACCTTCATCCGCGTCGGCCCCTCCTTCTCCGCCACGGCCGTGAACAGCGGCGGATTCCAGCAGTACTCCGAAGAGCTCGCCCCGCGCGGCGAAGGGTGGGAGTACGTCGCGTCGCTCGACATGCCCGGCAACGCCGCGCGGTGGGCGGAGCACGCGGTCGAAAAGCTGACCGCCCGCTCGGTCGAGCCGGGACGCTACGACCTGATCATCGATCCGCAGAATCTCTGGCTCACCATCCATGAGTCCATCGGCCATCCCACCGAGCTCGACCGTGCGATGGGCTACGAGGCGAACTACGCCGGCACGAGCTTCATCGCGCCGCCGGAAGACCACATCAACAAGCTCAAGTACGGGCAGCCCCTGATGAACGTGCGCGGCGACCGCACGGAACGCGGCTCGCTCGCCTGCTGCGCCTGGGACGACGAAGGCGTCGCTGCCGATTCCTGGCCGATCATCGAGAAGGGAATGTTCAAGGACTATCAGACCACGCGCGAGCAGGCGGCGTGGATCAGCCGGCTCACGGGCATCAACCGCTCGCACGGCTGTTCCTTCGCCGACTCGTGGGACTCCGTGCAGTTCCAGCGCATGCCGAACATTTCGCTCATGCCGGGCGAGCAGGACATCGACATCAACGACATCATCGCCGCGACCGATCGCGGCATCGTGATCAAGAACCGCGGCTCGTGGTCCATCGATCATCAGCGGTACAACTTCCAGTTCTCCGGCCAGGCGTACTACGAAGTGCGCGGCGGCAAGATCACCGGCATGCTCAAGGACGTCGCGTACCAGTCGAACACGCTGGCGTTCTGGAATTCGATGGACATGATCGGCGGCGAGAAATCGTACTGGCTCGGCGGGTCGTTCAGCGACGGCAAGGGACAGCCCGGACAGTCGAACTCGGTGAGCCACGGCTGCCCGCCGGCCCGCTTCCGCAGCGTCAACGTCGTGAACACCGGGAGGGAGCTGTAATGCGAGACGAGCCCAGGTCCCTCTTCGTGCGGGAGGGAGAGTTCCTCTCCCGCGAGCAGGCCAAGGCGCTGGCCGATCGCGTGCTCGCGTTCGCCAGGGCGGACGAGACCCGCGTCAACATCTCGAGCGGCTGGAACGGCAACACGCGCTTCGCCGGCAACGAGATCACCACGAGCGGCGGCATCACGGATACGTCGGTCACCGTGACGTCCACGATCGGCCGCCGCCGCGCGTCGGCCCAGACCAACATCCTCGACGACGCGAGTCTCAAGCGCACGGTCGAGTTCGCCGAATCGCTCGCGCGGCTGAGCCCCGAGAATCCGGAAATCGTGCCGGAGCTCGGCCCGCAGGACTACGCCGCGGTGAACGGGTTCTTCGAGTCCACCGCGAGCCTCGACCCCGAGGTGCGCGCCGCGGCGGTCAAGCGGGCGATCGAGGCCGCTGAAGGAGCGGGACGGGAGGTCGGGAACCTCTTCGTGGCCGGATTCCTGCAGGCGAGCGCGGGCGCCAGCGCGGTGGCCACGAGCCGTGGGCTGTTCGCCTATCACCGCGACACCAACGCCGGCCTCGGCATCACCGCGCGCACTCCCGACGCCACCGGCTCCGGGTGGTCGAACGCGGGCGCGCGCGACTGGAACGTGGTGGACGCCGCCGCGCTCGGCCGCATCGCCGCGGAAAAGGCCGTCGCCAGCCGCAACCCCAAGGCGATCGAGCCCGGCTACTACAACGTCGTGCTCGAGCCGGCCGCCGTCTCCGACATCATGGGCAGCCTGCTCGGCACGTTCAACGCGCGCGCGAACGACGAAGGACGCGGCACCTACAGCAAGCCGGGTGGCGGCACCAAGCTCGGCGAGAAGATCGCCGACTCGCGCGTGACGATCTATTCCGATCCCGCCGACCCGCAGCTCCTCGGACAGCCCTTCTCGGGGGACGGCACGCCCGTCCGCCGCGTGGTCTACATCGAGAACGGGATTCTCAAGGAGTTCTCGTACGACCGCTTCTGGGCGCAGCAGCAAGGGAAGGCCGCCACGGGCGGCGGCGGAGGAGGTGGTGGTGGCGGCGGCGGAGGGGGCGGCGCCGTGAAGTTCGTGGGCGGCACCAAGACCACGGCCGACCTGATCGCCGAGACGGAGCGCGGCATCCTCGTCACGCACTTCTTCTACATCCGGCCGCTCGATCAGCGCACGGTGATGCTCACCGGGCTCACGCGCGACGGCACCTTCCTGATCGAGAACGGCAGGATCACGCAGGCGGTCAAGAACTTCCGGTGGAACGAAAGCCCGCTCTTCCTGCTCAACAAGATCGACGAGATCGGACGCGCGGAGCCCACGAGCGCGGGACGGGTGATGCCGTCGCTGCGCGCACGGGAGTTCAACTTCACGAGCCTGTCGGACGCGGTGTAGGCGTCGTCCGATCCGCCGCCGGCATGGTGCATCGCGCCATGCCGGCGGTTCCGTTTTTTACCGGCTGCGACCGGGTGTTCGACGCGGCGCCGATTCCCGCCGCGCACTCTCCGGCGGACCGAGATAGCTCGGCGGCAGGTCCCGCGTCTCGATCACCAGCTTCTGCAGCACCACGCCCGGATCCACCAACCAGAACCTGAGCGTGTGCGCGCCGGGCGCCGACAGCCGATGCTGTGACGTGAGGATCCGGATGTTGTCGGCCACCGACTGCTCCCACGCCGCGTTGGAGCTGTCGGCCACCACGTTCACGATCACCGGCGGCTCGTCGTCGAACGAAATGCCGTAGCGGAGCCCTTCGGCGCGTCCGGTCACGTTGAGCGACGGCGAGACGTGCGCGCGCACGCGCACCTCGCCGCTGTCGAAGAGAAAGACGCGATATTCGAGGCGGGGCGATCCGCCGCCGGGCTGTACGCTCGCCGCGGTGACGGGTGTGGCCGTGACACCGGACAAGGTGCGGCCGAGCCCGGGGATGCGGAGCCAGCCGTACGGCGCGGCCGCCACGGCCGCCGAGTAGTGCTCGGCCTCCATGGACACGTAGCCTTCCCCCTGCACGAAGCCCGTGATCTCCTCGGCGCGTGGCGGCTTGTGCACCGGCGCCTGCACCACCACGCGGCGGCCGTCGGACCCCGTGATCGTGACGGGCACGAGATGCCGGCCCGCCGGCACGCGATCCCAGTCCACACGCACCGTGACCCGCTGCTCCAGCATCACGGTGCCGCGCGCGGGCTCCACGAGCATCCACGGCTCCGCCGGTTCCACCGTGAACTCGAAGGGCGTGCGGCCGCGATTGTACACGTCCACGAACGACGTCTGCTGCTGGAACACGTCGAACTCCGGGAGCGTGGGCATGCGCGGCGCGCCGGGACGGGGCGGACCCGGCGGCCATGTCTGTCCCGCCACGGCCACTGCCATCTCGCCCGGGTCGGGCACCTGAATGACGTCCACGCGCGGCATCAGGTTGCGCGGCGGTTCCTGCCAGTACGTGTACCCGATGTGCGTCTGCGCCATCATGTGGTTCCACTTGCCGCTTGCGAGCTCCGTATGGAAATGACGGGTGATCGCGGCGTCGTGCTCGAAGAGCGCGCGGGCGCTGTCGGCGAGCAGGTTCGTGGCCGAACGCCCCTGCTGCGCGTACAGCCGGTTGCGCGCCACGGTGTAGTACAGCCGGTTCAGGTTCGCGCTCGCCTCGATCGGATGCAGCACGAGCTGGTAGAACGCATCCTGCGCGTCGGCCGGGAGACGCGTGCCGAGCTCCCGGGTGGACGCGAGCAGCCGGTCCCAGTCGGCGTTCACGCGCGCGGCTTCGTTCCAGGCGGAGAGGCTGTACGTCTCCGGCGCGAGGAGCTCGTGCTTGCGCTGGCCCGCGTACCGGAGATAGGTGGTGATGGCTTCGGCGATCGCTGGCGCGTGCGCGGGGCCGAACTGCCGCGCGGCCCACTGGTCCGCGTAGGCCGGCAGGCGCTCCGCGGGCCAGCGGGCGGGATTCCACGCATAGTCGAGAAAGAACGAGATCGGATATTCCATGGGCTTGAGGTCGCCCACGTTCACGATCCAGATCCGGTGCGCGCCCGATCGCCAGGCCAGGTGCATCTGCTCCCACACGCGCGGAATCGGATTGGTGTTGAGCCACTTGTAGTTGCGCGGGCCGCCCACGTAGTCGAAGTGGTAGTACACGCCGTAACCGCCCTGCCGCATCGTGTCGCCGCCCGCCGGCAGCCGGCGGATGTTCCCCCAGTTGTCGTCGGCGAAGAGCAGCGTGATGTCGTCGGGCACGCGCATGCCCTTGTCGTAGTAGTCCTGCACTTCCTTGTAGAGCGCCCAGAGCTGCGGCGTCTCCGACGCATCGCGCCCCGTGACCTCGCCGATGATGCGGCGCTGGTCGGCCACGATGCGCTCGAGGAGCGCGATGTTGCTCCCCTCGGTCATCGGCATGTCGCCGTCGCCGCGCATTCCCACCGTGACGATGTGCTCGTGCTCGCCCATGCGACGAATGCCGCCGCGCCAGAACTCGCGGAGCGTGGAGTCGTTGCGCTCGTAGTTCCATTCGCCCTGTCCGTATCGGCGCCACTCCGCCTGCGCCCGCGTGAGCGGCTCATGGTGCGACGTGCCCATCACCACGCCGTATTCGTGCGCGAGACGCGCGCTCAGCGAATCGTCGTCGGCGAAGGCGTGTCCCCACATCGCGGGCCAGAGGTAGTTGCCCTTGAGACGCAGCAGGAGCTCGAAGACCTTTTCGTAAAAGCGGTGGTTGAAGCCGCCGAACGTGGCGCTGCTCCAGCCGGAGAGCGCGGGCGCCTCGTCGTTGAGGAAGATGCCGCGGTACTTCACCGCCGGTTCGCCGGCCGTGTGGCGCCCGGGTTCGATATGCAGCGCGGCGCGCTGGCGTACCGGCACGTCGGCCCACCAGTACCACGGCGACACGCCGATCTCCGACGACACGTCGTACACGCCGAAGATCGTGCCCCGCCGGTCGCTGCCCGCGATCACGAGCGCCCGCGCCACCCCGGGAAACGGGCGCTCCACGGTCTGGATGACGAACGTTTCCCAGCGTCCGGCGATGCCGCGCACGTCGAGGCGTCCGTCGCGCACCAGCCGGTCGATGAGGGCATGCCGGCCCAGCGTGCCCACGAGCACGATGTCGGACGCGCCGGGCGCCGAGTCGGTGAGAAGACGGGGCTCCACGCCGGTGACTCGGCCGATGTCGGCCCGCAGGTCTCCCGCGGCGCGAGCCACCCCGGGCAGTTCGGTGGAGCTGACCACGATCGGCGCTGCTTTCCCGTCCCCAAAAAATGGAAAGCGCCGACTGGCAGGCTGTTCCGATACGTAGGACCCCGTGGCCGGCTGGGCGGGCAGGGAGGAACCGACGGCCAGAAAAAGGGCGAGGACGAGCGGCAAAGTCGGGCGACGTAGCATGATCCGCGGGAAAGAGGGGCTTCCGGTCAGGCGAGCGTGCCGCCACAATCATATTGTCACATTATGACTTTGCCAGTTTTCCCGCCAACCCTCGTCAAATCCGCGCTCCGGCATCACCTTGGACCCGCCGGCGCGAACGGGCCGGACCCCGCCCTCCCCGATACGCGATGCCTTCATGCACCTGACGTTCCGCTGGTACGGTGAGCAGGACGCCGTCACGCTGGACAGAATCCGCCAGATCCCCGTCGTGGACGGGATCGTGTCCGCGCTCCACGACCGCGCGCCGGGCGAGATCTGGCCGCGCGACGAGATGCTGCGGCTGCGCGACCGGATCGACGACGCGGGATTCCGCTTCTCCGTGGTGGAGAGCATCCCGGTGCCCGAGGACATCAAGCTGGGGCGCCCGGCGCGCGACCGGCTCGCCGATGCCTGGTGCGCGAGCCTCCGGCACGTGGGCGAGGCCGGCGTGCCGGTGGTGTGCTACAACTTCATGCCGATCTTCGACTGGCTGCGCACGGATCTGGCGCAGCCCACGGCCGAGGGCGCGACCGCGCTCGCGTACGATCACGACGTGCTGTCGGCCATGGATCTGTCGAACGGGTTTCCGTCGCTGCCGGCGTGGGCGGATCACTACGACGGGCCCACGCTCGCCGCGTTGCTCGCGGCCTATCGCGCCATGGACGCGGAGCAGCTCTGGGAGAACCTGGCCTGGTTTCTCGAGCGCGTGGTGCCGGTCGCCGAGGACGCCGGCGTTCGGCTCGCCCTGCATCCGGATGATCCGCCCTGGCCCGTGTTCGGCGTGCCGCGCATCGTGGGCGACGGCGCGGCGCTCCGCCGCGTGACCACGCTGGTGGACCGGCCGGCGAACGGCATCACCTTCTGCACCGGGTCGCTCGGCTCGCTGCCGTCGAACGCTTTGCCGGAGATCGTGCGCGATCTGCGCGGGCGCATTCATTTTGCGCACTGCCGCAACGTGCGCACCACGGGGCCGCGGCGTTTCGTGGAAGCGCCGCATCCGTCGCGCAGCGGTGACGTGGACATGCGGGCCGTGCTGGCGGCGCTGCACGACACCGGATTCGACGGTCCCATGCGTCCGGATCACGGGCGCATGATCTGGGGCGAAACCGGACGCGCCGGCTACGGCATCTACGACCGGGCGCTCGGCGCGATGTATCTGCACGGTCTCTGGGAAGGGATCGCGCCGGGCGGGAAGACCGTATCGTGAGCGCCGTGGCCATGAAGGCGAACCGCGGGAACGCGCTCGTGCCATGCCGGGAGACCATCGCATGACCGCGGCCGCGAACTTCTCACTCGACGGCCGCGTGGTCGCGATCACCGGTGGATACGGCGTGATCGGCGGAACGCTGGCGCGCGGTCTCGCGGCAGCCGGCGCGCGCGTGGCCCTGATCGGCCGGAACCGCGACGCCGCGGAAACCCTGGCGCACGAAATCCGCGCTGCCGGCGGACAGGCCATGGCCGCGGTCGGCGACGTGCTCGACGCGCCTGCCATGCACGCGGCGCGCGATGCGATCGTGGACGCGTGGGGACAGGTCGACGCGCTGGTGAACGCGGCCGGCGGCAACGTGGCCCGGGCACGCAGCGACACCCGGTCGATCTTCGACGTGCCGTACGACGCGTTCGACGAAGTGCTCCAGCTCAACCTGCACGGCAGCGTGCACCCCACGCTCGTTTTCGCGGAAGCGATGGCCGCGCGGCGCGCGGGAAGCATCGTGTGTGTGTCGTCCATGGCCGCGACGTCGGCGATCAGCGGCGTGATGGGGTATTCGGTGGCCAAGGCCGGCATCGAGAACTTCACGCGCTGGATGAGCGCCGAGCTCGCGCGCCGGTACGGCGACGGGCTTCGCGTGAACGCGATCGCGCCGGGCTTCTTCGTGTCGGCGCAGAACCGCGCGGTGCTGCTCACGGCCGCCGGCGGATTCACGCCGCGGGCCCGGGCGATCATCGACCATACGCCGATGGGCCGCTTCGGACGCCCCGAGGAGCTGGTGGGCGCGGTGCAGTGGCTGTGCAGCGATGCAGCCTCGTTCGTGACTGGGGCGGTGATTCCGGTGGACGGCGGATTCAGCGTGTACGGCGGCGTCTGATGAGAGCGGCCACGCCGGATGTCGGCACGCGTGTCTTCACGCTGCATGAGGATCGATATTTCGACGCCGACCCCGGGATACGGTCGATTGCGCGCACGCTGTACGAAGGCATGCGGGAGCTGCCGATCGTGAGCCCGCACGGGCACGTGGACGCCCGATTGCTGAGCGACGACGCGCCGTTCCCCGAACCCACCGCGCTGCTCGTCACGCCGGATCATTACCTGCTGCGCATGCTGCACGCGCAGAGCGTCCCGCTCGACGCGCTCGGTGTGCCGCCGCAGGACGGCGGCGCGTACGAAGCCGACCCGCGCGTGGTGTGGCAGCGGTTCGCCGCGCACTATCACCTGTTCCTCGGCACGCCGAGCGCGGCCTGGCTGGACTACGAACTGCATGAGCTGTTCGGCGTGCGACGGCGACTCGATGCCCATTCGGCCGCCGCGATCTACGACGAGATCAGCGAGAAGCTGCGGTCACCCGAGTTCCGGCCGCGCGCGCTGTTCGAGCGGTTCCGCGTGGAAGTGCTCGCCACCACCGACGGCGCGGCCGATTCGCTGGAGCATCACGCGCGCCTGCGCGCGTCGGGGTGGTCCGGGCGCGTGATCCCCACCTTCCGTCCCGATGCCGTGCTGCAGGTGGCATCGCCCGGCTGGCGCCGCGAGGTGGAACGGCTCGCCGAGGCCGACGGCCGGCGCATCGAAAGCTGCGAGGCGCTCGTGGCCGCGCTCGAATCCCGGCGGCGTTTCTTTCGCGAGCACGGCGCCACTGCCACCGATCACGGTACCCGCACGCCGCACACGGAGCGTCTTTCGCCCGAGGAGGCGGAACGGATCTTCCAGGCGGCCCGGCGCGGCGAAGCCACGCTGCACGACGAGCAGTGCTTCGAAGCGCACATGCTCATGGAAATGGCGCGGATGGCCGTGGACGACGGACTCGTGATGCAGCTCCACGCCGGCGTCTGGCGCAATCACGATACCGCGCTCCACACGCGGTTCGGCGCGAACCTCGGCGGCGACATTCCCGTGGCGAGCGAATACACGCGCAGCCTGCACGCGCTGCTCAACGCGTACGGCAACGATGCACGGTTCCGTCTCATCGTGTTCACGCTCGACGAGTCCACCTACGCGCGCGAGCTCGCGCCGCTCGCCGGGCACTATCCCGCCATGCGGCTCGGGCCGCCGTGGTGGTTCCACGACAGCATCGACGGGATGATGCGGTTCCGCGCGCGCACCACGTCCACCGCCGGCATCTGGAACACCGCCGGCTTCAACGACGACACGCGCGCCTTCTGCTCGATTCCCGCGCGGCATGATCTCGCGCGTCGCGTGGACGCCAACTGGCTCGCCGGGCTCGTGGCGCGTCACATCATCGATCTCGCGGACGCGCGGCTGATGGCGGAGGCGCTGACCGTGGGACTGGCGCGCGACGCATATCGCCTGGGAGTCCCGTCGGCGTCGCGGGACGCATCCCGAGCGGGAGCATTCACGACATGACGAACGACGTGCTCGCTCGCCTCCGACACATCGGCGTGGTGCCCCTCATCGTCCTCGACGATCCCGGGCGCGCCGTGCCGCTCGGCCGCGCGCTCGCGGCGGGCGGACTGCCGTGCGCGGAGATCGCGCTCCGTACCGCCGGATCCCTGGAGGCGCTGGAGCGCATGGCCGCCGAGCTCCCCGACGTGCTGGTGGGCGCGGGCACCGTGCGGCGTACAGCGCAGGTGGATCAGGCACACGCCGCGGGCGCCCGCTTCATCGTATCCCCCGGGCTCGATGAACACGTGGTGCGCCGCAGCCAGGAGCTCGGCCTCCCCGTGATTCCCGGCGTCTGCACGCCCACCGAGATCATGGCCGCGCTCGCGCTTGACCTCACCGTGCTCAAGTTCTTCCCCGCGGAGCCGATGGGCGGACTGCCGCTGCTCCGGGCGCTCGCCGCCCCGTTCGCCGACGTGGAGTTCCTGCCCACCGGCGGCATCGGCGTGAGCACGCTGCCCGCCTATCTGGCGTTCGATCGCGTGATGGCGTGCGGCGGATCGTGGATGGCGCCCTCCGACTGGATCGCGGCGGACGCGTACGAGCAGGTGCGCGAAGAATCCGCGCGCGCTGCCGCGATTGCGCGTCTCGCGCGCGACCAGGTCTTTCTCACTCACTGATCATGTCCAGACGGATCGTGACGTTCGGCGAGATCATGCTGCGACTCAAGGCGCCCGGTCACGAGCGCCTGTTCCAGTCGGCCATGCTCGAAGCCACGTTCGGCGGCGCGGAGTGCAACGTGGCCGTGTCGCTCGCGCAGTTCGGGCACGCCGCCGCGTTCGTGACGCTGCTGCCGCCCAATGCCGTGGGTGACGCGGCGCTCGCCGAGCTGCGCCGCTTCGGCGTGGACGTCGGGCATGTGCGGCGGAGCAGCGGCCGCATGGGCACCTACTATCTCGAAGCGGGCGCCAATCAGCGTCCCGGGATCGTGGTCTACGACCGCGCCGGATCGTCGATCGCCGGCGTGCAGCCCGGCGACATCGACTGGGCGGCCGTGTTCGACGGGGCCGACTGGTTTCATCTCACCGGCATCACGCCCGCCATCAGCGCGAACGCCGCGGCGCAGTCACTCGCCGCCGTTCAGGAAGCGCGCGCGCGCGGGATCCCGGTGTCGTGCGACGTGAACCACCGGGCCAATCTCTGGCAGTACGGCCGGCCGGCGCATGACGTGATGCCGGAGATCGTGCGGCACGTGCAGGTGTTGATCGCCAATGAGGAAGACTGCCGCAAATCACTCGCGCTGGAGCTCGACGCCGCACGAAGCGGGCCCGCGGCCCCCCTGGAAATGCTCTCCCGCCACGTGTGCGACGTGTTTCCGAACGTGAAGAAGCACGTCATGACCCGGCGCGAAAGCCACTCGGCCGATCACAACGGCCTGAGCGCGTGTCTCTTCGACGGCACCACGCTGCACCGGAGCCGTTCGTACGCCATCACGCACATCGTGGACCGCATCGGCGCGGGCGACGCCTTTACGGCCGGCCTGATCCACGGGCTGCTCGCATACCGCGACGATGCACGCGCGCTCGAGTTCGCCACGGCCGCCGGCTGTCTCAAGCATTCGATCCCCGGTGATTTCAACCGGGTGAGCGTCACCGAAGTCGAACGCCTGCTCGAAGGAGATGGAAGTGGACGCATCCAGCGCTGAGGCGCCGCCGCGGGGGTTCGGATTCCGCTGGACCGTGGTGGCCCTGCTCTTCGCCGCCACGACGATCAACTATCTCGACCGCCAGGTGCTGGGCATTCTCGCGCCCACGCTGCAGCGGGAGCTCGGATGGAGCGAAACCGACTACGGCGCGATCGTGTCGTGGTTCTCGCTGTCCTACGCCGTGGGCCTGCTGCTGATGGGCCGCATCATGGACCGGATCGGCGTGCGCCTCGGCATGGCGTGGGCCATCACGGTGTGGAGCGCGGCGGCCATGGCGCACGCGCTGGCCCGCGGTGTCGCGGGCTTTTCGCTCGCGCGCGCGGCCCTCGGGCTCGGCGAAGCCGGCAACTTCCCGGGCGCCGTGAAGACGGTGGCGGAGTGGTTTCCCAAGCGCGAACGCGCTCTCGCGATCGGCATCTTCAATGCGGGCACGAACGTGGGCGCGCTCATCGCCCCGATCGTGGTGCCGTGGATCGCGATCACCTGGGGGTGGCGCGAGGCGTTCCTGGCCACCGGCGCGATCGGGTTCGTGTGGCTCGTGATCTGGCTGCTGGTCTACCGGGCGCCTGAGGTGCATCCGCGCGTGTCGACGGTCGAGCTCGCGTATATCCGGAGCGACGGCGCCGAACCCACTGGCCGGGTGGTCTGGGCCCGGCTGCTCCGTGACCGGCAGGCGTGGGCGTTCATCGTGGGCAAGGCGTTCACCGACCCCGTCTGGTTCTTCTATCTGTTCTGGCTCCCCAAGTTTCTCGACACCAACTGGGGCGTGCAGCTCACCGGCCTGGCCGCCCCGCTCATCGCCATCTACGTGCTGGCCGACGTGGGGTCGGTGGCCGGCGGCTGGTCCTCGGGGGCGCTGATCAAGCGGGGCTGGAGCGTGAACCGTTCCCGCAAGACGGCCATGCTCATCGCCGCCCTGCTGATCGTGCCCACGGCCTTCGCCCCCTCGGCGGGGAGCATGTGGATGGCCGTGGCCCTGGTGAGCGTGGCCGCGGCCGCGCACCAGTGGTGGTCGGCCAACCTGTTCTGCACCGTGAGCGACATGTACCCGCGCCGGGCCGTGGCCAGCGTGGTGGGGCTCGGCGGGTTCGCCGGGTCCATGGCCGCCACCGGCGTCCAGCGCCTCACCGGCCGGCTGCTCGACGCCACGGGCGGCGACTACACCCTGATCTTCGCGGTGTGCGGCACGGCCTACCTCGTGGCCCTGGGCGTCATCCACCTCCTCGTCCCCCGGATGACCCCGGTCGCCGATCTCGGCTCCTGACCACCGGATCGGCCCTCCCTTCCTTGACAGCCTGAAACGCGCACTTCAACATCAGTACTCATAAGATGATTTGATGACAGACGGGCGGCTCCCGGCCGGTTTCTGTCCTCCCACCATAGAGTCACCATGCGAATCACCGATGTGCGGGCCACGCCCGTGACCGTTCCGCTCAACGCCCCGCTCCGGCACGCCAATGGCGCGCACTGGGGCCGGTTCGTGCGCACCATCATCGAGGTGGAGACGGACGAGGGGCTGGTGGGGCTGGGCGAGCTGGGGGGCGGCGGCCAGGCCGCCGTGGCGACCGTGGAGGGGCTCAAGCCGTATGTCATCGGCCGGGATCCGGCGCGCATCGAGGAGCTGCGCTTCCAGATCGCCAACCCCACTGCCTCGCTCTACAACAACCGCACCCAATTGTTGGCCGCGCTGGAGTTCGCGTGTCTGGACGTCATCGGACAGAAATGGGGCGTACCGGTTTCCGAGATCCTCGGGGGGCGACTACGTGATGAGGTGTCCTTTGCGTCGTACCTTTTCTATCAGTACGCGAACCCGCCGGCCAATACCTGTGAAGTGCGCACGGTCGATCAACTGATCGCCGAAGCCCGGTCGCTCAAGGAGCGATACGGGTTCACGTCGCACAAACTGAAGGGCGGGGTGTTCCCCCCTGCCTATGAACTCGAGTGCTATCGCGCGCTCGCCGCCGAGTTTCCCGGCGATTCGTTCCGCTTCGACCCGAACGGCGTGTGGTCGGTGGAGCAGGCGATCTGGTTCGCGCACCGCATCGAGGATCTGAACAACGACTATCTCGAGGATCCGGTCTTCGGCATGCACGGCATGCGCCGCACGCGCGAAAAGGTGCGCCTGCCGCTCGCCACGAACACCGTGGTGGTGGGATTCGAGCAGCTCGCGGCCAACGTGCTCGAAACGGCCGTGGACGTGATCCTGCTCGACACCACGTTCTGGGGCGGCATTCGCGCCTGCGTGAAGGCGGCCGGCGTGTGCGAAGCGTTCCAGCTCGGCGTGGCCGTGCACTCGAGCGGCGAGCTCGGCATCCAGCTCGCCACCATGCTCCACCTCGGCGCCGTGCTTCCCAACCTCACCTTCGCCGCCGACGCGCACTACCATCATCTGGTGGACGATGTGATCGTGGGCGGCAAGCTCCAGTACTGCGGAGGCAAGATCAAGGTCCCCACCGCGCCCGGACTGGGCGTCACGCTCGATCGGGACCGGCTCGCCGAATATCACGAGCTGTTCCTGCGTCTTGGCACGTATCCGTATGATCGGGATCCACTGCGTCCGGGCTGGGCGCCGCTGATCCCGAATCAGCGCTGGGCCGATCCGGCCGACTGTCGCGTACCGGAGATCGCGCGCTGACGCGCCGCGGAACGTCACCGATGACGGGTCGCATGAAGACAGGGATGGGCTGGGCCTTCGCGGCAGCGTTCGTGGCCGCGTGCGGCACGTCGAAGCCCGTGCCCCCTCCGGATGAAGACGGATACGATCTGTGGCTGCGGTACCGCCCGGTGCAGGAAGCCGCGCGGCTCGCCGAGTACCGGGACGCGGTGCAGGCCATCGTCGTGCATGGTTCCACACCCACGCTGCGCGTGGCCGCGGACGAACTGCAGCGTGGGCTGAGCGGGCTGCTCGGGCGGGATGTCGCCGTGCTGTCCGACGCCGACAGCGTGCCCCGGGGCGCGGTGCTCGCCGGCACGCCGCAGCACTCGCCGGTCATCGCCGCGCTCGGCCTCGACAACGACCTGCAGCGCGCGGGCAGCGAAGGCTACGTGCTCCGCGCGATGCCGGTACACGGCACGCCGGCGCTCGTGATCGCCGCCAACACCGACGTGGGCGTGCTGTACGGCGCGTTCGCGCTGCTGCGCCACCTCCAGACGCATGGATCGCTCACGGCGCTGCACGAGGTGAGCGCTCCCCGCATCGCGCGGCGCATCCTCAATCACTGGGACAATCTCGACCGCTCGGTGGAACGCGGATACGCCGGGCTGTCGCTCTGGGCGTGGGACTCGCTCCCCGATGTGCTGTCGCCGCGCTACGTGGACTACGCGCGCGCCAACGCGTCCCTCGGCATCAACGGCACCGTGCTCACGAACGTGAACGCGAACGCCACCGTGCTCACCCCGCCGTTCCTGGCGAAGGTGGCGGCGCTCGCCGACACGTTCCGGCCGTACGGGCTGCGCGTGTATCTCACCGCCCGCTTCAGCGCGCCCCGGGAGATCGGCGGCCTGCCCACGGCCGATCCGCTCGATCCCGCCGTGCGCGCGTGGTGGCGCGCGAAGACCGACGAGATCTACCGGCTCATCCCCGACTTCGGCGGCTTTCTCGTGAAGGCCAACTCCGAGGGACAGCCGGGCCCGCAGGACTACGGCCGCACGCACGCCCAGGGCGCGAACATGCTCGCCGATGCCGTGGCGCCGCACGGCGGCATCGTGATGTGGCGCGCGTTCGTGTACAGCAACGACGTGCCCGTGGACCGCATCCGGCAGGCGTACGACGAGTTCACCCCGCTCGACGGCGCGTTCCGCCCCAACGTGATGGTGCAGGTGAAGAACGGCGCACTCGATTTCCAGCCGCGCGAGCCGTTCCACCCGCTCTTCGGCGCCATGCCGCGCACGCCGCTCGTGCTCGAGCTCCAGATCACCAAGGAATACCTCGGCCAGGACACGCATCTCGCGTTTCTCGCGCCGCTCTTCGAGGAAGTGCTGGACGCCGACACGTGGCGTGCAGGCGAAGGCACCACGGTCGCACGCGTGATCGACGGCTCGATGGACGGACACACGCTCTCGGGAATTTCGGGCGTGGCCAACGTGGGCACCGATCGCCACTGGACCGGTTCGCACTTCAACCAGGCCAACTGGTACGCCTACGGTCGCCTCGCCTGGGATCACACGCTCGGCTCGGCCGCGATCGCCGACGAATGGATCCGGCAGACGCTGTCGAACGACGCGGCCGTGGTGGAGCCGGTGCGCGGCATGCTGCTCGGTTCGCGCGAAGCGGTGGTGAACTACATGACACCGCTCGGCCTCCACCACATCATGGCGCGCGATCATCACTACGGCCCGGGGCCGTGGGTGGACGGCGGACGCGCCGACTGGACGTCGCTCTACTATCACCGCGCCGACACGCTGGCCGTCGGATTCGATCGCACCGCCGCGGGCAGCAATGCCGTGGACCAGTACGCGCCGCGGCTGCGCGACCAGTTCTCCGATCGCGCCACCGTGTCGGACGATCATCTCCTCTGGTTCCACCGCGTGGGATGGACCGAACGCATGCGCTCCGGTCGCACGCTCTGGGACGAGCTGGTGCACCGCCACAGCGCGGGCGTGGATTCGGCCGTTGCCCTGCGCGACACGTGGCGCACGCTCGAGGGGCGTATCGACCAGGCGCGCTTCCGCGAGATCGACGCGTTCCTCGATATTCAGGCACGCGAAGCGCGCTGGTGGCGTGACGCCGTGCTCGCCTACTTCCAACCCTTCGCACGACAGCCGTACCCGGCCGGCTACGCCGAGCCCGCGCATCCGCTCGAGTTCTATCTCCGCATCACCTGCCCGCAGGATCCCACCCGCCCGCGCTGCGACGACATCTGAGTCGCCGGCGTTCCTCCGCAGTACCGTTTCAGGGGCTCGTGCGCCCCGTCTCTTCCTTCCTCGCACATCATCCCTTCATCATGTCTTCGACCGTTTCCGCTGCCGATCCGTTCACGCCGCGTCCCGAACACCGTTTCACCTTCGGCCTCTGGACCGTGGGCAACCCCGGGCGCGATCCGTGGGGCGATGCCTCGCGCCCGCCGCTGGCGCCGCCGTACATGGTGCGGCAACTGGCGAAGCTCGGCGTCTACGGCATGAACCTGCACGACAACGATCTCGTGCCGCGTGACGCCACGGCGGCGGAACGCGACCGGATCGTGCGGGAGTTCAAGGCCGCGCTCGACGAAACCGGCCTCAAGGTGCCGATGGCCACTACCAACCTCGCCGGCGATGCCGTGTTCCGCGACGGCGCCTTCACCAGCAACGACGCGCAGGTGCGCGCGTTCGCACTGCAGAAGGCCATGCGGGCCATCGATCTCGGCGTCGAGCTCGGCGCCACCACGTACGTATTCTGGGGCGGACGGGAAGGTGTGGAGTCCAACGCCACCAAGGATCCGCAGGAAGCCATCAAGTGGTACCGCGACGCGATCAACTATCTGTGCGAATACGTGAAGGACCAGGGATACGATCTGCGCTTCGCGCTCGAACCCAAGCCCAACGAGCCGCGCGGCGATATCTACCTGCCCACCATCGGGCACATGCTCGCGTTCATCTACACGCTCGATCATCCCGACATGGTGGGGCTCAATCCCGAAGTGGCGCACGACCAGATGGCGGGACTCGACTTCGCGCACGGCGTGGCGCAGGCGCTCGAGGTGGGCAAGCTGTTCCACATCGATCTCAACGCGCAGAAGATCGGCCGCTTCGATCAGGACCTGCGCTTCGGCAGCGAGGACGTGAAGGGCGCCTTCTTCCTCGTGAAGCTGCTCGAGGACGCGCAGTGGGACGGCATGCGGCACTTCGACAGTCATGCCTATCGCACGGAAGACGAAGCCGGCGTGTGGGAGTTCGCCAAGGGGAGCATGCGCACGTATCTCATCCTCAAGGAGAAGGTCGCCCGGTTCAACGCCGATCCGGAGATCCAGGGCATTCTCGCCACGCTGCGCGAGCGCGGCGCGGCCCCGGGAGCGCGCGTCAAGTTCTCGGCCGATGCCGCCCGCGAGCTCAAGGATCGATCCTTCGATCTCGACGCGATGCGGGCCGCGGGTTACGACTACGAACGGCTCGATCAGTTGACCATGGAAGTGCTGCTCGGAGTGCGGTAGGTGAGTGAGCTCGTGTTCCTCGGCGTCGACGTCGGCACGAGTGGCGTCAAGGCGATTCTCGTGAACCGGGAAGGTGATGTGACGGCGTCGGCCACGGCGCCGCTCACACTCTCCACGCCGCATCCCGGATGGGCCGAGCAGGACCCCGAGGCGTGGTGGGAGGCGTCGGTGACGGCCATCCGCGCGCTGCTCGACAAGCAGCCCGGCGTGCGCGTGCAGTCGGTCGGCGTGTCGGGGCAGATGCACTCGTCGGTGTTTCTCGATCGCGAAGGCGCGGTGATTCGGCCGGCGCTGCTCTGGTGCGACGGACGCACCACCGAGGAGTGCGCGGAGATCACGCGCGCGGCCGGCGGCGAGGCGCAGCTTCGCGACTGGGTGCGCAATCCCGCGCTCGAAGGGTTCACGCTTCCCAAGATCCTCTGGCTTCGCCGGCACGAACCCGCGGCCTTCGCGCGGCTCGCCACGGTGATGCTCGCCAAGGATTTCATCCGCTACCGGCTCACCGGCGTGCCGGCCACCGAGCCGTCGGACGCGTCCGGTTCGCTGATGCTCGATCCCGCGCGTGTGGAATGGAGCGTGCCGCTGCTCGACGCGGTGGGGCTTTCGCCCGCGCTGCTCCCCGCCCTGGGGGGATCGCACGAAGTCCTTGGCCACGTGACAGCGGACGCGGCCGCGCGCACGGGGCTGCCGGCCGGCCTGCCGGTGGTGGGCGGCGGCGCGGACAATGCGTGCGGCGCGGCCGGCGTGGGCGTCGTGTCGCCCGGCGAAGCGGTGGCGAGCTGGGGCACGTCGGGCACCGTGCTCGCGCCCATCGCCCAGCCGGTCGTGGACCCGAAGCTGCGCGCACACACGTTCTGCCACGTCGTGCCCGGCCTCTGGTATCTGATGGGCGTGGTGCTTTCCGCCGGTGGCGCGGTGGCGTGGTACCGGGATCAGCTCGCGCGCGGCGCACCCGAGGCGAGTCACCCCGACGCGCACATCAACGACGAAGCCGAGCGCATTCCGCCCGGCGCCGAAGGCGTGACGTTCCTGCCGTACCTGCAAGGCGAGCGCACACCGCACCGCGACGCCGCGGCGCGCGGCGCGTTCGTGGGACTCAGCCTCGCGCATTCGCGCGCGCATCTCTCGCGCGCCGTCGTGGAAGGGGTCGCCTTCGCGATGCGGGATTCGCTGTCCATCCTGCAGGCGCTCGGTCTGTCGCCGGAACAGCTCCTGCTCACCGGCGGCGGCGCGCGCAGCCCGTTCCTGCGCCGCCTGCAGGCCGATGTGTACGGCCTGCCGGTGACGACCGTGAACCGCGAGGAAGGACCCGCCTATGGAGCGGCGCTGCTCGGTGCAGTGGGAATCGGAGCCTTTCCCGATCTCGCGGCGGCCACCAGCGCCACGCTCACGCGCGGCGCGAAGGAAGAGCCCGCGCCCGGCGCCCACGCGCGCTACGAAGCGCCCTACCAGCGGTTCCGTGCCCTGTATCCGGCGCTGCGTCCGCTGATGAGGTCCGCCACGTGAGACACCACGTGCGCTGGGGATCCGTGATGGCCTGCATCGGCGCGCTGATGGTCGCACCGGCGTGTGCCCGCGGCCCCGCGCACGGGACGGCCGGCTCCACGGAAGCCGCCTGGGTGGGCACGTGGAGCGCGCCGCCGCAGCTCACCGAACCGCGTAATCTGCCGCCCGAGCCCGGGCTCTCCGGCAACACGCTGCGCCAGGTCGTGCACGTGTCGATCGGCGGCCGCGCGCTGCGCGTGCGACTGTCCAACGAGTTCGGCACGAGTGACGTGACCGTGCGCGCCGCACACATCGCACCGTCGGCCGGCGCCGATACGATCGTGCCCGCGCACGACCGCGCACTCACCTTCGACGGTCGCGCCACGGTCGTGATTCCGGCCGGCGCCGCGGTGACGTCCGACCCGCTGGACATGACCGTGCTGCCGCTCGCCGATCTCGCGGTGAGTCTCCATTTCGGCGAAACCTCCGCCGACGTCACCGGGCACCCGGGATCGCGCACCACGTCGTATCTCGTGTCCGGCGACCGCACGCGCGAGGCGCACCTCCCCGACGCGGCGCGCGTGGAACGCTGGTACATCCTCGCCGGCATCGACGTGCAGCCGGAGCGCCCCGCCGGCGCCGTGGTCACGCTCGGCAACTCGATCACCGACGGCCGCGGCTCCGGTACCGACCGCAACAACCGATGGCCGGACAATCTCGCGCGTCGTCTGCAGGCCGATCCGCGCACCGCGCACGTGGCCGTGCTGAACGCCGGGATCGGCGGCAACGCCGTGCTGCGCGGCGGACTCGGCCCCACCGCGCTCGACCGGCTCGAACGCGATGTCTTCGCCCAGCACGGCGTGCGGTGGCTGATCGTGAGCATCGGGGTCAACGACATCGGAGGGGCGCGGGACAGCGCCGCCGCGTCCACAGTCGCCGCGGAGCTCATCGAGGCCTATCGCCGCATCATCGCGCGGGCGCGCGAGGCCGAGGTGCGGGTGTACGGCGCCACGATCTCCCCCTTTGCCGGCTCCGGCTACGACAGCCCCGCGCGCGAATCCGCGCGGCAGACCGTGAATCACTGGATCCGCACCAGCGGCGTGTGGGATGCCGTGATCGACTTCGACGCGGCACTGCGCGACTCGGCCGCTCCCACGCGACTCCGCGCCGAACTCGAGACCGGCGATCACCTGCACCCCAATGAAGCCGGGTACCGCGTGATGGCCGACGCGATCGATCTCGCGCTGCTGCTGCCGGAGGACTCGTTCACGCTCCGGCTCGCGCGCTATTTCCAGGACGGCGCCGTGCTGCAGCGGGATGTCCGCATGCCCGTGTGGGGCTGGGCGTCACCAGGTGCCACGGTCCACGCCACGCTGCACGGACGAACGGAACGCACCACGGCCGACACGGCCGGGCGATGGCAGGTCGTCTTTCCCGCACTCGCCGCCGGCGGGCCGCACGAACTCACCGTGCGCGCGGGCGCGGCGCAGCGAACCATCCGGGATCTCCTGATCGGCGACGTCTGGGTAGCCGCCGGCCAGTCGAACATGGAATGGACGGTGGCCAGTGCGAACGACGCCGCGCGCGAGATCGCCGCGGCCGATGATCGATGGATCCGCCGGCTCAAGGTGCCGCATGCGTGGGCCGACGAACCGGCGGAGGATCTCGCGGCCGGCACATGGGCCGCGGCCGATTCCGCGCACGTGGGCACGTTCACCGCCGTGGGCTATTTCTTCGCGCGCGCGCTGCGTCCCGTGCTGAAAGTGCCGATCGCGCTGCTCGACGTGTCGTGGAGCGGGAGCGCGATCGAAACGTGGCTGTCGCGCGAGGCCAACGGCCTCACCGACGCCGCCTGGGCGGAGATCACGGCGCGGCCCCAGGCGTCACGCCCGCCCGACGGACAGCGTCTCAACAAGGTCCCGTCCATCGCCTTCAACGCGATGGTGCATCCGCTGCTCGGCGTGCCGGTGCGCGGCGTGCTCTGGTACCAGGGCGAGTCGAACGCGAACTCCGTGGCGCAGGCCACCGCCTATCGCGCGCAGTTCGACACGCTGATCCGCAGTTGGCGCGGCGCCTGGACCGGCGGGCACGACCTGCCATTCCTGTGGGTGCAGCTCCCGAACTTCGGACGGGTCGACTCCGTGCCGCCGGATTCCGCGGGGTGGGCCACGCTCCGGGAATCGCAGGACGCCGCGCTGGCCCTGCCACGCACGGGGCAGGTCGTCGCCATCGACATCGGGGACGCCGGCGACCTGCACCCGGGCAACAAGCAGGACGTCGGCCACCGGCTTGCGCTGGTCGCGCGCCGGGTGGCCTACGGCGAAACGGTCGAGGCCGCCAGCCCCAGGTATCGCGCGCACGAAGTGCAGGGCAACCGGGTGGTGGTGTCGTTCCACGACGAGGACGGCCTTGTGACGCGAGGGGACGGAGGCCGCGTGTCCGGCTTCGCCATCGCGGGCGCGGACCGGCGCTGGGTCTGGGCCGAGGCGCGGCTCGAAGGGACCCGGGTGGTCGTGTGGAGCGATCGGGTGCCGGCCCCCTTGGCCGTGCGGTACGCGTGGGCGGACAGTCCGGCCGGGCCGGATCTCTATGGAAAGGGCGGGCTGCCGGCCGCCCCGTTCCGCACGGATCGCTGGTAGGGGGTGGCGGATGCCTTGACAGCGCCGGAGAAGGCTGTAGTATCGGGCCAAAATGACATTATGACTTTGTCACTTGATCGCCCGCCTAGGTGATCGGATCTGCTGGTTTTTCCCTGAAGTTCTCGCGATGGTCTCCTGGCTACTCCGTCCGAACGCCGTTCCGCATGGTGCACGACGAAGCCGGCCGTACGCAGTGCAACGTTCTCGGAGGGGAAGGGTTATGCGACACCTGTTCTTGCTACTGCTGCTGGGTACGCTGACGGTGAGCGCCTCGGAGGCCCAAGGGCGGACGGGCGGCATCGTGCGCGGTACCGTGACGGACTCGGCCACGCAGGGGCCGATCGTGTCCGCGCGCGTGATCGTCGTCGGCACCACGCTGGCGGCCATCACGCGGGATGACGGCACGTACTCGATCGCCGACGTGCCCGCGGGCGCGCACACCGTGCGCGTGACGGCGATCGGCTTCACGGCCATGAACCAGTCCGTCACCGTGGCGACCGGGCAGACCGCCACGGCGGACTTCATTCTCATGCGCGCGTCGCAGCTGCAGGCCATCACCGTGGTCGGCTACGGCACGCAGCAGCAGCGCTCGGTGACCGGCGCCATCTCCACCGTCACGTCGGAGCAGCTCCGCGACATTCCCACGAGCGATCCCATGAAGGCGCTCCAGGGACGCGTGGCCGGCGTCGAAGTGGTGGCCACAAGCAACGAGCCGGGCGCGGCCATGCAGGTGCGCGTGCGCGGCGTGCGGTCCATGGCGAGTGATCGCAACGAGCCGCTCTACGTGGTGGACGGCATTCCGCTCAGCGGCGGCATCGGGGACTTCAATCCGCAGTTCATCGAATCGATCTCGGTGCTCAAGGACGCCGCGGCCACGGCCATCTACGGCAGCCGCGGCGCCAACGGCGTGATCCTGCTCACCACGAAGAAGGGAACGGCCGGACGGCAGACGTCCTACAGCCTCGAGACCTACTACGGCGTGCAGCAGCCGGTGCAGGTCATCCCGATGATGAACATGCAGCAGTTCGTGCACTATCTGCAGGACGCAGCCGCGATCAACGGACAGGACACGTCGCTCCGCTCCGTGCTGCAGGGGCAGTCGGTCGTGCCTGGCACCACCACGTCGAAGCGCATGTACGCCTACCAGAACGGCATCGAGACCGACTGGCAGCGGGCCGTGCTGCGGAACGGCCTCCAGCGCAATCTGCAGGGCGGCATCACCGGCTCGGGGCAGGACACGCGCTACGCGCTCTCCGGCAACTACTTCCATCAGCAGGGCATGATCCCGGGACAGGGCGACACGCGCGGCACCGCGTTCGGCTCCATCGATCACACGGCCAACCGACTTCGCATCGGGGCGAGCGCGTTCCTCTCCCGCACGCGCACCGACATGGGAGAAGGGCAGGCGGCCTTCGGCTACGCCACCACGCTCACGCCGTTCGGCCAGCCGTACAACTACACCAATCCCGATTCCGCCGGACTGCTCGATCCGCGCCCCGACGACGATCCGCTCAATATCAATCCGGTGCTCGAAGCGCAGTCCATGATTCGCGAGCGCACCGGCACACGGGTCTTCGGCACGGTGTACGGCGAACTGCAACTGGCCGACGGGCTCACCTGGCGCACCACCTTCGGTCCCGACTACAATCACGCCAGCCTCGGGTGCTACAACGACCCCTGGACACACGGTCCCTGCGCCAATCCGGGCGCACACAGCGCCAATCAGGGACAGCCACCGCAGGCGATGCTCCGCAACACCACGACCTTCGCCTGGACGCTCGACAATCTGCTCCAGTACAACAAGGACATCGGCGACAACCGGTTCGAGCTCACCGGTCTCTACAGCATCCAGAAGGACCGGTTCACGCGGGACTCTCTCTACGCGACGCAGCTCCCCTACAATACCCAGCGCTGGTACGATCTCGGATCCGGGGTCGCGGGCAACAACCTCAGCGCGATCTCCGAATGGGCCCTCGCCTCGTACATGGGCCGCGTGAACTACACGCTCCTCGATCGCTACTCCCTCTCCGCGTCCGGACGCATGGACGGATCGAGCCGACTGGCCCCCGGCAACAAATGGGCCTTCTTCCCCTCCTTCGGCGCGGCCTGGCAGCTCGGTGACGAGGCCTTCATGAGCCGGTTCGGCTGGCTGGACCAGCTCAAGATCCGCGGCAGCTACGGCACCACCGGCAACACCTCCATCGCCCCGTACCAGACGCAGGGCACGCTCAGCTCGAAGCTCTACTCCTTCGGCTCGGAACGCGTCCTCGGCTACCGCCCCGGCTCGATCGCCAATCCCGATCTGACGTGGGAAAAGACCGACCAGACCGACATCGGCGTGGAGTTCTCCGTGCTCGGCGGCCGCATCAGCGGCATGGCGGACGTGTACCGTCAGAACACCCGCGACCTGCTGCTGATCCGTCTCCTTCCCGTCACCTCCGGCTTCACCTCCACGCTGCAGAACATCGGCTCCACGCTGAACAGCGGCGTGGAACTCGGACTCTCCACCGTGAACGTGCGCGACTGGAAGGGGCTCACCTGGACGAGCGACATCAACTGGTCCCGCAACCAGAACCGGATCACGGCGCTGGCGAGCGGCGCCGAGTCGGACCTCGGCAACGTCTGGTTCGTGGGACAGCCGATCAATCTCACCGCCGATCCGCAGCGCCGCGTGTTCTTCGACTGGAAGTACGAGGGCATCTGGCAGTACACCGATTCCGCGGCGTTCATGGCGTTCAACGCCAATGGTGCCACCTTCCGTCCCGGCGACCCGCGGGTGGCCGACATCAACGGTGACGGCCGGATCGACGCGGACGACCGCACGATCGTGGGCAACAGCTATCCCAAGTGGACGGGCACGATCTTCAATCGCGTGAGCTGGAAGGGCTTCGACGTGTCCGCGCTCGTGACCGCGAAGATGGGCTACACCTTCATCGACGGCACCCCGCGCAGCTACACCGGCCGCCTCGGCGTGATCGCGGACATGGACTACTGGACGCCCACGAATCCGTCCAACCGCAATCCCGCGCCGAACCTCGGACAGGTGGAGCGCCTGTATGCCACCAGCCGGCTCTACACCGACGGCTCGCACTGGCGCATCCGGAACATCACGCTGGGCTACACCGCGAGCGAACGGCTGGCCAACCGCATCGGCGCCCGCAGCATCCGCATCTACGGCACGGCGCAGGACCCCTACATCCACACGGATTATCTGGGCGCGGATCCCGAAGTGGCCGGCGCGGCCCCCACGATCCGCACGCTGCTGATCGGCAGCAACATCACCTGGTAACTCCCCTCCGACGAACGAGAGATTCAGATGAAGCGCACACTTCTCCGTCCCGTGATGCTGGGGCTGGTGGTCGCGATCGGCGGCTGCGTCGACCTCGACGAAAAACTCATCACCGGTGTCAGCACCGAGTACTACGCCACTCCCGGCGGCCTCAATGCCGCCGTGGTGGCGAGCTACAGCCAGCTCCGGTCCTTCTACGGCCGCGAGCAGATGATCTCCCTCTTCCAGGCCGGCACCGACACGTGGTCGGACGCGGACCAGGCCGGCTCCAACAATCGTGAGTTCGGCTCCTACAACGCCGGCCTGAACAGCTCGGCGGCGCCGCTCGCCAATACGTGGAACCCCGCGTATCAGATGATCAACACGCTGAACGCGGTGATCGAGCGGGGGCCGTCGGCGCAGGGCATCCCGGCCGCCACCCGGAACACGCTGCTCGGCGAGGCGCACTTCCTCCGCGCCTTCGAATACTTCCTGCTGGTGCAGACCTTCGGCGACCTGACGCTCTCGCTCGTCGAGAACAAGGGCGTCATCGAGGAAGCGGTCCGGAATCCCGCGTCCGAGGTGTACGAAGCCATCCTTGCCGACCTGGACGAGGCAATCGAGAAGCTGCCGCCCACGCAGGTCCAGGTAGGACGCGCCACGCGCGGCGCGGCGCTTGCGCTCCGCTCGAAGGTGCGGCTCACGCGCGCCTACCAGCCGTATTCGCCGAATCGCCAGGCGGATTTCCAGGCCGCGCTCACCGATGCGAACGCCGTGATCAGCTCGGGCGTCTACTCGCTCGAACCCGTGTATGCCAACCTCTGGTGCGTGGCCCGTCCCGCCGATCCGGGACGCGCGGGGTTCTGCGAGAATACCGGCTATACGATGAACAAGCCGGAGTTCATCTTCACGGTGCAGTTCTCGCACGATCTCACGCACTACGATGGCAATGACCAGTACAACTATCTCCACCTGGTCTATCTCAGCCAGTACGACAATGCCGCCGTGGGCGTGGGCCTGCCGCGCGACCTGAACAACGGCCGTCCGTTCCGCCGGCTCATGCCCACGCAGTACGCGCTGCATCTGTTCAACAATCGCTGGGCGGGCGAGCCGGGAGCCAGCGAGGTCATGGACACGCGCTTCGACGGCTCGTTCCAGACCGTGTGGGTGGCCACCGAAGGCGGGCAGCGGAATCCGGCGGGCACCTGTCCTGCCTGCACGAGCAACGACATCGTGCAGGCCGGCGACACCACGTCCGTCATGCTGACGCACCAGGTCACCAACGCCTTCCGGCAGAGCAGGAAGTACCAGATCCGCACCATGTGCCCCGCCGGCCAGGCGGACCCGCGCGTGTACTGCGGCGATCGCACGGCCGCCAACGACGGGTACATCAACTGGGAACGGTATCCGGCGCTCAAGAAGTTCCAGGACAACCGGCGCGCGAACTTCAATGCGCAGGAAGGCGGCAAGGTGCAGGTGGTGCTCCGCCTCGGCGAGATCTACCTGATCGCGGCCGAAGCCGCGCTCGGGCTCGGAGACGCGGGCACCGCGGCGCAGATGATCAACGTGCTGCGGGTGCGGGCCGCCGCGCCGGCGTTCAAGAGCGATCCGCGCATGATGGTCACGCCTGCGCAGATCGACCTCGACTTCATCATGGACGAACGCGAACGCGAGCTCTCCGGCGAGTTCAACCGCTGGTACGATCTCGTCCGGCCGGGTGCGGAGTTCTTCGTGCGGCGCGTGTCGCAGTACAATCCGCATGCGTCGGCCAACGTGCGGCCCCACCATGCGCTCCGCCCCATCCCGCAGTCGCAGATCGACGGCGTGCTCAAGGGACCGAAGTATCCGCAGAATCCCGGATACTGATCCCCGCATGTCCGCGGCGCGCGTCCCGAGGGCGCGCGCCGCGGTTCCTCTTTCGCACGGATCATGAACCGTCTGGCCGACTCTCCGGTCTCCTCCTCCGCGCCCGTCTACCGGGATGCCGCACGCCCGGTGGACGAGCGGGTGCGGGATCTGCTCGCCCGCATGACGCTCGAGGAGAAGGCCGCGCAGATGCAGTGTGTGTGGAACGAAAAGCGGGAACGTCTGCTGAATGAAAACGGCGACTTCGATATGGTGCGCGCCGAAACCTCGTTCGCGGACGGGCACGGCCTCGGACAGGTGGGACGGCCGAGTGACGCGGGCAAGGGAAAGAACGCCCGGGAAACCGCCGAGCTCACGAACGCGATCCAGCGCTTCTTCCTCGAACGGAGCCGGCTCGGCATTCCGGTCATCTTCCACGAGGAATGCCTGCACGGCCAGGCGGCCGTGGACGCGACCAGCTTCAGCCAGCCCATCGGCCTCGCCGCCACGTTCAATCCGCGGCTGGTCGAAGCGCTCTACACGATGACCGCGCACGAAGCGCGGGTGCGCGGCACGCACCAGGCGCTCACGCCGGTGGTGGACGTGGCCCGCGACCCCCGGTGGGGGCGCGTGGAGGAAACCTTCGGCGAGGATCCGTACCTCGTGGCCGAATTCGGCATGGCGGCCGTGCGCGGCTTCCAGGGTGACCGGAGCTTCCGCGACGGCACCCGTGTCCTCGCCACGCTCAAGCACTTCGCCGCGCACGGACAGCCGGAAGGCGGCAGCAACTGCGCGCCCGTCAACATCTCGCTCCGCACGCTGCGCGAAACATTCCTCGAGCCGTTCCGGGTTGCCATCCAGCAGGCCGGCGCGATCAGCGTGATGGCGTCGTACAACGAGATCGACGGCGTGCCGTCGCACGCCAGCGAATGGCTGCTGCGTGACGTGCTGCGCGACGAATGGGGGTTCACCGGGTTCGTGGTGTCGGACTACTACGCAATCTGGGAGCTGAGCGACCGCCCGGATACGCACGGTCATCACGTGGCCGCCGATCGCCGCGAGGCCTGCGCCCTCGCCGTGCGCGCGGGCGTGAACATCGAGCTGCCGGAACCCGACTGCTATCTCCATCTCGTGGACCTCGTGCGGAGCGGCGACTTGCAGGAAGCGCAGCTCGACGAGCTCGTGGCGCCCATGCTCCACTGGAAGTTCCGGCTCGGCCTGTTCGACGATCCGTATGTGGATCCGGCCGTCGCCGAACGGATCGTGGGGTGCGACGCGCACCGCGCGCTCGCGCTCGAGGCGGCGCGGGAAACGATCACGCTGCTTCGCAACGAGCAGGACGTTCTGCCGCTCGACCGCGCGCGGATCTCTTCGATCGCGGTGATCGGACCGAACGCGAACCGCGTGCTGCTCGGCGGCTACAGCGGCGTGCCGAAGCATCACACCTCCGTGCTCGACGGCATCCGGCACGCGGCCGGCGACGGAATCGCCGTGCACTACGCGGAAGGGTGCCGCATCACCATCGGCGGGTCGTGGAACGAGGACGTGGTGGTGCCGAGCGACCCAGACGCGGACCGCGTGCTGATCGCCGAGGCGCTCGAGGTGGCCGAAAAGGCCGACGTGATCGTGCTGGCGATCGGCGGTAACGAGCAGACGTCGCGCGAGGCATGGTCGCTCAAGCACCTCGGCGACCGTACGAGCCTCGATCTGGTCGGACTGCAGCAAGAGCTCGCGGACGCGCTCATCGCCACCGGCAAGCCGGTGATCGTGTGCCTGTTCAACGGACGTCCGCTGTCGATCCGGGAGCTCGCCGAACGGGCGCCCGCCATTCTGGAATGCTGGTATCTCGGCCAGGACGGCGGGCGGGCGCTCGCCGAGGTGCTCTTCGGCGACGTGAACCCGGGCGGCAAGCTGCCGATCACGATTCCGCGGTCGGTGGGGCATCTGCCCGCGTACTACAACCACAAACCGTCGTCGCGGCGCGGCTATCTGTTCGACGAGGTCTCGCCGCTTTTCCCGTTCGGCTTCGGGCTCTCCTATACCACATTCTCGCTCGCGAACGTGCGGCTGGAAGACGAGCGGATCGCCGTGGACGGCGCCACGCGCGTGCTGGTGGATGTCACCAACACGGGCGCGCGCGGCGGCGCCGAAGTCGTGCAGATGTACGTGCGGGACGTGGTGAGTTCCGTCACCCGCCCCGTGAAGGAGCTCAAGGGGTTCGAGAAGGTCGTGCTCGCGCCGGGGGAAACCCGCACCGTGGCGCTGCCGATCACGCGCGACACGCTGGCCTTCCACGACGTGCGCATGCGCGTGGTGGTGGAGCCCGGCGATTTCCTGATCATGGTCGGCACCTCGTCCCGGGATGCCGATCTCCAGACCGTCACTCTCCACGTCGACGCGTAAGCGCGTCCGTGCAACCGGATAACCGCATGGCAGTTGCCTCCGAACGGATCAGCGTGCTGGAGAAGGTGGGGTACGGCGCCGGCGATGCCGCCGCCAACTTCATCTTCCAGGCGATGCTGGTGTTCCAGCTCGCGTTCTATACCGACACGTTCGGCATCAGCGCCGCGGCGGCGGGCACGCTGTTCCTCCTGGTGCGCGTCTTCGACGCGGCGTTCGACCCGCTCATGGGCATCATCGCCGACCGCACGAACACGCGATGGGGCAAGTTCCGCCCGTGGGTGCTGTGGACGGCCGTCCCGTTCGGCATCATGGGGTTCCTCACCTTCACCACCCCCGATCTGAGCCCATCGGGCAAGCTCGTCTACGCGTACGTGACGTACACCGTGCTCATGCTCGTGTACTCGGCCAACAACATCCCGTACTCCGCGCTGAGCGGCGTGATGACGGGCAACCTGGCCGAACGCACGAGCCTGTCGTCGTACCGGTTCGTGTTCGCGATGAGCGCGGCGTTCGTGATCCAGGGGATGTCGCTGCCGCTGGTGCAGTTCTTCGGGCAGGGCGACACGGCGCGTGGTTACCAGTTCACGATGGGGCTCTTCTCCCTGCTGGCCGTGCTCTTCTTCGTCTTCACCTTCGCGACCACGCGGGAGCGCGTACGCCCGGATCCCTCGCAGAAGACGTCCATCCGCCAGGACGTTTCCGACCTGCTCGCGAACGGCCCCTGGATCGCGATGTTCTTCCTCACGCTGTTCATCTTCATCACGCTCGCCATGCGCGGCGGGGTGATGCTGTACTACTTCAAGTACTATCTGCAGCGGGAAGATCTCTTCAGCCTCTTCAACGTGTGCGGGCTGGGCGCCACGATCATCGGCGTGATCCTGTCCGCCAGGCCCTCCATCAACCACGGCAAGCGCAAGGTGTTCGTGGTCGCGCTGGCCATCACGATCGTGCTCACGGTGGCGTTCCTGTGGGTGCCGCGGGACGCCATCCCGCTCGCCTTCGGCCTGGAGATCCTCCGGCAGTTCGCGTACGGCTTCACCATTCCGCTCCTCTGGGCCATGATGGCCGACGTGGCCGACTACTCCGAATGGAAGAACCATCGCCGCGCCACCGCGATCGTCTTTTCGGCCGTGGTGTTCGGGCTCAAGGCCGGCCTGGGCGTGGGCGGCGCGATCGGCGGATGGATCCTCTCGGGGTACGGCTACGTGCCCAACGTGATCCAGACCGCGCGCGCGCTCGACGGGATCCGGCTCACGGTGAGCCTCTATCCCGCCCTGATGTTCACCGTCGCGCTGGTCTGCCTGGCGTTCTATCGCATCGATCTGCGCGTGGAGCAGCAGATCACCAACGAGCTCACGGCCCGGCGTCTCGCCCGGCGTCTCGCCCGGCAGTCCGACGCCGACGACCTGACGGAGGCCATCGCATGATCCGCACCTTCACCTTCCGCGCGCGTTTCCTGTCCGCGGGCGCGCTGTTGCTCCTCGCCGCCGCGTGCACACGCGACAGTACCGAAGCCGCGACCGCCGGCGCCGCGCAACCTGCCCTTCACACCGCGTTCAAGGACGCCTTCCTGATCGGCGCCGCGCTCAACGCCGAGCAGTTCTTCGAACGCGATACCGCGGGCGCGCGCCTCGTGAAGACGCACTTCAACAGCATCACCGCGGAAAACGTGCTCAAGTGGGAGCTCGTGCATCCGCGCCTCGGCGAGTACGACTTCGCCGCCTCCGACCGCTTCGTGGAGTTCGGCACCGCGAACGGCATGACCGTGATCGGGCACACGCTCGTGTGGCACAGCCAGACCCCGCGCTGGGTGTTCCAGGACGCCGCCGGCGCGCCCGTATCGCGCGACACGCTGCTCGCCCGCATGCGGGACCACATCCATACCGTGGTGGGCCGCTATCGGGGCCGCATCAAGGGGTGGGACGTGGTGAACGAGGCGCTCAACGAGGACGGGTCGCTGCGCCGGTCGCCGTGGCTCACCATCATCGGAGAGGACTATCTCGACAAGGCTTTCGAGTACGCGCGCGAGGCCGATCCCGAGGCGGAGCTCTACTACAACGACTACTCGGTGGAGAACGCGCCCAAGCGGAACGGGGCGGTCGCGCTCGTCCGCGGCCTGCGGGAACGGGGCGCCCGGGTGGATGCCGTGGGCCTCCAGGGGCACAACAAGCTGGACTGGCCCTCGTCCGCGCAGCAGGATTCCACCATCGTCGCGTTCGCCGAGCTCGGGGTGAAGGTGGCGATCACCGAGCTCGACATCGACGTGCTGCCGCCCGTGGGCAACAACCGCGGCGCCGACATCTCCTTCAACGCTCCGCTGCAGGCCCAGTTGAACCCCTATCGCGAAACCTTGCCGGATTCGGTCCAGCAGCAGCTCGCGCGTCGCTACGCGGAGCTGTTCGAGGTGTATCTGAAGCACCGAGGCACGGTGGACCGCGTCACGTTCTGGGGCGTGGCCGACGGGGATTCCTGGCTCAACGACTGGCCGGTGCGCGGCCGCACCAGCTATCCGCTCCTCTTCGATCGCAGTGCTGCTCCAAAACCGGCGTTCCACTCCATCCTGGATCTGGTACGTTGACATGGCGTGGCGATCCGGCGCCCGTATCCTGCTCTGTGTCTCCGTCATCGGTGGCTCTCCCCTGACCACGCCGGTGGCGGAGGCACAGAGTATGGTGCCGTATCGCGATGCCCGTCTTCCGATCGACGCGCGGATCGCCGATCTGCTCGGACGGATGACGCTCGAGGAGAAGGTCGGGCAGATGATGAGTCTCCGGCAATCGAGCGCTCGCATCACCGGTGCCGAGGGCCGTTTCGATCCGTCCAATGCCACGGAGTGGTTCCGCACGGGCATCGGCCGCATCGAACGCCCCAGCGACGGACACGGCGCCCGCGCGCAGGCCGAGTTCACCAGCGCGGTCCAGCGCTGGGTGCGCGACAGCACGCGGCTGGGCATTCCCGTGCTCTTCCACGAGGAGGCGCTGCACGGGCTCCGCGCGCGCGAAGCCACGAGCTTCCCGCAGGCGATCGCGCTCGCGAGCACGTGGAATCCCGAACTGCTCGAGCGCGTGTTCACAGTCACGGCCGCGGAAACGCGCGCCCGCGGCGCGCACCAGGTGCTCGCGCCGGTCATCGACATCGCGCGGGATCCGCGCTGGGGCCGCATCGAGGAAACGTTCGGTGAGGATCCCTGGCTCACCGCGCGGCTCGGCGTCGCGGCGGTGCGCGGCTTTCAGGGAACCGGCGCCACGCTGCTGGGCCCGGATCGCGTGATCGCCACGCTCAAGCACATGACCGGACACGGCCAGCCCGAATCGGGGATGAACATCGCGCCGGCCGACATGGGCGAACGCACGCTGCGCGATCAGTTCCTGCTCCCCTTCGAGGCGGCCGTGCGCGAAGCGGGCGCGCTCAGCGTGATGCCGTCGTACAACGAGATCGACGGCATCCCGTCGCACGCCAACCGCTGGATGCTTTCGGACGTGCTGCGCGGCGAATGGGGGTTCGAGGGCGTGATCGTGTCCGACTGGCACGCGATCCCTGAGCTCATCACGCGGCACGGGCTCGCCGCCGACCGCGCCGAGGCCGCGCGCCTCGCGCTCGACGCCACGGTGGATATCGAGCTCCCCGATGCCGATGCGTACATCACGCTCGTGGAGCAGGCGAAGGCCGGCGCGGTGCCCATGGCCGCGATCGACGCGGCCGTGGGCCGGCTGCTGCGCGCCAAGTTCACGCTCGGCCTCTTCGAGCAGGCATCGGCCGACCCCGATCACGCCGATCGGATCTCGGGCGCGGCGGAGCATCGCGCGCTCGCGCTCGATGCGGCCCGGCAGGCGATCACCCTGCTCCGGAACGAGGGCGGCGTGCTGCCCCTCAGGGCCGAATCGCTTACGCGCGTGGCCGTGATCGGGCCGCACGCCGGCGAGCTGATGCTCGGCAACTACTCCGGCGTGCCCCGGCACGGCGTGTCCATTCTCGAAGGGATCCGCACCCGGCTCGGCGCGCGCGCCACCGTGGAGTATGCCGAAGGCGTGCGCATCACCGAGGATTCCGCCTTCACCACCGGTCCGCAGCCGCTCATGACCGGCACGCGCTCGGCCGCGCGATCGGGCGGGGACCGCGTGGTGCTCACCGATCCGGCCACTAACGTGGTGCGCATCGCCGAGGCCGTGGCGCTCGCGCGCCGGAGCGAGGTGGCGATCCTCGTGGTAGGCGGCAACGAACAGACCGCGCGGGAAGGATTCGCGGAAGCGCATCTCGGCGACCGGGCCGAGCTCGGGCTTCCCGGGCAGCAGGAGGAGCTCGTGCGCGCCGTGGCGGAGACGGGCGTCCGGGTGGTGCTCGTGCTCGTGCACGGCCAGCCCGCGTCGATCCCCGGGCTCGTGAACCACGTGCCCGCGATCCTGGATGCGTGGTACCTCGGCCAGGAGGCCGGCACTGCGGTGGCCGAGGCGCTGTTCGGCGACATCAACCCCGGCGGCAAGCTGCCGGTCACCATCGCGCGTCACGTGGGGCAGGTGCCGCTCTTCTACAACCACAAGCCGTCGGCACGCCGCGGGTATCTGTTCGAAACCACCGACCCGCTGTTCGCGTTCGGATATGGTCTGTCGTATACCACGTTCCGGTATGCCAACCTCCGGCTGTCCGAGAACCGGATCCCGGTGGACGGGCGGACCACGGTGCTGGTGGACGTGACGAACACCGGCTCCCGGGCCGGGGACGAGGTGGTGCAGTTGTACGTGCGCGATCTGGTGAGCCGGGCCACACGGCCGGTGCTGGAGCTGCGGGGGTTCAGCCGGGTGCCCCTCGCGGCCGGGGAAACGCGGACCATACGGTTCGAAGTCGGCCCCGAACATCTCGCCTACCACGACCCGGCATTGCGGCGGGTGGTGGAGCCCGGTCAGTTTGCACTCATGATCGGCGGCAGTTCGGCCGATCTGCAACAGGTGATCCTGGACGTCGGGCCGGCCCTCGAGGCCGCACCGGATCGACGCCGCCTGCCATGAGCGACCGTATCAACGGGAGCCGTGGAGGAGCGGTGCGGCCCAGGCCAATATCCGATGGAGACGACATGAGCGGCCCGTTCCAACCGGTGCTCCGACGCGGCATGGCCGATCGGCTCGCCAGCCGTATCAAGCTGATGATCGGGGAAGGCGAGTATCAACCGGGCGACCGCCTGCCGTCCATCGTGGAGATGGCGCGGCGATTCGGCGTGGGACATCCCACCATCCGCGAAGCGCTGAAGAAGCTCGAGACGATGGGGTTCGTGGAGATCCGCCACGGCTCGGGCGTGTACGTGAACCACACCGACGACGTGCTGGTGGTCGCCACGCCGGATTTCGCCGGCACGGTCACCAAGAAGCTGCTGCTCGATCTCATCCGGGCGCGCACGCCGCTCGAGCTCCAGGCCGTGGCCGACGCGGTGCAGAACGCCACGGCGGCCGACATCCGCGAGATGCACCGGCTGCTGGCGCTGGCCGGGGAGAATCTCGACCAGGACGCAGTGCTGATCCCCACGAACATGTCGTTCCACCTGCAGATCGCGGTGGCGTCGGGGAACACGGTGCTCAAGCAGCTCGTGGACGTGCTGCAGGATCTCTTCACCGAAGAGCAGCGCATGATCCTCGACATCTTCGGCTCGCGGGAGCGCGACCATCGCGAGCACCTCGGCATCTGCGAGGCGATCGAGCAGCGCGACGAAGCGCTCGGCGTGGAGCGCATGCGGGCGCACCTGCAGGGCGTGGAGGAGGCCGTGCGCCGGTGGGACCCGGAAAAACAACCGATCAACTGAATAGTTGATTCAAGGCCGGACGTCGCACCGCAACTGTCGCAGTGACCACGAACGCCGCCGCTATCGCGGCGGCGTGTACGCGTAGAGCCCGAGCATCGTGCCGACGAACCCGCCGGCGCGCCGCGTGCTCAGCACCGTGCCGTCGAGCGCGTCGCCCACGCGCACCCACGCCTCCGGCGACAGCGCGTAGGAGAACTCGTACCGATCGCCGCGCGCGTCCACGCGCAGATGGATCAGGGTGCTCGCGGTCGCGGCCAGCGGCACCGACGCCACCACCGAGCGGCCGGCCGCCAGATCGCCCACCGCCTGCTCGAGCTGCACCATGCGCCGGCCGTTCACCATCGCGACGCTCAGCAGGTAGTGGAACCGTTCGTTCTGGAACACCACCAGGCCGGCGCGGTCGCCCTCGTGTTCGGGACGGTAGCGCATGGCCGTGGACGCCGAGCTCGTCATGTGCTGCTGGCGGCGCGCCACGAACGACGGCTGCGCGGGTTCGGTGATCGACGCGGCGCGCGCGCGCAGCGTGAGCGAGCCGGCCGGCGACGTGAGACTGTACCACTGCTCGGTGGGCGTGCGCAGGAACTGCCAGTCGTGCCGGAGCGCGCTGTCGGCGAACTCGTCGCGGTAGGTGAAGTTCCCCTGCGTGGGGATCGCGGCGGCCGGCTGCGCGGCGAGCGCCGGCCGCGGGGGCGCGTGCGGCACGGTGGCCGTGTCGTCGAGAATCACGGGCCAGCCGTCGCGCCAGCGCACCGGCAGCAGGAAGGTCTCGCGTCCGGTGTTGTAGAAGTCGCCCTGGTACGGACGGGTGCCGAGGAACACGGCCCACCAGTCGCCGGCCGGCGTCTGCACGAAGTCCGCGTGGCCCGTGGACGTGACCGGGTGGCGCCGCGCCGGATCGAGGTGCCGCTGCGTGAGGATCGGGTTGCCGGCATACGGCACGTACGGCCCACCGATCGCGCGGCTCCGGAAGATCACCGCCGAGTGCTGCTCGGCCGTGCCCCCTTCGGCGCAGAGGAGATAGTACCAGCCGTTCACCTTGAACACATGCGGCGCCTCGATCCAGATCGGCCGCTTGCTGATGTCCACGCCGCCGTTCACCACCACCGTGCGCGGGCCGATCATGCGCTGCGTCCGGGGATCGTACTCCTGCAGCCAGATCGCCCGGTGTCCGTCGTAGCGCGGCGGTTCGTCCGGCGGGCCGTTGTTCATGATCCACACGCGGCCGTCGTCGTCGAAGAAGAGATCGGGGTCGATGCCGTCGAAGCCGAGCGGGACCGGATCCGACCACGGCCCGGCGGGGTTCGTGGCGGTGACGAGGAAGTTGCCGCCGATGTCGACGGCCGTGGTGATCAGATGGAACGTGCCGTCGTGCACACGGAGCGTGGGCGCGAAGATGCCGCGCGAAACGCCCGCGGTGTCGAGACGAAGCTGCGACGGCCGGTCGAGCACGTGGCCGATCTGCGTCCACTGCACCAGGTCGCGGCTGTGGAAGATCGGAATGCCCGGGAAATACGCGAAGCTCGACGTGACGAGGTAGTAGTCGTCGCCGTGCCGCGCGATGCTCGGGTCGGGATAGAAGCCGGCCAGGATCGGATTGCGGTAGCGGGCGGCATCCGGGCCGCTGGGCTCCAGCGCGGAATCACGTCCCGTGTACTCGAACCAGTCGAACGACGGATCGTTCGTGGCCTCGGGCACCGCGGCGGGAGCGGCCCGGGCGGCCGCGGGCTCGCGTGGCGGCGGTTCGTCGCGCCGTTCGGGGGGAACCAGAAAAGCGTCCACCATGCTCACTTCGTGCGTGGACACGAAGATCACGCCGCGGCCGTGATCGAGTCCCCAGCGCGCGGTCGCCTGGTTGCCGTCGATGTAGCGGATGGACTGCACCGTGGTGGTCGGAATGCTCCGCAACGACGACACCCCGCCCATGCGGGAGCCGTCGAGGTAGACCTGCACTTCGGTGGGCGTGTTGAGACTGTTCGTGCCGCGGTCCGAGAGCCAGTTGCTTCGCAGCGCCTGCACCGCGTCGAACGCGGTGACGAACTGATACTCGAAGATCTGCTGGCGCGTGATCACCGAGCGGTCGGCTCGCGGGCCGGACCTGCCGGCGCTGGCGCACCCGCCACTGGCCCACACGCCAACGCAGAGGAGTGTTGCCAGCCAGGCGATCCGGACTCGAGCAGCCATGCGATCCTCGGGAAGGAGTCAAGTCATATTATGACTCTCATACCCCGTTTCGTCGAGAGGAGGTTCTTCCCGGTCGAGGCCGGCCATCAGGCGGAGCAGGGTGTCCTGCGTGGCCTGCTCCCGGGTCAGCTCGCCAACCAGCCGCCCCTCCCGCAGCACGAGGATCCGCGTGGAGAGCGCCAGCAGTTCGGGGATCTCGCTCGAGATGAGCAGGATCGCCGCCCCGGCCGACGCCCGCCGGTCGATCCACGCGTGCAGCTCGGCCTTGGCGCCCACGTCCACGCCGCGCGTGGGTTCGTCCAGGATGAGGAGCTCGCTGTCCGCGATGAGCCACTTGGCCAGCACCACTTTCTGCTGGTTCCCGCCCGAGAGCGTGGACACGGGGCTTGTCGCCGGCGCGCGCAGCGCCACCTGCGAAAACGCCCCCCGCACGGCTTCGGCCTCCCCGGCCCGGTCCACCCAGCCGGCCCGCGCGAAACGCGGGAGCGTGGGGAGCGTGCCGTTTTCGCCGGCCCGCATGCCGAGCACGAGTCCCTGCCGCTTGCGGTCCTCGGGCACGAAGCCGAGTCCCAGCGCCATCGCGTCCTGCGGGGTGCGGATGGACCGGGGTGCGCCGTTCACGAACACGCGCCCCGTGACCGCCGGGTCGAGACCGAACAGCGCGCGGGCGATTTCCGACCGTCCGGCGCCCACCAGCCCCGCCAGCCCCACCACCTCGCCGGCGTGCACGGCGAACGACACATCGGCGAACCGGCCGGGCGACGTGAGCGCCTCCACCCGCAGCCGTTCTTCGCCGCGCGGCTCTGCCGCGTGCACGGGGAAGTATTCCTCCAGGTCGCGTCCGATCATCTGCCGCACGAGCGCGGCCTCGGTGAGACCGGCGGCGGGCTGCGTGGACACGTGGCGACCGTCGCGCAGCACGGTCACCGTATCGCACAGCGAGAGGATCTCCGACATGCGGTGCGACACGAAACACTGCGTCACGCCGCGCGCGCGGAGCTCGCCCATGAGCGCGTGGAGCCGCATGGCTTCCGCTTCGCTCAGGCTGCTCGTGGGTTCGTCGAAGATGATCACCTTCGCGCCTTCGCCCACGGCCGCTGCAATCTGCACGAGCTGCTGTTCGGCGATGCTGAGCGAATCCATGCGCCGCGCCGGATCGATGCGCGCGCCGGTGGCCTCGAGCAGGTCGAGGGCGCGCTGCCGAAGCGCGCGCTCGCTTACGAAGCCGAAACGGCGCGGCAGGTGCCGCAGGCACAGGTTGTCGCCCACGGTGAGGTTGTCGCAGAACGCGAGCTCCTGATGCACCATGGCCACGCCGGCGGCGAGCGCGTCGCGCGGCGAGGCGAAGCGCACCGCGTGGCCGTCGATCTCCACCGTGCCGGCATCGGCGCGGTGCACGCCGGCGAGGATGCGGCCGAGCGTGCTCTTTCCCGCGCCGTTCTCGCCGCAGATGGCGTGACAGGAGCCCGCGGCCACGTCGAACGAGACGTCCCGCAGCGCGACGAGCCCGGGAAACCGCTTGGTGATCCCGGTGAAACGGACGCGGGGCGCGGACACTCAGTCGGGCAGGGCGAGGTACTTCGGGTCGACGTCGGTGAAGCCCCACACCCGGAGCTGCCGCGCCCACGTGCCGAGGTTCTCCTTCGACACGCGCACGAGATCCATCTGCACGTGCTCGGGCACCTGCTGCTCGAGATGCACGTGATCGAAGATCGTCTTCACCGACACGTAGCCCCAGTCGTACGTGGGCTGCGCGAACAGCACCGGCGCGAGCCCGGCCTCGATGTACGGCAGCTCCGCCGGCAGCGCGTCCACCGACACGATCCTGATGCGCGCCGGATCGAGATCGGTGAGCAGCGTGCGGGTGAAGAGCGCCCACCCGCCGATCATGGCGATGCCGTTGAGATCAGGGTACGCGTTCCGGATGCGCAGCACTTCCGCGGCCGCGTCCTGCGGCGTTTCGGCGTGATAGAAGGTATTCACGATCGAGATGCCGGGATACTCGGCGGCCGCTTCGCGCACGCCGCGCACGCGCGCCTGCAGGTTGAGCGCGTTCTGGTTGCCGGCAAGGATCGCGATCCGCCCCTGCTCCCCCATCTGCGCGGCCAGCTCGTGCATCACCTGCGATCCCATCTTCACGTCGTCGCCGCCGTAGAACGAGAAGCGCTTCGAATCGGCCACGTCGCTGTCGAACGTCATCACGGGCACGCCGCGGTCCACGGCCTCGTTGATCGCGCCGCGCACCTTGCCCGCGTCGCTCGCCGAGAGCAGGATCGCGTTCGCGCCCGAGTTCACCGCTTCGGCGATGCGCTGCGCCTGCACGGCGCCGTCCTCGCTGGGCGGCGTGAGCCAGTCGATGCGCACGGTCATGCCGTGCGTTGCAGACAACTCGGCCGCGGCCGCCTCCGCGCCCTGGCGGGCGGAGAGGAACACGGGATTGGTGGAGCTCTTGGCGATGAGCGCGATGCGGAACGGACGGTCGCCGGCGGAATCACCGCCGCGTCCACAGGCGGCGAGGGCGAACACAGCGGCGGCGAGCAGGAACGAGCGCCGTGACGTGGACATGGACGGGCGGAATCGTGAAGCGCGGAAAGACATCGGAGCTCCGGGAAGAGGCGCGGTCGCGCCGGCGGTCAGTCGACGCGGGAGAGGCGCGCGGCCAGCAGCTTCGATCCGCGCTGGTCGAGCACCACGGCCACGATCATGGCCACGCCCACGATGATCCATTCGAAGTTCTGGTCCAGATGCAGCGTGCGGATGGCCTGGCGCATGGTCACGATGAGCATGGCGCCGAGCATGGCGCTCACCGCGCTCCCCTTGCCGCCGGAGAGCGAAGCGCCGCCCACCACCGCGGAAGCAATCACGTAGAGCTCGTACCCGCTCGCGTCCGACGAGGTGGCCGATCCGTAGAACGACGCGCCGAGAAACGCCGCCGCGCCGGCCGTGAGCCCGGAGAGCACGAACACGCCGAGCGTGATGCGCGAAACATGGAGTCCGGAGAACCGGCTCGCTTCGGCATTGCCGCCCACGGCGAAGATGTGCCGGCCCATCACGGTGCGGCCGAGATACACGCTGCCCGCGGCCGTGACCGCGAGCATGCAGAGGAGCGGCACGGGATAGAGCGCGGTGCCGAGGCCGAGCGAGGCCTTGGCCACGGACGTGAGCGACGTGGGCACGAGGATGCTTTCGGCGCGGCTGCTCACGAACGCGAGGCCGCGGAGGATCCACATCGTGCCGAGCGTGATGATGAACGGGTGGACACGGAGGCCGATCACCATCAGGCCGTTGGCGAGGCCGCAGAGGAGGCTCACCGTGAGGCAGGTGGCGAGCCCGAGCAGCACGGTGAGCGCGTCGGGCATGGGGCCTACGGCGCGGAGCACCATGGCCATGGTGACGCCGGCCAGGGCGTAGATGGCGCCCACGGACAGGTCGATGCCGCCGGCGATGATCACCAGCGTGGCGCCCACGCCCATGATGGCGAACGCGCTGGCGTCCGTGGCCATCTGGATGAGCGTGTAGCGGTTGAGGAAGTTGTTGACCTCGCGTCCCGTCTGCGGATCGATGTGCGAGCCGGCGGCGAGCGTGAGCGCGGTGCCGAGCAGGAGGAGCACGAGCACGAGGCCCAGTTGTTCCGATCGCAGCACGGAGCCGCCCAGCCGGCCGATCAGCGGAGGCGGCGATGGAGCATCGGTCATGTCGGACGCGGAGGTGATCAGGTGAGCAGATGACTCCGGTCTAACCTAGGGGCGGGACGGGGGGCGTCAACGCCTCGTGCGGGCCATCCGCGGATAAGGTAGGGGAAATCCGCGGATGGCGCAGACGCAGATGAAAGGGGCGTTACCGCCCGATCCTGTGCACCTGCACGAACGCCACCCCGGACGTGTCGGGCACGACCAGGGCGATCCGCCCGGCCACGACACTCGGCTCGATGCTGCCCGCGGGAGGAAGGCCGGTCACGGTCGCGATGAGCCGGCCGTCGGGATCGTGTACGTCGTACTGCCGGCCGGACGCGGTCAGCACTTCCACCCAGAGCCGTCCCTCGTCGTCGAAGAGCAGGCGATCGAGCACCGGCTTGGCCGTCACCCGGTCGAAGCTGGTGCGGTCGCACGCGGCCGTGGGCCAGTCCGTGCGGAACTTGCGCCATGACGCCAGCCCCGCCTCCCACTCCTCGTCGGAGACCGGCGCCGGCTCCACCGCGCGCTCGATCACCCGGAGCGTATCGCCGGCCGCGCCCAGGAACGCGATGCGGTAGGCCGTGCTCATGGCCACCACCCGCTCGCCGCGCGGCGTGGGGAGCAGGTGCATGCTGGCGCTGAACGGCGCCTGGAAGAAGCTGAGCGCGCCGTCCGGGCGATTGCACATGGCGGCCTGGATGAGGCCGGGAGCGGGACGCGGCGCGAGCAGCGTGTCCGCGGCGCCCTCCGATGTGTAGCGCACGAAGAGCCCCTCCGACCCGTTGGCCGTGGGGCGAAAGGCGTAGACCCAGAAGGCGTCGGGCGGCGACCGGTAGAGGCGGATCGACTGGTCGCCGGTGAGCCGCTGCGCGGGCCACGAGCGAAGCCACGTGCCGTCGGGCGCGTAGAGGCCGATGCGGGCATTCCCCGGATCGAGCAGGGCGAGCGAATCGTGCAGCCATGCCACGGAGTACGGATCGCGGTATTCCCCCGGACCGCCCCCGTCGCGTCCCCACTGCGCATGAAATGCGCCGAGCGAGTCGAAGACCGACAGGCGCTTGTACGACGGGTCGGCCACGTAGAGCGAACCGTTCCGGCCGAGCAGCACGGAGCGCACGCGTCCGAACTCGCTCGGCCCGCCTTCCACCGAGCCCACGGTGGTGAGCAGCGTGCTGCTCCAGGCGGGTGGTGTGCCCGTGGACCGGATCACGGGATACGCACCGGTGCTGTCGATGGCGACGGCGAAGCCGGACGACGTGTCGGCCGTGGATGCGCAGCCGGCGAGAATGACGAGCAGCGTGGCGAGCAGACGGTGCATCAGAGTCCTCGTTCGGTTTCGAGCTGCACCGCCGTGGCGCGGACCAGCAGTTCACTGGGAGACGACGTGGCCGCGAACCGGACGCGGCCCCGCGCGTCGAGCACATAGTACGCCGGCGTGCCCCACGAGTTGAACCCGCTGGTGGCTTCGCCGAACGTGTCGAGATACGTGCGCATGGTGAGGCGCTGCTCCTGCAGGAACGTGCGCAGCGCATCCGATACCTCGGTTTCCTCCACCACGCCGATCATCTGCACGCCGGTGGACTCGAGGCGGCGCGCCACCTGGTCGAGTTCCTGCAGCGCGTCGATCGCCGGCCCGCAGAAACGCGACCAGATGGCCACCACGGTCACCCGGCCGTCCGCCAGCGTTTTCATGTCGTGCAGGTCGCCATCGAGCGTGCGCAGCCGGATGCGGTTCCGCACCGCGCGAGGGGGCGAGGAGGACAGCATGCGGTCTACGAAGTCGCGGCCGGCGGCGTCGCGGGCGTTCTCCCATGCGGCGGCACCGATGGTACGCGCGGCGAGTGCCGCGTCTGCCGCAACGGCGGTGGAATCCGCGCGCGGGTCTGCCGCGACGCGGGCCGCGAACGCCAGCGCACGCACGGTGTCGCCGGCCATCAGACTTGCCTCGCGTGCCGTGCTGAGCACCGGGAGGTCCCAGCCGTCGACGGATGCATCGCGCAGCACGTCCAGTCCTTCGGTGTGACGGCCCTCGGCCACGAGGGTGCGCCCCAGCGTGGCGAGCAGTCCGCGTCGCAACCGGGCGATCCGCTGCTGCTGTCCCGTCGCATCCATGCCGAGCGGCCGGTCACTGTCGGACAGGGAATCGAGCCGCGCGATCGCCCGGCGCAGGAGCGTGATTCCTTCCGCGCGAAACGCCGGAATGGAGCTTTCGGAAAGACGCCGGGCGGCGCTGCGCTCCCCCGCGAGCGTATCGGGCATGTCCATGAGGATCCGTTCGTGCCATTGCCGGATGAGCAGCGTGTCGCCGGTCGTGCGTGCCTGGCCGAATGCATAGTCCGCCACCTGGAGCCTTCGATCGGCTGGCGCGTCGCGCCACAGCGTATCGAACACGGCAAACGTCGCTGGCGACGGCTTGCCGGCCGTAAAGACCGCACGCAACTCGCGGACGAGTCGTTCCTGGATCGCGAAGGTGGTCGTGGGTGCTTCCCGCAGCAGGCGTTCCCTCCAGTATTCCGCGGCGCTGGAGTCGATGCTGCGTGAATACCAGAAGATTCTGCCCATGGCGTCGCTTTCGAGGTCGGGCATGGCACGCAGTTGCGCATCGAACCGGGCATGCTGCGCACGGTGCATGGCCATGATCGAATCCTGTGACAGGAGCCCGAGCCAGATGTGGAACAGGCTCAGCGATTGCCACGCACGAATGTCGTCCGGAAACAGCGCCACCATGCGCCGCGCCGTGGCATGTCCTTCTTCCCAGTTCCGCCCCATCAGGTCGCGTATGCGCTGGGCGAGGGACTCGAACGACGGGATATCGGGGCGGTCGCGGTCGGCGGTGAACAGCTCCCACAGCCGTTCGTTGTTGTCGTCCACGCGCACGGCCGCGGAATCTTCCACGGCGAACGTGGCGAACACCACACTGTCCGGCAGGTGCATGGTCCCCGAGTAGCTGCCGTCGGGGCCGCGGCGCAGCAGGGCGAGCGTATGCGTGGACATGCCGGCGTTGTACCCTTCGTCGTTCGGCGTGCGAAGCCGTGCCCGGAGGCGCAGCGCGGGATCCGCCGCGAGCATCGCGGGCGCGCGGTACCGCACCTCGACCGTGGCACCGGGCTGCGGCAGCGCGGGCATGAAGGTGAGTTCGCCATGGGTGGCGCCGGCCACCGCTTCGCGTGATCCGCGCAGCGTGTATCCGAGCGCGACCACGAGCAGCAGGCTCGCCGCCGCGGCAATCCACGGCCTTCGCATGGAGCGCGCGGCCTGCGCCGGGGCGTGCGGCAGAATGACGCGCGTGCCGGCGCGGCGCGAGGCGAGCACGCGGTCGCGGAGGCCGGCGGGGAGCACCGGTGCGGGCCGGCCGACGAGTGCGCGCGTCATGTCCCGGATGCGGGCTACCTCGTCGCGGCAGCGCTGGCAGTGGGCGAGATGTTCGGTGACGTATCGGCGTTCCGGATCCGTCCAGTCGGCGTCGTCCGGCGTGACACCGGCGAAGTCGGCCACACGATCGGCGGATGGATGGCGGCGTGAGAAGAATCGCATGGTGGAATCCGGCGGAAGGTGCGAAAGGTCAGGCGAGCGCGCGGCGGAGCGCATCGAGTGCGCGCGACAGGCGCACGCGCGATGCGCCGGCGCTGATGCCGAGCGTGATGGCGATCTCGTCGTGAGTGAAGTCGTCCACGAGGCGGAGCAGGAGGACGTGCCGGAGCGGCTCCGGGAGCGCATGGACGGCGCGGAACAGGTCGTCGTGCTCGGCTGGCGATACGGGCGCATGGATCGCGTCGCGCGCCATCGCCTGTTCCCGGCCGGGCAGTTGGTCCGTATCGAGCGGTTCCTCGCGCCTCCGCCGCCGGCCGCGCTCCCGCATCAGCGCGAGCCGCACGGTCACGCGTGTGAGCCACGCGCCGAAGCGCCCGGTCTCCTCGTACGACCGCAGCGCTTCCGGCAGCCCCACGAACACATCGTGCACCACGTCCTCGGCGTCGGCCGCGGTGGGCACGAAGCGGCACGCGGTGCGAAAGATCGACGTGGCGTAGCGATCGTAGAGCGCGCCGAGCGCCTCCGGGTCGCCGCTCTGCGCGGCGCGCACCAGGGCGGCGGGGTCGAACGTGTCTCCGTTCGGTCCGGAGTGCGGGGGCACGGGTCGGGGATGAGGCATCGGGTGGGCTCCGTGTGCCAATGCCGGAGGGCGCGGGAATGTTACATGGCGCGTATCGACATGAGGTCCACCGGTGAAGGATCGCGACGGAACGGACGACGCGGGTTGGACACACGGCGGTAAAGCAGCGTTCGGCGTGCGCGAGGTCGGTCAATCCGGCCGGCGGCGCCCCGTATGCGCTGGCGGTGGCTCCGCGTCTTCCATCTGCAGCGCCTCCACGAGCCGTTGGAGCGGTGCCAGGGCGTTCCGGATCGCGCGCCGGTCGGCGGCCGCGAGCGTGGCGAACGCGGCGCTCAGCACGCGCAGACGGCGGTCCCGGCCGGCGTGCAGGAGCCGCACCGCCGCCGGTCGCGCGCGGATGTGGACGGTGCGCGCGTCGTCGGGATCGGCGCGCCGCTCCACCCACCCTTCGTGTTCCATGGCCTGCACGAGCCGCGACATGGTGGGCGCGCTGACCTGTTCGGCCGCGGCGAGTGCGCCGAGCGACTGCGGACCCGCGAAGACGAGCACGGAGAGTGCCGAGAGGCGGGCGGCGCTGACGCCGGAGACCGCGTCCTCGCGGCGGAGCCGGCGCAGCAGGCGGATGGCGGCGCGGTGGAGCGGCTCGGCGGCCGGGTCGGGCGCGCTCGCGCGGCGCGGCCTTGCGGAGCGTGGGCACATTCCGAATAATACTTAGGAATGCTAACGATCGGCAAGTCTGGTCCACTGCAACGAGGAGGCGGGCATGGAGGAGATCCGGCTGGGCAGGCTGCAGCAGATCGCGCTGGTGCAGCGCGATGTCGCGCGGGCGATTCCGTTCTATCGGGACCAGCTCGGGCTGCCGCTGCTGTTCGAGGCGGGCGGGATGGCGTTCTTCGACGCGGGGGGAGTGCGGCTCATGCTGTCGCGTCCCGAAGCACCGGAGTTCGATCATCGGAATTCGGTTCTGTATTTCGATGTGCCGGATTGCTCCGCGGCGTACGAGGCGCTGTCGGCGCGCGGGGTGCGGTTCGAGGATGCGCCGCATCTGGTGGGGAAGACGGCCACGCACGAGATCTGGATGTGTTTCTGCCGGGATCCGGAGGGGAATGTGATCGGGGTGGCGGAGCAGCGGCTGATGGGGTGAGGAGGCTTTTCGCGAAGTGTCGTTGGAGGAGCGGGATCGCCCGTACGAGGTCGCAAGCGGCGGGTCGATAGTCGCGAGTCGCGAGGGCCTATCCGTTTTTCTGTGTGTGAGGCAGGGTGAGTGGGTTACACGTGCTGGT
>CAZUKU010000003.1:0-232748 GCA_964621045.1 uncultured Gemmatimonas sp.
CCTGATCAACCAACGGCTAACAGCAGCCTTGGATCAGAAAATGGGGTCACGTCAGGCTCGTGACCGCGCAACGGGTGCTGCTGGAAGAAACACTGACGGCGAGCGTCGGCGCGCTGATCGATCTCCTGGCGATCACGAAGCCGGAATCCTTCGGACGTGCGACCCGTCTCAAGCGCTATGCCGAGGCGGCCGCGATCGGACTGGGGCTGGCGAACCGGTGGAGCCTCGCGGTCGCCGCGCAGTTGTCGCAGGTGGGGTACATCATCGTGCCGGAGACGACGACCGCCCGATCGAGGCGCGGCGAAGCGTTGACGCCGCAGGATCATGCCCTGCTCGATCAGCTGCTGCCATTCGCCGAGCAGCTGGTGTCCCGCATTCCGCGCTTCGAGCCGGTGCGCATGATTCTCCGTCTCCAGTACGACCGGTCGGCCGCGGTGGCGGACGATGAAGAGGGACGTCGCTCGGCCGATGCGCTGCGCACCATTCTGGCCTTCGACGCCATGGAGAGCAGCGGCCTGCCCGCGGAAACGGCCGTGGATCGTCTCGCGGCGGAGGGAACGCACGATCCGGCGGTGCTGAACGCGCTGTGGCGGCTCTTCGGACTGCCCGTGCGACGAATCGATGCTGCACCGAAACCGGTCACCGGCCTCACGGTCGCCGCACAGGAGACGCTCGCGCCGGCTCCGAGGCAGGGGCACGACCGACCGGTTCGTGATCCTGACGGCCGGATCCGGATCATGCCGCTAGCCGACGTCTCCGAGGGCATGCACTTTGCCCGCGATGTCGTGGCACACAACGGCGTGCTGCTCATCGCCCGGGGCCATCAGGTGACGGCGAGCCTGGTGCAGCGGATCGCGAATTCGTGGAGCCACTTCGCCGGCGAACTCGAAGTCCACATGGTGGTGGCGCGAGGGGCCGTTCCGGAGCCCGAGCGCGCCGGCCGGATCTGACGCCCCCGCGTCGAACGGACCGGTCAGCGGCTACACGGGGTCGGGCGCGCGTCGAGCAACGTGGACGGAACGGGCAGATCCGGTCGTTCGGCGTCCCACATCACCGACACCACGTACCAGCGATTGCCGGCATTGAACAATTGCATGCTGTTGACCCCGCGCTGGAAGGGGGTGGCGTCTTCCAGCGTATACCGCGAGTCGTAGGCGCTCATGATGTGCCACACGTTTCCGAACGACGTCGTGGCGCGGCCGATCTCGGTTTCGAAGAATCCGTTGGCCATCAGTCCCGGGCCGGCGGCGGTGATGTACTCCTCGACACTCCAGTTCCTGAGACGTGCCGTGCCATCCTGGCCGCGGCCCGTGGGGATGAACCGGGCGTTGGGCGCCATGAGCGAACGCAGGCGGTCGAAATCCCGCGGCGCTCCCTTGGGCCCGGAAATGGAGGCGTACAGCGCGCAGACGATGGCGTCGAGGGAGGCCACATCGGCCGGATTCGCAGCCGGGGCCGGCGGGACGGACGCGGCTCCGGCCGCCGTCCCGCCGGCGGTCTGCTGTGCGAGCACGACATCGACCGGCAGGGCGATGCAGAGCACCGCGGCGAGGAGCGGGATGAACGACGAAGTGTGCATGCGGGAAGTATACGGCGGCCGATGCGGGAGACCACGGTTCCGGTGCGATCGTCACGGCGGCCGGGGCGAGACGGGATGCAACGGGGACGGACCGTCCCGGACACTCCCCTTTACTGCCTGGCCAGCGCCCGCAACCCCCGGTGCAGGTACTCCACGCGACCGTCGGTACCGCGCACGAGCAGCACGGTCTGCGTGGTGCCGTTCGGCACCGTGATCACGGCGCGGTCGTCGCTCAGTATCCGTATCGGCGCCGTGCCGTTTCCCTGTTTGAACACGAGGGAATCACCGGACAGCGCGATCTCGACGCGCATTGGTCCATGGGCAAACCGGCCGGCGATGAGGGCGCGGGCCGCGGCGTCGGGGCGGAGTTCCGTGGGGGCGGCGGCCGCCGCCGGCCGGTCGATGCCGCCGGCATGCCGGGCCACGAAATCGATGATGCCGGGCATGGATTCGCCGCCCCGATTGTCGAACACCAGTACGGCGAGCCGGCGATCGGGGAACATGGTGACCTCGGCATCGAACCCGTTGATGCTGCCACCGTGCTGCCAGACGCGCTGACCGCCCCGCATGCCGACACGCAGACCGTACCCGTAGTGATCATCGCCGCCCGGGATCGCGATGTGACCGGTGGTCATCATCGTGACGGCTTCGGGAGAAAGCACCGGCGCGCCATCGAGCCGGCCGCGGTCCATGAGGGCGATGGTGAACCGTGCGAACTCGCCGGCGCTCGCGAACAGGAAACCCGCGGCCCACTGGGCCGTGTTCTCCGTGAAGGGACGCACGATGGCCGGCGGATTCGTACCCGTGACGATGTGTCCCTGCGAAAAATCGTGCGTGAGCGCTTCGAGCGGACGGAACGTGGCGCGCTCCATGCCGAGTTTTCCGGTCACGAGCCGGTCGACCACATCGGCAAACCGCGCCTTGCCCGCCACTTCGGCGACATATCCTGCCATCGAGTAGCCGGGATTCGAATAGGAGATCACACGGCCGGGTGTGGTGAAGAACAGCGTATCGCCGATGTCGCGGAAGACCTCACCGAGGGCGGCCTCACCCATGCGGCCGTAGGCGGTGGCGTTGTCGAGCCAGCCGGCGGAATGCGTGAGCAGTTGATGGGTGGTGACGTCGGCAACCCGCCGGCCCGCGAGCTCCGGCACGTACCGCCCAACCGGTGCCTGGAGGTCGACCGTTCCCTGCGCGGCCATCTCCGCGAGCGCCGCGGCCGTGACCATCTTGGTCACCGAGCCCACGCGGAACAGCGTGCGCTCGGTGACCGCGCGGCCGGTCTCGATATCGGCAACGCCGTAACCTTTCGAGTAGACGACCCGGCCATCGAGTGCGACGGCCACCTGCGCGCCCGGCGTCCCCGTGCGTGCCAGCTCCGTCCTCACGAGGGAATCGAGTGCCGCGGACCAGGCCGGTGCCGGCTGCTCCTGGGCCGCGATGTCGGGTGCGGCCGTAACGGCTACAGCGAAGCAGAGCAATGGAAGGAACGAGAGTTTCGTCATTGGCGCGAGGAGTGGGGACACCGGGGCAACCGAGAGCCGCGGACGCATGGTACGCAGCGCGCACGTCGATCAGCCTCTCAACGCGCGCTCGGGAAGAAAGTTTCGTATCATCACGGCATGCCATCCGCTCCTCGTGTGGGCGGTTCGATTCCGTCCCTGGCCACTCGAAGAAATCAACGACTTACGCGAACGGCACCCCGCTTGGGGCGGCAGCCCTCATTCCCCGTGATAGAGTCGCTCGAGATCCACCAGTTCCACGTCGGAGCGCATCGCGGCGAGCCGCTCGAGCGCGTTCGTGAATGCGGGGGCGAACAGGAGCAGTCTTGCGCTCGCGGCATTCGGGCCGAGTGCCGCTCGTGCCCGTTCGAGATGACGCAGGTGTCCTTCGCCGACGGTCTCGCCCGACTTCGCCTCTCCGATGGCGAGCACGGTACGGGCCGCGGGTTCGGTGGCGCCCCGGTCCACGGCCGCCACGACATCGAGCTGGTACTCGGTTCCGCTGATGCCGACCGCGGACGGACCGATGGCGTCCGGTTCGTCGCCCAGGGTTTCCGGTGCCGCGAATCGTCGCACCCAGGTGCGCGCCTGCTCCTCGAACACGGGGCCGCGGACACGCGCGTCGAATACCGTGGAGAGCCGGCGCTCCCACGTCGCTCCCGGATTGCGGTCCCGAAGAACGGTGGCGTGCGGCTCGAGCACGGCATAATGGAACTGGAGGAACGGGTCGGCGAGCGCGTAGACGGGCCGGCGCCCACGCACGGGATCCTCGTGGCGCATCACGAAACCGGTGGCGACGAGACGCTTGAGCGCCGGGTCGAGATTCGATACCTGTCGGCGGAGCTGGTTCGCGATGGTTCCCGCGGTGACCGCCCCGTTCGCGATCACGCCCAGGATGCTGTGATGGAGCGTCTGGTTCGCGGCGGCGAGTGTCGGATCTTCCGCGAGCAGAGTGGTCGCCTCGTGATGAAGCGTGGCCGCGGGAGACAGCACGCGTTCCGCGACCCACCGGGGGAAGTCGTCGAGGTCGCGAGGCAGATCATCGTCGATCATGTCGGTGGCATATCCCACGACGCCCCCGATCACGGCGAAGACGCGTGCGGCCAGCGTGAGATCGGATGCATTGGCGAGCAGCGTTGCCGCCTTTCGATAGTCGAACGGGTGCATCACGAGTTCGAGTCCGGCCCGCCCCCGAAGCGGCGCCTGACCGCTGGTGAGCGCGCGCATCAGCGCGATGGCCGAGCCGCAGAGAATGAGGCGGGTGCGCCCCTGGGTACTCCGGCGCGAAGGGCCAAGGAGCGTGGCGATCATCGAGTCGATCCCCGGCTCCGCCTCCAGCAGATAGCCGAACTCGTCGAGCACGACCGGTATGCTGTCCGTCGTGCCCAACTGGAGGAGACGGGTCAGGGCGTCCTCCCAGTTTGCCAGGGCGAGAGGTCCGACGCCGAGATGGGCGCCGAGCGCCTCGCCGAGCCGGGCGAGGAGGATCGGGGATTCGGATCGAGTCGCTTCCCAGTAGAATCCGCGGCGGGCCCGCGTCAGCGATGCGAGCAGCGTCGATTTGCCGATGCGGCGGCGCCCATACACGAGGGCGAGGGTGTTGCGGCCGGTGCCGCTGGCGACGAAGCGCTCGAGAGGGGAGGGGCTCTCGATGGAGTCCATGGCCGGGAGTGGCGGCTGGTGATAATTATATCGTGTTATTTAGTATTATTGATAATAGTATTTTTGTCAAGAGTATTATGCGTGCGTTTCGCTCCTCGTTTCACACCCCGATCAGTCACAGCAGGCGTTCGCTCGGCCAGTACCAGAGGAACGGCCCGCGAGGCGAGGCGCGCCTGCTGCCAGCCACGCGCGCCTACGGTCGCGAGCGGGGGCCGAACAGGACCATGGCGGCCAGAAGGGCGAGTCGGTTGCGGATGCCGCGACGCATGCCGGTGATCCTCGAGGAGCGGGTCGTCCGAGGGGAGGAGTCGTATGTACTCTACGGTTGAGCAATTCCTGACACCATTGCCGGAGATCGAGGATGTCCGCATCACCCCTCTGGCCCGTCAGCGGCCCCGCTGCCTGGCGCGCCGCGCTCGACCGCTACGAGGCGGTGATCGCGACGCAGGGCGTGTCGTCGCTCGCGGCGCACGACGCGTGGTACCGCATCGAACTCCCGACGCACATCGCCGAACGTGCGTCGCCGCACGTCACGCACGGCGAGCTCGTGCGGCTCACGGAATGGAAGATGGCACGCGGCGTGTGGCGCGCGCGCAATCTCGTGCTCGTGCGCGGCAACGCCGAATCCGACGTGCACACCGTGAGCCGGGACGCACTCGCGCTCGCTCCTCATCCCACCAGGCCGATCGCGATGCTTGCCACGCTCGCCGGTGTGGGACCGGCCACGGCCTCGGCGGTGATGGCGGCGTTCGCGCCGGCCACGTATCCGTTCTTCGACGAGCTCGTGGCGGCGCAGGTGCCGGGGCTCGGGCCGACCGCGTTCACGCTCGGGTACTACGCGCGCTACGCCGAGGCGCTGCGGGAGCGGGCGGCGCAGCTCGGCGAACCGTGGACGCCGGTGGACGTGGAGCGCGCGCTCTGGGCGCATGCGGGGGGCAAGGCGGGCGGGCGGGATGCGGCGTAGAATGGCGGTGGAGCGACCTCGTGCGACCGATCCCGCTCCACCGCCAACCAGCCGCTCCGAGCTCCCGCAAACCGACATCCGCTGCTGCGCTGCCCCATTTCACCGCAACCCCACCCCATGGTCGACATCACCATCGCCGACGACGTACTCACCGTTGACGTCCAGGGCATGCACAAACTGTGGGCCTTCAAATCCACGCTGCGCGTGCCACTGGTCGACATCGAATCGGTACGACACGACCCCGAACGCGCCACGCGCATTCTCTTCCCGGGGCTCAAGGTACCCGGCACGCACATCCCCGCCGTGTACACGGCCGGCACCTACTACCAGGCCGACTTCCGCCCGGATTTCTGGACCGTGCGGCATCCGGAGCAGGCGATCGTGATCCAGTGCGGCCCGGACGCGGCCTACGACGAAATCATCGTGGAGGTGGCGGACCCGGCGGCGACGGTGGCCCGGATCCGGGAGGCGCTGGAGGCTCGGTCCCGCTAGCCGCCGGCGCGTCGTCATTCCCCTCGGCGAGCGCCCGCTTTTCCGTAAGCACCCTGGTCAGGAACCGCTGCCCCTCGGCGAGCCGCTCGACCTCGCGCGCCATGTCGTCCATGGCTTCGCGCATGGCGTCGGTGTCCGCGTCCAGCGGATCCAGGGGCTCACGAGGCATGCCGGCCCCGCGCGTGGTGAGCGTATTGGGATTGATCCCGCGCTCGATGAGCCGGCGCGTCCACCAGGCGCGCTCCTGAAGACGGCCATACCAAGCACCGGTCATGGCGGCGCCGGCGAGCAGGGCGAGGAGCAGGATCAGCAGCATCCGGGAGGGGAGCGGGAAACGGGCTGAGGGACGATAGCCGGATGACGCCCGGCCGTCACCTGCACTACCCCCGCGAAGGGGCAGGACGTTTCACCCGCGTGACCCGAAACGCCTCCGGACGGCCCGTGAGGGAGACTGGTAATGATCGTGGCTTATCATTATCTTTCTGTCGGTTGCCCTGAGTCCTCCTCTCCGCCCTCCCGTCCGTGCCCGTCCGGCTGCTCGTTCTCACCGTCGTTGCCCTGTTCGCCCTGGTGGTGCCGGGGGATGCGGCCGCCCAGACCCGGCGGCATCTGCACGGCATCCTCGAGGATTCCGCGAACGGCCGGCCGCTGCGCGGCGCCGAGGTGTCGGTGGAGTGGGCCAACGGCGCGGCGAGCGTCCGGCGCACCCGCAGCGACGAGCATGGCCACTTCGACTTCCACGACCTGCCGGCGCGGCGTGTGCAGCTCCGCGTGCGCCTGCTCGGCTACGCGCCGGCGGAGCGTTGGGTCGATCTCGACGCGGACGACGTGCTGCTCAAGGTGCGGCTCGCGGTCAGCACGGTCACGCTGCAACAGGTCGCGGTCACCGCCGACACGCTCGCCGATGCACTCGCGCGCGTGGCCGCGCTGAGCACGCTCGATGCGTCGGCGCTCGCCGCCAGCCGCGGACAGACGCTCGGCGAAACGATCAAGAACCTGCCGGGCGTGTCGGTGATCCAGTTCGGGCCGAGCATTGCGAAGCCGGTGATCCGCGGCCTCAACTCGCAGCGCGTGCTCGTGCTCAACGCCGGGCTTCGTCAGGAAGACCAGCAGTGGGGCACGGAACACGCGCCCAACCTCGACAGCTTCGATGCCGACGCGGTGACCGTGGTGCGCGGCGCGGCCACGGTGCTCTACGGCCCCGACGCGCTCGGCGGCGTGGTGCGCGTGGATCACGCGCCCGTTCCGGACAACGGCGCGTTCCGCGGCGACATCGCGTTCAACGGGTTCACGAACAGCCGGCAGGGCGCACTGTCGATCGGTGTGCAGGGCGGCGGGCTGCCGCTCCCGGGCGTGGGCCCTGCGGGTTATCGGCTCCGCCTTACGACACGCGCGGCCGGCAACGGCGCCGCGCCGGACTACTTCCTGTCCAACACCGGATTCCGCGAGCTCAACGGCAGCGCCACGCTCGGCGTGCAGCGTGCCTGGGGCACGAGCGAACTGCTCGTGAGCCGTTTCAGCACCGAGCTCGGCGTGCTGCGCCAGGCGCACGCCGGCAACTTCGACGATCTCGAACGCGCGATGAACAGCGCGCCGTCCGATTCCAGCTTCACGTACGCCATCGGACGGCCCAACCAGCGCGTGTCGCACACCACCGCGCGGTTGCGCACCACGTTTGCGCTCGCCGACGCGAGCGAGCTCGAGGTCGTGTACGGCTTTCAGTACAATCACCGCCGCGAGTACGACAATCACGGGCCGCTGCGTTTCCGCAGCGAACCGGCGTTCAACCTGCGGCTGTTCACCAACGCGCTCGACGTACGCTGGAAGCATGCGCCGTGGCACGGCCTGCTCGGCACGGTGGGCGTGAGCGGGCTCGTGCAGGGCAACCAGACGCTCGGCAAGGGCTTTCTCATTCCCGGCTTCGACCTGCAGCAGGGCGCGGTGTACGCGCAGGAGGAATGGAACGCGGGACGGCTTTCGATCACGGGCGGAGCGCGCGCGGATCGCATCGCGCAGACCACGATCGCCTACGCCGACGCGGGAATCGACAGTCCGGCCGGTTCGCAGTCGTGGGGCGGGTTCTCGGGGTCGATCGGCGGCGCGTACCGGCTCACGGACGGATGGAACGCGTCGCTGCGCGTGGCGCGCGCGTGGCGTCCGCCCACCGTGAACGAACGCTACGCGCAGGGCGTGCATCACGGCACGGCGCAATATGAGCTCGGCGACGCATCCCTCTCTGCCGAACGATCGCTCGGCGTGGAAGCCGGCGTGCGCTATGCGGGACGCACGCTGTCGATCGACGCGGCGGCGTACGACAACACCATCCGCGACTTCATTCAACTGCGGCCGCGCGATCCGGTGATCACCATCCGCGGCGCGTTCCCCGCGTACAACTATGCGCAGACCGACGCGCGGCTCCGCGGCGTGGAGTTCGCGGGCACGTGGAGCGCGCGGTCGTGGCTCGAGCTCCAGGCCACGGCGAACGCCGTGCGCGGCACGGTGAGCGCCACCGGCGCTCCGCTCTTCGACATGCCGGCCGATCGCGCGCTCGTGCAGGCGCGCGTGACGGGACAGGGCGCCCGGACCGGTGCATGGCACGCCGGACTCGGCACGCTGCTCGTGCGCACACAGGACGGCGTGCCCGACGGCACGATCTATACGCTTCCCACGCGCGGCTACACGCTGCTCCAGGCGGAGCTCGGCAGCACGGGCGTCGGGCTCATGGGCCGGCGCGTGGACGTGTCGCTGTCGGTGACCAACCTGCTCGATACGCGCTACCGCGACTATCTGAGTCGGTATCGGCTGTTCGTGGACGACGCCGGACGCGACATCGTGATGCGCCTGCGGGTGCCGTTCGGATGACCGGCCGGCGTGATGGACGGACACAGAAAAAAACTGCTGCGCGGCGCACCGGAGCACCGGTGCGCCCGGAGACCTGCGGGCGTGACGACGAGGGCGTCGCGCGGTTCCGCGTCATTCCCTCGTGATGCTGCACGATACTGCAAGGAGATGCTCATGATGCCCCGTACTGCCACACGCTTCGCCGCGGGATTCTGCACGATGCTGGTAATCGCCGGCTGCGGCGATTCGGTCACCGCGCCCGGCGGTGAAGTCGAGCTCATTTCGCGCGTGACGCTCACGCTGACGCCGTCTGGCGGCGGCGCGCCGATCGTGTCGTACATCGACGATCCCGACGGCAACGGACCGCAGCCGCCGTCGGCGCAGTCGGGCGCACTCACGTTCGCGGCGGGCGTCACGTTCAGCGGCGCCATCCGGTTCGAGAACCGTCTCGTGACCCCGCCGGAGAACATCACCGAGGAAGTCGAGGAGGAGGCGAACGAGCACCGCGTCTTCTACACCGTGACGGGCGGCGGACTGACCGTCACCACCACGGACGTGGACGGCCAGGGGCGGCCGCTCGGCCTCGCGTTCACGGCCGTTGCGGGCGCGACACCGGGAACGGGCACGCTGCGCGTGGTGCTCTGCCACTACGACGACGGGCCGAAGCAGGCGCAGGCCACGTCGTGCACGGGCGATACCGACATCGACGTGACGTTCAACTACACGATTGCACCGTGAGTTCCGGGGCGCTACAATAGCGCCCCATGCGTCCATCCCCCGTCGTCCGGATTTTTCCGCTCGCGCTGCTGCTCGCATCGTGTGATCGCGCCACGTCCGGCGCGGGCGGGCCCTCGATCACCGAAGCCGCCTATGCGGCGGTCGTGCCGTCCGCGGCGCGCATCGACACCCTGTCGTGCGCCGCGGACGGCGGCGCTTCGGCGCCGTGCGAGTTCATCGCCGTGCAGACCGTGTCGTTCGCCGGCGGCAGCACGTTCGTGGTGGATCGCGGCCAGCTCGAACGCATCGACGACGCCGGTGTGCGCCGGCCGATGGCGGGGCGCGGCGCAGGGCCCGGTGAACTCATGGCGCCGATCACGATCAGCGCCGCGACCGCGGACCAGGTGTGGGCGTTCGATATCGCGCGTCTCCGTCTGATCCGGTTCTCCACGCGCGACAGCGTGGCCGAGTTCATGGCCATGATGCCCAGGCACATGCACGAGATGCGTCTCCGCGATGGACGGCTGCATGCGCTGGTGCTGCCGGCAGCGGCGGCGTACGGCGACATCGTGCAGGCGGGGATCGTGCGATTGACGCCGGGTGACAGCGCCTGGCGCGATTCCACCGCGCATTTTCCCGAACCCGCGATCTCGGAGATCGGGGGCGAAGGCATGTTCCGCTCCCGGCTGCCGTGGGATCGCCGCCGGCTGTGGGACGCATGCGGCGACGGGTCGGTGGTCGCCGCGTCATCGGAGACGTGGCGGATCGAGCGGTACGTGGACGGCGCGCTGGTGCAGGAGATCCGGCGCGACGGCGCTCCGCCGCGCGTGATGTCGAACGCGGAGCACGAAGCGGTGAGCCGTGACTGGCTCGAACGCACGACATCCCGCGCGCCGCCGTCGGTACGGGCGGAGATGACCGAACGACTGGCCGTGAAGCCGGATCGTGTGCCGCTGCTCGACGGTCTCTTCTGCGATGACGACGGCGCCGTGTTCGTGCGGAACGCGTCCGGCGCCACCGACACGCGCTGGGACGTGCTCGACCGGTCGGGCACGCTCGTGCGGTCGCTCACGGTGCCGTCGGCGCTCCGGGTGCACGAGGCGCGCGCCGGCCGGCTCTTGGGCGTGCTGACGAACGACGACGGCGCGGACCGCGTGGTGTCCGTGGACGGCGCGGGCGGACGACGGTAGGAGCGGGCTCGAGCGGGCTCCCCGTCGTCTCCCCCTACCCTCCGACCAGCACCGTGGGGGCACCGGCCACGATGACTCCGCCGTGCGCCGTGTTGTCGCCGATGCGCGCGGCGGGCTTGGAACAGATGAGCACCGTGGCCGATCCCTTCACCACGGTGTCCGGCGGCCCCACGCACACGCACATGCTGCCGATCGTGGCGGACGGCAGGCTGCAGATCAGCACCGTGGGGCCGCCGGGCGACACGATCGGCCCGCCCACGTGCGGAATCGGCGGCACGCCCGGCGTGACCATGGGACACACGTGCATGTCGGTGAGGCGCGCGGCGGGCATGCTCATGCGACGACTCCCGGTGCCGCACCGGCCGGTGCGCCGGCGCCCGGCGTTTCGGCCGGCGCGCTGATCCGGGCATGATCGCGCTGCTGCGCGTCGAGCGCCTGCCACGTCTTCGCGATGGCCACGTCCCACCCGCCGAGCTGCGTGATGACGGCGAGCCCCTGCCGCACGTACGCATCGTAGAGCGCGGGCATGGACTCGGGGGGCGCCGTGGCCACGGCGAGGATCACGGCGGTGCTGACGAGCGTGCCGGAGACGCCCGGCGGGGGCGGCATGTTGGGCGTGCCCGCGGGCGCGATGCTGCCGCCGCTCAGGAACGCGGCCGCGGCCGCGGCGCCGACGGGCGTGCCGACACCGGCCGCATCACCGGCCGCCCAGGCCGCGCGCCTGGCGTCATCGCCGGGGCCGTTGATCCACTGCTCCACTGCGTCGAGCGCGGCGCGCACGAGCGGCGGCACGGCATCGCCGTGCACGGTCTGCGCCGTGTGCCGCGCGGACACCCACGCCCACCACACGCCTTCGCGCGCGGGAAGGGCGCCGGCCACGCAGCGCACGGCTTCGGGTCCCTTGCCGTCGGCGAGGAGCGCGTCCACGAGCATCCCCGGGTCGGCGGCTCCGTCCACCATCGGTCGCATGTCGTCGGGCAGCGTGGCGCGCGCGGCGATCCACTGCACCGGCGTCAGGCCCACAGGCTGGCTGTCGGTCATCGGTGCGCTCCGGTCAGTTGATCATGGTGATGCCGCCCTTCAACGTCAGCATGCCGTCGCCCTTCACTGTCGTCATCGGCGCCTTCGCCTCGAGCATGGCCGCGCCTTCGACCTTGACCATGGTGCCCTTCACGGTGACGCCGCTCTGATCGATCTTGATGCTGTTGGAGCCCACCTTGAGCTCGATGCTCTGCATGGCCTCCACGGTGATCTTCCCCAGGGACGCCTTGATCGTGATGTCGCCCTGCTTCACCGTGGTGGTCTGATTCCCCTCCGTGACCTCCAGCTCGACGTCCTTCTTCACCTTGGCCGAGCGCTTGCCGTCCACCTTGAACGACTGGTCGTTGGTGATGGTGGTGGACTGGTCGTTGCCGATCGTGGTCTTCTGATCCTGCCCGATCTTGACCGTCTGGCTGCCGACGGTGACCTCGTTCGTCTGGTTCCCCTTGGACACCGTGTTGATCTGATCGTCCTTCTCGATCGTGTGGGTGTCCTTCCCCTTCTTCACCGTGCGCGTGTCGTGCTGCACGATGATCGTGGTCCGATCGTTCCGGACCTCGCGCGTCTCGTTGTTCTTCACGAGCGTGTCGAGGTCCTTCTGGGCCTGCTTCCAGATCTGCTCCTCGCCCTTCTTGTCCTCGAAGCGCAGCTCGTTGTGCTCGTCGCTGCCGCCCTTGAGGGTGCTGCGCGTGCGGAAGCCCGACTGCGTCTTGTTGTCGGGGAGCGGCCACGGCGGCATGTTGTGGTCGCTGTAGAGCTGTCCCACGATGACGGGATTGTCGGGATTGCCGTCGAGGAAATCCACGAGCACTTCGTGTCCGATGCGGGGCAGGAACACGGAGCCGTACATGGGGCCTGCGAACACCTGCGCCATGCGGATCCAGCAGGAGTGCTCGAGATCGGCCTCGTAGTCGTCGTGGAAGCGGAAGCAGACGTGGACGCGGCCGTACTTGTCGGGGTAGATCTCCTCGCCGGCCGGTCCCACCACCACGCCCACGTGCGTGCCGGCCACGCGCGGCCACGGCGTGGCACGTGCCGGACGGAACGGCACGTCGTGCGGCAGCGCCTCGAAGTCGTTCTCGTACTCGGCGCCGGACTCGTCGCCGCCGAGATAGCCGCCGTTGTCGCCGCGGTGGCGCACGGAGAGCACCATCCACGCCCGGTTCACCGAGCCGGTCTGGTGCCGCGTGACGTTCACCTTGGCGCCGGCGGTGAGCCCGTGGTGCGTGGAGGTTCCGAAGAGCCGGAGACTCTTCGTCTCCTCCACTTCCTGCCGGATGCGCGCATTGCGCGTGTTCTCCGGGAAGATCTTCTGCATGTCGTCGTTCTGATCGCTGCCGCCGGGCGTGACGGCCTGGCGATGCGACGCGAGCTGCTGGTCGAACACGTAGTCCACCAGCGACGCGGGCGCCTTGAAGCGTCCGGCGCCGCCCACGGCCGCGGCTTCCTCCTTGAGGTTCTTCTGGATGAGGAACTCGCTGTACGTGCGCGTTTCGGTCTTGCCCACGTACGGCACGTGCTCGACGTGCGATTCGAGCACGCGCTCCTCGTCGTCACCGACACGGCTGGCGACGAGATCGGAGAGTCCCCATTCCGTGCGCGCCGTGGAGTTCGCGCTCGCCATGACGAGCACGGGCGGGGACGCGGTATGGTCGAACTTGTACCAGATGCCTTCCTGCTCCATGAGCCGCGACGCGAACGCCCACTTGCTCTCGCGGTACTGGAAGCAGTACTGCCGCTTGTTGTAGTTGTCGCTGAGTTCCTTCTTGAAGTCGTAGCCGGCCAGCACCTTGTCCAGGATCGCCGGCACGGGCCGTTCCTGGAAGATCTCGAACGTGCGGCCGATGGTGAGCATCCAGTGCGGCGGCACGATGTCGAGATGGTACGCGGTGAGGTCGTAGGGCGTGGTGCCGGCGTTCACGAAGCGCTTCACGATCCCGCCGATCGTCCGCCATTGACCGCCCGGCAGCCGCACCTTGAGGGAGACGGGCTGCAGCAGCAGCTTCTTGACGTCGATGTCGGGATCGGTGCTCCACGCCTCCACCGTGAACTGGTAGAGCTGGGACACCCGTTCCTCGCCGTACCAGCGGACGAGCAGCAGCACGTCCTTGCCGAGCGGCGTTTCGAGCCGGAACGGTCGTCCGTCCTGGGTATAGGTGGGGGGCATGGCGCGCTCCGGTGACGCGTGGGGGCGGGAACGGGGCGGCGCGCTTACGCGACCGCCGCCTCGCTCATCGCAGGTTCATCGAGCAGGGCATCGTAGCGCAGCTCGCCGTTCTCGTCCACGAGCACGTGCAGCGCGACGGGCTTCTGACCCTCGGCCATGGAGGCGAGGAGCAGACGCGATACTTCCGGCAGCAGGGTGTTCGTGAGGATGTTGTCGACGTTGCGGGCGCCGCTTTCCACTTCGGTGCAGCGCGCGGCGATCTGCTCCACGAGCGTTTCGTCGTGTCGCAGCTCCACCCGGTGCGTCTCGCGCAGCCGCCGCTCGATCTTGCCGAGCTTGAGCCGGACGATCTGCTTGAGCGCCTCGTCCCGCACGGGATAGTAGGGAATGATGACCATGCGGCCGAGGAACGCGGGCTTGAACACGCCGTCGAGCTCGGGCTTGAGCGCCTTGGCGAGCGCGTCCGCGAACGGCATGGTGTCCGGATCCGCCGTCAGCTTCATGATGGTGTCGGTGCCGGCGTTCGTGGTGAGCAGGATGATGGTGTTCCGGAAGTCGATCTGCCGGCCCTCGCCATCGTCCATGACGCCCTTGTCGAACACCTGGAAGAAGAGCTCCAGCACGTCGGGGTGCGCCTTCTCCACCTCGTCGAGCAGCACCACGCTGTACGGACGCCGGCGCACGGCCTCGGTGAGCACGCCGCCCTCGCCGTAGCCCACGTATCCCGGCGGGGAGCCCTTGAGCGTGGACACGGTGTGCGATTCCTGGAACTCCGACATGTTGATCGTGATCAGGTTCCGGTCGCCGCCGTAGAGCAGGTCGGCGAGCGTGATCGCGGTTTCCGTCTTGCCCACGCCCGACGGTCCCACGAGCATGAACACGCCCTTGGGCTTGTGGGGATCCTCGATGCCGGCCTTGGAGGTGCGGATGCGGCGCGAGAGCTGCTCGAGCGCGTGCGCCTGGCCGATCACGCGGCCGCCGAGATACTCCTCGAGACGCAGCATGGTGCCGAGTTCGTCGCGCAGCATCTTGCCCACGGGAATGCCGGTCCAGCCGGAGATCACCTCGCCCACGATCGACGCGTCCACGCACACGCGCACGAGCGGCGTTTCGCCCTGCAGCACCTCGAGCTCGGTGTTCTTGCCCGTGAGCTCCTCGCGCAGGGCGCCGCGGTCCACGTCGTCACTCCCCTCGGCGCTCGACTCGAGCTGCTCGCGGAGTCCGCGGATCGTGTCCACGAGCGCGCGCTCCTGCTCCCAGCGGCCTTCGAACTCCGCGAGCCGCTGCTGCACGTTCTCGCGCGAGGCGGCGATGGCGGCCAGCCGTTCCGAGTGATCGGCGCCGGCGGCCTGTTCGCGCAGGAGCACGCGGCTCTGCACGTCGAAGTCGTTGATCTGACGGCGGAGATCCTCCACCGGGCCGGGCGTCGCGCTCTGGCCGAGCGCGAGGCGCGCGCAGGCGGTGTCGAGCACGCTCACGGCCTTGTCGGGGAGCTGCCGGTCGGGGAGATAGCGGTGCGACAGCCGCACGGCCGCGTCCACGCCGTTGTCGAGGATGCGCACCTTGTGGTGCTTCTCGAGCGCGGGCACCACGGAGCGCAGCATGAGCAGGCAGACGTCTTCGGTGGGTTCGTCCACCTTCACCACCTGGAAACGCCGCGAGAGCGCGGGATCCTTCTCGAAGAACTTCTTGTACTCGCTCCACGTGGTGGCGGCGATCGTGCGCAACTCGCCGCGCGCGAGCGCGGGCTTGAGCAGGTTCGCGGCGTCGTTCTGTCCGGCCTGGCCGCCGGCGCCGATCATGGTGTGCGCTTCGTCGATGAACAGGATGATCGGCGTGGGCGACGCCTTCACTTCGGCGATGAGCCCCTTGAGCCGGTTCTCGAACTCGCCCTTGACGCCGGCGCCGGCCTGCAGCATGGCGAGATCGAGCGAGCGGAGCGACACGTTCTTGAGCGGGGGCGGCACGTCGCCTTCGACGATGCGCAGCGCGAAGCCTTCCACCACGGCCGTCTTGCCCACGCCGGCCTCGCCCACGAGGATGGGATTGTTCTGGCGCCGCCGCGTGAGGATGTCCACGACCTGCCGCACCTCGAAGTCGCGGCCGAGCACGGGATCGATCTTCCCCTTGCGCGCGTTCTCGGTGAGATCGACGGTGTACTGGTCGAGGTTGGGCGTGCGGCCGCCGGCCTTGGCCCCCGGTGCGGCCGCCGCGGCGGCGGACTCGCCGCTTCCGCTGTCGAGCGCGATCTCTTCCGACGCTTCCGACGACGGCGCGGTGATGGTCACGAAATCCTTGCGCAGCGCGTCGAGCGGCATCTTGCCGAACTCGCTGCTGATGTCGTTCGCCACGCGCGCGAGCTCCTCGTTGGCGAGCAGCGCGAGCAGGCAGTGGCCGGTGCGCACGCGCGGCGCGCCGTAGTCCACGGAGCCGAGGATCCACGCTTCGCGCAGCATCTTCACGAGCTGCGGGCTCAGGCTCGGCGTGCGCGCGTTGCCGCTCTTGAGACGGTCGAGGCCGCGCGCGAGATCGTCGGCGAGACGCGACCGGTTCACCCCGTAATGCTTGAGGATGGCGGCGACATCGCCGTCGGCGTTGTCGAGCGCCTTCATGAGGAAGTGCTCGATCTCGACGTCGTAGTGCGTGCGCGACAGGCACAGGCCGGCGGCGGCCTCGACGTGACCGCGCGTGGCGGGGTTCAACTTCCCGATCAGGCCGCGAAGATTCACCGACATGGGACTACTCCACTGGTGGGACGGAAGGAAGGATGCGGAAGCGGGGCGACGAGCAGATACGGATCAACAGAGGAGCAGCACGGTCTCGTCCGGATCGCGCTGCATGGGCCGGACACGCAGCCACGTGCCGAGGCCCAGGGTGGGGATATCGGAGGAGCCCAGCCGGACGCCGGGCACCTCCTCGCGGGCGAGCACGAGCTGCGCCTCCACACCAACCTGCTCGTCGGCGTAGAGTCGGGCCAGTGCCGCGAGGGCTTCGTGGGCGCTGCCGCCCGGGAGGAAATCGTCGAACTGGCGGCGGGTGAGGGGGCCGAGGCGGAGCCGGACCCGGGCCTGGGGATCCCAGACCGCGTCCCCCACGACGCCGAAGCCCAGGCGGCCGTCGTCGTCGTCCCCGCCCACCTCGAAACGGCCGGTGGAGGCGAGGGTGCGCCAGGCGCCCACGAACTGCTCCACGGAGGCGCGGACGTCGAAGTAGTCGGCCACGAGCTGGGCGAGACCGGCGGCGCTCCGCGGACGCGCGGCGAGCAGCCCGGCGTAGTAGGCGAGCACGTCGTCCCGCACCGCCGTCCGCTCCTGCACGCCCGGTGTGCCGAAGCCCACGAGATCGAGCAGGTGATCCCGCAGCCGGTCGGGGCGCTCCGTCTCGACCGATTCCACGAACCGGTTCCGCGCCCACGCCCGGTAGAACAGCGAGATGAGGCGGTGGTGGAACAGGTCGAGAAAGTCGCGCATCGCCGTGTCGCGCGCGCGCGCGCGATCCGCGACGTGCTGCGTATACGGGTGCGGCATGACGCCCTGCGGCCCGGTGAGGCCGAAGAACAGCACGCCCATGCGGGCCGGCCGGCCGGCGTCGAGCTCCCCGAGATCGAGCGTGTTGATCTCGGTGGGCGGGAAGCCGAGCGACGGCGGCACGGTGAAGCGCGCGATCTCCGTGGCCGGATCGTGCCATTCGCCGATCGGGTTGCGCTCCGGATGGAGACGCGACAGCACGTGCACGGCGCGAAAGAACGCGAAGCCGCGCGGCCGTTCGGTCAGCAGCCGGCGCATGGCGCGCCGGGCCACGATATCCCCCCCCGTGGTCCCTCCCACGGCAGTGTCCGCCGGGGTGTCGTCGCCGTCGACCGTGACCACGGGCCGTTCGTCCGTCACGCCGGTCATACGAGCGTTCTCCAGCCGGCCCGCGGCGCCCATTCGCGCACGGGGCGCCGGCGCTGCCGCGAGGTGGCCACGAGCTGGGTGAAGCTGTTCATCGACGCATAGAGCGCCAGGAACCGTTCCAGCACACTGGCGAACACGAACAGACCGCCGCTCGGGAACTGCTCCTCGTCGAAGTCGAGCTCCACCCGCCGCCCGTGCGCGAACGCCACGCCGTGCGCCGACGCGACCCGGGCGAAGGACGGGACGCTGCGGACGCCGGCGAGCCCTTCGATCCGCCGTTCCGCGGAGAGCGAGTTGCCGGTGTTGTGCAGCGTGAGCAGCTCGCGGAGCGCGGATACGCCCTCGTCCACCAGCGAGAGGTGGTTGAGCGACATGGACGAAATGAGCCGCCAGAGCAGCGCCTTGCCGAGCGCCGGCTGCACCTGCGCCGTGGGACGCACGAGACAGACGATGCGTTTGACCGGTCCGCCGGCGGTGAGCTCGAAATCGGACCGGTCGTCGCTGCCGAAGGCGAGCCGGCTCGGCAGATCCCCGTTGCTGCACAGCACCGTGGGCGAGACGACCTCGGCGTCGGGGACGCGCAGGTTGCCGGAGAGATCGGCGAAGCTGAGGAACACGTCGGTGCCGCCGTCGGTGCGCCAGCCGCTGGGCCGCCGCACCGCGTGCCAGAAGAGCCGCCCATCGCCGCGCGATCCGCCGTGCCGGAATCCGTACAGCGGCGACATGGGAACCGGCCGGTCGGTGTTCGGCCTGATGAGCGCGATGTGTTCCACCGACCAGACGTTCACCTCGAGCCGGCGTCGGGTCTCGGCGATGATGGGGTACTCGTACACGCGCTCGGAGAGCAGAATCGGCTCGGCGCTCTGCTGAAACAGGTTCACCACCGGCGTGCAGCCGAGCCGGATGGACGTGGCCGAAAGCCCGGTTTCCAGCGCCTGCCTGCGTTCCCCGCGTTCGAACGTGCTGATGAGGAACGACAGTTCGGCGCGACTGCCGGCGCCGAGGGCCCGCATCGCCTCGCCGAGGCCGGTGATGTCCACGAATGAAAACTTCTGCGGAAACGTGAACAGCTCCTGCAGCAGGCGATGACCCACGAAGGTGCGTCCCGGATAGGGGAGCAGGCCCTGGTCCTCGTCGAAGCCGACGGCGTGCACCGCGTGCGCCGGCAGCTCCACCGCAGGACGCGACGGCTGGTCGGGATCGCGCACCACCACGCGCAGGCAGTTGTTGAGCAGCAGCTCGTACAGCGTGTCGCTCACCACGGCGTCGCCGGCGATGTGCAGGCGTACCCGGTCGAGCACGCATTCCTCGAGACGCAGGCCGTCGAACGCGCGGAGATCCACGCGCACGGCGCCCACGGCGTCGCCGTGCCGCGGCCCGGTGGCGCCGTCCGTCGCCGTCCAGCGGACGCCGGTGATGTTCACCGGCCAGAGCGTGGTGTCGTACGCGGTGCGGAAGAGACAGGGCACGCCCTGCACGGGCGGCGTGCGCAGTTCGCTGCCGCGCGCCACGAAGAAGCCGTTGGGTATCGCCCCCTGCAGCGGATCGAGCTGCAGCTCGGCGATGGAGAGCGCGGGTACGGGCCGCACGTGCTGCGGATAGAGCACTTCGAGAAACGCCTCGGAGAGCTCGGGAATGTCGTCGTCGATGCGATGGTGCACACGCGCGGCGAGGAACGCGAACCCCTCGAGCAGCCGCTCCACGTGCGGATCCTCGCACTTGGCCGGCTCGAGCTGGAGCCGCGAGGCCACCTTGGGGTACCGTTCCGCGAACTGCGCCCCCAGGCGACGCAGATAGGCGAGTTCCCGCTCGTAGTACTGCAGCAGATCATCCTGCACGGTTCACTCCCGTCACGATCCGCCGCCGGCGGTGTCCTCGACTTCGTACGTGCCGCTGGCCGTGTCGAACACCGTGTCGAAGACGACCTGTTCCGGATTCGGATCCATGCGCAGCAGCGCTTCGATCACGAAGCGGAGCTGCGGCGCCGATTTCTGGTCGGCATCGATGAGCTTGACGCGCACGTTGGCCAGCCGCGGTTCGAAGCGCCGGATCGTGTCCTCCACGGCGTCCTGCAGCGTGCGCCGTCCTTCCGGGTTGCCCACGAAGAGCGCGGTGGTGTCCACCAGGCCGTATTCGTAGGCGGACCGGTGCACCTCGTCGAGGCCGGGCGGCGCGGGCCACATGGTGCGCCGCGAGTTGAGCAGCCACTCGATGTCGCGCTGCACCGAGGCGCGATACGCCCGCTCGGAGCCATCGCGCGTGGCCATCGGATCGAGGCGCTCGCGCGGGGCGAGATCCGTGAGCCGGTCCACGAGCGACGGTTGAACCGCGCGTTCGAGTTCGGTGCGGGCCATGAGGCGAAACCTCCGCCTCACCCACGCTGCAGGCCGAGCGCCTGCAGCGGATCGAGACGGCAGACGCGCAGATAGAGCTCGTACCGGTCGTCTTCCTTGATGTCGAGCTTGTCGTACACGCGGCAGAGCAGTGCCATGGGCTGGGCCACGAGCGGTCCCGATTCCCAGTCTTCGAGCGAGCGCTCGTCGATGATCTGCACGAGCCGTTCGAGCATGGGGCGGGCCACGGCTTCGAGCCCCGCGTCGACCATCAGGAACGCGATCTGCGTCTGGCGCACGAAGCGTCCGCGCGGCGAGCGTTCGCGCGCGTGCTGCGCCACCATGAGCTCGATGGCGCGATTGGGACGGCCGAGCGCGAGCTCGTTGCGGGCCGTCGTGAACGGATCGCGCGCGGCGGTCCCGTTGCGATTCGGCGCACGACGCGCGGGCGCCTTGGCGAATCCGCCGTTCGACGCGGTGGCGTCGTCCTCGGCGAGGGCGTCGTCGAGCGCTTCGGTGCCGTCGTCGGCCGGCGTGTCGGCGGCTTCGGTCTCGTCGTCGGCGGTGACGGGTTCGGCGGCGTCGGTGGTGGACGACGGGTCGGCAGCGAGCCCTTCCGAGGTCAGCCACTCCTGCGTTTCGCCGTTGGCGGTGGGCGTGTCGTCCATGAGCGTCATCTGCGGCAGCTGCGGAAGCGCAGCGAGAAGGGCGCGCAGTTCACTGCGCACCACGGCGGCGACCCCGTCATAGGCATCGCCGAGATTGGCACAGGCCGTGAGCGTGTACCGCTGCAGGTCGAGCCAGCCGCGCCCCTGCGCGGTGGCCATGAGGGCTTCTCCCTGTTCGAGCAGCTCCTGCCAGCGGGCGTCGAGCAGCAGCCCCTTGAGCTTCGAGCGCGCGGCCGTGGGCGGCGCCTCGAGCAGCTTCGGGTCGAGCTCGCCGGGCGTGGCGCGCAGCTCGCCCCAGCGGAACCCGCGGAGCAGCAGATACGGCGCCGGGCTCGTGGGGTCTTCCTTGCGGAGAAAGCGCGCGGCCGCCGCGATGCGCGTGGCGGCATCGCGCGCGTTGACCACCTCGACCGAGATCGTGCCGTCACCGGTGCCCTCGACGCCGGCCTCGCCTTCGGCCGGCATTTCGTCGACCGGATCCGGATCGAGCTCGAGCTTGCGCGCGAGAATGCCGCCCGCGATCTGGCGCACTTCGTCGAGCGCCTTGCGCAGCCCCGTGAAGCCCGGTGCGTCGCGTCCGAACCGTTCGTCGCTGGCCTTTTCGAGCGAAGTGACGGCGGCGATGGCGGCGTCGACATCCGCGATGAGCGCCCGGTAGAACACCTTGTTGGCGCTTTCGATCGCCGCGTCGATCGCTTCCGGCGGCCGCTTGCCGGCCTCGATGGCTTCCGTGCGGGCCGCGCGCTTGTCGCCGCTGCCTTCGGCTTCGGTTTCGGTGGGGATCCCGCGCGAGACGACGAAGTCGAGCGTGGAGATGCCGCCGCTCGCGATCGGGCTCTGGCGAACGGCGACGTCGAGGCGGGATCCGACCCACTCGAGCGGGCCGGAGCGCAGTTCGATGTCGTCGTCTTCGATCAGCGGGAAGACGGACTCCCAATACTGTTCCTGCAGGAGCCCTTCGAGAAAGGAGAGCCCCGTGACGAGGCCGCCGATCCCCTCCTTGCGGAGCATGGCTTCGGTGAGCCACGCGGCGAGCTGGAGATCCTTGGTGTCGGACTCGAGCAGCGTGATGGCGAGCGTGACCGTCTGATTCCAGTCGGCCAGCTTGCGCGGGCCGTCGAGTTCGCCGGACGGGAGATCCGGATCCTCGCGGCGCGCTTCCTTGACGGCGGCGTAGCGGGGATCGTAGCGCAGATCGCGACCGGAGGGCGTGTCCCCGGAGATGGGGGCGAGCAGCCGGGCGAGCAACTCGGCGTTGACGGGCATGGGGGGGCGGTGAGGACGGGGAGCGGACGGTCGGAAACGGACGGCGGGGCGCGACATCGGCGGTGCATCCCGTGCGGGATACACCGCCGCCCGGGGAGTTTATGCGCTGGCGGGTTCGTCGGTGTAGATGGCCAGATCGCGCACCTCGAGGAGGGGGATCTCCTCACCGTCGACGAGCAGCAGCTTGAGCCCCGTCGGAATCTCGCGTTCGTGTCCGTCGAGTTCCCACGTGGTCATGCGACCCAGGCGCACCGCATCGTCGTTCGCCCGATGCGCGGCCGGCGTGAGCGCCGGCAGCAGCACTTCGCCGAGTTCCATGTCGCGGATGCTCGCTCCGGTGGCGATGCGCGCCGGCGCCCATCGCAGGTCACGAAGGCGGGCGGGCGGCTCCATGTGCAGCGTGGAGAGGTGCGCAAAGGGCAGCCACAGATAGCGGCCACCGGCCATGACTTCGAGCCGCGCCCCGATGCGGGGATCGGCGTCTTCGATGGACGAGAAGGGCGTGCCGTTCAGGGTGCCCCGCACCGGCGCCGGAACGGCGCCGGTGGGGTAGTCGCCCGTGTCGAACATGTGCTCACGCACGCGATCGGCCTCCAGGGCGGCCTTGTAGACGAGCGTGCCCGCCTCGGCCGTGGAACCGGCCTGGGCGAGGACATCGAGCTGCTTCGCCGCCCGGTCGTACTGGCCGGCGAAGCTGAGGAGCTCGAAGAGGAAGCTTCGGCGCTGGACATCGGTGGGCTGCTGTCGCAGTTCGATGCCCAGACGCTCGATGGCCTCGTCCAGCCGACCGCTGGCATACAGCGCGTGGGCTGTCGGCTGGGAGTCGGCCATGGATCAGGCCGTGGCCTTCGTGAGATCCCACGACGCGCCGTTGCCCTTCTTGAGGCCACCCTTCGCCGTGTCCTGGATGTAGTTCGTGATGGTGACCTTGCCGAACGCGAGCGACACCGATTCGGTCGGCGTGTCGTCGCCGCCGCCCGAGCCCGACCACTGGATCGAATCGACGTACACCTGCTCGAAGTCGTACTGGAGGAACGTGGACTGCTTGTTGTCCTTGCCGCCCGCCTTGCGCAGGATGAGCGAGGCCTTGTCCACGTGGTCGCCCTCGCAGCACATCTGGAAGAGCTTGGGCGACGCATTGTCGCTGCGCTTCATGAAGTTGAACGAACTGACCGACACCTTGCCGGCCGACATGCCGCCCGAGTGCGTGCCGACCGTGGTCGGATTGCTCGCACCGAAGGAGAACGAGAAGATCTCCATCGGCACCGTGCTCAGGCCGTTCGGCTTGGGGTCGATGGTGGCGGTGGCTTCACCGTCAACAGTGGCAATGAAGAGGTACGCGTCGAAAGCCATGGAAGGACAACCTCACAAAAGAAAGGGGGAAAAGGGCCCTGCGGAAACCTGAGGAGACGGACCGTCGGTGAGGCCTACTTCGCGGCGGGCGGGAGCTCGGCCACGAGGCGCATCGACACCGACAGTTCGTCGAGCTGGAAATGCGGCTTCATGAAGGCCACCGCGCGGTAGACGCCGGGCTTGCCGGGCACCTCCACCACGTCGATGCGCGCTTCCGAGAGCGGGTTCTTGGCCTTCATCGACGCCGGAGCGTTGGTGGGGGCCACGTAGTTCATGATCCAGCGGTTGAGGAACGCCTCGATCTCGCCGCGCGACGTGTAGCCGCCGATCTTGTCGCGCATCATCACCTTGAGATAGTGCGCGAAGCGGGACGTGGCGAAGATGTACGGCAGCTGCGCGGACAGCCGCGCGCTGGCCGAGGCCTGCGGCGTGTCGTACACCTTGGCGCGCTGGCACGACTGCACGCTGAAGAAGGCGGCGTTCGGCGTGCCCTTCTGGTGCACCAGCGGGGCGAAGCCGAGATCGGCGAGCTCCTTCTCGCGCCGGTCGGTGATCTGCACCTCGGTGGGGCACTTCATGACGAGATCGCCGGCGTCGGTGCGGAAGTTGTGCACCGGCAGCCCTTCCACGAGGCCGCCGCTCTCCACGCCGCGGATGCTCGCGCACCAGCCGTACAGGGCGAAGGCCTTGTTGATGTTGGCCGCCATCGCGTAGGCCGCGTTGCCCCACAGGTAGTTCTCGTGCACCGATCCGTCGACGCGCTCCTCGTAGTTGAACGCCTCGATCGGCACCGTGGTGCTGCCGTACGGTTCGCGCACCAGCACGCGCGGCGCGGTGAGCGCCACGTAGCGCGAGTCTTCCGTGTTGCGGAAGGCCTTCCACTTCGCGTACTCGGTGCTGTCGAAGATCTTCGCCAGATCGCGCGGCGTGTCGAGCTCCGTGAAGCTCTCGAGGTTGAACATGTCGTTCGACGCCGCCGAGATGAACGGCGCGTGCGCCGACGCGGCCACGTTCGAGATCTTCTCGAGCAGCTCCATGTCCTGGCCGCTCTTGTCGAAGTAGTAGTCGCCGACCAGCGCGCCGAAGGGCGTGCCGCCGAAGACGCCGTACTCCTCCTCGTACACCTTCTTGAACAGCGCGCTCTGGTCGAACTCCGGCGCCCGCTGCAGGTCGCGCAGCAGCTCCTTCTTGGAGACGTTGAGCACCTTCACCTTGAGCGTGGTGCCGGTCTCGCTCTGCGCGAGCAGGTACTTGAGCCCGCGCCAGCTCGCCTCGAGCCGCTGGAACTCGGGGTGGTGCAGGATCTCGTTGAGCTGCAGCGACAGCAGGTGATCGATCTGCGCGATGCGCGCGTTGATCATCGATTCCGTGTCGCGCGCGATCGTGATGGAGCCCTCGAGCACCTCGGACACGAAGCGCTTGAGCATGTCCTTGCCGCGCGACTTGGTCTCGACGTCACGCCCCATGCGGCCGTCTTCGACGATCTGGTCGAGCAGGCCGAGCTCGGTGGTGGTTTCCGTCGTGGCGGCGGCCGCCGCCGTCTTCTGCTCAGCCATTGCCGTCGCCTCCGTCCAGTCCGAGTTCCGCCTTCAGCTTCGACATCTTGTCCGCGTCGCCGAGCGTGTCCTGCAGGACTTCGTCGAGCTTTTCGTTGGTCTGCAGGTTCGCGCGCAGATTGGCGAGCTCGGTGCGCAGCTCGAGCAGCTCGCGCAGCGGCTTCACCTGCTGGGCCACGGCGTCGGGCGCGAAATCGTCCATGCTGCGGAAGTGCAGATCGATGCCGAGCTTGGCCGCGTCGGGATCTTCACTGAGCTTGTTCTCGACCGTGAAGCCGAGGTGCGGCTTCATGCTCGCGAGCACGTCGTCGAAGTTGTCCGGCGTGACCTCCGCGAACTTGCGGTCCTTCAGGCGCGGGAGCGGCTCGGTGGCGTGGCCGGTAAAATCTCCCATGACACCCATGAGGAACGGCAGTTCCTTCATTTCGATGGCGCCACCGGTTTCCACCTCGTACGAGATGTTGATGCGTGGTGGACGGACGCGTTCCAGTTTTTTCTGCGTGCTGCCGGACATGCTGATGTCTCCTGCGGGCGGAGGGAGGGAGACGGGTTCGAGGCGTCCGGGACGCACGGGTCGTGCGTTGCGGTACGCATCCCAACGCCGTCGGTGGGACGAGTAGGACGGACTGACGAAGCGGAGTGCGGGGCGGCGGCACGCCGATCCGGGGTCGATCGGCCGTGATCCGGAACACACACCGTGACGCAGATCGGGAACACTCCCGCCGCGCGGGCCGATTGTCAAGCGAAGGGTGTCACGGTCCCGGCCGGTCTGTTGTGATACCGGTCACAATTCCATCACGATTCCCGCGCCGGTCCCGACAGAGGACGATTCCCGGCCCGTCCGGGAACGCTTCCCCCGTGCTTGATGAGCCCGCCGCGTCCCTCCCGACTGGCGCCCGGGCGCCCGGGGCCTACGTTACGCAGCATGCGCCAGCTCTCCCCCGTGCTCTGGACCAAAGGCGTCCTGCTCGCGCCGCAGCATCTGCAGGCGCAGGACCGATACCACGACGACGCCCTCGCGCTCCAGGTGGGCGCGCTCGCCTTCTGCCCCTGGGGCTTCGCCGACCTCGCCTTCGACCGCGAAGCGCTGGCCGGCGGCACCCTGGTCGTCTCCTCGGCCACCGGCCGCTTCCCCGACGGGCTCCTCTTCGACGCGCCGCGCGGCGATCCGGCTCCGCCGCCCCGTACGATCGCCGAGCTCTGGCGCCCGGACCAGCGCACCATGCAGGTGCTGCTCGGCGTGCCCGAGTACCGGCCCGACGCGCGGAACGTGGCGCCCACGTCGTCGGCGCTCCCCACCCGGTGGCGCATCGACGAGCTGCTCCAGCGCGACGAAACCACGGGGCTCGCCGAACGGCCGGTCCAGGTGGCGCGCAGCAACCTCCGGCTGCTGGTGGAGGGGGAGTCCACCGAGGGCTACACCACGATGCCGGTGGCACGCCTCCTGCGCTCGGCCGCCGGCGCCGTCACGCTCGACCACAGCTTCGTGCCGCCGCTGCTGGACTTCCGGGTCAGCGACTATCTGCTCGGCCTGGCGCGGCGGCTGGTGGAGGTGGTGTCGGCCAAGAGCGGCACGCTGGCCGGCGGACGCCGGCAGCGGAACCAGGGGCTGGCCGATTTCTCGGTGGCCGACATCGCCGGCTTCTGGCTGCTGTATACGCTGAACAGCTACGAGGGCACGCTGCGCCACCTGGCGGACGTGCGCCGCGGCCATCCGTCGGGGCTGTGGGAGGCGATGCTGACGCTCACCGGCGCGCTGACCACGTTCCAGCCCGACCAGGCGGTGCGGACGCTGCCGGCCTATGATCATCTCCGGCTGGGGGATTGTTTCAGCGCCCTCGAAGCCCGGCTGATGACGCTGCTCGACACGGCGGTGCCGGATATCGTGGTGTCGCTGCCGCTGCGCCCGGTGCGGCCGACGCTGCACGCCGTGGCGCTGGAGCAGGCGACGTGGCTCACGGCGCCGCAGTGGTTCCTGGCCGTGAGCGCGCCGCTCCGGCAGGCGGAGCTGGTGAGCAAGGTGCTGAGCGGGTGCAAGGTGGGGTCGGCCGACGTGGTCGACACGCTGATCCGTCAGGCGCTGCCGGGACTGGCGCTGGCGCACGTGCCGCAGCCGCCGAGCGCCGTGCCGATCAAGCTCGATCATCAGTATTTCGCGCTGCGGCGGGACGGGACGGCGTGGGAGGCGGTGGAGCGGGCGCGGAATCTGGCGGTGTATGTGCCGGCCGAGCTGGCCCAGGCGAAGTTCGAGCTCGTGATCGTGCTGCGCTGAGGGTTGTGATGGGCTATCGGCCAATGGCTTGATGGCCTTGCAGTCGGGGCGGTGGGCGGTGGGCTATCGCCCATGGCCCATCGCCTTCGGTTCTTCGCGCCATTTGGCCTTTCGGCCGGGTCCGCTTCGGACGACGGCACCGCACGCCCATGCCTGCCATGCGGACAGATGAACGATCCTTGCAGGCTGGCCGGATCCCCCATTGGCCATCACCTGTATGCATGTATCCGGATAGACGAATGTTCCGGGCGATGGGAAATCGGCCATAGGCCATGGCCGACCGGGACCTTGCGGACCCGTGACACTCGTGCGGGAGTCCGCACGGCAGGCATGCGGCGTGCGGTGCCGTCGTCCGAAGCGGACCCGGCCGAATGGCCAAACAGGAACCGGCCGAACGGCCGAATGGACGAAGCACAACGGCGGCGATGGGCCATGGGCGATAGCCCCGGCCCACACTCCGACACACGGCCGCCGAGGGCTCTTGGCCCCGTCTACGCCCCGCTCTGCGTGGTCGGCGCAGCCGGTGCCGCTCCATCGACCGGCGCCGGTGGCGCGGCCGGAGCGGGCCGGAGCACGAAGTACAGAATCAGCGCAACCGCCAGCACCACCACGACGTTCAGCCCGATGATGAGACCGAGCGGCAGCCGCCGAGCCGGCTCCTCCTGCCGAGTCGCCTGCTTGGGTGGTGGCGCCGGTGCCGGGGGAGGAGGCGGGGCGGCCTGGCGGATCATCATCGTGTACTCCGACGGCCCGGCACCCGCCGCCCCCGGCGCTCCGCCGCCGGCCATGGGTGACGAATTGTTCGGCTGCGAACCAGCCCCGCCGAAGAGAGGCGGCGGCAGAATCGGCGGAACGATCGGCGAGGCGGCGCTGGCCGCGGGCGGCGGCGGGGCCATGGGCACCGGAGCCGGGGGAGGCGGTGGCGGCGGGGCCGCGGGATCGTTCCCGAACGCAAACGGCAGCGGCCCGGGCGGGTTGGGGCTGGGCATGGCGCGCAGCACGCCCGTGGCGCCCCCCGACGGATCGGTGGGGTAGCTGGGCGGCGGGGGCGGCGGCAGTGGTGGACGGGACGGATTGGCCGATCCCCACGGCGACGGGGCGATAGACGACGGGGCCTGAGGCTGTCCGAACGCCGGAGGGGACGCGGGCGAGCCGAAGGCGGAAGGTGATGCCGGCGGATTGCCGTACGGTGCCGAACCATACGACGGCGCTGGCGGTGGTGCGCCGTACGACGCACCACCGCCTCCCATCCCGGCCTTGAAAAGCTGCGTGAACTCTCCCGGCGCGGCATTCGGAACTGGCGGGGGAGGCGGCGCGGCCGGAGCAGGGGGGGGCGCCACCGGTGGCGCCGCGGGCGGCGTAGCGCGCGCGGCTGCGCCGCCGAACTCCGGGGGCGGCGGAACGACCAGCGGGGCGAACGTGGGCGTGGGCGGCGCGGCGGGCGGAGGAACCGGCATCGCCATCGGCGGCGGAGTGGGGCTTGGCGGGGCGACCGGCTGGCTGAACATCCGCGTGAACTCACCCGGTGCCGGCGGCGCTGCCGCGGACGCCACAGGGGCCGGCGGAACCGGCGGAACCGGCGGAACCGGCGGCGCGGCAGGGATGACAGGTCCGGTGGGCACAGGGGGCGGCGGTGCCATGGTCAGCGGTGCCGAGGCCATGGGGGCGGGAGCCGCCGGAGCAGGCGCGGTGGGAGCGACGGGCGCAGCGGGCGCCTCGGGGCGCGGCATCGCCGGCACGGCCACCGACAGCGGCGCGGTTGGAGGTGCCGGACTCGGCGCGGCCGAAACCGGCTCGGCCGCCGGCGGATCGAACGACGACCGTCCGAACATGCGCGTGAACTCGCCGGCCGCTTCCGGCGCGACCGGTGACGGTGCCGGCGGCTCAGGGGCCACGGGCGCCGGCGGGACCGCCACCGGAGCGGTCGCCACCGGCTCGGCCACCGGCGGCAGGGCCGGCGACATGGCGGCCGTGGCCGTGAGAGCCTGCGCCGCCGGGGGCGCGATCCCGTCTCCCGGCGTGCCCGCGCCCGGCACCGCCGGCGCCCGCACCCCGTCGGCCGATACCCGGGGCACTTCCAGCGTGACGTCCACGCCGCCCGCGGCCAGCCGCGCGTCGAGCCACCGGGGAAACGACGAGAACCCCGGCAGGAAATCCGTCACTATCGCGAACCCGGCCGTGAGCACCGCCAGCTCGAGCACGCGCGTGCGGTCCGGCCCGGGCAGCAGATCGAGCTTGCCGCGGAGCGCGTCGATCTCCTCCGGGCCGGCGTCGTCGAGCAGGTGCACCATCACCACGCGGCCCGTCGCCACCTCCTGCGCGTTGTGCGAGCGGACCTGCTCGTCGAGGGCCACACACTTCAGCAGGCGGTACCGGGACTGGAAGTCGTCGCTCATCATCCGGGGAGTGAGGCGCGGGGCAACCCTTCCCGACGGACGGGCCGGCGCGCATCGTCAAGCATACCCCTATTGTTCAACACGTGGCGGACGGACGCAATCGGGTGGCTGCCCGAATCTGCGACCGCCGCACCCGTTTTCCCGCCTGCCGATCGCAACACGCGTCGACCGTCGACGCCTCTCCGGACGCTTCATGATTCGTCGTGCCCCTGCCGCCGTGGCGCGCGTGGTGTGGGAAGAGGGGATGCACCTCGCCCCGCAGCACTTCCAGTTGCACCGCCGGCATCTCGAGGCCGCCACCACGTCGGCGATCGACGTGCTGCGCGCCTTTCCCTACGGCGTCGCCTCCTGCGAGATCGACGCCGACGCGCTGCGGAACGGGACCCTGTCCCTCGTGCACGCGCGCGGCATGCTCCCCGACGGCACGCCGTTCGACATGCCCGACGGGGACATGGTCCCGGCCCCCGCGCCGCTCGCCGAGCGTTTCTCGCCCACGCGCGACGCGCACGTGGTCCATCTCGCGCTGCCGGAATGGCGCGGCAGCGCCGCCAACGTGTGGAGCGAGACGCCCGCCTTCGGCCTCGATGCGCCGGCGCCGCGCGAACGCCACCGCTTCCTGCGCGCCGAACGCACCGTCACCGACGAGACCACCGGCCAGGATCCCGTGCCGGTGACGTTCGCCGTGCGGCAGTGCCGGCTGCTCCTCGACGAGGAGTGCACGCCCGACGACATCACCCTCCCCATCGCCCGCGTGCGCCGTGACGGCGCGGGCTCGTACGTGCTCGACCCGCACTTCATCCCGCCCTGCCTCCGCATCGGCGCCAGCACCCGGCTGGTGGAGTTCACGCACCGGCTCGTGGGCATGCTCGAAGCCAAGGGACAGGCACTGGCCGGCACGCTCACCCCCGCGGGCGCGGCCGCCGCCGGCAGCAGCGGCGCGCAGGCGTACCTCGGCAACGAACTCGCCACGCGCTGGCTGCTGCACGCCGTACGCACGGCCGAAGCGCCGCTCCGGCACATGCTGCGCTCGCGCGATGCGCACCCCGAGCAGCTCTGGCTCGAGGTGCTCCGCCTCGCCGGCGCGCTCTGCACCTTCTCGCTCACCGTGTCCGCGCGCGATCTCCCGCTCTACGATCACGACGCGCCGCAGACGAGCTTCGACGCGATCGAGCGCTTCCTGCGCGAGCAGCTCGACGTGGTGGTGTCGGTGCGCGCCGTGGTCGCGCCGCTCACGCAGCTCGCCGACGTGCTCTACGGCGCGCCGATGAGTGACGCCCGCTGCTACGAGCCCTCGGCGCGGTGGTTCCTCGCCGTGCGCACGTCGCTCGGGGTCGCGCAGACCGTCGCGCTCGTGCCGCAGCTCACCAAGGTGTGCGCCACGAAGTTCGTGCTCGAACTCGTGCGCCGCGCCTATCACGGCCTGGCCACCGAGCACGTGCCCGCGCCGCCGCCCGCGATCGCGCCCCGCCCCGAATACGCCTACTTCGAGCTCACGCTCGACGGCCCGTGCGCGAAGGCGCTCCGCGACACGCGCGAGATCGGCGTGTACGTGCCGGCGGGTCTCCCCGATATCGACATGTACGTGGCCGTGCTCGTGCCGGAATAGCGGCGCGTTCGTCCCCTCCGTAGTTTCGCCGCAGCGTCTCTCCTTCCTCCCGACAGTCCGCCCGCATGTCGAACGTCGTGTCTCCCGCCACCGGCCGGCTCGCGCTCCTGCTCCAGGAGTCGATCACGGCCGTCGTTCGTCTGCGCGCCAATCGGCAGCCGGTGTCCGACGCCGGCGCGTTCCGCGCGCAGATGATGCAGCTCCTCGCCCGTGCCGAACAGGACGCGCGCGCCGCCGGCTACGGCGAGCAGGACGCGCGCCTGGCCGTCTTCGCCGTGGTCGCGTTCCTCGACGAATCGGTGCTCAACACGGGCCAGCCGGCGCTCGCCGAGTGGGCGCGCAAGCCGCTCCAGGACGAGCTGTACGGCGGGCACATGGGCGGCGAGTGGTTCTTCCAGCACGTGGACCAGCTCCTCACCCGCGCCGACGACGCGCATCTCGCCGACGTGCTCGAGGTCCATCAGCTCTGTCTGCTGCTCGGCTTCAAGGGGCGCTACGGTGCGGGCGACCAGAGCCCGCTGCACGCGATCACCACGCGCATGGGCGAACGCATCGCCCGGCTGCGCGGCGCGCCCGGTGATCTCGCGCCCGCCTGGCGGCCGCCCGACGACGCGCGGGTGGAGCGCGACCCCTGGCTGCGCCGGCTCACCGTCGGCGCGGTGGCGAGCGTCGTGCTCGCGGTCGCGCTCTGGGGGATGTACACCATGCTGCTCCGGAGCGCGCGCGCCGATGTGCGCGCGCTCGTCGTGGCCGAGGGGACCCGCTGATGATGAAGAAACTGTCCGGGCGCCTGATCGCCATGCTCATCACGCTGGTCACGTTCCTCATCGCGTCGTGGATGTTCAGCGGCATGATGATGCTTTCCCCCACCGAGCGATGGGTCCTCCGTATCGGACTTGGCCTGCTCGGCATCTCCGCCGCCGGCATCGTGTGGTGGTTCCTGCGACCGAAAGTCCCCAAGTCGGCGGTGGAATCGAGCGGCGACGACGCGCTCGGGCACATCGCGTCCGCGCGGCGGCGCATGCCGCGCGGCGCCTTCGACCAGCGGCCGCTCGTGCTGCTGCTCGGCGCCACGGGCAGCTGCAAGACCACCATGGTGCTCAAGAGCGGCCTCGATCCCGAGCTGATCGCCGGCGAGGCCGCGGGGAACGACGCGCCCACCAGCACGATGAATCTCTGGGCCGTGCGTGATGCGATTCTGGCCGAAGCCGGCGGTCCGCTCCTCACCGACGCCACCCGCTGGCAGCGCGTGATGCGGGCGCTGCGGGCGCCGCGCGTGGCGGCCGCCGTGGGACGCGGCGAGGTGGCGCCGCGCGCGGCCGTGCTGTGCGTGGCCTGCGATCTCTTCTACAGCGGCGGCGCGGGTGAACAGCTCGAGCAGCTCGCACAGCTCGTCCGCCAGCGGCTGGCCGAAGCCTCGCGCGAGCTCGGGCTCAAGCTGCCCGTGTACGTGCTCTTCACCCGTGCCGACCGCATCCCGCACTACGAAGCGTGGGCCGCGCCCTTCACGCGCGACGAAGTGCGCACGCCGCTCGGCGCCGCGCTGCCGTTCGATGCGGACGCCGCGCCCGGCGCCCATGCGGAGCGGCTCACGCCGCGACTCGCGGCCGCGTTCGAGGCGATCATTCAATCGCTCGCCACGCGCCGGCTCGACCTGCTGGGACGCGAAGCCGTGGGCGAGCGCCGCCTCGCGTCGTACGAACTGCCGCGCGAGTTCCGGAAGGTCGCCGTGGCGGCCACGAAGTTCCTCACCGAGATCACACGCCCCACGCAGCTCGGCGTGAGTCCGCAGCTCCGCGGGTTCTACTTCGTGGGCGCGCGCCCCGTGGTGGTGCGCGACGTGGCCGCGGCGCCGGCCGCCGCCGCCCCGCAGGCGCAGAAGGCGTCGGACGCCACGGCGGTGTTCGCGCGCATGCAGCAGCCCGCCGCCGCGCCCGTGGCCGCCGGCAGCGGCCCCGCGCGCAAGGTGCCGGAGTGGATGTTCCTCGAGCGCTTCTTCCCCGAGGTCGTGCTCGCCGACGGCGGCGCGGCCATGGCCGCGCGCGGCGGCGTGCGTGTGCATCGTCTCCGCCGCGTGCTGCTCGGCACCGCGATCGGCGCCGCCGCGGCCGCGGCGATCATGTTCACCATCTCCTGGGCGAACAACCGCTCGCTCACCGCGCGCACCGAAGCCGCCGCGCAGGCCGTGGCCGCGCTCCCGCAGATCACCGCGCCCGCGGGCACGATCGTGTTCCCGTCGCCGGAAGCGCTCCGCCGGCTGGATGATCTCCGCGTGCTGCTCGACACGCTTCGCGACTACACCACCAACGGCGCCCCGCTGCGCCTGCGCATGGGGCTCTGGAGCGGGCCGGCGCTGCTCGATGCCGCGCGGCCGGTATGGCTGCAGGGCTTCCGTCAGCAGCTCTACACCGACAGCTGGCGTCCGCTCGTGGATTCGCTGCGCGCGCTTCCCGATGCGCCGTCGCCCACCGACGACTACGGCACCGTCTACAACCGGCTCAAGGCGTACCTCATCACCACCGTGGAGCACCGGCGCAGCACGTCGGAGTTTCTCGCACCCGTGCTGGTCACGTCGTGGCAGCGCGGCCAGGAGCTCGATGCCGACGTGATCGGGCTCGCGCGCCGGCAGTTCGAATACTTCGCCGACGAGCTCGCGATCGAACATCCGTGGCCCACCGACGCCGACGGCCGGCTCGTGGGCACGTCGCGCACATATCTCGGCCGCTTCACCGGCGCCGAGCCGATCTACCAGTCCATGCTCGCCGAAGCCGGCCAGAACAATCGTCCCATCCGGCTGGTGCAGGCCGTGCCCAACTCGGCGGGCGTGCTCGTGTCGTCGGGTGAAGTGGCGGGCGCGTTCACGCGCGGCGGCTGGACGTTCATGCAGGACGCGTTCCGGAACGCCGATCGCTACTTCCAGGGCGAGCAGTGGGTCGTGGGCGACGCCACGGCCGCGCTGGCGCAGGACCGCGACCGCATCATCGCCGATCTGCGCAACCGCTACCGGGGCGACTACATCACGCAGTGGCGGCAGTTCGTGCGCGCCACGGCCGTGGTGCCGCCCGGCAGCACGCGTGACGCCGCGCAGAAGCTCGGCATTCTCGGCGGCGCGCAGTCGCCGCTCCTCGGCCTGTTCTCGCTCGTGGCGCAGCAGACCGACATGGATTCCGTGTACGTTTCGGCGTTCCAGCCCGTGCACGCCGTCACGCCGCCCGCCGTGAAGGACAAGCTCGTGTCCGAGCCCAACCAGCCGTACGCGAACGGGCTGCTCAATCTGCAGGGCGCGCTGGAACAGGTGGCGAACATGCCGCCCGTGGTGGACACCGCGAGCGCGCAGGCGGTCGCGCAGGAAGCGCAGAACGCGATGTCGGAGGCCACCAAGGCGAAGGTGTCGGCGCGGCAGGTGGCGCAGAACTTCGCGGTGGACACGGCCGCCTCGCAGGTCGGGCCGGTGGTGTCGGCGCTGCTCGAAGCGCCGATCACCGGCGCCGAAGGCGTGCTGCGGACCGCGGCCTCCACCCGTGCTCCGCGGCCTCGCGTGGCCCAGGCCACGCCCGCTCCCACACCGCCGCCGGCCGCCGGTGGTGGCGGCGGTCCTCCGCCCGAATCACCGGCCGATGCGCTCAACCGGGCCGGTCTCGAGTTCTGCCGCACGCTGGGCGGGCTCACGGCCAAGTATCCCTTCAACGCGAGCGCGCGCACCGAGGCCACTACCGGCGACCTCATGGACGTCTTCGCGCCGGAAACGGGCGCGCTCTGGGTGCTGCAGCTCGACAAGCTGGCCCCGTACATCGAGCAGCGCGGCAACCAGTGGTTGCCCCGGGCCGGCAGCCCGCTCGTGCTCTCCGACGACTTCCTCAAATTCTTCAATCAGGCCGCGCGCATCTCCAACGCCATGTTCCCCGGTGGCGTGAAGGAACCGCGCATCGAAGGGTGGGCGCTCGCGCAGGCCACGCGCGACGTGCAGCCGATCACGCTCACGCACGGCGGCAACCGGCTCGTCTTCAACACCGACACGCCGCGCAACGGCATCGAGTGGCCGCCCGTGTCCGGAAGCGGCGCCAAGCTCGAGGCGCGCTTCGGCCGCAACAACCAGGTGATGGCCGAGGAGACGGGCGACTGGGCGCTCTACCGGCTGATCGCCAAGGGGAAGGGCGAGTGGAATGGACGCGAGCTGCGCGCCACGTACACGGCCGGCAACCGCGGGCCGATCACGGTGGTGTACACGTTCCCGAGCGGGCTGCCCATCATGCAGGAAGGGTGGCTCGGCACCGCGCTCGCCTGCGCGCAGCCGGTGGTGAAGCCGTGAACGAATGGGCAGCCGCCTGGCGGCTGCTCAGCACATCCCGCTGAGATTTGCCAGCACTTCCCGCTGCCCGCTCGTGCGCACGAGCGGGCGCGCGGTCTGGAGCGCGACACACGCCGACCGCGCGTCCTCCATGAGGAGGTGCCCCTCGGCCTGGCGCAGATACGCCCAGGCGCTGTCCTCGGCCGTGGTGAGGCGCGGCATGAGCATCCGGAGTGCGGCCACGCCCCGCCGTGCGTCGGCCTCGGTGGCCTTTTCCGGATCGAGCGCGATGCGGATGCTGTCGAGCGTGAACCGCGCCGCTTCCGGAGTCTCGCGCGCTGAGGATGGAGCTGAAGGTGGAGTTGAGCGGTCAGCCGGTGTATTTGGCGTGATACTGGCTTTATCCTGTGTCGATCGAGGCGCACTCTGCGCGGGAGGGTTCGGCGCTCCACTCGCCTCGCCCGGACCCGTCGGCGTCGCCTCACCGGTACCCGCACCTACCCCCGCATCGGCGACCAGCGGCGGCGGGTCCGTCGCCGGCGTGGCCGGCCCCGCATCCGTCACGGCCGGCGGCGCATCGGTGGTGACGGCCGTGGGCGCGCTGCCCTCAGGACCGCCACCTTGCAGCATCAGGAACGCCGCCACCGCAACGGCGGCCACTCCGACAACCGCCCCGCCGATCAGGAGCGGGCCCCGCCTGGGCCCGTGCGTGGGCGTGGAAACCATGGGCCGCGGGGCCGTGGTCCGCCTGGTCTCCCGCGCAGCCGGAGTCCCTGCCGTTCCAGCCGCGGCCGTTCCGCCAACCGGTGCCGGAGCGTTGGTGATCGACGTGGCTGCTCCGAAAGTGTCCTGTTGCTGAGCCGTTGGTGTGCCGCTCGTCCAGAGATGAACCGCCACTTCGAGATCCCGCGCGAACGCGCCGGCGCTTTCGTACCGCTGCGCCGGATCGCGGGCCAGCCCCCGGTCGAACACGGCCTGCACCTCGGCGGGCCAGCCGATATCCGGCTTGACGCCGGCCAGGGGCTGCGGCGCCTCGATGAGCCGAGCGGTCATGGCGCGCTCGGGGGTGGTGGTGTCGAACGGGAGGGCGCCCGTGAGGCACTGGAAGCTCACCAGCGCCAGCGCGTACACATCGCTCCGGTGGTCGATCTCCCCGCCGAGGAGCTGTTCGGGGCTCATGAACTCCGGTGTCCCTACCACGAAACCGGTCTTGGTGAGTCCGGCATCACCCGCGTCGCCGCCCACGGCCTTGGCGATCCCGAAATCCACGACCTTGCACCGGTCGCCGGTGTCGGGATCCTCGATCACCATCACGTTGTCCGGCTTGAGATCGCGGTGCACGATGCCGAGCCGGTGCGCGGCGTCGAGCGCGTCGGCGATCTGCCGGGTGAGGACGGCGGTGCGCCCGGCCGGCTGCGCGCCGTCGGTGGCGAGGAGCTTCTTGAGCGTGCGGCCGGGCACGTACTCCATGGCCAGGTACACGGTCCCGTCGGCCGACTCGCCGTAGTCGAACACCCGGGCGATGCGCTCGTGTTCGATGCGGCTGGCGTTGGCGGCTTCGCGGTTGAACCGGGCCACGGCCGCGGGATCGCGCAGCATGGCCGGCCGGAGCACCTTGATGGCCGCCTGCTGCGGGAGCCGCACATGGCGGGCGAGGTAGACCTTCCCCATCCCCCCTTCGCCCAGCAGGTCGGTGACGAGGTACCGGTCGGCGACCACCGCGCCGATGAGATCCCCCTCGAGCTCGGCGGCCCGCAGCGACGAGCCGTCGGCGGGGCAGAAGATGCTGGCGTCGGTGTACGAGGCGTTGCAGACGGGACAGACCTTGGGCATGAACGGGCGGGTACGAGCCGGAAGGGGGGTGGGGGACGGAGAGATCGTGACGGGCGTCGGGCGGACCACGTCCTCTGACAGGAGACGGGTGAGGCCGAAAGACGTCGGACGGTGTATTCCGTGACGGCCGTCACACCACCCGGCATCTGCCTATTGACGAGTCCTCACGGACGACGCGACGTTCCACCCGTGCGTCACGATCCTCGCGCTTTTCCCACGATGAGGTTGGCCAACCAATGCCTGTGCTCCTGAATACTGCTCACCACGTCGCTCTCCCGCCATCCGGGCGGGACGATCGTTCCCCCCGCCGGAAGCGGACGTTCGTCCGCGCGGCGCTGTCCGCGCTGGGCCTCGCGGCCACGGTCGCCGCGCTGCCGGCGCTCTCCGCCCAGGCCGATACGCGCCCCACGGTGGCCGTGATGTACTTCACCAACAGCGCGCTCACCGGCAACGCCGACTACGCGCCGCTCAGCAAGGGGATGGCCGAAATGCTCATCACCGAGCTGGCGCGCAACTCGGGCATCCGCGTGGTGGAGCGCGACCGGCTGCAGGATCTGATCGAGGAGCAGAATCTGTCCGTGGGCGGACGCGTGGACGCCGAAACGGCGGCGCGCGTGGGCAAGGTGCTCGGCGCGCGGCACATGCTGATGGGCACGTTCGTGATCGATCCGCGCGAGAACATGCGCATCGACGTGCGCGCGGTGAACACGGAAACGTCGCAGATCGAGTACGTGGAAACGATCGAGGGCAAGGCGAGCAAGCTGCTCTCGATGGTGAGCGAGCTCGGCGCGAAGGTGAACGGCGGTCTCAAGCTGCCGGAACGTCCCGCGAGCGCCACGAAGTTCAGTGACGCCGGCGGGAAGAATCCGAATCAGTTCCGGGCGATGCTGCTGCTGAGCCGCGCGATCGAGGAACAGGACCGCAAGAACGTGCCGGCTGCCGTGGCGCTGTACAAGCAGGCGATCGACGCGAACCCCGATTTCGATCGGGCCAAGGTGCTGCTCGCGTCGCTCGAGAAGGGGTCACCGGAGCGCTGAGCGCACCCGGTCCGCGACAACATCGATCCGGAAGGGCCCGCCAGAAGGCGGGCCCTCGTCGAGGGGAGCCGAACCGGTGAATACCGGATCGAGCTCCCCTTCCTCGTATCGGGCGAACGCGCCGGATTCGGTGAGGAGCTCGTCGTCTCCCGCGCCGAAGATGACCATTCCCGACAGGGAGCTGGTGGCGAGGAACACGCAGGACCGCGTGTTCGGCGGCCCCGATGGAGAGCAGGGGAACTCGAACACCGAGACGAAGTTCTGGGACGACGTGCTGGCCGTCACGATGAGGTTCGCGTTGAGCGGTACGTAGTAGTCGCACTCGATGCCGCCCGAGAGCGAATCGCCGCTGAAGGCGCAGGTCGGCAGCGTGCGGAAGTTCGACGCCGTGACCGTCACCTGTCCCGGCGCGCTGCCGTCGACATAGAAGTTCATGTACACGGCCGGCACGAACCGCACATCCACGACGATGTCCTCGTTCACCACGAACGTGCACGAGAGCGCGGTCGAGTTCGGGCACGGCGTGCCCGGCCCCCAGCGATCGAAGACGTAGTACGAGCCTTCGCCTTCCTCGTACAGGTCCTGGGCGATGAGCGTGATCGTGCTTCCCGTCGGCCGCGTGGTCTCGCAGCCCTCCTCGGAGATCTCGGATCCCTCGACCAGACAGCTCAGCTCCTCGTCCTCGCTGTGGACGTGGCCCGTGCCCGTGTTGCCCGAGCTGGGTACGACGGTGATCCGCCCGGTGGCCGGTGTACTCGTGAACGTCGCCGAAATGGTGAGCGGTCCCGTGACCACGAAGGAGCATTCGGATCCGGACGCGCAGGGAGGGCCGAAGCCGAGGAACTGGCCGTTGCCGAGTGGCTCGCCCACGAGCGTGACCGTATCACCGGGGAGCAGGCCGGCCGTCGTGCCGATGTCGCACTGCACGGACGTTTCCGACGCGCTCAGCACGCACGCCGTGTCGCCGTTGAACAGCACGCGGCCTCCGCCCGACCCGGACAGCTGCACGATGAGCGGCACGGTGGCGATCTCGAAACGGGCAACGACCTGAAGCGTGGGTTCGGTCAGCGTCACCGTGCATGTGGTGCCGCTCACGTTGTCGCACCCGCCGCCGCTCCAGCCGTCGAACCGGCTGCCGGACTGCGGCGTGGCCGTGATCGTGACCTGCGAGCCGTGCGGATAGCCGGTGGAGCAGCGTCCCGTACCCAGCGACGACGGCTGCCCGCACGAGATGTCGGGGTTGGTCACCTGCGGGTCCACGCCGGGCGCGGTGATGAGTCCGCTGCCGCCGCCGGCCGGGCTCACCACGAGCAGGCGGCCCGGTGTCACGTTCACGGTGATCATGCGCGCGGCCGTGCCCACCGTGATGGAGCACGACGTGGCCGTGGCCGCATCGCACCCCTCGAATCCGGACACGCGCGCGATCGAGAGATCGACCACCGAGAGCACCACCGAGGTGCCGATCGGGAACGCCGCCGAGCAGGAGCCGGAACCGGCGCTGCCGTCGAGCGTGCAGTTGATCCCGGGCGTGGGGCTGCTGGTGATCAGCACGCCGCTGCCGCTCGACTGCACCGTGATCGTGCGGAGACCGGTGAACGACGCGCCGGCCGTGCGGGGCTCGTTCATGGTGAGCGAGCAGGTCGGGGTCATGCCGGCGGTGAGGCAGGCGCCGGTCCATCCGCTGAACTGCGCGTCACTCGTGAACTCCGCGGTGAGCGCCACCGAGGCGCCGAACGCGAAGTCGAACTCGCAACTGCCGGATGCCTCGCCGGCCGTGATCGTGCAGTCGATGCCGGCCGGCGCCGAGACGATCCGGCCGTTGCCGCTCCCCGGCGCGCTGGCGATCGTGAGCCGCTGCGGCGGCGGGATCACCACGAAGCCGGCCGTGCCGCTGCGTCCGCCGACCGTGGCGGTGATGGTGGCCTCCCCCGGCGCCACGGCCGTGATCACGCCGGCGTCCGATACCGTGGCCACGGCCGCGGCGCTGGAGCTCCAGGCAACGGCGCGGCCCGTGATCGGCGCGCCGGTGGCATCGGCCGGCCGGGCGGCAAGCGCGAAGGTGCTGCCGGCGGTGAGCGTGGTCTGCGCGGGCAGCGGCGTGGTTGACGAGGCCGAGGTCACGTCCACGGTCGCGACTTCGTACAGCTCGATCGTCTGCGGCACGGTGGCGGTGGCGCCCGGCGCGAGCCGGAGGCCGAGAATCCGGACTTGGTCCAGCTCGCGGCCATCGCCCAGGAGCGTGAGCGTGAGACGCACGGTGCAGGCGCCCGGATCGGAGGTCGCGCCCATCCGCTGCGGATCGGTGAGGCACGGACCGAGGTCGAGCGTGAGCGGCACCTGCTGCGACGGCATGTCGGCGAGCGGGAGCAGTTGCGACGCGCCCAATGCGGCGAAGCTCTCGTCGGCGCGCTGGTAGGTGGCCTCCACGCGCAGTTCGACGACGTCGAAGGCGGACTGCTGCAGGCGGGGGAGCGTGGCAGTGAACGCGACCATGGCCGGCGGCGCACCGTCGCCGGGCCGGCCGGGATTGAGCAGGTTCCCCATGGAGTCGCACGCCACGAGGCCGGTCAGCACGAGGCACGCGGCCGCGACGTGCACGAACGGGCGGTGCGGAAGGAATCGAAGGGCACGGCGCATGATCGAACGTCGAAGGATCGGACTTGTCATGACGGAGGGGCCTCAGAACCGGGTGATGATGACGAGCCCACCCGTGAGCCCGGTGATGTCGGCCTGCTGTTGGGCGCGGGCCAGTCCGCGCGCCTGGACGCGTCCCATGCTCCCGCGCACGAACGGCTGGAACACGAGGCCGCCCATGCTCTGCGAGAAGCCGAGCATGGCGCCGCCGCTGGTGACGCCCGCGGTCGGCAGGCCGGCGTCGATCGCCAGCCCGGTGTGATGCCGTCCGTCCACGGCGAGGACGAGATCGGTGCGCGTGGCGAGCGGGAGCCTGGTGCGCACGCCGCCGTCCACGTACAGCCCGTTCGAGTTCTCCACCCGGATGCCGTCGCGCGCGTAGTTGCTGCGATAGCGCGCGGCCGACCAGAGGATCAGCTCGCGCATGCGCGGCACGCCGATCTGGAGCTGCATGTCTCCGCTGAGCACGGGGCCGAGCTGGACCTCGGCGAGCGCCGGACCGCCGGTGGCGCCGCGGAGCTCGTCGGTCTGGTAGAGATCGCCCGCCGCGGTGATCGAGAGCCGGTGCGCGCCGATGAGGCGGTCGAGTCCGAGCGAAAGCCGCATCACGCCGCCGGGCTGGAAATCGGCGCTCGGCGCGCCGGCCGTGAAGGCGGACACGGGCTGGTAGGTGCCGCGGTATTCGTAGGCCACGCCGGCCGCGACAGCCCATCCGCCCACCTGGCGGGCGGTGAGCAGCCCCACCGTGCCGCTCGGTCCCGCGCCCACCGGACTCGTGCCGAGCGCGAGCGCGGGCGCGGCCAGCACGCGGAGCGCCGTGAGCTCGAGGCTGTCGAGCTCCGTGCGTCCCGTGGGAGCGTTCACGCCGAGGGTGAAGATGAGCGCGTCGTCGAAGAAGCGGCCGGTGGCCCGGGCGCGCACGTCGCTGAGCCCGCTGAGCGACGCGGTGCGCGTGGCACCGCCGCCGGCCGGGGTGAAGGACACGTCGCCGGTGGCGTAGACGGTGGTGACATCGAGCGTCCAGCTCGTGCCGAGCGGGACGGCCGCGGAGAACGGGAACGTGAGCTGGGTGGCCTGCGTGACGCGGAGCGAATCCTGGCCGGTCACGCCGCTCTGCAGCAGCCCGCTGCCGCCGAAGCGCACCTGTTCGTACATGCCGCCCGCGCTCAATGCGCGAAGTCCCACGAGGCGATCCTGCGCGGCCAGCGGGGCGGCGGCGCTCGCGATCAGGGCCGTGGCCAGCAGGGCCGCCGCGGCGCCGGCGCGCCCAAGGCGCGGAGTTCCGGAGCGCGCGCTCATGGACGGTTCACCGTGATGAGGACCGTGGCGGTCGTGGCGGGGAAGCTCGGATCGCCCACGCCGCCGGTGTTGCGCGTGACGCCGGTGATCATGTCGAGGGGACGGTTGAGCCGGTCGATGGTGGTGCCCACGGCCGCGTCGCGGGAGCGGAGGCCGGGCATGCCGATCGGCTCGGTGACGCCGGTTTCCGCCCGGGCGCGCACGTCCTGCGCGCGGCGGCTGGCACCGGCGAACGAGGGATCGAGCCGCTGCGCGCGGCGGTATTCCGACGCGGCCGTGCGGAAGTCGCCGCGGTACTCGGCCTGCACGCCGGCTCCGTAGGCCAGCAGGGCCGCGAGATCGTTGGTGGGACGCTGCTCCACGGCCGCGCGCTCGGCGGGCGTGAGCACCACGCCCAGCGCGTCGAAGATGCGGAAGGCGAGCGCCTTTTCGGCCGCGAGGATGTCGGCCAGCGGCGCCTGCGCGTCGATGGCTTGGGCCACCGTGCCCTGCTCGACATCGGCGAGGCGCACGCCGAGCCGGAGTCCGCCGTCGCCCGGCAGTTCGTCCACGGCGCCGATCACGAGACGCCGCGCGCCGATCAGACGGCCCACCCGCGGGGCCGTGGCCGGATCGACCCGGCCGCTCGTGGCCAGGTCGAGCTCGCGCAGCACGTCGCCCAGCCGGGTGCGCTCCACGAGCGTGAGCTGGGCGCTGCGCGACAGGTCGGTGGCGAGGAGGTCCGCGAGCGCATAGCTCAGCGGCGTGAGCTTGGTGTCGCGGCCGTTCACGGCGAACGGCGGCACGCCGAGGGCGCGCTGGCCGATCATGCCGGCGCCGCGTTCGGCGGCGAGCGCGGCGGAATCGGCGCCCGCGGGGCGGGGAGCGGACGAGGGGCGCGGACCGCCGCCGCAGGCCATCAGCAGGGAGGCCGCGACGCAGGCGGACGCCAGACGCACGGAGCCCGGGCGGACCACGGGGCGCGGGACGCCGGAGAGGAGCGGAAGGAGACGCACGATGGGGGGTGCGGGGGGAGGCGCAAGGATGCGCGGGAGCCGGCGGGATGAGCGACGTCGATGCCACCGGCGTGACGCTGCCGAAGATGCCGCAGGTCGCTGTGAGGCGTCAAGCATGTGTCGTGAGAAGGGCCGGCGATGTGACACGCGTCGCATATCTTGCGGTCGCCTCCGGATGTGACAACTATTCGGGTCCATCCCGCCGTTCGCGTCGAGCCCTTTCCGCTGTTCGCTGCCACCGGTGCGAACGCCGATCCCGCCATGCCGTCCTCCCCGTGGTAACGAACTTCTTCGCGAACCCTGAGGCCGACAGCTCCGACGCGCTGCTCGAGCGGCTGCGCGTGGTCACCGCCGGGCTGTACGACGTGGCCGGCGAGATCGGGCGCGGCGGCATGGCCGTGGTGTACATCGCCACCGACATGCGGCTCGGCCGCAAGGTCGCGATCAAGGTGATGGAGCCGCGGCTCAGCTTCACGCCCGGCATGGCCGAACGGTTCCTGCAGGAAGCGCGCATCGCCGCGCGGCTGCAGCATCACAACATCATCGTGGTGCACGAAGTGCAGCAGGACGGAGAGCTGATCTTCTTCGTCATGCGCCTCGTGGAAGGCGGCTCGCTCGACGAGGTCTGCCGCCGGCTCGCGCAGAAGGGGCAGCGGCTGCCGCTCGATCAGGCGCAGTGGATCCTCTGGCAGGCCGCGCGCGCGCTTTCGTACGCGCACTCCGAAGGGATCGTGCACCGCGACGTGAAGCCGGCGAACATTCTCGTCACCACCAAGGGCGAAGTCGTCGTCACCGACTTCGGCATCGCCAAGGCCGCCGACGGCGAAGGGCTCACCAAGTCCGGCATGGCGATCGGCACGCCCGTGTACATGAGCCCGGAGCAGTTCACCGGCACCGATCCGGTGAGCGGCGCGGCCGATCAGTACGCGCTGGGCATCGCCGCCTACGAGCTGCTCACCGGCGCGCCGCCGTTCTCGGGCGACCTGTACCGGCTCATCGCGGCGCACGGGAGCGCCGTACCGGCCGATCTGCGCGAGGCGCGGCCCGACTGCCCCGCGCCGCTGGCCGAGGCCGTGATGCGCATGCTGGCCAAGAAGCCGGCCGATCGCTGGCCGTCGCTCGACGCGGTGCTGCCGGTGCTCGGCCAGGGGCTCGCGATCGACGGCAGCTCCACGCGCCATGATCTCGCCGTGATCGCCACCGACCTGCAGGCCGCGCGCGCCGCCTCGGTGGCCGCGTGGGGCGCGCTCGCGCCCGCCACGCCGCCGTGGACATCGGGCAGCCGGCGGCGGACCGGGCCCACGCCCGCCACCGTGAGCATCTCGCCGCCCACCGGCCAGATCGTGATGGGCGGGCAGCTCGACCTGCGCGCGGTCGTCACCGCCGACACGGGCTCCACGATCAACGATGCCGTGGTCACGTGGACCTCGGCGAACCCCGCCGTGGCCACGGTGAACGGCGAAGGAAGCGTGCTCGGCATATCGCCCGGCGCGACCACGATCCGCGCCGACGTGCAGACCGGCGGCACGGCGGTGGTGCAGGCCGTGGCCGAGCTCACCGTCACCGCGCGCGAAGCGGGGCGGGTGCGCATCGTGCAGGCCGAGCCGTCGCTCGAATGCGGCGAGGCGATGCTGCTCACCGCCGAGGTGGTGGACGTGGACGGCGTGCGCATCACGTCGCCCGAGCTGCAATGGAGCTCGAGCCGCCCCGACGTGCTGCACGTGGATGCACGCGGCACGATCATGGCGCTGGCCGGCGGCCTGGCCACGGTCACGGCGCGCGTGGGCGGCGTACAGGGCACGGTACGCGTGGAAGTGCGGGAGGCGCCCGTGGGCGCGGTCACGTTCACGCTCGACGCCGAGGCCGTGGACGAAGGGGCCGACGTGCCGTTCACGCTGCACGTGGCGGACATCTCCGGACTCGCGCGATCCACGGCGGGACTCGTGGTGGTGAGCGAATCGCCCGAGATCGCCGACGTGCGCATGGATCCGCCCGCGGTGCGTGGCCGTCTGCCCGGCCGGGTGCGGCTGCAGGTGAACAGCGTCGAAACGGACGCGCCGGGCACCACGGCCACGCGGCGCCGCGAACCATGGGCCGTGGCCGACCTCGTGGTGCGGCCCACGGTGGCGTCGGTGGACGTCACGGTGTCGCTCGCCGCGCTCACGGTGGGCGAGGAAAGCACCGCGTCGGCGCAGCAGCGTGATGCGCGCGGGGAGGCGGTGCCGGGGGCACCGGCCGTCCGGTGGCGCACGAGCGACGAGCGCGTGGCCGTGGTGAACGAACGCGGCGTGGTGCAGGCGCGGGGCGCGGGCACGGTACGGGTGATCGCCGAAAGCGGGGCGCACCAGGGGGAGGAGACGATCACGGTGCGGGCCGTGCCGCTGGCAGCACTGCATCTGACAACCGGCGGGCGCGCCAGGGGAGAGGGCGACGCCCCGGTCGAGGCGATCGTGGGCGTGCCGGTGACGTGGACGGCACGCGCCGTCGATGTGCGGGGGCACGCGGCCGAAGCCGCGGTACGCTGGACGGTGGAGCCGGCCGGCGCGGCCACGGTGTCCGCTACGGGAGAGGTGGTGCCGCGTGTCGCCGGCACGCTCCAGGTGGTGGTGTCGGCGCCGTCCGAACCGGGCGGACCCACGATCACCGCGCGGACCACGCTCCGCGTGCGGCTGCCGCGTGTCACCGGGCTCCGCATCACCGCGTCACCCGGGAACATGCGCGTGGGACGCCGGGCCACGCTTTCGGCCGCCGCCGATACCGACGGCGGCACAGCCGATCTCTCCGCGCTCCTCTGGTCGAGCGACAACGACACCGTGCTCCGCGTGTCGTCCTCGGGGGAGCTCGAAGCGGTGGCGGAAGGGTCGGCCACGATCACGGCCTGGCTGAGCACGGTGCGTGATTCGGCCGTGATCACGGTGCGGCCGGCGCGATCGCCGATGCTGCTGTGGGGCGGAGTGGCGGCGGCCGCCGCCACGGTGCTGCTCGCGACCGTGCTGGTGCTGCCGGGCGGTGGAGCGGATGACGGGGAACCGTCGGTTGCCGATTCGGTGTCCGTGCTGGCGACCGACGCTTCGGCGGATGGTGCCCCCGGCTCGCCGGCGGCTCAACGGTTCGGTGGCGAACTATCTGGAGCCGCCAATGAGGACGACCGGCGCGCGTCCGCGGATTCGTCCACGGAGACGAGTACCACCGAGGGAGCCGGAACTCCAGATCGGTCCGTTGGCGAACAGCCACCGGTCGCTCAGCGGCCCCCGGCTGCCGTCGATCGTCCGCCAGTGTCGCCAAGCCCGCGCCCCGCGCCGCCGGCCACAGGAGGCACGGCCGACCGCTCCACGCCGGTCACCTCGGCGCCCGGTCGCACCGATTCCGCGGCGGCGGCCACGCCGCCGCCGCGCCCCGAGGTGATCGGCCCGAGCACCGACGAGATGGGCCCGCTCGCCTACGAGTACACCGCGCGGCTCACGCGCGGCGAGTTCCGCACGGGCGAGCTGGCGTCCTTCTTCTCCCGCACCACCTCGGCGCACGGCGCATCGATGGCCGGGCAGCCGCGCGCCGCGGGGCGTGAGGGCGACGCGCTGCTCGTGGACGTGGACGTACAGGTCGAACGCACGCTGGGAAGCGGCGCCGTTGACCGGCGCACCACCCGCGTGCGGCTCGTGCTGCGCGGGCGTCCCGGCGGCGCGACCATCGAAAGCGCGACCCCCGGTCCGCTCACGCGGGTACGGTGAGGCGCATGCGGCAGCGACGCGCTGCCGCTACTTGCCGGTGCGAGATCGGCGTCACACTTTCCCGGATCATCCGGATCCGCGATACCGTCACCGCTGCGCTTTCCCTCCTCGAGTGTCGACCATGATTCGTCGTCGTTCCTCCGGCCCGCGGGCCGGTTCCCTGCGCGTCTTCCTGCGCGCCGCCGCAGCATGCGGTGCCCTCGCCCTGACCGGCAGCGCTCTCGACGCGCAGGGTGCGCAGAAGTACGGTGCGCAGATTTCGGTACTCGCCACGTCGATCGGGGTGGGGGACGGGGCGCAGAGCTCCGGCGGCCTCGGCCTGGAGGGGCAGTTCCGCTTCAACCGGCTCCGCCGGTCGAGCTCGGGAGTGATTTCGCTCGGCATCGGCGGTCAGTGGACGACCCACACCTCGGGGCCCGACGAGATCACCATCACCGGCGCGTTCCTCGAACCCCGCTGGGTGCCGGCGCTTTCGTACGAGCGGGTGTTTCCGTACGTGGCCGGACGTGTGGCGCTGCTGAATCAGTCGAACAATTTCGGCACCTCGTCCTCGGGGCTCGCCTACGGCGCCGGCGGCGGTATCGCATTCGTGGTGACCGCCCGACTGAACGTGGACGCCGGCGTCGCACTCGTGCGGCAGCAGTTCGGCGATTTCGAGTTCACGCGCTCCGGTCTGTCGGGCGCGGGCCGTTTCGATCCGTTCACCACGTACGCCGCGAAGATCGGCTTCAGCCTGGGTTTCCCGCCGTGAGCACGACCAACCTGTCCCGTTCATTCCGTCGTCGTCGCGCCGCGCGTTCGCTCGCGGCCGCGGCCTGCATGGCGTCCCTCACCGCCGCGTGCGGCGGCGGTGGGGACGGCGGCTTCGTGAGCCCGCCGCCCCCTCCGCCTCCCCCCCCGGTGACCGTGTCGATCGCGCCGGGCACCGCCACGGTGAACGTGGGCGCCACGACCACGTTCACCGTCACGATCTCCGGCGGATCGCCCACCCCCACGCTGTCCACCTGCACCTCGTCCAGCACCGCGACCGCCACGGTGTCGGTGAGCGGCAATACGTGCGTGGCCACCGGCGTGACCGCTGGTCCATCCACGATTACCGCCACCACGAGCGGCGGGCAGACGGCGCAGGCGCAGCTCACCGTGGCGGCGCTCCCGCCCGCGATCACGGCGTTCACGATCACCCCGGTTACCGGAACGGTGCCCACGGGGCAGACGCTGACGCTCACGCCGTCCGTGTCGAGCGCCGCGGGCGCCACGGTCACGGTGTCGTACTCCACCAACACCCCCGCGGTCGCCACGGTGTCGACCGCCGGCGTGGTCACGGGCGTCAGCCCGGGCACGGCCACGATCACGGCCGTCGCGCAGGGAAGCGGCGCGAGCTTCAGCCCCGCCTCGATCACGCAGACCGTCGGAATCACGGTGACCGCCGCCGCGGATCCGTGCGCGCCGGCTCCCGTCGCGCTGCCGATCACGCGGAACGGATCGGTCACGGCCACCAGTTGCATCATCTCCACGGGCACGCAGCGCCGCGGCGATATCCTGCGCACGAATCTGGCGACCGCGACCGCGGTCGAACTGCGGATCACGCCCACCGGGTTTCTGCCGTTCATCGCCGCCCTGCCGGCGAGCGAATCGGAGTTCGTGTTCTTCTCGGGCGCCACGGCGGGTGAAATCCAGCGCACGTGGCATCTGCCTGCCGGGCTCACCGAACTGCGCGTGGGCGCGTTCACGCCCGGCCAGACGGGGACCTACACGCTGCAGGCGCAGAGCGTGAGCGCGAGCGTGGACAACTGCGTGGCCGTGGTCGTGGGCGGCAGCGTGACGTCGACGCAGCAGTTGCAGGCGAGCGACTGCGTGTTCGGCGGCTTCGTGTCCGACGAATTCATCGTGTTCTCGTCGCAGCCGTGCGTGATCACGATGAACCGGGGCCCCTCGAACGGCGTGGTGGATCCGTACCTCGAAGTGTTCGCCGGCAGCACGCTGGTGGCCGAAGACGACGACAGCGGCGGAAACGGCAACGCACGTCTGGCGTTGCCGTCGTGCCGCACCACGGCGGGTGAAGTGCTCACGGTTCGCGCGACCACGTTCGTCGCCGGTGACATGGGCACGTACACGTTCGGGGTGCAGTTCGGCGCGGCCGCGGTCGCGGCTGTGGAAGCAGCGGCGTCCGATGCGCGATCGGTGAAGGCGCGCGTGTCGAGACCGCCCATGCCTGGAACGGCGCGCACGTGGCAGGAGCGAGTCGGGGTGGAGCGGCGCGCGCCGGTGCGTTGAACGGGAGCGATCCGGAGCAACGGGCGCGCTGTTATTGAACGGGAACGATCCGGAGTGACGGGCGCCGCGAACCGGCAGGCGCCCGCGCCCTGACCGCTCCTTCAGGACATCACGCTCCCGTTGGCGGCCGGCGTTCCCGCCACATCAGCGCGATGCCGGTTGCTCCCACCAGCGCCCCGATCACGAACGGCCACGCCAGTCCGCTCCAGGCCGCCACGCCGCCCGCCGCGAACGGGCCGAGCGCCCGGCCGAGCGACGCCACGCTCTGATAGGCGCCCAGCGCCGCGCCGCGTTCGTGCGACCCCGACAGCGCGGCCACGAGATTGCCGAACGTGGGGTGGAGAATCGCGGACCCGGTCGCGAACACGCCCAGCGCGGCGAAGAGCGGAGCCATCCCCCGCATCAGCGGAACGGCCGCCATGCCCACGGCCACCAGCACCATGCCGATCCGGGCCAGCGGGTAGGCGCCGAAGCGTTTCGTGAGCGCCGCCGCGCCCCACATCTGCACCAGCACGCTCACGATGCCCATGAACATGTACAGCCACCCCACCGTGCGCGGCCCCATCGCCAGCCGTTCCGCGGCCCAGAGCGCGAGCGTGCTGTGCAGCATGGCCACGGCTCCGATCACCACGATCACGGCGAGCAGCAGGTCGCGAAGCGCGGGACGCCGGAACCAGGTGCCGATGGTCGGCCGCGGCGCTCGGCGCGCCCTGGCCCGGATCTCGGACGACAGCGACTCCGGCAGCAGTGTCAGCGTGAGCAGGAACGCCACGAGCGACAGCACGACCGCGGCCCACGCCACCCGCACGAGCCCCTCGCTGCCGTTGCCGGCCAGCAGTCCGCCGAGCGCAGGGCCCACGATGAACCCGAGTCCGAACGCCGACCCGAGCACGCCGAGGGCTTTCGGACGCGTCTCGTCGGTGGTGATGTCGGTGGCGTAGGCGAAGGCGGTCGCGACATTGCCGGCCGCGAGGCCGGCCGCGATCCGCGACACGGCGAGCGTGAACCCGGAATCGGCATAGGCGAGCAGCACCGCGGCCGCGGCATTGCCCAGCAGCGTGAAGAGCAGCACAGGCCGCCGTCCCACCCGGTCCGACAGCGCCCCCCAGATCGGTGAGCCCACCAGTTGGCCGAGCGAGAACAGACCCAGAAAGAAGATCACCGAGGCCGGGTCCACCCCCGTGCGTTCCGCGTAGAACGGAAACACGGGGATGATCATCCCGAACCCGATCAGGTCCAGGAAGATGATGACGAAGAGGGTGAGCATCGGTGCGGGAAGGGTAGCGCCGGCATCGCCGTCACGCGACCGATGTGATGCAGCTCCCGGTGTGATGTAACGGTCGGTCGTCGGCGCCCCCACACCCGTTATGATCCTAGGACACCGCGGGAACGTCTCCCGCCCCCCATGTCCAGATCCTTGACGAGGAAATCGCGTCATGTCCCGTCGCGCTTCCCGGTCTGCCGGATCCAGGGCTCGCCCCGCCAGGAGCCCGTCCGCACCGGCCGATCCGCTCCACCCGCTCACGACCCTCGCCTCCCGGCGCGGCAGCAAGGACGCCGAACGGGCGCTCGAACGCTGGGAGGAGGCGGTCCTGTCGTCTCCTGTCGCCTTCGCCGCGTCGGCCGCCCGGCTCGCCGACGCCGGGGACTCGGCGTTCACCCGCGACGAACGCTGGTTCCTGCTGTCCATCCTGGCCGACATCGTCGATGACCCCGTGCTCGGCGATGCCTGCGCCGAACTCGAGGAGCGGCTCGACGCCGAGGCACGCGCGTGGCCCGGCAACGAACAGGGCGAGCTCGACGACGTACAGCTTCGCATGCTGTCGCCCGTGTACGAAGCGCTGTCCGATGCGTGGTCGACGCTCCGGGTGGCCATCGAGGTCGCGTTCCTGCGCGACATCGGCCTCCCCGAGGCCGCGCGCGCCTGCATGGAGGACAACGGCGACTGGCATCGCGCGCTGCGCGACGGCGAGGCCACGCTGCTCGGCGTGTCGCGCATCGTGCTCACCTCCGACGACGATCCGTACGGCATCCTGCTGTCCTGAGCGGTATCTTGTCGGCATGACCGATCGCGATGGTTCCGATACCGCCGGCCTGACGGATTTCGGCGCACTGGCCGCCCGGCTCGAGGCGCACGACGACTACCGCGTGCTCCGGCGGCTCGTGCCCGTGGAGCGGTTCGTGCCCGTGTCGCCGGACCACCAGCTCCGGCACGCGCTCCTCGTGGATGTCGAGACCACGGGGATCGACAAGGCCGCGGACGCCATCATCGAACTCGGCATCGTGCGGTTCACGTACGATGCGGTGACCGGCCAGCCGGTCGAGGTGCTCGCCGCCGAGTCGCTGCTCGAGGATCCGGGACGTCCGATTCCGGAGGAGATCGTCGCGCTCACCGGCATCACCGACGACATGGTGCGCGGCCATCGCATTCCCGACGAACGCGTGCGGGAGCTGCTCGACGGCGTGGGGATCGTGCTCGCGCACAACGCCGGGTTCGACCGTCCGTTCGTGGAGCGCCGGATTCCGGCGTTTCGCGACGTGCACTGGGGATGCACGCAGCGCGACATCGACTGGCGCGCGCTCGGCGTGGGGTCGCACGGCCTCGAATATCTCGTGTACCGTCACCTCGGCGCGTTCTTCGACGGGCATCGCGCCGTGGACGACTGCCGGGCCACGCTCGCACTCCTCGCCACGCGCACCGCCGACGGCACGCTCCCCATGGCGAAGCTGCTCGAGACCTGCCGCACGCCGCGGGTGCGGGTGTGCGCCGTGGGCAGCGCGTTCGAGACCAAGGATCTGCTGCGCGAGCGCGGCTACCGCTGGAGCGGCAACGACGGTCTGCCGCCGAAGACGTGGTATCGCGAGATCGCCGAGCCCGAGCTGGACGCCGAACGCGCGTGGCTGCGCGCGCAGGTGTACGTGAACGGCCGCGGCGAGGCGGCGATCGAGAAGGTGGATCTCCGGCGGCGCTGGAGCTGAGCGCGGCGGGTTCGGCGTCGTGCCTCGAAGAATGCGTGCTCGGGGTCACGTTACCCTGTCACGGGCGCGCCGCGGGGATGAGGTTACGGCAGCACGGCCGCTCCCCGGCCGCGGATCCTCCTCCTGCCTCCCATGCTGCTGTCGATCGCCCCGGAACTCTGGACCGTCCGCACCCTGCTGCCGGGGCGCGTGTACGTGCTGCAGGATGCCGACGGTCTCACGCTCGTGGATGCCGGCGCGCCGGGCAGCGGGGTGCTGCGCGCGCTCGAGCGGTCCGGGTTTGGCGCCGAGTCCGTGCGGCGGGTGCTGCTCACGCACGATCATCCGGATCATGTGGGCGGGCTGGCTCCGCTGCTCCGGGCCACGCGTGCGGAGCTGATCACGTCGGCGGTGACGGCGCAGCGGGTGCGGCGACGGGTGCGCGCGCTCGCGGGCGGCGTCCGGGTGGTGACCGACGGCATGGTGCTGCGCGACGTGCTCGGCGGGCTCACCGTGCTGGACACGCCGGGGCATCGGCCGGGTCATGTGTCGTTCTGGCAACCGGAGCGGGCGGTGCTCATTGCCGGGGACGCGGTGATGGCGGGCGTGCTGGGGACCGTGGCGCCGTGGCTGGCGCACGATCGCAGCCGGCTTGCGCACGACCTCGAGCGGCTGGCGCGTCTGGCGCCGCAGCTCGTGCTTGTGGGGCATGGCGCGCCGCTTCGGCGCGGGGCGGGGGTGTGGCTCTCGGCGCGCGCGGCGGCGATTCGCGGGGCACGGTAACAGCAACGGAATCCACAGATGACGCAGATGCACGGCCGATGACACAGATAACAGCAACGGAATAATCCGCAGATGACGCAGATGACGCAGATAAAAACCGATGAATAAAGGAAGAACCGATTTTTTCGAATTGATTCCTGATGACTTTATCGTTTAGGAATCATCTTTCAAGAATTCCCAGTTCTTCAAATCGTTTTTCATCTGCGTTCATCTGCGTTCATCTGCGTCATCTGCGGATCCCTCGCTGTTATCTGTGTCATCCGCCGTTCCCATCTGCGTCATCTGTGGATTCCGTTGCTGTTGCTGTTCACCGGCGCGGCCCCGTCCACACGGCCACGATCCCGCACGACCCGCGATCCGTGACCGGAATCAGCTCGCTTGGCGCATTGGCCGTGGACGGATACACCTCGATGGCCATGATCTCGCTTCCATTCGCCAGCATGTCGAGCGCGCCACGCGCCGGCATGCCGTCGAGCAGCACCTGCATGCGGCATCCACCACGCCCGAGCAATCCCGTTGCCGTGGCCGTCACGTATCGCTTGCCCTGCAGCACGTCCCACCAGCGGCGACCCGCGATCCGGAGATCGAGCTCCTCCGGAGTGAGGAACTCGCCCACCATCGCCCCCTGGCGCACACGCCGCATGCGATCGTAGAAGCCCGTGCGCGAGAGCGGCGTGGACCGTGCCGCCACCGTGCGCATCGTGTCGAGGCCCTGGGCGAGACGATGCAGCGTGATCACGAACGCGCCGTCGGCAGCGCGCTCCACCACGCCCGTGAACGGCACGTATCCGATGCGCTGCACCCGGATATCGATCGAGGCACCTGGTGACCGCGGCAGACGCAGATGCCCCGTGAGATCGGTGGCGCTCGGCTGCGCTCCGCCTACCGACACGAGCGCATAGGGAATCGGGATGCTGTCGGCATCCACCACCCGGACCGCCGGCGCCGAGGGCCGCGCTTCCACGCGGACGGATTCGAGGGCGAGCGGTTCGAGCACGAGCACGAACGGATCCGCGGAGGTCGCGCGCGTGAGCATCCCTTCGTAGGGACGATAGCCGATCCGCTGCACGCGCACCGGGAGGGACAGCCCGGTCGTGTCGTCGAGCGCGAAATGACCGTCCCCGTCCGCCGGCTGGCCGGTTCGTCCCGCGACCGACACCATCGCGCGCGGCACGGGTCCGCGTTCCGGGTCCATCACGCGCAGCACGACGCCCGACCGAGCGGATGTGGACACCGAAGATGCGCCCGGCCATTCAGGTACGGCGCGGGCGATCGCATCCGTCACGCCGGCCACCGGCGCCACGATCGGGTTCGCGAGTTCGTCCGCCGTCACCGGCCCGCGCCGCGCCAGGAAGAGATCCACCTGGCTCATCGTGCGGGCGGGTGACACCCGGAGCACGATATCCACCGGCTCATGATGCTCGGCCGTCACCTGCGTGGTCACCAGCTGGTCGAACGGAATCCCGCACTGCTGGTAGCGGCCGGCGCTGTCGGTGCGCGCCATGCGTTCTTCCGCGGCACCCGTCGAGGCAGGCCACGACCATCGCACCGTCGCTCCCGGCAGCGTCGTGCCGCTCCGGGTCCACACGGTTCCGTGGACCAGGGCGCCGGACGTGCACTGCGCCGGGCCGAGCGACGCGTCCATGGCAATACCGATCACCGCGCCCGATTCGTCCACCCGATCCATCGCCCCGACAGTGTAACGCGGCCGGCCGTTGACCATCACCTCCAGCACTTCCCCGCTCACCGTCTGCACGCCCGTGACCGTCTGCCGGTCGCTCACCTCGGTCACCTCGTTTCCCCGACCCGTCCGGAGGGTGACATGCATCGACACACGCGGCATGCGGATCGCCCACTCGCTCACGAACCACACGCCGTTCGGCAGCACCGTGAACGTCACCCAGCCGCCCGGGTTCGTGCGCGTCACGGACTGCTCCAGTCCCACGTACCCGTACTCCAGCCGCTGGAGCGCCTGCGTGGTCCGGTCCAGCCAGAGCGTTCCTTCCACTTGCGTGATCCCCCGCCGTTCCCGCGCCGGCCGGAATCCCACGCCGATCCACCCCGCCCGGTCCCCCGTCCCTTCCACGAGGTGCAGGCAGTAGGACGCGAGGAACCGGTCATCCACCAGCACCTCCGCGTCCGGCGCCCGGTACACCATGCTCCCGTCGAGCTCCCGCACGACATAGCCCTGCCCGATCAGCGAATCGACCGGCACGCTCTGGAACGGCCGGAGCGAATCCGTCGTGAACTCCTCCGTGTGCACCGCCTCCATGCTGTCTTCCCGGGCATTCCACTGCTCGGTCACGATCCGGTAGCGCGTGCGCGGCCGGCCGTCGAGGGAGACGAGCTGGGACGCGAGCAGCGCCGTACGCGCTTCGGTGAAGAGCCGCGCCACGGTTTCCGCGCCGTCCGGTTGCACGCGACACCGGGTGTCCACACGCGTATGCAGCGCGGTGATCGTGACCGGGGCCTCGGGGAGTACCGCGCTCACGTCCTGCACGGCGCCGGCCGCGAGGCGGAAGCTTCCCAGCACCTGCGGCCGCTGCCCGATGCGGAGCGCGCGCACCACGAGCGAATCGGTGGAGACGCGAAGGCGATATGTGCCCTGCTCGCCGGTGACCGTGCGCGCGACCACGCCGCCGTCACTCACGCGCTCGGCCAGCACCACGACGCCGCCGGCCGGCGCTCCGGTCTCCCGACGTAACGTGCCGAACAACTCCTGCGCGGCGGCCGGAGCGGCGCCTGTCAGGATTGCCGCGAACGCGACCAGCGGGGCGAGGCGATGCAGTGATCGGACGGCGCGCATATCTCCTCCCGGGCACGGAACTCGTCACCGGTCGCCGGCGACCTTCCCCTCTCTGAGAATACCGAAGCAGGGACGGGGCCGGAAGCGCCGGCGGAGCCATGGCGCGCCCGGCGCGGCTGCCATCACGACACGCGGAAACTCCCCGTCGTGCGCTCGGGCATGGGGTCGGGCGGCCACATGATGTCCTCCACCTCGCTGTGCATCCACGCATCCGCGTGCAGCGGCTTGTCCAGCGGAAACGCATCGGCCGCGGCGAACTCCTGCGTCACCCGGGTGGCTTCCACGCTCGTCGCATCGCTCGCCGTGAGCCCCACCGGCAGCGCGATCACGAACCGCGCGCCCGTGCCGTTCGGCGCATCGGTCACGTACGCGGTGCCGCCGTGCCGTTCGGCCAGTGTGCGCACCACGCTCAGTCCCAGGCCGCTGCCGCCCACCGTGCCGTCGCCCGGATTCATCCGTTCGAACGGCTCCCAGATGCGGGGGCGTTCCGCCGCGGGCACGCCGCTCCCCTGATCGTCCACGCGGAACTCCACCGCGTGCCGCGCGCCGCTCCCGAGTTCGAGCGTGATGGTCTGGCCCGCGGGACCGTACTTCACGGCGTTGTCCAGCAGGTTGAGCAGCATCTGCCGGAGCGCGCCCGCGTCCACGAACGCGAGCGCCGCCGCCGGCAGCCGGGTGCGGATCGTGACCTCGCGCGCGGCGGCCACGGGGAGGAACGTCATGATCACGTCGCGTGCGAGCTGCGCGATGTCGGTGACGTCGCGGGCCAGCGGCAGTTCGCGCCGCTCGGAGCGCGCGAAGCGCAGGATGCTCTCCACGAGGTGGCCGAGCCGTTCGCTTTCGCGGTTGATCACGCCGATCCAGCGCTTCGCCTGCTCGGGCGACTTCGCGCGGTCGAGGAGCAGCGTTTCGCTGAACATGCGGATCTGCGTGAGCGGCGTGCGCAGTTCGTGCGACACCGCCGACACGAACTCGTCCTGCGCCTGCACGAGCTGCTGCTGCTGCCGGAGGAACAGCGCCGCGCTCGTGGCGAGGAGCGCGGCCAGCGCGAGCAGACCCACGAGCAGCCAGCGGCCGGTGGTGGGCATCGCGCGCGCCATGATGGCGGCGGCCACGTCGGCATCGAGCCGCACGTGCACGTCGAGACAGAGGTGCGTGCCCCGCGATCCGAACACGCCGCGCACCGTGGACTCGGCGAATCGCGGCGTGTCGAACGCCGCATGGCGATAGCGCACGACGCCGCTGCAGTCGGTCACGTCGAACGCGAGCAGGGCGTTGAGCGCCGCCGGGGACGGCACGGCCAGGGCGCCGCTCTCCGTCAGGTACCGGCCCCTGGCCGCGCTCGTGTCCACGGGCCACGGCACGCCGCCGAAGGTGGGCGGCAGCAGCTCCACGGTGGTGAGCACGTCGTCCGCCACGCGCCGGAACGCGAGGGAATCCGGCGTCGAGGCGTCGAGCTGCGTCGCGCCGCGGAGCCGGATGTGTTCCGCGAACTGCCGGCCCGCGAACAGCACCTGCGCGGCGAGCCCGTCACGCAGCATGTCGCGCTGCGTCTGCCACGACCGGAGCGTCGCGAGCACGGCCGCGCCCACCACGAGCACCACGGCGGCGAGCGCCGCCACTGCGAGCCGCGCGGTGCGATGGCGCGTGAACCGGCGGGGCGGATCCTCCGCGCGCGCCGGCGGGTCCTGCGCGCCACGCTCCGCCGCACCGCGTCCGGGAGGCACGTGCCGACTCGTCAGGCGCTCGTCGACAGCCCGCCGCCGTGCACCAGCGCGGCCACGCGCGCGCGGGAACTCACGTCGAGCTTCTCGAGCACCTGCTCCACGTGATTGCGCGCCGTGAAGCGCGAAATGCCGAGCACCTGCGCGATCTCCTCGTTGGAGAGCCCGTCGGCCACGAGCCGCGCCACGCTCGCCTGCCGCGGCGTGAGCTCGAAGCGCTGCGACAGCATCTGCTCGAGCTCCGCCGGATCCCGCGGCGCCGCGGCGGTCGTGGCCGCGGCCGTCCGTTCGGGGGTGCTGTCGGCGCGTCCCTGCACGGCCGCGCGCCGGAGCTGCGCGTTCACGCGCGCCAGCAGCTCCATCGTGCCGAACGGCTTGGTGACGTAGTCGTCGGCGCCGAGCCGGAACCCCTGCAGCTTGTCGGCCTCCGCGCCGCGCGCCGAAAGAATGAGCACCGGGCACCAGCACTCGAGCTCCCGGATCTGCTGCAGCACGCCGAAGCCGTCGAGCCCGGGCAGCCCGAGATCGAGGATCACGAGGTCGGGGACTCGGCGCTTGATCGCCATGACGGCGTGCCGTCCGTCGCGCGCCAGGTCCACGTCGTGCCCTTCGATCTCGAGGTTCGCCTGCAGTCCTTCCGCAATGTCGAGATGATCCTCGACCACCAGGATGTGTGCCATGGAACCCAAGCTAGCGTGCCGGCGCCGGCGGGCGGCGGGTCATGCGACCCATCGGGGCCGCGCGGATCAGTCGTCGGTGAGGAAGATGCTGAGGAGGCCGCTCACGATGCTCACCACGAGCGCGCCCAGCAGGGCGGGCACGAACCCGTCCACGGCGAAGGCGATGCCGAGCGAGGCGGCCACCCAGCCGGTGAGCATGAGCAGCAGCGCGTTGATCACGAACGTGAACAGGCCGAGCGTGAGCACCTGCACGGGGAGCGAGAGCACCATCAGCACGGGCTTGATGAAGGCGTTCACCACGCCGAACACGAGGGCGACCCCCACGAGGCCGGGCCACGACCCGGTGTAGTTGATGCCGACGATGAGATAGGACGCCACCCACAGGGCGGCGGCGTTGGCGATCAGGCGACCAATGGCATTCATCGGGAAACGGTGAGAGCGGAAGGAGTCGGCGGTGCCCGTGATCAGGATGCGATCAGGATGCACCGCGCTACGGGAGGACGCTAGCGATAGATTCACCGGACCGATAGATGGCTCCGCCTCCTTCCGCTCCGTCCTCCGCACCTCCCCCGCAGCGCGTGCGCCGTCTGCGGCCGCTGCAGCGTCGCCGGCTCCCCCGCAACCTGCAGGCCGACCGCGCGTGGGCGTACGCGCGCACGCTGGCCGAGGGCGTGTGCGACCCGGACTTCCGCACCCTCGTCCAGCAGATCGACGGGTCGCCCTGGCACACGCTCGTGGACGTGTGCCTGTACGAGGACGGGGAGCGCACGTTCGAGGCGATCGGCGCGGTGCTCGCGGCCGCGCACACCGAGATCCTCCTCGAGATGTACATCCTGCGCGACGACCGGGTGGGCGCGGGGCTGCAGCGTGCGCTCGCGGAGGCCGTCGCGCGCGGGGTCCGCGTGTGCGTGCTGGCCGATGCCGTGGGGTCGTTCGGCACCTCGCGCGACTACTGGCGCACGCTCGAGGCCGCGGGGATCGCGGTGCGGCTCTTCCATCCGTGGTGGCATTCGCCGCTCCACGCCTGGCGCCGCGATCATCGCAAGATCGTGGTCGTCGACCGGGCCATCGCGTTCACCGGCGGCATGAACATCGGCGAGGAGTACGGCTCGTCGGTGCGCCGGCACGCGGGCGCGTACCGCGACTGCTTCGTGCGCGTGGACGGCCCCGTGGCGCGCGAGATGGCGGCCGTGTTCGCCGAAGGGTGGCAGCGGGCGGGCGGGGATCCGCTCCCCGGGCTCGCGCCGGTGACGCGCGGGACGAGCACCGTGCAGCCGCCCTCCGACGAATCGGCGCTGCTCATTCTCGATGGGGGACCGGGGCGCGGACAGCCGGAGACGATCGCCGTGCTGGCCTCGCTCGTGGGCGCGGCGCGCGAACGGCTCTGGATCACCACGCCGTACTTCGCCCCGCCCGACGGCGGTCTCGCCATCCTGATCGATGCCGCGCAGCGCGGCGTGGACGTGCGGCTGCTGCTCCCCGCGAAGACCGACGTGCCGATCCTGCGGCACGCGGCGCACGGCGCGTACGTGCGCCTGCTGCGGGGCGGCGTGCGCGTGTTCGAATACGAGCGCGCCATCCTGCACGCGAAGACGATGGTGTGCGACGGCCATCTGTCCGTGGTGGGCTCGGCGAACCTGGATTTCCGGTCGCTCTGGTTCAACGCCGAGTGCAACGTGCTCATCGCCGACGACCCCACGGCGGCCACGCTGGAGGAGCACTTCCTCGCCGATCTCGCGCAGTCGTCCGAGATCGATCTGGCCGCGTGGAAGCGCCGGTCGCTGCGGCACCGGCTCGGCGACGCCATCGCGCGCGGGCTCCGCGTGCTGCTCTGAGGCGCTGGTCGTCCCGCCGCAGGCCGGGGCCCCACGAAGCGCGTGAACGCCACCGGATCGCCCCGCACGTCGGCATTCCCCCGACACCGGCCACGGACATCTCCCGATGGTCGCCGGCCTTCCCGCTGCCGACAGTTCCTCTCATGCGGGGTGGTCCGGCCATGGGGGTCGGCCGCGCCTGCCGTTCGCTCCGAGGGACGCCATGACACTGCACCTTCACCCCGATGTAATGGGCGCCGCCGACCGCGGCGACTATGCCGCGCCGGCTCCCGGCACGCGCCGCCGTCCCGCGGGCCCGATTCTCGTGGCCTGCGACGGCACGCCGTTCGCCGACGCCCTCTTCAACGCCGCCCGCGTCGCCGCCGCATCGCTCGACACCCGCATCGAGGTGCTGGGCGTCTGCGAGCCCGCGCCGCTCGCGCCGTCCGTGGGCGGCGGTGTGGTCGCGGCCCCCGAGTTCGACGCCATGCGGCGGCGCCTGATGCTCGAGGACGTGCGCCGCGCCGTGTCCATCGCCTCCACCGGGGACCCCGCGTGGCCGGTGGACGTGCAACTCGGCGCCCCGCCGGAAACGCTCGCCCTCGAAGCCGAACGCCGCGGCGCGAGCCTCATGGTCATGGGTATCGGACGCCACAATCCGCTCGACCGCCTGCTCGGCACCGAGACCACGCTGGCCACGCTGCGCCGTGCCCGCGTTCCCGTGCTCGCCGTGGGAAGCGGCTTCACGCCGTTCCCCAAGCACGCCGTGATCGGCATGGACTTCTCGCCCGCCAGCCTGCGCGCCGCCAAGCTCGCGCTCCGCCTCGTGGGCGATACGGGACGCGTCACGCTCGTGCACGTGCGTCCCCGCTTCGACCACCCCAGCGCCGACTGGCGCACTTGGGACCAGGAATACGGCCGCACGCTCACGCCGCTCTTCGCCGATACCATCGCGCAGCTCGACGCGCCCGCCGGCGTGGTGGTGGAGACCGTGACCGTGCGCGGCGACCCTGCGCCCGCGCTTCTCGCCTACGCGCAGCAGTCCGGTGCCGACCTTCTCGGCATCGGCACGCAGCGGCATGGCGTGCTCGACCGGCTGCTCGTGGGGTCGGTGGCCACGCGCGTCATCCGGAACACGCGCATCGCCACGCTCGCCGCGCCGGCGCCGCTCGTGGCCGGTCCCGCCGGACTGGCGCCGGAAGGCGCGCGCGTGGAGGCGAGCGAAGACCCCGCCGCCTGGCCCTCCATGCTCGATGCGTTCTCCCGCACCAACCAGGACCGGCCGGCCCTGCTCGAAGTGGGGCCCGAGGCCACCGCGCTCCGGCCCGTCGCGGCCGATCTCCGGTTCACCGGCGTGAGCGCGGACGTGGGCGCGCGGCGCGTCCGCATCCTGCTCGAGAGCGAGGCGTCCGCCGGACGCGCGCACCTCGCCCACGAGGATATCGCCGTCGAACGCATCGCCGTGGTGCGGGACGCCGCCGGCCTCGATCTCGGACTCCGCCTCCGCCACGGCGGCGGCGTGACGCGCCTCAGCTTCCGCTGACCCGTCGTTCGCAGCTTTCGCTGACCCGCCGTTCGCAGCTTCCGCTGACCCGTCGTTCGCAGCTTCCGCTGACCCGTCGTTCGCAGCTTCCGCTGACCCGTCGTCCGTTCACGATGCGGTGCTCGCCGGCCGGCCGGCGGGCGACACGGGGCCGTTGGCGATCGTATCGCGTACCGCGCGGGACAGCGTGTCGAGGGTGAACGGCTTTTCGAGAAACGCCATGTGCGGGCTCAGACCGCCGCCGTGGCGGTCGAGCATGTCGGCCGTGTACCCCGACATGAACAGCACCGGCACGGCCGGGTGCGTGACCGCGAGCTGGTCCGCGAGATCGCGTCCCGATCCGCCCGGCATGATCATGTCCGTGATCACGAGGTCCACCGTGCGCGGGATTTCCGCGAGGATCGCCAGGGCTTCGGGAACCGCGTTGGCCACGAGCACTTCATAGCCCAGATCACGCAGCAGCCGGCGGATGAGCGCGGCCACCACCGGCTCGTCCTCCACGAGAAGCACGAGCCGTCCCGATTCCACGGGACGCGGCGCCGGTGCTTCGCGCGCGGTGTCCACCGCATGTTCGGCGATCGGCGGCAGCTCCACGCGGAACGTGCTCCCGACGCCGGGCTCGCTCTGCACCACGATCCGGCCGCCGCTCTGATGCACGATGCCGTGCACCGTGGAAAGCCCCAGCCCCGTGCCGCGTCCCGACGGCTTCGTGGTGAAGAACGGCTCGAACATGCGGGACTGCACGTCGGGTGTGATGCCGACGCCCGTGTCGCACACTTCGAGGAACATCCACCCTCCGTCCGTGGCACCGGTGCGCAGCTCCACCAGCCCGCCGCGCGCCATCGCGTCGCGCGCGTTCACCGCCAGGTTCATGATCACCTGTTCGAGCTGGCCGAGATCGGCGAGCACGTTGGGCGTATCGTCGGCCACGCATACCTCGAGCTGCAGGTCCTCGCCGATGACGCGCTGCAGGAGCCCGTGCATGTCGTGCATGACCGTCCGCACGTCGAGCACGCGCGGCTTGAGCACCTGCCGGCGGCTGAACGTGAGGAGCTGGCGCGTGAGCGTGCTCGCTCGGCGCACGGCGTGCAGCACCTCGTCCACGAGCTCCACGCTCGACGGCTGGTGCGTGAATTCGTCGCGCAGCAGCTCGCCGTATCCCTGGATCACGCTGAGCAGGTTGTTGAAATCGTGAGCGATGCCTCCGGCCAGCAGGCCCACCGCCTCGAGCTTCTGCGACTGGCGGAGCTGCTCCTCCACGCGCTGCTGGTCCGTGACGTCCATGCACGCGCCCACGATGATCGTGTGCGGGCCATCGTCATCGAGGGCCGCGCCGTGTTCGCGCCAGTAGCGCACCTGGCCGTCCGCGCGCAGCACGCGATAGTCGATGTCGAACGGACGGCGGGCGTGCACGGCCGCCATCATCGTGGTCATCACCCCGTCGTGATCGTCGGGGTGGATCACCGCCTGCCACCCGGCGAGCGTGCGCGGGAGCCGTCCCGGCTCGAGTCCGAGCGCCTGTTCGATGCCGCCGAACCACTCCACGTCGCCGGTGTCGACGTTCCACTCGTAGCCCAGACTGCCCGTGGCTTCGAGCGCCAGCCGGAAGACCCGCTCGGAGCGGGCCAGCGCGTCATCGCGCGTCGTATGAGGAGAGGTCACGCGGTTCAGAACACCCGGAGGTTGAAGTAGCGGCGAGGATTCGCGCGAATATCCGCCAGCAGCGCCCGGAGTTCAAGGACCGCGGAGTCGCTGTGCTGGTAGAGCCCCGGATCGTTGAGCAGGAGTCCGAGCGTGCCGGTGCCGCGGTTCATCCGGCTGAAGACCGAATCGGCGTTGGCCACCGCGCGTTCCAGCTGTCCTTGCGTACGGCTCACGTCCGTGGACAGGGTGCGCAGTTGCCGCGTGGTGACGAGCAGCTCCTGGGCGGCCTGCTGCACGGTGGTCACGATCGTGGCGATCTCGCCGCGGCTCGTGCCCGCATCGATGCGGCGCGCCACGGAATCGATCACGGCCGCGGCGGCGGTGAGATCCTGGACACCGCGCTGCACGTTCACGCCCACGGCATCGAGATTGCGCGACTGTTTCACCACCGTGCGCTGGAGCTCGCCCGAGAGATCGGCGAGGCTCCGGATCGTGCTGCGGAGCTCGCGCGCGGCCTCGTCGTCGAACGCGGTGCGGAAGCGATCGGCCACTTCGGCTACGTCGCCGGCGATGCGGCCGGCCACGGCCGTGAGCTGCGCGATGTCGGGGAGGAGCGCGCCCGGGAGCGTATCGCGCGCGCCGCGTGCCTCGCCGATCGCGGCGCGGAGCTCGCGGTCGCTGGGCAGGCCGTCCGCGCCCATCACGGTGGCCTGCCATTCGCCGAACAGGCTCGACGACGCGAGCAGCACCACGGGATCGGCCGGCAGCCGGACATCGTCGTCGAGCGCGAGGCGCACCACCACCCAGCCGGAATCACCGAGGGCGATCTGGTCCACGCGGCCGCTGTTCACGCCGCGGATCACCACGGCGCTGCCGAGTCCCACGCCGCCCACGTCGCGCGTCCGCACGAGCACCTTGTCGCGGCGGTCGCCGAACGAGCTCTGGTTCACCCACAGGATCACGGCCACGAGGACCACGATCACCGTGAGCACCGTGCCCCCCACGACCGCATCGTTCACCCGCTGTCGGCTCGTCATTGCAGCGTCCTCCCGGTCAGCCATACGAGTGCCCAGAAGGCATCGAGTACGAGAATCATCACGGCCGAGATCACCACGGCGCGCGTGGCCGCGCCGCCCACGCCCTGCGCGCCGCCGCGCGCGTTGAGGCCGGCGTAGCAGCCGATGAGGGTCACGGCCGTGCCGAAGCTGGCCGATTTCACGAGTCCGTAGCGCACGTCGAACTCGCTGAAGAAGAGGCGCACGCCCTTGAGGAACTGCGCCGTGCTCACGTCCACGAGGAGGAGCGCCGCCAGCCAGCCGGACACGACGCCCACGAGCATCGCGGTGCCCACCACCACGGGGAACATCAGCGTGCCGGCGAGCACGCGCGGCACCACGAGATATGCATAGGGATCATAGGCCAGCGTCTCGAGCGCGTCGATCTGTTCGGTGACCTTCATGGTGCCGAGCTCGGCGGCGATGTTCGCGCCCACGCGGCCGGCGAGCGCGAGGCCGGTGAGCACGGGAGCGAGTTCCATGGTCACGGTCTTCTGCACGAGCGTGCCCACGAAGTACGGCGGCACGATGTCGCCCACGGAATAATCGGCCAGCATCGCGAGCACGATGCCGGTGAAGAGCGCGATGAAGATGCCGATGGGGAGCGAATCCACGCCGAGCACGCGCGCGTGCAGCGATGCGTGCGGCCACCATGTGGCCGTGTCGGGCACCGCGCGCCCTGCTTCGCCCACGAACCGTGCGGCACGACCGATGGACTCGGCGGCGCGCCGTGCCAGACGGCCGAACCGTGCGAGCGGAGCGACGGCGGGGGGTGTCACGGTGCGGAGAATTGATGAGGAAGTGATCCGCAGATGACGCAGATGACGCAGATACGGGAGATCAAGGACATCGATGCGGAGGGGACCGATGGAAGGAACAGGAGTGAATCGTGATGAACAGACGTATGCGGTCATCGGCGCGGCCATGGCGGTTCATGGTGCGCTTGGGCATGGATTTCTGGAGGCCGTGTATCGGGAAGCGCTGGAACACGAGTTGCGTGAACGGGGCATACGGTATCGACGGGAAGTTCCGTTTCCGATCATCTATCGCAGACGGATACTGACCTCCAGTTATCGGGCCGATTTCGTGTGCTTCGCAACCCTCATCGTGGAGCTGAAGGCGCTGCAGCGTCTCTCGGGCGTCGAGGAAGCCCAGGTCATCAACTACCTGAAAGCGTCCGGTCTGTCCAAGGCACTGCTCCTCAACTTCGGCAGTCCCCGGCTCCAGTACAAGCGCCTGGTCCTCAATCTGCGTCCATCTGCGTCATCTGCGGATAATTCAGCGATCCCCGGATGACATCCCCCATCTGCGTCATCCGCCGTTCCATCTGCGTCATCTGCGTCATCTGCGGATTCTTTTGCTGTTGCCGTTACCGCGCCACCAATTGCCCCACCGCCAGCCCCACCCCGCTCGCCGCCGCCAGCGCCACGAGCCCCGTGCTCGCCCGCCGCCGGAACGCCGGCGAACCGAGCACCAGCGTCAGCGTCAGCTTGAGCAGCGTGTTCGACAGCATCCCCACCGCGATCGCCATCGCCGCCAGTCCGCGGAGCGCCTCGTCGGACCCGAGCCGCGACATCGACAGCGTGAGCGCATCCATGTCCGTGAGCCCGAGCACTGCCGCCGTCAGCAGGACACCCGTGGTCCCCACCGTGTCCTGCAGCCACGCGATCGCCAGCAGCACGACCTGGAAGGCGAGCGCCATCTGCATCGACTGCCAGAGCCCCAGCGGATTGCGGACTTCGCTCGCCTGCGGCGTGGGATGCTCGCCGGTCGTCTGCGGATCATCCGGCCCCTGCCGCCGCGCGCGCCAGAGCACCAGCGCCACCACGGCGGCACCCACCACGAACGGCGGCGCCAGATACGGCAGCACCGCCAGCCCCACTCCCGACTCGAGCAGCGACGACACGATCGCCACGCGCGGCACCAGCACCGTGCACGCGGCCACCACGCCCAGCCCGAGCGACTCGGCGAACGCCGGCTCGGCGCGGCTCTTCCGGCTGAACTGGAACGTGACCGCCGTGCTCGACACCAGCCCGCCGAGGAGCCCCGTCACGCCGTAGCCGCGTTCGTTCCCCACCACCTGCCGCGCGACGTAGCCCGCGAAGTTGAGCCCCGAGAAGAGCAGCACCACGATCCACAGCTCGCGCGGACGGATCGCGTCGTACGGCCCGAAACTCTCCGCCGGCAGGAGCGGCAGCACCACCAGCGCCATCACCGCGAACTGGAGCGCGGCGCGCATCTCGTGTTCGTCCACCAGCGTGAGCCAGTGCTGCACGCGCGACTTCTCCACCAGCGCGAATACCGCGAGCGCCGTGATCGCGCTCACGATGGCGAGGAAGCCGAGGCCCGCCATCACCCCGAGGGCGAGCACGAGCAGCGCCGCGGTTTCCGTGGTCCCGTCGGGAGTGCTCCCCGGACGCATCACGGCCACCACGTACGCGGCCACGATGAGCGCCGCCGTGCCGGCAAGCAGCGCGATGGCAATGCCCGTGAACCCCGAGGCCAGGAAGTGACCGGCGAATCCGCCCAATCCGCCAAGCATGAAGAAGGTCCGGGCGCCGGCAAAGCGCGCATCGGGGCCGGCCGTGTGCCCGGACCACTCGCGTTCCACGCCCACGGCGAGTCCGGCGAGCCCGGCAACGGCGAGATTGGCGGCGAGGGTGAGGTCCATGGTGCGGCAGCATCGTGCCTGGACGGCAAAGAGGCAAGGGCGGGGTGGATCCGGAGCGCGCGTTCGCCCGCCGTGCCCCGAGCTGTTGCCACATGTTTCCGCCGGCGGCAGTTTCTGTCGGATGAAACGCTCCGACGCTGTCAGGGTGACCCGGTTCGGGCTTGGTGCTGGGTTGCTGGCCGCCCTCGTGATCGCATGGACGATGTACCGTCACGCCGGCGCCGATATGCCCGTGCCGGCCGAGCTCACCGTGTTCGTCGCGTTCATCATAGGCGGGTCGGGAGTGCTGATCGCGTACGGCGCATGGCGCACCCTCCGTCTCGGTGCCGATCGCCATGTCGTGGCACGATGGACGCTGCCCCCCGACCAGTGGGAGCGCTATGTGGCGGCGTGCCGGATGCGCGAGACCATGCCGGGCGCCTTTGCCGGTTCGGTGCCGCTGGACCTTCCGGTTTCCTTCGAGGGAATCGAGGTGCTGGCGCTCCGTCGGGGGTTCCGGGTGGGGGAGTCCTTCCACGAGGTCGGCGGGTTGGGCGCCGAGGTGCTCGACGTCCGCGTGGTTGCCGCCCCCGCGCCGATGTTCGAATTCAACATCCGCTATCCGACGGGTCGTACCAGCAGCGTGTTGCGCGGGGTCCGGATTCCGATCGCGGCGGGGGCGGAGTCGCTGGCCCACCAGGTCGAGGACTACTGGATCGCCCGCGAACCGCTGCAGGTGATGACCGTGGAGCAGTTGCGGGCCCGCGAGCGCTCGGGATGGACCATTGCGCTGCTTGGGGGAGTCGCGTTTCTCGGAATCCTGGCGCTCTTCGTGGTGATCTCCCCACCGGGATGGGCGGCGCTCGGCCCGATCTCGGCGCTCGGCGTGGCGGGGTACGGTTTCGTGCGCGCGCTCCGGGCACACGCGGTGCGATCGCGGAAGGAGAGGTAGGCGATCACACCAACACCAGCACCCCCACCACCCCCACTCCCATCACCAGCAGCATCCCCGGTCCGGCGAACCGCACCCACCGTCCGTATCCCACCTTCGCCTTCAACAGGATGGCGAGCAGTGCGCCGTTCGTCGGCGAGATCAGATCGATCGGAAGCGCACCCGTCTGATACGCCATCACCGCCGCCTCGCGGGTGAAGCCGAGGAGGTCGGCGGTCGGTGCCATGATCGGCATCGTGAGCACGGCCTGGCCGCTCGACGACGGGACCGGGATGTGCAGGATCGCCTGGATCGGGATCAGGATCAGCGCGGCGGCGGTCGACGACACGGCGGACAGCGGGGCGACCAGCCCCGACACGATGGTGTCGATCACGAGGCCATCGGTGAGCACGACACTGATCGCGCGCGCCACACCCACGAAGAGCCCCGCGGCCAGCATCGACTCCATCCCGCGCAGGAACCGTTCGGTCGTCCCGGTGATGGAAAGCCGCGAGGCGAGGCCGATCCCGAAGCCCGTCACGAGGTACAGCGCGGAGAGCTCGTTGAATCCCCAGTCGAAGCGCAGCAGTCCCCACACGTAGACGAAGAACGGCAGAAAGGCGAAGGTCACGACGGCGTAGTCGCGCGTCATCGCCATCGTCCCGTCGCCGGTCGTGGGTGGAGGACGATCGTCGTCGTCGCGCGCTCGATACAGCGTCCACGCGATCCACACGCTGACGGCCGCGATGAGCACGCCGAGCTTCACGAGGCCGTCGCTGAGCACCGGGGCCTCCGCCACACGCGAGGCGAGTCCCCCGCCGAAGGGGTTCGTGGGGCCGAACGCGGCGCCGACGGTTGCCGCACCCGCGCTCATCGCGATCGCGGTGATGGCACCGTACCCGAGCGCCAGACTCAGCAGCACCAGCACCGGCATCAGCGCGATGAACTCCTCCTGCATGTGCACGAGCGCCCCGAACGTCGCGCAGAGGACCGAGACGGCGATCACGGTCGTGCGCGGTCGTCGCGCACGCGCTGCAACGGTGTTGACCATCCGTCCCAGCGCGCCGGTGCTATCGAGCACTGCGAAGGCACCCCCCACGATCAGGATCACGACGATGATGTCGGCGCCGGCCACGATTCCCTTCGGCACCGCCATCGCGGCATCGGCGATTCCTTGCGGGCTCGCCTCCACGCGCTCATACGTGCCGGCCACGACGACATCGCGTCCGGTGGCCGGGTCCGCGCGGCGGTCGTACCGGCCGGCGGGGAGAATCCACGTCAGCAGCGCGGCGACGACGACGGCACCGAGGAGGAGAACGAGCGGGTGAGGGAATCTCAGGCGCATGCCGCTGCCACGATGTCGCGCGCGCAGACGGCGCCCATCACATTGCCGGTTCCGCTGAAGCCGCCGATCACCCAGACGCCGTCGCACAGGCGCCGGGCGACCGGGAGGCCGGTCTCCGTATACGAGACCGACGCGCCCCACCGATGCGTGACCGATGCGGTCGTCACGCCGAGCCGCTCGCGCAGGGTCCGGGTGAGGTACGCCTGCACCATCGCACTCGGCGATGCATCCATCGTCCACTCCGTCGTCGGGGTGATGTCGCGCCCGCCGCCCAGCAGAATGCGCCCATCGGGGCGTTGCTGCCAGTAGTCGTAGCCGTAGCGCGCGTACACCGGGCGCGGGAACGACACATCCGGGGTCGGTTCGGTCGCGAGCATCTGCAGGCGCGCGGTCCGCACCTCGCCGCGCAGCTCCGGAATGAGTGCCTCGAGCCTGCCATCCACGCACACGATGATGCGTTTTGCGCGAATGACACCGAACGTGGTATGCACCGCGCCGGACTCCACGCGCACTGCCGCGGTGCCGCCGAACAACTGCGCTCCACCGGCGATCACGCGTTCGGCGGCCACGCGACAGCGCTGCAACGGCTGGAAGACCCCGTCGCCCGGGAAGAGCAGGCCGATCCCTTCGGGACCGTCGTACCACTCGACCGGGAGTCCATCATCGAGCATCTGCCGATATTGCGTCTCGCAGTCGGCGATTTCGTCCTCCGACGCCGCGATGCGCAACGATCCCGTGACGTGTACGAGCTCCGGGAATTCGTCCGCGAAGCGTACGATCTCCCGCTGTGTCCGCTGTGCGAGTTCAACGGCACGCGCCCGACCCAGTCGGGCGACCGCATCGTGATGAAAGTCGGCGGTTCCGGCGAGCAGCAGCCCGCCGTTGCGGCCAGCGGCTCCGGCGCCGACATCGTGCGCATCGATTCCGATCACCGACGCCACGCCGCGATCGAGCGCCTCGGCGATGCACGTCAGCCCCGTACCGCCGAGGCCGACGACGCAGCAGTCGGCGGTGGCGTCGTGCTCCAGTGGGGGAAGCGGACTCCAGGGGACGCCTTCCCACGCCGAGGGGCTGCTGTTCACGGAGAATGCCATGGTGCGGAGAGGATCGTGCGAAGGGCGGAGCGGGGCAAGGGGGATCCGTGCCGGTTTCCGGCCCCCGGAGATAACATTGGCGGCATGTCCGACACCTCCGTCCCGCTCTGGGAGATCGCCGCCGACACGCAGGCGGCCTTCACCCGTGCTCTGACCCGGCCGGAAACCGGTCCGCACTGGGCACGGCTCCGCCGCGCGGCCGAGGAACTCGCGCTCCTCCCCGCCTTCGACCGGCTCATCACGCTCGACATGAACCGCATCGAGGAGCTGCCGCACCAGATCCGGGTGGCGCTGCAGGCGCTCCAGCCGCCCATGAACGGCCGCGCCATCCTGGCCGACGAGGTGGGGCTCGGCAAGACGATCGAAGCCGGCATCATTCTCAAGGAACTGACCGTGCGCGGACTCGCGCGGCGCGTCCTCATCCTCACCCCCGCGAGCCTCGTCACGCAGTGGGTGGACGAACTGGCCGACAAGTTCTTCGAACCGTTCACGCCGGTCGAATCACCGGAGCAGTGGCAGCACGTCACCCGGGCGATCGCGTCATACGACCGGGCACGGCAGCCCAGGCACGCCGAGCAGCTGCTGCGGCACCGCTGGGATCTCGTGATCGTGGACGAGGCGCACAAGTGCAGGAATCACAATACCGCGCGCTACCGGCTCATCGCGGAGATCGAACGCAACTACCTGCTGCTGCTCACCGCCACGCCGGTGCAGAACGATCTGCGCGAACTGTACAACCTGGTCACGCTGCTCCGGCCGGGACACTTCGGGACGTGGCGCGAGTTCCAGCGCACGTACGTGACCGGCGCCGATGTGCGCGGCGTGCAGCGCGCCGACGCCCTGCGCGACCTCACGAGCCATGTGATGATCCGGACACGGCGCGCCAGCGTGGCTCACCTGATGTCGCTGCCGCCGCGGCGTCCGCGGCATCCGGAGCTGCGCCTTTCTCCCGCGGAAGCCGACATCTACGCCGCCACCGCCCGCCTGTTGCGCGATCTGTACCGCGAGGGATTCCGGGCCACGACCGCCGAGGAGGAACGGCAGGACCGCCGCCGTCGCCGGGCGCGTTCGGGCCGCGGAATCCATTTCCTCGAATGCCTGCGGCTCGCCCAGCGCCTGTGCTCCTCCGCGCCGGCCCTCGCCACGTCGCTCGCGCGACAAGGGCAGGGCGAACTCATCGTGCCGGCGTTCCGGCAGCGTTTTCAGCAGCTGGCCGAACAGGCCGCGGCGGTCACCACGCACGTCAAGCTCGACGAGCTCACCACGCTGCTCGGTGCGTCCGGGGAGCGCGTCGTCGTGTTCAGTGAACACCTCCCCACCATCGACCTGATCGCGCAGCGCGTGGACGCGCTCGGGCGTCCCGCGATCACCTTTACCGGCAGTCTCGGACGACTGCAACGCCACCAGGCGCTCCGGCGCTTCCGGCATGAGCCGAACGGCGTGCTGGTGAGCACGCGCGCCGGTACCGAAGGGCTCAACCTGCAGTTCTGTCACCAGCTGGTGAACTACGAGCTCCCGTGGAATCCCATGGTCGTGGAACAGCGCATCGGACGCGTGCATCGCTTCGGCCAGACGCGCGAGGTGCAGCTCTTCAACTACGCCGCGCGTGGCACCGTGGAAGCCCACATCCTCCGGATGCTGCACACCAAGATCCGGCTGTTCGAACTGGTCGTGGGTGAGCTCGACCTCATCCTCGATCGCATGAACGACGACGATGGCGAAACCTTCGAAGGGCTGCTCGGTGATCTCTGGCTCCAGGCGGAGTCCGACGACGCGTTCGGCGCTGCCATGGAGACCTTCGGCGACCAGATGGCCGCGGAGCGGGTCGCGGCCATCGCGGAGGAAGAGCGCAGCAGCGTGATCGCCGCCGATGATCCCGCGGGCCGCCTCGAACGGGACTTCCCGGTCCTCACCGTGCCCGCGCGCGTGCGCCTCGGGTTCGGCACCGTGCACATGCACCAGGCGACCGGCGTGGAGAGCACGCGCGTGCGGATGGGCCTGCACGTCGCCGAAATACTCGAGGCGCTCGGATCGGGCGCGCATGTGGAAGCCGCCGGCGTGCATCCGGATTTCGGTCCCGTGTATCGGGTCACCGGGGTGACCGGCCGCGGCCGCGCGATCCTGATGACCGTGCAGGCCGATCGCCTGCCGCTCGTGCTCGTGGCGCTCGACGGGGACATGGCCGCGCCGCTGGTGGCCTGATGACGCCGGACACTGTCGAACACGGACCGGAGGTGGTCGATTCGCGCCCGCGCGAGCTGCTCGAGGCGTACGCCCTGCTCGTGGGCGCATCGCTCGTCTCCGTGCGCGACGGCGTGGTGGATCTCGGGATTCCCGAGGCCGAACGGGTGCACTGGGCGCACGCGGAAATCACGCGGCTGGCGCTGGCGCCTCACGCGCTCGACGAGGAACCGGAGGCGGAGCTGTTCGGCGTCGGCAGTCCGGCGTTCGAACGCCTGCTCACCGCGATCCGTGCGCGCGGCGCGTTCGAGACGCGCGGCGTGCTGCCGCCGTCGGTGGATCCGGCGGACGCGGTCATGCACCTCCCGGTTGCGCTCGATGGTGCAGCGGTCGTGGACACCCGTGCCGAACTCCGGCTCGTACCGGTGGGACGCATCCTGGCGCGGGTCGTGATCGCGTCCGGGCCGCGGCTCGAGGAACGACTGGTGGAGTCGCCCGTGCTCGATCTCGCCACGGGTACCGTGTTGAGCGCCGACGCGGTGCGCGCGCTGCTGGTTGCGACGGGGCTGTCCTCCGCCCACGGGCTCGCGGCCGATGGTGTGGACGCCACGGAAACGCGTACCATCGCACGCCGTCCGCCTGGCGAACTGCTCCCCATGCTCTTCCGCGAGCTCGAGCGGGAGCTGGCGTCCGATCTGGCGCGCGTGCGGGAGAGCGCCGAACGCGAACGGCACGTGGAAATCGAACGCATCGAGCGGTACTACGAGGCCATGCTCGGCGAAATCGAGCTTGCCGCGAACGTGGACGACGCAGTGTCGCGCAAACAGGCCATTCGCGCGGAGCTCCAGCGTCGGCGTCGCGAGGAGGAGGAACGATTCCGTGTACGGGTCACGCTGCATCCGCTCCAGCTCACGGAGTGGCGCGTGCTCGCGCAGCGCGTCGTCTGGACCCTTGGCAGCGGGAACGGCGCGCGCGGAGAGCTCGTCGCCACGCGCCATCTGATCGGGGAGGCCGCGTGGGAATGCCGCTGTCCCACGTGCGGCGCGGCCGCGGTCGTGTCGCACGTGTGTGGCGGAGGACACGTCAGCTGTCCCGCGTGCAGCGACGCATGCACCGTCTGTTCGAGCGTGACCTGTCCAACGCACGGACGCGCATCGTGCCGCGTGGACGGGCACACCGTGTGCGCCGAGCATGCACGCACGTGCGGAAGCTGCGGACAGGGGCACTGCACCGTGCACATCGGACACTGCGACATCGCCGATCATGACGTGTGTCCGGAGTGCGCCGTGACGTGCGCGCGCTGCGCCACGGCGCTGTGTCGTCGTCATGGCGTGCGAACGCTCGAATCGGCGCCGCTCGGCGCACGATGGCTCTGCCGTGCGTGTACCGTGGCGTGCGAAGGAAGCCCGGACGAACCCGTCGGCCTCGACGAAGCCGAGCGCTGCACGGCCTGCGAACGCTGGGTCTGCGCCACGCACCGGGTCGCCTGCGCCGTGGACGGCGCGTCGCACTGCTCCCGGCACCTTCGGACCTCCGATCGCAGCGGGCGGCTCGTGTGCGAATCCCATCGGGCCACGTGCGACGACGAGCCGGGGTCTGTGCTCGCCGCCGATGAAGTCGCGCCGTGCGTGACGTGCGCACGCGTCATCTGCGATGCGCATGCCGGCATTTGCGTCGCGGACGGCGCCCGTCACTGTGCCACGCATCTCGCGCCCCTCGCCGACCGCCCCGGACACACGGGGTGCACGGTGCATCGTACCACCTGTCACGTGGATGGTGTCGCGTTCTCCATTGCCGGCACGGCCGTGTGTCCCGTGTGCATGAAACCTTCCTGTGCAACGCACCGCGTGACATGCACATACTGCGCGCGCGACGTGTGCGTACGCGATGTGCAAGGCGGTATGTGTGTCACCTGCCGGGGGCTCGAACCCGCGAGTGATCCGCCCGACGAGCTGCTGGCCGCCGCGCTCGTCGCCAACGGCGGCGAACCCGCGAAGACCAGGGGATGGCGCACGGCGCGGGACGCGTCGGCCACGGTCGTGGAACTCGATCTGGGCTGGACCAGACGGCTCGTGCTCACCGTGCGGCATGGTGACAGCCGGCCGGAAACCGTGGTGCGGCGGAGCATGTTCGGAGCACGGCGGGTGCGGTAGGACGGCTTTCCCTCACCCCTCCCGCAACGAGATCGCCGGATCGATCCCCGCCGCCCGGCGGGCAGGCACCACGACGGCAACGGTTGCAGCCACGACCATCGCCATCGCGGCCAGCACCAGGCTCACCGGATCGTGCGGCGAAACCTCGAACAGTTGGCCGCGCAGCCATGGCGCCGCGGCAAGCGCGATGCCCATGCCGATCACCACGCCCGTGAGCGTGATGCGCAGATTCGTGCGCAGGACCAGCGCGACGATGGCGTGCTGCTGCGCGCCGAGCGCGAGCCGCACGCCGAGCTCGTGTCTGCGCCGCGCGACGTCGTACGCGATCACGCTGTACAGGCCGCCGCATGCGAGCAGCAGCGCGAGCACGCCGAATCCGGTGAACACCGTGGCGCCGAGCCGCCACGACGCGGTGAGCGGGTCGATGACGTCGCGGAGCGGCAGCGCGGCGAGATACCCGTCTCCCGGCACCAGCGGGTGCAGCGCCTGTCGCACCGATTCCGCGCCGGTTCGCCCGTCGCCGCGCAGGCGCACGATCACGCCGCCTCCGCCGCGCAGTCCCTGCGGAACCGGGACGTAGTACTGCATCCCCGCGTCGCGGAGCAGTCCGCTCCGCCGGATCGACGCGGCAATGCCCACCACGCGGCGGCACGGCGCATCCCGCGTGCCGATCCGGAGACACGATCCGATGGCGTCGCCGTTCGGCCAGAGCCGCCGCGCCATCGAGTCGCTCACCACCAGCACCGGCTCGCCGGCTTCCGTGTCGGTATGTGCGATGCCGCGCCCCTGCAGGAGCGGCGTACCCATGGTGCGGAAGTATTCGGGCGACGCGGTCTGCAGCACGAACGGCCCCATCGCGTCGAGCGAATCGCCGTTGGCGCGGTGCATGCGCGGCGTGCGGGAGTTCCAAAACGGCACCGAGACGGCTCGCGCGGCCTGCTCCACGCTTGGCAGCTCGCGCGCGGCCTGCACGATCCGCTCGAGCAGGGCCTCCCGCTCGTCCACCGTGAGCTCGACGGCGCGTGCCCGCGGATACACGTACACGAGCCGGTCCGCGTCGAACCCGAGAGGGAGCGCGCGGACATTGTGCATGCTGCGCACGAACAGGGCCGCTCCAACGAGGAGCAGCACCGAGAACGCGGCCTGCGCCGCGAGCAGCGCGCCTCGCAGCCCCGCCCCGTCACGTCCGCCGCCACGCGATCCCGATCGGAGCCCGGTCATGATGCCGCGCCGCGCCACGCGGAGTGCGGGATACAGCCCCACGAGCAGACCGGCCACGCCGGCCGTCACCACCGTGAACAGGATCACTCGGCCGTCGAGCACGCGGCCGCCGCTCCCCGCCACGCCCAGCAGCTGTTCGCCGAGCGGACCGCGGATCACGGCCGCGAGCAGGAGACCGGCCGCGCCCCCGATCAGCGCGAGCGTCATGCTTTCGGCGAGCAGTTGCTCGAACAGGCGACGCGATGACACGCCGAGCGCGGTGCGCACCGCGAACTCGTGCGTGCGCCGCTGCGCGCGTGCGACCGTGAGATTGACCACGTTCGCGCAGGCGATCAGCAGCACGATCGCCGCGACGCCCGCGAGCCACACCACCACGTCGGCGCTCCGGCTGCGAAGCGGGCCGCGATCGGGCAGAATCGATCCGGCTTCGGCGCGTGGCGGCGCCGCGCCGGCAGGAGGAGCCGCACCGCCGGCGAGGCGCTCTTCCTCCACGGTGCGCTGGTAGGCATGCGTGAGATCGGCCGTGGCCTGCTCCACGGAGACGCCCGGAGCACGCACGACGAGCATCTGCAGCCAGCCGCAGCAGTACTGCTCCACCCAGGCCGCGGGATCGTCACCGCCCATGACGTAGCTGCCGGCCATGGAGACCGGTATGAACACCGCGGGAGTCGGCCCGCGGCCGGTGCCGGTGAACCCTGCGGGCGTCACACCCACGATCTCGAACACCATGGGTCCGACGTGCAGGGTTGTGCCGATCACGTTCGCGCGTCCGCCGAACTGCGTGCGCCAGTAGTCGTGGCTCAGCACCGCCACCGCGCGCCCCGTGGGCGGACGATCGTCGTCGTCCGTGAAGAACCGGCCGGTGGCCGGCTGCATGGTGAACAGCCGCCAGTACGATGCCGAAACGGCCGTCACCGGCAGTTCGCGTGCGTCCGCGCCCGTGCCGATCATCATCCCCTGCGTCGACCACTGCACGGCGGTCGTGGTGAACGAGGACGTCCACGTGGCGAGTGCCGACGCACGGCGGTAGCCGAGTTCCTGGATCGGCTGCGTGAACGCGCCGCCGGAGAGATACACACGGTGCGTCGCCTGCGCGTCGGCGAGGAATGCCGGCGGACGCAGCAGCAGCCGGTCCAGCAGGTCGAACATCGCCGCGTTCGCGCCGAGTCCGAGCGCGAGCGTGCCGATCACGCCGAACGAGAAGGCCGGGGCGCGCCGGAGCTGTCGCAGCGCGAAGCGCACGTCGCCCACGTACTGCTCGACGACGTGCAGCGGGAAGAGGCGCCGCCGGGCCTCGTGCTGCGTGGTGAGATTGCCGTAGCGTCTCCGCGCGCCGGCCGCCGCGTCCTGCGGTGACAGCCCCTCCGCCTCCAGGTGCATGCGCTCGAGCGACAGGTGAAACTCCCGTTCGGCGCGGAGCTCGCGGTCGTATCCCTCGCGGTCGCGCAGCACGCGGAGGCGGTGACGCAGCGCGTCGAGGAAGGACATGGCCGTTATGCGCGTTGCAGGATGCGCGCGATGGCGAGCGACACGTGATCGTAGTCGGCGATCCGGGTCGCGAGGTGACGCCGCCCCGCCGCGGTGATGGTGTAGTAGCGCGCCTTCCGTTTCGTGGGCGTATCGCGCCACTCGGCGCGCGTCCACCCCTTGAGCAGCAGCCGTTCGAGCGCGGGGTAGAGCGACCCCTGTTCCGCGCTCAGCACGCCTTCGGACACCCGCTCGATGTGCTGCGCGATGCCGTAGCCGTGCATCGGCCCGTTGGCGATGGTCTGCAGGATGAGCATCTCGAGCGTGCCGCTCGGGAGGTCGCGCCGGGGCGAGGGATCGGGAGGCATCGCGGACGGATCTGCGTATAGGTAGACAATCTACTTATGTAGATGGTCAAGGTATGGAGCTCCCGGACCCGCGTCAAGCCGCTCCGGGCTCGCCTCCGGCGGGCGTGTCCCGGGTCCCGGGCATCCGTCCGTCCCGCCACATCCCCGTCCGGTTCCGGAGACCCGCCTCCCGTTCGCGCACCAGCCGCGCGCGCAGATGCGCAGGAGACTCCGGAGCATCGGCCACTCGGAATCCGGCCTTCGCATAGAACGGCGCGTTCCACGGCACGTGCGCGAAGGTGGTGAGCGTGACGCCGCGCAGACGCCGCGCCGCCGCCTCGGCGATCACCACGTCGAGCAGCGATCGGCCGATGCCGAGGCGACCATGGTCCGGATGCACGCTCATCTCCTTGAGGTGCAGCCAGTCGCCGTACACCGCCGCGAGCGCGAACCCCGCCAGTGCGGGGGACGCGGCCGCGGTATCCGCCTCGGCATGACCCGTGTCCAGCTCCGCCTCGGCGTGACCTGTGGCGATGTCCGCCACCCAGAGCAGGCCCCCGCGCCAGCCGGTCTCGAACGCCTTCGGGGACGTGGCTTGCTCACGCAGCGCGGGCGGGAGATCATCGGGGCTGAACCGCACGGCCGCCGCCCGCTCGATCGCCGCCAGCAGCGGCAGATCGTGCGAGGTCGCCGCGCGGATGCGCACGGAGAGGGTCATGCGGAACGGTACCGCGGCTCCGCTCCCTTCGCACGCCGGCCCGGTGCACGGTGCCTCCCGCCGGTCGCCTTCCGGGTGACCGGCCGGTACACTTCCGCCATGCACCTCGACCCTGCCGACATCGCCCTCTGCATCGCCGACGAAACCGCCGGCACACCCTCCGGGAGCATGCCCACGTCCACGCCGATCGTGCGGACGTCGCTCTTCTCCTTCCCCACGCTCGAAGCCCTGCAGGACGGTCTCGCCACCGAGTCCCGCACGCACGTGTACACGCGGGGACAGAACCCCACCGTCGAAGTCGTGGAGCACAAGCTCGCGCGCCTCGAGCGCGGCGAAACGTGCAAGTGCTTCGCCTCCGGCATGGCCGCCATCAGCGCGGTCCTGCTCGGCGTGCTGCAGGCCGGGGATCACGTGCTGTTCGTGAATCACACCTACGGCCCCACGATCCAGCTCGCCGACCGGATCCGCGCCTTCGGCATCGAGCACGACCTGCTGCTCGATACCGACGTCGCCTCGATCGAAGCGGCCATCCGGCCGAACACGCGGCTCATCTGGCTCGAAAGCCCCGGCACCATGATGTTCCGCGTGCTCGACCTCGAAGCCATCGCGGCCGTCGCGAAGCCGCGCGGCATCCTCACCTGCATCGACAACAGCTGGGCCACGCCGCTCCTCCAGAAACCCATCACGCTCGGCATCGATCTCGTCGTGCACACCTGCACGAAGTATCTCAACGGCCACAGCGACGTGATGGCCGGCGCCGTGATCGGCACCGCGGAACGACTGCACGACATCTTCTACCGCACCTATCTGCTGCTCGGCGGCGTGCTGTCTCCCGCCGACGCCTGGCTGCTGCTCCGCGGCATGCGCACGCTCCCCACGCGTCTCCGCCAGCACGAGGCCGACGCGCTCGTGATCGCCGAGGCGCTCCGTGCGCACCCCGCCGTGCGCGATGTGTACCATCCCGCGTTCACCGCGGATGCCGCGCTGTTCGAGCGGCAGTTCCGCGGGTACGCCGGCACGTTCAGCTTCGCGCTCCGCCGCGACGACGTGGAAAGCGTGCGCCGCGTGGTGAACGCGCTCCGGCATTTCCGCATCGGCGTGAGCTGGGGCGGCGTGGAGAGTCTCGTGATCGCACCCGCGAACGGCCGCAACGACGCGCGGCTCGCCGCCCAGCGCATTCCGCGCGGCCTCGTGCGCATCTCGGTCGGGCTCGAAGGCGCCGACGTGCTGCTCGACGATCTGCGGCAGGCGCTGGACCGCGTCGCATGACCCCGCCGCCCTCCACATCCTCGCACATCCCGCCCCTCGGCCTCGGCCTCGCCCTGCTGCCGGTCGCGGCCATGGTGCTGCTGCTCCTGGGCAGCCTCGCCGTGCTCGAGCTCACGAGCGAGCTCATCGTGGTCGCGATGCTCGGCGCGGCCGTCGTGGCCGGCATCATCGCCGTGCGTCGCGGCGCCACGTGGGACGACATCCAGCGCGCCGCGGGCGCGAAGGTGGCGGGCGTGCTCCCCGCGCTGCTCATCCTGCTGTCCATCGGCATGCTGATCGCGCTCTGGGTGCTCTCCGGCACGATTCCGTTTCTCGTGTACTGGGGCGTGCGGCTCGTGAACCCGCAGTACCTCGTGCTCACCGCGTTTCTCGCCGCCGTGCTCATGTCGTCGTTCACCGGCACGTCGTGGGGATCGGCCGGCACGATCGGCGTGGCCATGATGGGCACCGCCGCCGCACTCGGCGCGCCGCTCCCCATGGTGGCCGGCGCGGTGATCTCCGGCGCGTACTTCGGCGACAAGATGTCGCCGCTCTCCGATTCCACGATCATCGCCTCGGTGGCCGCCGAGGTGGATCTCTACGTGCACATCCGGCACCTGGTGTACACGGCCGGGCCGTCGTTCGTGATCGCGTTCCTCGTGTATGCGTGGGCCGGCCGGTCCGCGTTCGCCGGCGACGCGGGCATCCCGGAAAGCGGACGCGCCATTCTGCGCGACATCGAGTCGGTGTTCCGGCTCGGCTGGTACACGCTGGTGCCCGTGGCGGTGGTTGTGTTCTGCATCGTGCGCAAGGTGCCCGCGGCCCTCGCGATCGTGCTGTCGTCGGCCGTGGCCGCCGTGATCGGCGGCCTGGTGCAGCACTTCACGGTAAACGACATCGTGATGGCCGCCGTGTCCGGCTTCACGCTGCCGATGGTCGCGTCCACCGGCGCCGATCCGGCCGTGCTGAGCGAGCCGTTCGCGCGGCTCGTGCAGCGGGGCGGACTCTATTCCATGGCCACCACGCTCGTGCTCGTGTTCGCGGCGTTTCTGCTCGCCGCGGGCATGGAGGTGTCCGGCGCGCTGAGCCTGCTGATCACGCGCATGCTCGCCGCGGTGCGCTCCACTTTCGCGCTGATCACCGCCACCATGGCCGCTGGCCTCACGCTCATCGCGCTCACGAGCCACGGCGGCGTGACCATGCTCATGGTGGGCAATCTCTTTCAGCAGGCCTATCGTGACCGCCGGCTCGCGCCGGAAAACCTGTCACGGTCGCTCGAGGATTCGGTGACCATCACCGAGGTGCTCATGCCCTGGACCGTGTCCGCCGTGTTCATGGCCACCACGCTCGGCGTGCCCACGATCGAATACGCCCCGTGGGCCGTGTTCTGCTATTCGGGGCCCGTGTTCTCGCTGCTCATCGCCGCGCTGTACCGGCGCACGGGGTACGGGATTCGGGAGGTGTGAGGGCGCAGCTTCCAACCCTATCGAGGACTCAGACCAGTTCCATCCGCAGTGAACGACCGATCGCGTGCGCTGCCTTGGAAAGCGTATTGAGCGTGACGGCTTCGTTGTAATGAAACGTCGCCGCCACCACCCCGTTCAGTACCGTCGCACCGGCATCAGGACTCGCAGCCGCGGTTCCCGCAGCCACAGTCCGCCCCACAGCAACAGCGCCACGTACACCGGGAAGAGCACGTGCGAGAACAGCGGATTCTCCACGCGCACGTGCGTCGCGATCGCGCCGCCGAGATAGCCCGTCCACAGGATCGCGCCCATGATCGCCGTGCGCGGCACGAGGTACAGCACCAGCAGCACCGCTTCCAGGATCCAGAGCAGGGAGAGCACGCTCGCGGGATAGCCGAGTTCCGTGGTGCTGGTCACCGCTTCGGGCGCGGCGACCATCTTGAGCGCCGTGTCGAAGGTGAGGAAGAGCACGGCGATTCCGGTGAGCACGAGTCCCGTGCGGCGGGCGCTGGTGGAAACGGAAGCGGACGGCGGGGCGTCGATCGTCAGGGCGGGCATGGGTCGTTCCTCGAGACAGGGATCAGCGCCGCGTCACCCTGATGTGGCGGGGCTCATCCATGAGTCGAACGGGGTGAGCGGGAATCGACATCGGCACGCGGGGCGCCGTCGACTTCCTGTCGCGTTCCCTCGACCGGCGCGCGGAAGAGGCAGTACGATCCATCGGGGATGGTCGGCTCCTATGGACTTGCCGACGACCTGCGCGACGAACATTCCGGGCCGGAGCCGGCGACGCGATTCGACCACGACCCACTGGAAGCCGTCGTCCTCGATGCGCTGAGGATGTCGACCAGGTCCATGATACTCGGCAGTCAACTCCGAAGACATCGTGAGGCTCAAGCTTCCGAGTCGCTGTTCTCGCCGAGTTTGACCCGGGAGCAGGCGGAGCGCCGCTGCCGGCTACGCAGTTGTTGCGGAGGCGTCAGAGAGGCCGACGCGCGGCATGACGAAGCCCGAGCAGCTGCACTTCGCGCTTCTCCTCATCGACCCGGTAGAACGCCAGGTAGTGTCCAAACACGATTTTGCGTACCTCGGCGCCCATGATGTCGCTCTCCAGTGCGGCGACGGGATAGCGCCTGGGCATGGCATCGAGCGAATCCATCAGATCCAGCAGTGCGGTGAGCCAGGCGGCGATACGCTCCCGCGGCGCTCCTTCATTGGCGAAATGCTCCAGTTGCGCCTCGAGCGCCTGATGAAACTGATCCGTGTGGAGGACGCGATAGCTCACCGCTCGAGCGGTATCCCGTGCCTGGCGGCAAGCTCGCGCACACCGGCGCGGGCATCGCGTACACGTCCTGCCCCGACATCTTCGAGCCCGCGTTCGATCATGGCCAGGTTGTCGGCAAGATCGGCTTTGTCGGCCAGGGCATCGTAAGCCTCGGGGCTGAGCAGAACGCCGGCAGGGCGCCCGTTGGTCGTCACGAACAAGGGACGGCCTGTTTCCTGGACCCGCTGCAAGCTCTCGCTCAGACGAGCGCGAAGGTCGGTCAGGGTCTGGATATCGGTTGAACGCACGGCTTCTCCGGGTAGACTGTACAATATTTTGTACAACATACGATGGTCAGATCGGATCTGCATGTCCAGTTTTTGCCCCTTCCATTCGTCGCAAACACTATATATCCTTGTATCCGGATATACGAATATATGACCATTCCCTCCCGTTCCCTCGTCCACGACCGCCTCGCCACCCTGGCCGACGCCACGCGGTGCCGGCTCCTGCTCGCCCTCGACGGCCGAGAGCTCATGGTCACCGAGCTCTGCCAGGCCCTGCAGCTCCCGCAGAGTAATGTCAGCCGTCATCTCCGCGTCCTCGCCGAGGCCGGCTGGATCACCTCCCGCGCCGAGGGCGTGAGCCGCTGGTACGCCTTCGCTCCCGGGCTCGACGAGCACGCGCGCGACCTCTGGACGCTCGTTCGCGCCTCGCTCGCGGCCACGCCGGCCGCCGACCAGGATCTCGCCCGCGTGACCGCCGTGGTGGCCGCCCGCCGCACCCGCTCCGAGGCGTTCTTCGCCGATGCCGCCAACGACTGGGAGGCCATGCGCAGCCGCCTCTACGGCCCGCGCTCCGACCTCGCGGCGCTCCCCGCCCTCGCCGACCCCGCGTGGACCGTGGGCGACCTGGGCTGCGGCACCGGCACGCTGAGCGCCGCGCTCGCGCCTTTCGTGCGCCGCGTGATCGCCGTGGACGCGTCAGCCGCCATGCTCGCCGCCGCCCGCGCGCGCACGGCCGCGTTCGACAACGTGGACCTCCGCGAGGGCGCGCTCGAAGCGCTGCCCCTCCCCGATGGCTCGCTCGACCTGGCCGCTCTCCTCCTCGTGCTGCACCACGTCGCCGAACCGGTGCGCGTGCTGCGCGAGGCTCGGCGCGTGCTCCGGGCCGGCGGCCGGCTGCTCGTGAGCGACATGCGGCCGCACGGGCGCGACGACTATCGCCAGGCCATGGGCCACGTCTGGCTCGGCTTCGGCGACGACACCCTCGCCGACTGGTGCGCGCAGGCCGGCTTCGCCGACGTCCGCGTCGTGCCGCTGCCCGTGGACCCCGCCGCCCAGGGACCGGCGCTGTTCGTGCTCACCGCCGTGGCGGCCGGCCACGACCTCGGTGACGAGCCGTGCGATGCGACATGAAATGCGACATGCGACGCCAATGCGACACGGATGCGACATGCGACGCCAATGCGACATGGATGCGACATGCGACGCCAATGCGACATGAATGCGACATGCGACGCCAATGCGACACGGATGCGACATGCGACGCCGATGCGACGTGAAATGCGACATGCGACGCCGATGCGACGTGAATGCGACACCCCACCCCTGACCCCCGACCGAGGCCCGCGGGCCTCGGCACCCTATATGCCACGAGAGAACCCGGAATGACCATCACGAAGACAGGAACTGCCATGCCCGCCAACGTGCGCACCATGGCCGGTGTCACCGGTGACACCGATCGCCCGCCCTTCGCCGTGCGCGACCTCGCGCTCGCCGAGTGGGGGCGCAAGGAGATCCGCCTCGCCGAAGTGGAGATGCCCGGCCTCATGGCCCTGCGCGCCGAGTTCGGCGCCGCGCAGCCGCTCGCCGGCGCGAAGATCATGGGCTCGCTCCACATGACCGTGCAGACCGCCGTGCTCATCGAGACGCTCACCGCGCTCGGCGCAGACGTGCGCTGGGTGTCGTGCAACATCTTCAGCACGCAGGATCATGCCGCCGCCGCGGTCGCCGTGGGGCCGAACGGCACCGTGGACGCGCCGTCCGGCACGCCCGTGTTCGCGTGGAAGGGCGAGACGCTCGAGGAGTACTGGTGGTGCACCGAGCAGGCGCTCACTTGGCCCGATGGCAGCGGCCCCAACCTCATTCTCGACGACGGCGGCGACGCCACGCTCCTCGTGCACCGGGGTGCCGAGTTCGAGGCCGTCGGCGCCGTGCCCGCGTTCGACGCCGACAACGAGCCCGAGGAATGGGGTGTGATTCTCGATCTGCTGCATGCGCAGCGCGCGCTCGACACGCAGCGCTTCACGCGCATGCTCGCCGGCATCCGCGGCGTGAGCGAGGAGACCACCACCGGCGTGCACCGCCTGTACGAGATGCAGCGCGCCGGCACGCTCGCGTTCCCCGCCATCAACGTCAACGACGCCGTCACCAAGTCCAAGTTCGACAATCTGTACGGCTGCCGTCATTCCATCATCGACGGGCTCAACCGCGCCACGGACGTGATGCTCGCCGGCAAGATCGTGGTCATCTGCGGCTACGGCGACGTGGGCAAGGGATGCGCGCAGGCGTTCAAGGGACAGGGCTCGCGCGTGGTGGTCACCGAGGTCGATCCCATCTGCGCGCTCCAGGCCGCGCTCGAGGGTTACCAGGTCACCACGCTCGACGACATCGTGGAGCAGGCCGACATCATCATCACGGCCACCGGCAACAAGGACGTGATCACCGTCGAGCACATGGCCCGCATGAAGGACAAGGCCATCATCGGCAACATCGGCCACTTCGACAACGAGATCGACATGGCCGGCCTGAAGAAGGTCGAGGGCATGCGCCGCATCACCATCAAGCCGCAGTACGACGAGTTCGTGCTGCCGAACGGCCGTTCCATCCTCGTGCTCGCCGAAGGGCGTCTCCTCAACCTCGGCTGTGCCACGGGCCATCCGTCGTTCGTGATGAGCGCGAGCTTCACCAACCAGGTGCTCGCGCAGATCGAGCTGCACACGAATGCCGCCACGTACGAGAAGAAGGTCTACGTGCTCCCCAAGCACCTCGACGAGAAGGTCGCGCGGCTCCACCTCGACAAGCTCGGCGTGAAGCTCACGCAGCTCACGCCGAATCAGGCCGCGTACATCGGCGTCGCGCCCGAGGGGCCGTACAAGCCCGAGCAGTACCGGTACTGACCATGCCCGTCGACTCGCCCCTCTCCCGCCTCCGCGCCGTCTGTCTCGCTCTCCCCGAGGCCCATGAGGTCGAAGCCTGGGGCGAGCCCACGTTCCGCGTGAAGAACAAGATCTTCGCCATGTACGCCGCGCCGTCCAATCACCACGGCGCCGGTCGTCATGCCGTGTGGCTCCCTTGTGCGGCCGAAAACCAGCGGGCGCTCATCGCCGCCGAACCCGAACGCTACTTCTCGCCGCCGTACGTGGGGCCGCGCGGCTGGGTGGGCGTGTGGCTCGACAAGCGGCCCCGCTGGAAGGAAGTGGAAGCCCTCGTGCACGACGGCTATCGCCGCGTGGCGCCGAAGCGGCTGGCCGCGCAGCTCGCGCCCTGACGGGCGTTTCACAGGGATGTAGACGTCCATCAAACGCTTCAGTGCGTTGACAATGCCCTGATCACCTACTCCTCCCGCAACACGCGGATCGGATCCACCCGTCCCGCTCGTCGGGCCGGAATCCAGCACGCCACGGCGGCGGTGGCCAGCACGATCGCCGGCACGAGGCCATAGGTGAACGGATCGGTGGGACTGATGCCGTAGAGCATCGTATGCAACAGACGCGTCGTGGCCCATGCGCCGGCGAGGCCGAGCGCGCAGCCGAGGACCGTCAGGCGCATCCCCTGTCGGAGGACGAGCGTGGTCACCATGCGCGCAGTGGCACCGAGCGCCAGCCGAATCCCGAGCTCGCGCCGGCGTTCGCGCACCGTGGCCGCCAGCGCCCCGTAGATGCCCACCACGGCCAGGAAGAGCGTGACCAGTGCCACCGATCCGAACAGGAACGCGCTGAACCGCGGCCGGGCGAGAGGCGCATCGAGCAGCATGGACATCGAACCGCCGGACGCAATGGCCAGATCCGGATGCAGTGCGCGCAATGTCGCGCGCATCTGCGGCACGGGGCTCGGCAGTCCGGCGCCTGTACGCACCGCCAGGGTCATGGGCACCGGTCCGCCGAACTGACGGGTGGGGAGATACAGTGTGGGCTGTGCCGTCGTGAGGTCCCGATACCGTGTCTCGTCCACGATGCCCACGACGGTATGCCATGCACCCCGGCTGTCGGGCGGACCGAGTTTGATGTGTTTGCCGATCGGGTCCGCGCCGGGCCAGGCACGTTGCGCCACGGTCGCACTGATGATGGCGACAGGGGTTCCGTCTTCACGATCCCGTGCATCGAACTCCCGACCGTTTCGCATGGGCATTCCGAGTGTGGTGAAATACCCCGGCCCCACGACCTCGAAGTTCACGACGGGGTTGACGGCAAACTCCTCGGCAGACTGCCCCTCGGCGCTGAACGTGGCGAGCCATCCTCCCTGTGCCGAGAAGGGCGGTTTCGGCATCGCCGTGGCCATGATCACTCCCGGCAGCGCGGCCACCCGCTCGATCATCGCCTCCTGCAGCGCGACCATCTGTGGTCGATCCGGCGGCGCGTCGCTCGAGAGCATCGTCTCCACGATCGTGAGGCGATCCTCGTCGAACCCCAGCTCGATCTGCTGGAGCGTCCGGAGGCTGCGGACGAACAGACCGGAGCAGATGATGACGAGGACGGCCAGCGACACCTGGCCCACCACGAGCGCAGGGCGCAGGAGGGAGGTCGAGTGGACTCCCGGGAAGACATGGCGGCCACCGCGCAGCCAGGTGCCAAGGTCGCGGCGTACCGACGACAGGGCGGGCATGAGCCCCGCGCACAGCGCGGCGGCGGCCGTGATCCCTGCGGCGGCGAGCAGCACCGGTGTGTCGACGGCGATCATGTCCCGCTGCGGCAACTGCGGCGGAGCGAGTCGTACGAGCACGTGGATGACGACGATGGCGAGCCCTGTGCCGAGCACGCCGCCCACGACGCTCAGCACGGACGCCTCGGTGAGCAGCTGACGGACCAGCCGTCCTCGGCCGGCGCCGAGTGCCGCCCGGATCGCCAGCTCCTGGGTGCGTACCGCTCCTCGAATGAGCAGCAGATTGGCGACGTTGAGGCACGCGATGAGCAGCAGCAGGCCGACCGTCGCCGTCGCGGCCCACAACGTACCGCGGATGTCGCCGAACACGAGATCCGGCAGCGTGGCCAGCACGGCGCGCCGCTCACGAACGGCGGCCGGCCGTTGTTCGTCGCTCACACGCAGAAAGGCGTCGAACTCCTCGCGAGCCACCTGCATGCGCTGACCGGGGTGCAGACGTCCCACGACATCGAACATCATCGCGTCGGCCGGAGACGCATTCGCCTCGCGGGTGGCGGGAAACGCCGGCAGGACCGGCATCCAGGCCTGCACATGCTTCGGATAGGCGAACCCGCGCGGCAGCACCCCGACGATCTCGTATGGCGTCCCGTTCCAGGTCAGCGTCCGGCCGAGGACCGACACGGCGCCACCGAACTGCTGTTGCCAGAGCGCATGGCTGATCACCATGACGGGTGCGGCGCCGGGCGCATCGTCCGCCGGCTCCAGCATGCGTCCCTGGACGGGTGCCGTGCCGAGCAGCGGGAAGAAGTCCCCGGTCACCCACGTGGCCGCCAGCGGAATGGGGGTCGAGCCATCCAGCATGACGACATCCACCGCCCCCTGGAAGGTGACTCCCGCCACCGATGCGAACGCACGGGTATGCTGTCGGTAGGCCGACAGCTCCGCCCAGGACAGGGGCAGGTGCTCCGCCGTGCCGGTGGGCGCGGCGGTCCAGAGCACGGCGACGTCACCGGCGCGCGGGACGGGCAACTCGCGCAGCACGATGCCGCGCAGTACGCTGAACGTCGCCGTGGACGCCGCGATGCCGAGCGCGAGCGTGACCACCGCCACGAGCGCGAAGGTGCGGTCGCGCCACAGCGTTCGGACGGCGTAGCGCACATCCTGCACGACCTCCTCGATCACGGGCAGGCGACGCTGCGCCCGCATTTCCTCCTTGACCCCCTCGACGCCACCGAAGGCGATCATGGCTCGCCGCCGCGCTTCGGATTCCGCGAACCCCTCGCGCACATACCGGGCGGTTTCCATCTCGAGGTGAAAGCGCAGCTCCTCCGTCATCCGTTGTTCGGCGTCCTGCCGCCGGACGAGGTGACGCATGCGTGCACGCAGACCGAGCCATCGACTCATGTCATGTCCCTCACGTGGCGCGCAGCACCAGGTCGACGGCGGCGACCAGGCGCCCCCAGCTTTCGGCCTCCTGATCGAGGGCACGGCGTCCGGACCTGGTGATGGTATAGACGCGGGCTCGGCGGTTCTTGTCGGTGGTCTGCCAGTCGCTGGTGATCAGTCCCCGATGCTCGAGGCGCTGCAGGGCGGGGTAGAGGGACCCCTGGCTGACCAGCAGCGTGCCGCCGGAGAGCTGTTCGAGGCGCTGCCCGATGCCCCAACCGTGCTGGGGAGCGAGGGCGAGCGTCTTGAGCACGAGCAGATCCAGGGATCCGCGTGTATCGACCTGAGCGGAAGCCATCATGGCGGGGCGGTCGGCGTCTCTTCTCTAGAAATCGAGAGGAAAGGATCTCACGAGGGCCCTGGATCTGTCAAGCCGGGTGTGGGATGGCCGCTGATGCGCTCGAAACCAAGAAAAATGGATGACGGATGATTATCACCCGTTGACAGGGTGATTATCATCCGTTTCATGGATGATAATCCTTCTCCCATCCTGCTGCCCCGGCTCGGGGCCCGTCACCTGGCCGCGGCAGCCGAGGTCATGCCCGTCGTCGTGGTCATGGGCGGCCGACAGACCGGCAAGAGCACCCTCGTGCGCTCACACCCCCGGTTCGCGTCCTACCCGTATCTGACGCTCGATGCCGCGGACATCCGCAGGGAGGCCCGGGACGATCCGGAAACCCTGCTCCGGCGCGCGCCCAATCTCATCATCGACGAAGTGCAGCGGGAGCCATCGCTCATGCTCGCGCTCAAGGCCTTCGTGGACGAGCAGACCGCGCAGCATGGCAGGATCCCGGGACGGTTCATCCTCACCGGATCGGCGAATCTGCTCGCCATGCGCCGGGTCCGGGAATCGCTGACGGGTCGCGCCGTGTACACCACGCTGTGGCCGATGACCCGACGGGAACGGCTCGGCATGGGGGACGCGGGGAACTGGAGCGAGTACTGCACCACTCCGGTCGCCTCCTGGTACGATCTCGCGTCGGCATCCACCGCGCCCGCCGACGATTGGCAGTTGCTCGCGCGCAGCGGAGGCTATCCCGTGCCCGCGCTCGAGCTCCCGTCGGCCGAAGCGCAGGCGCTCTGGTTCCAGGGATATCTGGATACGTATCTGGACCGTGACGTCCGCGATCTCGCGACCATTGCGAGCTCCGTCGATCTGTACCGGCTCATGCGGCTTCTGTGCACGCGGCTCGGCCAACTCGTCAACCGGAGTGCGTGGGCCGGCGAGATCGGGATGCCGGCCACCACGGCGCATCGCTACTTCGACCTGCTGGAACAGTCGTGGCAGCTCGTGCGGCTCGAGGCCTTCGCCGTGAACCGCAGCCGTCGTCTCATCAAGGGCGCCAAGGTCTACTGGAGCGATACCGGATTCGCGCTCCACCTCGCCGGCTCACCGGAACCGACCGGCTTTCATTTCGAGAATCTGATCCTGCATGATCTGCTCGTCTGGCGTGACGCACAGCTTCGCCGGCCGGCCGTGATGCACTGGCGCACGGTGAATCATCAGGAGGTCGATTTCGTGGTGGAGCAGCCGGACGGTGCCCTGCTCGCGATCGAGTGCAAGACCACCACGAAGCCGACGCGGGATGATGCCCGCGGCCTGCGCCTGTTTCTCGACGAGTATCCGGATGCCCTCGGCGGGCTCCTGCTCCACACCGGCGAGGAGATCGCCTGGATCGCGGATCGCGTGCTGGCGGTGCCGTGGTGGCGAGTGGTGTGACCCGATGTCGTCGTCAGTTACATGTTGACCCAGACGCACTGGCTGTCGTCCAGGCGGTATCGGTGCAATGCGGCGTTCGCCGTGGTGTCCGTCGCCACGCTCCGCGTGAGAAAGAAGACGGAGTCCTCCTTGAAGAAGGGTACGATCAGATTGTCCGGCTCGAAGGGGATACGCGCATCCGGGCACGCACGGCTCAGGTCCCGCGAGAGAAAGGTGACCCAATAGCTCGTGTTCTCGTAGATGATGCCACCGGCGCCGTTCGATGCGGCGTATACCTCCGCGTTGAGGTCGGGGTCGGTGTCCATATGGACCAGTGCGTAGTTGCCGTTGGGGAGTTCCCAGATGGCGAAGACCAGCGACGCCGCATACCGGAAGACGCCGGAGGCCTGGATTGCCGCCACGGAATCCGCCAACGCAGGTGGCACGCCGCGCCGACGCGAGACCGGAATGCCGATGGCGCGCCGGAGCGTCCCGTCGGCCGACAGTTCAAACACCCTTCCATCCCCCGGGTACACGGCCAGCCAGCCCTCTCCCCGGCGAACGAGGGACGGCTCGCCGCCCTGCGAGTACGCCGTCATCGACTCGGTGAAGATCTCAGGGACCGCGCCCCAGGACCACACCGAATCGGTCGACGGGACCCACGACGTAAAGGGAGCAGGGCTCAGCTTGCCGGGCATGATGGCGGTATCCCCATGCCACCGCCATTGCTGACCCGGAAAGAAGCGACGAACAGGAACCTCTCGACGCAGGGTCCCACTCGCGGTCTCGAAGACGATGATCCGACCCCTTCGGGCGTCAACGGCGGCAAAGAGACTGTCTCCGGGCAGCGTCAGGATCGTTGAAATGCGCTGAAACTCTCCGGGCCCGCTCCCGGCCCTCCCGATCCGGCGGACAAATCTTCCACGTGCATCGAACTGGTCGATCGAAGTCCCGATCTCGGCGAGAAGCCCCCCGTCGGATAACCAGGCTTGCGCCCGCAGGGGCATGAAGAGCCCTTCGCCATCCGGTTCGGTCATCACCACCGAATCCCCCGAGATCCTGACGCCATCCTCGCCACGGGAGGGGCTGCGATCACAACCCGCCAAGGATAGGGCGGCGATCAGGATCACGCGGGAACGGTGCATCTTCATGATGTCTCCCCTGCGGCAACGGTCATGGAAACGGGCAACCTACACTCGATCATCATCCGCTGACAGGGTGATCATTCACTCCGCCCGTTTTTGCGCGTGCCGTCATGATGCGTCGGTCACGTGCATGCGGTAGGAGACGGAGGGAGCGAAGCCGCGTTACGCAACATCGGCGTCACGACTCGGCATCGGATTGTGTCGGCCGCCGGTTCCGTACCGTCGGCCGACGATGCTTCCCTCCATGTCCGCTCGACACTCTCTCGCCGCCCGCTTCGGGCGGCTGCTCGCCGTGGCCGGCCTCGTGGCCGTCGGTGCCACGGCCCTGCTGCCCTGGCGTCTCACGACCATCACCGCCGCCTACGAACGCGTCCTGGCCACGGATGTCGCCAACGCCTCGGCCGCGCGGGTCATGCAGGTCGAGTTCAAGAAGCAGGTGCAGGAATGGAAGAACATCCTGCTGCGCGGCGAACGGGCGGACCTCCGGGAACGGCATCGCACGCTCTTCGCCCAGCAGCGTGGCCGGGTGGATTCGATCGGCGTGATCCTGCTGGATGCGCTCGGAGACACCGCATCGCTGCGCCACCTGCGGGCGTTCCGGGCCGCGCACGCCGAACTCGGCACGCAATACGATACGGCGCTCGTGGCGTACATGGCAGCGCCCCGTCCCGTGGCCCAGCAGACGGCCGACCAGCGCGTCATGGGACAGGACCGCGAGCCCACGAACCGCATCGATTCGCTCGTGCTCGCCACCGATCACACCGTCGCGCACGAAACCGCGGCGGTCCGGCGGGCGCTGGCGCTCGAACGACGCATCACGCTCGGCATCGCGATCATCATCCTGGCCGGCTTCACCTTCGTGTTCCGCCGCATCGTGCGCGACGTCACCACGCCGATCCGCGCCCTGCAGCGGGAAGCCGGCGAAATGGCGTCGGGGGACGTGCGTCCGCGACCGCTGCCCGAGCGCGCCGACGAGATCGGCATACTGTCGAACGCGATGACGCGTATGCGCGAGGCGTGGCGTGCGCTCCTCGGTGACGTCCACGAAGCCGCGGGGGCGGTGGATCGGTCCGCCATCGACGTGGCGCTCACCACCGAGCAGGTGCACGCGGCCGCGCTGGCCGTTTCGTCAGCCGCGCGCACGATCGCCGAAGGATCCATCGCGCAGACCGATCGGGTGCAGGCGGCGCGACACACCGCCGAAGAAGTCGCGACCCGCACGCACGGAGTCGCGGCCGATGCCATGCAGGCCGCCGGGCACGCCGATGTCGTGGTCGGCCGGGCACAGGCCGCGGTCCACGAAGGCGTGGGCGCGCGCCACGATCTCGACGACGTGGCGAGTGCCGTGCGCGAGGCCGCGCCCGGCGTGCCCGCGCTCCGTGGAACGGTGGGAACCGTGGAAGAAGTGGTCGTGCTCGTGCGCGATCTCGTGGATCAGTCCCATCTGCTCGCGGTGAACGCCGCGATCGAGGCGGCGCGCGCCGGTCCGGCGGGACGCGGCTTCGGCGTGGTGGCGCAGGAGATGCGACACCTCGCGAGCGAAAGCGGCGCGTCGCTGGAACGGATCGGCGCGCAGCTTCGCACCATCACCCGGGTCGCGGACACGACCGCGGGCGCGATCGAAACGATCGACCGGCGGGTCGCGGCCGGACATGCGCGCATTGCCGCGGCGCTCTCCGCGCTCGACGAGATTGCCGTGCTCGCCGGCGAGGATGCGCGGATGCTGCGCGCCATGACGGCGCGTGTCACCCCGCTCCGCGATGTCACGGCTCGGCTCGCGCACGACCTGGGCACGATCGCCGACGTGGCCGAACAGAATGCCGCGGCCGCCGAGGAGGTCAGCGCATCGGCGATCCAGCAGTCCGCCGTGGCGACGCAGGCGGCAGGCACCACGGAACAGCTGCGCGCCGTGAGCCGCGAGCTGATCACGCGGGTGGGCCGGTTCCGGTACGGGTGATCGGTCGGAGCGTCACCGGCTGCGCGCTACACAATCACCGCCCGCGCGCCACGCATTCGATCTCCACGCGCGCACCGAGCGGCAGCGCGGCCACGGCCACCGTGGTGCGCGCGGGATACGGCGCCGTGAACCGCGTCGCGTACGCCGCGTTCATGGCCGCGAAATCGGCCATGTCCACGAGATACACGTTGCACTTGATCACGTCGTCCATCGTGAGCCCGTTGTCCTCGAGCACGAACTGCAGGTTGTCGAATACGCGGTGCGTCTGCGCGGCGAGGTCGCCGTCGATCAGCGCGCCGGTGGCGGGATCGACCGGCGTCTGACCGGAACAGAACAGCTCCGCGCCGCTCCACACGGCGGGCGAATAGGGACCGAGCGCGGCGGGAGCACGTGAACTGGAAGCGGCGTGACGGGACATGGGGAGCGGGATGCGGGTGTGTCGGGGCGAGGTATCAGGGCGTGATGGTGCCGATGCGCTGGCCGGTGCGCAGCGTCACGCCGTCCGCCGGCACGGCCGAGCCGCCGGAGAGCGAGCCGATGGCCGAGACGATGTGATCGGTGGCCACGCCGGAGCGCAGCATCCATGCGGGATTCCACCCGGGAGCGCCGGTGAAGTCCGGCACCTCGAAGGTGAAGCCCGCGTCCCCGAAGAAATCGCGGGATCCGGTCATCGTCACCGTGCGGGCGTTCGGAGCGGCCTGGCTCTGGATGAACGTGGCGCCGGCCGAGACTCCGTACTCCGCCTGCCACGTGCCGGTCGCGCGGAGCCGGACCGGTGACGAACCGAGCGCCGAGATGGTGGGCGCATTCAGCGTCGGACCGAAGACCAGCTCGTTGCCGTTGAAGAAATTGTTCTGGTACCGCTGCACCTGGCGCGGTGCGCTCGCGTTCGTCGTGATCACCATCACCCGGTGGAGATCCCCCGCCTCGAGGAAAGTCGGACCGATCCCCCACACGCTGCGCGGCGAGGTCGTGGACGGAAGGAAGTCCGTGAGGAAGTTCCCCACCGTGCCGTTGGCGGTGCTGAGTGTCGTCACGAGCGCGAACGGATCCCCGTTCACGTTTTCGAGGAACAGGTTTCGACTGGCCGACGGCATGCTTCCGCTGCCGTCGAAATCCACCACCGGCATGGTGGCGCCGGCCGCGGGGTTGATATTGCGCCGAACCACGTATTCCAGCAGGCTGGCGAATTCGCCGGGCAGGGAGCCAGGCACCCCGCGCATGGCGATGAGATCGGTCGCCCGGTCGGCCACGCCGGTGAGCGTAAACGTGGTGACACCGGGGGGAACGTAGACCGCGGCACCGCCCATGAGGACCTGCACGCCCTGGTTGGCCGGGACGTTGGCGAGCGTGCCGTGCACGGTTTTCGTGACGGGCGAGTTCACGCACTCGGCGAGACCGAACGCCAGCGCTTCGGCGGCCGTGGCATTGAAGATCGAGAGGTTGAAGCCGGCCTCACTCTGCTGCACGAAGGCGACCTGCCCGGGTCCGTCCATGGTGAAGGCATAGGTGGTGTTCGCGCCCTGGGCCACCTGAGTCCAGGAGCCGCTGGTGCCGCTGCGCACCCCGAACCAGATGGGAATGCGCGACACATCGCAGAACCGCCACTGGATGCCGCTGCCGCCCGCCGGCGCGTTCACGGTGAGCGAAAGATTCGCCGTGCGCGTGCCCGTGATGCCCGCGCCGGTCGCGGTCACGGTGAGCGGGTACACGCCCGGCGCGGCGCCGGTGGTGGACGTCACGTTCAACGTGGCCGTGGTGCCCGTGGCGGGAGACGGCGTCACGCCGGCCGTCACACCGGCGGGTGCGCCGCTGACCGCGAACGAGACACCGCCCGCATAGTCACCGGTTCGCGTGATGGCGACGGCGGCGCTCGTCGCATCGCCGGCGGTGACGCTGATCGCGACCGGTGTGAGCGTGATCGCGAAGTCGGCCGGTGTGAAGGTGCTGGTGTTGATCCGCAGATCCGCGGTCTCGCTCCGGCTCCCCACCGTGACCCGCACCCGGATTGTGATCACGCCCGGCGGATGCGCCAGGGCCGGCGTCACGGTGAGCGTGCTGGCGGCGCCCGTCACGGGATTCGGGGAGAACGATGCCGTGAGCGTGGAGGGGAGATTCTCGACCGTGAGCGTGGCATCGCCCGTGACGCCCGCGCCTCGGCTGAACGCCACGGCCACGGTGCCGGGCTGCCCCTGGACGACATCGAGCTGTTCCGGCGTGAGCGTGAGTGTGCCGGCCGTGGGCTGCGGGCTGATCACCAGGGTGAAGGCGGCGGTCCGGGTCAGGGTACCGGTCGTATTCGCGGTAATCACGATGGGGTACGAGCCGGCGGGCGCGCCGAGCTGCGCCGTGATCGTGAAGGTGGACGAGTTCCCCGTGGTGCGGAGCGGTGAGAACTCGCTGCTCACATCCAGCGGGATTTCGGAGGAGACGAAGGAGAGCTCGTCGGCGAAGTCGTTGATCCGGGTGACCGTGATGGTCACGCTGCCGGTGCTTCCCTCTTCGATCCGAAGCGTGTCGGTGCTCACGGCGAGGGAGAAATCCGGCTGCGGCGTCGGCGGAGGGTCCTGGATGGTAAGCGACCAGGTGGCCGTGGCCGGGGTGACGCCGGTGCCGGTGGCCCGCACGGTGAGCGGATAGGTGCCGGGCGCGGCGGCGGCAGTGGACGTGATGGTGAGGGCGCTGCCCGTGGTACCCGCAGGGAGGGACGCCGGGGAGGCGGTGGCCGTGACGCCGGCCGGCGCGCCTTCCACCGAAAGGGTGACGGTGCCGGTGAAGCTGCCGCCTCGCGTCACGGTGATGGTGGCATTCGCGGTGCCCGCGCCCGTGAGCGTGCCCGCGCCGCCACTCAGGGCGAGCGCAATCGTGCCGGGCGTGCCGGCGGGCGGACCACTGGGATCATCGGTGTCGCCGCCGTTGCCGCTGCATCCGGAGGCGATGAGAACAGTGATCAGCGCGCCAAGGGCGGCGCGACGCGGACGGCAGGGTCGCATGAGCACTCCACGAGGACAGGACATCGATTGAGCAGACGCAATCGGCCCTGCCGACACGTCGTACGGATGCGAATGAGGCTTCCTTGTCACTCTGCACCCTGACGCGCGATTACGCCAGCGTCACGGTGCGAGCGCAACCGGCCTCCGCATGCCATTGTCGCGACCTCTTGCACGTCGCGGGCGGGGTGCCGAGGTTGCGGGATTGCCGGTCGGCGCGATTCTCGATCTCCGGCCGATCTCTGCCGTCCCTCCACTCCACGATCATGTCCCTTCGCCTTCGCGCCCTGATCGTCGGGCAGGCCGTGCTGCTCCTCACGCTCGCCGGTACGGCGCGGGCCCAGCCAGCCGCCGCGTCCACCTCGCAGTCCGCGTTCTGGCGTGCGCTCGCATCCCACTGCGGCAAGGCGTATCACGGCCGGCTGCTCGTGCGTCCCACGCCCGACCGCAACTTCCGTGGCGACGAGCTCATGACCGTGCACTTCCGCGAATGCTCCGCCGATTCATTGAAGGTGCCGTTCCACGTGGACGACAATCGTTCCCGCACCTGGGTCTTCACGTGGACGGCCGACGGGCTCGATCTCCGGCACGATCACCGTCATGCGGACGGGACACCCGAGGCGAACACCATGTACGGCGCCTTCACGCTCGACAGCGGCACCGCGATGCGCCAGGAGTTCGTGCGTGTTTCGCCGTCCGGGGTGCGCTCCGGGTGGCGTGTGGAGATCGAACCGGACGTGCGTTACACCTACGGCACGATCCGCGGCGATGCGTGGACCTATCGGATCGACTTCGATCTCACGAAGCCCGTGGCCGTGCCGCCGGCGCCGTGGGGACACGGGAACGGCAACAGAATCCACAGATGACACAGATGCACAGCGGATGACACAGATGGGGATGAAGCAGACCGGGGTGTAGAGAACAGGAGGTAGTAGGTAAAGGAGGAACGGCAACAACAAGTAAAGATCCGCAGATGACGCAGATGAACGCAGATGAAAAAATGTTCGTCATCTGCGTCATCTGCGGATCTTTACTTGTTGTTGCTGCTGCTGTTACTCCGGCCTCTATCGAGCCTCTCCATCTGCGTCATCCGCTGTGCATCTGTGTCATCTGCGGATTCCGTTGCTGTTGCTGTTACTCCACCGGGCACCCGAGCCAATTGCCCCCCGGCGTACACGGAGCCGCCGGCGCGGCCGGCACCGGCATCAGCGCCCGCACGCTGTCCGCCTCCGTGCGCCGCCCCGTCCGCTCGAACAGCGCTGCCAGGTCCCGCAGAAACCGCGGCCGCATCGAATCCAGATCTCCAGACGCCGGAAACACCGCCAGTCCCGCGCGCAGCGCCCGCTCGGCGCCGTCCGCATCACCCTGCGCCGTGCGCGCGATCGACAGCCCCAGGTTGGCGAAGATCGTGGCCACCGCCACCCCGTGCGGCGTGACATGCGCCACCGCCCACTCCGCCACACGAACCGCTTCGGCCGTGTCGTTCCGCGCGAGCAGCTCGCCCACGACCGTGGTCGTCATGGCCGCCGTGAGCTCGGCCGGCGCATCGGGTGTCGATTCCACGATGCGCAGCACGCGCGCCGCGAGCATTCGCCGCGTGGCCGTATCTCCCCGCATGGCCGCCAGGTTCGACGCCTGCGCGAACAGCCCCGCCAGCTCGAGCGTCGCATCGCCGTACGCCTCCTCGAACCACGGAATGCTCGTGCGCAGCAGAGAATCCGCCCACGCCACCTGCCCCAGCGCGAGCAGGCCGTCCACTTCGCACGCCACCGCCGACATGCGTTCGGCCGAGAGCCGCGCGCCGAGGGAATCGGTGAGCGCCGCCACGCGCGCGCAGCGGCGTACGTAGAACCGCGGGTCGCGGCGCAGCCAGGACTCCGTGTAGGCCAGCAGCAGTTCACCGCGGGCGCGCGTGATCGACGGACCCCGGTCCTGTCGTGCCTCGATGGCGAGCGCCCGCCGCGCGATCGAATCCGCTTCGCGCACGAATCCCTGCGACTTGCGCGCGAGCCCGAGCATCACGAGCGCCGTGGCGTGCAGCACCGGCGCGCTCGCTTCGCGGCCGGCAATGGCCGCGAACGCCGCGTCCAGGTGCGGCTGGCCGGCCGCCGGCCCCGCGCTCGTGTTGCGCACCGCGGCGAGCTCGAGACTCGCCGTCGCGAACGGATCGGAGCGCGGCCCGTAGGTGGTCCGGCTCAGCAGCACGGCCGAATCGAGCACGGCCGCGGCTTCCCGCAGCCGCCCCTGCGCGCGATAGTTGCCGCCGATGGCCGTGTACAGGCGGGCGCGCACCCGCGGATCGTCGGCGAACTCGCGCGGCACGCGCGCGAGCGCGCCGTCGAGCAGCTGCGCGATCGTGCCGCGCGGTCCGATGCGCACCAGCGGGTCGCTCGTCGACGCATCCGGCCCCGCGATCAGGCGTGCCATGAACGCAGCCGCGCGCTCCGACCGTGCCGCCTCCCGCTGATTCGCCCGCGCCTGCACGAACGCCGTCGTGCCGCCGATCGCCACGAGCAGCAGCCCCACCGCCACGCCCGTGACGAGCGTCCGCTCGCGCCGCGCGAACGTGCGCAGGCGATACCCCAGCGTGTCGGGGCGCGCCAGCACGCGGTCGTGCCGCAGGAAGCGGTGCACGTCGGTGCTGAACGCGTCCACGCTCGCATACCGGCGCTCCGGCTCCTTGCGGAGCGCCATCTGCGCGATCGCATCGAGCTCGCCCGCGAGCGCGTCGGCGAGCCGTTCCGGCGACGCGAATCCGCGTGCCGTGGCGATCGCCTCCGCCTCCTCGCGCGGTGCCTCGCGCACGAGCGTGCTCGGCGACGCCGCGGAACGCGTCGTGATCGCCTCCACGAGCGCCGTACCGTGCAGCTCCGACACATCGATCGGATACCGTCCCGCGAGCAGCCACACCAGCAGGCTGCCCAGCGCGTACACGTCGGTGGCCGTGGACACCGGCGCCTGCGACACCTGCTCCGGCGCGGCGAAGGCCGCCGTGTACGGCGCGAGCCCCGCGTTCGTGAGCGTGCCGTCGCCGCGCGGATCGTCGAGCAGCTTCGCCACGCCGAAATCGAGCAGCTTCACCGTGCCGTCGTGCGTCACGAACACGTTCGACGGCTTGATGTCGCGGTGCACCACGAGATTCCGGTGCGCGAACTGCACCGCCGCGCACACCTGCCGGAAGAGATCGAGCCGGGCCGCGATGCCGAGCTGCGCGTCGTCCGAGTGGCGATCGATCGGTACCCCGTCCACGTATTCCATCGCGAGCCACGGCGTCCCTTCCACGGTGGCGCCGCCGTCGAGCAGTTGCGCGATGTGCGGGTGCTGCAGCGAGGCGAGGATGCGGCGCTCGGAGCGGAAGCGCTGCAGCAGCACATCGCTGTCGGCGCCGCGCCAGAGCGTCTTGAGCGCCACGCGCTGCTGGAAGGCGTCGTCGGCACGCACCGCTTCGTACACGGCGCCCATGCCGCCGCGTCCGATGCGGCGGATCACGTCGTATGCGCCCACACGGCGTCCCACGAGCGACGGCACCGGCGATCCCGCGGCCGTCCGGGCCGTGGTCGTGTCCGGGCCGTGCAGGGCCACGAAGGCCGGCGTTTCGAAGCGGTCGCCCACCACGTCGGCCGCGTCGAGCAGCCGCTGCACCTGGTCGCGGATCGCCGGCTCCACCGCCGGATCGCCGAGAATCGCGTCGCGCTCCTGCGGCGCGTCCTGCACGGCGAACCAGAGCGCCTTCACGCGCGACCAGTCCGGGGCGACCACGGCGTCGTCCGCCGGCATGGTCAGCGTCCCGTCACGGCTGCTGCAGCGTCTGCTGCAGCCAGGCGCGGGCGAGCGTCCACTCGCGCGACACCGTGGCGGGCGAGATGTTCAGCACTTCCGCGATCTCGTCGAGCGTGAGGCCCACGAAGAACTTGAGCTCCACGACCCGCGCCTGGCGCGGATCGAGTTCGGCCAGGTGGTCGAGCGCCTCGTGCACGCCGAGCACGTCGTGCAGCGGCGCGCCCAGGTCGAGCAGCGTATCGTCGAGCGTGATCACGCGGCCCTTGTCGCGCCGCCGGGCCTGGGTGCGCCGCGCGTGGTCCACCAGCAGCCGGCGCATGATCTGCGCCGCGATGCCGAAGAAGTGCGCGCGGTTCTGCCACGTCACGTGCGACTGGCCCAGCAGTCGCAGATACGCTTCGTTGACGAGCGCCGTGGGCTGCAGCGTATGGTCGTCGCGCTCGCGGCGCAGGTAGCTCGCCGCCAGTGCGTGGAGCTCGCCGTGCACCGCGCGCGCCAGCGTTTCCCCCGCATCCGGATCGCCGTCGCGGGCAGCCGCGAGCAGGTCAGTGATGGGAAGCGACGACACGGACGGCGGGGCGGGGGGTGGCCATGACCCGGCCAAATATGCACGGCGTCCGCCGAGGATGTTACGGGGGGAAACGGGGCGCCAGCGAGGAGTCGGGCGCGGTCGGTGACGGGATGGTGGGGGAACCACGGAGCATCGCATGCATGGTCACGCGCAGGCACGGCGCCGGTTCCCTCATGCCGATCGGCCCCGAACGCATGCCGGCCAGCACGGGCCCCTCGTGTCGGCCGCCCGCTTGACAAACCGGCCCGGAATCGCCAACATCCACGAATGCGCTCCTTCGCCGCCACCTATTCCTATTTTTACTTTACGCCGTCCCGCATGGGCCACGGCGTCGGGAATAGTTGCGCGTAAAGAGCGCCCCCTGACGACCCGCGAGGCCCGTGCGCACTGCACGGGCCTTTTCTGTTTCGGCCCGGCAGACGCGGCGACGCCCCGCGGATCCCCTTTCACCACCCGGATCCGCCATGATCATCGTCACTACCATCGGGACCCCCGACACCGCCGTCGACCGGATCGTCGAGCACGTCGAACGCGCCGGCCTGCGCGCGCACATCATCCGCGGCGAGGAGCGCGTCGTCATCGGATGCATCGGCGACCACGACCGGCTCATCGCCGCCAACCTCACCCGCCTCGAAGGCGTGGAGCAGGTGCTCCCGGTGGGCAAGCCGTACAAGCTCGCCTCGCGCGCCTTTTCCGCCGGCGCCACCACCGTGGCCCTCGGCGACGCGGCCGGCACGGTGGTGGGCGGACGCGAGCTCGTGGTGATCGCGGGGCCCTGTTCGGTGGAGGGACGCGACATGCTGCACGACACGGCGCGCGCCACGCAGGCCGCCGGCGCCCGCGCGCTCCGCGGCGGCGCGTTCAAGCCGCGGTCGTCGCCGTACGCCTTCCAGGGAATGGGGCGCGAGGCGCTGGAGCTGCTCGCCGAGGTGCGCCGCGAAACCGGACTCCCCGTGGTGACCGAAGTGCTCGATCCGCGCCAGGTGGAGCTCGTGGCCGAGTTCGCGGACGTGCTGCAGGTGGGCGCGCGCAACATGCAGAACTTCGCCCTGCTCACCGAGCTGGGGCGCGTGCACCGGCCGGTGCTCCTCAAGCGCGGGCTGTCGGCCACCATCACCGAGCTGCTCATGGCCGCCGAGTACATCCTGGCGCAGGGCAATCAGCAGGTGATGCTGTGCGAGCGCGGCATCCGCACCTACGAAACGGCCACGCGCAACACGCTCGACGTGGCGGCCATTCCGGTGCTCAAGCGCGAAACGCACCTCCCGGTGCTGGTGGATCCGAGCCATGCGGCGGGCAAGGCGGCGCTGGTGGCGCCGCTCGCGATGGCGGCGATCGCTGCCGGCGCCGACGGGCTGCTCGTGGAAGTGCACCCGGATCCGACCCGTGCGCAATCGGACGGCGAGCAGTCGCTCACCTTCGCGGCGTTCGACACGATGATGCGGCAGGCGCGCGTGGTGGCCGGCGCGATGGGACGCACGATCGCCGCGCCGATCGACCTCGTGGCCGCGCTGGAGGTCTGATGCACACCATGACGGAGCACCGGGACGTGACCACCGACGACATCTCCCCCGACGAACTGGAGACGCTGCGCGCCGAGATCGAACGGGTGGACGACGCGCTCGTCTCCCTGCTCGCGTCTCGGCGCACGCTGGTGCAGCGAGTGGGCGCGGTGAAACGCGCGCGCGGGCTGGCGGTGGTGGATCCGGCGCGGGAGGCGGGTGTCGTGCGCCGAGCGGCGGAACGGGCGCGGGCGGCGGGGTTGCCGGAAGACGCGGTGCGGGAGCTGTTCCGGCGGCTCATTGCAATGGCGCGGGAGCAGCAGCAGCCGTAACAGCAAAAGAATCCGCAGATGACGCAGATGGGAACGGCGGATGGCACAGATGAACGGCGGGGATCCGCAGATGACGCAGATGACCGCAGATGGGATGGTGGATGGTGCAGGTTAAATTCAGAAGAAGCGTTTTGTTTTTGCTTTTTCATTTCATTGAATTCCACCACTCATTCCTTTCCATCACTTCATGAATGAAATGCTCTTCAACCGAGCATTTCATCCCTGTCATCCACCATCCCATCTGCGGTCATCTGCGTCATCTGCGGATCCCTGCCGTTCCCATCTGTGTCATCCGCCGTTCCCATCTGCGTCATCTGCGGATTCCGTTGCTGTTGCAGTTCCCCCCATCACCACGAACCGCGTCCAGTTCTCCGGCACATCCTGCACGCCGTCCACGAGCACCGTGAGCCCGTACCGCTCCCCCGCGTCCGCGCTCGCGATCGCCGCCACCGCCGGATCACCCCGCTCGGCGATCTCCCGCGCCGCGCCCGCCGTATCCGCATGCGGCTCCACCACGATCTGCGGATGCCGGCCGAGGAACACGCCGCACTGCGCGAGCGCCACCGGATGGCTCCACACCCGCCGCACGGTGGCCTGCGTCGCGCCCGGTACGCCGAGCAGACACAGCACGATGCGCAGCCGATGCTCGCCCACGGGCACGAGCGCGTCTCCGGCGCCCCGCAGGGCGTCGAGCGCCACGTGCACCGGACCCGCGATTGCGTTCTCCACCGGCACCATGGCGAAGTCGCACACGCCGTCGGTCACCGCGCGCAGCGCGTCGGGGAACGAAGGATACGGCACTGCCGTGGCTTCGTTACCGAAGTATTGCCGGATCGCGACGTACGAATAGGCGCCCGGCTCGCCCTGGTAGGCGACACGCGGCGGGATGGTCCCGTTCACGGTGTGGGCGCTTCGAGCCGCCAGCGCACGAGATACGGAATGTCGAGGGAATCGATCACCGTGCCCCAGGCATCGTCGCCGCGGAGCGCGTGCAGCTGCGCGCCCCGTGGCATCGTGAAACGGCCGCGCAGCCGGCCGTCGGCAGTGAACAGTTCGTACGCGGTGAGTGAACGGAACTTCACCAGCGGCTGGGGCGCCTGTCCCTCCACGACCCGCGGCGGATCGGGTTCGTACGGCTCCGACGGCGTGCTCACCGACACGAGCAGCTGGCCGTCGGCCATGGCGCGCACGCCGGCCACCGGCGCCTTTTCGCGCGGCATGTCAGGACCGTCCCACGTCCAGGCGGGATCCGTCATGCGCAGGTTCCAGATGATCTGCTCCCGGAGCTGCGCGCGATGCTCATCGGGCACGGGAACGCGTCCCACGCTCCGTTCGATGCGGAGCGGCCGGCCGTTCGATGCCGCATATACCACGTACGGTGCGCCCGGGCTGCCGATGATGCTGCCGTCCGGACCGAGCGATGCCTGCGGGGTGGGCAGGAACGGCACCGGACGGCTGCTCGAACTGCCTTCCCGCCGAGCGATGAGACTCGGCGGCGGATCGCCGTAGAACGGCTGCAGCAGGGTGTCGCGCAGCGTGCCGTCGGCGTGGAACCGGAACCAGGCCCCGCGGCCCAGTGCTTCCCGGGTGAGCGTGGTATCGCGCACGAACGCGCGCATCGCCAGACCGCCGTCGTTCAGCGCCAGCAGGGAGTTGTTGCTGGTGCCGTATCCCTGCAGCGGCGGCCGCCACTGCGTGTCGAACGAGTCGGCGGCGGTGTAGATGTTGATGCGCGAGTTGCCGGCGTCCCAGAGCGCGATGCGCCCGTCGGTGAGCACGGCGAGACCGTTCGACCGCGTGTACTCGCCCGGGCCGCTCCCCTTGCCGCCCAGCACGCGCCGCAGCGATCCGTCCGCCGCGTAGTGGCGCAGCTGCTGCGCCGACGTCTCGAACACGTACACCTCGTCGTTCCCGCTCACGACGACGCTGTGCACCATGCCGAAGCTCGTGGTCTCATCGCCGTCCGGATCGCCGATGCGCCACACTTCCGTGAGCCGGAGCTCCTCCGCGGCGGGAATGTCGCCGCTGGTGCGCACGACCGTCGTGTCGCCTACGGTGTCGACCACGGTGGTGAAGGATCCGGTGCGGGGCGCGGCGTCACCGCCGCAGGCGGCGAGACCGATGCAGAGCAGGCCGAGCGCGAGGAGGAAGCGGCGTGCGGTCATGAGGGGGAGGGAGAGGAGGACGGAGACGGAAGGGCTGCAAGGATGAGACACTCGTCCCGGGACGGGCGTTGCATGGCGGGGGACGAGGCGCGCCCGCGCGTGCCGTTACGCTACGGCTACGTACGCGACGGGCGCATCGTGCGTTTCAGCTCCTCGGGTCGTCGCCGGAACCAGCTCGCCACGATGTAGAACTCGTCCAGATCGTGCAGTGGCACATCGGCGTCCCGGGGCTCCGGGGCGTGGAAGATGCGGGCCGCCAGCGCGTCGAGCCGGGCGTGTTCGTCCGGTGTGACGGGGCTCGGTGCTTCCGCCCGCACCGTGCCGCGGCGCACGAAGTACACGCGTCCCGCGCCGTCGGGCGTCGTGGTATCGTAGCGGAACGTGAGCCGGTCCATGCTCGCGTGAAACCGCGACACGCGATCGAACAGCCACGCCAGCCGTTCCGCGCGATCGCGCCACACCGCGGCCCGTTCGAACGCGAGCGCGGCGGAGGCCTGCGTCATGCGCTCGCGCGCGATCCGGAGCGGCGTGTCGTCGCGGGCTTCGAGGAACGCGCGCGCGGCGCGAACGGCGTCTTCGTATGCGCGCGAGTCGCCCGCGCCGATGCATGGACCGGGACAACTGCCGATCTCGGCGCGCAGACACCCCGGCGTGCGATGACGCGGCAGGCCGCGCGGCGCGGGCATGTCGGCGAACCGGAGCGTGCGCGCACCGGCCGCGGGCTCGTCGAGCGCGCAGTCGCGCACCCCCGTGACATCGGCCAGCACGCGCACCGCCTCCGCGAGATCGACGACGCGCCGGAACGGCCCCCACAGGCCGGCGGCGCGGGCGTCGTCCGTGCGCCGGATCACCCGCAGGCCCGGCACCGGACCGCCGGTCAGCGCGATGTACGCGCGCGGCCATTCGTCGCTCACCATCGCGTGGTTGAAGTGCGGCCGGTGCTGCTTGATCAGGCGCAGCTCGTGCAGCAGCGCGCCGAACTCGTCGGGCGCGTAGTCCCATGTGATGGTGAACGCATGCCGCAGGATGCGCGCGGCCTTGTTGCGCCGCCCTTTCGCGCGGAAGTAGGAGAGCAGCCGCGTGCGTAACGCGCGCGACTGGCCCACGTAGAGCACGCGGCCGTCGTCGCCGAGCATGCGGTAGGTGCCCGGCCGGTTCTCGCACGAGGCCTTTACCTGGACGAGCAGCGCTCTGCGCAGCGCCGCCGTGTGGCGCGCGGGACGGGCGGGAGCGATCGGACGCGGCATACCGTGTCAAAGCAAACGCCGCGGGTGCCGGAAGGCCAGTCGGTGCGGGGCCGGCCGGCGGAACGCCGTCAGGGGATCGGACCAGCGGAACGCCGGTCCGCCGGGAGCCCGCCGGCCGCTGCACTTGCCGATCGTCTCGCCATGCGCCACCGTCAGAGGCAGCGGGCCGGCGCCGTCGTGCGTAGGCATTGACGCATGCACGACGGATGCGTGCACGGATTTCACGAGTCGGGGACGAAATGCAGGCTATGGATCACACCGGCGGATCGCGGCGTCGCGCCGCGCGCCGAGCCGCTCTTGCCGGCGCGTGGGGAGCCGTTCTCGCGTGCATGTCCCTGGGCGCCGTGCTGGCGCGGCCGCTGCCGGCCCAGTCGTCCTCCGCGGTCGCCGCTGTGCCGCGCGCGTCGCACGGCGTTCCGGCCGAGCTCGCCGACAGCACGTTCTGGCGCCTCGTCACGGAGCTCTCCGAGCCGGCCGGCTGGTTCCGGAGCGAGAACTTCGTGTCCAACGAAACCGCGTGGCAGCACGTGATCACGCCGCTCCGGCGGATCGTGCCGTCCGGACACGCGTACCTCGGCGTGGGGCCCGAGCAGAACTTCACCTATCTCGCCTCGCTCGAACCGTCGATCGCGTTCATCGTGGACATCCGGCGGCAGAATCTCGCGCTGCACCTGCTGTACAAGGCCGTCTTCGAGCTCGCCGAAACGCGCGCCGATTTCCTGAGCCTGCTCTTCGCGCGGCCGCGGCCGCCGGGACTCGACACGTCGAGCAGCGCGACCGCGCTGCTCAACGCCTACGAAGCGCTCCAGCCGGACTCCACGCTCTTCGCGGCCACGTGGCAGGCGGTGGAGACGCATCTCACGCGTACGCGCGGCTTCGCCATCGAATCATCGGACCGGGAGCTGATGATGCGCGTGGACAGCGCCTTCGCGACCGCCGGGCCGTACATCACGTATTCGTACGTGCCCGGGGTGGGCGCCGGCTATTACGGCTCGCGCAACATGCCCACCTTCTCCACGCTCATGCGGCAGGACGACGGCGCCGGCGTGAACCGCAGCTTCCTCGGCAGCGAAGCGGCGTACCGCGCGGTGCGGAGCCTGCAGCAGCGGAATCTCGTGGTGCCCGTGACGGGTGACTTCGCCGGAGGCCACGCCCTGCGCGCCGTGGGCACGTGGCTCCGGCAGCACGAAACCACGGTGGGCACGTTCTATCTGTCCAACGTGGAGCAGTACCTGTTCCAGGACAACAATACGTGGCCGCGGTTCTACACGAACGTCGCCGGGCTGCCGCTCGACAGCACGAGCACGTTCATCCGCTCGGTGACCAACCGGTGGGGACGCGGCGGCGCCGGACCGGGGCCGCTCATGGCGCAGCTCATCGCGCCGATGCAGACCACCGTGGAGGCGTTCCGCATCGGGCGCGTGCAGTGGTACGGCGACGTGATCTCGATCGCGCATCCGGAGTGAGGGAGCGTCGATCCACCGCGCGGGACGCCTATCGACGCCGGTGTCGCACGAACCCGAACTCCAGCAGCCACACCGAATCGTAGGCGTCCCGGAACCGGTGTGAGGTGAGGCCGGCGCGTATGCCCGTCGAGCCGCTTCCGAACATCACGACGGATGCTCCCGCGTGCAGGCCGGCCACGGCCTCGCCGGTACCAAACCCGAACGCGGCGACCATGCTTGCACCCCCGCCGGGCAGCAGCAGCACATTCTCCGAGAGCGCGAACGGCAGGACCAGACCGGCGCGCGCGCCAAGCGGGAGCACGCCCATCACCAGGACGCGGGGCATGGTGCTGACGGAGAAGTCGAGGCCGGGCCGACGGGAAGTCGCTTGCGTGGCGTGCGCGCCGATGATGAAGAAACCCGGCTGCATCCCCTCGTATGCCGGTATGCCCACCGTGCCGCCGATCAGCCACGCCCCGGGAGGCCGTCCGGCCGGAGCCTGTCCGGGCAGCACCGCTCCCGATACGCTCGTCAGGAGCAGCCCAGCACACACGGAGCGGACGATGCTCGCGGCACGGGCGACTCGGCGCGTGCGTTTCACGCGTTGCTCATGAAAGGGCCGGAAATCGACAGGGACCGACGGCCGGAGCAGGTCAGGGATCACGCGGCGGATGCCGCATCGCCAGCAGATCATCCAGTTTGCACTGGATGTCGTTCAAGGTCGATACCACCCACACGATGAACACGATCTGAACGATCACGACGAGGATTCCCATCACCGGCTCCCGTGAAGAAAAGGTCAGCCGACATGATTCCATCCTTCGCATCGGCGGTCAAGGAGCGTCTCGCACGCTTCGCCCCCCTCACCCCCAGAGCGCCCGCGCCTCGCTCGCCACGATATCCGGCAGCTCCTCCGGCCAGAACAGCTTGCTCCCCTCGAGCCGCCGCACTCCGCGCGAGTTGGGAAAGAGCGCGTCCAGATACGATGGGCTCTCCGGCGAGAAGATCATGTCGGCCGTTCCCCAGACCACGCGCATGGGCACCGTGCTCCGGCGCAGTGACTCCGCGATCCCCTCGAGCGGGTTCGGGTCGAGGGCCACGGCGTAGGCGTTCACGTGCGGTTTCTGCGCCGGTGCCACGAGCGGCTGCAGGTAGGTGTCGATCACTTCGTCGGTGAGCGTCCGCGGATCGGCGTAGCACAATCCGCCGAGTCCCTGCTGCGATCGCGCGAGTTCCTTGTCCGCGACCCAGGGCACGAGCCATGCATCCACGAACTTCCCCTCGCGCGCGAGCTCGATCACCGGCATCAGCGCGGGCGGCGGACTGTCGGTCTCCACGTCGCAGTTGGTGAGCAGCAGCGTGCGCACCCGTTCCGGATACCGCACCAGGAACATCTGGGCCACGGCGCCTCCGCTGTCGTTGGCCACGAGGTCCACCTCCTGCACCGACAGCGTGTCGAGGAGCTCGGCGAGCATCTCGACCTGCGAGCCGGGATCGACCGCGCCGCCGGAGGCGACCTCGGTGTAGCCGAGCCCGAGAAAATCGGGCGCGATGCACCGGCGGTAGGCGGCCAGGCGATCGATCACGCCGCGCCACTGGAAGCCGTTGAGCGGGAAGCCGTGCAGGAAGAGCGCGGCCGGCCCGCTGCCACGTTCGTAACAGGCGATACGGCCGAAGCGCGTGGCCACGAATCGCCGGGCGGCGTGAAAGGCGGCCGCGTCCATCGGTGCGGCGATATCGACGACGGGCGATTCCGAGGTGCATCCGAGCGTGACCCCGACGGCGCCGGCCGCGAGCGCGCCGCCGGCGAGTCCCATGAATTCCCTGCGCTTCATTGCTGCCTCCGTTGCGAGAATATCCCGGTCACGGATTGTGAGCCGGTCGCGGAATGGATGGCGGGCGCCGTCGGTGCGATCAATGACGTGGGAGGTCATGGCATCCGTGATGCGGAGCCGTAGGTTTCAGGAGATGACCATGACATCGGTGATAGCAGCGAGGGCACGATGAACGGGAAAGTCCCGCGGGTGGGAGTGCTGCTCCGGGAGTGGCGCGCGACTCGGCGCATGAGCCAGCTCGCCCTTTCCCTCGAGGCCGGCGTGTCCGCGCGCCACCTCAGTTGCGTGGAAACGGGGAAATCACAGCCGAGCCGCGATTTCATCGCGCGCATCGCCGACACCCTCGGCATGCCGCTGCGCGAGCGGAACGCGCTGCTGATCGCCGCGCGCTACGCCCCGGAGCACCCCGAGACATCCCTCGGCACACCGGAGCTCGCACCCGTGCAGCGCGCGATCGACGCGATCCTCGCCCAGCAGGAGCCCTATCCCGCCTTCGTGCTCAACCGGCGCTGGGATATACTCATGGCGAACGACGCCGCGCAGCGCATGGGACGGTTTCTCGGCTCCACGGGCGCGCACACGAACATGGTGCGCCAGTTCTTCGACCCGGACGACCTGCGGGGCGTGGTGGTGAACTGGGAGGAGGTCGCCGGTGATCTCATCCGGCATCTGCACGAGGAAGTCATTGCCGCGCCCTCCGACACGGCCGCGCGTGCGCTGCTCGACGAAGTGCTTCGCTATCCCGGCGTGCCCGCGAAGCTCCACACGCGCGCACTCGACGCGGCGCCTTCACCGCTCCTCACGGTGCACTTCCGCAAGAACGGCCGCGACCTACGCTTCTTCTCGGCCATCACCACGTTCGGCACACCACGCGATGTGACGATCGACGATCTGCACATCGAGTGCACCTTTCCGGCGGATACGGAGACGGCGGAGTTCTGCCGCGCGCTGGCGGGTTAGCCGCTCACTCGCTGGCAGGTCAGCCGTTCGCGCGCTGGCAGGTCAGCGGTTGTCAGGAAGGTCGAGCCGCGGACGCAGCCACGTCACATACACGGCGAAGGCCGGGAGCCACACCAGCAGCATCTCCGGAAGGATCCCGGAAAACACGAGCCACGGAGCCTTCCAGCGCTCCATGCTGACGGGCGCGAAGAACGCCACGCCTTCTCCGTACGTGGTGAACGCGTCGAGCACGCCGTGCGACGCGATCACCAGGAACACATGGAGCGCAAGCAGCCGTCGGTCGGGATCGCCTTCACGCGGCCTGGAGATCCGGAACGCGACCGCGCCGGCCAACAGCGCGAGCCAGACGGAGTGCGTGATGGCCCGGTGCCCGCCCAGCATCGCGATGTCGCCGCGCCCGAACGGCCGCCCCACCGCATCGAGATCGAGCAGCGCGGCGGCCATTGCCGTGGCGATGATGGCACGGCGTCTGATGCGGCGGCCGCGCAGCACCGGACTGAGAAGGACCGCCATGGCTCCGTGCGCAATCGAGGAGGGCATGCCGCTGGTGACAGGGTGAAGGAGCGCCGCTGCTCAAGGCTGCTCAAGCTACACGACCGTCCGTTTCACCGCACAGGTACCGGCTCGATGTTGCATGGGTCACGACGGCGTGCGTCTCTCTCACCCTTCGTTGGGACCCTCCGCGTCCGTCTGCTCCACGGGACACGTCAACGTTCCCGCGAGCGGCGCGACGAGACGGCGCGCCCGCCAGTCGCTCAGGTTCCACGTGCGCCAGCCACCTTGCCGCTCGCCACTCCACCGTTCCGTGAGCCTGTTGCCCACGCGGCAGCGTTCGGCGGGGGGCAGCCGGTCGAGACGGCCGAGCAGCGTGGGCACGGCGTCCGCGCTGAGCCCGCGCAGATAGGTGCCGTCGTATTCGGCGCCGGCCGCGGCGCGGTCGAGGTTGACGCGGGCAATGAGCGCGTGCGGGTTCAGCGCGATGAGCGCCGCGATGCAGGCGACGCCGGCCATGATGCCGCCGAACGCGAAGCGCTCGCGCCGGCCGCGCAGCACGGTGAACACCAGCCAGCCGAGCACACCGGTGAGCCACACGATGATCATGCTCACGTAGAGACGCTGCTCCGTGAGCCCGTAGGCGGCCTGGTACAGCCGCATGCGGTACGCGGCGGAGGCGATCACGCCGAGCAGCAGCACCACGAGCACGAGAATCGTTCCTCGCAGCACGCCGCGTGCACGCGAGGTGTCGGGAGCGGCGGCCCAGTCGGCGAGCAGCAGGATGGGCACGACGAGCGCGGTGGCCGCGACGAGCTCGAAGAATCCCCGGCGCGCGTATTCCGCGTAGCTGAGCCCGGCCGTCACCTCCACGAGGTTCGCGCCGCCGAACAGGTAGCGGAGCTGCACGGCCATGAAGCCGATGAACAGCAGGTTCAGGATCCACAGCGCGACGGACACCTCGGCCGCCGCGAACGCGGGCTGCGGCAGGCGCAGCCGGTCCATGACCGTGTCGTCGCGGACCAGGAACGCGCGCAGGTAGCCGGCCGTCAGCCACGCGATCACCGCGGCGAACACGAGGTGCTCGATCAGCGGTTCGATGTCGATCCGGAACGTATCCTGGATCATGCGCGCGAACACGGGATCGGCCGACATCAGCAGCGCGCCCAGCACCAGCAGCGCGGGCAGGGCCATGACCGTGCCGCGCGCGACCGTCCGTGCCTGCCGCGTCCAGCCCGCGGGGCGCAACGCGGAATCCGGGGCCGCGCGTCCCCAGCCGAGCGGACCGGCAGCGCACAGCACCGCCATGCGGAGTCCCGCGAATGCGAGATCGCTCACGTGCGCACGCGATACCCACGCGCTCGCCGCACGGCCGGCGGCCAGCATCAGCAGCACCACCGCGGCGAACAGCCCGAACACGGCGAGCGCCTCGGCGTCGCGCAGCATGAGCGTTGCCGCAAAGCCGAGCGCGCCGCCCGTCAGCCACCATGTTTCGCGCGCGGCCGGATCGGTTCGGCCGCGGAGCAGCACGACGAGCACCGCCACACCCGCGAGCGCCCACAGCGCGACGTTCAATCCCGGCCGTCCGGAGACACTCAGGAGCCGGTCGGCCAGCACGCCGAGCGCCACCGCGTACAGCAGCGCGGGTTTCCGAAGTGCAGAGGGTGTGTTCATGACGCCACCGCCGCGGTTTGCGCGACATGCGCCAGACCTCCGAAGCGACGCTGGCGCCGGCCGAACTCCGCGACCGCCTCGGTCAGCGCGCCGGCGTCGAAGTCCGGCCAGGCCGTTTCCGTGAAGTAGAGCTCCGCGTATGCGCTCTCCCACAACAGGAAGTCGCTCAGCCGCTGCTCGCCGCCCGTGCGGATCAGCAGATCCACGTCCGGCACCGGCAGGTCGGACACCGGCTCCAGGTGCTGCGCGAGCTCTGCGCGACTGTGCGGCGCGTGCGCCGCCGCGCGCACGATCGCGTCCCGCGACGAATAGTCGATCGCCAGCCGGAGGCGCAGCACGGTGCCCGCTGCCGTCGCCCGTTCGGCGGCCGCGATCGCATCGCGCACGCGCGCCGGGAGCCGGTCCCGCCTGCCCAGCACTTCGATCCGCACGCCCTGTTCCGCACACGATGTCAGTTCCGTGCGCAGATAGCTCTCGAGCAGTCGCAGCAGAATGGCCACTTCCGGTCCCGGGCGCTTCCAGTTGTCCGACGAGAACGCGTACAGCGTCAGCACGCCGATCCCCCGGGACGGCGCTGCCTCGACCACGCGCCGGACCGCCGCGACACCCGCCCGGTGCCCGCTGCTGCGCGGCATGCCGCGCGCCTGTGCCCAGCGTCCGTTGCCGTCCATGATGATCGCGACGTGTTTACCGGCGCGCCCGCTCAAAATGCTTTGTATCATAAAGTCAGACTCCATGAGTGGTCTCCGTGGGTACGACGCGCGCGCTCAGCGCTCGCGCACCCGCCGGATCAGTGATTCCATGTGGTCGAGATACTCGTCGAGCGCCTTGCGCCCGGCCGCGGTGAGCCTGTATTCCGTGCGCGGCATGCGGTCCACGAACGACTTCTCGCACGTTACGAACCCGGCTTCCTCGAGACGCCGGGCGTGCACGCTCAGGTTGCCGTCGGTGATGTCGAGCAGATCCTTGAGCTCGTTGAAGCTCAGCGTCCGGGCGCCGGCCAGCGCGCTCACGATGGCGAGCCGCACGCGTTCGTGGATGACGCGGTCGAGTTCGACCGGCGTCCTGCTGCGCGCGTTCTTCCGGGGCTTCGCGCGGGGCCCGGCCATGCGATCGTCTCCTTCCGGCTCCGGCGTGCGCCGCACTGCTCCGCTCTTAGCCACCGTGCCGCCTCGCGATCAGGAGTCCGAAGATGATGTGCAGCCCGCCGAAGCCGGCGGCCTGCCAGGCATCGGCCCATCGGGCCGGTGTCGCCAGCGCGAGGGCGCCCAGTACCATGAACCCGATGCCCATGAGCGGCACCGCGCGCACCGAGAACGTGCCCGCCGCCATGATGGCGGCGCCGTACGACAGCAGCCACAGCCCCGGCAGTAGCGCCACCGCGCCGTGCGTGTAGAGCGCCGCGGTCAGCGCCGCGGCCGCGCCCACGGGCGGCAGGAAGCTCAGCAGGAACGTGCGACCCGGCCCCGTGCTCAGCGGCACACGGGCTCGGCGCGCCTTGAGCGCCAGCGTGCTCGCCGCGATCACCGTGGCCAGCGCCGCCGTGATCAGCCATACGGTCAGCCAGCGGCCGGGCGTGGGCTGCCGAGCCGCCAGGGGCGCGGCAGCCAGCGCGGTCACGCCGATGGCGACGCCGCCCCAGCCCGGGACTGCCGTGAACGAGCCCGCCCGCTCCATCGTCTGACGGATGAAGCGCAGGTCGTCCATGGCACGCTCGTGGAGCGCGGCCGGCGGATCCGGCTTGTGCTGGCGCAGGGGCATATTCGGAATGGATAACCCGGAAAGGGCTTTGGGTCAAGTACTTTACAAAACAAAGTTCAGCCTTTGCGCGGCCCTGTCAGGAACCCGCACGCGCCCGTCCCCGCTCGTCGAGGTCGAGGATCTCGAGATGCAGGTCCATGAGCAGCCGGTTCGCCGCGTCCACATCGGGTGCCGGCGGCAGAGGCGACTGCGCGCGCGCCGCCTCGATGCCGCCGAACAGCCGCTCGGCTTCCGCCTTGACCTGTTCCAGTGTCCAACCGCCGCGCTTGATCACCTTCAGCTCATCCGCATCGTGCGTCCGAAAGACGTTGAGCCGGCCGGTTGCCAGAAACTCCGCGCCCATCCGGAGCAGGCGGATGAGATGCGCGGCGTTCTTCACATCGTACTGATACTTCCGCACCATGGCCTTGCGTTTCTCTCCCATGTAGCCGCTGAAATGCTCGCGGTGCAGCTTGCGGAAGCGGACCAGCACCTCGCGGTCCACGTCCCAGCGTGACGAGAGGTAGGTGAGCCTGCCCGCATTCGCCTCCAGCACGGTGTCGACCGGTCCGTGCGTCCGGATGACATTCGTCAGTGTTTCGTATTCCTCCATCCGTGCGAGATCGAAGGCCTCCATGCGTTTCACGCGCGTGTGGCGTACCGGTGATCGGCGAAATCGCTGCCGGCAGGACGACGGCTCGAGGACATGGCGCTCAAAGCTGAATGTTGCGCTGCGCCGGGATCGGCGCGGGAATGTGGGACTCGCCGAGCATCTCCCGCAGGTCGATCTCGATGGTGCGGCTCAGGGTGGTGATGGGCGTGTCGTTGGCGTTTCCCTCGAACGGATTCTCCGTGGCTTCGCCCACCCGGTCCATCGCGTTGAACACCCAGCCGATGAGGAAGCTGGTGGGAATGGTGAGCCACACCTGCCAGTCGCCCAGCTTCGCAAACTCGTGGATGAGCCCGAGCGGCGTCAGTCCGACGAAGAGCCGGATGAAGAACTTGCTGATCGTGGCGTACTGCCGAGGATACGGGTAGTTCTTGATCCGCTCGCACCGCCCCTGGTGATCGTAGAGGTCGGTGAGCAGACGCTCCATCGCCACGTGATGATACGCACCGAGCACGCCGTCGGCGTGGAGTGTGACGAGTTGGCGCCCTTGCAGCGCAATCACCTGCGTGGCGCGGTTCGCGCAGGCCAGGACGTGGCGGTGCTCGGTTTCGTGCAACACGGGACGCAGGGCCTCACCCATGTCCTCGTGCTGTTCGGCCACGACGAAGTTCCGGTCGCGATACTCCGCATTGCTCGTGGTCTGCATCGATTCCCAGGGCCGCGGCTGGCGCAACTGGAAGCGCAGCGCCGTCAGCCAGGCGATGTGCCGGTGGATCAGTTGCGTGCGCACCGTGGCCGCCGCCGGCTCGGGCAACGATGCGGTGGGACGCACGAAATCCATCACGAGCAGCCCCCACGCACGGCTCGTGTTGACGATCGCTCCGTAGATCTGGCGCGACTCCCACGCGCGGGCATACGTCGCGCTGTTGCGAAACCCGGTGATGAAGGCGGCCGCGGTACCGATGAGCGCGATGGGGATCCACGGCAGCGCCAGCCAGGTGAAACCCAGCAGCGTGTAGGCCATGGTAGGCACGGCAGCCCCGGCGATCAGCCAATAGCTGTCGTAGCGGGACCAGACCAGGAACTCCAGCAGCGTGTATTGCCGGCCGATATGCATGAGGTGCGTGCGATAGGGAGACGGATCGTGCCGCTGCGCACAAGAATGCAGCGTGGACCGTGGCTGCGGACACCCCTGCAACGGGCCTGCTACTACTTACTGGTCCGCGAGCTTCTCCCGGAACCGCGCCTCGGCCCGGTCGATGAACCCGAGATACCCGGCGCGGTCGATGAACGGCGCCACCGGATCCTCGGCGGCGGCGCGTTCGCGCCGCTTGCGGGACAGCTCGAAGAAGCTCCCGTGCGATGCGAGGAAGAGATCGGCGGGGAGACTGCGCAGCGTGCGGAAGCTGCGCTCGAAGTCGGACCGGATGCCGGGATACGACTCCGGCTCCGTGAACGACATGAACGGCAGCAGGGTCAGGCTGCAGACGTCGACGGCCAGCAGCTCCCGGTCGCCGTCGCGGACCGGAAACGCCCACGAGGTGCAGCCGGGCGTGTGTCCGGCGGTGACGTGCGCGGTGAGCGCGAGCGGGCCCAGGCGGATCGTATCGCCGTCCCGGAACGTGTGGTCGACACGCGGCGCGGGGAACCTGCCGAATCCGAGAAACCGGAGCGGTCCATAGCTGCGGTCACCGGCGCCGCCGGCCGCGATCATGGGCGCATCGCCTTCGCTGATCCACAGCTCGGCGCCGGATGCTTCCTGCAACTCGCGCAGTCCGCCCGCATGATCGGAGTGCGCGTGCGAGTTGAGCAGGATGCGGACGTCGGCGATGTCGAAGCCGAGCCTGGCGATGCTCGCGATGATCAGCGGCGCGGTTTCGGGATAACCGCCGTCGATCAGGACGTGGCCGTCGGGCCCGGTGAGCAGGAAGGCGGTGACTCCGGTGGAGCCCACGGAGTAGAGATTGCCGGCGATCCGGAACGGCTCGTCGGGGATCGAGCGGTTTCGCGTGATGGCCGTGCGCCACAGGGTGCCGAGCACCACGACGAGCGTGGCCGCCACGCCCAGCAGGATTTTCAATCGGTGTCGCTTGAGGAAGGGCCACATGGTCTGTCGTGGAGAGTTGTACTTTGTGTCGCAAAGTACGATCGCGCGCACTCGCGTGTCAAGCAACGGGTTGGTTCTGGCACCCTGCGGAGGCGGTTACGGCGCGACGCGAGGCCGGCTTGCGCTCGACATGCGGTTCCACGCATTGATCACGATGGCCAGCCACTCCGTGGCGGCGATCTCCGTCTGGGACAGCACCTCCGCCGCTTCCCGGTACAGATCGTCCGGGACATTGCCGTCGTGGATGCGCGTGACGGCTTCGACCAGGGCCAACTGCGCGCGCTCCTTCGTCGTGAAATAGGCCGATTCCCGCCACGCTGCCGTGATGGCGATCCGGTCGGCCGTTTCGCCTGCCTGCGCGGCATCGCGCGCATGCAGACGGACGCAGAAGGCGCATCCGTTGATCTGCGATGCCCGGAGTCGCAACAGATGCGAGAAGCCGTCCGGAATTCCGGCGGCAATCCTCCGCGCCTCCACCCGCTCGTTCATGACGGTGAGAGCCTCCCGCATCTCCGGCGCCGCCATACCCAGCATCACTCGCTGCACGAGAAACTCCTCCTAGAAAAGCACGGCCAGCACCAGAAGCGCGAAGAAGATGCCGCTCATGAAGAGCGCGATCCGGAGGTTGCGCTTGCCGGTGGCCATCTGCCAGCCGCCATAGACCAGGGCGGTGGCCCCGAAGACCCACACGGCTGCCAGCACCACGGACACGATCAGCGCCTGCGCGGCACTGCCGGAAAACCGGGCGCCGCCGACCTCCACGCCGGGGCGCAGCAGCGTCGGCAGGACCTTGTACAGCACCACGCTCATCAGGCCGGTGATGAACAGCCCGCAGAACGTGAGCCCCAGGCCGAAGCGCCGAGCCCAGCGCCGGGACAGCATGCTGGCGCCGCAGCGCTCGCATTCCGAGCGAAACTTGTGGGTGCGAAAGCCGCAGGACCAGCAGGTACTCAGGTCTTCCGGGTCGCTGCCGTCGCCGCGGCCGTGAAAGAAGTCCGGCGTGCCCGGGCGATCGGCGTTGTAATGGGCCACCACGCGCCGCGCCTCGCGCCAGGCCGGACCGGCTACCGGAAAACACAGGCGCGTGTAGCGGGGCGGACTGTGGCTGCTGGGGGTCATGTAGGGCGGGTACTTCAGCAGCAGCTCGATGGTGCTCGGGGCGCCGGTGCCGCTGTTGCCGTGCAGCGTGGCTCCCTGGATCTCCGGCGTGCCGCGCGCCGGCAGGCGGTGAATGCTCTCGCCGATCCGGATGGTGCTGGGTCCCACGATGATTTCGATGCCGTCGGCCGGCACGTCGTCATCGGGCAGCAGTTCGTTGGAGCGATCCTGCGCCTGCTGCCGCTCCAGCGTGAGAAAGGCGTGCCAGTCGTCGCGGGACACCCGCCAGCGGGCCAGCACGTCTTCACTACGTGTCAGGCCCAGGGAGAGGTTGCGCCAGCGTCCGGGATCGGGCATCGGGGGGAGGGAGAGATGGTCGCCGAGCGCCGCTAGCGCGACGGGGCGGCGGTCCTCGAAAGCGCGGAGGAATCGATGAGGAGCAGAAGCTCGCACTTCCGGCGCGACAGCGCGCGGTACTGGTGGATCACGTCTGCCGAGTAGGAGGCGGAGTCGCCTTCCTCGAGCACGAACCGTTCGCCGCCCAGCCGGAGCTCCAGCTTGCCGGCCACCACGGTCACCAGTTCCACGACGCCGGGGCGGTGCGGCGGAAACTCCCCCGTCTCCCGGCCCGCGGGGATGACATACCACACCACCTCCAGCGACCGGCTGCCCAGGGTGGTGGAAAGGACGTGGCGCTCGACGCCGCTCGCGGTATCGATGAACCGGCTGCGCTCCTGCCTGCGCAGGACGGTCACGTTCGTGGCGGGCGGTTCGTCGAGCAGGTCCGACACGGTGCATTCGAGCCCCGCAGCGATCTGGCAGACCACGCGGATGGTCGGGCTCTTCCGGCCGCGCTCCACCTCGGAGAGCATGGCACGACTGACCCCGCTCCGCTGGGCGAGCTCGTCGAGCGTGAGCCCCGCCTCGAGCCGCCGCCGCCGGATGGTGGCGGCGAGATGCGACGCGATCTGCGCCGGGTCGGGGGGCGGCGTCCGTTCGGGCATGGCGGGCGGCTGAAGGGAGGTCGGGATCGGGCTCACCGGAATGTCGGCGACAGCCCGGCGTTCTGCCACGCTCGCCGGCTCGGCGATGGTCCCGGGGTTGACGCCGGATGGAAGGGACGTCTACTTTAGCGACTATTATTCGCTATAGTGGAATTTCGCTCTCAATCACGAGATCCCCCCATGTCTCTCACGACCGAGCCGCTCGCCGAGTGGCGTGCCGAAACCCCCGGCATCGCGCACCGCACCCATCTGAACAACGCCGGCGCGGGGCTGATGCCGGCGCGCGTGGTGGACGCGATGCACCGGCACCTCGTGCTCGAGGCGGAGATCGGCGGTTACGAGGCGGCGGACGCCCGCGCCGCCGCGATCGGCGAGGCGTACGAATCCATCGGCGCGCTCGTGGGTGCTGCGAGCCGGAACATCGCCATCGTGGGCAACGCGACCCACGGGTTCGTGCAGTCCATCACGTCGTTCGACTTTGAGCCGGGTGATGTCATCCTCACGAGCCGGAGCGACTACACCTCGTACCAGATCCAGTTCATCGCCATGGCGCGGCGGCTGGGCGTGCGCATCGTGCATGCGCCGGAGCTTCCCGGGGGAGGAATCGATCCGGACGGTGTGCGCGAGATCCTGCGCCGCGTGCCGTGCCGGCTTGTGCACGTGTCCTGGGTGCCGACGCACTCGGGGCTGGTGCAGGACGTGGAGGCCGTGGGCGCGGTGTGCGAGGAGTTCGGCGTGCCGTATCTGGTGGATGCCTGCCAGGTGGCGGGGCAGATGGAGATCGACGTGGAGCGTCTGCGCTGCGACTACCTGTCGGTGACGGCGCGCAAGTTCCTGCGCGGGCCGCGCGGGATCGGCTTCCTGTATGCGTCCGATCGGGCGCTCGCGCGCGGCGATCATCCGCTGTTCGTGGACATGCGCGGAGCGACGTGGGACGGGCCGGACAGCTACCAGATCGCGGAGTCGGCGCAGCGCTACGAAGACTGGGAGTTCCCGTATGCGCTCGTCCTGGGATTGGGGGCCGCGGTGCAATACGCGCGCGAGGTGGGAGTGGGGCTCGCGGGTGCGCGCGCATTCCGGCTGGCCGCGGACCTGCGGCGGCGTCTCGATGCGCTCGACGGCGTGCGCGCGCTGGATCGCGGCCGGAATCCGTGCGCCATCGTCACCGCCGAGGTGTCGGGGTGGCATGCGCCGGATCTCGTGCGGGTGCTTCGGGAGCGGCGCATCAACACCGCGGCCACGCTGTCGTGGTTCGGCCGGCTGGATCTGGTGGAGCGTGGTGTCCAGTCGGCGGTTCGCATCGCGCCGCACTACTACAACACCGAAGCCGAGATCGATGACGTGGTGGCGGCGATCGCCGAACTGGTGGCGGCCGGACCGGCGTGAGCGTGACCACCCGCCGCGCGTCGTCCCGATCCCTGACCGGGACGTTTGCTCACACGCCGCGGCTCCCGCACAGGACCGGAATCGCCAACCCGCGGTCCCGTGTCCATTATTCGAAATCCCCCTCCGAACGGTGGCGCCCGCGTCTCCCCGTCGCCGACGGCGCCACTGCTTCCCGCCCACGGAGGCAAACGTGCAGGACACGCAATACGATGCCATCGTGGTCGGCTCCGGCATCTCGGGCGGCTGGGCCGCCAAGGAGCTGACGGAAAAGGGACTCCGGGTGCTGCTGCTCGAGCGCGGCCGCAACATCGAGCACGTCAAGGATTACGTGAACGCCTTCAAGGGCCCGTGGGAGTACCCGCATCGCGGCAGGCGCACGCAGGAGATGATCGCGCGGTATCCGGTGCTCAGGCGCGACTATCCGCTGAACGAGACCAACCTCGACTACTGGGTGAACGAGGAGGAGTCTCCCTACACCGAAGTCCGCCGCTTCGACTGGTACCGCGGATACCACGTGGGCGGACGCTCGCTCATGTGGGGACGCCAGAGCTACCGCCTGAGCGACATCGACTTCTCCGCCAACGCGCGTGACGGCATCGCCACCGACTGGCCCATTCGCTACGCCGACCTGGCGCCGTGGTACGACAAGGTGGAGCAGTTCGCCGGCATCTCCGGATCGCTGGAAGGGCTGGAGCAGCTTCCCGACGGACAGTTCCAGCCGCCCATGCCGCTCAACTGCGGCGAAGAGCTGGTGGCGGGGAAACTGCGCCAGGCCTACGGCGGCACGCGTCGCCTCATTCCGGGACGCACCGCGAATCTCACACAGCCGCTGCCGGGGCGCGCTCCGTGCCAGCATCGCAACGCCTGCTGGCTGGGGTGTCCGTACGGCGCGTATTTCAGCACACAATCGTCCACGCTGCCGGCCGCCATGGTCACGGGTCGGCTCACGCTCAAGCCCTGGTCGATCGTGACCGAGGTGGTGTACGACAAGGACGCGCGGCGCGCCACGGGCGTGCGCGTGCTCGACGCACTGACCGACCAGACCACCGACTACGAAGCGCGCATCGTATTTCTCTGCGCGTCGGCGCTCAACAGCACGTGGCTGCTGCTGCGTTCGGCGACGGATGTGTGGCCCGGCGGACTGGGAAGCAGCTCCGGCGAGCTCGGACACAATCTCATGGACCACCACTTCCGGCTCGGCGCCACGGGCATGATCGAGGGGCTCGAGGACCAGTACGTCTACGGGCGGCGTCCCACCGGATTCTACATCCCGCGCTATCGCAACATCGGCCGCGACCGGCGGCCGTATCTGCGGGGGTTCGGTTATCAGGGCAGCGCCAGCCGTCAGGGGTGGGACCGCGCCGTGGCGGAGCTGGGCGTGGGCGGCGCGTTCAAGGACGCCATGGCCATGCCGGGTGCCTGGACCATCGGCGGCACCGCGTTCGGCGAAATGCTCCCCGATCACGGCAACAGGGTGACGCTCGATCCCGTGAAGAAGGACAAGTGGGGATTGCCGGTGCTCAGCATCGACTGCGGCATCGGCTCCAACGAGGAGGCGATGCGCAAGGACATGACGACCGACATGGCCGAAATGCTGGATGCGTGCGGCGTGAAGCAGGTGCGCACGTTCGACCGGGGCTACGCGCCGGGGATGGGGATTCACGAGATGGGCACGGCGCGCATGGGAACCGATCCGAAGAACTCCGTGCTGAACCGATGGAACCAGGTATGGGACGCGCCCAACGTGTTCGTGACCGACGGTGCGAGCATGACGTCGGGCGGGTGCCAGAATCCCTCGCTCACGTACATGGCGCTCACGGCGCGTGCCGTGGACCATGCGGTGGACGAGCTCAACAAGCGCAATCTCTAGCCTGGAGCGACGATCGCATGCCTGACGAATTCGAGCCGACGTCGTCGCCGTTGCACCGCGCAATGATCGATCGCCGCGAGGCGATTCGCCGTGTGAGTGTGCTGCTGGGCGGAGCCGCGTTCATCGGCGGCACGAACCTGATCACCGCGTGCAGCCGCGACCGGGGAACCGCCGGTGATCCGGCAACGGCCGGCACTGGGGCGCAGACCATGTTCACCGCCGAGGAGGTGGCGTATCTCGACGAGATCGCCGAAACCATCCTGCCGGCCACGAGCACACCGGGCGCCAGGGCGGCCGAGTGCGGGATGTTCATGGCGGTGATGGTGCAGGACTGCTACGAGCCGCGGGACCAGGACATCTTCCGCGCCGGACTGGCCGCGCTCGACGACGCGAGCCGGCAGGCCAACGGCGCGGACTTCATGGCATCCACGGCCGAGCAGCGCACGGCGCTGCTCACGGCGATCGACCGGGAGACCGTGGCGTACCAGAACACGAAGGGGCCGGACGATCCCCCACACTACTTCCGCATGATGAAGGAGCTCGCCCTGCTCGGCTTCTTCACCTCGGAGATCGGGATGACGCGCGTGCTGCGGTATGTGGAGTCGCCGGGTCGCTTCGATCCCTGCGTGCCGTATGCGGAGGGAGAGCCGCTGTGGGCGGCGCACGCGTAGGGATGCGCTGAGCATGCGCCTGGGCATGCGCTGACGGTCGCGCCGAGGTGGCATCCCGCCAGTTTACCGGCAGGCGACCGCGCTCCCGGATGATCCCTGCCGCCGCCGGTTTTTCGCGTCTTCAGGTGTCGCGTCCTCCGTGAGGAGGACGCCCACCTCTGATCCGGACGACCGGCCATGCGTACGACTCGCAGCATCCCCTTCCGCTCCCCCGCTCGGGCCGCCGCGCTCGGGCTCCTCGCGCTCCTGCTGGCGGCCTGCGGGAGCCCGGACACGCCGGCCGGTCCGGAGACCCCGCCCCCCGTCGTACCGCCACCACCGCCGCCGCCCCCGCCGGTGGTGGACACACCGATCGTGCTCAACCGGGCGCCCATCCCGGCGTCCGGCGGCACGCTCCGCGTGGACCGGCCGGGCAGCCCGCTGCACGGACTGACCATCGAGCTGCCGGCCGGGGCGTATCCCACCACCACTCAGTGGACGGTGACGGAAAGACCCTCCCGCCGGCCCCCTCTGCCGGAGGGGCTGAGCCAGACAGGGATCCTGTTCACGATCGGGAACGAGCAGGCGTACGCCGCCCGTGCGTTCATGGTCAGGATTCCCGTACCCGCGGCAGACCGGGACAATACCGTGGCCTTCATGCACGACCCGGCCACCGGCACGTTCGAGCTGTTGCCGCTCCTGGGCACCGACACGAGCGGCATCGTGGTCGCCAGCCGCCATGTGTCGGCCGACCGGCTGCTGCAGGCAACCGGGACCGCCGCGCGAGCAGGTCTGCGTGCCGGCTCTACCGCAACAGGAGCCCGGCAGACGACCGTCTCCGCGTTCGGGGAAATCGACATTCTGCTGGTGACGGCCGATCCGGCGTTGCTCGCGGGATCCGCCATGAGTTCGTTCCAGCCGGGCGTGCACGACTGGGAATTTCCGAACTACGGATCGTGGCTCGAACCGCTCGGATTCTGCAGCGGCGCGACCACTCTCGTGCTCTATCACCACTACACGCGGGGCGGTGCCCCGCTTTTCGGCACATACGTGCGGCCGGGCGCAGAGTGGTTCGAGAACACCCAGGGGATCCGGATGGCCTCGATGGTCCAATACCGGACGAACTGGCTCGCTTTCGATCAGCAGGTCGAGGAGCTGTTCGAAAGAGCAGAGTCATCCGGCCTGGGGCGGCCCCGCACGCAGGCCCTGGCGCTGACCGCAGCCATTCAGCTCACCGGCCTCCCGCAGTATCTCTCCATCTTCCAGGCGGGGTTCACCGCCGGACACGCGATCGTCGCCTATGGAACGAGTGCAGGCACCTTTCATGTCGCGGATCCCGGCTATCCCGGGGTCGGCCAGACCATCGAATATGACGGTGTCAACTGGGTGCCGTTCCAGTTCTCCACCCGGACAGACATCGAGCCAAGTTCCTACGTCCAGGCTTTCCCGCACGGCGTCTCTGCGCTGATCTCCCACGCGGAGTTCGACACGCAATGGGCCGCCTTCGAGGCCGGGACCGCCGGCGATGGGACCTTTCCGCGCTACCGTCTGGAGTTTCTGGAGGATCTTACCGATACCCTCTGGCTCCCGCTGCAGGACAGCGTCGTCACGGCTTCCGAGGAAATCCGCGTGCGCGGTCTCTGTGAGACGTGCACCGCCGGAAACACTTTTCCCGCGGACTATATCCGGCTCAGGGGCTACGCCGAGGACGGTTGGGTGACTGAGATCAACGACCCGTCCGCGTATCGGGAGGGGGTGCCGGTGATCATGGACGTGGGGAGGGAGGTGTTCGGCTTCCGAGTGGACGCCTTGAGCCCGCCCGTCGAGGGCCGCCGGATCGTATCCCTCGTCGACTTCCAGCGGATACCGATCCGCCGGGTGGAGTTCACCCTGTCGGTCACGCCGGATTTCGCGGCGCTCGAGGAGCCGGTCAGCTTCACCGTGGAGCATGGCGGGCTTTTTCACACCGGCCGCCGGCTGCGTTTTGACTTCGGTGACGGCTCGCCCGTGGTGATCGAATCCTCCCGGCCGAGCACGGATCACGTGTACGATTCCAGCGGCACCTTCCTCGTCCGCGTCGAGCTCCTCGACGCCAACGACCGCGTGCGGGGCCGGGACACGGCCACCGTCGTGATCACGGAGCGCGAGCTCACCGTGACGCCCAAGGACGCCCGCGTCGAGCCCGACACGCTCATCACCTTCACCGCCACCACCGATCTGCCACTCCCGCCCGCGCCATCGTGGGAGTGGGACCTCGGCGACGGGCGCACCCGCACCACCACCGTCAACACGCTCGAGATCACGTATCCGCCCGACCGCGACGAAGAGGTCACGTACACCGTCATGGTGCGTCTCAAGACCGCCGACAAGGTGTGGGCGGCCGGCCGTACCGACGTGACCGTTGTGCCGGGCGCGGCGCCCCACTGGCGCATCACCTCCATTCAGGATCAGGACGAGCTCTTCGACGAACTGGAAGGCTCGGATCCGATCGTGAGTCTGTTCAAACGGCTGCTGGCCGTGCCCACGGCCGGCCTGATCTCGATCGCACCGGTTGTGGACGACAGCACGGAGCTCCGGCTCCGCGTGCTGCGCGCGGCCGTCTGGGATCCCGCGGCCTGCTGCCCGCCGCCCTCCGCTCCCGCCGCCGAGTGGCAGCAACTGCTCGGGGTGACGCCGACGGTGACCTACTCGTTCGGGCCGTTCTTCAGCGGCTGGGGCTCGAGCACCTGGTCCCAGTCCACCACGGACCTGGATGCCGGCACGGTGACCGGCCAGTTCATCCCGGGCACGGCGTCGTACCGGATCAAGGACGCGGGCACGCAGGTGGGGCCGGCGGGGGCGATCCGGATCAACGCCACGCGCAGCGGGACCACGATGACCGGCCAGATCACGATCACGATCTGGTGGAACAACGAGAACACCGGCGAGGTGGAGCGCCCCGGCGAGACCAGCCGCTTCCCCTTCACGGCGGTACGGATGCGATGAGGTATCGGTGCGCGGCCGCGGGTGGTTGGCCTCGGGAGAGCCGCGTTAGAATACGCGGCATGTCGGCGCGACGACCTGGTTCGACGCCGACGGATCTCGAACAGGGAAGACTGCTCGTGCTGCTGCGACTCACCCGCCTCGACGAGCGCCGATACGAAACCGTGATCACCCGCTCGGACGGGGTGACCTGGCATGTGAAGGGGGTGGGCCACATGTCCGCCATTCCGCACGACCTCGCCCATTTCGCCATCGAACGGGCGTTGCGCATTCGTCGGGGGTTCTGGGGAAGCGTCGCGGACGGCGCGGTCTTCGGGAGCCTTACGCATGTGAGCGGACGCCGCAAACCGCACGCCGCCGCACGCTCGGCAGAGGTGCTGAAGGCCAACAAGGACGAGCTCACGGCAACCGAGATTCTCGTGGGCCTCTTCAATCAGGCGCTCGAGGAGGGACTGGGACCCGAGTCGCCGGTCCTGCGCGAACGGCTTCGGCGCTACCTCTGGACTCCCCACGGCCACCAGCCGCGACAGTTCACGGACGCGGAGATTGCGGCCGCGTGCGCCGGATGGCGAGAGATGCTGGCGCTGTGGCAGGGCCTGGCGATCGGCGGGACGCTGGAGCTCGTGTGGTCATGATCCCCGCGGCCGCCGGTTTTTCGCGTCTCCAGGTGTCGCGTTCTCCGTGAGGAGGACGCCCACCTCTGATCCGAACGGCCGGCCATGCGCACGACTCGCAGCATCCACTTCCGCTCCCCAGCCCGGGCCGCGCTCGGGCTCCTCGCGCTCCTGCTGGCGGCCTGCGGGACCCCGGACACGCCCGCCGGCCCGGAGATCCCGCCCCCCGTCGAGCCGCCGCCACCACCACCGCCTCCGCCGCCCCCGCCGGTGGTGGACACGCCGGTCGTGCTCGACCGGGCCCCCATCCCGGCGGGCGGCGGCACGCTCCGGGTGGACCGTCCGGGCAGCCCGCTGCACGGACTCACCATCGAGCTGGCGCCCGGCACCTATCCCACCACCACCGAGTGGACCGTGACGGAAGAGCCGTCCCGCAAGCCGGTCCTGCCGGCCGGACTGTCGCAGACGGGCATCGCCTTCAGCATCCGGAACGGGCAGGGGTACGGAGAACAGCCATTCCGTCTCACCATTCCGGTGGCGCAGGCAGCCCGGGAGAATGCCGTCGCGTTTCTCCACGACCCTGCCACCGGCACGTTCGAGCTGCTTCCGCTGCTGGGACAGGACACGAGCGGAATCGTGGTCATCAGCCGCCATGTGTCGGCCGACCGGCTGCTGCCCGCGTCGGGGGCCGATGCGCAGGACCGCCGCCGAGCAAGCACCACCGCGACAGTGGCTCGGCAGGCGACCGCGTCCACGTTCGGGCAAGTGGAGATCGTGATGGTGGAGGTCGACGATCTCCTGCTGGAGAGCACCGCCATGAGCACCTTCCAGCCCGGCGTCCACGACTGGGAGTTCAGGAATATCGGCTCATGGCTGGAGCCGGGTGGCTTCTGCACCGGCTCCACCCTCAGCGCCCTGCACTTCCACTACACGCAGAACGCGACGCCACTCTTCCAGCGGTATCTGCGGTCCGGGGCGCCCTGGCAGGAGAACGCCCGGGGGATCCGGATGGCCTCGATGGTGCAACACACCGTGGCGGAGAATTGGGCCGCCGCCGACCGGCATATTGCCGACCTGCTCCGGTCGGGAGACGAGTCGGGGCTGGGGCGTCCGCGGATCCAGGCGCTGGCTCTCGCCGCCTCCCTCAAGCTCACCGGTCTTCCGCAGCAGCTCCTCGTCTACCCGGAAAATCTCGGCGATGGAGGGCATGCCATCATCTCCTATGGCGCGTCGGCGGGCACCTTCCACGTGGCCGACCCCGGCCAGCCGGGCCAGGCCCGCAGCATTCACTACGCGGGCGACGACTGGATTCCCTTCGACCTGTCCGAGCGCGACGATATTCCGCCCGACGCCTATGTGCAGGTATTCGTGATCGGCGCCACGGCCCTGGTCTCCTTCGCCCAGTTCGATGCGCACTGGGCGGCCTTCCATGCGGAAACCGCTGGTGACGGGCACTTCCCGCGCTACACCATGGAGTACCGGGAGGATCTCACCGATTCGCTCTGGTTCCCCCTGCAGGACAGTGTCGTCACGGCATTCGCGCGCATTGCCGTACGCTCCATCTGTGACGACTGCGCCGACAGCAACCCCCCCGGCTACATGGAGCAGAGAATACAGAGGGATCCGGGGCGGACCGCGCCCGGCCGCCCCAGCAACTTTCGCGACGGCGCCACCCTCGTTCTCGAGCCCGGCACCGAGTATTTCGGCTTCAGATTGGACGCATGGACTCCGGGGGATATTTCGTCCCAGGCGCTGTCCTACGTGGACTATGTCCGCTTCCCCATCCGCCGGGTGGAGTTCGCGCTGTCGGCCACGCCGGACTCGGCGGCGCCCGAGGAGCAGATCGCCTTCCTCGTGGAGCACGGCGGGCTCTTTCACACCGGCCGCCGGCTGCGTTGGGACTTCGGCGACGGCTCGCCCGTGGTGATCGAATCCGCCCGGTCGAACGCGGCGCACGTCTACGACTCCGCCGGCTCTTTCGTGGTCCGCGTCGAGCTCCTCGACGCCAACGACCGCGTGCGGGGCCGGGACACGGCCACCGTCGTGATCACGGAGCGCGAGCTCACGGTCACGCCCAGGGATCCTCGCGTCGAGCCCGACACGCCCGTCACCTTCACCGCCACCACCGAGCTGCCGCTCCCGCCCACCCCGTCGTGGGAATGGGACCTCGGCGACGGGCGCACGGTCACCACCGCCGTCAACACGCTCGAGACGTCATACCCGCCCGCCGAGAGCGGGGAGGAGGTCACGTATCCCGTCACGGTGCGTCTCAAGACCGCCGACAAGGTGTGGGCGGCCGGCCGCACCGCGGTGACCGTTGTGCCGGGCGCAGCACCCTACTGGCGCATCACCTCCATGCAGGATCAGGACGAGCTCTTCGACGAACTGGAAGGCTCGGATCCGATCGTGAGTCTGTTCAAGCGCATCCTGGCCGTGCCCACGGCCGGGCTGATCACGATCGAACCGGTGGCGGGCGACGGCACGGAGCTCCGGCTCCGCGTGCTGCGCGCGGCCGTCTGGGATCCGGCGGCCTGCTGTCCGCCGCCGTCCAACGCCGCCGCCGAGTGGCGGCAGGTGCTCGGCGTATCGCCGACGGTGACCTATTCGTTCGGGCCGTTCTTCAGCGGGTGGGGCTCGAGCACCTGGTCCCAGTCCACCCCGGATCTGGACGCGGGCACGGTGACCGGGCAGTTCATCCCGGGCACGGCGTCGTACCGGATCAAGGACGCGGGGACGCAGGTGGGGCCGGCGGGGGCGATCCGGATCAACGCCACGCGCAGCGGCACCACGATGACCGGCCAGATCACCATCACCATCTGGTGGAACAACGAGAACACCGGCGAAGTGGAGCGCCCCGGCGAGACCAGTCGCTTCCCCTTCACGGCGGTACGGATGCGATGAGGCGCCGCACCAGCGCCGTGACTGCTCGGCTGGCCCACCTGTATCCGCGTGCACCGGGCACTACGGACACCCGTCGCCGCACCGCAGCACGCCGAGCCAGCCGCCGTCGCTGCGCCCCTGCACGCCGGGATTGTACATCTCGGCGGCCTGCGCGGGCGGACGCACGAACCGGCCCGATGTCGTCGCACGCGCGAGATAGCTCACGGAATGCGACCCGGGCCGGAGATACCGCGCGAAGAACTGCACGCGATCGTCGCGCACCTGCCGGTGCTGCCACCCGGACCACCAGCGCCACGCATCGCTGTTGGCGGCCGGGTCTTCGTCTTCCGCCTCGCGCGCCGCTGCCAGTCGCGCGGCATAGCTGCCCGGACGGAACGTCAGCCCCCCCGTCGACGCATTGTTGAGCGACGGGTCCACCACTTCGAGACCGGCCGGCAGCAGATCCTCCAGCGCCACGAAATCACGCTCGGCGGACGTCTGCACACGCAGGTGCACGCGGACGAACTCGCCTTCCGTGAGCTCGGTGATGCGCTGGCCGTCGCTCGTGCGTTCGTACCACCGTTCCACCCACAGGCCGCGCGCATCCGGTGTCATCGGGCGGTGCAATGACACCTCCTCGACTTCCAGCACCACGAATGCCGGCCGGTCGCTGGCCAGCCGCACCGACACGAGCAGCGAATCTCCTCGGCGTGCCGTGAAGCCGGCCGCGGGCAGCAGGGTGTCGGCCACGCCCGAGGGCGTGCCAATCAATGTCGCGGACGTGCCGTTCAGGCCGGCGGCATCGAGCCGCACGCGTTCCGTGCCGGACGTGATGGCGGCCGGCAGCAGCGCGGGCACGGCCCAGGCGAAGTCCTGGGTGTTCCACCAGTGCGCGCGGTCGCCGATTGCGCCGATTCCGCGATCGAGCATGCGCCGTTCGAGCGCGCCGAGCAACGCATGCTCCGGTTGCAGGCGACGGGTCGCGGAGAGCAGACGCGCGCCGCCGCGCAGGCGCGAACTGAACGGGTTGGCCGACGGCGCGGACGGCAGGTCCACGAGGGCGCCGGCCGGCGGCACCTCACGCCACAGGGCATCGAGCAGGTCGATGGCTTCCGCCGGTTGTTCGACCTCGGCCAGCAGTTCCGCCAGCCAGGCGCGATCTTCCCACGCCAGCTCGAGCGCGCGTGCGCGCAGCTCGGTTTCCACGGCGGGCAGCGAGTCGCCCATGCGGCGCAGGTACCAGGCGCGGTGCAGTTGCTGCGAGAGCGCCGATGCCTCGAGCGCGGCCTGTTCGCGCGCCGTTCCCCGGCCTCGCCACGACACATCGGGTGCGGCACCGCGCAGATAGACCCGCAAGCGATCACGGACGTCCGCGCGGGTGTCGAATCCGGCGTCGCGCGCGTCGAGCAGGGCCAGACCGGCCTCGCCGGATACCCACGCATTCGTCCAGGTTTCCACCGGCCAGTAGCGCACCGCCCCGTCGGGGCGCGTCCGGGATTCGATGGTGCGCACCAGCCCCGCGGCAGCGGCGCGCACGCGTGACGAATCGAGTCCGATGTCCACACCGGCGCGCTGCGCGCGCAACGTGGCCACGAGCACGCGCAGGTTGCTCGCCAGCTGCTCGGTGAACTCGTAGCGCGGAGCGAGGGCCTGCTCGGCGGCTTCGCGCAGGAACGTGAGCGCAGGCGACCCGAGACGGAGGCGCACGCGGGACCGCGCGATATCCGTATCGGCCGGCAGCATCACGGACAACGTGCCCGTTCCGCGCACCGTGCCGCTCGCCGCGTGCACCCGCGGTCGCCCCACGGGTCGCACCGGCACGGCCAGCCGTACGGCATCGCTCACGTCATCCGCCACCGCCGTGACGCTGAACGCGACCGAGTCGAGCGGCGGGTTTTCGGAGACATTCCACGAGAAGTGCAGCGCCGCACTCGACGACCGGGTCTGCACCGTGGTATCGCGGGTCGTTGTTTCGTGTGTGCCCTGCGCACTCGCCGACACCGTCACCCGGCGATCCACCCCGTCGGCCATACTCACCACGCCGCTCGCGAACAGACTGTCGCCGCCGCGCACGAAACGCGGAAGGATCGGGCGGTAGACGAGGGACAGCGCCGTCCGGATCGATGCCTCCCCGCTGCCGACACGATCGGTGGCGTCCGCGGCGATCGCGAGCACGCGATACCGGGTGACATTGTGGGGCAGCGCCGCCGAGACGCGGGCCACGCCGCTGTTGTCCGTCGCCACCTCCGCCGCGAAGAAGGCGGTGGACCGGAAGTTGTCGCGAAACACGGGAATGCCGATGAACGGCGCGGCGGTGCTGATGCCGGTGGTGACGACCTGGCTCAGCCGCATGTTCTCATCGTGGCGAACCCACATCGCATCGAACCAGATGGCCTGGATGCGCCGGAGCAGCAGCGACTGCCGTCCGTCGGCCTAGAGCCACGCCATCGTGGAGAACGCGCCCGTGGCATGAGGCCACGGCGCGAACAGCTTCGCCCATGGATCGGGCGAGGCATACGCGATCAGCGACAGCACGCCCTCGTCCACCGCCCACACGGTCACGCGGCCGCGCACGGGTTTTCCGCGTGCATCCACGACGCGCACGGTGATCCGCGCGGTGTCTGCCGGCCGATATTCCGCGCGGTCGCTCGTGATGTGCACGCCGAGGCGCGACGGAGCGGCGTCCACCGGCACGTACGCGTAGCCATGCCGCACGCGTTCGGCAACCGTTCTGGTTTCCGCCGGATCGCCGCGCGCAACCAGCGTGACTCCCACGTACACGTTGGGCGTGAATCGCGCGGCGACCGGCACGCGAAAGCGCGTGGTTCCGGCGCGTACGCGGCGGCGTTCCTGCCACAGGATGCCTTCACGATCCACGGTCAGCCAGGCTTCGGCATCGTCGAAGGGAGAGTCGAACTCGATCGTGGCCTGGTCGCCTACGCGGAGCGAATCCGTGAGCACGCGCACCGCGATGCCGTCCACCCGCTTCCTTTCCGGGGCATTGGCAAGGGAGGCATTGGCAACGCTGGTCACGGGGCTGACGCGGATGCCCATGGAAGTGCGCACGCGCCGGCCCGTATGATCCTGCGAGAGCAGCACCAGTTCGAACACGCCCGACGTGTCGAGGGGAACGCGCACGGTCTGCATGGTCTCGCGCGTGCGGCCGTTCGTGTGCCAGACCGTATCGATGGGTGTCAGTCCCTGAATCTCCTGTGACGTCGCGTCGCGTGCCCAGCGCAGCAGGGCGATCCGCACGTCGCCGTCGGGGGTCGGCTGGCCCTCGGTCCTGACCGTCATGTACGACAGGTCGATGCTGTCGCCCGCGGATGCCTCGGTCCCGGAGATCCGCGCCGCGAGATGGAACGACAAGGGACGCGGGATGATGGTGCCGCTCGCCACGACCGTGCGCTGCGTGAGATCGGTGACGGTGGCCGCGGCGACCACGCGTACCGCACGGGTGATGCCGCGTGGCGCGGGAAGGGTGACGCGCAACGCGCCGTGCTCGTCGAGCGTTCCCTCGCCGCTGTGGAATTGCGAGAAATCCCGCTCGCCTTCCAGGGGGAATCGCCATCGTCCGTTCCCGTGGCCCACGACGAATCCCGGCGGAAGCGACAGCGCCGTCGTGCGATCGTTCGCGTCCTCGACCGATGCGCTCCACCTGACGTGCGCTCCGCGCATCGGCGCCTGGAAGAGATACGTTCCGCGCACGTTGAACGACACGGTGTCCAATGCGTGCGCGGCCGACGTATCGCGCGTGACATCCACCAGAAACTCCGGCACCCGATACTCGGCGATTCGCACCTCCTGCGTGCTCACATCACGCCACGCGCCCGCGCGGTGCAGGGATGCGGTCACCGTGTAGTGGCTGATGGGGCCATCGATCGGCAGGTCCATGGAATCGGCGGCCGATCCGAACGGCGACAGCCTCACCGTCGACGTGGCGATGGCCTCCGTGGACCCATACGGAAGTGCCACGCGCCATCGCAGCGAATCACCGGCGGGCGGGCGCAGGCCGGCGTCCGTCCGTTCGCGCACGAGAAAACTCATGTAGAGCCGATCGCCCGGGCGGTAGATGCCGCGATCGGTCTGAATGATCGCGCGGCGGTGCACGCTCGGCCTTCCCGGGCCGAGGGGAGTGGGAATGACGGCGCCCACGGCGTCAGGGGCGGGCAGGCCCAGCTCCTGCGCGGGCGAGAGCGGCAGCCAGACGGTATCGTCGCCGAGCGATGCGCGCACATGCCGCATGCGCGCGGCGATCGCTCTCCACGTGTCTTCCGCTGCCGGGTCCTGGCGTGTCGTCGACCTGGTGCGGGGCGGCGCGCCCGCGCCGGCGGGATCCGGCGCGAGCATGGCCACGCCTTCGTCGCTCGTGCTGCCGCCGGCCAGCGTGCGTCCTTCCACGTCGAGCAGGTGCACGCGGGCTCCGCGTACCGGGTGCCCCGACTGTCCGTGCGTGACCATGACGGCGGACGGCGATCCGCCGACGCGCGCATGGATGGCCAGGTTCGAGGCCCGCACGAGCAGCGGATTCGGTTGATGGCTCGGCCACTCCCCGGGAGGGAGAAAGCGCTGGAACCAGGGCAGACGCGCGTCGCCGCGTGCCGGCGCCGGCCAGTGTACGCGCACACGCATCAACCAGTATGATCCGCTGCCGGTGATCTCCTCGGGCAGCGGCACGGCCGACACCCGTTCCTCGTCGAGCGCGCCGTGCACCGCGACGATGCGGCGCACGATGCCGGGCGTGTACCCGGCCAGGCTCATGCCGCGCCGCAGATCGGACGCCAGGAAGCGCAGGGCCGTGGAATCGGGCACGCGCACTCCCTCCACGACGAGGCTGTCGGCATTGACATGATGCACCCGCAGGTGCGCCTGCGCCGTGCGCGGCACGATCACGTACCGATCATCGGCGATCGCCGCCGAAGGACGGCGGTGCGGGGCGCGGAACGACATGGTGCGCGGCCCCGTGTAGGCGCGGCCATGGATGTCCACGAACCCGCTGTCGATCGTGAGGTGTTGCGTCTCGCCCCGCGGGAAGGTGCCGGCCACTCGCCACAGCGTTCCTTCTTCACCACCTGTGAGCGCCGTGTCCGCGATCGGCCGCGCGGGATCGAGACGCGCCTTGTCCAGCAGTGCGGCGCGCGTCACCGGCGCCGTGAACACCAGTTGGAGCACGCCGGCATCGGCGCACGGACTGTCGTTCTCACATCCCGGGTGGAGCGTGAACGCGCCGGCGGTGCGCACGGCATACCGGGCGGGCTGCGGATCGGTCGTGGCCAGCGAGAGCGTGCCCTGGCAGTTGTGCGGCAGCGCGGTGACCGGCGCGTACACGAGCGCGCGCGAGAGCAGTTCGCGGCGCTCGCCGCGTTCGAACTGCAGGTGGAAGCCGTAGAGACGGTCGGAGGCGATCGGCAGACGCTGCTCCACCAGACGATAGGGAATCTCCGACGCCGTGCAGTCCGGCGCCTCGGCAATCGACAGCGACACGCGGTCGTGCCACGCAGTGCTGTCGACGGCTCCGCTCATCAGCACCTTGAGCACGCCGTCGCCGGGAAGATCCACCCCACGATTGGGGGCCAGCTCCGGAGAGGTATTCAGCACGGCCACGTCGCGAATGCGCACGCTCGCCACGTGCGGCCGGCGCAGACGCGCGCCGTCGTACGTCACCAGCGGCGTGTCCACGACTACGGTGTATGTGGCGCCGGGCGCGAGCGGGGCGAGCGGAACGATGCGCAGCGTGACCGGGTCGCGCCATGCGACGCGAATGGCGGGCGCCGTGTCATGGGTATGGCCGCCGATTCCACCGGTTCGCGTGAAACGCACGGGTGGCGTGGCGGCGCTGTCGCCGAGCTGGGCCAGCACCGGGCGGTCGAACGAGACGGTGATGATGCTGCGGGGCGTGCCCGCCGTATCCGGCAGCACACGCGTGACGCGCAGTTCGCCGTCGTTCGGCGCGGGTGGCTGCGTGTGTTGTACGGGCTGCGCGAGCGCGGCTGTCGCGAACACAACCGTGGCCAGTGCAACCGTCGCGAACACCGGCACCGCGCACACCGCGCGCCGGCATCCCATGGTCCGGCGTGGCCGCGATTCTTTCACACGCACATCCCGGTTCGTGGTTCACCGCCGTGGACGCGCATGTGTGGCGCCGGGCTCAGGCGGGCGATCGAACCCGTGCAGGTCCCGCGTGTTTCGCGGGGCCTGATGTGGAGCGTGCTCGCCTGTTCACGAGATACCCGCCGGGTCGTCTTTGCGACCAGTCGCGCGTGAGAGACGGTGAAGTCGCATGCGGACGGGATGTCCCGGTGTATCCGTGATTCACATCCCTGTCCCGTCGGCGTCAGGCGAGGTCGAGGCGCTGCTTCCGATTCATTTCGCCGATGGCTGCCTTAGGGTGGGCAGGAGCCAGACCACGCCGAGCAGCAGTGCGAGGGCGATGAGGTCCACGCCACCTGATGCAGACAGGAAGAGCACGAGTCGAACTGCATCGAGACCGGCCGCGAGCCAGGCACCGCGACGCTCTCCGTCGCGGAGCCAGAGGCCCGCGAGGATCATGAGCGCGGCCACGAGCAGCTGGAATACGGGTTCCCAAAGTGCGTGAGCGGAGAACGCGCCGGCAAACAGGAGCGCCATCCCCCCGGAGATCAGCCCGATTGCCCCGAATACGACGTGCGCCAGTCCTACCACGTCGAGGAGGGTGATGCCGCCGCCCGCCGAGCTGGAGGAACGCAGCAGGTTTCGGCGAGGCGACGCCGGCGACTTGTGACGGAGGGGAGGATTGGTCATAGAGCGCGTTGCGGGGACGGCGATCGGTCACGCAATGATCTCCTGCTCTGGCTGGTCCGACAAGGCCTTGGGTGCTCGGGCTCGAGGCGGCCGGCTTGCGGATAATATAGTAGTAGCTACTGTATTGATGACAACTCGATTACCTGCGCGAGGATGGACGCACCCGAGAGTATGAGCACCCCATGGCACTGACCGAACTCAGCCTGCACGTCCTGCTCGCCGTCGGGCAGGGAACCGCGCACGGCTACGCGATCGGCCGAGAGGTCGAACGGCTGTCCGACGGCCGGCTCGATCCCACGACCGGTGCGCTCTATCAGGCGCTCAAGCGGCTCACGCGGGACGGGCTCCTGCAGCCGGCCCCGGCGCCCGAGGGCGCGACCGCCGATGTCCGCCGGAAATACTTCGAGCTCACCTGGACCGGACGCGCGGCTGTCGCCGCCGAGATCTGCCGGCTCGAAGCGCTGGTCGCGCGGGCGCGGAAACAGCGACTGTATCCGGGGAGCGCCCCATGACCCTGGCGGAACGGCTGTCCGCCGCGCTCGTGACCAGGCTCCCCCACGGCATGGCCGCCGAGTACGGCGCGGACATGATCACCACCTTCTCGGCGCGGCTGGCCGATGCGCGCCGCGCGGGCGTGGCACGCACGCCCGGCTTCACCGCAGCCGTCGTCATGACCTGGCGGTGGCGATCGGTGCGAACGTCGCGATCTTCACGCTGCTGGACCGGGTCGTGCTCCAGCCGCTGCCGTATCCGGCGGCGGACCAGCTCCTGTTGCTGGAGCGCACCGCGCCCGGCGTGGGACTGGCGATTGCAGCGTCGGAGGGAGCGGATTGTGACGGTCCGCGTCCTACTCGTGGTGCCAGCGCGAGTTCGCGTACCCCGAGTCGATGTGGAAGATCTCACCCGAATACCCGGGGAGGCTCGCCTTGGCTTTCCCGATCATCACCCAGAAAAACGGACGCCCCGATGGCGTCATTCCGTTGACGCGGTGTGACGTGCCATCGTTCCATCCGCGCATGGCCGTGAAATCGAGACAGCCTTGCACGAGCGCCGCGAGGTACGCTCCCGCGAGGGCCGGCGTTGCGCCCGCGCGCAGTTCGTCCTTCACGTGCACGAGCGTGCGATTCGGATGGAGCGAGTACGTTTTGGCCGGGCTGGCGATGATCGATCCGCCGCCCGGATACAGGAACGTTCCGTAATCCTTGAGGGCTCCTTCCTGCCGGAACGCGGCGGGGATGACCACGGTTTTCGCCAGGCGTGCCGCCAGTTCGATCGCCTTCTGACGGTCGTCGAACACCTGCCGAATCGCGGCGATCGCCGCGTCCAGCGCGCTGTCCGCGGCGGCGTACTCCTGCTGGAGGGCCCGGGATGGCAACTGGCTCTTCTTGACGGATCGGGGCGCCTTCGTGGTCAGATACTGATTCTTTCTGGTGATCATGTCGAGCGCTTCGATCAGCGTCGCCAGGTGATAGAGACGCGCGCGGCTCACCAGTTTCGGGTCGACGCTGATATCGATTCCGAGGGCCGTCAAGCGCTGTTGCGCGGCAACCATCCGGGCATCGTCCTCGTGCTGATTCTTCTCGCGCTCCTTTTTGCCACGCAGTGCCGTCTGCAAGGTCGTGGCGGCGGCGACCATCTGGCGTCGCCGGATTTCCGCCCTGGCGAGTGTCGCCACTTCTTCATACCCCGACTTGAGCGACGGCATGGTCGTCTTCACGACCATTGCTTCCGCAATCTCGGCCAGCTGCTGCAGTGCGCCAAGTTCCATTTTCGGAAACTCGTCGACATCGATCCCCATCGGCATGGTGATGTATCTCGTTGCAGGAAGGACGTGATCGCGTGAGCGGTTCGCCAAGACGCCTCACGTCAGCGCAGCGGCGTATCCACAGGATGCGGCCCGTGAGCGCTGCCAGCAAGACCGCCGTCCCGGAAATCGCCGGCTCACGGCCGAAGCCGCGCCAGCGACGGCTCGGGCAGCGGCGTCGGCGCCGTGCGATTGATGGTGATGCCATCCCCGAGTCGGCCGGACCCGCCGGGGGCGACGGCCGTGACCGTGCCCGTGGCGGAGACCGTGGCCAGCGTGGGGTCACTCGAGGTCCAGCTCACCGTGATGGGTTGAGCCAGTGTGATGCTTTCCGGGCCGAAGGTGAACGCGGTCCCCAACGACGCGAAAAACCCGGCCGCGCAGGGCCCACGCCCGTGCCGTGGCGCGCGCCCACTGGCAAACCGGGGCTCCCGGCGGCAAGCTCCTCCTGCTACCGCTCCCCCAACCCGATAGCGTACTGCGCGACCGCCGCGTGGTCCTGCACGCTTCCCCCTTTGCACGCGATGTCATGAAGATCTACTCCTGGAACGTCAACGGTCTTCGGGCCGTGTTGAGGAAAGACCGGTTCCTGCCCTTCATCGCCGACCATCAGCCGGACATCCTCTGCCTGCAGGAGACCAAGACGGAACGCCAGCAGGTGGAGATCGACCTGCCGGACTACCACGAATACTGGAACTCGGCCACCACCAAGGGCTATTCCGGCACGGCGATCCTCAGCCGCACGAAGCCGCTCTCCGTCAGCAACGGGTTTCCGGAGGCGCTGGCCGAACGTTTCTCGCTCACCGATGACGCGGGGCGCGACAGCGCCGGCGAAGGACGCGTGATCACCGCGGAGTTCGAGACGTTCTACGTGGTGACCGTGTACACGCCCAACGCCAAGGATGACCTGAGCCGGCTCCCGCTGCGATCCGAACACTGGGACCCGGCGTTCCTGGCGCACTGCAAGGCCCTGGAGCAGAAGAAGCCCGTCATCTTCTGCGGCGATCTCAATGTCGCGCACACGGAGCTCGATCTCGCCAATCCCAGGCCGAACATGGGCCGGAAGGGATTCACCGTGGAAGAGCGCGGGGGATTCCAGGCGTTCCTGGACGCCGGGTTCGTGGACACGCTGCGCCTCTTCCGGCAGGGCAACGGCCACTACACGTGGTGGAGCCACTTCGCGAACGCACGCGCACGGAACGTCGGCTGGAGAATCGACTACGTGCTGGTGTCCTCCGCGCTGCAGAGTGCCGTGCAGGCCGCCGACATCCACGCCGACGTGATGGGCAGTGACCACTGCCCGGTGAGCATCACGCTCGCGGACGCCCCGACTCGTCGAAAGACGCGGCGAGGCGCGACGCCTCCCGGGTGAAACTCGTCCGGTACTACCCGTAGACCAATGCGTACAGCTCCGGAGTGCTGCCGCGAGGACGCTTCCCGCGGAGCACTACTGGCCGTTGGCACGCACCGTCACAGGGACCCCCACGCTCTTGGTATTCGTGCTGAAGCCGGTCGCGTGTCCCCAGCAGGAGACCGTCAGGAGGGTTTCTCCTGGGCGGAGGGCCGTGGTCGTTGCCACCTCGCCGATGCGCGTGATGCGTACCGTCGAGGAATCGCTGAGGATATAACTGCACTGAACGATGATTTCCGCGGCGGCGGCAATCGGGGAGGGGATGATCGTGACCGAATCGCCGACGACGAGGTCCAGGTTATTCGGGGTGATGGTCAGCCCGCGCAGCGCCTCGGTCGGCTTCGGCTGCGGGTGGGTCGGGATCCGATTGCGGTTGGGAACCGCCTCGGGCTCTCCGATGCAGGCCGCAAACAGCAGAGCGCCCGCTGCCGGCAGGAGTGGCCGGAGGAAAGAGCGGGCAGTTCGCCTGGCCGGGAGCGATCGCGCATCGGGCATGCGAGGCCTCTCGTAAGAAGGGGGGAGGGTGATCAGCGGCGATCCATCGAGATTCCCGGCAACATGCTCCATCCGGTATCCAGGGTCAAGCATGATCCCGGAATCCGCCTGTCGTCAACCTCTGCGCCCCCGGCCGAGCTCGCCGCGGGCGCCCGGTGATGTCGCATCCGGCAGAGGTCGCTACGATTCCCCCGCCCATCGGCGGATTTCCTTCCAGCTCGGCTCCTTGCCGTACATCAGCATCGCGACGGAAAACACTCGGCCCGCCGCGCGCCGTGCCAGCAAGGCCCCGCCGATGAGCAGCGCCGCCGCCAGCAGAAGCTCCCACAGGGGAACCTCGGTGAGGGCGACACGCGCCGGCATCACCGCCGACGAGGAAAACGGGATGATGCTGGCGATGCGCGCGAAGCCCGAATCCGGGTTGCCGATGATCAGGAAGCCGGGAATCGAGAACATCGCGGGAAGGAACATCATCGGACCGCGCGTCGACGTGTTCGGATCGTCGATCGTCGCCGCAATGGCGCCGAACGCCACGAGCCAGAACGCGAAGCCGAGCATCGCGAACAGGATGATCCAGACGATGGCCGCGGGTTCGGCCGTTCCCATCGAGAACGTCGCACCGGTCGCGATCGACCGGCCGAGCATCCACAGCGCCGCGGACGCGACGAAGACCACGACGTTCACGAGCGCCACGGCCGAGATGCCGAGGATCTTGCCGTCGATCCACGTCTGCGGCGAAATCGCGGACACCACCTGCTCCGTGACGCGAAGCTGCTTCTCGGCCGTCACGCTCACCATCATGTAGGCCATCGACGTGAAGACGCCGTACAGCACGAGTCCCACGGCGAGGAGCGCGACGATTCGGGCGCCGCGTCCGTCGGTTCCGCTCTGGAACTCGGTGATGACCGCCACCGGCGCGAGCAGCGACGCGAGCTGCGCCTGGTCCAGCCCTGCTTCGCCGAGCCGGAGCCGCTGCCGGGATTCCGCGAGATGGGATTCCACGACGCGACTCCATGCCGGAGCCCGGCGCACGATCAGCCGCGCGGCGTCCGCGCTTTCGAGGATCACGATGCCGTCGAGATTCCGCGCCGTGAGCTCGGTACGCAGCGAATCGAGCGCGGCGGGACGTGCGGGAGTGAGCGCGATATTGCCGATGGTGTGCGCGCTGTCGATCTGCAGGTGGTGGCCTCCGATCATGGCAACCTGCACGGGTTCCGCATTCGAACGGCCGGCCCATCGGGCAACGCCGTATCCGAACGCGCCGAGCAGCAGCATGATGACCAGGGACACGACGAGCTGGCCCGGCTTCATGAAGCGCTGGAACTCCCAGCGGGCAACGGCGAGGCGTGCGGGCCACTCGCTCATGCCGCGGCTCCGTCGGGGACGGGTGATCCTGCGTCGGCTTCGACGGTCTTCAGGTAGATCTCGTGGAGCGTCGTCTCCTCGGATTTCACGTAGGTGACATCGATCCGCTCGCCGATGAGGCGCAGCAGCTCCGACATGTTCGCGCCGGGCGCGAGCTGGAGACGGATTTCCGAGCCCGTGTCCTCCACGGACTCGACCACGCCGGCCGACGCCAGAAACCCCGTATCCCCCGCTCCCGACGTGCCGATGACGAGGCGGTTGCCCGTGGGCCAGCGGCGTCTGAGATCGGCGATCGTGCCGTGGAGCACTTCGCGTCCGCGGTTCACGAGCACCAGGCGATCGGCGAGGCGCTCCACGAGCGTCATCTGATGCGCGCTGAAGATCACCGTCGTGCCTCCGTCGCGCAGCTCGCGGATCAGGTCGAGGAACATCTCCTGATTGATCGGATCGAGGCCCGAGAACGGTTCGTCGAGAATGGCGAGGCGCGGCGTGTGCAGCACGGCCGCGGCGAACTGCACCTTCTGCTGATTGCCTTTCGACAGCGCCTTCACCTTTTCGGCGCCGCGATCTCCGAGTCCGAGCCGGTCGAGCCACTGGCGGGCGGCGTCCCCTGCCTGTCGCGATGGCATGCCCTGCAGGCCGGCGAAATACGTCAGCGTGCGCAGCACGGGCATGTCCTGATACAGACCGCGTTCCTCCGGCAGATACCCGAGCTGTCCGCGCGTGCTCCCGTCCGCTCCCGCGAATGCGCGCCGAATGGTGCCGCTGTCGGGCCGGATCAGGCCCACGAGCATGCGGATGAGCGTGGTCTTGCCGGCGCCATTGGGCCCGAGCAGGGCGAGGATCTCTCCGTCGCGGATCGCGAGGGACAGATCGTCGACGGCGATCACGCCGCCGAACCGCTTGGTCACACCCGATGCCTCGAGCATGGTCGTCATTGGCGATTCTGCCGTGGGTTCAGCGGCTGCGTGACTCGATCATCCGGTCGAACTCACAGAGGAGCGTGACGAGGGGCGCGTACTCGTCCTGGCCATCGAAGTTGCGGATGGCCATGGTGCCGACGTGACTGGCGGCCGGCCAGGAGTTCGCGGCGGAGGCTTCATGGGCACGCGGCAGGAACACGGTGATCAGCCAGTGTTCGAACGGCATCTCCGACATGCCGAAGGCGGAGTGCACCGGTTGTGCAGGCTGAAGCGGACCGCTCAGCAGGCCCAGGCGGCGCAGCTCATCCTCGATTCCGTGCAACTGCTCGACAAGGTCGTGATCGGTCATGTCCCGTGTCTCCGTGTTCCGCAGTCGTCGGCGTCAGCGCCCGTCCGCTTCCACACGTCGGCCGTGATCTCTTCGAGGACCGTCATGTCCACATCGGCGAGCTTGTTGATGTAGAGGCACGACACGGCGGTCTTGTGCTTGCCGAGCCGGGCCATCAGGTCCGCACTTTCCCGTCCGGTCAGTATGTACAACGCGAGGTTGCCCTTCCGCGGACTGAACCCGATCCGCGGCATATCCCCTTCCCGTCCACTGTCGTAGCGGTAGTGCTGGATGCCGAATCCGATGATGCTCGGGCCCCACATCTGCGGCTCGACGCCGGTCACCCGCTTCATCATCGCGAGCAGCGTGTGTGCGTCCTGCCGGCGGGTGTCGTTCTCGACGGCGTCCACGAACGCGCGCACGCTCGCACGGGTCGGCTGCGTCTTGTTCTCGGCCATGTCGCGGGCTCGGGTCAGGTATTCGGATGCGCCTCGGCGTTCTGCCGCGGCGGCGTTGTCACAGGATGCGGCCCGGGAGAGGAACGGGCAAGGCGGCAGTCCATGTGGCGCGAGCTTCCGGGCGGAGGGGCTCCCGAAACGCAACGCAGGAGTTGCGCATTGAGCGGGGGAGTCCTATAATGCGCAACATATTCGTTGCATGTTTCGAAACCATGACCCCCCGAGCAGACCACCGCATGTCCGCGAATCCCGAATCCCCGACCAGCGACCGACACGTCACCCTGGAGATCTTGGTCGAGCAGGTCGAGCCCGAGGAGTATTTCTCCTATCGCTGGCACCCGTTCCAGTCGAAGAGGCTCACCAGCCATGTCGGCTAGCCAGGGCGCTGCCGCGCGCCGGGCCGCGTCGGTGTTCGCCGCTCTGGGCGATCCCACGCGGCTCGGCCTCGTGCGCCGCCTGTCCGCCGAAGGCCCGCGCTCGATCACCCGCCTGACCGAAGGCAGCGGCATGACCCGCCAGGCGGTTACTCGGCACCTCCACACGCTGGGGAAGGTCGGCTTGGTGCAGGACACCAGGGAGGGTCGGGAGCATGTGTTTTCGCTCGACCGAAAACGGTTCGAGGTCGCGCGGCAGTACCTCGATCAGGTATCGGCGCAGTGGGACGCCGCCGCAGCGCGGCTGAAGGCGTTCGTGGAAGAGGACGAAGGGTAGACGTCAACCACCGGCGGATGGACTTCGGGATGACCCGGCTGGACCCGACCGGGAAGTCCATTGGCGCTTCCTCGACGGGCCGCCGGAATGGGTGGGGACCGACGTCACCTTCGAGCTGACGCAGGATGGCGACATGACGATCCTGATCTTCGGCCACCGGCACCGGAAGGAGCCCGTGGAGTTCATGGCGCATTGCAGCATGAAGTGGGCGGTGTTCCTGCTGAGCCTGCGCGCGCTGGTGAAGGCCGGAACGGGGAAGCCGGCGCCCGATGATCTCAAGATCGACAACTGGAATTAGGTCGTCCTCAAACGGACTCCTGATTCTCTGCTGGAATCTTGCCCACTACGAGCAGCGGAGGGTCGATCTGTCGCGCGTGCCAGTTGTAATCGGTCCATGCGAGGATTTCCGGTGGGGCGTCCTGTATCCAGCGTTTCCGCCGCCGTGGTCACTGCCCGGCCGGCGGTTGCCAAAGCTCCACCTTGTTTCCTTCCGGATCGATGACCCACGCAAACTTTCCGTACTCGGACTCGTCGATCTTCTCGAGAACCTTGCAACCTTCTTCGCGCAGGACGCGGACCAGGGCGTGGAGATCATCCACGCGGTAGTTGATCATGAAAGTGGCCGTGCCGGGCGCAAACTGTTCGCCGTGTTCCGAACCGATGGACCAGATGGTCGTTCCGGCAACCGGTTTCCCGTCATCGTCGGTCCAGGCAAACGCCGTGCCGCCCCATGTCTGGACATCGATGCCGAGGTGCCGCTTGTACCAGGCCTGCAGTGCCGAAGCATCCCTGGCCTTGAAAAAGATGCCGCCAATGCCGGTGACTCGTTTCATGGAACCTCCAAGGGAGAGTGGCGCGTCGTCATGGTGCCGCCGTGATCCTCAATCCGCGTCCGCGGCCTCACGCTCGAGTTCTGCCGGCGTCAGGAGACGTTTGGCCAGCCAACCGCTCAACGTTCCCTCGGTGGGCACGTTCGCGGGGACATCGCCGCGCACGACGCGTTCCGCGAAATCGCGGACCAGCGCGGCCTTCGCAATGTGCCAGAGGGTCACCGCCGCGGCGCGAGCTCCCAGCGGCTCGCGCTGGGGCACGCCGGCTTCGCGCACCACGCTCTTGAGATAACCGGTGAGGTGCAGTTCGGTGGCATCGGCCGCCACCATGCCGAGAATGATATTCGCGTGCTCGGCGAGCCACGCCTGATCGGAGTCCGCGTGGCGTTCGAAAAAGTGGGCGAGGGCATGCACCAGCACCGGCAGCGGGGACTCGCCCCGATCGACCCAGTTGTTGGATTTCCGCGAGATGATGGTGGGTTTCACGAATACCGGCTACTCGGTGAACTGCGCGTAGACGTCCCAGTCCGGATCCTCCCCCAGGATCCATTGGACGTCGTGCGACGGAAAGCGGTCGCGCACCCCCGCGACTGCGGTATCGACTGCCTCCGGCGTCCGCGTGTGGAACACGAATTCGCGTATCCCGGACGTGGTCACCACCAACGCATGCACGGCCGACCGCCCGACACCGAGCGCCTCGATGAGCGCGTCCTCGATTTCGGTGAGGACCACGGCCTCGGCCGCTGCGGGCAACCCGGCCGGGTCGGGCGCGTTCAGCGGCACGGCGACGCCGACGCGGTGCCGCAGTGTGATGTCGCCACGCACGGCCGCGGCACCCGCGTTGATCCGGACGATCAGCGGATGCTCGTCGTACGTGCCCTGCGCGACACTCCACGGTCCGTCCGGTAGCTCAGTCATACACTTTCAAGTGGGAGCCGCCCTGTATCCAGCGTTGTCGTGATTCTACCGCGGTTCTGATCAGGACGCCAGCTCGTAGTCGGGAGATCGTCGCAGCGTTATCACTCGGGACGACGTCGGCAGCAACACGTCGCAGCCTGATGCGCTCCAAGTGTCAAGCGGCTCATCTTCGGCGGCTGAGCGCTACAGGCAGGGGCGTCCAAGATAGATACACCCGATGACGATAGCGCCGAGCAGGCCGAGCGGAATGCCGAGCACGGCACTGATGGCCGCCCATCCCAGGAATTGGTGACGCCACCGGTCGGCAGACAGCGCCAAGGGCGCCGAGAACAGAAAGATGAGATGGAGCGGCGCGCCGAGCACGCACGCGTCCAGGAGATTCTGGGCGAGACCCGAGGGGTGCAGTGCCGGCACGTCCGCGATTGCGAGAAGCAGCCAGCTGGCAAGTATGGAGAGAAGGAGCACCCTTCGCGCACGCCGCGGCGTGGGCGGCGTGGTCAGCCGCCTGCGCCACAGATACGGGATGCCGACGAGCAGCAGCAGCCAGGCGGCGACCGTCACGAGCGGAGCGACAGGCAAAGGTCGGAGATGATTCTCAGTGATACGCGACAACCTGATCGGAATAACCCACCCGCGAGAGCCGCCCGAATTACGCCGGAGAAATCGCCGGGTTTTTCATCATCCGGCTAGCTCGTGATCTTCTTCTTGGCCTGCTGCTTCACCTTCTCCATGTACTTCTCGAAGAAGAACTTCTGGATGTCCATCATGTTGATCTCGCGCCCCTGGATGTAGGACTGCACGATGTCAGAGGTCATGTCCAGCGGCGTCCCGGTCGTGATCAGCAGCGTCGCCTGCTTGCCCACTTCGAGCGACCCCACCTTGTCGGCAATGCCCAGGAACTCGGCGGCGTTGATCGTCACCGTCCTGAGCGCCTCCTCCTCCGGAAGGCCGAAGGCCACCGCGACACCCGCTTCCCACGGCAGACGATTGCTGTAGAGCGAGCCCGCCCCGCCGGAAATGGCGAACTTCACGCCGGCCGCGTGCAGCCGGGCCGGCGTCGAATAGGCCCCATCGTATCCTTCGTAGTTCCGCTCCGGCGCGTTCATGGTCGCCGTGAGGATGACCGGCACCTTCTCCGCCACCAGGCGGTCGGCCACGTGAATCGCATCGCGCCCGCCGCGGATGACCAGGCGCAGCCCTTCCTCCTTGCCCCACGTGATCGCATCGTTGATCTGCGCCACGCCGTCGGCCGCCACCACCACCGGGATGTCGCCGTTGAGTGCCGGAATCATGGCGGCGTAGCGGGAGTCGGTGCTGACGGCCTGACCGGCCGCCGCCGCATCACGGTACGCGCGCGCTTCTCCGAAGAAGTCCTTGATGTGCTGCACCTGCTCGGCATAGCTGCGCTGTGGGGGCGGCGGGCCGCCACCCGGGCCACCGCCACCGCCGAACCGGCGCGGCCGTGCGTTCGGATCCGGCCAGTTCACGTTGAGCGCGGCCGCGCCCTTGATCGACATCTCTTCCCACGTCCACCCTTCCAGCGACATGGCCGAGGAGAGGCCGGAAATCACGCCGCCGCCCGGCGTGCTGAACGCCACCAGCACACCCGCCGATCGCGTGGTGCCGATGTGCCGGCTCTCGGCGTTCACCGCCACTTCCGCGCGCACGTTGGGATTGAAGTCGCCCAGCTCGTTGATGTCGTTGGAGACATCGACCGCGCCGATTTCCGAAATCCCGACGGTGCTGTAGGCGTCGATGAGGCCCGGGTAGATGTGCTTGCCCGTGACGTCCACCACGCGCGCGCCGCGCGGGATGGCCACGTCGGTTCCGATCGCCGTGATCACGCCGCGATCCAGCACGATCATGCCGTTCTGGATCACGCCATTGGTCACGGTGTGAATCGTGGCGCCGCGCAGCACCACCGGCAGCTCCTGCGGCGGCATCGTCATGCGCACCTGCGCTTCCGCGCGGTCGGGCGACACCACGCCGGTCACGCCGGCGGCCAGTGCCACGGCGGCCATCACGCGCGCCCAGCGCGGGCGGCGCATGCGCGGGACAACACTGCTGGTCATGCGCTGAAGTCTGTTCATGGACGGTGTCATGGTTAGTGGCCTCCCTGTCCGCGCCCGCTCGCGGGAGCAGTCGTGGGCACGTTGGGCGATCCGCCGGCGGCATGGATCGCCTGGATGAGCTGCGCACGCTGACGCGCGATGTCCTGCCGCAGCACGGTGTCCTCCTCGAGCGAGAAGTAGCGGCGTCCGTCCACCCACGTCTGCTCGGCGCGCGTGAACTGCGACAGCGGATTGCCGTTCCAGATCACGAAGTCGGCGTCCTTGCCGGCCTCGAGCGAGCCGATCCTGTCGTCGATCGCCACGGCCTTCGCGGCCTGATTGGTGACCGTGGACAGCGCCTGAATCTCCTCGACGCCGGAACGCAGCAGCTTGCCCGCCTCCCAATTCATGCGGGTGGAAATCTCCGCGTCGTCCGAATGCAGCGACGTCACGACGCCCGCCTCCATCAGCACGCGGGCGTTGTAGTTGGTGGCGTCGTAGGACTCGAGCTTGAACGCGCCCCAGTCACTCCATACCACCGCCGCCACGCCCGAGGCCGCCAGCTCCGACGCGATCTTGTACGCCTCCACGCCGTGCTGCAGCGTCTGCACCTTGAAGCCGAACTCCTCGGCCAGCCGCACGAGTGCCAGGAACTCGTCGGCACGGTAGCCGTGTGACGAGATCAGCAGCTTCTGGTTGAGAATGTCGAGGATCGATTCCATGCGCAGATCACGGCGCGGCGGGATCCCCTTGCGATCGGCTTCCCAGCGCTTCCACGCCTTCTCGTAGTCGCGGGCGGCCAGGAAGTGATCCCGGATGATTTCCTGCGTGCCCATGCGTGTGTTGGGATAACGATTCGGGGCCCGCTTGGGATTCTCGCCGAGGGCGAACTTCACCGTGCGCGGCGCATTCGCGATCTTGAGGTCCTCGGGGAGCGATCCCCAGCGCGACTTCACGAACACGTTTTCGCCGCCGATCGGGTTGGCGGAACCGTGCTTGACCATCTGGGTGGTGAGCCCGCCGGCGAGCTGGCGGTACATCCAGATGTTGTTGTGCGTGAGCACGTCGCCCATGTGCACTTCAGGCACGATGGCGAAACCGGTTTCGTTCACCGAGCTGACGCCCGCGTGCGTGTGCGGGTCGATCAGGCCGGGCGTCACGTGCTTGCCGGTGGCGTCGATCACCACCGCCCCGCCCGGCGCGGAGAGGTTCGTGCCCACCTGCACCACCTTGCCCGCGCGCACGAGCAGGTCGGCGTTCTCGAGACGACCCTGCGCACCCTGCGTCCACACCGTGGCGTTCCGCACCAGGACCGCGGCGGGCTGCGCAGGCATCGTGCTCCGGCCGTATTCCATCATCGGGCGAATGAAGGGCAGTTCGATCTGCGGCACCTTCATGGCCACCGTGCCACGCGCCGCGCCCTCGAACGGCTCGGTGCGCGTGCCCCGGAACGACGGATCCGCGCCATTGGGGAGTGACGTCCAGCCGAAGAACTCCTCGCCGCGCACCGAGCCGGCCATCAGCACCGCGCCTTCGTAGCCGAGCTGCTCGCCGGGGAACGTCACTTCGAGCCGTCCCGTCTCGGCGACCACGCGGGCCGCGGTGAGCGTGATCGGGCGGCGGCCCGGCACTTCGATGGTGCCGCGGATGCGATTGAGCGGTCCTTCCAGTTGCAGCGACGCCCTGAAGCCCGACGCGTCATCCGAGGCAATGCTCCACGTGCCGCGCGGATCGATCTGCGGCGGACGGGTCACGCCATAGCGCGTGCCCTGCACCCAGACATCGCGCACGCTCGCCTCTTCCGTGAACAGATCGCCGTCACTGACCACGAGGTTGGCGACCTTCCCTGCCGCGATCGTGCCGTGCGTGCGCTCGATCCCCAGCCATGTGGCGGGCACCGTGGTGAGCGCGGCCAGCGCCTTGTCGGCCGTGAGGCCGCGCGCCACGGCCACGCGCAGGTTGGGGAGGAACTGGTTGAGCGAGGACAGGCCGTCGGTCGTCAGCGCGAAGGACACGCCGGCCTGCGAAAGCTGCGCCGGACTGGTCGGGGCCAGATACCAGTGGCGGAGCTGCGCCAGTGACGTGTTGAGCGCGGCCTCCGGGCTTCCCACGTCGGGAGCATCCGGGAAGTTGACGGGGACGATGAGCGGATCCGTCCGGCCCTTCAGGACGTCGACCAGGCGGTACTCCTGGCCACTGCCGCGGAACCACGGCTTCACCTTGTACTCGGCGGCCAGCTTGTGGGCGCGCAGGTACTCTTCTTCGCTCTCCGTCTGGAAGAGCACGGACTGCCGGCCCTGAACCGCATCGCCGAGCGCGGCGAGGGCTTCGCTGGTTTCCGGCGGCAGAATGGCGCGTCCGCTGCTCTCGTACGCTGCCTGGGCGCGGATGTACCACTCGGCGTCCATGAACGTCTGCTTCATGAGCGCGACCGTGCCCATGGTGGAGTTCGGATACGAACCGCCCAGCGCGAAGGAGCGCTGGAAGCCGACCGATTGCATCAGGTCGGCGCGGAGCACACGGTCCCGCACGCCCGCGTCGCCCAGATTGATGACGGAGGCCTTGCCGCGGAAGATGCCCTGCTTGGGCACCGCCAGTGCGGTCCCGAAGCCGAGCGAACGGAGCGCCGCGCGGCGGGTGGAGTCGTCCTTGAAGCTGGCGGTGGTGCTGAACCACGCGCGCACCTGCGGATTCCAGTGCGTGGGGCCCACGTCGCCGCCTTGCGGCACGGCGTCCATGCCCAGATCGGCGTGGGCGTCGATGAAGCCCGGGTATACCGTCTGCCCCTCGAGCCGCCACACCCGCGCGCCGGCGGGCGGCTGCAGGTTGCTTCCCACGGCCGTGATGAGCCCGTCACGAATGACGATGGTGGCATTGTCGAGCACCTGGCCGGGCGCGGTGACGACCCGCGCGCCCACCAGGGCGTGGAAGCCCGAGCTGTTCTCGCGCAGGCCGCGGACCGGCTCGGTTCGGGACGATTGCTGCTGCGCCTGCAGGCCGCCGGACAGCAGCAGGCTGAGACCCAGAAGGGGGAGGGATGCTCTCACGACGTACTCCGTGATGATGGCCGGGGACAGGTGGGGGGCCGTGCGACGGGGAGGGAGCCCTGCAGGAACTACTCTGTCCGCCGAGGCAGCGTTGACGACCTCGAGCGGCGAGCCTTATACAATGGGGGCTGGGGAGGCCGCGCACCACCTCATCGACGTGTGAGGTTTTCACAGGCCTGGTCCTGTCGCTCACTCGATCGTGAATGCGTCAGGCGGCCGTACGGCGCGGAATTACGCGTGAGCGAGTCGATGAAACGTTCCGATGGCATTCCACACGCCGAGACCGATTCCCTGCGCCATCTGCGGGAGATCGACCATGTTGTGTGAAAGGAAGACGAGGACCGACCCATCGTTGGGGTCGGCCTGCCACCAGCTCCCGTAGGCGCCAGGCCACCCGACGGTGCCCACGCCTCCGCGGCAGCGGAGTGGGTCGGCCTTGTCAGGCTCCATCACGACGGCGACTCCCATGCCGTAGCCGTGGCCGTCGGCGAACATCGCCTGCCCCAGCATGCGGGTCGTGCGGCGTTCAGCCGGTGTGAGCTGGTTCGTCATCATGCGCGCGCACGCGTCAGGTCCGAGGATCCGCACGCCGTCCACAGCGCCGCCTTCGACGAACAGGCGAGCGAAGGCCAGATAGTCATCGACCGTCGACCAGAGACCTTGACCGCCCGAAACGAACGTCATCGTATCGGGGCGCTCCGCGAGTGCGTGGCCGCGAGGGGCGAGTTGCAGCGTCGTCAGACGGCCGCCACCATCGAAGCCCGTCAGCGCGGCCCGTCGATGCCGTTTGTCGACAGGCACGACGAAATCCGTATCGTCCATGCCCAAGGGATCCAGCACCCGACGCCGCAGGACCGCTCCCAGCGTGGTGCCCTCCATGCGCGCGAGCAGGAACCCAAGGAGGTCCGTGGACACGCCATAGTGGAACCCGGCGCCCGGCTCGTCGATGAGGGGCAGCGTCGCCAGTCGGCCGATCCACTCATCCGGCGACAACGCGTTGTCGATCTGTCCGCCCAAGGCCTCGGCATAGGCGGTCCCGATCGGACCAGTGTGGAACTCGCCATACGTGAGTCCGGCACGGTGTGTGAGGAGATCTCCGAATGTGATTGGACGTGCTGGCGGACGTGTCCCGTCCAGCGGTCCTTCGGGGTCGACCAGCACTCGCAGGTTGGCGAGCTCCGGCGCATACCGCGTGATCGCCTCGTCGAGCCCGAACCGGCCCTCATCCAGCAGGGTGAGCGCCGCGACCGTCGTTACGGGCTTGGTAAGCGATGCAATCCGAAAAATCGTGTCGCGCGTGACGGGCAGGTGGCTGTCCATGTCCCGTCGTCCGACGGTGACCGTACGGACCGTGTGGCCCGGCCGCCAGACCAGTGTCGCTGCGCCCGCAAGATCATGACGGGCAACATGTTGAGCGAGGGCGGCTTCCAGCGCCGCAGCCGAATCGGTAGTCATGGTATGTATTTTATATTGTAATTATATTATATTCAAGTCATGACTGCTGACCATTCGCTGAGACGGAAGGGCGACAAACGCGACCGTACCCGCGCCGCGTTACTCGCTGCGGCGCGCGAAGTGATTCGCGAAAAGGGCTACGGGCGTACGACCCTGGAGGACGTGGCTGCCCGCGCCGGGATGACGACCGGTGCGATCTACGGGAACTTCAGGAATCGCGCGGAGCTGTTCATTGCATTGGGGGAAGCATACTGGTCGCCGATTCGGCCGCAGGTGGCACCGGGTGCGAGCACCGGTGAGGCCATGCGGGCGCTGGCGACCGCGACGATTGACGCCCTGCCCGAACGGGCTGTGGCCGCCGTTGGACGCCTTTCCGGGATGGCGTACGCGCTCGAACACCCCGAGCTTCATCAACAGGTCCGGGAGATCACCGCCGCGTACTTCGAGATGGGGGCGGCGTGGCTCGAGACGTTGGCTGACAGCGAAAGCCTGCCGATGCCGGCGGAGCACCTCGTACGCATCCTCCATGCGCTGACCGAAGGCCTGGTGCTGCAGCGCCTGCTGACGCCGGACCTGTACCCGGACGAGGTCTTCCGCGCGGCGTTCAACGTGTTCGGCACGGGGCGAAGCGCCACCCCCCTCCCGCCACCCCACGATCCCGGTATTCAGTGACTGCGCGCGGGTTCAGCTCGCCTGGTTGCGCTTGCGTGCCCACTCATCGATTGCGGCCTTCGAGAGCGCAACGTACTGCTCGGTCGCTTCGACGAGCGCACGCACACCATCACCGGGGCGCCGTCTCTCAAGGACAAGTGTTAACCATGTCCCCGGACATTCTGTCACCTATCTCCCCGGCTGTTCAGATCCATCAGGCGCCGCCGGTGATCCCGATTCGCGTCAGCACCTGGGTCGCCCGTGCCTGCGGCGTCCCGCTCACCTCCAGCACCGGCAGGTTCCAGCCCCAAGCATCGTCCACCCACATCTCGCGGAGCACGCGATCGACCGAGCGCCGCAGGCGCCGTGACTCCCCGCCATCGGCGATGCGGTCCGGTACCTCGATCGGCACGAAGACCACCAAGTCCAGCCCGACGAGTGCCCGATGCGTCTGGGCCACCAGGTCCGTCCCCGCGAGTTCTGCCCCTACGGCCATGAGGTAGGCGAGGTAGTCCGCCGGCGTGCGGTCGAACAGGATGAATCCGTCACGCAAGACCGCGAACTCCGCGTGCGCGCGTTCCCACAGGAGCTGATAGTCCGCCGCGTCCGGACGAGCGGCGAACGCTGCGCCCTCCGCCAGCAGCGCAAAGTATGCCTCCTCCACGATCATCGGCCCGGGCACGGCGTTCGCCAGTTCCTCGATGAGGGTGGACTTCCCGGTGGCGTGGGAGCCTGACACAGCGATACGCATTGTTCGCGAAAACAGGGGCTTGGGCGACGATCTAACGACCTGGAAATGAGCTGCGGGGGCGTAGCGCCCGCCAGCTCCATTTCCTTGTTAGGCCGCTGCTCGCACGAGAGATTAGAGTAGCGACATCTGGGCCGTCGTGGCCTCGATTGCATTCTCGAGTCGCTCGAGAACCGCGGCTGAACCTGCCACGAAGATGTACTCCGTGTTCCGCAGGTGGCTCACCTTGCCGACTCGCTCACCTTGCGGATTGAACACACCGATTTGCGCTCCCACGTACCGCTTGAAGTCGTGTTCCAGAACCATCACCTCACCCCTTCGAGCGAGCATGCGAATAAGCTCAGCGCGATTCAAGTATCCTTCATTGCTGAAGGAGACAACGAGTGCCCGGACATCGAGTTGCTCAATCACCTGCCGCATTGCCTCGGCGTGTCGCGGGCGGGAGTTGAAGATGCTCGCCCGTGCCCTGGTGTCCTCACGCTTACGGGCGACACCATAAGGAGTCGGCGCATCCCAGCGTACCAAGGTCTCCCAGATGTGGTAATTGCCGAGGTAGGAGTGCTGGTTGTACGGTGGATCGAGGTACGCTACGTCACCACTCAGCCGCCCAGCTGCCGCTACCGCGTCAAGCATGAACGCTTCCCCCTTACCATGCCGTGCTCTGGGGAGGAGCGCTGGCAATCTCAAAGAGAGTGAGTTCGCGGCGCGTGGCGCCCATTTTTTGAGATATGCCATTTGAACGCCGGTTGTCGAATCGACGCGATCGGCTGCCTCCATAAGCGCGACAAGCGCGATAGCTTTTAGCTCTGGCGGCAGCTGCCGCTCCTCAATGGAGGCACGGATCGCGTCGATCCTGGCGCCGTTCTCGGGTGTGAAAAAGCGAGCCTCTTCACAAAACGTGTTGGTGAAGTAGCCAGGATTCCCAGGCAGTCGCTGGAGCTCACCGAGCAGTGCAACTGCTTCAGCCTGCCACTCGTCTGAATCCGCTTGGACGTAACAAGTTGCAAGTGTATGCGCGTACGCCGCGTAGTCGTTTGCCAACACCCGAAAGCCCGATCGCTTGAGTGCGTGGCCAACCCGGGAAGTACCGGAGAAGAGATCGACAACCGTCGACGCTTCTGGCACACCCCGCACGATCGCCGTGATCTGGTCGAGAAGAAGTCGCTTCGAGCCTAGGTATTTGATCACTTGGCCTTCCGTGCGGTGCCTCGGATTAGCCAATCGACTAATCCAATGGCTAGGGATTCGTACTGCTTCGCTTCGCAGCGATAGCTCATATCAAACCAACGGAAACTGCTGAGGCGATCTGCCTGCTGATTGAAGCCTAGATGATACTTGTTTCGGTAATTTCTGAAGGCACCGTTTGCGACTACCTCCAACCGACAGGAAGGGAACTGCGTTGCGACCTCCAAATACTGTAGAATCTGGAAGGAGAGCCGCTCATGCGCATTTCCATCGATGGCCGTACCGCGTGAAGATTTGGCGGTCTTGTACTCAAACAGCAGCTTCTCGACCAAGACTCCACTCTCCTCAAGGACCACTGTATCATCGAAGTTGGTGGTCATACCCCGAAACATTTCCCAGTATCGATCCCCAGCATAGGGGCCACCATCTGGGGCATAGTGCTCGCGGACCATTGCTCGTCCCGGAAACGCGACAGCGGTTGCCTCAACGTCGAAAGAGAGTCGGAGCCACTCGCAGGTGCGTTGATCGTTCGAGCGTGAGCCTGCAGGGTCAAATGCGCCCTGGGGCAAGTAGATCGATCGAGGGGCATAATCGTAGCGTCGATGGACACCTGTGCGACGGTTCCGGCCGGCGCCCGCCCCCACGAGCTGAAACTGCTCTCGGGGTGTCGCACCCTGCCTCTGAATGAGCGCAGCAACTTCGGCCCAGAAGTCCCCCACGATTGTCTCGAAGGCGTGTCCCTCAGGGCGCGCCCCGGTGCCCGTGTTCGCAACGCTCTCTGATGCCTCGAACTCCTCGAGTTCCATGCAGATGCGGCGTAGCAAGTTGAGTTCCTCGTCCGGCAGATCCATCGGCCTCTCGGGTTCTGAATGTCAGCGACTTGTCGCGAACCTAGTGGACAAAGTAACGCCTAGTGGGACTAGATAGCGCGGCGTAGCACTCGCCGATGTTGGCCCATCACGGAAGGGGAGCCCACTTCCTCCGCGGCAAGACCCATGCGGCCTAACGCCTCTGCGTTCTGCCGCGGCGGCATTCCAATTAGGATGCGGGCCGCGAGCGAAGCGAGCAAGCCCGCACTCCTTGGAATCGCCGCCGTCGGCAGCAACGCGCCGTTAGGCTGGGCATGTCAGTCTTGACATATGTCAACTTAGATATTACGCTCTATTATGTCCACACGCCGGCCGTTGGTCTGGTTGCACGGAGCGGTCAAAACGCCCCCGTTCTCGACCGCGGCGCGGGTGGAGGCGGGGGTCTTATTGCGGCGCCTGCAACGCGGGGATCGCCTGGGACTCCCGCACGCCCGACCGATGCCGGCCGTGGGACCGCGGTGTGGGGAGCTCCGGATTCCCGATGCGATCGTGACGTGGCGCATCCTCTATCGGCTCGACCCGGACGCGGTCGTGATCGTCGCCGTCTTCGCGAAGAAGACCCCGGCGACCCCCGCTGCTATTCTAGCCACGGCCCGGGATCGCCTGGCCCTCTATGATCGCATCAGTCGAGGAGACGCGTAATCATGCGGACAACCAAACACCGCGCCCTGGCAGCACACGGCTGGACCGTCGGGTCGGTCGAGGAGTTTCTCGAGCTGACACCCGAGGAGGCGGCGCTGGTCGAACTCAAGCTCCGGCTGAGCGACGCCCTGCGGGCGCGCCGGGCACGGCTCAAGCTCTCCCAAGCCGCCGTGGCCAAGCGGCTGCGCTCCAGCCAATCCCGGGTCGCCAAGATGGAGGCCGGCGATGCCTCGGTCTCCCTCGATTTGCTGGTCCGCGCGCTCGTCGGCTTGGGGGCGACCCCGACCGATCTCGCCCACGCCATTCAGGCAAAGAAACGCCGGCGGACCGCAGCCTAACGCCTCGGCGTTCTGCCGCAGGGCCCTTCAATAGGATGCGGCCCGCGAGCGCAGCGAGCAAGGCCGCAATCCTTGAAGGCCCTGTCGGCAGCAACGCGCCGTTATGCAACGCGACGGGAGCGCTTCGTCCGGAACGTGACCGAGACCCCGAGCCGCGCCAGCATGTCCACCAAGGTGTCGATGCTGAAGAGTTCGAGGCGGCCCCGCACGAGATCGCTGATGCGCGGCTGCGAGACCCCAAGGAGCTTGGCGGCCTTGGCCTGCGTCAAGCCGCGCTCCTGCAGGATCCGCTCGAGCTGGATCATGAGGTCCGAGCGAATAAGCAGGTGTGCCGCCTCGTCCGGTGGAAAGCCGAGGTCGGTGAACACGTTGCCGGAGGACCGGTGGATGCGTTCGGCCGCAGGGCGTGGAGTGCGCTTGGCCATGGCTATTTCTCTTCCCGAGTGTGACGAACCAGCGCGAGCCGACGACGGGCCACGGCGAGGTCGAGCGCGGAGGTCCGTTGCGTTTTCTTCTGGAAGACGTGGAGCACGTAGATGGCCTCGGCAAACTTGGCGACGTACATCAGCCGGAACGCGCCATCGAGGCGGATCCGAATCTCGATGACCCCCGGTCCGACCGTTTTGATCGGCTTCCAGTCGCGGGGCAGTTGGCCCTGCTGGACCCGGCGCAGATCAAACCCGAGCTCGCGCCGCACCTCGGGCGGGAGCGCTCGTTGATCGTCGAGAGAAGAGCCCACCCACCGGAGGTCTTTGTCCACAAAGCGGAATATACAAAATTATGTATGTTCCGTCAACCACCCCCAGGGTGACCAGGTCGCCGGGGTAGGCAGGCCCGCGATGAACTCGGGGGTGATTGCATAACGCCCCAGCGTTCTGCCGCGGCGGCGTTTCAATAGGATGCCGCCAGCGACCGGAGGGAGCAAGGCGGCACTCCTTGAAACCGCCGCCGTCGGCAGCAACGCGTCGTTAGATGGTGCTCGCCGCTCCCTACTGTTCGTCGCCTGGGAGCGGCGCGCGATCCTTCACCTTCGCGAGCACGCGTTCGAACGCAGGACGCGATCCCCGGGCCGCCCGTGCCTCGAGATACTCCCGCGTGAGCAAGGCCGATAGCTTTTCAGCCAGGGAGGTCGTGATCAACTGGTTGATGGAAATCCCTTCCTGCTCGGCGAGCGCTCGGGCTTGCGCGTGCAAGGATTCGGGCAGTCGGAGACTGATCGTACTCATGCGTCCTCCCGGAGTCGAGCCAGAAAAGCACCCGGGGTCAGGGGCTGGATCCCGAACTGTTCCACGCCCGCGAAATCCCGCGTGTTGAACGTAATGATGTACCGGCATTGGGCTTCGACCGCGACCTCCAGCACCATATCATCGCGCGGGTCACGCAGGAACGGGCGCCAGAGATAGAAAATCGTACGGTGGTGCGCTTGCCGGCAAAGAAAATCCACCACGGTATCGACATCCGCGTACGTCAGCCCCAGCTCGCGAGCTTGGCGCCGGGCCACGGCTTCGTATTCCAGCACCAGCGGCACGGAGACACTGATCTCAAACGCGCCCTCGGCGAGCAAGCCAAGGAGGGCGAAGGACGCGCCGCGCCGCGAGCGTAGACCCGCGATGAGGACATTCGTGTCGAGAATGACGTGGTGTTTCATGTGGTATCATATACGATACCACAAAATCTTGCCGACCGCAAGAGCTCTCCGCAACCATCTAACGCCTAACCCCACCCGGTGTGGGTTAGGCTGCCAGCTTATCCTGATTCTACGCTCCCACTCACACCCTGCAAATCCGAAACCTCCAACCACTTACCCTACACCCCACCAACCCGCACCCGGAGTTATCTCGGTCGAGCTAATCCCCACCCCCACCTCACACCCGCAGATAATCCCCCCGCCAGTTCCTGATCCGCTGCTTGATCTCCCGCGGCTTCGTCAACCGCCCCGCCAGCACCTCGCGCACGAGCTCCACCACTTCATCATCCGGCGCGAACCGGAGCGCGACGAGCTGGCGCGGCCGGATCTCCTCCACGCGCGCCGCCAGATCAGCGGGCAGCAGCCGTGCGAGCCGCAGCCGCTCCTCGAGCCGGATGATCCGGTCCTGCGCCCGCAGCGGGAACAGGCGCGTGTAGAGATACACCCCGGTCAGCGCCAGCGCGCCGAGCAGGTCGAAATGGCTCTCCACGTCGCGCAGCGACGCCGCGCGCCAGATGCTCCAGCCCAGGTAGGCGATCACCAGCGGCGCGGTGACGAAGTGGTAGCCGGGAGCGAAACGCCTGTGATTGGCGAAGGTCTGGGGAGCGCGGGGCATGGCAGGCCAGGCAAGGGGAATCGGGAAATCGGCGACGCCTGAAGTTGAACGGCCACCCGCACCGCGGCCACGGCCCATTGACACACCCATTCTTTGACCATATGGTTCAATCGTACGATTCAACCATACGGCCAAATCCATGCGCCCCACCCCTGAAACCGAACCCGCCGAAGACGTCGAAACCCGCCAGCGCATCCTCGATGCCGCCCATCGGGTCTTCCTGCAGAAGGGCACCGCGGCCGCCCGCACCCAGGAGATCGCGCACGAAGCCGGCGTGAACAAGGCGCTCCTCCACTATTACTTCGGCACCAAGCACGCCCTCGCCGACGCGGTATTCGCCCGCGAAATCGGCACCCTGTTCCCGCGGCTCATGCGCATCCTCGCCGACGAGGCCCTGCCGATCCCGGACAAGGTACGCCGCGCCGTCAACGAACAGATCGACTTCCACTCGGCGCACCCCTACCTCGCCGGCTACCTCGCCGCCGAACTCCACACCGATCCGAAACGCCTGGACCGGCTGCTCCCGCCCGGCGCACGCCCACCCCTCCACGTGCTCGCCCGCCAGCTCGGCGAGGCGGCCGACGCGGGGACCATGCGCCGCATCCCGGTGGAACAGTTCGTGGCCACGCTCATGGGCGCCATCATGCTCCCCTTCCTCGTGCGGCCGCTCGTGGAAACGCTGCTCGATCTCCGCGGCGACCGGTTCACCGCCTTCATCGACGCGCGCCGCGAAATCCTCCCCGACCTGATCATCGCGGGGCTGAGACCATGATGAACACGCTCATCCCCGCGCGTATCCGTTCCCGCGCTACGGTGCTGCCCGCACGCTCCCGCATCACGGCGTTTCCCCTGCTGGCACTGGCCGCCGCGTTCCCCGCGACCATGCACGCGCAGAACCCCCCGCTGCCGCGCGACATCCCCGCACCCGCCGCCGCCCGCGACACCCTCTCGCTTGGCGCTCTGCACGACGCGGCCGCAACTCGCGATGCCCGGAGCGCCATGCCGACGCTCCTGCGCGATGCATCGGCCCTGCGTGATCGCGACATCGTCACCGATCGTCGCCTTCGCTCCGTGGTGAACGCGCAGGCCACGCACCAGTCCGATGTCACCACCCTGCCGGTGCGCATTCCGGGCTCCGACGTGCCAACGCCTCCCTACTCGCGCTTCCAGCTCACGCTCGATCTCGAACAGTCCATCTACGACGCGAGTGCCACGCCGGCCCGCCGCGCCGTCGAACGCGCGCGCCTCGGCGAAGCGGAATCGGATGTGAACGTGCAACTCCACCGCCTCCGGCAGGACGTGAACGTCGCGGTGTTCACCACCCTCCTCCTGCAGGAACGACTCGCCGAGCTCGACGTCGTGCGGGACGACATCGGGCAGCGGCTCACGGAAGCACGCGCACGCGTCCGCGAAGGCAGCGCACTGAGCCGAGACACGAGCACGCTCGTGGCGGAACGGCTCCGCATCGACGAAACGCATGCCGAAGTGGACGCCAACCGCCGCGCCGCACTCACCACGCTCGGCAGCCTCACGGGGCGCACGTACGACCCCGCGTCCCCGATCAGCGTGCAGTCGGTGTCGCCTCGCGAAGAAGACGCGCGCGATACGGTCGGCACCGCCATTCCGCGCGCCCGTCCGGAGTTCCACCGCTTCGAGGCCACGCGCCGGCGCATCGCGGAGGAAGCGCGCGCCGTGCAGGTGGAGAACCGTCCGCGGCTCAGCGCGTTCGCGCAGGCGGGCGTCGGCCGTCCCGGTCTCAACCAGCTCGCCACCGACACCGACCCGTTCTACATCGTGGGCGTGCGCGCTTCGTGGAAGCCGTTCGAACGCGGCACGGTGCAGCGACGCGAGGAACAGTTGCATGTGCAGCAGCGTCTTACCGATCTCGAGGAACGCGCGTTCGCCGAGGCACTCCACCGCGCAACCGCGACCGACCGAGAGGAGATCGCACGCCTCGAAGCCGCGCGTGCTCGCGACGCGGAACTGATCGCCGCCCGCGCCGACGTGGAACGCGTGGCCCGCCTCGAATACGAGGAAGGCGCCGCCACGGCTGCGGCCTGGATCGCCACGCGCACCGCGCTCATGGAAGCACGCTTCACCGCGCGCCGTCACGCGGTGGAACTCGAATACGCCCGCGCCCGCCTGCTCACCACGCTCGGCCTCCCGCTGCGCTGATCCACGGAACTCACATCATGCCCCGATCCCACGTTGCCCTCCTGATCGCCGGCGCGCTCGCGGCGTGCAGCCCGCCTCCCGCTGATGCGAACGGCCGGTTCGAAGCCACCGAACTCACGCTGAGCGCCGAAGTGAGCGGCCGTCTGCTCGCCCTCACCGCGCGCGAGGGAGACGCAATCTCGGCCGGCGCCCTGCTCGGCACGGTCGACACGGTGCCGCTCGTACTGCAGCGCAGCGAACTCGACGCGCGCCTGGCCGTGCTCACCGCACGCCGCGCCGAGCTCGCGGCGCAGGGGCGCGCCCTTCGCACGCAGGCGGATGTCGCGGCCGATCTCTCCGCGCGCACTGAACGGCTCGCCGCCGCGGGCGCGGCCACCACGCTGCAACGTGATCGCGAGCGCCGAGACGCGGCCACGCTCGCCGACCAGGTGCTTGCGAATCAGTCGGCGGACCGGGCGCTCGGCCACGAGCTCGCCGCAATCACCGCGCAGCGCGCGCAGCTCCTCGACCGCCTGGACCGCGCCGGCATCCGAAGCCCGATCAACGGCGTGGTGCTCGCCCGCTACGCCGAACCCGGTGAGTCCGTGGTGACGGGCGCACCGCTCCTCAAGGTCGCGGCGCTCGATTCGCTCGTGCTGCGCGCGTACATCTCCGACGCGCAACTGCACGCCGTGACACTGGGGCAGACGGTCACGGTGCAGGTGGACGACGGCGCCGGTGCGCTGCGCACCCTGCCGGGACGCGTCACCTGGATCGCGGCGGCCGCGGAGTTCACCCCCACGCCGATCCAGACGCGCGAGGAACGCGTGACGCAGGTGTACGCCGTGACCGTGATCGTGCCGAACGAAAACGGACGCCTTCGCATCGGCATGCCGGGCGAGCTCGTGCTTGCCGCCGGCGCCACGGCGAGCCGGCAGGACTGATCCATGCCACGCGATCCCGACGGCCGTCCCCAACCCGCGGTCTCCGTCCGTGCGCTGGAAAAACGGTTCGGCGCCGTCACCGCACTCCACGAACTCACGTTCGACGTGACACACGGTGAAGTGTTCGGCGTGATCGGACCGGACGGCGCCGGCAAGACCACGCTCTTCCGCACGCTCGTGACGCTGCTCGTGCCGGACGACGGGGAAGCCTGCGTGCTCGGACTCGACGTGGTACGCGACTACCGCGCGCTCCGCCGGCGCATCGGATACATGCCCGGCCGGTTCGCGCTGTATCCCGACCTGAGCGCCGCGGAGAATCTCGCGTTCTACGCCACCGTGTTCGGCACCACACCGGCCGAGGGGATGCGCATCATCGAGCCGATCTGGCGACAGCTCGCGCCTTTCGCCGATCGCCGCGCCGGTGCGCTCTCCGGCGGCATGAAGCAGAAGCTCGCGCTCTGCTGCGCGCTCGTGCACGAACCCGAACTGCTGGTGCTCGACGAACCCACCACCGGTGTGGATGCGGTCTCGCGCGCGGAGTTCTGGGAGCTGCTCGCGCGCCTTCGCGACGGCGGCCTCACGATCGTGGTGTCCACGCCGTACATGGACGAAGCCGCGCGCTGCGACCGCGTTGCGCTCATGCAGAACGGCCGCCTGCTCCGGATCGATACGCCGCACGGACTCGCGGCCGGCTATCCGCTGCCGCTTCTCGCCGTCTCCGGCGCGGAACGGCTCGCGCTGCTCTCGGTGCTGCGCGCGTTTCCGCACGCCGCGTCGGTATGGCCGTTCGGCGACGTGCTGCACTACAGCGACCGGCGCACGGATATCGCGCCGTCCGCGCTCGTGGTCGAGCTCGGCGCACTGCTCGCGGAACGGGGATTGCACGACGTGCGGCTCTCACCCATCACCGCCACGGTGGAAGACGTGTTCATGCAGCTCGCCGGCGACGAACGACAGGCCGCCTGATGCCGGGCGAACACGCCCCGCGCACACCTGAAGCGGCCGCGTTCGGCACCTCCATGCCCGACACGCTCGTCATCGACACGCTCGCCATCGACGCACGCACCCTCACGCGCCGGTTCGGCACGTTCACGGCCGTGGATGCGATCACCTTCTCCGTGCGCCGCGGCGAAGTGTTCGGCTTTCTCGGCGCGAACGGCGCCGGCAAGACCACCGCCATGCGCATGCTGATCGGGCTGCTCGCACCCACCAGCGGTTCGGCCACCGTGGCCGGTCTCGATATCGCGACCAACGCCGAGGGCGTGCGCCGCCGCATCGGCTACATGAGCCAGCGATTCTCGCTGTACGACGACCTCACCGTGCAGGAGAACATCACGCTGTTCGGCGGCATCTACGGTCTCGACGACCGCGCGATCCGGGAGCGTGGCGGCGCGCTGATCGATCGCATCGGCCTGCATCACGCGCGGCGCGATCTCGTGCGCCGGCTGCCGCTCGGCTGGCGGCAGCAGCTCGCCTTCTCCGTGGCCATGCTGCACGACCCGCAGGTGCTGTTCCTCGACGAACCCACCGGCGGCGTGGACCCGATCACGCGCCGCCGATTCTGGGAGCTCATCTACGAGACGGCCGCCGCGGGCACCACGGTGCTCGTCACCACGCACTATCTCGACGAAGCCGAGTACTGCGACCGCCTCACCATCATGGTGGACGGCGCCATCGCGGCCGCCGGCACGCCGGGCGACGTGAAGACGCGCTTCGGCGCGCCGTCGCTCGACGAGGTGTTTCTCCGTCTCACGCGTCCGGGAGCGCCGGCATGAGCGGGTCACGCATCGGCGCCGCGCTGCGCGGACTCGTGATCAAGGAAACACGGCACGTGCTGCGCGACCGGCAGACGCTGGTCATCCTGCTGCTGCTCCCGCTCGTGCAGGTGCTGCTGTACGGCTTCGCCATCCGCACCGACGTGCGCGGCATCCGCACCGCGTTCGTGGACCCCGCGCCGGACGGCGCCACGCGCGCCCTGATCGCACGCTTCGCCGCCGCGGACCGCTACGATCTCCGCGCGGTCCTGCCCACCACCGACGCGCTGGCCGACGGCTTCGCGTCCGGCGCATACCGGCAGGCGATCGTGCTTCCCGTGGGTGTGGAACGGCGCCTCGGGCGCACGGAACCGCTCCCGGTGCAGGTGATCACCGACGGCAGCGATCCCAACGCCGCGAGCGCGATGGCGGCCTACGCCGAGGCCATCGTGCGTCGCTGGCACGCCGAGTCGACGCCGCGCGGTGCGGGCACATCGCCGCGGATCACGGTGGAAACGCGCATGCGCTTCAATCCCACCTTGGAGAGCGCGAATCTCTTCGTGCCCGGGCTCATCGCGCTGGTGGTGACGATCGTGTCGGCCATGATGACCGCGATCGCGATCACGCGCGAGAAGGAGATGGGCACGATGGAGATGCTGCTCGTCTCGCCGCTCCGTCCGTCCACGATCGTGCTCGGCAAGGTGGTGCCGTACGCCGTGCTCGGCCTCGTGAACGTGAGCATCGTGCTCGCCGCCGCCCGCGTCGTGTTCCACGTGCCGGTGCGCGGCAGTCTGGTGCTGCTGCTCGCGGAGTGCCTGCTGTACGTGCTGACGACGCTTTCCATCGGCATCGTGATCTCCACGGCTGCCCGCACGCAGCGCGCCGCGATGCTGGCCGCGCTCGGCGGCCTGCTGCTTCCCACGATCATGCTCTCCGGTTTCATCTTCCCCGTGGATTCCCTCCCCGCGCCGCTCCGCATGCTGTCCAACGTGGTGCCCGCGCGCTGGTTCCTGGTGATCGTGCGCGGCATCATGCTCAAGGGCGCCGGTCTCGCCACGCTCTGGCAGGAGACGCTTATCGTGGCAGGTCTCACCGCGGCGCTCCTGGCCGCGGGGATCCGGCGTCTTTCCGTGCGGCTCGACTGACGGAGACTCACATGCGCGTGATCCGCTTTCTCGTTCGCAAGGAGTTCCTGCAGGTGTTCCGGGATCCGGCCACGGTCTTCCAGATCCTGGTGATTCCCGTCATGCAGCTCCTGATCCTGTCGAACGCCGCGACGTTCGACGTGCCGCGTGCACGGCTGCTCGTGGTGGACGAGGACCGGTCCGCGCTGTCCGCCCAGGTGATCGACCGGCTCGACGGCAGCGGACGGTTTCGCGTGGTGGGCGTCGCCCCGACGGACGCTGGCGTGGAAGCGGCGCTGCTCGACCGCGAAGCGCGCGCGGTGCTCCGCATTCCGCGACACTTCGAACGGGACCTCGCGCGTACACGCCACGCGGCCGTGCAACTGTCGCTCGACGCGGAGGAAGGCGCGTCGGCCGGTATCCTGCAAACGGCCGCGCTGGCGATCCTCGCCGACGTGACGCGCGATCTCGGATCGGGGTCCGCCGAGGCCATGGTGCGAGCCGGCCCGCCGCTCGACCTGCGCGCGAGCCGCTGGTTCAACCCGTCGGGCAACTACAAGCACTTCATGGTGCCGGGCCTGCTCGTATCCCTCACGTCCATCATCGGCCTGCTGCTCACGGCGCAGAACATCGTGCGCGAAAAGGAGCTCGGCACGATCGAACAGCTCAACGTCACGCCGATCTCGCGCACCCAATTCCTCATCGGCAAGCTGCTGCCGTTCTGGCTGCTCGCGATGGTCACGTTCTCGCTCGGCATGACGGTGGGTGTGTTCGTGTTCGGCATTCCCACGCGCGGGAGCGTGCCGCTCGTGTTCCTCTCGGCGGGCGTCTATCTCGTGGTCGCGCTCGGCATCGGACTGCTGATCTCCACGATCGCGCGCACGCAGCAGCAGGTGATGTTCGTGGCCTTCTTCATCCTGCTCCTCTATCTGCTGCTGAGCGGCATCTTCACGCCGCTCGAATCCGCGCCGGCGTGGGCGCAGTGGGTCGCGATGGCGAATCCCGTCAAGTACTTCGTGTTCATCATGCGCACCGTGCTCGTGCGGGGCGGCGGGCTCGCCGAGGTGGGGCCCACGCTGCTCGGGCTCGCGGTAGCCGGCGTGGGCGTGATGACGCTGGCGGTGCGGCAGTATTCCAAGCGGGCAGGGTGATCGCGGAGGGCAACAACAACAGCAACAGCAAAAGAATCCACAGATGACGCAGATGACACAGATAAAAAAACTGATGATTCAAGGATCAGTGATGTAGTAGGTGTACATACCGATCCATCTGTGTCATCTGCGTCATCTGCGGATTCTTTTGCTGTTCACCCCCGCACGATCCCCCGCGCCACTTCGGCGATCCGCTCCGCGGTGATGCCGTACTCGCGGTAGAGCACCCCCGCGGGCGCGCTCGCGCCGAACGTCTCGATTCCCACGATTGCGCCCGTGTCGCCCACCCAGCGGTGCCACGACATCGGGTGCGCCGCTTCCACCGCCACGCGCGGCACGCCGGCCGGCAGCACGTGCGCCCGGTACGTCGCATCCTGCGCGGCGAACAGCTCGAGGCTCGGTGCGCTCACCACACGCACGCGCACGCCCTCTGCTTCGAGCATGGCCGCGCCGTTGAGCGCGATGCTCACTTCGCTGCCCGTGGCGATGAGCACCACCTGCGGCTCGCCCCCGTCCGTCTGCTGCAGCACGTAGGCGCCCTGGCGCACGCCCATCTGCGCGCGTTCGGCGATGTCGAGCCACGGGAGCTTCTGGCGGGAGAGCACGAGCGCCACGGGGCCGCCCGTGTGCGCGAGCGCGATCGCCCACGATTCCACCACTTCGGCCGCGTCCGCCGGACGGAGCACGGTGAGCCCGGGAATGCAGCGCAGCGCCGACAGGTGTTCGATCGGCTGGTGTGTGGGTCCGTCTTCGCCGAGCCCGATGGAGTCGTGCGTGAACACGTAGATCACGCGCTGCTGCATGATCGCGGCGAGCCGGATGGCCGGCCGCATGTAATCGGCGAACACCAGGAACGTGCCGCCGAACGGAATCATGCCCCGGTGCAGCGCGATGCCGTTCATGATCGCGCCCATGGCATGCTCGCGAATGCCGTAGTGGATGTAGCGCCCTTCCGGATGCTCGGCGGTGAACGGTACTTCGCCCTTGAGCTGCGTGAGATTGGACCCGGTGAGGTCGGCCGATCCACCGAGCAGTTCGGGCAGTGCAGGGGCGAGCGCCGCGAGCACGGCGCCGCTCGCCGCGCGGCTGGCCACCGCGCCCGTGGCCGCGTCGAACGACGGCAGCGCTTCCTCCCATCCCGTGGGCAGCTCGCCGCGCAGCCGGCGCTCGAGCGTGGCCGCGAGCTCCGCGTGCTGCGTCTCGTACCGGTCCCATCGGCTCAGCCACTCGTTGCGGGCCCGCGCGCGCATGCTCACCGCGTCCTGCCAGTGCGCCGCGGCCTCGGCGGGTACGTGGAACGCTTCGCGGCTCGGCCACGCATACGCTTCCTTGGTGAGCGCGATCTCCTGCACGCCGAGCGGTTCGCCGTGCGCCTTGGCCGTGTCCTGCCGGTTGGGTGCGCCGTACCCGATGATCGTGCGCGTGATGACGAGCGTGGGGCGTTCGGTGTCCGCCTTCGCGTCGGCGATGACGCGGTCGATCGCGTCCTGGTCGTTCACGTCGTCGAGCCGCAGCACCTGCCAGCCGTAGCTCGTGAACCGCGCGGCCGCGTCGTCGCTGCACGTGAGATCGGTGCGACCGTCGATCGTGATGCGGTTGTCGTCGAAGAAGCCGATCAGCTTGCCGAGCTTGAAGTGGCCGGCGAACGACGCCGCTTCGTGCGAGATGCCTTCCATGAGGCAGCCGTCGCCGGCGATGAAGTACGTCCAGTGATCGATGATGTCATGCCCGGGGCGATTGAAACGCGCCGCGAGGTGCCGTTCGGCGAGCGCGAAGCCCACGGCGTTGGCGATGCCCTGGCCGAGCGGGCCGGTGGTGGTCTCCACGCCCGGCGTGTCGTGGTACTCGGGGTGGCCGGGCGTCTTCGAGCCCCACTGGCGGAAGGCGCGGATCTCATCGAGCGACAGCTCGTAGCCGGCGAGGTGAAGCGACGCATAGAGCAGCATGGACGCGTGGCCCGCCGAGAGCACGAGGCGGTCGCGGTCGGGCCAGTCCGGGTGCGCCGGGTCGTGCTTCATGTGGCGCGTGTAGAGCGCGTAGGCGAGCGGCGCGAGCGCCATCGGCGTGCCCGGATGTCCGGATTCGGCCTGCTGGACGGCGTCCATGGCGAGGGTGCGCACGGTATCGATGGCCAGGCGCATCGTGGCGGGGGACACGGCAGCAGCGGAAACGGACACGGATCACTCCGAAAGAGCGGGCAACGGTCAAGGGGCGCAATCGCGCCCAAACCTGAAAGTTAGCCAATTCCGGAGGCCGCCGGGGCCCTCAGCGTCCGAGATACCGCTCGGCGGTGAGCCGGAGGTGATGGTCGGCATGACCCGCGATCGCCCAGGCGAGCGCCCGGGCCGACACGTCCTCGCGGTTGACCACGGCCCGGCGGGCGAGGGCGTCCTCGTCGAGCGGCCGGACCAGCGCGATCGTGGCGGCGCGTACGGCGCCGAACTCCGCCACCACGTCGTCCAGTGTGTGGCCGGCCGCGCCCGAGAGCGGCACCCACTCGTTCTGCTCGAACCCCCGGAGGGGCGTGCGATCCCCGCGCGCGGCACGGAGCAGGCGATAGGCGAACACCCGTTCCGTGTCGGTGAGGTGCAGGAGCGACTCCACCAGCGTCCACTTGCCGGGCGCGTACGGGGAGTGGGCGTCGGCGTGGGAGACGCCGCTCACGAGCGCGGCCAGATCATTCGGCTGGCGCGTGAGCAGATCGAGGAGGTGCGTGAGGCCGTGGCGTTCGAGCGCGGCGTCGGCCTCCTGAACGTATCCGCCCATGAACGGCGGATGTTCGTCGGGAGCGGGGCGGGAGATCGGCATGGAGGAAAACTAGCGCGAGGCCGCGTCGCCGCCCCGGAACCCGAGTCCCAGCAGGAGCGAGATGGTGCTGTTGCGCGCCTCGTCGTCCTGGAGCCTCGACATCGAGGTGAATCCGCGTGTGTACCGAAGTCCCAGAGTGATGGGCAGGCCGCCGGCACGCAGCGCGACCCCGCCGCCGATGGTCGCGCCCACGTCGACGTACTTGAGTCCTCCCTCCCCGCGGCCCGATTCGTCCTCGCATCCTTCGGTGTCGCGGATCGGGCCGTAGGAGAACGTGACCGAGCAGCGCACCCAGCGCCCCACCGTGGGGCCGGCCACGAAAAACGGCCGCGTCCGGGCGGTGCGCTCCGCGAGGTCGAATCGCATCAGGAGCGGCACCTCGAGATAGTCGATCGCGGCCGAGGTCTCGGCCGATTCGCCCGCCGGGTTCCCGAACGTGAACCGCGCGCCTTTCTGTGTATAGTGCAGTTCCGGCTGGAAGCCGATTCGATCGGTGATCGGGAAGTGCGCCCAGAGCCCGGCCTGCAATCCCACGCGACGCTTCGTCGTGATATCCAGAATCTCGGATTCGAGCAGGGGGCCGCCCTGCCGAATGGTGGCGATCGACGAACCGAGGTAGACGCCGAACCGCGCGTCCTGGGCCTGGGCATCCGGCGCGAGCAGAGAACCCGCCAGCAGGACCGGGGCGAACGACAGGAAACGCAGACGCATGAAGGCTCCGGTATGAGGGTTGGGAGCAAGATGATGAGTTCGGTCGGTCTCCGCCATCGGTATACACGGCAGATCCGTCACTTGACCTCGGCAACCGCGTTTCGTCCCTCGTCGGGACGAGCATGTTGCACAATGGAGTTCGGACCGACAGCTTGGCACTCGGCCCTGCTGTTCCTGATCGCGGCGTTCTCTGCGAGGTGCCTCCTGCTCTCCATGTCGTCGTCCGAATCGAACGAGCGCCCGGCGCTCCGATATCCGATCGTTTCGCGTCGAGCGGTATTCCTGGTGTGCGGGCTCGTTTCGCTGACGATGGGGTGCGGCGATCGTGCGCCGGCATCATCGGCCGGCAGAGCGTCCGATGCCAATCCGAGGGAAGTCCTGAACGCAGGCGGTCCGCGCTGGACCGCGGCAACGGCATGGCGACTCGAGGAAGATCTGCGACTGGGTTCCACCGGCGGCGATAGCGCGGATGCCGTGGAGTTCGGCCAGATCATGGCCATCGCCGTGGATTCCCGAGGCGCGATCTATGTGCTCGACTGGCTCTCCCAGGAGATTCGCGTCTTCGATCGTTCGGGCTCCTTCACGCACCGCATCGGCCGTCGCGGGATGGGCCCCGGAGAGTTCGCGGGTGCGAGATCCCTGTCGTTCGGTCCGGGAGATACGCTCTGGGTTCTCGATGATGGAGCAACCCGGTATTCGGCGTTTTCGACGGACGGCACCTTCCTCAAGAGTCATCGGCGGAAGACGATCGGGTATTCACCGTCGTCGCCCAGCCTCGCCCTTGACGACGGGAGCTACCTCGATTGGAGGCTGGCGTCACCGGACGGACGCATGGGAGCGCGCATCCAGTTTCATCCGGTCAGACTGCACGCCGATTTCGAACACGCGGATTCCCTGCCACCGCTCGAGCACCAGTGGCCCATGCTGCCGAGCGGCGGGATGCCCGAGACGCACTTCAGCGGCAGCATGGTGGTGGGGATGGAACGGACCGGTATCATCTGGTTTGCCCATTCCCAGGCGTATCGCATCTATCGCCGTACTCTGCAGGGTGATACGACACTCGTATTCGGCCTGCCCGCGACCGCTGCCGCACTTGGCGAGACGGAACGCGCACTGATCAGACGGGAATACGAGCACCTCCCGGCCGTTCTGTCGGAATATCTGGAAGCGCTTCCCGCCACCAAGCCGGTCGTGCATCGCATTCTGCCCGACAACGCGGGTCATGTGCTGGTTTTTCCGGATGTGGCCGGTGTGCCGGCAGGGGGTGTGATGGACGTCTTCCAGGAGAGCGGAGTGTATCTGGGCCGTCTGACGATGCCCGAACCTCTTCCGTTGGGAAAGTCGCGCATTGCTCCGGTGGTCCACATTCGTGACGACCATTTGTACACGGTGCTGCTGGACAGCGACGACACTCCCTACATTTCCCGTCTGAAAATCATCAAAAGCCCCTGAGACATTCCGGCACATCTCCATCTGCGCACATCTGCGTCATCTGCGGATCATTGGTTGTTATCCGCAGATGACGCAGATGTGCGCAGATGGAACGAAACCCGGAACACCTCGGCGGATCACGCCCCCGCGATCGCATCCACCACGCGATCACGACACGCGAGCGCCGCCTCTGCGGACGGCGCGCTCCCCTGCGCGAGACGCGTCGTCCCCCCGCCGCGGCCGCCCACGACACCAAGCGCGTCGCGGAGCATGCGGCCGCAGTCGATGGCACTGTCGTCGCTCGCGGCCAGCAGCACGGCCGGCGCCCCGGTGCTCACCGCGAGATACACCGCGTTGCCGCCCTTCACGTACTGCTGCGCGGCCGGCTGCAGCGACTTGACGGGCGCGTCGGTGATCACGACATGCGTGCGGCGGCCCTGCGCATCCGGCGCGGTGGCGTCGTACAGCGCACGCATCTCATAGGCAACGAGCTGCTCGTGCAACCGGACACGCTCCTTGTCCAGGGCCCGATGATCCGCGTGCAGCGTGGTCACGAGCGGCGCCAGATCGTCCACCGACGCGGAAAAGAGCGCCGCCATCTGCTGGAGCAGCTCCGCATCGCGCCGAGCCCGCGCCACGGCACGCGCGCCGCAGCGGAACTCCACCCGCGTGGTGCCGCGCGTGCGCTCGGTGCGGCGAAGCAGCACGGGACCGATCGCGCCGGTGCGCGCCACGTGCGTGCCGCCGCACGCGTTCCGGTCGAGCCCCGCGATCGTGACGATGCGGAGCAGCCCGTCGCGGTCGCTCGGCTTGCGCAGCCCGGTCGCGGCCCGGGCATCCTCGAACGTGATCGTGACGTCGCGGTCCTCCGTCACATGCGCGTTGACGAGACGTTCGGCGTCACGAAGTGCGTCGGCGGACACGGTCTCCGCGGCGAGGTCGACCGAACACGTCTCGCTGCCGATGTGCACGCTCACCGTGGGCCAGCCGAACCGGTCCTCGAGCACGGCCGACAGGAGATGCTGGCCGCTGTGCTGCTGCATGTGATCGAACCGGCGCGGCCAGTCCACCGTGCAGGACACGATCTGCGTATCCGGTGGCAGCGGTGCGGCGAGGTGATGCACCACCGTATCGCCCTCCTCCGTGACATCGGTCACGGGGCACCCCGCGATCGTGCCCGTGTCGTGCGGCTGTCCGCCGGAGGCGGGGTAGAACGCCGAACGGTCGAGGAGCACGTGCCGGCGGTCGGCGCCGGCATCGAGGACCGCGGCGTCGAACGACATGAGCGCGCTGTCGGTGTAGTAGAGTCGTTCCGTGACGGATTCGGGCATGCGATCGCTTGACGCCGGTGGCACCGGTGAGGAGGTTGCGGAGCGCGCGGACGGTCCGTACGCCGTGACGGCGCAACACGTCGTGGGCGGGGTATGTCACGACGCACACGGATCTCCCCTGGATCGCTTCGACCCCGCTTCGACATGACACGCCCCCCGTACGCTGCACTCGCGCCCCTCGCCGCCGCCACCGTCTGTCTGCTGGCGGCGTGCAGCCGGCTGCCGTTCGGAGTGCGCCCGGTCGAACCGGCGCCGGTGGCGGAGGTTGCGCCGGAACCGCGCGCGCCCTGGGAAGCCCCGTCGTCCGCGGCCACGGCGCCGAGCGACGAGGACGGCGTCACGCGCCTCGTGCGTCTCGCCGAGGTGTGGCACGCGGTGCGGTGGTTCCATCCGGAGGTCGCGGACCGCGCGGGGGCGTGGGATACGGCGTATCTGCGGCACGTGGACCGCGCCCGCTCGGCCGGCGATGCGGCCGCGTTCGCGCGCGCCGTGCAGGTGATGCTCGACGAACTCGCCGACGCGGACACGCGCGTGGTGGGAGACACCACCGCACCGCTCGGCACCCCGCGCGGACTCGCCGCCGGCGCACTCCTGCTCACACCGGACAGCCTCGTCGTGGCGCGCCCGGTGCAGATCGGGCCCGACGGTGATCTCCAGGCCGTGCGCACGCAGCTCGGCGGGCAGGTGCCGCGCACCGTCGCCGTGCTCGATCTCCGCGCCGACTCCGGACGCGTGCGGGACGCGGCATGGCGCGCACGTGCGCCGAACGACGCCGAGTTTCCGCTTCCGGACGGCACGCTCGATCGTCCGGCCCGCCGCCGGCTCACACACGCCGGCCCGGGTGATGCGAACGGCTCGGCTGCATCGACCTGGTCGCTGACCACCGGGCCGCGTGTGCAGGCAGAGACGCCGGCGAGCGCGTCCACCGACACGGCGCTCGCGCGCGTGGTCGCCCCGCTCCGCGCGCGTGATCCGTACCGTCCGCCGGTGCTCGTGGTGATCGTGAACGACGCCACGATCGTGCCCGCGCCGCTCTTCACGCTCCACGCCGAGGGGCAGGCGGTGTTCGTGTCCACGGGGAGCGGGGTGCTGCGATCCGACGCGCAGGCCGTGCACGTGCCGCTCGGCGGCGGGTTCCACGCCCGCATCCGCACCGAGGAACTGCTCCGTCCCGACGGACGCGCCGTGCCCGCGCGTGCCGACACCGTGCTCACGAGCGACGGCGTCGCGAGCGCCCTGGTCCCCGATACGAGCGACCAGGCCACGGCCCTCGCCCTCGCCATCGCGCGCGGCAGCGTGCGGGTGCCGGTACGTATGCCTTCGCCCCGACTCGCCGCGTCTGCCGCGGTCGGCGCATCGCCTGCGGGCGGCGCGCCGTATCCGCCGCACCCCGAACGCCTGCTCGCGGTCACGCAGCTCTGGGGCACGGTGCGCGCGTTCAATCCGTATCTGCCCATGGCCGACGAATCATGGGACGAAGCCTTCACGCGCACGCTGCCGGACATCGAACGCGCAACGTCGGCGCGCGAATACGCGGCCGCGCTCTTCCGGTTCGCGGCCACGCTCGATGCGTCGCAGGTGGACATCACCGCCTCCGATCACCCCGAGTTCGGACGGCGCACCGGATTCGCGCCGCTCCGGCTGCATCTCGTGGATCGCCGGCCGATCGTGATCGAGATCGCGGATTCCGCGTCGGCGCGCACCGGTGTGCGCGTGGGCGACGAAGTGCTCGCCATCGGCGGCGAACCGATCGACAAGCGGCTCGGCCGGTGGCGGGAGCTCATGCCGGCGTCCAATGCGTGGTCGCGCGACCAGCGGTTCGTGTCGTGGCTCGAATCCGGCCCCGCGCTCGTGAAGGCCACGTTCCGCATGCGCGCGCAGACGGGCACGATCAGCGAGGTGGAGTTCATGTACGGCGTGTCGGTGGCCGTGGACGCGCCGCGCGCCGCCATCCGCACGATCGACACGCTCACCGGCGGCGTGGTGCACGTGCGACTCGGCGCGGCGCCGAACAATGCGTCCGCGCTGCTGCCGGCGGACCTCGCGCGCGCGCCCGCCGTGATCGTGGACGCACGCGGTGTGCGGAGCAGCGAATCGCTGGCATGGCTGGCCGGCTCGGTGCTCGACGCCGACGCGCGCGCCTGGGCGCGTGACGAATACAGCACCCTCGTCGCGCCGCCCGGAGGCTCCCTGCGCACGCCGGAGCTCGATCCGGCCCGGCAGTTCACGCGCACCGCGCGCATGACGCCGCCCGCGCCGCGCGAGCCGTTCACCGGACCGATGGCGATTCTCGTGGACGCGACCACGAGCGGCGACGGCGAACTGCTCGCGCTGCGCCTCGCGAGCGGCCCCGGACGCGTGCTCGTGGGCACGTCCACCGCCGGCGCCGTGGGACGCACGAGCACGATCGCGCTCGCCGGCGGCATCCGCGTCACGTTCCCCGTGTCCGACGTGCGGCATCCGGACGGCCGGTTCATCCAGCGGCTCGGCCTCGCGCCGCAGATCATGGCCACGCCCACCGTGGAGGGTGCGCGCCGCGGCCGCGATGAAATCCTCGAGGCCGCGCAGCGGTGGATCACGCAGCAGCTCGCCCCGCCGCCACCGCTGCCGGTGCGGCGACGGTGACCCGGTGAATATCGCGCACACTCGGCCATCGGCTTGTCGGGACGAGGACGCAGTAATTACATTGTAATTACTTTCTCGAAGGCTTTCGGAGGCATTCATGAAGACACGACTGGTCCGGATCGGCAACTCGCGCGGCGTCCGCATCGCCAAGCCCCTGCTGGAACAGGCGGGGCTCTCCGATGAGGTGGAGATCCGCGTGCAGGCGGGGGCGCTCGTCATCTCCGCGGTCGCGGCTCCGCGCGCCGGGTGGGCCGAAGCCGCGGCGGAAGTCACGCCCTCGGGGCTGCTCGACGCGCCCGGTGCCACGCGCTTCGATGACGACGAGTGGGTCTGGTGACGAATCCGCCCGTCCGGCGGGGCGAGGTCTATCTGGTGGCGCTCGATCCCGCCCGCGGGCGCGAGATCCGCAAGGCGCGGCCGTGTGTCGTGGTATCGCCCGACGAGCTCAACGCACACATGGGCACCTTCATCGTGGCGCCCCTGACCACGGGAAGCCATGCCTACCCGTTTCGCGTGGCGTGCCGGTTCGGCGGCAAGCAGGGACACGTGGTGCTCGATCAGTTGCGCACCGTCGACCGCGAGCGGCTGACGAAACGGCTCGGGGTGCTTGCCGCGCCCACGCAGGCGCGCATTCTTGCCATCCTGCAGGCGATGTTCGCGCCATAGCGGATCACCGACCGGCCTCGTGTGCATGGCGCACCGCCTCCGCGCCGAACCCCCCGTGACCTCCCTCCCCATCGACGACGTCCTGCCTGCGTTGCACGACGCGCTCGCCACGCGCGCCGTGGCCGTGCTCGAGGCACCGCCCGGCGCCGGCAAGACCACGCGCGTGCCGCTCGCGCTCCTGGACGCCGCGTGGCTCGGGAACGCGCGCGTGCTCATGCTCGAACCGCGCCGGCTCGCCGCCCGCGCCGCCGCACAGTACATGGCGCGTACGCTCGGCGAACCCGTGGGCGCCACCGTGGGATACCGCGTGCGCGGCGAATCGCGCGTGAGCGCGCGCACGCGCGTGGAGATCGTGACCGAAGGCATGCTCACGCGCCTCATCGCCGCGGACCCCACGCTCGACGGCATCGGCGCGGTGCTGTTCGACGAATATCACGAACGCTCGCTCGCGGCCGACCTCGGGCTCGCGCTCACGCTGCACACGCAGGCGCTGCTGCGCCCCGAGCTCCGCGTGCTCGTGATGTCGGCCACGCTCGACGGCGATGCCGTGGCGCGCCTGCTCGCCGACGCACACGGCGCCGCGCCGGTCATCCGGAGTCATGGACGTCTGTTCCCGGTGACCACGCACCATCGCGCGCCGCGCCCGCAGGAACGGATCGAAGCACAGGTCTCCCGCGTGACACGCGAAGCGCTCGCGGCGCACGACGGCGACGTGCTCGTGTTCCTTCCCGGCGCGCGCGAGATCCGACGCACCGCGGAGCTGCTCCGGCCGGCGGCCGACGCCATGACGGACCCGCGCGTGCTAGTGCACGAACTGTTCGGCATGATGTCGCTCGCCGCGCAGGATGCGGCCATCGCCCCGGCCCCGGCCGACACGCGCAAGGTCGTGCTCTCCACAGCGATCGCGGAAACGAGCCTCACCATCGAAGGCGTGCGCGTGGTGGTGGACGCGGGACGGGCGCGCCTGCCGCGGTTCGACGCGCGCATCGGCCTGTCGCGCCTCGACACCGTGCGTGCGAGCCGAGCGGCGGCGGATCAGCGACGCGGCCGAGCCGGACGGGTCGCGCCCGGCGTGTGCTATCGGCTCTGGGACGAACACGAGGAGGCCATGCTGCCGCCCCGCACGCGTCCCGAAATCCTCGACGCGGATCTCGCGCCGCTCGCGCTCGAGCTCGCCGATGCCGGCGTTCACGATGCGGCCGACCTGCGCTGGCTGGACGCGCCGTCCCCATCGGGACTGGCCCAGGCACGCACGCTGCTCACACTGCTCGGCGCGCTCGATGCCCACGGCCGCATCACGCCGCACGGCCGCGCCATGATCGCGCTCCCCGCGCACCCGCGTCTCGCGCACATGATGCTGCACGCGAAATCGCGCGGACAGGGCACGCTCGCCGCGATCGTGTCCGCCTGCCTCGAGGAACGCGATGTGCTGCGCGGCGTGGGCGGTCCGCCGCCGTCGGATCTCCGGCTGCGCGTGGAGCTCGTGCAGGGTGTGGCACCGGCGTCGCTCGGCCACGATCTGCACGGGGCCACGGTGGACCGGGACGCCGTGCGCCGCGTGCGCGAGAACGCCCGGGATCTGGCGCAGCGTCTGGGTGTGCCGTGGCGCGACGACCGGAGCGCGCCGGATGCCTGCGGCGAACTCGTCGCGCTCGCGTACCCCGATCGCATCGCGCGGCAGCGGGCTACACAGGGCAGCCGCTTTCTCCTCCGGAGCGGCATCGGCGCCGCGCTTGGCGCGCACGACGCACTCACAAGCGCTCCCTGGCTCGCGATCGCCGAACTCGACGGCGCGCCGCCGGAATACCGCGTGGCCCGTGCCGTGCCTGTCGACGAAGCCGTGATCCGCACGCTCTTCGCTGATGACATCCGAGAGGAACACGCGGTGTCGTGGGACGAGGACGCCGAACGTCTGCGCGCGACGCGTCGCACGAAGCTTGGCGCGCTGGTGCTCGACGAAGCACCGCTCCGCGAGATTCCCGCGCACGAACGGCGCGCCGTGCTGCTCGACGTGGTGCGCCGGCGCGGTCTCCACGTGCTGCCGTGGCCGCGCGCCGCGGAGCGACTCCGCGAACGGCTCGCGTTCCTGCACGCGCACGAAGCCGGCTGGCCGGATGTCTCCGACACCGCGCTGCTCGATGACGCGGACGCGTGGCTGGGGCCGCTGCTTGACGATGTCCGCCGCTTCGAGGATCTCGCCGGCGACGCGCTGCACGATGCGCTGCTCTCCCGTCTCGACTGGACGCGGCGCGCGGCGCTCGACCGGCTCGCGCCCACGCACGTGGAAGTGCCGAGCGGGTCGCGCATCGCGATCGACTACGGAGACGCGGCGGCGCCGAAGCTGGCCGTGAAGCTGCAGGAAGTGTTCGGCTGGACCGTCACGCCCACGGTGTGCGACGGACGCGTGCCGCTCACGCTGCATCTGCTGTCGCCGGCGCAGCGGCCGGTGCAGGTCACGCGCGATCTCGCGGGGTTCTGGCGCGACGGCTACTTCGCGGTGCGCAAGGAGCTGCGCGGGCGTTATCCGAAACACCCCTGGCCCGACGATCCGCTGTCGGCACCCGCGACCCGGCGCACGAAAGGACGCTGACCGCGCGTCTACAATACACTCCCCGCCCGTCCTCTACCGCTGCATCCAGTCCCCGGACGGCACCGGCGTGGCCGAATGCAGCGATTCGTTGTACTGATAGATCCACGCCTCTCCTTCGCTGCCGTCCTCGAAGCGCACCGGCACGCGCATGCGCAGGAAGAGCGATCCGAAGCGTTCGTCCGCCGCGAACCCCTCGTACTGGTCGAGCAGCACCAGCAGCGCATCGGCCGAGCTCGCGCGCAGCGCCCACACCTCGCCGAACACGCGGTCCGCCGGATCCGGAGAAGCCACGCAGGCCGCGAACGCGCCCGTGTCGTAGAGCACACCGGCAACGGTGGCGTCGCCCACGTACGTGGCTTCGCTCGCGAGGCGTTCGGCCATGAGGTTGTTCGAACCGCGGCGCAGCGTGCCGTACACGAAGAGGAGCAACGGATCCGTCATGCGCGAAGCGCCTCGGGGAGCACGCGGATGAACGCCTCCATTTCCTCCGGCGTGCCGATGCTCACGCGCACCCAGTCGTTGTACGGTGGAAAGGGGCGTCCCACCTGGAACCCCTTCTCGCTCAGCACGGCCTGGACCTGCGGGACCGGCCGGCCGGCGTGGAAATGGATGAAGTTCGTGTGCGACGGCGCCTGTCGCCGGCCGAGTCGTTCGAGCGCGGCGCGCAGGATCTCGCGGCCTTCGGTGTTCTTCGCCACGCAGAAGCGCTGCCATTCCGTATCCGCGATCGCTGCAATGGCGGCGCGCGCCGCGAGCGCGTTGGGCGCGCCGGTGGTGAATCCCTGCAGGCGCGCGATGATGTCGGGACGCGCGATCGCGAAGCCGATGCGGCAGCCGGCCAGGCCGTGGATCTTGGATGCGGTGCGGAGCACGATCACGTTCTCGCCGCGCAGCACGAGGTCGGTCATCGTGCGGTACGACGGGTCGGTCACGTAATCGTGATACGCTTCGTCCACGAGCACGGTGGTGCGCCGCGCGGTGCTCGTGATGTAGTCGCGCAGCCGGCCGTCGGGCACGAGCGTGCCGGTGGGGTTGTTGGGATTGCATACGAACACGAGCCCCACCGACGCGGTCAGCCGGCGGTCCATGGCATCCAGGTCGTGCGCGTGTTCGGCGGTGAGTGGCACGCGGTGCACGAGACATCCCATGTGCTCGCCGTACTGCGACAGCGCCTCGAACGTGGGATCGGCCGCGAGCAGGTCCGCGCCGCGGCCTCCGAAGGCCAGCGCCGAAATGCAGATCACCTCGCGCGAGCCCTGCGTCACCAGCACGTACTCCGGCGGCACGCCCGCGTGCGCCGCGAACGCGTCGCGCAGCGCGCGGATGCTCGGGCTGCCGTACTTGTTGTGTTCGTCCCACGCATCGAGCATGGCCTGCTTCGCGCGCGGCGACATGCCGTACGGATTCTCGTTGGACTGGAGCCGCACCGGGCCGTTCCGATGACGCGCCGCGGCCGCGGATTGCGCGTGTGAAGCAAGGTCGTCGGTGGGGACGAGGCGCTCCACCGCGGCCGGCAGCGCCGACGGGAGCAGGAGTCCGGCGCCGACGCCGAGCGATGTTGAACGCAGCCACGTGCGACGGGAAACGGGAGCGGTCATGCTGGCGACCTCAGCCATAACGGAGGGAAACCACGTGGAGCGACCCGGAAGGCGGCGCCCCGTTCTGAATGTGCGACCGACTACCTTTCTCCCGCTACCACCCGTCTCCGACCCGTTCCTTTCGATGCCCGCGCGCCGGTTCTTCACCCTCCTGTCGTTCGTGACCATGATGGGCGCATCGGGGTGGGTGGTGGCGCGCCATTGGCCGGACGGCGGCATGCCGTGGCTCGCCTGGCAGGCCCACGCCGCCGCGCTCGCCATCATGCTCGGCGAACTCACCACGCGGGCGTTCAAGATCCAGGCGTCGGCGTGGGCCGTGTCGTGTCCCATCACGTTCGGGACCGCGCTCCGGGTGTGCCTGGCCGGCGATTTCGCCGCCGGTGTCACCCCCGCCCGCTCGGGCGCCGAACCGGCGCGGTTTCTCGTGCTTGGCGAAGCCGGCCTGCCCACCGCGAGCCGGCTGCTGATCCTGTTCCTGGAGCTGTTTCTCGAAATGTGTTCGCTGGCGCTGGTGTGCCTGGCGCTCGCGTTCCTGTTCCATGGCCGCGGCGCGTCGGTCACGGGGCTGATCGGCCTCGTGGGCGGCTATTCCGTGGCCGTGCTCGGCGCGGGCGCGGCCGGGTTCGTGCTGGCGCGGCGGAACGCGCACGGCCCGCCGCCGGCGTGGGCGCGGCGTGTGGGGCTCCACGCCGGCCGCTGGCGCGCGGTGCAGCGGCAGCTTCGGCAGCTCCGTACCTCGGTGCGGGCGCTCCGTCACGCCGATCCACGGCGCATGGCCGCCGCGTACGGGGCGTCGGTGCTCCACGTGCTCGGCAAGGTGGCCGTGCTGCCGGCGCTCGTGTTTCTCGGCGACCGCGCGTTTCCGCTCACCATGGAAACGCTCGCGCCGCTCGTGCTCTGGCCGCTGGCGCTCTTCTACGGCGGCGTGGTCGTGCCGGCGCCGGGCGGCGGCGGGGTGATCGAGGGCGCGTTCGCGCTCACGCTCGCCGACGCCATCCCCGGCGGCATCTTCGCCGCCTCGCTCCTCTGGTGGCGATTCTACACGTATTACGTGTATCTGCTCGCGGGCGGCGTGGCGGCCGGTGACGCCATCCGCCGCGCGCTGCGTGTGCGCGGAGCCGTGCATCCGTCCTCCGCGACGACTTCGCTTTCTCTCTCCTGACTCGCATGTTCCGACCGTTTTCGATCGAATGGGCCGACGCGTTCCGTGACGCCATCAACGCCGACGCGGGGTATGCCGCCGTCGCGAAGAGCTGGACGTGGCCCGTGGCGCTCGTGCTCGATGCCACACCGGCCTGGGGCTATCCCGCGGCCACGGCCGTGCAGCTCACGCTCGACCGCGGCACCTGCGCGGCCGCCGTGATCATGCCGCCGCACACCGTGGACGCCACGTTCGTGCTGCGCGCCGACTACGACACGTGGAAAGCCGTGGTGCTCGACGCGCTCGACCCCATCGCGGCCGTCACGCACGGCCGGATCAAGTTCACCGGGCCGCTCGGCACGCTGCTCATGCACGCGAAGGCGGCCACCGCGCTCGTGGCCGTCGCCCGCACGATCCCCACGCAATTCCCCGACGAGACGGCGTGACCCCACCGATGTCGGCGTCGGCGGACGAGGCACCGTCGACGTGGATGCTCGTGGCCGCGTTTCTCTGCATCTACGTGGTCTGGGGCTCCACCTATCTCGCGATGCGGTTCGCGGTGGACACCATTCCGCCGTTCTTCATGGGCGCCGTCCGCTTCCTCATCGCGGGCGGGCTGCTCGTGGCATGGAGCGTGTGGCGCGGCCGCGCGTCGGCGCCGGCCGGCGCCTGGCGCCACGCGGCGATCGTGGGCGCGCTCCTCCTCCTCTGGGGGAACGGCTCCGTGGCGTGGGCGGCGCAGCGGGTGCCGTCGGGGATGATCTCGCTGCTCGTGGCCACCGTGCCGCTCTGGATGGTGCTGGTGGAGGCCGCGCGCGGACAGCGCCCCACCATGTCGCAGCTGCTCGGCGTGGGGATCGGCCTCGTGGGCGTGAGCCTGCTCGTGCTGCCGGCCGACGGCTCGTGGCGGAACGCGCCCGTGGATCCCGTGGGCGCGGTGGTGCTCACGATCGGCTCGCTGGCGTGGACCGTGGGCTCGCTCTTCTCGCGCCGAGCCGTGCAGGCGCCGTACGCGCCCATGACGAGCGGCATGCAGATGCTGTGGGGCGGCGTGATGCTGCTCGCGCTCGGCGTGCTCGCCGGCGAACCGGCGCGCCTGTCGCTCGACGGCGTGTCGCTGCGCTCGCTGCTCGCCGTCGGGTACCTCATCGTGTTCGGATCGCTGGTAGGCTTCAGCACGTACATGTGGCTGCTCCGGAAGGCGAGTCCGAGCGCGGTGGGCACGTACGCCTACGTGAACCCGGCGGTGGCGGTGGTGCTCGGCGTGCTGCTGGCCGGCGAGCGGCTGCCGGCGCGCGGTGTGCTGGCCATGTCGGTGATCGTGGGCGGGGTGGCGCTGGTGTCGCTGGCGCCGAAACCGGGAGGCCGGTGAGGGCGTAGGGGGAACGCTGCGGGACCCGACCCTCCTCTTTCCACGGGATGACGACGATGCACACCCATCTCAGAATCGTGGCGCTGGCCAACATCGTGCTCGGCGCGCTCGGAGCGCTTGCCGGACTGCTCCTCGCGATCGGACTCGGCCTAGTGGGCTTCTTCTCCAACGAGGGGGGCAGCGGGTTCGTGGTCGGTGGCATCGGGCTGGTCGTCGGCATGATCCTGGCCGTGCTGTCGCTGCCGCAGATCATCGGGGGCATCGGGCTCCTGGCGCGGCGGAACTGGGCGCGCTACCTGCTCATGGTGACCTCGGCGATCGGACTGTTCGCGTTCCCCATCGGCACGATGCTCGGCGGGTATTCGCTCTGGGTGCTGACGAACGACGAAACGCGGATGCTGACGGCGGGGTAGCGCCTCATCCGCGTGCATCTGCGGGCATCTGCGGGCATCTGCGGGCATCTGCGGCATCGGGGAATCCGCAGATGCCGCAGATGTACGCAGATGGGGAAATGAGAACGCGTTGACGGGAAACGGGGCAGACTCCCGGGCGTCGCGTCAGTCGCGCACCGGCCCCAGGCGGCGGTCGACCAGCGCTTCCGCCGCCCGCGCCACCTGATCGAGCGCGTGTGTGCCGTCAGTGCACCACGGCAGCCCCATCACGCTTCGCAGGGTACCCGTTCCACCCTGCCGGAACTCCACGCGCAGCGATTCCCGGAGCGCGCCCACCGACGCGCACTTGCCGCCGTCGAGCCGGAGCATCGCGGGCAGGTCGGCGAGGGCGAGGGAATCCACGAGCCGAGCGAGCGTGTCGATGTCGGCCGCGGCCGTGCGGCCGGTGTCGGCCGGCGCGCGCGTACCCATCGCCTGCACCCAGCGCCGCAGCCGGCCGTCGGTGGCGAACTCCAGACGCACCTGGCGGCACACCGGCGCGCACTGCACCCGCTGCACGGCGAGCGCCAGCGCGTCGGACGGAATGTCGGACGCCACCTCGGCGAACACGGCCGTCTGCCCCAGCCCGCGCATTTCCTCCGCGTCACGTGCCGCGTCCTGCCGCGCTTCGAAACCGCGGGCCGCGGCGCTCATGGGAGACGGCGGAGCCGCCGGCACCTGGAGCGTGGGCCGCTGCGCCGGATCGGCGGCCACCCGCTCCCCCGTGCGCTCGACCGGGCTCCGCAGGGAATCCGGCGACGGCACCACGCGCGGCGGCGATGCCAGCACCGCGGCCGGAGGGCCGGGATCCGCCCCGCGCCGCGCACGGTCATCGGTGGCGAGCGCTTTCGCCGCTTCGCCGGGCGCGGCCGAGCCCGCACGTCCGGCCTTTGCCCGCGCGGCTTCCGCCGCTTCGTCTCGCAGCGCCTGCGCGCGAGGGGGCGGAGCCGGTGTTCCGGCTACCGATGCCCCGGCAGCCCGTGCTCCGGCAACCGCCGTGGGTTCCGGGGCCACCGGGCGCGCCACGGCCTCCGGCGGCAAAGGCGATGCTTCCGGCAACGGCATGGTGGACGGCGCCTCCAGCGACACCGCGTCGCTCACGGGCACGGAAACGTCGTCGCCCAGCCAGCCGTCCCGCGAGAGCACGATCCCCGTGACGCCCACCATGAGCAGCGCCGCGATGCTCCCCCAGCGCCGCCATGACCGGCGCACCGGCGCACCACGCGCCGCGCGCCCGATGTCGATCACATCGGGTTCCCCGCCGCGCACCGCACCCCCCGCCGGCAGCACGCCACCCGGCATGTCGTCCAGCGCACCCCGCACCGCGTCCCCCGCCGGCAGCACGCCGCCCGGCACGTCATCGAGCGCGCCAAGGATGCGCGACGCCGCGGCCAGCACGCCGCGCGCGTCCGCCACGCGCGCCGCGAACACCGGCGACGCGGCCACCAGCGCCTCGAGACGCGCGCTCTCGTCGGCGTCGAGCTGGCCGTCGAGCCATTCGTGGATCATCCCGTCGTCCGGATGATCGGGTCCCGCGTGCTTCAGGTCATCCCGTGACATGATCCCGTCCCTCCGCGCTCGCCTGCAGCGCCTCGTAGTGCTCCGCGAGACGACGACGCGCCCGCGACAATGTCGTGCCCACCGAGCTGCGCGCGATGTCGAGCGCGGCGGCGATCTCGTCGTAGTCCAGCCCTTCCTCGCGCATCAGCAGCGCGAGCCGGTCCCGTTCGGCCAGCGCATCAACCGCTTTCCGCGCGAACGCGCGTTCCTCGCTCCGTTCCAGCGACGTGCTCGCCGGTTCCGCCGTCCGTTCGCGTTCCTCGGCGGCGAGCAGCTCGAGCCGCGCCCGCTGCCGCTGCGCCTTGCGCGCATCGTCGCGCACGAGGTTCGTGGCCACCGTGAACAGCCAGGACCGTTCACTCGTGATCGACTCCTGGCGGAGCGCGCGCAGGAAGGTTTCCTGCGCGATCTCCTCGGCCCAGTCACGATCACCCAGTCGACGCGTGAGATAGCGCACGAGCGGCTGATGATAGAGGCGGAACAGGCGGTCGACGTCGTCCATGCGTAATGCTACCCGGAAACCCGGTGCCCGGTGCGGCCGGTCACCAGCGAGCGGCCAGCCGGTCGAGCACGGCCGCGTCGAGCTGCTCCACGCCGTCCGGGGCCACTTCCACCAGCGCCCGCGCGCCGCGCACCCGCACCCGGTCGCCCAGCGCGAGCGGCTCCCGGAGTGACGGCAGCGTGCGCGCCACGGCCAGCCACGCGGGACTGAACGGACGCACGCGCACCGTGACCTCCGGCCGCCATGCCCGATCGGTAATGAGCCGGCGGTCGGTCCACGTGGAATCCACGAGATCGAACACCGTGCCCTTCACCACGCGCGTGCGGCCGGATGTGCCCGGCGCCGCGTCGTCCGCGGCGAGCATGGCGTCGGCGGCCGACATCGTGACCACGCTCCGCTGCTCGGCGGCGCGGCGCGCGGATTCGAACGCCATGCTCTGCGGCATCGGTGCCGGCGCGGGCGCGGCGACCTTCGCGCCCGTCCCGCCGCGCGCACTCGGTGCCACGGGCATGGGCGCGCCGTCGCGGCGCCGGTCGGCGGAGGGCTCGAGCACGAGATACGACGTGAGCGGCGTGGGCACGCCGTACCGCTCGCCGAGCGCGCGGAGTTCGGCGTCGAGCTCCGCGGACGCGCCGTGGCGCCGGCGTTCGGCGTCGAGCGCGGCCACACGCTGCACGGCCCAGAGCCGCGGCACGAAGCCGTTCATCGTATCGCGCGCGGCGAACGTGTACGGCGCGTGCATGGTGCGCGTGACGCCGTCGCTGATCCCGGTCACGCGCACGCGGCCGCTCGCCGCGCCGGTGTAGCGGGCGAGGAACACGAGCTCCTGGCCGGCCATGAGATCCGCGCCGTGCGGCGCATACAGTTGGCGCATCTGCCCGCCGTCCACCGTGACCCGCACGTCGGCGAGGAGCGGCGCGGCGAGACGCTGCGCCACGAGCGAGACCGCGCGCTCCACCGACTCCTCGGGGCGCACGAAGTGCGCGGCGCCGCGTCCGCCGAGCGCAAGCTGTTCCACGAGCGACGCATCCACGTCGGCGCCCACGCCGAACGTGAACACGCGCGTGTCGCCGCGCCACACGGGCGTGCTGTCGAGGATCGCGGCGGCGCGGAGCCCGGTGGTGGGCTGTCCGTCGGTCACGAGCAGTACGAGCGGAAGACGGGTGCCGTGCAGGTCGCGCGTGTCGGAGCGGCGAAGGGCGGTGCGCAGTGCGTCGCCGATGTTCGTGCCGCCGCGCGCGTCGAGGTCGTCGAGCCACCGCTTCGCGGCGCGCAGCGACGACGACGTGACCGCCACGAGCTCGGGCGCGTGCGCCTCCACGTCGTCGGCAAAGGCGATGAGACGGAAGCGGTCGCCGGTGCGCAGCGTTTCGAGCAGCGCGTGTCCGGCGGCGATGGCCTGCGTCATCTTGCGGCCGCGCATGCTCCCCGACACGTCGAGCACGAGCGTGATGTCGCGCGGCATGGGACGCGGCGTTTCGCGCGGCGGCGACACGATCACGAGCGCGTGGCGTTCTCCGCGATCGTCGGCGCGCGCGTCGCCGTCACGGATCACACTGCCTCGGCTGTCCACGTGCGTGAGCACGGTCACCACGGGTGCGCGCGATGTGGTGCGCACCGGAAGATAGGCCACCACGTCGCCCGTGCGTCCGGTGAGCACGGCGTCGTGCGTGGTGCGCTCGCCGGTGGCGCGGCGGAGCTGCACGTCGTGTGTGGGCGACCACGGCGCGCCGAGCGCATCGCCGCTCCAGCGGATGCGGAACGTGCCCGTGGCGCGTTCGTCGCGCGGGTCGTCGCTGCCGGCGAGGCGTCCCGTCACGCGGAGGGCGTCGCCGTCGCGCGGCAGCACCTGGCGGTAGCGCACCACCACGGTGCGGCGTTCGCCCGCGCCGAACGGAAAGATGCGCGTGCGCAGCAGGCCGAGGCCGGCCCATTCCACGAGCGCCGGATCGCGCAGCTCGCGCACGATGCGTTCGTACGTTTCGCGCGCGCGGGTGGCGTCGAGCATGTCGCCGGCCACGAGCTCGCCGTCGATCTCGAGGCGCAGCTCCTCGAACGCGGCGCCGCCCGGCAGCGGGTGGAAGAAGTCGGCTTCGCCGAGCGCGCGTCCGCGGTTCTCGAACGTTTCGGTGATCGTGGTGCGCGCCACGCGGCCCGTGATCTCGACCACGGTGGACGTGGCCACGCGCACCACGGCCGCGGACGCGCAGGGGCGGACGACGGGTGCGTCAACGGGGCGCGGGCAGGGCGCGACGACGCGGCCCTGGGCGGGCAGGGACGAGGCCGCGACGAGCGTGAGCAGAACGGCGAAGGAGGCGCGCATGGGTTCTCCGGCAAAGGCAACCAGTGAGGTGATTGCCCGGGAGACGCCGCCGGGGCGGCGGGTTGCACACGGGGTCCGCATGCGGATGGGACCGGTCGTCTTCCGCGCCGGTTGGCGCTCCGTGCCGATCGGACCTATTGTTCAGGAATGGAGCTCCTCGCCCGTATCACCGTCGATCCGCAGGTGCGTTTCGGTAAGCCCTGCGTACGCGGGACGCGCCTCACGGTCGGCGAAGTCCTGGGCTATCTGGCGGGAGGGATGTCCGAAGCCGAACTGCTGGCCGACTTTCCGCAGTTGACGCACGACGACCTCCTGGCCTGCTTCGCGTTCGCCGCGGAGCGGGAACGTCGTCTGCAGGTCATCCCCGCGGCGTAGTATCCACCCGCCGGCGCTCGTCCCCCCCTCAGGGCCTCCGCGACGGCTGGAAGTGCCGCTCCACCACCCGCACGGGCACGGCATCACGCAGCGCGCGGCCCACCAGCGCGTGTACCGCTTCGCCGCCGCGGCGCGCGGCCCATCCGAGCCGGAAGGTGGAGGGCGCGCTCCGGAGCGCCGCGAGCTGCAGCCGCCGCCCCACGATCTCCGTGGCCCGCTCGTCGGCATCGGGGAGCACCACCACGAGCTGGTCGTGCGCGGCGCGGGCCACGGCCTCGGTGGCGCGGATGTGCCGCAGCAGGAACCGCGTCATGCGTTCGAGCGCATGTTCGCCGTCCACGGGCGCGCCGTCGGTGTCCATGTGCACCACGCACACGCCGAGCGCGGCATCCTGGCGCGCGGCGAACTGCACGTCGAGCGCGTCGAGATAGTCGGCGGTGTAGGCGCCGGTCTCCTCGTCGCGCGCATGCGCGTCGCCCACGGCGCCCGGATCGCGCGCGTCGGTGACCGAGATGTCCACCACGATGCCGTGATACGTCACCACGCCGTCGTCCACGCGCGCGTAGCAGGTATCGAGGAGCGTGCGCACGGAGCCGTCGGGGCGTTCGATCTCGCGCGTGAACTCGCGCATCGCGCCGCTGTCGGCGAGCGCCTGCATCTCCGCGCGCCACTGGTCGGCGGGGCGCAGCCGGTCGCGCACCGGAGTGCGGGGCACGTCGTCGGGACGGCGCACGCCGAGCAGGTCGAGCGCCACCGGGTTGGCATCGAGCACCACGCCGTCGGCGTCCATGATGTAGACGCCCTCGCGCAGGTAGCGCACGAGCTCGTGGAGGGAGACGCCGTCGGAAAAGCGGCGAGGGGTCGATGCGTCGGGTCCGGCCATGTGAGCTCCCTCGGCGCGCGCCGAGCTGGGGGTGCGGCGAATCTGCTGCGCGCGGAGGTCCCGCGCGAGGGGGCGCGGGCGGTTTCGGCGCGAACGTCCCGTGGTACGACACCGTTTCGTTACGAACGACCCGCTGGCGGGTATGCACCGGAACGCGTAGGCTGTGCGAATGAGCGGAGGGGTCGCCATATCCGTTCATCCGGATGCATGAATATGAGTCACGGAGGAGTGGGATGAGCAAGTCGGATGCGTCCAAACCTCGGGACAAATCGGAGCGCCGCCGGCGCCGGGCCGTGGAGGCGTACAGCCGCCTGCAGCGTGCGGCGGCGCTCAGCGCGGCCGCGGCGGACGCGGCGCTCGCGCCGTTCAGTCTGTCGGCCAGCCAGTTCGGCGTGCTGGAGACGCTCGCGGCGCGGGGGCCGCAGCATCAGCAGGAGCTGGCGCGCGCGCTCGGGCGGAGCAAGGCGCAGATGACCGCGATCATCGACGCGCTCGAGGAGCGCGCCCTGGTGACGCGGGAGCGGCAGGCCACGGACCGGCGCTTCACCACGGTGCAGCTCGGCGAGGCGGGCGTGGCGCTGCTGGCCGAGGCCGCGCCCGTGCGCGCGGAGGCGGTGGTCGGGATCATGAGCGCGCTCTCGGGGGAGCAGCGGGGACGGCTGGCGCGGCTCTGCCGGCGGGTGGTGAAGGCGCTGGCGCCAGAGGAGGCGGAGCGGGACGGCGAGGAGGACGACGACGGGGACGCCGAGCCCGCGGAGGGCGAAGCGGGCGGGGGCGGGTAGGAGCGCGGGCGGTCACGCGCGGGCGCCCGGGATCCGGACGCCCGCGTGGGTCTACTGCCGCCCGCCGGTCCAGACGGCGATGATGCCGCAGGACCCGCCGCCGGTGAGCGGGATGAGCTCGGCGGGGGCGTTGGCCATGCTCGCATAGATCTCGATGGCGGCGACGGAGCCGGCTTCGACGAGTTCGTCGATGGTGAGGTTCATGTCCCCGCGGTATCCCCCTCCCTGGCCTGGTTGGAGCACCCCGTTCATCCGCTGGCCGTCGACCAGGATCGTCATGCCGCACTGCCCGCCGCGGCCGGCGAGCGTGGCGCGGCCGCGCGCGCCTTCCCGGCGGACCGTCACGTATCTCCTGCCGGTGAGAATGTTCGAGACCTGCATGGGCCTGCGCTGGTTCAGCTCTTCGGGCGTGATGAACTCGCCCACGATGGCCCCGCGCTGCACGCGCAGCATACGATCGTAGAAGCCGTTGCGGGAAAGAGGGGTGTTCCGTTCAGCAATGACACGCACTTCCTCCAGCTCCTGGGTGATGCGGACGAGCACGACGCGAAATACCCCATCGTCGACGGTTACGGCGCCGTCGAAAGGCGTGTAGCCCATGCGCTGCACCCGCAACTTGAGGTTGTTGCCCTTCAGGCCGGTAAAACGGACCTGACCGGTACTGTCCACCAGACGACTGGTCCCGCCGCTGATGGCGACGATCGCGAACGGAATCGGCACCCCGCTCGAATCCACCACCTGCACCACCGCGCCCTGACCGGACAGGGCGACCGGCATGAGGATCACACCCAGCACCCACCATCCCGGAGATCGCATCGTACGCGCATGGGTCGATCGCATGATCGCCTCGCTCTCTTGAGGTGGACCGGTCGCACGCGCCGGGCGCGTCACTGCACGGAATCCGCCCGAGGCATCCGCCGGCCGGTACGCCCGCTCCACCAAGATCCGCCGGCCGGCCACACTGTCAACCCGCCTCGCCCAGGCGGAACCCGGCCCGCCCGTCCATGGGCTACCTTTCCCCCATGTCCGGACGCCATCACCTCTATATCCCGGGACCCACCAACGTCCCCGACCGCCTCCTCCGCGCCATGCACCGCGCGCAGGAGGATCACCGGTCCGCCGCGTTCCCCGCGCTCACCCGCCGCATCCTCGACCGCCTGCCGGCGATCGTGGGCAGCACCACCGCGTCGCCGTTCGTGTTCCCCGCGTCGGGGAGCGCGATGTGGGAAGCCGCGCTCGTGAACAGCGTGAACCCGGGCGCGCACCTCCTCGCCGTGCGCTTCGGGCAGTTCTCGCACCTGTTCATCCAGACCGCGCAGAACCTCGGCTACACCGTGGACGTGATCGACGTCCCGTGGGGTGAGGGCGCGCCGCCGGAGCAGATCGAAGCTGCGCTCCGCGCCGACACCGCGCACGACATCCGCGGCGTGCTGCTCGTGCACAACGAAACTGCCACCGGCGTCACGAGCGACGTGGGCGCGGTGCGCGCCGCCATGGACCGCGCCGGCCATCCGGCGCTCCTCTTCGTGGACGGCGTGAGCTCCATCGCCAGCCTCGCGTTCGACATGGACGCGTGGCGCGTGGACTGCGCGATCACCGGCTCGCAGAAGGGATTCATGCTGCCCGCCGGACTCGGCATCCTCTTCTGCAGCCCGCGCGTGATGGACGCGCTCGACGGCATCACCACGCCGCGCGCGTACTTCGATCTCCGCCCCATGCGCGCCAACAACGCGCAGGGCTACTTCCCGTCCACGCCCGCGCTGTCGCTCCTCTGGGGGCTCGACGAAGCGCTCACCATGCTGCACGACGAAGGCATGGCGCACGTGGCCGCGCGACACCGCCGGCTCGGCGAAGGCGTGCGCCGAGCCGTGCACGCGTGGGGACTCACGCTCTGCGCCACGCGGCCGGAATGGTACAGCGACACCGTGTCGGCCATCGTCGTGCCCGACGGCGCCGACGCGCGCACGGTGATCGACCACGCATTCCGCCGCTGGAACCTCGCGCTCGGCTCGGGGCTCGCGCAGCTCGCCGGCAAGGTGTTCCGCATCGGGCACATGGGCGACGTGAACGAGCTCATGCTCGCCGGCGCACTCGCGGGCGTGGAGCTCGCCCTGCTCGACGCCGGCATCGCCGTCACGCCCGGAAGCGGCGTGGCCGCGGCCACCGCCTGGTGGCGCGAGAACGCGCCGTCCGTGTGATCATGTCGCGGCCCACGGTCGTCGTCACGCGCCGCCTGCCGTCGGGGATCGAACAGCAGCTCGCCGAGCGCTACGACGTGCTGCTCAACCGCCAGGACACGCCGCTCTCCCCCACGGCGCTCGGCGACGCCATGCGCACCGCCGACGCGGTGCTCTGCACGGTGACGGACCGGATCACGGCCGCGCATTTCGCCGGCCGCCGAGCGCGCGTGCTCGCCAACTTCGGCGTGGGCGTGAACCACATCGATCTCGACGCCGCGCGCGCGGCCGGCGTGATCGTGACCAACACGCCCGACGTGCTCACCGACGACACGGCCGATCTCGCGCTCGCCCTCGTGCTCATGACGCTGCGCCGCCTGGGCGAAGGCGAACGGCACCTGCGCAGCGGCGCCTGGAGCGGCTGGCGTCCCACGCACCTGCTCGGCCATTCGCCGCGCGGCCGCACGCTCGGCATCATCGGCTACGGACGCATCGGCCGGGCCATGGCGCGGCGCGCAACGAGCGCGCTCGGCATGCGCGTGCAGTGGTGGGCGCCGCGCGAACCGGTGATCGACGACCCCGCGTCGGCCGGGCCCGCCGACGCCGTGCGGGCCGTATCGCTGGACACGCTGCTCGCCACGTCGGACGTGGTGTCGCTCCACTGTCCGTCCACACCGGAGACGGTCCACCTCATGAACGCCGAACGGCTCCGTCTCATGCCGCCGCACGCCGTGCTGATCAACACGGCGCGCGGCAACATCGTGGACGAACACGCGCTCGTAGAGGCGCTGCGCGAGGAGGTCATTGCCGGCGCGGGGCTCGACGTGTACGAGTTCGAACCCACGGTGCTTCCGGATCTGCGCGATTTCGAGAACGTGGTGCTGCTCCCGCACCTCGGCAGCGCGACCGTGGAAACGCGCACCGCGATGGGAGAACGCGCGCTCCGCAATCTCGCCGCCGCGCTCGCCGGCGACGACCCGCCGGACCGGGTGGCGTGACGGGATCGCGCACGACCTCCGCCGGCTCGTGAAGGCCGCCGGATGATCCGCCGCCGCACGCCGTCGCGTGTCACGCCGGTGCACACGGGATCCGTGCACGCGGGGCTCGTGCAGGAGGCCGTGACCGGCGAAGCCGTGGGCGGGCTCACGCGCTATCCCGCGGTGGCCTCGCGGTTCGTGCCGCACGCGCACGACGTGGTGGTGTGCCTGCCGCCGGGCTACGAGCGCGACACGGCACGCCGCTATCCCGTGGTGTATCTCCACGACGGGCAGAACGTGTTCGACGAATATCCCATGGCGCCGTTCGGCGTGCAGTGGGGTGTGGACACCACGGCGCGCGCGCTCATGCACGCGGGCGCGATCGAGCCGGTGATCCTCGTGGCCATCGGCAACGCCGGCCGTGACCGCATCGACGAATACACGCCCACGCGCGACGCGGCGCACGACGCGGGCGGGCTCGCGGACCGGTACGGGCAGATGCTCGCGTACGAGATCAAGCCGTTCATCGACCGGCACTACCGCACGAAGCGCGAGGCGGCGCACACCGGGCTGATCGGCAGCTCGCTCGGCGGACTGCTCACGCTGCACCTCGGCCTCACGCACCCGGCGGTATTCGGCCGGCTGGGGCTGCTCTCGCCATCGGTCTGGTGGGACGACCGCTGGATCGTGCGGCAGCTCGTGACGGCGGTGGGCGGGCGGCCCGACCTCGTGATCTGGCTCGACGTGGGCACGCGGGAAGCCCGCATGCTGCGCGGCGCCCGGCTCCTCTGCCGCGTGCTGCAGCGCCGCGGGTGGCGGCTCGGGGAGGATCTCGAGTACGTCGAAGTGGAAGGCGCGCTGCACGACGAACGCTCGTGGGGGCTCCGGATCGGGCGGGTGCTGCGGTTTCTGTTTCCGGGGCATTGAACAGCAAAAGAATCCACAGATGACGCAGATGAACGCAGATGAACGGCGGGGATCCGCAGATGACGCAGATGAACGCAGATGAAGAACGGAAAATGATTCGATTGGAAGGATTGCGTTTTCGTTCCCGTTCCCCAACATCTTTCATATTGTTTTTTCAGCAGTTTTTCATCTGCGTTCATCTGCGTCATCTGCGGATCCATTGCTGTTGCTGTCATCTGTGTCATCCGCTGTTCCCATCTGTGTCATCTGCGGATTCTTTTGCAGTTGCCGTTCCCGCCGACCTCAGCCATCCGTAACCGAGGAACCGCTCCGTGCCTCCCCGCAAGCCCCCCGTCGCCCCCGACCGCTTCGACGGGTTCCGCCCCGCCGCACTCACGTTCTTCCGCGGCCTCGCGCGCAACAACCGCAAGGAATGGTTCGAGGCCAACCGCGAGCGGTACGAGCAGGAGATCCGCCGTCCGCTCATGACGCTCATCGAGGAGGTCGACGTGCGGCTCGCTGCCTTCGCCCCCGAGATCATCGGCACGAAGAAGTCGATGTTCCGCATTCACCGCGACGTGCGCTTCAGCAAGGACAAGCGGCCGTACAAGACGCACGCCGCCTGCTGGTTCTACCACCGGGATGCGGGACGCGCCGTGGGCGAGAACGCCGCGCACGGCGGCGCCGGGTTCTACTTCCACTTCGGACCGGGCGACGTGTTCACCGGCGGCGGTGTGTGGATGCCGCCGCGCCCCGTGCTGCTCCGCATCCGCGACGCGATCGCCGAAGCGCCGGAGGTGTTCACCGATCTCGTGACCGCGCCCGCGTTCAGGCGGCGCTTCGGCGGACTGGAGAAGGAACACATGCTCAGCCGCATGCCGCGCGGCTACGCGCCCGATCACCCCGCCGGCGACTGGCTGCGCTATCAGTCGTTCACCGCCGGACGGCCGCTCACCGAAGCGGAGATCGGGTCGCGCAAGCTCGTGGATCTGCTCGTGAAGGACTACACCGTGATGCTGCCGCTCGTGCGCTGGATCAACAGCGTGAGCGGACTGCCGGAGGCGACACGTCGATGAAACCGAGGCGGATGATGAAACGGATGCTGTGTGGTGCGATGCTGGGGTGGGTCATGACGGTGTCGCCGGGCGGCGCGCAGACACCGGAGCAGGCAGTGTCGGTGACGTCGTTCAACATCCGGCACGGCCGAGGACAGGACGGCGAGCATGTATGGCCGAACCGCCGCGCGATCGTGATCGACCTTCTGCGTGAAGGGAACGCGTCGCTCGTGGGGCTGCAGGAGGTGCTGGACTTCCAGCTCGCCGAACTCGCCGCGGCGCTGCCGAGGTACCGCGTGATCGGTGTGGGGCGCGACGACGGGCGGTCGGCCGGCGAGTTCGCGCCGCTGCTCGTGGACACGACGCGGTTCACCGTGCTGCACGAGGAAACGTTCTGGCTTTCCGACACGCCCACTGTGCCCGGCTCCATGCACTGGGGCAACCGCATCACGCGCATCACGTCGTGGGCTCGGCTCGCGGACCGGCACACGCGCGACACGCTGCGCGTGTACAACCTGCACTGGGATCATGAATCGCAGCCGTCGCGCGAACGGAGCGCGGCGCTGCTGCTCGCGCGCATCGCTGCCGACGGATCGCCGTCGGACGCCGTGCTCGTCACCGGCGATTTCAACGCCGGCGAGGACAATCCGGCCTTTCGCGCGCTGGTGTCCGATGCGCGGGTGTCGCTGCGGGATACCTGGCGCGTGCTGTATCCGGAGGCGCGGATCGCCGGCACCTTCAACGCGTTCCGCGGCGATTCCACCGGCGACAAGATCGACGCCGTGCTCATGGGGTCCGGGTGGACCGTGGAGGCGGCGGCGATCGACCGGCGCCGGGTGAATGGGCTGTGGCCGTCGGATCACTTTCCGGTGACGGCGCGGGTGCGGCGGGGGGCGCGGGAGTAGAAGGGTGGGGGCGGGTGGGGCATGTGAGCAGGCTGTCGTGCAGCGGCGAGACCGCCCGCACGAGGTCGCAAGCGGCGGGTCGGTAGCCGCGAGTCGCGAGGGTGCCTGATACGCCTGCCCCCAAGGCGGGGCCCCGCTGTTCCAGGCACCCTCACGAGCGTCCGCAGGAGCGACGAAGCCGGTCAAGGGGCCCGAGTCGCCAGGCACCCTCGCGACTCGCGGCTATCGACCCGCCGCTTGCGACCTCGTACGGGCGGTCTCGCCGCCGCGCCACCCCCCGCGAATTCGCGCGAATTAGCACCCACCCCCTGCGAATTCGCGCGAATCTCTCCCACCCCACCATCCACCCCATCGCCCGGAACCCCTTCGCCGCATTCGACTTACGGTATTTCTTCGGTTTTGGCACGATCCCTGCCCTCCTGATCCCCGTCCTTAACTCAGGGAGGCAGGTATGTCTGGACCGTGGACGTGGTGGAGAGCAGGAAAGACGAGCGACCAGCGGGAGGCTGGAGGAGCCGGCTGGCGACAGGAGGTGGCGCGGTGGGTGGCGCGGGCGCGGCCGGGGCGGCGGCGTCCGCCGGGAGCCGGCCGCGGAGGCGGCCCGCGGTTCGAGGCCGTTCCGGCGCGGGCCGGCCGAGTCGTGGCCGGGATGACCATGGCGGGGGTGGTGGTCCTGACGGGGGCCGCGGCCCTCTCGGCCGGTCCCGTCGCGGCCGGCTCCGGCGCGCCCGCCGGCCTGCCGATGCTGCCCGCAGTGGCGGCCTCCGCGCCGGGTGCGGCCGGCGGGAGCGCGCAGCCCACGCCGCCGTACGTGCAGGTGACGCCGGGGACGATGACGTTCGTGGGGCTCGCCAGCGTGCCGGTGACGATCGACTACTGCTACGTGGACGCGGCGGGCTACGGCGATGCGATCGTGCGGGTGAACAGCGTGGATGTGACTGATACGGTGGCGCTCACGTGGGAAACGCCGCCCACGGGGTGCGACCAGCTCCGGCGGGCCACGCTCACGGTGAACCTGCCCGCGCAGGTGGAAGGGCGGTACACGGCGCCGGGCAACTTCCTCTACAACGACGTGGTGTACTACGACGTGCCGCGCGCGCCGCGCGACGTGCGCGTGATCCCAGCCACGCAGCAGCAGGCCGTGCGGCAGAGCACGGGGTTCAGCCTGGCGTACACGATCCGCAACCTCGGCGAGGCCACGGACACGTTCACCGTGACCGGAGCGTGCAGCGGCACCGCGCACACGGGCGGGTGCAGCGTATCGTCGGGTTCGGTGATCCTCGGCGCGGGCGACACCACGGTGGTCACCGTGAGCGGCACCGGCAGCACCGCGTCGCCGGGTGCCACCTCGCTGCTGACGCTGCGCGCGATGGCCGTGACCCAGGCGGAGATCGCGGATTCGACGTGGACCGACCTGATGCTCACCGCCGTGCCGTCGGCGGGCATCCAGCTCGTGACCGTGCCCGACGACCATGACCGCGCCTCGTGCGTGACCATGGCGGCCGGCGCGTCCGCGGCCTACGAGTGCGGCGACCTGCGCGTCGTCCATCCGTTGCCGGCCACCACGCGGCGCAACCGTACGCGGACGCCCGCGCTCCTCTACAGCAGTCACACCGCGTCGCCCGCGCCGGCGGTCCGCGTGGACGTGAGCACGGGCGCGAGCGATCCGGTCCCGGATTCGCTCGTGATCTGCCTGACCGTGCCGAGTGTGGCGCCGTCGTGCGCGGCGGGCGCGCCGCCGGCGCAGGGCACGACGCGGCGGTACGCGCGCGTGCTCCCGTGGCCGGATACGCTGCCCACCGGCCGGTATCCGTACACGCTGACCGTCACGCCCGTGACCGGCGGGACGCCGGGCACGCCGCAGACGGTGAACGGCGCGCTGGCCGTGGTGAACCGGAGCGCGAGTCCGTACGGAGCCGGCTGGTGGCTCACCGGCGTGGACCAGGTGGTGGGGAACCTGGCCGCCCACGACACCGTGCTGTGGGTGGGCGCGGACGGGAGCACGCGCACCTTCGGCCGCATCGCGGACGCGGGCACCGTGCGGCGGTTCGTGGCCCGCACGCTCGACCGGCCGGACACGATCCAGTTCAACACGAGCACGCAGGTGCGCTGGCGCCGGCAGGCGAACGACCGGTACACCACGTTCTTCAACGCCGACGGATACGCGGTGCGCACCGAGTCCACGCACGGCGAGGTCATGGACGAATGCACGAGCATGAGTTCGGCCGGCGCATGCGCGACGTGGAGCATGGGCGCCGCCTACACGCTCACCTATGGCGGGGGCGCGGTGACCGGCGTCGCGGCGCCGGGCAGCCGCGCGGTGACCGTGGCCTCGAGCGGCGGGCGGATCACGGGCATCACGAACCCCGACGGGCAGAGCGTGGGCTTCACGTACGACGGCGCCACGAACCGCATCGCCACCCGCACCGACCAGCGGGGCACGGTGGATGGCTACAGCTATGTGAACACGCGGCTCAGCCAGATCGTGCTCGGCGTGGGCGGCCTCGCGCTCACCACGACCGTGGCGCCGGCCGAAGTGCGCGGGGCCGGGGCTGGTCCCGGCGTCCGTGCCGACTCGGCATATACGCTCCTCGACGGCCCGCGGAGCGACGTGGACGACCGGACGCGCGTCTGGGTGAACGGCTACGGCGCGCCCGTGCGCATCCGCGATCCGCACGGCCGGGAGACGCAGGTGACGTACGATGCGACGTGGGCGCTGCTGGTGCGGCGCACGCAGTCGCCGCTCCGGGTGGTGACCGATGCGTTCTACAACGCCCGCGGGCTCACCGATTCCACGCGCACGATCGGCGGGCTGCGCACGCTCGGTGGCACGGACACGGTGAAGACGCAGTATGGGTGGGACGCGACGTGGCGCTCGCCGGTCACGATCACGGATCCGGCGGGGACGCAGTTCTTCGCCTACCATGCCACGCACGGCACGCTCGCGTGGCAGCGGCGGGGCGCGGACGACAGCACGCGCGTGACGTTCACGTACGACACGACGGGGATCACCGCCGGCCTGGTGCGCACCGTGACACGTCCGCCCGTGGGCGCGGTGGACAGCGTGTGGTACGACGCGCACGGCAATCTGCGCCGCACGCGGAGCGCGCTCGGCTTCACCACGCTCACGTTCCGCGATGCCGTGGGACGCGACACCACGGCCTGGGCGCCGCTCGACAGCCTCACCGGCCGCGACAGCACGAACGTGCTCGTGTACGGCGTGCGCGTGCGGACGTGGTACGACGCCATGGACCGCGACACGCTCACGAGCACGCTCGGCCCGGCGCGAAACGCGCCGCGCGGGCCCGCGCACCCGGCCGATTCCGTCTGGACGCGGCACACGTACGACGCCGCGGGCAACCGCACGCAGACGCAGCAGGGCTATCGCCAGGTCCCGGCCGGCGGCCCCACCACGCTCACGCACAGTTGGAGCTACGACGCGCTCGGCCGCGTCACGAGCGACGGCAAGCCGGGGGCCGGTGCCACCGCGTTCTTCTACGACGCGGCGGGGAACGACACGAGCCGCACCACGGGGCGCGGGTATACGATCCGCACGCAGTACGACGCGCTCGGCCGCGTGATGCGGCGCGTGGTGCCGCAGGTGACGTATACCGGCATCCCGTGTTCCGCGCTGGCCACGGCGCATCCGTCGTGCCTGTACACCTTCCCCACGCACGGGTCGAGCGTGTGCATTCCCGCGGATACGGCACGGTACCGCTACGACGCGGCCGGGCAGCTCCTGACCGCGGACAACCGCTGGGCGCGGGTGCGGCGGGTGTGGACGCCGGGCGGGCTGCTGGCGGCCGATACGCTCCGCACGCGCACCTGGCACGTGCAGCTGAACGACGCCTGCGAGGAGGAAGCGCCGGCGGGCCCCGGACAGGCGTTCCAGTTCCGCTTCACGACGCATGTGTACGGGCTGGGCTACACGTACGACCTGGCCGGGCGGCGGACGCAGCTCCTGCACCCGGATCCGATCGACCGGTGCGGGAGCAACCGGTGCATGCAGGACTACTGGTATCACCCCGCGCTCGGCACGCTGGACAGCCTGCGCGACTCCACCGGGCGGACGTACCGCTTCGCGCACGACGCGGGCGGGCGGCTCCGGCGGGTGATCGCCCCGGGCGGCGGGGTGGACAGCCTGGACTACGACGCCGACGACCGGCTGGTGCGGCGCGTGACGGCGAATGTGGGGGTGGACCAGTTCGGGCGCGACGCGCAGGGGCGGCTCCACGCGGTGGCGAGCACGTACCCGTGGAGCAGCACGGCGCAGTTCTGGTACAACGGGCTCGGCGCGCTGATCGCGTCGGACAACGCGACCGGCGGCGCGAGCCAGGAAGACTTCCGGGTGGACGGGCTCGGGAACCGGCAGCGGACGGCGCGGCCGGGGAGCCGGAGCGGCGGGCACCCGGACGTGAACCGGATCCGGGGCCACAGCTACGGCAACGGGCAGCTCACCGGCACGGTGGATTCGGCGGGGTCGGGGCAGTACACGTACGAGCGGGCGCAGGCGTTCGACGGGAGCGGGAACCTGGCGCTCCGGGGCGAGCGGGAAACCGACGCGGTGCTGAGCAGGAACACGTACGACCACGCGGCGCTGTACTACGATGCCGCGGACCGGCTGGTGCTGATGAACCGGCACCTCGGGATCAGCGCGGTGAGCGATGACGGGGCCGTGGGGCAGCGGGGGGTGTGGGAGATGTCGCGCTACGACGCGCTGGGGCGGCGGGTGGCGACGTACGCGGCGCGCGGGCCCGGGTGTGTGCTCGATCACACGGAGTGCTACGGGTACGTGGAGCGCACCGTCTGGGACGGCGACCAGGTGCTGTACGAGATCCGGGGCCCGCTCACGGATCCCATGAACGATCTGCCCACGAGCGATGCGTTCCAGGCGTACGGGCGGGTGCAGTATCTCCACGGGGGCGGGATCGACCAGCCGCTGCTGGTGGCGCGGCACGGGCTCAATGGGGAAAACGTGGTCGCGCTGACGCCGCACGCGAACTGGCAGGGGGCGTATGTCGCGGGCACGCTCATGAACGGGACGCCGCAGTGGACGTGCATGCCGAGCGGGGGGTGTCCGTACGTGCCGTGGTCGGGCGGGCAGACGACCACGGACGGGCTCCGGGTGACCGATATCGCGCCGACGTACGGGTGGTGGGGGAGCCTGCTGACGAGCCAGAGCGACGCGAGCGGGCTCAAGTACCAGCGGAACCGGTTCTATGATCCGAGCACGGGGCAGTTTACCCAGCAGGACCCGATCGGACTCCGGGGTGGGCGGAACCTGTACGCCTTCGCCGGCGCCGATCCGGTCAACTTCCGCGATCCGTTTGGGCTGTGCGCCTTGGCTGGAGCCGCGGGCAGTGTCGCCATGGGTTCCGCCCTTGCGGTGGCGACCGGGGCAGAGTATGGAGTGGGAAGCGCAACTATCGATGCTGTTACTGGTGCCTTGTGCGTGGGCGCCATCGTCAAGAGCATCAAACTTTGGCGAGCTGGACGGGCTGCCGCTCGTGCTACGACTGCATCGACGATAGTCGCTGATCGCGTCATTGGCCATTATCCGGAGTATATGCAGGTCGGGGAAGCAATCGGCGCGAAAACATTCAATATTCCGATGGAAGTCTGGAACAAAATGTCACCCGCAGCGCAGTGGGCGGCCAACAAGAAGTTCCTTGATCGCGGCATTGCCGAAGGCGCTGAATTTGTGATGGCGACGCGGCGAGGCGAGATTGGTGCTGGTACCGCGCTTGCGAGAGAGGTCGATTACCTCCTGGAGAACGGATACCAGTGGACGGAAAACGGATTAAGCCTTATCAAGAAATAGAGGAACAGGCAATGTCAGAAGACCTCCTGCAGATGGTCAACGAAGAACTGCTTCTGGTACTAGCACCATTCGGCTTTCGAATCGTTGATCACCATGTCGCTGAGGTGTTCGACAACGCCTATGTAGTGCTAGAGGCGCCAGCACTGCGCATTCGAGTACTACGAGAGCGGAGCATTCTCGTCTTGGACATAGGGCCTACATCCGAGCCGAATACTTGGTTCGATTCCACTGTAGTAATGGACTATCTCGGTCTCTCTTCTGAAGGAGGGTTCCACGACCGAAACGCTCGGAGAATGCTGCGTGGTGTCGGGGCTTTCATCACGTCGATGTGGAAAGAACTAACGGCCGTGTTTAGCCAACATCAAATCTCCACTGCCAAGCAGCAGCTCAATGCACTGCGAGAGCAGCGAGCGGCGAAACGATATGGCCGTTAACTAACCAAGCCTCATCTTAGTCAGACACATTGGGCTCTGCGTGATTCTTCGATCTTCTACGCCAGCGAATGGCGAATCATTTAAGGCCTCCAATGCGCATGGCTTTCGGGGGCAGCGCAGTTGATACATTCAACGACGCTGCTCCCGTTCAGGCTTTGCGCAAGTGGTATCGACCCGCGATGGTCGAGGTGTGGTTAATCCTCCACTCTTCTGATGTGTTCAACATCCGCAGGGGGATGCACTCGACTCGGCCGGGCGGCGGACGCAGCTCCTGCACCCGGACCCGATCGACCGGTGTGGCAGCAACCGATGCGTGCAGCGCTACGGGTATACGGCCTTGGGCGCGCTCGACAGCGTGTAGGATTTGAAGCTGGGCAACGACGCACGCCTGTGGGTGTGGGTGTTCTCTGCTGGCTTGCCTGCTCACCCGTGCTCTGGCGCGTACGTGACTCCTTTGCGGGAGACAAGGGCACAGGCGAAGCTGGAGAGTAGGGTCGGAAAATCGGTCGGACAGCAGCGGTATGCTCAGCGTCTTCAAACGGTGGCGAGCACATACCCCGGGACAGCACGGCTCAGTTCTGGTACAACGGGCTCGGCGCGGTGATCGCGTCCAGCAACGTGCTGGTACGGGGCAGTTCACATCACAGGATCCGATCGGGCTGCGGGGTGGTAGAAACCTGTACGCCTTCGGGCGCGGATCCGAGCAGCTCCGTGTGTATGGCGTCGTTGTCCCCCCCCATTCGCTGCTGGTGGTTCCGTTGAGCTCACAGGTTCCCAGGCCATATGTCTCCCCTGTCACTCCGAAACCATGAGAGACGTTACCCGGACACGCGGATTCTGGCCGCTCCTGCTCGCCCGGCAGCTGGCGACGATGGCACTGGTCGCTGCACTGCTCGCCTGCACGCAAGGCGAGGGGGGAGATGCTGACTCCGCGCAGCGGCCATCAAACGGATCGGCAGACCGCTGTCCCGGCACTGAGATCAGGGTGACCCTCTTTCCCCCTGATTCGCTGTCACTGCCGGAGCAGTGTCGGCTGCTTCGGACGGCGATCAGCGAGCTGGGGCGAGCCAGCCCGGATTCCGGCCTCGATCCCGCCGACACAGCCGCCATTCACGGGGCAACTGTCGGGAGCCTGGCCAAGGAGACCCCGGAGGGCGTCGTGCTCAAGTCGTCGTGGCATGTTGCCCTTCATCTCCGGCGGCCCTACGACGTGGAGGTGGTCCTTGACCGCAACGGAGGGGCGCCGATCCTGCGCCGGTCCCACAAGCCGCTGGGCGGTGGGAACGATCCCCCATGACTTCAGTAATCTGCAGACGTGCAACGGAGCGGTCCTCTCCTGAAGGCCTCCGGGAATCGTAGAACATCGAAGAACACACCATGGCTTTCCTGACAGGCAGGACATTCGCTCGACTCGTCTTCACGGCATCTGTGCTGCTTCTGTTGACGGCATGCCCGGACAAAACCGCGGTGTGGGTCGAGCAGGGCTCCACGGCCAGCCAGTTGGTGCTCCTGTTCGGCCGCGAGCACGGCCGGCCGGGAGGCGCGCAGATAGGAGTCGTGCGGGTGTACGGCTGCGATGGTTCGAGCAGCGGACCCGGCGCATTGTGGGCGGTCGGGCCGCACGGTGGGACCGCAGACTTTACCCGTCTCGTGTATGGAGAAACGCCGCCGGGCTTTGCCTCGTACCAAGGACCACTGCCCCTGACCCCGGGGTGTTACAAGGTGACCATCTCCGGTACAGGCACGACGGAGTTCGAGATCGACCCGGATGGAAAGGTGACCGAGAAACGAGGCGAACGTTGAACTGAATCGCGCCGCGCTGTCCGAGGCGATGACTGCTGAAGACAGACGACGGCTTCGACCGGACTGGACCTGACGATGACCACAGCCGCACACGGAGCATGGGAATGACGTCACTATCCAATCACCGGCCAAGTCTGGAAGAGATAAAAGCAGGTTGGAGTCCAGGGAAGCAGTTTCAAGAGGCAGGCCGACGATACGGGAGCCGTGAGGGGGGGCGATGAACGTGCCGCAGGAGGGTTCCGTGATCGCTGCGCTCGCGGAAGCCGAGCGCGAGGTCAGGCGTGGTCTGACGGAGGAATGGCACACCATTGATGGTGCCCCGGCAACCGACAAGTTGACCCGCTTGCAGGAGCAGCTGAGAGAAATTCATCGGCGAGTGGAAGCCGGTGAAGGTTTTCGCGAAGGCGATGCTACCGGGCTTGTCCGATGGGTGACCGACTGGATTTCGAATCTTGACGACCCGCTCGTATCAGCATTGGTTCAGCTCGAACGGGTGACCCGGGGCCCCATCTGAGCGAAACCGACCGAAGGTGCAAGTGAGTCTCTTAGAATACAGAAAGGAGTTTCTGCCGAGCTTCAGAGGTTGCAGATGGTCCAATCGCAGTTGCGCTTCCGGATGAATATTGTCATGCGGCTTTTGATGCTGGTCTTGCTGTTCGCCTGTGCCGATCGTCGTGCAGCACCAGGCATGGAGTCGATACGAGACTCTCCTGCTGCGACGGGAAGCATGCATCCGACTGCGCCGGATTCCGACACGGTGCTCACGGCGTTCGCGCAGGATACGGTCCGCATAGTGCAGGCTGATGCCAGGCGCATCCTTTTGTGGACGTCGGTCGAAGCCGGCGAACCTGTCGACCGGTTTCGGTCGGGAGACCTCTACGAAGGGGTTCCTGCGGCACAGCTCCTTGATCTGGATCAGGACGGTATGCCCGATCTCTTCGTCGCCTGGGGGTATGAAGAGCAGGTATCCGCGTTCTTCCTCCGGGCACGATCCGGATCGCATCCGGAGTTTCTCTACGACGCCGATCCGGGCATCTGTCGGTCGTCCGAACTGAGTGGCGAGATCCGGAGCGGTCAGCTGCATATCATAGAGTATCATCCCGGGGCGGTGACAACCGCAGCCTGCCGCGATGAAGGTCCGTTGGCAGAGTGTGCGCAGATGTATTTCGTCGCATGGCCCGTGGTGCTGGCCCTGAACGCGTCCGGCACCGCATTCGTGCCGGATACGGGCTCGTCGGTGGCGGAATACTATGCGAAAATCGCCGTGCGGTACTCGAGTGCACTCGAAGCCATGCGGAAGGCTCTCGCCGTCGACTCCCGCGCCGTGTGTGGACCGGAAGTGATAGCGCGCATGGAAGCACAGCGCGCCCGGGCTCTGCTGCTCGCCGGAGGCGGCTCGTGATTGTGAACCCGGGATTCGTGGGCCGTACCGCTCTGGGGATGGGGATCACCGTGCTGGTACTCGCCAGTGCATGTCAAAAAACTCCCCAGCCCCGGACCGACCTGTCCTGGAGAGCCGAGGCAGCCTCGGCGGTCCGGCTGCAACTGGATGCCAGCCGATTCACCGTACGTGATACGTCAATGACGATTACGGATGAACAGGTCGTCTTCGAGCCCATCGAACCTGTGGTCAGGCTGCCCGGCGAGGGGGCGCTGTTCCGATCGCGAGTCTACGAGTTGCCGCATACTCTGCGCTATCTGGTCTGGACGGACGGCACCCGCTTCTGGAAGCTGGGGGGATTACTCATCGAACTCGCCCGCGTTGCGGGGTGGCAAGCCACGTCCCGGGACGAAGCACTCCGTCTGGGGGATCTGTTCGCCCAACTGCTGGATCGTCAGGGCTCCCAGATGATGATCCATCTGCGTACACGGACGAGTCAGGAACTGACGCCGGAGCAGGTGGAGTTCGTGATCGCTCGATGGGCGGCCGAAGGGGGAGAGAGTTTTTCCGGTAGCGCCGCTCGACAGCTCCCGGATGGCACGTGGTGGGTCCGGACGCCGGTGCTGTCCGGAACGCCGGGCTATGGTATCGCCTGGCACCGCCATTCCTATACATTCGTGTTCGCCCGCGATGGAACGCTGCAGGCCTGGGCGCTCCGTTCCACGGAATCCCCGCTCATCATCGAGTTGGAATAGTCGACGATCGCATTTCGGATGACGGGGAGACTGACGGGAGCCGACGCTTGGCTGCCCGACCTCGTGACGGCGGTGAGAGCGGAGTTTCGAGGAACAACATCACCGTAGTCGCTCGGAAATCTCATGTCACAAACCAACTTCTGGTTCGGGGCAGTTGCTGCTACTGTCGTCTTTGGCTCGGCGGCGTACTGGGCGCGTCGATCGGGAGGCTCTCGACGCCTCCTGCTGACGACAGGGATCGCCGCCACTCTGGTGTTCGTCGTCGGGTTGTTCGACTGGAGTCGGCAATCTCCGCGCGAGACACCCGTGGCGACATACCTTCTGCTCGCCATACTTCCAACGGTACTTGCATCAACGGTGATGCAGGCGTTGTCTTCGTCTCGTCTTCATTCGACGGCACAAGTACTTCTGGCATCCCTCGCGGGTATGCTTGCGGTCATCGTGGCTTTGCTCAGCGTATTCTTTCCATAGCGGGGACGACAGAGATCCTGGCCTGCTCACGTATCGCAAGGATCATGGTGGGCGTCACCCCCAACACTCGATGTCTCCGAATATGAACTTCGAACAAGGGGAACTGTGGCCTTGGCCAAGTGGCCTGAGTCGTGAGATCGCCGTTCTTTCAGGGATTCAGGGAACCCGGGGCCAGGAGAGTCAGTAAGATGCTCGAGGCGCACGAAAAGGAGCTCCGGCTGAAGCTCGACCGCATGAAATCCACGGAACGTGTAGTCTTCGCAGCCGCGAGTGCCGAACGAGTTTTCGCGGCTTTTTCAGATATTCCGGGAGAGGAGTTGCGACGGGTAGTCCGGCATGCGCTCGATCAGGCGTGGGAGTTCGCCCGTGCTGGATCGAGGATTGCTCCCGACATTCTGCTGGTTCAGCAGCAACTCGAGGCCCTTCTGCGCGATGATGATCTGCTGGACAATGAGGCCGATATCGTACGGCAGGAGATCGTGACTGCTGCACTATATGCAGTGAGACAGGTCGGCAGTACAGGTGTCGATGATGCTGCCTGGGCTGCGCGCCAGGTTACCGATGCACTCGATAGGCGAGCGCAAACGCAGTTGAAACCGGGAATCCTGAGTGCTGAAGACCAGCGTGCACTGACCGCGAATCCGAAGATCGTCGAAGAGGTCCGGCGACAGATGCGAGACCTGGATGACCTGTCGTCTGCCGAAGAACACACTGCATCATTCGATGCCATCAGGGATCGGGCTCGGAGCGCGGGCATGCTGCTCGCTCGCGAATATCGCGAGCCCGGCGCGCCGGGTACGTGACGATTGCGGTAACCATGAACCGTCACCGAAACCGGCCGAAATCGGGTTTTGCTCCGAACAGGGGCGGTCTGCATTACTCTGTAATGCTCCGGGCATTCCGAAGTCTTCTGTTCCTCCTGGCCTGTGCGCTTTTCGCTGGCTGTCCTCGAGGGATTCGTGTCGAGCTGCAGGAGTCCGGGCGTGCCGGCGAGGTCGTCGTTGTCATCGGTGACACTCGTACGCCAGCCGGCCGGCTTCAACAGGTCGATCTCATCTCGGTGCATACCTGCGCCAGCGCGGAACGAAAACTCTGGTGGCTCGTCGAACGACCGAAGGGAATCAGCGATCCGGTCCCGACGGAAGTACGATACGGGGTTGCGCCTGGCGGCTGGCTCGTCCAACGTGCGGCTGTCCCGTTGTCCACCGGATGTTACGAGGTATCCGTCGTTGGCGAGGCAGGCGTGAGCGGCGGTTTTATCTTCCTTGTCGACAGCAGTGGAATCGCCAGAGGTCGGACATGAGAACCTCTGTCATGCAGTACTGGTGGGGCCGATCCGTGTGGCTTCTGTTCGCTGTGATACTCGTGAGCTCTGCATCCTTGGGGGGATGCACTGCGCAACGGGCCACTTTGCTGGAGCCGGCGGGCTTCGTGGTCATTGGCCCGAGATGGGCGTCCGAGCTTTCGGGAATGGCTGGCGACACCCTGCGGGAAGTAGGGGCGCGTTCGGTCGATGCATCTCTCAGGGCAGCAGCGGAAAGCCTTGCACGGCAGGAGTCCATCGGAGAGGCAGAGTGCAACCGATACTTTCGAGCGGAAAGCCGGGTACTCGTACTCTTTGCCGATTTCTGCGGTGAGAATCGCGGAGCCCAGTGCGATAGCAGGGTTTTCGTCATCCTCGAGTCGCACGGAGAGGTTGTCCGTGTCTTTCGTTCCTGGGGGCAAAATGAAGTGGCGCGCATCGAGCCATACTTGCGGTTGTTCTAGCAAGTGTTGCCCCACGACTTCGTGCGAGTGGAACGCGCTTCCGATTCCTGGTCAATCTGGAGTGTCTGGAAACGAACTTCGTTGAGCAGGAGCAACACGTGATTCACGCTTGTGCGATTCGATGGTGTGAGGAGCTCGGGTGAATCCTCTGACGACACGTGACGCACTCACGATTTTCTGGAAGGGAGAAGAAATCGCAGGCCTCTTGGCCTACGGTTACTGGCGTGGCGCCATGCAGCCGGCCATCGAGCTCCCCTCCGGGTGGCCACCGGATACCGAGTTCCGGGACCACTGGCTGGTCAACTGGCAGGACGGAGATCAGGAGTGGCGTGTCCTGATCTGGACCATCCGGTTGGCGGAATGGCCGGTCTCCGACCAGTGGAGGGCGGCGATCGAACGGACGCTGCCGACGTTCCTGGACGCAGGAGCGCGGATCGCGTGGTTCGGGGTGGAGGGGCACTTCGTGGATCCGCCCGCGCTGTTCGACCCTGCCGAGATGTCCGGCGGGGTCTGGGCCGTGCTGACGCGAGATGGCGGGCTGCAGATTGCCGCTGATGTGGATGGCGCTTTCGAATCGCTGTCAGATCGTGAGTTGACTCGACTCAGGATGTACCTGTAGCGGAAGACGACGTTGCCTTTGCCGCATATATTCCATCGTATAGTTCTTTGACGGTTGACCGGAACGACTGAAGGACGAGAACGGTCGCGGGCCGCCAGGGCACTCGAGGAGTGTCTGGCCCAACGAAGTCTTCCGCCATCAGCAGTGGGTTGGAGCTGTCATAATATGACGCATCGATAGGAGAATGCACGCTGCAGCTCCGACTGTCTTTCGAGGAGGTGGGCATGTCGTCGCAGGTTACCGGGCAGTTTCTCGTATTGGTGCTCCGTCCTCGGTTGATCCTGGAGCTCCTGCCGGAAGATCCGGGCTCCGCGCTCGTTGTCGAAGGAACGCCGTACCTCGCGCGACACGAGGGTGACATCACCGGATTCTATGATTGGTTGCGAAGCCGCGATGGAGAACTGCTGGGTATCAGATGCACATCCGTGAAGGAGGAGCCGGACGTGCTGCGGGGGGCGCGCGGACGATCGTATGCCCGTATCGCGAGCGACGAATCCACTCTGGAGCTTTTCTTCTCGTCAGCCCGGAACTTCGAGCCGAGTCTGTCGGCAGATCAGGCCTTCGGCGGAAACATCATCTATGCTTCCTCTGCCGGGGAGATCGCACTTTCATTCGAAACGTATGCGCTGAACGAAGCCGAGCTTCATATGTTGCGCGTGTACTGCTCAGCCGGACGTCGGGGGATTCATTGATGGCCGTAGGGGATCCCGTGTTCGTGAATGGCAAATGGAGAGCCTGATGGCTCGTTGCTCGAGCAGCAAGAGCCGGGCCGTGCTGGCTGGTGCCATCCTGGCATTCCTGCCAGGCTGCAATAGCTCGGAAGAGCGTGCCGCTGCCGGGGAAGCGGGAGACCCCGGCATTCGGATAACCCTGCCGCTGCGAGATGACGGGGCGCTCTCGCTGGACGCGTTCGCGATTCGAGACTCCGTGCTCGTCGGAGATTCGATCCTGGTGGGCTACCTCATGCGAAACGGCGGCGCGGCACGCCGGCTGATCCTGGATCCTCGTTTCTTCGAGGTCCACGTTCTCGGCCCCGACGGTGAGCGCGTACTGGCGTCAACTGTTTCATGGGCAGGGTCCACGGGGGAAGAGTCTCTGGTGACACTGCCGCGGCTCGGACTCGTCGGTCGCCTCTTCGTTCTCACATGCGGTCATCCCGGGTTCTCGACGATCGAGACCTGTCCGGGAGACGACTCATTGTCGGCGCCTGGAGAGTACAGGGTCGTACTCAAATACCTGCCACCGTCGGTCCCCGGCGACGCGCAGGCAACCATCCATCTCGAATCCGATACGGTACGATTGTGGGTGCTCGGACGTGGCCACTGAAGATTCCAAGGAGGTTGGAGGTAGTATGGGGAAAATCACAGTCTGCCGTACGTGCTCCCCACGAGGAAACCCATGACCAACACTGATACGGTTGCCTTGATTGCGATGACGGCGCTCTTGGGAGAAGCGTCTCCGTCTCTTCGGGGAATGGGGATTTCACTGCGTCCGTCGGAAGTCCAGCTCTTTTTCTACTATGATGGTCCAATCGATGAACGGGATCGAGAGTCGGCGTCCTTGATTGAAACCGAGATGTTGGCCTTGATGTGGCCGGAAATCCGGGTGATTCCCCATGTGGTCCGTCATGACGCTCCCCAGCGGCTTCCTGATCCGGATCGATGGATCTATCGGAGACGCGAAGATGAAGCGGAGGAGGCATGATGGGACAATACCAACCATCATCGAGGAAGAGTGAACCGGGCCTGAGTGGCGCAGGACGCCGTCAGGAGACCTCGAGGACCTAGGGATGGCCTTGCCACTCGCCACCGAAATTGGGTATTCTTAAAATTACACCACTTTTCATTCGGTATTTGTTCGGACCACGGGGTGCCCGGTATGTCCTCCACCAAATCCGGACCCGACCACTCGGCCGAGCCCGCCCCCACATCACCCCGCCGGCCGCCCACGGAAGACACCCCCGTGCCGGCCGCCGTGCGCGCCCTGCTAGGCGAAAGCCCGTCCATGCGCAATCTCCGGCGCATGATCTGCCGCATCGCCCCCTCGCGCATGCCCGTGCTCATCGAGGGCGAAACGGGCACGGGCAAGGAACTCGTGGCCCACGCGATCCATCAGGCTTCGGGCCGGCAGGGCGCCATCGTCCCCTTCAACGTCTGCGCCATCCCGGAGGCGATGTTCGAGAGCACGCTCTTCGGCCACAAGCGTGGCGCATATACGGGCGCCACGCAGGATTCCGAAGGGTTCCTGGCCGAGGCGGACCACGGCACCGCGTTCTTCGACGAAATCTCCACGCTGGCGCCCGCGGCCCAGGGGAAGCTCCTCCGCGCCCTGGAAACGGGCGCGTACCGGCCGGTGGGCGCCCGCGCGGACCGGCGCAGCGACTTCCGCATCGTGGCCGCCACCAACGAACCCCTGGCGGAACGGGTCCGGGCAGGCGCCTTCCGGGCCGATCTCGCCCAACGCCTCTCGGGGTGCGTCCTCGCCCTGCCCCCGCTGCGCGAACGGGCGGGCGACATCATGCTCCTGGTGACGCACTTCGTCCGACTCGCCGGCGATCGCCGGCTGCGCTTCGACCAGGACGCCGAACAGGCACTGGTGGCGCATAACTGGCCCGGTAATGTCCGCGAACTGCGCATGCTCGTGGACCGGCTCCACATACTCGCCGACACGGAGCTCATTACCGCGGCCGATATCCGCGACGTGCTCGGCGCCATGCACATCGCCGATCCGGCCACGCCTCCGGACGGCTCGGCCGAACGCGAACGGATCCTCGCCGCCCTGCGCGCCGCGGGCGGCGATACCGCGCTCGCGGCCCGGTCCCTGGGAGTGCACCGCTCCACCCTGTACCGCCGCATGCGACGCCTCGGACTCTCGGCCGCCGAGCACCGCCGCGCCGGCGGCTGATCCGGCTGACCCGGCTACCAGCGGCTCACCGCACCCGCACTTCGGCATCCCCGCTGCCGGGCGCGCCGAGCCGGGCGCCCAGCCGCCCGAACGGCGCGAGCACGGACTGGATCGTGCGCATGAGCCGTACGTCGCCGCTCCGGTACGTGATGCCGGCGCCGGGCCACGCGGCCTCGTCCCACACGGGATCGAGCAGGACGCGCGCGCCAAGGCAGGTGAGACGGGCGGCGGCCCCGAGCGCGGCGCCGGGCGCGCTGCCGGCGAACCGCACGGTGATCGCCCGCCCGGTCAGGGTGCCGCGGTGCACGGCGTCGCCCGCGCAGTCGGCGGGAGGAACGAGCGCCCAGCGGCCGGCGGCGTGATGATCGAGACGGCGCCGGATCGCGGCCAGCGCAATGCCGCGCGCGCCGTCGGTCTCGCCGAAGCTCTGCACGTGCATGGCCACGATGCCGTCGTCGGCCACGATGGGCGCGCCGGAAACGCCCTGGGAAAGCGACAGCCCGGCATACCGCACCCACTCCGGATCGCGGTGCGTGATGCGCCCCGGCGCGTCGGGCACGAACCATTCGGCGCCCCGCCCGATGGAACGCACGGCCGCTCCGATGCCGCTCCGCGACGCCTCCACATCGGGACGCCACGCGAGGCCGGGCGGATACGGCACCGACAGAAACGCGAGGTCGAGCGACGGCATGGTGCCGATGGCGTCGGCCACGTAGAGCACTCGGCCCGCGGCACACGTTTCGCCGGCGTGCGGAAAGCAGAGCTCGGGCGCGTCGCCGCCGGGCCCGTCGATCGTGTGCAGCGCCGTGGCCACGATGAGCCGCCGCGTGTCGAGCCCCACGATGAACCCGAAACCGGACCGGTTGCCCGCGCGGATCCGCGCCACGTTCGCGGTGATCGCCGCCGCGGAGATGGCCGGGCCGGACGGCTGCTGCGCGCGCAGCGTTCCCGCGGTGCTCGCGGCCGCTGCCGCGACGATGGTGAACATGCAGGTGTGCAGAAAGCGACGTATACGCCAACCCGGTCTGCGTCTCACGCATACGTCGTCCATGCGTTGATGTCGCGCGTCCCCGTGCTCTTGCACGCACGTGTCCACGTCCCTTTCGACGCGCGCGTTCACATCGTTTCCCGTCTCGCGTCCCCGTCATTCCTCCGCCCCCGGTCGATCAGCGTGAGCGTGAGCGGCAGGAGCACGGCGAGTACGGCGAGCGTGCGCGTGAACCATTCCCAGTACACCACCTGCCGGAGCAGCGAGGGGAGCAGACGCCGGCCGGCGATGCGGGGGTCCGACGACGTGCCCTTGAAGAGCGCGTGGATCCGGTCGTCCACGCGCATCTCCGTGAGCTCGCCTTGCGCGCGGCCGAGGGTGAGCCAGTCGCCGGCGTAGACGGTGTCGCCCGGAATGCCGTGCGCGGGAAGACGCACGGCGGCGCCCCGGATCGCGCTTTCCGGCGTTCCGGATTCGTTGGTGATGAAGCCGATCGCGGACACGCCGAACCGGCGGAACCGGAGCGGCTCGTCGAACCGGAGCTCGAACCGCACGGGCGTGGACACGGCCACCTGCTGCTCCACCTCCTGCCGCACCGCGCGTTCGGGCGCGTCGGGGCTCCCGCGCAGGAACTCCATCGACAGCGCGCACTCGACCGGCGCGACATGGGCCGGCGCGCTCCGGACATCGATCCGGAGCAGTCCGTCGACCATGGTTTCGAGCCCCACCTCGCACCCGGGGGTGATCTGGAGCCGCTGCACGAGCAGGGTGTCGTCGGGGGCGGTGCCGAGCCAGGCGGGGACGGGGCGGCCAAGCGGCAGGCCGTCGAAGACCCGGGCGCCGCTGGCCACGCCGAAGCGCGGCCGCGCCAGCGCGACCAGGTCCACGATGCGATCGGGACGGAAGACGAGCGCGTCGGTGGACGCGTCCACGATCGTGTCCGGCGTGCCCACCATGGGCAGGGTGGCGAGGGAAGCCAAGGCGATCACGACGACAACGGTCACCGCGAGCAGCGTCGACAGGCGCGAGCGGCGCTTCGGTGGTGTGCGCGGCGTGTCAGCGGGCGGCGTGCCAGCAGGCGGTGTGCCAGCCGGCGTGGCACGCTCGGGAGGCGACGCGACCGCGACCTCGGGGGGAGCGCCGGCGGGATTCACCAGAAGAAGATCCGGAGCGCTTCCGGCGCGCCGAACTCGCGGCGGCCGCGCGGCGACCAGCGCACCTCGAGCTCGCCTTCGCCGCTCATCCCGGCGGGCAGGCCGAGCACGAAGTAGCCGTCGCCGTCGACCGGCTGTTCGCGCCGCCACGCGTTCGTGGCGCCGAGCCGCCATTCGGCGGAGCCGGCGAGCGGGATCCGGATCACGAGCTCGATGGGCGCGGTTTCGGGCAGCACCTGGCCCGGGGCGGGCCGCACGGCGACCGGCACGTAGACGGGCGCGCCCAGCCCGCTCGCGCGGCGCGTTTCACCGAAGAGGCCGATGCGCGAGGCGTCGAGCGGGATCTGGCGCATCACGGTGAGCCGCCAGGTCATGGGCCGCGTGGACCGCGCCGCGCCGTCGAGCGCCCAGTTGAGATTGGCCTCGCGCCCTCGGCCGTAGATCGCGACGCTGTCGCGGAGCCCCGGCAGCCGGTTCGGCACCACGAGGTGCACGCTGTCGCGTCCGTCGAGGCGGAGCGCGCCCTTCACGAGCGAGATGATCTGCACGTTGAGGTTCGCGGCCTGGAGCTGCACGTACAGCCCTTCGCAGCCGTAGCCGCGCGGCTGGTATCCCGTGGGGCCGGGACGGGCTTCGACCGCGAGCGCGCACTGCGCGTGGGCCGCGGACGCGTGCGTCACCAGCAGTACGAGGACGAGGCAGGCGCGGGGCATCGTCATCGTGCGTCCCGCCTACCGGGCGCGCCGGCGCTGCGGAATCGTGGTGGCGAGCTGCTTCGAGGCGGTGGCGAGCGCCTGCGCCACGAGGTCGCTGCCGCGGTCCTGGCACACCGTGGCCTCGTGCACGGCCACCCACGGCACGTCGCCCACGTCGGTGTTGAGCCACCGCGCGGAGAGGCTGAGCGTGGCCTGTCGTCCGGTGACGTTCCGGCCGTCGCGCCGGACGGGGCAGGTGCCCATGACCACGCTGCGGATGTCGACCACGAGCACGGCGTCGATGCCGTCGATGAAGTCGCGGAGCTGCGCGAGGCGTTCGTCGGTCCATGCGTCGCGCGAGGCGCCGATGCGCGTGCGCACCTTCTCGGCGTCGGTGTGCGCGGCCAGCACGTAGCCGCGCGTGAGGATCGTGCTTTCGAACGCATCGCGCGCCACGGCCAGCATGGCCGGCGTACCGGCTCGGCGCGTCACGTCGAACACGGCCACGGCGAGCGTTTCGTATGCCTCGGGCGTGAACAGCTCGGATTTCGACACGCGGCCGCACGCGCCCTGCACCTCGCAGCGCAGCTCGCGCGCGTCGGTGACGACCGATTTCGCGTCCGTCACCCGGTCGCGGATGCGGTCGAGCACCTGGGCGTGCGCGGACGAGCCGAGCATGCCGGCGGCGGCGAGAGCGATGACGAGCGGTCCGCGGAGCGACGCCATGCGCGGGGTCCTCATGAATGGGGGCATCCGGTCGCGTCGCGGGGACGCTCCGGGGTGGCCGGCGACGGCCGACGTTTCTTAAGATGCCGCCGCCGGCACGGGGCGCAAGGCGGTCAGTGCCGGCCGCCGGTCCAGAGGGCGACGATGCCGCAGGAGCCGCCGCCCGTGAGCGAGATGAGCTCGGCGGGGGCGTTGGCGGTGCTGGGGTAGATCTCGATGGCGGCGACGGAGCCGCCTTCGACGAGCTCGTCGATCGACATCACATTGCGGGTCAGCGATTCCCGTCGCGTGCCCGGCGGTGGCATGACTCCGTTCATGCGGATCCCATCGAGCAGGATTGTCATCGCGCATCGGCCGCCGCGGCCGGCCAGGGTGGCGTGTCGTCCCACGGGAATGACGTTGACATACTGGCGCCCGTACAGCAGACGCGACACCTGCGATGCGTTGCGCAGATCCAGCTCTTCGGGCGTGATGAACTCGCCCACGATCGCACCGCGCTGCACGCGCTGCATGCGATCGTAGAAGCCGCTCCGCGCGAGCGGAGTCGACCGTTCGGCGATGATGTTCACGCGTTCGAGCTCCTGCGTGATGCGGGCCAGGACGACGCGGAACACGCCATCGTCGTCGGCGCGCCCCACGGCTCCCTGGAACGGCCTGTAGCCCATGCGCCGGGCGCGGATGCGGAGCGTATCGCCGCTCACGCCGGTGACACGCACGGTGCCCGCGGAGTCGGCGATACGCCCGGTCACCCTGCCCACATCGACCAGCGCATACGGGATGGACATGCCCATCGAGTCGACCACCTGCACGACGGTGGCGCGCTGGGCGTGCAGCGAGGTCGAAGCGATGAGCAGTCCGGACACGAGCGCATGTCGCATGATACCGTTCTCCGCGAGAGGCGAGTCCGCCGCGCGAATGTACCCGCTACCGCCGCGCCCGTGCCAGCTCCGCCTCCGCCGCCAGCGACCCGAACGCGGGCCACTGCCCACCCGCCACGATCCGCGTCCACAGCTCCCGCGCCTCGGCCTCGCGGCCGTTCAGCAGGTGCCACATGCTCACGCCGTACGCCGTGGTCGAGTTCGCCACGTCCATGCCGCCGGCCGGCGTGGGCGGCATCACCGCGTTCACGTCCACGTCGCCCTTGAACAGCCGGAGCAGCGCGAGATAGCCCTCGTTCTCGATCAGTTGCACCGTGTCGGTGGCGAACGCGATCGACGCGCGCGCGTCGTCGTCGCGGCCGAGCCGCCGGAGCGTCATGTAGCGCCAGTACGCGGTGGCCACGAGCAGGTCGGGGTTCTGCGACACCTTCAGGCATTCGTCGTACGCGGCCAACGCGGCCGGAAAGTCGCCGCGCAGGAAGTGCGCGAGGCCGAGGTGGTACCAGATGTTGAACTGCGTGGTGCTGAGCGGAATGCCGGCCGCGTTGGGCGCGCCGTCGGGCTCGATCACGTCGGGCCGGCCACGCTCGAGCTCGGCGGCGCGGGTGAAGTCGGCAATGGCGGGATGAATCTCGCGCACGGTGAGGAAGCGGTGGCCGCGGTGGCGCCGCATGCGGGCGTCGTCGGGAAAACGTTCGATCCCCCGGGTGAACGTGGCGATGGCCTCCTGATACCGTCCGAGGTAGGCGAGCCGCCGGCCGAGCCAGATGAGGGAGTCGGGATCATTCGGCGCGGCCTCGGCACCGGCCTGCGCGGCGGCGAGCGCGCCTTCGAGCCGTTCCCGGGCGGCGTCGCCGAGCGGGGGGCGCCGGAGCGTGTCGCCGAGCAGGGAGATGCCTTCCATGCCCACGGCGAGCCGTTCGGTGACGATGGCGGCGGCGGTCACGGCCGTGTCCTGCCCCGCGGCGTCCCGGGGCACGGCGTCGGCATCGCCACCCGACCGGGCGCAGGCCGCGGCAAGGGCGAGCGCGAGGAGGGCGGCCGTGGGGCGCAGGGCGGCTGCCCCGGCGCGGGGGGAGCGGAGGGCGCGCAGGGGCGCGGGGGACGGACGGCGGAGGGAGCGGATCATGGCGGGCGGGTTGGCGGGGAGGGGTACGTGTGGCAAGATTGCGTCCGACACTCAAAGAGCAAGCACCCGGTCCCCGGGCGCGGCCCCGAACCGTCTCATGTCGAAGTCGTTCAAGCTCACTCTGGACATCCTGATCGGCGCGGCCCTGCCGATCCTGATCCTCAAGTACGGGACCGCCCCGCTCGGGGTGCTGCCGGCGTATCTGCTGGCCGGCCTCCTTCCCGTGGCGTGGGTGCTGCTCGACCTGCTCGCGCTCACCCGCCGCTTCAACTTCATCACGGCGTACGGCGGTTTCGGCGCCGTGATGCGCGGCGCGCTCGCCTTCTGGTTCGTGGATGGGGCGCTGTTCGCGTTCAAGGACAGCGCGAGCTACCTGTTCGCCGTGGTGGTGTTCGGCGGGTCGCTGTTCCTGGCCGCGCCGATCACGCGTTCCATTGCCTGGCAAGGGCTGGCGCCCGACACGACCGAACGCCGCGCGTGGACCGAGCGGCTGCTCGCCGAACCGCGCGTCCGGCGCGCGCTCTGGCGTTCGGCGGCGATCATCGGCGGCACGAACCTGTTCTTCGGTGTGGCGAATTTCTTCGTGAACTGGGCGCTGGTGACGGCGCCGTTCGGCACGGCCGCGTTCAACGATCAGGTGGCGAACGTGAACGCGATCACGCGCGTCACGCTGGTGCTGCCGGACATGATCGCGCTGTTCTGGGCGTTCCGCCTGATGTACAAGGCGGTGTACGCCGAGCTTCCCACGAGCGAGCGGGTGGACCACAGGCGCGGAGAGTTCTGGGAGCTGGTGAAGCGGCGGGAAGACGCGCTGGCGATCGGCCGGACTGGCGAGATGGAAAGCGCCGATGCCGTGGCCCCGATTCCCGCGCTCCAGCCGGTGTTGCGGCCGGCGCCGTAGGGGGCGGTGGGCGGTGTGGGCGGTGGGCTATTGCCCATTGCCTATAGCCCATCGCCTTCGGTTCTTCGTCCCATTTGGCCGTTCGGCCGGTTCCCGTTTGGCCATTCGGCCGGGCGCGCTTCGGACACGGACGGCAACCGCGATGGTGCCCTGACGGACGGTGCAGGGATCCCGGGATCATGCGCCGGCCCGGGTGGGCAATAGGCTATGGCCCATGGCCGATCGCCCCACCGGACGGTGCTCATGAGCCAGCATCCTGCCAGTTCCCCGCAGGGCTACCTCGGTCTCTCCAGGCCATTGTCCGAAGCCTGCCCGGCCGAATGGCCAAACGGGAACCGGCCGAACGGCCAAATGGGGCGAAGAACCGAAGGCGATGGGCGGTGGACAATGGGCGATAGCCACCGGAGCCGATCGCTGCCGGATTGCCAGCACGATCACCTTACCGCATCACGCCCGCCCCCGCCCCCGTCGTGCTCCGGAACGACACGCCGGCATTGCCGACCATCACCGCCAGCCCGGGCACGGCACTGCCGGCCGCGATGAAGTCCCGGTCGCCTGGCGTCATGCCGGTGACCGGGCTCCACGCCGTGCCGTCCCACCGGTACAAAAGCCGCGCGCCGTCCGAGGGGCCGCGCACCGCATACACATCGTTCGGCCCGGTGCCGAACAGCGCCCAGGTGGACGTCGCGCCGCCGGCGTCGCTCACGTTCACGGCGCTCCACGCCGTGCCGCTGAACCGGTACAGCGCGGTCCCGACACTCGCCCACGCGCTGTTGACGCCGTCCACGTGGAACGCGCTCGGATTCCCCTGGGTCGTCGCGCCGCTGACCTCCGACCACGCGGTGCCGTTCCAGCGCACGGTGCTCAGCCCCGGTCCGATCGCGAGCGCGAACGTGTCGCCGGCGCCGCCGATGCGGTGCAGGGTGCTCGAGCCGGTGAACACGGGTGTCCAGGTCGTGCCGTCGAAACGCAGCACGCGCCCGTTCCCCGTGACGCCGAACGTGTTGGCATAGCTCGTGCCCCACACGTCGTTGAGCAGCCGCACGGTGGATGACGTGTCGATCGCCCACGTGCTCCCGTCGTGCAGCAGGGCGCCCTGGGCCTGCGTCGACACGATGCCGGCCGGCGCGATGTTCGACCAGAGGGCGGCGATCATGCGCCCGTCCGGCCACGCGGCGATCCCTCCGATGCGACGGTAGTTGTCGTCGAACGCGGAGAAACGGAACGCGGAGGTCCACGCCGTGCCGTTCCAGCGATACAGCGAGAAGCCGCCGCCCGCGGCCCAGCCGAGCGTGGGGGACACGAGGCGCACCGCGCGCAGCGACGGGAGGTACGATTCCGTCAGCCAGAATCCGTCCATCCAGCGCGCGATGCTGCCGTCGCCGCCGGCCACGCGGATGGTGCCGTCGCTCGCGCAGCTCACCGGGCGGCGCGACGATCCGAACCACCGGTCCGGCAGCGCCTCGAGGGCGTTGCCCAGTTCCTCGAACGTCGTGCCGGTCCACCGGAAGACACGGCCCCGTGTGGTGCTGAGCAGCGGCGCGCCGTTGCACATCACGAGGCTGCCGATTTCTCCGATCGTGGGCAGCCCGGCCGTGAGCGTGGACCACGAGGAGCCGTTCCACCGGAAGAGCTGCGGCGTGCCCCAACTGAAGGCGTAGAGGTTGTCGAGCGCGTTGCCCACGAACCTGGGGCTGGCGTTGGCGGCCGCGCCCGGAATGGGCGGAAGCGTGGTGCTGGTCGATCCGTTCCACGTGCTGACCTGATAGGTGCCGGCGATGGTGGTCACGACGTAGACGCCGGCCGCATCGGAGATCATGTGGAAGTGGGTCTGGTTCGTGTTGGCCGGCAGGGCCCGGGTATGGAGGAGATCCCAGGTCGTGCCGTTCCACCGGTAGATCGTGCCCGTCGTGCCGCTGCGTATCCCCACGGCCACGCGTCCGTCGCCGAGGGCCTGCGCCTGGTGCGGCGGTCCGGGTGGATCGACCGGCAGCCGGGTCCAGTTGGCGGCGGCGGTCCAGCGGAACACTTGTCCCCTGGTGCTCTCGGTGATCGCAAACGCCTCCGTGGCATTCACCGCGGTGAGGCTGGTGAGGAGCATCCCCGCCCCGGCCGGCGGCGAGACATCGGTGACCTGCAGGTTCTGCACGCTGACGGCGTGGTACGGACTGTTGCCGTCGCCGAAGGCCCAGAAGACGGCCAGGGCTCGGCTCGCGTTCAGCGACACGAGGTCGAGGGCCAGGCCGTCGGTCATCTGACCGCCCGTTCCGCCCAGGAGCGCGCGTGTCCATTGCAGGAATCCGGGCGGTGCGCTCACGGTGAGCGTGGCGTCGCCCGTGACGGCCGGCGCCGCGGTGCTGGTGGCGCGGATGGTCGTGGTGCCGGCAGCCACGGCGGTGATCGTGCCCGCGGAATCGACGGTGGCCACGGCAGGCGCGGTCGAGCTCCACGTCACGGTCGTGGCCACACCCGCGTCGGCGGTCACGGCCGCCGCGGCCTGGCCCGTGCCTCCCACGAGCAGCGCGTTCGGCGCGGTGACGGTGATCGCATGCACCGTGGGTGCGCGCACGGCGAACGTGGCGGCGGCCCGCACGGTGGTGTCGCTCGTGGCGAGCACGGTGAGCGTCGCGGTGCCGGGCGACACGGCCGTCGCCAGTCCCTGGGCGGACACGGTGGCGACCGCGGGATCGCTCGAACGCCACGTGGTGGCGGTGGACGCGCCGCTGTCGGCCGTCACCTCGGCGGCGAAGCTGCGCTGCTGTCCCACGAGCGCGGAATCGGCGGCGGGGGTGATCGTGATGGAGCGGACGCGCGGCGGTTCGTCCACGGCGAGCGTGAGTTCGCCGGTGACCGCCGGCGTGGCCACGCTCGTGGCGCGCACGATCACGCTTCCCGGTGCGAGCGTGGTCACGAGGCCGGTGGCGTTCACCGACGCGATGGCCGGCGCCGAGGTGGTCCAGGTGAGCGTGGTGGCCGCGCCTTCGTCGGCGGTGACGGCGGCGGTGAACTGCACGGTGGCGCCGGTGGTGACACGAGTGACCGGCGCGGTGAGCGCGATGTTCCGCACGACCGGCGTGACAGTGACCGTGGCGCGCGCTTCGGCCCGCTGGCCGTCGCGATTCACGGACGCGACGATCGTGGCCGTGCCGGCGCTCACGGCGCGCACCGTGACCGTGGTGCCGCTCCCCGACACGGTGGCCACGCTCGGCTGTTCGCTCGTCCAGGTGAGCGCGAGCTGCGACGGCGTGGGTGACGCGGTGAGCGTGCCTTCGCTGCCGAGTCCCGCGAGGGTGAGCGTGGTGCTCGCGAGGGAGACCGACGGCGGCGGCGGCGGAGGCTCGGTGGTGCCGTCACCGCCTCCGCAGGCCCACAGCAGGACGGCGAGCGGAATGTATCGGAGCAGGGAGAGGCGGGATGGACAACGCATGAGGGGGGGCTCCTGGGATGAGAGACGTCCGTTCACGCGCGGTGGCGGTTCGAAGTCCCTCACCGGGGGCCGTGCCGTTTCGCGCACGCGGGGAACCACGCGCGTCCAGGCCGGTACTTCCTCCGGACGCCGCCGAGACCGCTGCCCCCTTCCCGCACCGGTCGTCGTCCCTTCGCTCCCTGCCTGCTCCCCTTGCCCGCATCGTTCACCGGTGCGACGGAGGCTCCGTGTCCCTCGCGTTCCCGCCGGTTGCCGCGCGTGCGCGGTACCGCTCGTCATTGCCCGCGCTGCTGTTCGTGCTGTTGGCGGCCGCCTGCGGCACGCCGGATCCCGAGGCTGCCGGCGCCCTGCGCGTGGTGCTCGACCGGATGGACGACGAGGGCGGCCGTCCGCTCGATACGACGCTGACGATCGCGGGACGTCTCGAAGCGCTGCCGAACGGGGAACTGCTCATCGTGGACTACGGCGACGCGCAGGTCGTGCATCTCGATTCGAGTCTGCACGTGCGCGAACGATTCGGCCGGCGCGGCAAGGGACCGGGGGAGTTCGAGGGGATCACGAGCGTGTCGGTGCACGACGGGCTCGTGGCCGTGGCCGATATCAGCCAGCGCCGGATCACGTTCCTCACATCCGAGGGCGTGTTCGTGCGCCTGCTGCCGCTGCCGGAGGCGCCGGTGGGAGAGACGCGGTTCGATGCAGCCGGACGACTGCACGTGAACCGCCGTGCGCCCGCCACGCCGCCGGCCACGCCGCCCGCCGACAGCGGCGTGCCCGTGCACTCCGTGTATACGGGCGACGGCGCACCGGTGTACACGTACGGCGATTATCTGCCGCACACGGAGCCCCCGGCGCGTTCAGTGCTGAATCAGGCGCTGTTCGGTCCGGCGCCGAACGGCGACATGTGGACCGCGCTGACGCATCGCGGACGCGTGGTGCGCTACGACAGCACCGGAGCCGTGCGTTCGGCATTCGACACGCCGATACCCGCGGGGGTGGACAGTACGAGTCCGTTCCTCGTGGAATCGAAGACGCGCCCCGGGCTCTTCTCGCTCAGCCGCAAGCAGCGGATCTACGCCTTCACCGTCGTGGCCGATTCCCTGCCGGCGGTCGCCACGCAGCATCTGTCGGAGGACGGCACCACCTGGTCGGAGCTGCTGGTGTATGCGCCCGACGGCACGCTGCTGGCCCGCGAACGGATCGAGGGCGCGGTGCGGGATCTGTCCTGGCGCGACGGGGTGCTCCATGCGCTCTGGCTCGATCCGGAGCAGACGCCGATGGTATCGCGGTTCCGGATCGGAGGCTGAGCATGGTTGTCGCGTGCGCCGACTCACGGCTCCCCGTGCATATTCCGGCATGCCTGCCACTTCCGCCCGCCTCGCCGCCATCTCCGAGTCCGTCATCCGGAACACCACGCGCGCCGCCAACCGGCACGGCGCGATCAACCTTGCGCAGGGGTTCCCCGACTTCGATCCGCCGCCGGCGCTGCTGGATGCGCTCGAACGCGCGGCCCGCGCCCCGGTGCACCAGTACGCCGTGACGTGGGGCGCCCGGAACTTCCGCGACGCGCTGGCGCGCAAGATCACGCGCACCGGCGGCGTGCCGATCGATCCGGACGAGCATCTCGTGGTTACCTGCGGCAGCACGGAAGCGATGATGGTGGCCATGATGACGGCGTGCGAGCCGGGCGACGAGGTGATCATCTTCTCGCCGTTCTACGAGAACTACTGGGCCGATACGATCCTCGCCGGCGCGAAACCGGTCTGGGTGCCGCTCCGCCCGCCCGCGTTCACGTTCGACCCCGACGAGCTCGCGCGTGCGTTCGCGCGCGGCGCAAAGGCGATCGTGCTCTGCAACCCGGGCAATCCCACGGGCAAGGTGTTCACGCGCGAGGAGCTCGCGTACATCGTGATGCTCGCCGAACGGCACGACGCGTTCATCATCACCGACGAGCCGTACGAGCACATGGTGTACGCGCCGCACGAGCATACCTACGTGCACGCGCTGCCGGGCGCGTTCGAGCGCACGATCGTGTGCAACTCGCTCTCCAAGACGTACTCCATCACGGGCTGGCGCATCGGGTACGTGCAGGGGCCGCCGGAGGTGATCCGCGCGGCGCGCAAGGTGCATGACTTCCTCACCATCGGCGCCGCGGCGCCGCTCCAGGAAGCGGCGGTCACGGCGCTGGAGTTCCCGGAGCAGTACTACGTCGACCTGCGCGCCTTCTATACGGCGCAGCGTACGCTCTTCCTGGGATTCCTGCGGCAGACGGGATTGTCGTTCACCGAGCCGCAGGGCGCGTACTACGTGATGGTGGACATCTCCCCGCTCGGCTTCGTCACCGACACGGAGGCATCCGACTGGTTCATCGAGCACATCGGCGTGGCGGGGGTGGCGGGGTCGAGCTTCTTCCGCGAACCGGTGCACGATTACCTGCGGTTCCATTTCGCGAAGCGGGCCGAGACGCTCGAGGCGGCCGGGGAGCGGCTGCTGCGGGTTCGCGAGGGCCGGTAACAGCAACGGAATCCACAGATGACGCAGATGAACGCAGATGAACAGATGATGTGAATACAAAAAATCATCCTTTGTTCATAATCATGATCATCGCGTCATCTGCGGATAATTCTGCTGCTATTCCGTCCCCATCTGTGTCATCCGCGGTTCTCATCTGTGGATTCGGTTGCTGTTGCCGTTCCACTCTCGCCGGAGGCATACCAGATGCCACGCCCTCGCCGGACCACTTCACGAGACCGATAGCTCCGATCCCGCGCCGAGTGTATTCGTAGACGTATCGTTCTCCCCGACCACGATCGAGGTATGCCGATGCGTGCTCTGCTGCTCCCCGCGATCGTCGCGGTGTTCTCCGTCTCGCTTCCCGCATCGCCCGGCGCGCCACGCCTCGGTGCGCCCTCCGCGGACACGCTCCGCCTCGAGATCGGCCACCCCGCGCTCGACGGCCGCGTGTACAAACCGCACCGCGCGCGGGTGCGCGTGCACATGAACTCCACCGACACACCGCCCGTCAACGAGTGGACCAACGAACTCACCATCGGTGATTCCGCCGGACGCCAGGTGATGCGCTGGGTCACGCTCGGACAGTTCGATGCCGACGGCAAACCGGGGTCGGAACTCCGCCAGACGTACGACTACCGCACCCTCGCGCCACTCGGCTACTGGCGGCAGACACGCACCGGCATCCGCATCGCCCTCGCCATCGACGACGACGGTCGCATGCGCGGCACCCGCAAGGCCGCGACCGACACCGCCGAGCACCAGGTCGATCAGATCGTTCCGCGGCTCGGCTACATCGCATCGGCCTCCGATCTCGTGCCGCTCGCCGTGGGCATGGCGCCGGGGCGCGTGATCATCGCGCCCGTGTGGGGGCCCAACATGGCTACCGCGGAAACGCGGATCTTCACCATCGTGGGCAAGGTCCCCACCATGGTCGAAGGCACCGAGTGGCAGGCCTGGAAAGTGGAGGAGCACCGGGAATCCGATCGCCGGCTGCTCGCCCACTGGTATCTCGTGGAGGAGTCGCCGTACATGGTGGCCGGTGACGTGTTCCTCGCCAACGGCCAGGTGCAGAAGATGACGGAGATCGCGCTGCCGTGAGAACGGCAACGGAATCCGCAGTGACACGGGTGGAACCGGGGATGACCACAACAGAAGAATTATCCGCAGATGACGCAGATGAACGCAGATAAAACAGAACGGAAATGATTCGGGAATAACATTTCACATCATCTGTTCATCTGCGCTCATCTGCGGATACTTTCGCGGTTGCTGTTGCGGTTGTTCCTGTTTTCATCTGTGTCATCCGCTGTGCATCTGCGTCATCTGTGGATTCCGTTGCTGTTGCCGTTCCCGCTCCGATATCGAGGTGTGCCGATGCGCCGTTTGCTCCTCCCGCTGGTCCTGCTCGTCCTGCCTCTGTCGTTCGGCGCGCAGCCCGGCCCGTCCTCCACGACCTCCCGCACCGCGCTGACGCCCGGCACGTGGGCCGTCACCGGCGTCACCGTGATCCCGATGACGCGGGACACGCAGGATCGTGAGGCCGTGCTCCGGAATGCCACCGTGCTTATCCGTGACGGCCGCATCGCCGCCGTGGGGACGCGCGTGGACGTGCCGCGCGACGCCCGCCGCATCGACGGCCGCGGGAAGTACCTGATCCCCGGGCTCGTGGACATGCACGCGCACCTCTTCGCCGACGAGTTCGTGCACGATTCCGTCGCACCATACGAACTCGGCGTCTTTCTCGCGCACGGCGTCACCACGGCGCGTCTCATGATCGGCACGCCGCGGCATTTTCCGCTCCGCGATGGTCTCGAAGCGGGGCGTCTCACCGGCCCACAGCTCTGGATCGCGAGCCCGCAGTTCGCCGGCCGCAAGGATCCCAACAGCATGGTCGTCACCACGGCGGAGGAAGCGCGCGCCGCCGTGCAGCAGGCCGCGGACGCCGGCTACGATTTCATCAAGCTCACCGTGCAGATCACGCCGGAAGTGTTCGACGCCGTGGTGGACGCGGCGAAGACGCGCGGCATTCGCGTGGTGGGGCATGTGGATCCGCGCGTGGGCGTGGCGCGCGCGCTCGCCGCCGGCCAGCAGATCGAGCACTTCGACAACTACATGGAGGCGGTGCTCGCCGACAGCGCGCCCATGAAGACGTCCATCTCCGACGTCAACATCTACTATCCGCGCAACTGGCCGTCGGTGGATTTCCTCGACGACGCGAAAGTCGCGCGCATCGCGGGCGCCACGGCGCGCGCCGGTGTGGGCGTCACGCCCACGATCGCCTTCTTCCGCACGTTCCTGGAGGAAACGAGCGACAGCGCCGTGCAGGCGCGCCCCGACTGGACGATGATGCCGTCGAATCATCGCGATCTCTACTGGCGCGCTCGGCAGCAGTACTGGCGGAACGCGCCGTCGGCGGCACGTCGTGCGCGCGTGCTGGACGTGCGCAACCGGCTCATCCGGGCGGTGGTGGATTCGGGCGGCATGATCTTCGCCGGGTCCGACGCGCCGGGTGGACTGCTCACCTACGGCTGGACCATGCACCGGGAGCTCGAAGCGCTCGTGGACGCGGGGCTCACGCCGTATCAGGCGCTGCGCGCGGGCACGGCGCACCCCGCAGCATTCCTCTCCGGCGGCAGGGATTTCGGCACGATCACCACGGGGCAGCGCGCCGATCTCGTGCTGCTCGACGCCGATCCGCTCGCGGATATCCGCAACACCACGCGCATCGCCGGCGTCGCCATCGGCGGACGGTTCATCGAGCCGCCCGCGCTCGCGCGCATGATCGACGAAGCGCGCGTGCGGCTCGTGTCGGCGGCACCACCCCCCGCACCGGCCGCGAATCCGTCAACCGGAAACTCGCCCGCCGCAACCCCGCCGGCTGCCGACCCCGTGCCGAACACCACCACACCGGCACCCGACGCACGCGAAGCCGTGCGGGCCGTCTCCCGCGCCGTGCAGGCATGGAACGACTCCCTGGCCGCCACACGTTCGCTCGCCGCCACGTGGGGCGCTGAACCCGACGCCGTGCGCGACGAGCGCGTCCGCCGGTCCGGTGAATGGGTGGCCACGCTCGACCGCGTGGATCGCGCCTCGCTCGCCGGCACGCCGGAAGCGCTGCTCCACCTCGGGCTCCGCGAAGGGCTCGCGCGCCAGGCCGCGACGCGCGTGTGCCGGGACGAGCGCTGGAACGTGAGCCCGCTCGACGGGCCGCATCTCGCGCTCTCCAATACCCTCGCCGCCGGCGTGCGCGACTCGGCCGCGGCCGACCGGGTGCTCGCCCGGCTGCGCGCCCTGCCCGAAGCGCTCGCGGAACACGTGCGCACGCTCGAAGCCGGTATGTCGTCGGGCCACACGGCCTCGCGCGACAACGTGGACCGGGTGCTGGAACAAATCGATTTGTTGATTGAACAGTTGAGTAATGCGGACGAATCGCCGCTGCTCACGTTGCCCGCCGTGGCGGCGTCGGCCACGTCCGTGCGTGCGCTCGTCACCGATACCGTGGCCGCGGCGGTCACCGCGTACCGGACGTTCCTGCACGACCGGTACCGCGACCGTGCGCGCGCCGAAGGATCGCTGGCCTCGCTCGCCGGCGGCGCGGACTGCTATCGTGCACGCCTCCGCTTCATGACCGGGATCGATACGCCGGCGGAATCCCTGGCGGTCATCGCGGCCGCCCGCCGCGCGGCGGTGGACGCCGAACTCGCGCCGATTCTGCGGCGACTGGTGGGCGACCGGCCGCTCGCGGAGGCCAAGCGGGCGATCCGTACCGAGTCGCGCTTTCTCTTCACGTCGCGCGAGGAGATGCTCGCCGAGGCGCGCGTCATCGACGCTCGGCTCACGCCCGCGGTGGGGAAGCTCTTTCGCACGCCGCCCAACACGCCGCTCGTGATCGAATCCACGCCCGCGGTGCGGGAACGCTCTGATCCGCCTGCGCGCTACAGTGCGCCCAACGCCCCTGGCGCGCCGGGCACGTTCTATCTCAATACGTGGCGCCCGGATTCGCAGCCGCGCTGGGCCATGGTGACCGCGGTCTCGCACGAAGGAGCGCCGGGTCATCACTTCGAGCGGACGTATGCGCGCACCGTCGACGTGCCCGCGGCCGCGCGCAGCTTCGGCACCGGGGCGTACACCGAGGGGTGGGGGATGTACGCGGAGGAGGTCGCGGTGCGCGAATCGGGCGTGCTCGACGACGACCTGTCGCGCGTGGGACTTCTCATGCACTACCTCGATGCGTGGATCGCGCTCGAGCTCGACATCCGCATGCATCTGGACGGACTTTCGCGCGAAGAGGTGATCGCGCGCACCATGGAGGGCACGGGGAAGTCGCGTACCGTGGCCGAGGTGTACGCCGACCGGCACGCGGCCACGCCAGGCCAGCTCGCGAGCTACATGATCGGCTATCTCGTGATCCGTGCGCTGCGTGACGACGCGGAGCGCACGCTGGGATCACGCTTCGACGTGCGCGACTTCCACGAGCGCGTGCTCGAGACGGGACCGATCCCGCTCACGATCGTGCAGGACCGCGTGCGGGCGTGGCTCGGCGACCGGTAATGGCCGCGCCCGGCAGATCGCCAAGCAGACCGGGATGACCAAAAGGGACATCGCCACCTCAGTGAAGCGGGTCCGCCGGGCCCGGTGAGATCGCTGTTTCGACGCCAACTGACGCGCTGGCAGGACGCTTGCCCCCGAACAACTGAAAGGCCATGCATACAACTATGCGCCAGAACCCACATTTCGATTTCAGTCACTTGAGCGCACCGGATCGGCTGGAGCTCGCTCTCGACCTGTGGGAGAGTCTCGAGGAGTCCGAGCGTGAGGCTGCGTTCCCGATGACCCCGGAATTGGCGGCGGAGCTCGACCGGCGCATGGCAGAGATGGACGCGGATGGCGATCCGGGACAGCCTTGGGATGAGGTCGTCGCCGAGATTTGCAGCGATGCCCGACTCCGCCAGCGCGGCGCGTGACCGCGCCGCGCGCTTTATTTCGGCGCGCCGCGATCGCAGATCTTGACCGCGCTTACCGCTGGTACGAAGGCGAGGCGGCCGGATTGGGGGAAGAGCTCCTGGCCGCCGTTCAGGAAGCGGTCAGGGCAGCGGCGGGACCGGAGCACTATCCCGTGGTCCGTGGCGATGTGCGCCGAGTCGTAGTCCGTCGCTTTTCGTACGCGGTCTTCTATCGTATGCGCGGTGAGCGCGTCGTGGTGATCGCCGTGGTGCACCACCGCCGCAACCCACAGGCTTGGCAGCGGCCGGTAACAGTGTCAACTGGGCAGAATCGGTCGGGCTGCAGGAGCTGCAACCCGAGTGTCACCCGGGAGCATGCCATTGCGGTGCTCGAGTTGGCGAAGCAGGCGTTGATCTCACTCGCTGCGTAAGCGTCACCTTATGGCCGCACCGCCGCGGCAGAACATTGCGCCGTACCGTGCTGCACGAACGGGGCTATAGATCGTCCGGGCGCAGACCCGTGTGCTTCGCGAGACGCGCCAGCATCCGCGGACCAATCTCCTCGCCCTCGTGGAAGGCGAAGACCGTGTCCGCCCATCCTTCGCGAGCCAGCATTCTATGCGAGCTTGCCTCGCGTTTGACCACCCAGCCGATCCGGAGCAGCGCTGCCAGGACCCGGCGTGCTTTCGTGGACGGCCAGTCGCTCATCCCAGGGCGGCTTCTGGACTATGCGGCGCGAAAATCGAGCGGCAACAGGCTGGGGGCGGGCTCCCCGTTCTCCAACCGATCCGCGAGCGCACGCAGCGCCAACGCCTGAACGCGCGCGACCGCCTCCTGCTCGGTCGCTCCGTACGCGAGCACGCCCGGCAGATCCGGCACTTCCGCGAGGAAGCGGCCATCCGCTTCCCGATCGACTTCCAGAGTCAGGTACATGAAATGCTCCGCCGCCGAGGAACCTCAACCTTCTGAAATCTACCACAAAATCGCCAACGGTCCAACGACGCCTTGCTGCCGAGACGGCAAGCCTGTGCGCCATCGTCACACCCCATCACGTCCGCGGAGTCCCGCCACGACGCACGAGCGGCATGAGCGCGGCCGCGAGCCGCGTCACACCATCGCGGATCTCCGCCACATCGAGCCCGGCGTAACCAAGCACGAGACCCGCGGGAACGGGGCCTTCCGCGAAGCGGCTGAGCGGCATGACATCCACTCCTGCCTCGGCGGCGGCCTGCGCGGCCACGACATCGGAGAGGCCGTGCAGGCGCACGGTCATGAACAGTCCCACGTCACCCTCGGGCATCTCGAGCACGCCGGACAGATGCTCGGCGAGCGCGTCGCGCAGCACCTGCTGCCGTTCGAGATAGACCTGCCGCACGCGTCGCACGTGTCGCTCGAAATGTCCGTCCGTGATGAACCGCGCGAGCACCATCTGCTCGAGCGACGGCGAATGGAGATCGTGCGCGTGACGCACGGCGAGCGCGGGCGACACGAGCGCCGGCGGCACCACGAGATAGCCGAGCCGGAGCGCGGGAAACAGGATCTTGCTGAACGTGCCGATGTACAGCACGCAGCCGGTCGTGTCTTCACCCTGCATCGCGGGCAGCGGCCGCGACGCGAAACGGAGCTCCGAATCGTAGTCGTCCTCGATGATCCAGCTCCGCTGCCGCGCGGCCCATGCGAGCAGCGCCGCACGACGCGCACGCGCGAGCGGTACGCCCAGCGGCAACTGCCGTGACGGCGTGACGAAGGCGGCGCGGGCGTCCGGCGCGAGTCGCACGCCCTCGTCCACACGGAGCCCGTCGCGGTCCACCGGCACGGGCACGATCCGCGCGCCGGCGGCGAGCAGTGCGCCGCGGATGCCGTAGTAGCCGGGGTCTTCCATCCACGCGGTGTCGCCGGGATCGAGCGCGAGCCGCGTGGCGGTGGTGAGCGCGCCTTGCGCGCCGCCCGTGATCAGGATCTGGTCGGGAGCGCACCGGACCCCGCGGGCCGCGGTGAGATAGCTCGCGATCGCTTCCCGGAGCAGCGGATGCCCCTGCGGGCCGGCATAGCCCAGGTCGCGCGTCGTGATGCGGGCCCACTGCCGCGAGAGCAGGCGTCCCCAGAGCGCATACGGAAAGAGGTCCACGGCGGGGACGCCGGCGCGGAACGCGCGGGGCGGGCTTTCGAGACGCGGCACCATGGCGCGTTCGAGCGCGTGGGCGGTGCGTGAGGCGGCCGCAGTGCCGGCCGGCGCGGGCCGTGGTACGGCGGGGGCAGCCGCGGGCAGCAGATGGTCGGGGATGGCCAGCGCGACACGGGTGTCGCTGCCGCCTCGGCCCACGACATACCCCTCGGTGCGCAGCCGTTCGTAGGCGGTCACGATGGTGTTGCGGGACACGCCGAGGTCGGTCGCGAGCGCGCGCGTGGACGGCAGGCGGGCGCCGGGCTCGAGCACGCCCGTCACGATGGCCTCGCGGACGCCGTGGAAGATCTGCTGGTAGATCGGCCGGTCGGCGGCGGGGTCGATGGGGAGGGCGAGAATCCGGTCGCCGTGGACGCGTCGGAGGGGCATCGGGAGGCGCGGGCGCCCGGGCGTGGGGAAGGAGGGGACCGGTCAGGATACGGGCGGCCGGGGCCGATCGGGATACATCAGGGCCGATAGGGATACAGCACGGGCCGATCGGGATACGCTGGGGCCGATAAGGATACAGGGAAGGGCCGGTTGGGATACATCAGGGCCGATAAGGATACAGAAAAGGACCGATCGGGATACGAACTGTCCGATGGAGATACAAAATGGCCGGCCAGGATACAAAAATGGCCGATGAGGATACGAATTGTCCGATCAGGATACAGAAATGGCCGGAACGGCCGGCCAGGTGACTCGGCCCGCCCCACTGGCGTCCCGCCGCCGCGCGCCCCAATCTCCGGAAGTCCCTCTCGTCTCCCGGAGGCTCCCATGGCCACGCTCGTCACCCCCGACGCCCCGGCGCCGGCCCGTCCGCGCCACTTCCCCGCGGCCGCCACGCACCCCTGGGGCCGGCCGCGCACGCGCCGCCACGAACCGGGCGAGTTCGCGCGCGCCGGCCAGTTCGTGATCGACACGCGCGACCTCGCGCCCGATCTGTTCACCGACGCGAGCGCCACCGACTGGTCCGCGCTCACCGCGCGCGATGTCGGCACGCCGTACCGCGTCGAGAAGTGGGCGCGCTCACGCCGCGAATACGAGGCGCGGGAAGGGAAGCCGCTCCCCATTCTCGACGGATGGCGGCGGTTCAACGAAGCCTTCCACCGCTTCTTCCTGCTCGACGTCCCCGAGGCGCAGGCCGCGGCCCGCGCCGAGCTCGGCCGCTCGATCGCGGCGTTCGACCTGCACGGCGCGCAGGAGGCCATGGAAGACCTCGTGCGGCTCGCCGTGTGGAACAGGATCCAGCGCGTGGAGGACGCGGTGTGGGATCCGCGCGGCAAGCGCGCGCTCTTCGCCGGTCTCGACGTGAAGAAGCCGCGCATTCTGTTCCTCGGCGCGGCCGATGGCTATGAGGCCATGCAGATCGCCGCCATGTATCCCGGCGGCGAGATCGTGCTCGTGGACTACGACGCGTTCTGCGCCACCGACCGGTTCGGGAAATTCCCGCTCGACTATCCGTTCCTCGGCGTGGACCCGTCCACTGGACACCAGCGTGTGTGGTACCGCGACGAGATGCCGATCGCGTTCGAGGTGGCCGACATCCGCGACCTGAAGTACGGCCGCGAGTTCGACGTGGTGGTGTCGATCGGGCTGCTCGAGCATTTCCCCGACGAGCACAAGGCCGAGTGCATCGACATGCACCGGCGGTTCCTCAAGCCGGGCGGCTACGTGGTGATGACGACGCCGCGCAACCAGCTCCGCACGCGCGCGTTCTACAACCTCATGGCCGACTGGATGAACCACGGGTACCGCGAGCTCATGGACGTGCGGCAGATGGGATGGTACTGCCACACCAACGGGCTCGACATCCGGCGCGCGGGCGTGATCAAGGCGCACAACGGACTGGTGATGACGGTGCGGTAGGGGGACGGGGAACCCGTTCACCGGCCGAGGGGCCCGAGTCGCCAGGCACCCTCACGACTCGGGACTATCGACCCG
>CAZUKU010000004.1:0-223200 GCA_964621045.1 uncultured Gemmatimonas sp.
CCCTCGGGCTGGGACTAACATGCAGCCTGGATCAGGTTTCCGGGGTCACGTCAAGCCGGTGCTGCTCGGTGGCATCACGCAGCGCCGCCAGCAGGGGCACCGACTCACAGGGCTTGAGCAGGAACCGGAACAGCTGCCCGTCATTGATGGCGCGAATCGCCGCGGGAAGATCCGCTCGTCCGGAGAGGAGAATGCGCACCGTGTCCGGTGAGCGATCCCGGGCTGCGGCAAGGAGTTCGATCCCGTCCATCTCCGGCATCTGCAGATCGGAGAGGATGACGGCGAACGACGACCGGTCGAGTGCGTCGAGCGCCGCGTGTCCGCCGGATGCCGTCACCACGTCGTAGCGGCCGTGCAGCACGCGCTGCATCACGTCCAGCGCTTTCCGGTCGTCATCCACCACGAGGATGCGGCCAGGCGCGTGCCCGGGCTCTTCTCGCGCCGGCCGGCGCATCGAGGCGATGGTCATGTCAGGCGCCACGGCTGCGATGTGACGCGACGCCGGCCGATGTCGGCACCGTGAACCAGAAGGTGGCGCCATGCCCCGGCGCGCTCTCGACACCGATCCTTCCGCCGATGGCTTCGACGCCGAGCCTGCAGAACGCCAGGCCGAGGCCGCTCGACCGGCCGCTCGTGGCACCGCCGCCGTGCACCTGACCGAACTTCTCGAAGATCATGCCGTGATGTTCCGGCGAGATGCCCGGGCCGGCGTCGATCACCCGGACTTCGCAGGCATCGGCGCGCGCGCCGAGCAGGAGACGGACCTCGGAACCGTCGGGAGAGAATTTGCAGGCGTTGGCCACGAGATTGGCGATCACGCGGCGCACCACGCCGGCATCCGCCTCGACCGGCATGCGCTCCGTCTCGGGAACGATCGATATGCGGACCGTCTGCCGGACGCCCACGGTCGCCACCGCCTCGCGCGTCACCTGCACGAGATCGATGCGCTCCATGTGCAGCGGCATCGCCCCGGCCTCGAACCGGTTGACGTCCAACACGTTGCTGATCATCTGCGCCATGAACTCCGCGCTGCCCTGCATGCTGTCCAGGTCCTCGAGCAGCTGCGCGTCGCCGTGATCACCGGCGCTCTCGCGGGTCAGTTCGAGCATCATGATCAGGGATTGCAGCGGCGATCGCAGGTCGTGCACCAGCATGTGCACCAGCGAATCGCGGAGCGTTTCCAGTTCCCGCAGCTGTCGATACTGCGACTGCAGATTGCGATGGAGGCGACGGACGTGCACCGCGTTCCGGACGCGCAGCAGCAGATTCACGCTGTCGATCGGCTTGGTGAGATAGTCGCTGGCGCCGGCGGCGATGCCGTCGAGCTGCTGCTGCCGGTGGGCCAGCGCGGTCACCATGATCACCGGCAGCGATGCGCTGTCGGGATTCGCGCGGATGCGGCGGCAGACCTCCAGGCCGTCCATGCCGGGCATCGTGATGTCGAGCAGGACCAGGTCCACGTCGCCGCCGCGCACGTGACGAAGCGCCTCTTCGCCGTCGGCACAGGAGATCAGCACGTGGCCCTCCGGACGCAGCAGCTCCTCGAGCAGCTGCCGGTTGACGTCCTGATCATCGACGATGAGAATGCGCGCCGCCTGCCCGTCCGTTCCGCTGTTCCCGGACACGCCGACCGCCGGCGAGAACGCCTGTATCGCGGAAATCATCGGTCAGTCCCGCTCCGCTCGACCAGACGGGCGACGGTGCCGGCCAGCGCCTGCGTGCGAATCGGCTTGGCGATATAGCCGTCGAACCCTGCCTCCAGCGCACGCTGCTCGTCCTCGCCCATGGCGAACGCCGTCACTGCGACCGCGGGAATGTGCCGCGTGGATTCGTCCGCTCGCAGGCGCCGCAGCGCTTCGTATCCGTCCATCTCCGGCATGCCGATATCCATGAGGACGATGTCCGGCAGCAGACGGCGGGCCGTCTCGATTCCGTCACTCGCCCGGCTCGATCGGAGCACGTCGAATCCGGCGGCTTCGAGTACCTCCGTGGCCAGCTCCAGGTTCATGGGATTGTCGTCGATGACGAGCACGGATTTGCGCGTCATATGGCGGTGGGCAGGGGACAGATGGCCCGCAGTTGCTCCAGCAGCTCGTCGCGTCCGCCCTTGCGCACGACCGCGTTGACGGTGCGTCGCAGGGCACTCCGGTCCGTCGAGGTGAGCTCCTTGGACGTCAGGATCAGAATCGGCATGTCGTGGCCCTGCGGCATTCGCCGCACCGCTTCGGCGACCTCGAAGCCGCTCACGCCGGGCATCATCAGATCCAGCACGAGGAGATCCGGCTGTTCGGATTCCACGAGGGCGATGCCTTCCCGACCTTCCGACGCGGTCACGACGCGGAATCCCAAGGGCGTGAGCAGGTCGCGGAGATACTCGCGCGCCTGCTGTTCATCGTCGACGACCAGGGCGACCCGTGTGCCGGCGCCCTGCAGTTCGAGCGCCGTGGACCGGATGGCCCGGAGCAGGGCGCCGCGGTCGACGGGTTTCACGAGCCAGTCGGATGCGCCCAGGCTGAATCCCACTTCCCGGCGGTCGGTGATGGAAACGACGACGACGGGAATGTCGCGCGTGGCCTCGTCCTGCTTGAGCCGCGCGAGCACGGCGAGGCCGTCGCTGTCCGGCAGCACGATATCGAGCGTGAGGGCAGCGGGCCGAAGCTCCCGGGCCAGACGGAGCGCTTCGTCCCCCGTCGCCGCGGTGGCCACATCATAGCCCGCGTCATGGAGATAGTGCGTGATCAGATCACGCGCATGCGGATCGTTCTCCACGACCAGCACGAGCCGTTCCGACCCCGCATGATTCATCCCCTCGGGATCCTGCACCATGACGGCATCATCCGACTCCATCCGCGCGGCCGGCACGCTGAAGCGGAACGTGCTCCCGACGCCGAGCGTGCTTTCGACCGACAGGGTTCCGCCGTGCAGCTCCACCAGCATGCGCGTGATCGCGAGACCGAGTCCGCTCCCCTGCTGGGTTTTCGTGGACTCGTTCCCCACCTGCACGAACTCGCCGAACATCCGCTCCTGGTCTTCCGGCGCAATGCCGATCCCGTTGTCGGTCACGGAGAACTCGATCATGGTCGCCTCGCCGGTCCGCACCGGCGGCAGCGCTCGCGCGCTCACTTCCACGAAGCCGCCCTCGGGCGTGAACTTGATGGCGTTCCCGAGCAGGTTGAAGAGAATCTGTTTGAAGCGGGTAGGATCGACGGAAATCCGGGACAGCGATTCCGGAATCGTCGAACGGACCGTGAGCTGTTTGCGATCGGCCAGAGCGGTCACGATGTTGCGGACCTGTTCCACGGCCCGTGCCGCATCGACCTCCTCGATGGCGAGTTCCATGCCCCCGGCTTCGATGCGCGACAGATCGAGGATGTCGTTGATCAGGTCGAGGAGGTTCCGCCCGCTCACCAGCACGTTCGAAACGAACCGCTGCTGCTTCGCGTTGAGCGGACCGGCGCCTTCGGATTCGAGGAGCTCCGAAAAGCCGATGATGGAGTTGAGCGGCGTCCTGAGCTCGTGGCTCATCTTGGCCAGGAAGTCCGATTTCGCCCGGTTGGCGATCTCCGCGGCCTCCTTCGCGTCGCGAAGAGCACTTTCGTTGCGTTTGCGCTCCGTGATGTCTTCGGAGAGACAGAGCACGAACAGCGGCGTTTCATCGATATCGCGGATGGCGACCTTCTGCGTGTGCAGGGTGCGCGTGCCGCGATGCCGCGTGTGCACTTTCTCTTCCGGGATCTCGAGTACGGCACCGTGTTCGAGAACCTCGCGATCCTGCTCGGCCCAGACTTCGCTCGCCTCCTGCGGAAACAGCTCGGAAAGACGCCGGCCGAGCATGTCCGAACGGCTGAAGCCCATGAGATCGACGGCGGCCCTGTTCACGCTCGTGACGCGGAGGTCGTGCGGATCCTTGAGGAACAGGGCGACGGGCACCAGTTCGATGATCTGCGCGAGCTGTTTTTCGCTGGCATGGACCGCGGCTTCGGCTTCGGCCCGTTTCCGCATGTCCGACGTGAGCGCACGACCGGCGAGTATCAGGAAGGCGATGGCCAGACACCCGGCAATCACATTGGTGAACACGGAGACCGTGTCGACATGCTGCCGCGTCCTGTCGTTCGACGCGATCAGCGAATCCTGCCCGGCGATGAGTGTCGCGGCGAGTGCCTCGAGCCCGGGGGCTGCGCTGTCTCCGTCGGCCTGACGCGCCGCTTCGAGCACACCGGTGAACGGAACATCCGGCGGGAGGCTCAGGGCCTCATGGAGCGCGGCCAGCCGTTGCCGAACCGCCGCTTCGAATGCCACGAACTGTTCGCGATGCCGGCCGCTGTCTCCGACCATCGCTTCGTACCGCTCCAGATGCCGGGCAACGGAGTCGGCACGCGTCCGGTATGCTTCGCGAAACTCGCTCCGTGCGGTGAACCGATAGTGCGTCTGGTCCACTTCGGCGGCCCGCATCGTGCCGGCAATCGCCGAGAGTTCACCGCGAATGGCCCACTGCTGGTCACGATCGCGTACACTCCGGTGGCTGACGACATCGCTGTATACCGAAATGCCGCAGGTGATGATCAGGATCGCGACGGCGACGGCGACCATCGTGCCCACGCGGCGCCCCAGCACCGCGCCGTCCTCGGACGTGACGGCGGGGCGCACTTCGACCGTCCAGGCGCCGAGCGCCACAGCCAGCCAGGACACCGCGGCGATGATCGGCAGCGGGCTTGCCGTACCGCCGGCTCCCGCGAGCAGCCGGATCACGAGTGTCAGGCACACGAGGACCGGCAGAATGCTCAGGACGATGAGTGCGGCGCGTGCCAGCTGTTGCCAGCGATCCGATCCGAACCGTTCATAGAGCAGGACGCCACCGGCCAGGAGCGCGGCGACGGCCGTGCCGGCCGGCATCGGGGCACTCGGCAGCGAAGAGTGCAGGACTTCCGCCAGGAACAGGCGATCGATCGAGCTGTGCCAGCCGAATACCAGTTCGCCGAGCCGGACCATGCCGATGCCCAGAACGCCGGTGGCCGAGATCGCGGCAATGAGCCGGGGCGTACCCGACCGCGAAGACGTATTCAGCAGCAGGATCGCCAGTCCGCACAGGCCGATCACGACTGCCGCCAGGGCATTCATCTCGGTGCCCGCGAACCCCGAGCGGAGCCCTGCATGTCCGATGCTCCAGCCCGCGAGCACCATGACACTCAGGGTGATCGCGAACGAGGCGGCGAGGCGGGAAACCGATTTCATCCGCATGGCGGGACGGACGACGGAAGCACGGGCGGGCCCCATGACCACGGCATGGAGAACCGGAGCTTCCGGATTTGGGCAGGCGCAATTCGATTCATGCCACGACCGAGAGAGGAATGCAGCGTCGCATCACAACCCTGTTGGTCAGAACGATCTCACGCTCCGTGTCGTAACTTTGTGACAGCAGCCGCCACCCGGCCCGCGATGCGGCAAACGGCCCGGAAAGCCTCGGTAGTGTTCGTGCAACTCGTTGATTATCAAATAGTTATGCGGATTCCGAAGTGCTGTCGGCACCGGCCGTCGTGGCGGTCTGGTGGCGCCACGCCGCAGGAGTGCACGTCTCACACATCACGCGTGGCTGCGTCGCGGGGACTGGTGTATGAACGGGGCGTTGCGCCGTAGGCAGGCGGCTCTTGACGTGCGGCGAGCGCGACAGCCGGTACAGCAACCGCTCCATGCCGTAGCGCGCGAGGACGAGGTTCGGGTCGAGTCCGAACCCGTTCGCGTGCCGGATGAGCCGCGCCTGAACAGACTGGACGAGACCGGTATTCATGCCACCACACTCTCCGCATAGGGACGCATAACGCGCGACCACTGTAGCGCACCACGCGCAGGCGGAGATTTACGAGCCGGGGTGCGGTACGACCGCGCTCGATAATGAGCGTTGTCAACGTAAAATGCCGGTACTTGGCCCTGAAGTGCCGACATTCTGTGTCAGTCAGAACCCGGCGAATCCCTGCAAAGCAACGCGGCGCCCGAGATCATCTCGGACGCCGCGTCAGGTCGTTGACACCAGTGGCTAGGGACGGAATCGAACCGCCGACACGCGGATTTTCAGTCCGCTGCTCTACCAACTGAGCTACCTAGCCGATGAAGGCCGCACCACCCGCGGCGCGGCCCATCCTGAATACATAACCACTCCGGGCTCCGGCGGCCACCCCCTCCCACGGCACTGTCAGCCATCCGCGGCGTTCGCGAACAGGGGGTTCGTCAATGCCGCCCCCCGGTCCAGATGGCGATGATGCCGCAGGAGCCACCGCCGGTGAGCGGGATCAGCTCCGCCGGCGCATTGGCGGTGCTCGGGTAGATTTCGATGCCCGCCACCGAGTTGCCATCGACGATCTCATCGATCGAAAGCCGGTTTCGGGTCTCCGACTGTCGGATCCGGCCATCCGGCGGTTCGATCACACCGTTCACGCGGACCCCGTCGACCACGATGGTCATCGCGCATCGCCCGCCGCGGCCGGCCAGCAAGGTATGCCGGCCCATGGGCACGACGGTGACATACTGACGCCCGTACAGCAGGCGCGAGACTTGGGAGGCGAGGCGCTGGTCCAGCTCTTCCGGCGTAATGAACTCGCCCACGATCGCCCCGCGCTGCACCCGCTGCATGCGGTCGTAGAAGCCGCTCCGCGCCAGCGGCGTGTTCCGGTCGGCGATCACATCCACCCGCTCGAGTTCCTGCGGAAGTCGGTCCAGCACCACTCGGAAATGCGCGTCGTCCGTACGCGCGACCCGCCCCTGGAACGGGACATAGCCCATGCGACGCGCACGGATGGCGAGGGTATCGCCCCGCACCCCCGAGAGCCGCACCGTCCCCGAGGAATCGGCGATCCGGCCGGTCACCCGACCGACATCGACGAGGGCATACGGAATCGGCACGCCCATGGCATTGACGATCTGCACGACGACACTCTGCGCGGGAAGCACCGCGAGAGGAAGACAGCCGACAGCAAGCCCGACAAGCAGTGACCGCGCCAGCACTGCCCCCATGTAGCTGATCCAGTCATTCATGTGAGCGATTGCAAGCATCCACATATTTCAACACATCATGAAGTAGTGACAAGCGTGGTCACCAGTCTGGTGACCACGCTCGCTCTACGCTTCGGTGTAACTGACGAGGAACGATCGGATCAGTTAGCTCGCTCTGCGTCGTAGTAGCACCAAAGCTGGGCCGAAGTGCCGCACGTACTACCACCCCCCCAGTTTTCCTGGCAATTCCCCGCGTAACCTCCGCAGACGATCTCGCACAACTGATCGTAGTCAACGATGTTTGCCGGGCACGTATCGACATGCAGACAGAAGCCACAGCTCATGGACGTCGCGCCAGCTTCTGCCGTTCGAGGGTCAGCGCTCCATGCGAGGGCGATGGTGACGAGCGCGGCAAGCGCCCGCAATCGAAACGTTCGATGAGTCATGCCTGTCCTCCTTTGGAAGTTGAGGTCTGAACCGCGAACAACAATCCTATTATCAGACCTGACAGCTAATCCTGCAATGCAGGTCCCGTGGCAAGGGCACGAATCAGAGCTTCCAGCTCATTGTCCGAGGGAACTTCGAAGTACTGTGTTCGATTCACAACGAGCGCAGGCGTTCCTCGGATCCCGATTTCTCGCCCGATCTGACGCCCACGGTCCAAGATCGTTCGTGACTCGCCGGATGTCATGCATGCTGTAAACGTAGCAGTATCCGCGATGCCGGCGTCTACCGCGTATGCGACCCATGGTTTCAATCCGAATGAATCCGGACGCGCAAACAGCGCGTCCTCCATCTGGGTGAACCGTCCTTCCGGGACCGCACACTCGGCTGCTGAAGCAGCTCCTTCGGCAAATCTGTGCTGGGATAGGGGGAAGTGCACCAGATGCACGGACAATGTGTCACCGAACATGGCCTGCAGACGCCGGATCCGCGGATGTAGTCTCTTGCAGAACGGGCACTCGAAGTCGGAGAATATGATGAACTTCACCGGTGCATTCTCTGGGCCGCTGAGACGTGCCGCTGCCAGCATTGAGGCCCACGATTCATCGCTCACCCGCTGAGTGATCGCATCGCCGTTCTGGCCAACGGTTCTCATGGCGGAGTCCCGTGGCGGACCAAGCCTGTCCCACAAATAGACACCGGCAACGGCCACGACTGCCGCTGCAATAAAGGAATTCAGGACAAGATCTGAACGAGCTCCCATTACTCCGCCTTCCTTCGGTTTTTTCATTAGGAAGAACCAAGGGTGGGCGAATATGGGGATTCCGGGATCACGCGTCAAGAGCTGAAAGCCGGGGGGCGGACCCGCTCGGAGCCGCCACTAGGCAGTTCGACCACACCATTCACGCGGATCCCGTCGACCACGATGGTCATCGCGCATCGGCCAGCGCGGTTTGCCGGCCCATGGGCACGACGGTGACGTACTGGCGTCCGGTGGAATACCTCGAGTATTTCGTATTCCCCACCGAGGCCGCTGCACCGTCCCCTACGGCGCCCGCTGCACCGTCTCCACGTGGAGATTCACGCTGTGGTTCGCCCGCACCCCGTACACCCCGTCCGGGTTCACCTGCGCCCGCGGCAGCGTGTGCACCACCTGCCCGTTCACCAGGAACTGGACGTCCGCCCCGGCGGCCTTCACCGCCAGCACGTTCTTCACGCTCGAACCCGACGCGGGCGTCCACTTCGCGACCGCGGCATGCTCGGTCCACGGCACGAGCGTGGGCGCCTCGGCGCCGCTCCGCTGCTTGATGATGAACCGCCCGTCGTTGCGGACCAGGAAGTAGGTGTACGCCTGGCCGGCGCCGGACAGGTCCCGCCCGCCCACGAGCACGCCGTACCCCTCGCGGTCGCGCCCCCGGGTGTCGAACAGGTGCAGGGTGGACTCCACCGTGAAGTCGCCGCGCGCCACGCTGTCGGGGTGCCAGAGCACCACGGCCGGCCCGGTGGTCACGTGGAAACCGGGCTTCATGTCCACGAACACCAGCGAATCGGGGCCGTGGCCGGCATGCTCGCCGGCGTCGAACCGGGTCTGCCAGCCGGACGGACGCCCCTGCGCCGCCAGCACGGCGGGAAACACGAGCAACGCGAGCGCCACGAACGACGCGGAACGGACACGGGACATGGAATTTCCTCTCGATCGGAACGGGGACGACTATTCTGCTGCGTACACGCCCGGGACGCCAGAGGCTCCGCCGGCCGGCTACCGCTTTACCGGCGGAATGACCGCGCGTTCGAACACGATGTCGCTCCGCACCGCGCGCACGGTGAGCACGCCCCCCGCGCCGAACGCATGCTGGAACCGCACGCCGTCGGGCGCGCGCATCACGAGCGAGAGGGCATCCACGTCCGCGGGCGCGCCGGTATCCGCGGCACGTGACGGCACGCGTCCCCGAACACCGCCGTGCGACGTGCGCGCGTCCACCACCGCATTCACCGCGGCGTCCGCTTCATCGCGCCAACCCACGGTCACGAGCCCCACGTGCGACGTCACGTGCACGGTGCCGTTCCCGCTCGGCATGGCACGCAGCCGCACATCGCCGCGCACGGTGTGCACGGCCGCGCTGTCCGCGTGCGGCGCATCGAACGTGATGCGGCCGCTCACGCTCCGCAGCACCACCGTGCCGAACGCCGACGTCGTCGCCACCGGCGTCACGCCGCGCCGCGCAACCACCGCGCCGTCGGCAAGCGTATCGTACGGCACGCTCACGAACAGCTCGCCGTTCGCCGTGCTCGCCTCCACGCGCGGCGCGGGGCCGATCACCGTGAGCGTGCCCTGCATGGTTTCGGCGCGCACGGGCGCGCGCACCGCTTCCACGAGCAGGTTGCCGCCCGCGGTGGCCACGTCCACCGCCGCGTCGAGCTCCTTCACCACGAGCGACGCCGCGGCCGCGCGCACCATGAGCGGCGACGTCATCGGCACGTGGATCTCGAGTTCGCTCGGCGCCGACAGACCGCGCGGCATGTCGTCGGCGCGCAGGCGCACCGTGTCGCCGTGCACGCGCGTGGTCCACGATTCACCGGGCGCGAGCCGCCCGCTCACGTGCACGGAATCGTGCGCCCAGCCGGTGATGCGGACCGATCCGCTCTGGAGACGCACGTGCACGAGCGCGCCGCTCGGGACGCGCACGCCTTCGTTCACCGTGGGCTGTGCGTGGGCACGACCCGGCATGATCGCGACGGCGCCCAGCAGCACGGCGGCGCGGACGAGCGTGGTACGCACGATCCCGCGACGGGACATCGCGGCGCGAGCGGGCGTGGGACGGACGATCACGATGCGGGACCTCACAGCGTCTCCTCGAGCAGCCGCACGGCGCGCGCGAGCAGCGCGTGCTTCGCGTCCCAGGCTTCGCGCAGCGCCTCGAGCGCCGCGGCGCGGACCTCGGGATCGTTCGATCGTTCGGCGTCCGCGAGCAGCGCGTGCGCGTCGCGCACGGCCGCGTCGGTGGTGGCGAGCGCGTCCTGCATGGCCGTGAGTCCCTTGGCCGGGAAGATCCCCGCCCGTCGTTCCCGTTCGAGCAGCGTCTGCCACATGGCGTCGGCATCCGCCACACGCGCGCTCAGCTCGGCGAGCTCCACGGGCGCGGCCGTCGGGACATCCGGCGCGCACGCCCCGGGAAACCGGACGCAGTCCACCCGCGGCGGCTGTTCGGCACGCTCCGCGGCCGATCGGGCGGCATTCCGGCTGAGCAGGATGCCGGCGGCGAGCGCCGCGACGGCCAGCAGGGCCAGGGGAACGGGATGGTTGAGCCAGCGACGTCCGCGGGCCGAGGACATCCCCGGGTCAGAGGCAGAGGGTTCGGTCACGTGGGGAAGATAACCGGCAGGCGCCGCCCCTAATCCATCAGCGCCGAGTGCTCGATGGCCGCCAGCCGCATGCGCAGATGCTCCGGCGCGCCGCTCATGAGGCGCTGGAAGTCGCGGACGAGGTGCGCCTGGTCGGCATAGCCGGTCTCCGCGGCCACGCGGGCCAGCCCGCCGCTCCGTTCCCCGTCGAACGCGACCTGCTCGAGCGCGTGCCGTCCTCGGCGGACCATGGCGTATTCCTTGGGAGTCAGCCCCACGGCATCCTTGAAGCATCGCTGGAGGTGTCTCACGCTCACACCTACGATTGTCGCGATGGTGGCTACAGACTGCTTTCCTTCTGTCGCGACAATCACTTTCACGGCATCACGAACCGCCTGCTCCGGCGGCATGGTCCGGTCCGCGGAATCGAAGAGCCAGCGGTCGAAGGCGAGCGCGACCACGCGCTGCACCTCAGCGTCATGCGACAGGGGAGGAAAGGGGGCCAGGGCGTCACGCAGGCGCCGGGCGAGCGTATGCAGCCGTTCGGCGCCCAGCCAATGGTGCGCCGGGCCCACCTGGTCGCGGAGCATGCGCGCCGGCCGTCTCAGGAACGCGGCCCCCATCTCGGGACGGAAGCGCACTCCCCAGTACTGCGTCTCCGGCTGCACGGGCACGGTGAGCGGAGTGCGGCGCGGCCCGGTGAGCGGAGTGGCCACGATGTCCCCGTGCGCCAGGCCCAAAGCAATGCCGAGGCAGCCGTCGGGCCAGACCACGTGCTCGAAGCCGGGCCACGGCAGTTCGCGGACCGTGAACCCCCAGTAGGTGAGGACGAGATCCTGCACCGCCGCACCGGGGGCGAACTCCACGTAGGTGAGCGGCGGCGACACGGTGCGGCAGAGAGGAGACGGAGGATGCTACCGGGGAGACCGCTCGCCGGGCGCGGGCCAACTGGCGGTGATCACGCTCTTGAGCCCGCCGCGCACGTTGAAGTCGCCCACCACGGTCATGCGGCGCGGCCGGCACCTGGCCACGAGGTCGTCGAGGATGCGGTTGACGGCGCGTTCGTAGAAGATGCCGTCGTTGCGGAAGCTCCAGAAGTAGAGCTTGAGGCTCTTGAGCTCGATGCAGTCCGCGTCGGGGACGTAGGTGAGCCGGATGGTGGCGAAGTCCGGCGCGCCCCCCTTGAGGAGATCGAGATCCGTGGCGTCGCTCTCGATGCCGCCGAGCGGGCAGAGCGAGGTGAACTCGTTCGTCTCGATCGCGATCTCGTAGTCGCGGTCGGCGTAGGGATTGGGGAAGTTCTCGAGCAGTTCTGGCTTGGGCATGGGGGAAATATGGGAGCGGGGCCCGAGCGCGGGAACGGGTGGCGGTGGAACGCGGGAACGGCGGAGCAGGGAGACGGGCGACGACGGAGCGCGGCGCGCTCAATCCTTGTAGGGATCGAACTCGTCCGCGCCCGCCATCACCACGATCACCGGCCGCAGCACGTGCTGCACGACGATCGTGTCCTGCTGTGCGGCGAGCACCTCCGGGAGCCGGCGGTACACGTGCGGGCTTTCGTCGAGCCCGCCGCCGCGCAGCACCACGCCCCGGTCACGCACCCAGTCGTGCATCATCTCGGGCGTGACGAGCCCTGGCGTGAGCACACGCCCGGAGCGCCGGTGCCGCTTCCCGGCGGCGCGCGACCGCGACATCACCCGTCCGGCGCCGTGCACGGTGGAGTACAGCGCAGCCTGCTGCACGTCCCGCACCTCGGCCGACGCAAGCTCCGCGGGCGTGCCCTGCACGATCACGGCATCGTCGCCCATGGAGCCGCCGATGAACCCGCGCTGTCCGGGAAACGCGGGCGTGGCGCCCTTCCGGATGACCACGAGCTCTTCGCCATGATGCACTTCCTTCCACGCGAAGTTGTGATGGTTGTGCACGAGCTCCTGCTCGGTCCCGCCGAGCATTGTCACGACCTTGCGCGCCACCCACTCACGGCCGGCGTACGCGTACGCGCCCGCCAGATTCATCAGGTGCCAGTAGTCGTGACCGATGGGCGACGCGAGATCGAGCAGGGCTTCGGTCTCGGGCACGCGCTCGCCCCACGGCTTTCCCTGCGCGAGCGCGAGGAACGCCGATGCGATCGTGTGACCGAAACCGCGCGAGCCGAAGTGCACGCCCACCCACACGGCGCCGCGCTCGTCCACGAACACGTCCACGTAGTGATTGCCGCTGCCCACGGTGCCAAGCTGCTGCCGTGCCTTCACCAGGAGCGCCTGCCGATGCCGCGGCGGCACGGCCTCCCACGCCGCGTCCTCGAAGAGCGGGTGGTCGACCGGCGCGTCGTCGGCCCGGTTCTTCCGGCCCACGCCGAAGCTCACGGTGCCCGCGATCTCGTCGGCGAGCGCCGCGAGCGTGCGCGGATCGCCGAGTGTCTCGAGCGTGAGATCGGTGCGGATGGCCGCGTTGCCGCAGGCGATGTCGAAGCCCACGCCCGTGACCGAAATCTGATTGCGGTACGCGGCCACACCGCCGATCGGCATCACATAGCCAACGTGGCCGTCGGCCATGAGGGCAGCGTGCGCGGCCTGCGCGCGGATGTGGCTGAACTGCACGAGCGTCTGCTCGTCGTGGTGTCCGAAAATGGTCATGACAGGATTCTCAGGTATCTCACTCATTGTCCCACGGCCGGCGATCGGCCTTCTCCTCCTCGTCGCGCGCGCGGTCGAGCATGCGATCGGCCATGCGCTGCTCCACGGTGGACTCCACGAGCACCTCGATCTGCCGCGTGCGCACGCGCACGAGCGAACCGACGCGGTCGCGGAACTCGATCCACACCGGCACGAACCGGCGATCGAGCACCGACCGGATGTACGACGCAACCTCGTGCGTCACGAACACTCGGCCGAACTCGCCCCCCACGACGAAGAAGTCGCCGTAGGCGGAACGGTCGGCGGGTTCGTCGAACCAGCGCAGGAGACGGTTCATGGTGAAGGAAAACGGAACAGGGTGACGGGACGGCGGGACTTCCACCCGCATCTCCGGTGTCGTGCTCCTCGGGGTCCGGCCTTCGTCAGGCAATGGGAACATCCCGCGGCGACACCGCGCTCTGTGCTGCACTCTTGAGCTACGATTCCCGTTGGCGCGCGGCATGGCCCATACGCGCCGGTTTCTGGTGGACGTGCCTCCGGAGCGGGGCACGGACGAGCACCGCGAACGCTCCGGAGGTGGTGAACGAACAGCGAACAAGTGAACAAAGAACGTGCGAACAGCGAACGCGTGAGCAGCGAACGTGCGACGGCGCGGCACGTCGCCGGCGCGACGACGGCGGCGATGCGCACGGGCAGGGGAGTCGCGTGTCTCTCTGCGCGTGGCATCGTGCCGCGTCGTCCGACGACGGCCGTTTTTTCCGGCGGGACAAACGGAAACGCCCCGCCTGGCACTGTGTGCAGGCGGGGCGTGATCACTCCCCGTATCCGGTGCGGATGCGTACTCTAGCGAGTACGCCCTCCGCGCCCGACGCCTGCGGTTTTCCTGAGCGACAGCGTGGGCTGTCGATAGATTCCGGCGCTCGCGCCGCCGGCCCCGTCACGCCGGTTCACCGGCACGATCGGCGCCGCGTCGCATCGATCGATGCGTCCGGTGCTCGCGAGCAGATGAAGGAGTGGGGTCATGGCGGAACGTGTGGGTGCTGGAGGAAAACGAAGGGGCGGAAACGCAAAATCGCGCCGCCGATGTGCTGGTGAAGGTGGTATACCCTTCACACGGGCTCGATGACCAGTGCCGGCGGCACGATCATGACGATCCGTGAACATCGGGACGCGACTCCCAGTCGAGCACTGTAGCGGAGCCCGGGGGGGTGTGTCAAGGGGGGAGCGGATGTCCACGGTTCCATGAGTCACCGTGGCGCTCAGTGCGTCTCCGTGACAACATGAACGCCTCGTCCTCCCTGCGAAATGATTCCCCAGTGGAACAGGATATGGCTTTCCCCTTTTCGCGACTTCCCGCCTGCCTGCTCCTGTGCGCCTGTCTTCCGAACGACGCGGCCACACGCACGGACGACGCGCCGCGTCCACTCGACGGCCCCGTCAGCGAATCGCCGGACGGCTACACCCGCATCCGCAGCGTGCACGAACTCCCGGATGGACGCGTGGTGCTGCTCGACTACCTCGATCGATCCCTCTTCGCACTCGACCTGACGAACGGCACGCGCGCGCCCGTGAGCCGAGTGGGCCGGGGACCCGGGGAGTACGGGTCGCCCAGTGCCCTGCACCCCTTTCGCGGGGATTCTCTCGTGCTGGTCGACGGCATCCGGTTCGGCAGCGTTCTCGTGATCGACCCGCGGGCACACACGCTCGACATGCGGCGCACGGGTCATGACGACACCGATCAGCGACTCGACTCGTACCGGACTGCGGGTGATACGATCGGACACGTGTATGCTCAGGTCGCACTATCGTATCGGGTGAACGGGACACCTGCCATCCGCCTCGATTCTGCCGCGATCGAACGCACCGATCTCCGGACGCAGCGGCGGGATACGGTGGCCCGGATCAGCACGCAGCGCACGGCGCCCGGCATGACGACCGCGACGCAATCGATGGGGACCCAGCATCAGCCATTCCGGGCGCGCACGATTCCCTTTGCCGTGGCGGAAGAGTGGACCGCGCTGCCCGACGGAACGCTCGCGATCGTCTCTCCGGATCCCTATCGGATCACGTTCGTGGACCGGGACGGCACGCGCACGATCGGCCCGGAGCTGCCGGTCCCCGTGCTTCCTCTCAGCGAACGGCACAAGGAGATCTGGCTCGAGCAGGATCTGCGCCCCAAACGACTCATCGAGTTCACCAGCGGGACACCGACCCCGCTCAACAGGATCTGGCCCTCGAGCGATCCCGACTGGCCGCCGTTTCTGCCGCCGTTCGTCGAGCGCGGGGTACACGGCGCACCCGATGGCACGGTCTGGATTCAGCGCACCGCGCCGGCGGATTCGGCGCCCACCATCGATGTCATCGGACGGGACGGCCACCTCGTGCAGCGGCTCGCGCTGCCGCTCCACACCCGCCTCATCGGCGTGAGCCGCACGTTCGTGTACCTCGTGCGCGTGGACGACGACGACCTCGAATATCTCCAGCGCTGGCCGAGGCCGTCCTGAGGGTTCATGCGGCCGGTGTCCGCCGAACACCGGCCGGCCGCCGACGGTTACCTACTTCCGGTTCAGCACCCGCCGCTTCTCGGCTTCGTGATCCTGGTACCGGATCCCCTTCGCGATCCAGTCGGGCGCGGGATCGCCCTTGAGGTAATGGCCGAACCATTCCAGCAGCCGCCGGTGATAATCCACCTGGTTTGCGGGCTGCTGGAAGCCGTGATCCTCGTCTTCGTACGTGAGGAACACCACCGGCTTGCCGGCGCGCCGCGCGAAGTTGTAGAACACGGTGGACTGGAAGTATTCCACCACGCGGTCCTTGTTCCCGTGCACGAGGAGGAGCGGCGTGGTCATGACCTCCACGCGTTCGATCGGCGAGTTGCGCCGGTGCGCGTCGCGGTCTTCCCAGTACGGCACGCCCATGCGCGCCTGCCCGGTTTCCCAGTGGTCCACTTCGGCCACGCCGCCGTTCCAGTGGATCTGCCCCATGAACGACAGGAAGTCGGTGAGCGGCGCGCCGGCCACGGAGGCGGCGAAGAGATCGCTGTGCGTGGCCACGTACGCGCCGTGATAGCCACCCCACGAATGCCCCACGAACCCCACGCGCTTCGCATCCACGAGCCCGCGCGCCACCACCGCGCCCACCGCGGGACGCAGCGTCTCCAGCAGCGACACGCCGGGATCGCCGTGCCGGAACACGATGTCGGGAAGCAGCACGAAGTATCCCTCCTGCGTCCACCGCGCCTGCCCGTAGTAACTGCGCTCGCTCGGCGCCTGCCACTGGTGCATTCCCTGGGAGAGCAGCTCGTAGGCGTACACGATCATCGGATACTGCTTCGACGGGTCGTGATTCACGGGATACAGCAGCACGCCCTTGAGCGGACGGCCGGTTTCGTTCCGGTAGGTGATGAGCTCGGTGCGGCTCGCCGCGTAGCGATCGAGGAAGGTGTTGGTGGACGAGAGCTGACGCGCATTCCGGAACTGCAGGTCGCTCACGAAGAGATCGGGCGAATCCTGTCGTGATTCCTCGCGCCACACGAGCACGTCGGCGCTGTCGGCCTTGGCGAGCGACGCATAACTCCTGTCCTTGTAGAGAAGCCGTTCCACGGAACGGCCGATCGTGACGCGCGCATAGCCGCGCTGCTCCGTCCACAGGCCGCGGAGCGACAGCAGCAGCGGCCGGCGCGGGTCGAACGTGCGCTGCTGCGCGTCGAGCGTGAGCACGCGGTGAATCACCGAGTCCTCGGCGCCGCGCGTGAGGCGGCTCCCGCCCGAGCCGTCGGGGCGCACGAGCCAGACGTCGTACTCGTCGTACAGCAGCACGCCGGCATCGTCGTCGAGCCAGCCGGCGCGGCCGTGCGGCGGGAGGAGATCGGTGGGCGTGTCGTACGCGGTGTCGGCGAACACGCCTTGCAGCCCGCGCGTGATGTTCACACGCCGGCCGGTGCGCACATCGGTCGTGTGATAGTCGGTGCCGTCGAACTCGAGCAGATAGCGCCCCTTCGCGCTCGCCGAGGAGTAACGCACGCTGTCGAGCACCTCACGGCGCGCGCCGGTGGCGAGATCCACGAGCACGCCGTCATGATAGCGCCGGCCGAACATCGTGCCCCACGGATACGCCTCGGCGGAGGTGACGTACGCATGCGACCAGTCGCCGATGAACTCGACGTTCTCCTCGAGCGCCGATCCCACGAGCAGCGTGCGGTCGGCACGCAGATCCCACAGGAGCGGCAGTGCTCGGCGCGTGGTGGCCTGCGCCTGCACCTGCTGCGCGGGGTAGATCTGCACGTCGGACGGATGCCAGATCTGCACGCCGGGGAGCGTGTCGCGACGTGCGCGCGCGGCGCTGTCGGGTTCCGCGACCCGCGGCCGCACGCCGAGCCGGAGCCGTGTGCCGTCTTCGGACCAGACGGGCGCGGTGTGTGCCACGAGCATGAGCGAATCGGCGATGCCGGGCACGGTGTCGGGGAGCAGGCGGTGCGCGGGCGTCGCACGATCGAGTCCGCGCCAGACTTCGGCGCGATGCGGCGTGTCCGCGGCGCCGCGTGGCGCCCGGGCGCGGAGCGTGGCGAGATCGGCGGCGTTCCGGCGCCAGCGCGTCTGGCGATACACGTGGCCGGCGTCGCCGAGTCCCGTGAGCGCACCGGTGGCGGCGTTGTAGAGCTGCAATCCGCCGGGGCCGCCGTGCCGCGTGCCGAGCGTGAGCGCGAGGAGCGAGCCGCGATCGGACCAGCTCCATTCGGCCACGCTGCCGATGGTGGTGCGGCGGCCGGTCGCGAGATCCACGATCCACACGAGCCGGTGGTCGGCCGTGTCGCTCACGGGATAGCCGGCGAGGAGCAGGAACCGTCCCGTGGCGTCGAAACCCGAGGCGGCGATCTCGTCGGCGGAATCGCGTGCGAGCGTGGCGAGGTTCATGAACATCGCGCGATCGCGCACGGGGCGGCGCGCGGCGGTGAGACGCGCGCGTTCCGCGTCGGTGGGGACCACGGTCCAGGTCACCCAGCGCTCGTCGGCGGAGAACCGGGGCGTCTGCGCCCAGTCGAGGCGAATGGTGGTATCGCGGGTGAGCCGCGTGAGATAGAGCACGCGGCTGCTGTCGCCGGTGCCGGTCATGCGCCGGACGGGGTACGCGACCCAGCTCGCCTTGGGCGAGAGCACCGGCGCCTGCAGCGTTTCGACGCGGTGGAATTCCGCGGGCGGCAGCACGGGGAGCGGCTGGGCAGGGAGGTGCGCGGCCAGGGACGCGAACGCGAGAGCTGTGAGAGTGCGGTGCATGAAACCAGAGTATCAGGGTACAACTACATTGATCTGAACCGTATCCGTGACACTTTCACCGATGTTGCGAAAACGGACATCCGTCTGCTGCGCGATGGCCTCTCCCGTCCCGACAATCACGCAGTATCGCCCAGGCTCGTGAGCGAATATGCGAAGATCGGCACGGTAGCGGCCGTTGGAATCGGTCCTGACCGACGTTGTCGGGCCACGTTGACGTCGGCATGAACAGAGAAGTATCGTCGCAAGCAACCAAAGGTACCTTGAAGGTAACCACAGCCCCTCCCACCGGCGCGCTCGATGCATCGGTGACATGACCGGTGATATGGGCGAGAATCGTGATGAAACCGCTGGTTCCCTCCTCCGGCTGACAGGCGGCCAGCAAGACGGCAACTCCCACCATGAGGGAAACATGCACAGAACCACCATGCGTATTCATGGGCATGTCATCCTCGCCTGCACATTTTGCGGACACTCGCGGAGAATGACGATGGGTCACTACCGCCCCGCACCACGCAGCCGGTACAGCACCAGGGATTCCTCGCCGCTGCTCGCGTCGGCGGCACGCGCCACGAGCACATCGCCGTGCACGGAGAACACCTCGAGCTCCCGCGGAATCCGCACCGTGCCGTGCAGCGTGCCGTCGAAGGCGCGGCGTTCGAGCACGGTTTCGCCGTCGCCCGGCACGGAGCGCCGCGCCCACAGCGAGCGCGTAGCCGCGTCCACGAACAGACCGGTGTAGGCCGGCAACGTTTTCACGGCGGGCATGCGCTGCATCATGGTGCGCATGCGCGCGTCCATGGCGCGGTCTCCGTCGGACACGTTCAGGACGAGCGCGTCGATGGCGGCCTCGCGCTGCGCGGCGGTGGGCGACCGTCCGTCGATTCCCACCGGAATCCGCCGTCGCGTGCCGCTGCCGGCGTCGCGGAGCTCGGCCACGGCGCTGTCACCCGCGCCGAAGACGAACACGCCGGCGCCGGACGTCATGCGGAGCGTCGCGCCGAGCGGGAGCTGCTCGCCAAGGAAGAGATCGTCGATCGTGGCCTGTTCGCTCCCCGAGAGATCGCCGAACCGGATCGCGCCGTACGACCGCGGCCCCGGCGTACCGCCCGGGACCACCGCCGCCAGCGTGCCGGCGCCGACGCATGACACGCTCACGGGATTCGACGCCAGGACGACCTGCCGCGCGTATCGTCCGTCCGGCGTGAACACCGACAGGCGATTCTGCATGCGATCGAAGACGAACACGGAATCGCGCGCGCACTCGCCGATCCAGCCGGCCGACTTGAACTCGCCGGGCCCGCCGCCGTCGCGGCCGACGGAGCGCAGGTGCGCGCCCTTTGCGTCGAAGAAATGCAGCCGCTTGTCCGCGTTGTCGGCGATGACGATGGTACCGTTACCGAGCTGGAGCGCGTGCGTGATGGCGCCGATGGTGGCGCGCGATCCGGCGCCTTCGGCGGGGATGACAAGCAGCGGCGTGGTGACGGTGTGCGACGAGGGAGCAGGCTGAGCGGAGAGCGCCGCGGCCGCGAGGGGGAACGCGAGCAGTGTTTGCAGCATCGCGCGCACGGCAGCGATGCGAGTCCGCGCGCGCACCGCGGAGCGCATGGTCGGTATCATGACGCGAATCTACGGGCGCGGTCCGGGCCTCGCCACGCGCACGTACGCCCTTCGATACCCCCGATTCACGTGGCCATGAGCCCTCGCGCCGACATTTTTCCGCGTCGTCATGGACAGCCTACGTGATGACGTCTTCCGGCGTCGCGCCCCTCCGTTCCTTCCGCGAAGCCGCCCATGCGCCTCCTCCCCACGCGCCCATTCGCCACGCGCCCACTCGCCCTCGTGCTGCTCGGCCTTGCCGCCGCATGCGGCGGCGGCGGCGATCCCGTCGCGCCTCCCCCGCCCCCACCCCCTCCTCCGCCGCCTCCGCCGGTCGTGGCGTCGGTGAGCGTGACACCGGCCGATCCGTCCCTCGTGGCGGGCGCGACCACGCAGTTGACCGCCACGCCGCGCGATGCGTCGGGCGCCGCGCTGACGCGTACCGTCACGTGGAACTCGAGTGCGAGCAGTGTGGCGACGGTGTCGTCCACCGGCCTCGTAACGGCCGTGGCGCCCGGCAGTGCCCGGATCACCGCCACCAGCGACGGCATCACCGGCGGAACCACCGTGACGGTGACGCCGGTGCCGATCGCGTCGATCACGCTGACGGATCCCGCCGTGCTCGTGCCCGGGCAGTCGGAAACGCTCCAGGCCACGGCCCGGGACGCGGCCGGCGCAACCCTCGAAGGGCGCACGATCACCTGGGCGAGCGCCAACGAGGCGGTGGCCACGGTGAGTGCGTCGGGCGCCGTGTCGGCGGTGTCCGCGGGGAGCGCGGTCATCTCCGCATCCGCGGAAGGACAGTCGGCGGACGCCACGATCACCGTGCTCGATGGCGGGTATGTCACCGTCGAGGGCGGCGTGGTGAACGCGGCCTCGGGCGCCGTGTCCATCACGGTCCCGCCGCAGGCGGTCAGCGCCGGGACGGCCATCACCGTGGCGCCCACAGCCGACCCGCCGCCGCACGCGCGGCTGGTGGCCGGCACAGCGTTCACGCTCGGCCCGGCCGAGGCGACGTTCGCCCAACCGCTCCAGGTAGGCATCCGGTACGGCACCCTGCCTCCGGGGGTGATCCCGGCCCGCCTCCGCCTGCACCGCTGGAGCGGAACCGCGTGGGAGGAGCTCACGGGCACCGTGAATGCGGGTGCCGCCACCGTCACCAGCCCGACGAGCCGGCTCGGCACGTACGCCATCCTCGACGTGCCGGCTCCCGTGGCGATCGTGTCGGTGACGCCGGCGTCCGCCGAACTGTTCCCCGACAGCACGGTGCGGCTCACGGCCACGGTGCGCGCCGCGGACGATACGGAACTCGCCGATCGCGCGGTCACGTGGACTTCGAGCAACAGCGCGGTGGCCACGGTGTCGGAGACGGGACTCGTCACCGCGGTGGCGCCGGGCGGACCGGTCACGATCACGGCCACGAGCGAAGACGTGAGCGGGAGCGCGACGCTCACTGTGATCCCGCCTGCCGTGCCGTTCGCCTTCGTCACCGTTGCCGTTGGCGCGTTCCACACCTGCGCGCTGACCGCGGAAGGCGAAGCCTGGTGCTGGGGCGTCAACACCGACTGCGCGCTGGGCGTGACCCCCTGCGATGGCAGCCGTCCGTCGCCGGTGCGGGTGGAAACGACGCTGCGGTTCGCTGCGATCGCGCCGGGCGAGAACTTTACCTGCGCCCTCACCGAAGCCGGCGCGGCCTGGTGCTGGGGCGCCAACACGCTCGGCATGCTCGGCAACGGCAGCACCGCTCGGAGCACCACACCCGTGGCGGTGAACGGCGGGCATACGTTCCAGTCCATCAGCGCGGGGTATCGGCATACGTGCGGGCTGACGACGGCCGGCAGCGCCCTCTGCTGGGGATGGAACGGCCGAGGGCAGGTCGGCGACAGTGATGATCCGCTTCCGATCACGGCGCCCGCGGCGGTGCGGGGCGGCCATGTATTCTCGATGCTGCGCGTGGGCTCACTGAACTCGTGCGGATTGACCGAAGCGGGGGTGGCCTGGTGCTGGGGCGAGAACAGCGACGGTGAATCCGGCGACGGCACGGGTGTCGACCGGTTCGCGCCGGTGCGCGTGGCGGGCGACCACGTGTTCGACGCGATCTCCATGGGCGAGTATCACTCGTGCGGACGCACGGCCGCCGGTGCCGCCTGGTGCTGGGGATGGAACAACGACGGTCAGGTCGGCAACGGCACGCGGACGCATCAGCTCGCGCCGGTTCGTGTGCTCGGCGACGACGTGTTCGCCAGCCTCCACGCCTCGGGCTGGTCCACCTGCGGCCTGCTCGTCTCGGGACAGGCGAAGTGCTGGGGCGAGAACAACGAAGGACAGCTCGGCATCGGCAGCACGGTCGACCAGCTCACGCCCACGAGCGTCAGCGGGTCGCTCGCCTTCACGTCCCTCACGTCGGGGCTGGGCTACCACTTCTGCGGCCGGGATACCAGCAGCGTGATCCACTGCTGGGGATGGAACGAGTACGGCCAGATCGGCGACGGCACGTTCGTGGACCGGCGCGTGCCCACGGTGCTGCCGATGCCCGTGCCGGGGATGGCCGCGGCCCGGGCGGCGGCGGTGCGCGGCGGATCGACGCGACCGGAGCGTCCGGCGTCGAAGCGGTTGCCGGTGGAGGAGCAGCCTCGCCGCATGCGATGATGTACGGCGAGGCGACGACACCCGGACCGCGCGTGCGGCCCGGGTGTCGTGTACCGGCTCAGGGCTGCCAGTACCGCGTGCGGTTGAACGAGTTGAAGCTCGTGACTTCGAGGAGCGGCATGGGCTGCGGCGTGACCACGCGCATCATGGGCACGCGCTGGCGCTGCGTGAGCATGGCACGCGCGCGGTTCTCGAACTGCGCGCGCTGCGCCTCCGTGAGCGCGCCGGCCTCCATGTCGCCCAGGAGCGCCTGCATGGCCTCGTCGAGATCCTTCGGCGTCACCCGCAGCACGTTGTCGGTGTAGTTCCACGTGATGAGGTTGTCGTCGGTTTCCGGCTCGAGGATGTACGAGATGAGATTTCCCTTGGCCTGCGCGGTGCTCACGTAGTACCACCCGGCGGGCACGTCCACCTTTTCTGTCTTCTTCTCCACGCCCGTCACCGACTGCAGGTAGTGTCCCTGGAAGTACTCGTTGCGCTGCACGCCGAGCGCGTCGTAGACCTCTAGCTCGAGCGACACGGGCGCGGTGAAGCGGTGCACCTGGATGCCGTGCTCGAGGAGCAGCGGGACGACCTTCGCGATCGACGCGGGAAGCACGTAGCCGCGGGCGCGGGGGATGGTGCGCTTCACGTCGTACTTGAGCCACACGGGCACGTTCTGGAGCGTGTAGGTCACGTTCGCGCCCTGGCCGAAACCGCCGCCGCCCCCTCCTCCGCCGCCGCCGCCACCACCGCCGCCCTGTCCACCGGCCGGCAGGTTCGCCATCCACACGGGCTCGGTGCCGCGGGAGACGAGCTCGTAGTCCACCACCACGGCATCGGCAGCCGTGGGCTCCATGCCCGCGCGGATCGCGCGCGTGCGCGAGCCGTTCGTGATGGCCCGCACCTCGGCGCGCTTTTCGTGCGCATGCCGGAGCACGGCCTCGATGCCGACCTCCTGGCCGCGCACCTGATGGAGATAGCGCTCGGGCTGCGGGATGGCTTCCACGGCGCCGTTGCGCACGCGGTGCGTGCTCGACGGCGTTTCGAACAGGATGCCGATGGAGTTCACGAGCCCGGTGTACACGTGGTGCTTGCGCGGCTCCACCGACGTGGAGCCCCAGCCGCGCACGCCGTCGCGCGTCTGCGCGCCGGAGTAGTCGAAGCCGTCGTAGCCGGCCGCCTGGAGCGCCGAGCGCACGCGCGGGAAGATGGTCCGGTACGGGTACTCGCGCAGTTCGCGGTCGGCGGCCGGATTGAGCGTGGCCTGCCACGTGAGCGTGTAGGGCGCGGACCCGCCGTGGTGCGTGTCGACGTGGATGTCGGGGGTCCACGTGTTCAGGATCTGCGTGACGATCGCGTGGATCTCCTGCGACTCGAGCTTGAGGTAGTCGCGGTTCATGTCGAACCCTTCCTCGTTGGTGCGCCGCCGCACCTCGCCGCCGTCCGGATTGATGAGCGGCACGAAGAGCACGATGGCGCTGTCGAGCACGTGGCGCAGGTCGCCGTACACGAGACGCCGCGCGATGAGCTGCGACGCTTCCTTGCCCGCGGGCTCGTTGCCGTGCACGGCGTTGGCCACGAGCACGATCGTCTTGCCGGTGCGGAGCGCGTCCTGCGGGTTCGTGACCGCGTCCTTCGCGATCGTGACGAGCGTGAACTCGCGGTCGAGCAGCGTGCGCGACAGCGGGCGGATGCTCACGAGATCGCTGCCCTTGTCGAGCTCGTGCCAGAACTTCATCAGCGGCTCGAAGGGGGTGGGACCGGCCTTGAAGTCGTTCTCCTCCTGCCAGGTGCGCGGGCCCTGCTGCTGCGCCTGCGCGTGGAGGGGAGCGGAGAGCACGGCGCCACCGGCGAGGCACAGGGCGGCGAGGAGGGCACGGCGGAACGGACGCGGGGTCATCGGGCCGGAGGCTGGAGGGGCGATACGGCGGGCCGCCGGACTCGGCGCGGCGGCGGGATCTGCTGCTGAATCTTAACGGGCGGGCCGCGGGGGGCGTTGGTGGGCTCCTCTGCGCGTGTCTTCCGAACGACCCCGCCGGTGCACCACGAACCATGCGCCGCGCGCAGGGCTATCCACGGAGGGCGGGGAACGACACCGCGACTTACAGCGGCAGGGCCTCGCACATACCGGGCGGGAAGACGTACTTCCGGATGACGCCCGTTGCCCTGTCGTCCGTGACGACCTGATCGAGGGTGATCAACGTGTCTCCGTGCAGCACCGTGCGCAGGATGGTGCTCCGATCGACGGAAACCGGCAGATCCACGCAGGCATTCCGCTGCTCGCGTGAAATCACGGTCGCGTAGACGGCCGACGACGCGGCTCTCCGGCCAACCGTGGTCGTGAGATCGTTATGCAGGACCACGAGTCGTCCGTCCCGCAGGCGACCCACGGTGGTCACCAGCGAGACGTGATTCAGCAGATCGGCGCTGGTCCAGACGATGCCGGGCGGCACGCCGCGACGGCGGACACGCGGAATGGGAATCGAGTCGATGACACGACCCGCGGTCGTCATCAGATGCAGATGATCGGAGAACCCGGCATGATAGAGCACGGTGTCCGTCCAGACGGCAAGCGTCACGTGCGACCGGACCCGTATCGCGGGAGTACTCCGCAGAGACGGCGGCATCGTGCCGAAATACATGACGGAATCATCACCAAGACGCCACTTCGCGAACAGCGAATTCTCGGCGAGGAACCAGTACGCCGCGACGACCGTGTCGCCGGTCGCAGCCATGAACGGCGTGGGAGCGCCCAGAGAAAGCAGAGGCCCCTGAACCCCCGTATTCAGGTTGCGTTCGAAAATCCCGAGTCGCTGCGCATCGGAAATGATCAGAATCGAATCGTGCACGAGAGCGAGCCCCGTCGGCGCGAGGAACTCGCCCGGCCCCGACCCGTATCGTCCGATCTGATCGCGCATGTCTCCGTTGCGCGCGATGTGGTGCACCGCATGGGTGGAGACATCCGGCACGAAGAACCCCCACCGATCCGACGCAGCGATGGTGACCGGCCGGCCGAGATAGGCGGCATCGGTCTCCCGGACGATGATGGTGTCCACGAGCTGCAGGCCGCTGGCGTGACGCGGAGCAGCCGCCGGATCGCAGGCCATCGCGGACAGGGCCGCGACGAACAACGCGAGTAATTTGTGGCGCGGACGGAGCATCGCTCGAAGTAGAGGTCAAGCGGGGGCAGAGACGGGGCGTCGATGCTCACCTGCAACCATCCCCTACAGCAGTGGTTGGGCCTCGCACCCCCCGGGCGGGAACACGTATCGCCGGATGACACTCGATACCTTGTCGTTTTCCATCACCTGATCGAGAGTGACCAAAGTGTCGCCCAGGAACACATGACGCAACTGCGACACCTTGTCATTGGGAAGCGGGAGATCCGCGCAGGCACTCCACTGCTCGCGCGAAATGATCGTGATGTATCGATCCGACGAGACATTCCGCCCGACTACGGTGTAATCCGCGTGTATGACGGCCAGCCGTCCGTCACTCAGGCGATGCACCAGGGCGACCACCGAAGCCTTGCTCTGCAGATCGGGGACACTCCAATCGATCCCTGCCGGAACGCCGCGGCGTCTCTCCCTCGGAATCGGAATCGAATCGATCAGGCGACCGTCCGTCGTGGCCAGATGGAGGTGCTTCGAGAACCCTGCGTGATAGAACAAGGTATCCGCCCAGCCCGTGACGCGAACCTGCGACTGGAACTGGATGGACGGGGAGTTCCGCATGTCCGGAGGAATGGTGCCGAAGTACACGACGGAATCATTGCCGCTCTTCCACTTGGCGAAGAGCGCATTCCGTTCACGGAACCAGGATCCGGCAATGACCGTGTCGCCGATCGTCGTCAGGTGAGTCATGCTGGTGCTTCCCAGCGCCAGCAAGGAACTCTGAATCCCCGTCTTCAGGTTGCGCTCGAAAACGCCAAGCCGGTGTGCGTCGGAGACCAGCAGGATCGAATCCTGAAGAATCGCCAGGTTCGACGGCGCAAGAAATTCGCCAGGTCCCGATCCGTAACGGCCGATCTGATCGCGTATGTCTCCAGCGCGCGAGATGTGATGCACCGCATAGGTGGCGATATCCGGCACGAAGAACCCCCACCGATCCGACGCCGCGATGGTGACCGGGCGCGCGATGTAGACGGAGTCGGTCTCCCGGACGATGATGGTATCGACGAGCTGCAGACCGGCGATTCGGTCTTCGGACGAAGAGGCGGACAACCCGCAGGCGCCGAGCAGAGCGGCGCACATCGGGAGCAGCGCGCCCCTCACCCGTCCCGCAGCTTCCGGCTCATGTCCTCGAGCAGCGCGCGCTCGTCGGCCGACAGCGCGCCCATGCCCTGCTGCGCGATCTTGTCGAGCAGCATGTCGAGCGCGGCGCGCGCGGCAACGGTGCTCACGGGCGCCGTGGGCGCGGTGGTGGCGGGCACGGCCTGGCGCGTGCGCGCCATGGCGGCCTTGCTCTGCGCCACGATGTCGTCGACCTCGGGCTCGCGCTCACGCGGCCGCGACGAATGCCTCGGCACGGCGCGCGGCGGATCGTCGCCGTAGTCGGGCGCGGGCGCGATGCGGCGGCGCAGCCGGTCGATGCTCTGCGCGTTGGGCGTGCGCAGATAGAGCCACCCGCCGAACATGCCGCCGAAGTGCGCGGCATACGCGGTGCCGCCCACGGTGCCCGCGCTCCGCATCACCATGATCACGCTGAGCGCGGCCATGAACGCCACGAGCCACTTCACCTTCATCGGCACCACGCCGAAGAGATGCAGCTCGTCGTCGGGCCAGCGCGAGGCATACGCCACGGCCACGCCGAGGATGGCCGCCGACGCGCCCACGAGCACGCCGGCGCCGGGCGTGAACATCCAGTGGAACGCCCAGCCGCTCACGCCGCACCAGAGATAGAACCACGTGAACGTGGTGGACCCCCAGGCGCGCTCCACGCGGCGCCCGAAGATCCACAGCATGTACATGTTGAGCGCGAGATGCAGCAGCCCGCCGTGCACGAACATGTACGTCACCACGGTCCACAGCCGCCGCTCCCCGAGATCGGTGGCGCGGTAGCCGAGCCAGCGCATCATGGCGCCGCCGGTGAGCGTTTCCTCGAGGAACGCCACGGCCACGCACAGGCCGATGATCCACGCCACGGCCGGCGCGCTGCTGCGTTGTGGTTGATATTCGTCCGCGAGGGCGAAGGACATGGTGGGAAGCGCGTGCGCGTGCGTTACCCGCGCCGCCGTGACGCGAGGGCCAGCTTCACGATGCGGTCGCAGAGCGCGGGAAACAAGAGACCCCCCGCTGCCGCGGCCTGTGGAATGAGACTGGTGGGCGTCATCCCCGGCAACGTGTTGAGTTCCAGACACCACAACCCGCCGTCGGGATCCATCCGGAAATCCACCCGGCCGTAGCCGGCCAGCCCGCAGGCGGTGAACGCGGTCCGCGCATACGCGGTCATCCGCGCCGCGGTCTCCGCCGGCAGGTCGGCCACGAACTCGCGCGCCATGCCGGGGGTGTACTTGCACTCGTAGTCGTAGAGGTCCTTGGCCGGGACGATCTCGATGATCGGAAGCGCCTCGTCGCCCACGATCCCCACGGTGAACTCCCGCCCCGGGACGAATCGCTCCACCATCACGGCATCATCGAAGCGGTAGGCCTCCTCGATGGCGGGCTGGAGCTCCTCGGCGCGGTGCACGATGCCGAGCCCGACCGTACTCCCCTGCCGGGACGGCTTGACCACCGCCGGCCACCCCACGCGCGCCGTCACCAGTTCAGGATCCAGCGCCGGCCCGCTCAGGGGCGGGGCCATGAGCCAGTCCGCCGTGGGCACCCCGGCGTGCCGGAGCACGATCTTGGTGAGATCCTTGTCCAGGGCCAGCGCACTGGCCACATGCCCACTTCCGGAATACGGAATGCCTGCCAGATCGAGCGCGGCCTGCACCGTGCCGTCCTCCCCCTGCCCGCCATGCAGGCCGAGCACCACGCACTCGGTGTCGCGGATGGCGGGGTGGTTGAGCCAGTCGGCCGACAGGGTGCGATGGCGCAGTTCGGCCAGCTCGGCGAGGGCGGGCGGCTGGGAGCCCACGCCCGCGGCCAGGAGCGAGCGCTCGGTGTCGGCAGAGAGGATGCCGAAGGCGGGATCGAAGCAGAGCACGTCGTGCCCGACCTCCCGGAGCGCCGCGGCCATGCGGAGCCCGGAGGAGAGAGACACGTCACGTTCGGCGGAGACGCCGCCCAGGAGCACGGTGAGACGCATACAAATATGCCGGAAAGTGGAAAATCAGCGCAGGCGAAAACCGGATTCAGGCTGGGCTCATCCGCCCGTCATTCAGAACCGGGCGGAGAGCCGGAGCCCGGGTGTGCCGTCGCGCGAAAGCGTGGGGCTGAGCGTCAGCCCGCCGGACTCCCCGCGCGCGCCGGCGGGTGCCACGATGGACGCCCCCCGCTGCGACCGGTTCGCGTACCGCGCGGCTTCGATCGCGGCCACGAGCGTGAGCCCGGTTGCCGCGGCCACGCCGGGTACGAACCAGCGCCGCTCGCTGTAGCGCTCGGTGTACGGCGCGGGGACGCCGTTGGGGTCGACGTAGGCGATCGTGCGCTCCCCGGTCTGCTGCATGAGCGCCGCGCCGGTGGCGCCCGCGACGGCGGCGAGCACCACGACACCGCGCACGGGACGCGCCGTGTAGAACTGCCCGAAGCCGGGGAGCACGCCGCGGAGGAGCGCGGTCCCGGACGCATACACGGGACGCCGCAGCACGTCGATGGCGCGGGCGGTCTCCACGCGCTCTTCCACGGTGACTGCGGCCGCGCGGTACACCTCGAGGTCGGCGAGCGCCTCGGCGCGGCGACCGACCCCCGAGCGGGCCAGTCCGCGGTTGAAGTACCCCTCGGGGGCGGCCGGGGTGAGCCGCACGACCTCGTCGAACGCGCGCACCGCGGATTCGTAGCGGCGATCGTCCAGGAAGCCGAGTCCGAGGGTGAAGGCGCGCGAGGCCTCGTCGGCGCGGGCGCGCGCATCGTCGGGAACGAGGCGCGTGAGACGCGCGCGCACATCGGCGGCTTCGGTGCCGGCGGGGGCGAGCGTGAGATAGCGACAGTATGCCCCGATCGCCGGCAGCGTATCGGCGAGCTCCTCGTGCGCGCGCGCGAGGTCGTAGGCGATGCGATCGTCGTCGGGATTGAGCTGCGCAGCGCGCACGAAGGCGTCGCGCGCGGCGGCCTGGTCGCCCACGAGCGCGGCTTCCTGACCGGCGGCGGCGAGGCGGCGCGCTTCGGCGTTGTTGCGCGGCGCGGTGCCGGGGGCGGCGGGAGGGGCGACGTCGCAGCCCGGCGCCGCGCCCACGGTGAGCGTGCGCCTGGGAGCGAGCTGCTGCGCGTGGAGCGGCGCGGCGAGGCCGGAAAAGGCGATCAGCACGAGCAGCGCGCCTGCGAACGCCGCACATGCGGACACCGCGCACGCGGATGCCGCAGATACGAACGTCGCGCGGATCGTCCGTCGTTCCGCAATGAGGCCGCGCTCAGCGCACGGTGACGAGCGTGGTTCCACTCACTCCCTCCGAAGTGGCCGTGATGGTGACGGTTCCGGGGCGCAGCGCGATCACGAGGCCGGTACTCGACACGAAGGCAATGGTTTCATCGGCCGAGCTCCACGTGACGTGACGGCCGGTGAGCGTGGCGCCCGCGGCATCCTGGACCGTGGCCGTGAGCTGGACCTGCGTGCCGGACGCCATCTCCGGCGCGGCCGGCGTGATGGTGACGGTGGCCACGGCGCGCGGTTGCACGGTGATGGTGGCGAAGCCGGTCACGCCGTCGACCGCGGCGGCGATCACCGCCTGTCCGGGCGACACGCCGGTCACCACGCCGGCGGTGCTCACGGTGGCAATGCCGGGCGCGCCGGAAGTCCACGTGACGGCGCGTCCCGTGATCAGCGTGCCGCCGGACGACCGCGCTTCGGCCGTGAGCGTGCGCGTCGCGCCCACGATCACGTCGGCACTCGCGGGCACGAGCTGCACGGTGGCCACGGGCACGGGCACCACGGTGATGACGGCCACGGCGCTCCGCCCTTCGCTGGCAGCGGTGATGCGGGCCGCGCCCGGTGCGCGCGCGGTCACGACACCCTCCGCGGTCACGGTGGCGGCGGTGGCGTTGTCGCTCGTGAACGTCACCACGCGATCGGGGAGCAGGTTGCCGGCAGGGTCGGTGACCTGCGCGAGCAGCGGGAGCGTGGCGCCGACTTCGAGTGTGCTCGACGACGGCGTGAGGGTGACGGCGTCGGCGAGACGGGCCACCACCACGATCGTGGCCTGCCCCACCCGCCCTTCGCTCACGGCCACCACGGTCGTGGTGCCGGGCGCGAGCGCGGTCACGACGCCGGTGGATGATACGGACGCAACCGACGGGGTGCCCACGCTCCACGCGACCGGCCGGTCGGTGAGTACGGCGCCGTCGACATCGCGGAGCGTGGCCGCGAGCATGACATCGGTGCCCACGGCGAGCGTGTCGCGCTCGGGCGCGACGGTGACCGTGGCCACGGGTTCCGGCGTGACGGTGACGGCGGCCTGTCCGCTGCGCCCTTCGCTCGTGGCGGTCACGGTGGTGGCGCCCGGCGCGACGGCCGTGACCACGCCCTGCGCGTCGATCGTGGCCACGGCGGGGTTGGCGCTCACCCACGTGATGGCGCGATCGGGGAGGATGTCGCCGTCGGCGTCGAGCGCGCGTGCGAGCAGCGGCGCCGTACGCCTGACGCGCACCGACACGGCCACGGGCGTGACCTGCACGCCGGCGACTTCACGCGCGGTCACGGTGATCACGGCCACGGCGCTCCGGCCGGCGATGCTGGCCGCGATGCGGGCTTCCCCGGCACCGCGCGCGGTCACCACACCGGCGCTCGACACGGTGGCGATCTGCGTGTTGTTGCTCGACCAGGTGACCGGACGCCCGGTGATCACGCCGCCGTTTCCGTCGATCGGACGGGCGGTGAGCGTGACGGTGCGGCCAGCCTCGATGTTCGCCATGGGCGGGGTGAGCTCCACGGCATCGACGGCGGGCGTGTCGGTGACGTCGGCGGGCGCGCAGGCGAACGCCAGGAGCGCGGCGGCGAGGAGCGCGGTCACGCCACGCCACGGGGCAGGAAGGCGGCGCATGCGCTAACGCTCTCCCGCGGCCGGCGCCGCCGCGGTGGGCGACATCACCATCGGCGACGCGGCGAAGTCGAATCCGGGCGGCGGTTCGTCGTCGGCTTCGACCTCGACATTCGCCGACGTCACGCCGAGCGCAGGCGTGACGGTGGTGAAGGTGAGCGTGTGCGGGCCGGCGCCGGTGATCGCGAGATCGGCGAACGTGGCCACGCCGGCCACGGCCGCCACAGTCACGGTGCCGCCGAGCGCGCCCGTGCCGGAAGCGATCGCGGCGGTCACGCTGAGCGTGGACGCGGTGACGCGATTGCCGTTCGCATCACGGATCTCGATCACGGGCTGCGTGGTGAACGCCGCGCCGCTCACCGCGCCCGCGGGCTGCGTGAGAATGCCGAGCTGCGTGGGCGCGCCCGCGTTCACGGTCACGCTCGCCGATGTCACGGTGAGCGCCGGCGTCACGGTGGCGAACGAGAGCGTGTGCGCGCCGGTGCCCGTGCCGGTGAATGCGAGATCGGTGAAGGTGGCCACGCCATTCACCGCGTTCACGGTGAGCGTGCCCGCGAGCGTGGCCGAACCCGAGGCGCGGGCGGCGGTGACCGCGAGTGTGGCGCCGGTGCCGGTGGTGACCACGAGGCCGGCGTTGTCGAGCACGCGCACCACCGGCTGCGTGGTGAACGCGCTGCCGCTCACCGCGCCCGCGGGCTGCGTCTGGATCTGCAACGACGCCGCGACCTGCGACACGGCGATGCTTCCCGATGTCGCCGCCGTGAGCCCGCTCGCGGTGAACGTGAGCGTGTGGGCGCCCGCGCCGTCGAGCCGGAGATTGGTGAACGTGGCCACGCCGGCCACCGCGTTCACCGTGACGGTGCCCACGAGCGTGCCGCTTCCCGATGCAATGGCCGCGGTCACGGCCGTGGTCGCGCTCGTGACGCGGTTGCCGCCGGCATCACGGATTTCGATCACGGGCTGCGTGGTGAACGCGACGCCGCTCACCGCGCCCGCGGGCTGTGTGAACACGCCGAGCTGCGTGGGCGCGCCCGCGCCCACAGTCACGCTCGCCGACGTCACGGTGAGCGCGGGCGTCACGGTACTGAACGAGAGCGTGTGCGCGCCGGTGCCGGTGATCGCGAGGTTCGTGAACGTGGCCACGCCGTTCACCGCATTCACCGTCACGGTGCCGCCCAGCGTGCCGCTGCCGGTGGCAATCGCCGCGGTCACGGCCGCGGTCGCGCCGGCACCCGTGGTCACTGCGAGGCCCGCGTTGTCGAGCACGCGCACCACGGGCTGCGTGGTAAACGCCGCGCCGCTCGCCGCGCCCGCGGGCTGCGTCTGCACCTGCAGTGACGCCGCGGTCTGCGACACGGTAATGCTGTTCGATGTGGCTGCCGTGAGTCCGCCCGCGGTGAACGTGAGCGTGTGCGCGCCGGTGCCGTCGAGTCGGAGGTTCGTGAACGTGGCCAGGCCGGCCACCGCATTCACCGTCGCGGTGCCCACGAGCGCGCCGCTCCCCGAGGCGATCGCGGCGGTCACGGCCGTGGTCGCGCTGGTGACGCGATTGCCGCCCGCATCGCGAATCTCGATCACCGGCTGTGTGGTGAACGCCACGCCGCTCACCGCGCCCGCGGGCTGTGTGAACACGCCGAGCTGTGCAGGCGCGCCCGCGCCCACCGTGAAGCTCGCCGATGTTCCGGTGAGCGCCGGCGTCACGGTCGCGAACGACAACGTATGCGCGCCGGTGCCGGTGATCGCGAGATTGGTGAACGTGGCCACGCCGGCCACCGCATTCACCGTCACCGTGCCGCCCAGCGTGCCGCCTCCCGATCCGATCGACGCGGTCACGGCGAGCGTGGCGTTGGCACCGCTCGCGATCACGAGCCCGGCGTTGTCGAGCACGCGCACCACGGGCTGCGTGGTGAACGCCGCGCCGCTCGCCGCGCCCGCGGGCTGCGTCTGCACCTGGAGCGACGCCGCGGTCTGCGACACGGTGATGCTGTTCGACGTGGCCGGCGTGAGCCCCGCGGCGGTGAACGTGAGCGTGTGCGCGCCGGCGCCGTCGATCCGGAGATTGGTGAACGTGACCACGCCGTTCACCGCGGTCACCGTGGCGGTGCCCACGAGCGTACCGCTCCCCGAGGCGATCGCGGCGGTCACGGCCGTGGTCGCACCGGTCACGAGATTGCCGCCGGCATCCCGGATCTGGAGCACGGGCTGCGTGGTGAGCGCGGTGCCGCTCACGGCGCCCGCGGGCTGCGTGGTGATGACGAGCTGCGTGGCCGCGCCCACGATGCCCGTGGCGGAGAAGGTCACGGGGCTGCCGCTCAGCCCGGCGGACGCGGCGGTGACGGTGTTCGCCCCCGCCACGGCGCCGAGCGTCCAGCTCGTGAGCGTGGCCACGCCGCTCGCGTTCGTGGCGATCACGGCCGGACTCGCGGGATTGGTCGTGCCGCTGCCGCCGGTCACGGTGAACGTGACGTTCGTGCCGCTCACGGCGTTGCCGTCGGCGTCGATCACGCGCACACTCGGCGGCGCGCTCACGGCCGCGCCCGCGGTGGCGCTCTGCGACTGCGCGGACAGCGCCTGGATGGCGGCCGCGTCACCCGCGCTCACCAGCACGTCGGCCGACACCACCTCGAGCGGCGGCGACGCGGTGGCGAACCGCAGCGTGTGCGTGCCGATGCCCGTGCCGATGAACAGCAGGTTCGTGAACGTGGCCACGCCGTTCACCGCGGTCACGGTGGTGGTGCCGCTGAGCACGGCCAGCCCGGACGCGCGCGTGGCCGTGACCGGGAGCGATGCATGCGCGCCCGTGGTGATCACGAGTCCGGCCTGATCGAGGATCCGGATCACGGGCTGCGTGGTGAACGTGAGCCCGATCCGCGCGGCCACGGGCTGCGTCTGGATCTGGAGCGTGGTGGCGACCTGATTCACCGTGAGCGACGCCGACGTGGCGGCTGCGAGGCCGGCCGCGGAGAACTGCAGCGTGTGCGCGCCGCCGCCGTCGATCCGGAGATTCGTGAACGTGGCCACGCCGTTCACCGCGTTCACGGTAGCGGTGCCCACGAGCGTGCCGGTGCCCGACGCGATCGTGGCGGTGATCGCGCTCGTGGCGCCGAGCACCCGGTTGCCGGCGGCATCGCGGATCTCGATCACGGGCTGCGTGGTGAGGACCACGCCGCTCACCGCGCCGGCGGGTTGCGTGAGAAGGCCGAGTTGCGTGGCGGCACCGATCGTGCCGGTGGCCGCGAACGTGACGGGGCTGCCGGTGAGCCCCGTGGCCGTGGCGGTCACGGCATTGGCGCCGGCCACGGCGCCGAGCGTCCACGAGGTGAGCGCGGCCACGCCGCTGGCGTTCGTGGTCACGGTGGCGGGGCTCGCCGGCGCGATGGAGCCGCCGCCGGTGGTCACGGTGAAGGTGACGGCCACGCCGCTCACGGGATTGCCGCCCGCGTCGGTGACGCGTACGGTGGGCGGAGCGGCCACGGCGGTGCCCGCGGCCACGCTCTGGCTCAGGCTCGAGGTGGCGGTGATCGTGGCGGCCGCGCCCGGAGTGACCGTGACCGGCGCCGACGTCACCGACAACGCCGGCGTGGTGGTGGCGAAGGTGAGCGTGTGCGCGCCGGTGCCAAGGCCGGTGAATGCGAGATTCGTGAACGTGGCCACGCCGGCCACCGCGTTCACGGTGGTGGTGCCGCCGAGTGTGGCGGTGCCCGACGCGCGCGTGACGGTCACCGCGGCCGTGGCCGCCGCGCCCGTGGTCACCACGAGACCGGACGCATCGAGAATGCGGATCACGGGCTGCGTGGTGAATGCCGCGCCGCTCACCGCGCCCGCGGGCTGCGTCTGGATCTGCAGCGATCCGGCCACCTGCGTGACCGACAGCGCGGCCGTTCCGCTCACGCCCTCGCTCGTGGCCACGATATTCGTGGAGCCGCCGCCCACGGCGGTGACGAGGCCGGTGGACGAAACGGTGGCCACGGTGGGCGTGCTGCTCGTCCACGTGACCGTGCGACCGGTGAGCACGTTGCCGAGCGCGTCGCGCAGCGTGGCCGTGGCCTGGGTGGTCTGTCCCACGGTGAGCGCCGACGCGGCGAGCACCGTGGCCACGCTCGCCACCGGAATCGGCGAGACGGTGATGGTGCTCGAGCCCACCACGCCGTCCACGGTCGCGTCGATGCGCGCGGTGCCGATTCCCGTGGCGCGCACGCGTCCCGCGCTCGACACCACGGCCACGAGTGCATTGGCGCTCGACCACTGCACCAGCCGTCCCGGCACCACCTGCGCGTTCTGGTCGCGCGCGACCGCGGTGAGATCGAGCGTGTTGCCGATGACCACGAGCGCGGACGACGGCGTGACCTGCACGGCGGTCACCGGTTCTGCGCGCACCGTGATGGTGGCCGACGCGAGCCGGCCGTCGATCATCGCGAACACGAGCCCGCTTCCCGGCGCGAGCGCGCGCACGGATCCGGTCGCGGACACCGACAGCACCGTGGGCGCGCCGCTCGTCCACGTGACCGGCCGCTGCGCGAGCACGTTGCCGCCGGCGTCGAGCGCCGACGCGGTGAGCCGCACGCTGTCGCCCACGGCGAGCGAGGCGGTGGCCGGTTCGACCCGGATCGAGGCCACGGGCGTGGGCAGCACGGTCACCTGCATGGAGCCGGTGCGCCCTTCGCTCGTGACCGTGATGGTGGTCGCGCCGGCGGCCACGCCGCGCACCACGCCGTCGGTGGACACCGAGGCGACGGCCGCATTGCCGCTTTCGTACGCCACCGGCCGGCCGGTGAGCAGATTGCCGTTGTCGTCGGTGATCTGCACGGTGAGCGCGATCGTCTGCCCCACGGTGACGGCGGCCTGTCCGGGCGACACGATCACCGTGCCCACGGGACGCGGCTGTACGACGATCGTGCCCGTTCCCGCCACGCCGTCGCTGGTGGCGGTGATGGTGACGGTGCCGGGCGCGACCGCGATCACCAGGCCGGACGCCGACACGGTGGCCACGGCCGCGTTGCTCGACTGCCACGTGACGGGGCGATCGGGGAGCGGCACGGTGATCGAATCGCGCGCCACGGCCGCGAGCTGCGTGCTCTGTCCCACCACGATCGTGTCCCGGGGCGGCGACACGATCACCGACGCCACGGGCACGGGGGAGACCACGATTCCCACGGCCGCGTCGCGCGTCTCGCTGCTGGCGGTGATGGTGGCCACGCCGGGCGCGAGACCGCTCACGAAGCCGGTGGCGTCCACGCTCGCGATCGTTTCGTCACTGCTGGTCCAGAACACGGCGCGATCGGTGAGCGGCGCGCCGGTTTCGTCGCGCAGCACCGCCGTGAGCTGGGTGAAGCCGCCCACGAGCACGCGCGGCGCCGCGGGCGTGAGATCGATGCCGGCCACGGCCCGCGGCCGCACGGTGAGCCGCGCCACCGCGCTCTGGCCGCCGGCCGACGCGGCGATCTGCACCTCGCCGAGCGCGAGCGCGGTCACCACGCCGGCGGGCGATACGCGCGCCCGCGTGGAATCACTGCTCGACCAGAACACCACACGATCGGTGATCGCTCGGCCCCCGGCATCGCGCGGCGTGGCCTGCAGCGTGGCGGTGCTCCCCACGCCGAGGCTGAGTTCGTCCGACGAGAGATCCACCGAGGCCACGACCGCGCCGATGGGCGTGGGGCCGGTGACATCCGACAGCCGCGTGCATCCGGTGGCGAGGAGGAGCGCGGCCAGGGCCGCGGTGGCTCGCGCGAGCGCGCGCCGAACGGTGCGCGCCATGTCAGCGGCCCGGAATGGCGACGCGCGTGGGGCGGGCAAGATGGTTGCGCGTGCCGTCGCCCAACTGCCCCTGCACGTTGAAGCCCCAGCAGGACACCTCGCCGCCGCCCGTCGCGCCGCAGGTGTGCGCGCCCGTGGCGCTCACCGCGGTGAACGACGCGCCGCCCACCACGCGCGTTGGCGTGTCGCGGTCGATCATGGTGCCGTCGCCGAGCTGGCCGTAGATGTTGCGCCCCCAGCACCAGGCCTGGCCGCCGGACGTGCGCGCGCAGCTGTGCACGCCGCCCGCGCTCACGGAGGTGAAGCGCGTGGTGGACGCGACCTTCGCAGGCACGGCCTGCGAGGCGGTGCCGCCGATGCCGAGCTGGCCGAACGCGTTGCGTCCCCAGCAGAGCACCTCGCCCTCGTCGCTCACGCCGCAGGTATGATTGCCGCCCGCGGAGAGGCTCGTGAAGCGCACGCTCGCGGCCACGGGCTGCGGCGTGCGGTGATCGGTGCGGCTGCCGTCGCCCACCTGGCCGTCGGCATTCGCGCCCCAGCACCACGCGGCGCCGTCGGTGGCGATCGCGCAGGTGTGATTCCAGCCGGTGGTAAGCGAGACGTACCGCCGATCGCGCCCCACGCGCACGGGCGACGACCGCATGCCCGTGGTGCCGTCGCCGAGCTGGCCGTTGGTGTTCGCGCCCCAGCAGGCGATGTCGCCGCCGGGGGTGAGGCCGCAACTGTGATTCGCGCCGGTGCGCACGAGGCGGAACGACAGCGTGCCGGCCACGCGCACGGGCGCGCTTCGTGACGTGGTGGTGGCGTCGCCAAGCTGGCCACGGTCATCGGCGCCCCAGCAATACGCGTCGCCGCCGGACGTGACGCCGCAGGTGTGCGCGAGGCCGGCGGCGATCTGCGCGAACTCGATCTCGCCCACCACGAGGCCGGGGAGGTCGCGGGATTCCACGTCGCCGTCGCCAAGCTGGCCGCGATCGTTCGCGCCCCAGCAGAGCGCGCGGCCGACGGAGAGGACACAGCTGTGGCGCCCACCGGCGGCCACGACGCCGGCGTCGTCGGTGGCGCGAATGGCCGGCGCCGCGGGAAGCGATTCGACGGGCGCCGAGTCGACCGGAGGCACGATGCGCCGGCGGGGACGCGGGGGGAGCGAATCGTTCGGCACCACCTGGACGGCGGTGGACGGCTCGCGGTCGGTGACACGTCCGTCGAGAAGGCCGGGGGTGGGCGTGCCGCCCTCCGCGGGGAGGCCGGGTGCCGCGGCCGCGCTGTCGGCGAGCGAATCGGCGGGAGGCAGCGGAAGGGGGTCGCTCGGACGCGGCGGATTCAGGGCCACCGCGGGCGGCCGTCCCCCCAGCCCCACGAGCGCGCGCACGTCGAGCCGTCCCGACAACTCCGCATAGAGCAGGGCTCCGCTTCCCATCACGGTGAGCGCCGCCACTCCGAGCAACGCGAACCGCCGGCCGCGGCGAGGCGGCGGTGGCACCGTCTCCAGCGCCCAGGATGGCGTGCTGTCGTCCACCATCGGCAGGCCGGGGGACGTCTCCGTCGCGGCGGCGCCGTGTTCGATGAGCTGCACCGCCATGGCCGGCGTGGCCGTGCGGGACTCGTCCACCGGACGCCGGAACCGGATGGTCGCCATGGAGGCCGACGAGGGAGGCGTGCGTTTGGCCCGTTCCTCGGCCCGAACGGCCCGCGCCGCCTCGCGGCGGCGCTTGTGGGCCGCTTCCCACTGCTGCCAGTCGTTCGGCACGACCCAGTGATCGAGCTTGGCCAGCACCCCGTCGGCGCCGGCCCACCGGGCGGCGGGACGCTTCTGCAGCATGCGCTCCACGATGTACTGGAGCCGGGGCGGCACGGCTCCCGGACGCAGCGCGTCGATGGCGGGCAGCTCCTCCTGCTTCTGCTTGGTGATCACGTTGTACAGCGACTCGCCGTCCCACGGACGCCGGCCGGTGAGCATCTCCCACGCCACGAGGCCGAGACTGTACACATCCGAACGCGCATCGGCCGGCGCGCCGTCGATCTGCTCGGGGGCCATGTACGCCGGCGTGCCGATGGCGGCGCCGGTCATGGTGAGACGCGATTCGAAGTCGGTGCTGTGCGCGATGCCGAAGTCGCTCAGCATCGCGCGCCCCGTGTCGGCGTCGAGGAAGATGTTCTCCGGCTTCACGTCGCGGTGCACCACGCCGTGCGCGTGTGCGTACGCGAGCGCTTCGGCGACGTCGTGCAGCACACGTTCGGCCTGTTCGGGCGCGAACGGCCCGTGTTCGGTGATGGCCTGCTTGAGCGTGCGTCCGGGCACGAGCTGCATCACGAGGGCGAGGCCGCCGGTGCGGAGCCGCTTCACGGCATGCACGGTGACGATGTTCGGATGCTGCAGCCGGGCCACGGTGCGGGCCTCGCGCGCGAGACGACGCATCGCATCGTCGGCGGAGGCGACGGCGTGGGGACGCACGACCTTGATGGCGACGAGGCGACCGAGCGCGCGATCGCGGGCGCGGTACACCACCGCGCTCGCTCCGCGTCCGACCTCGCCGAGCAGCTCGTACTCGTCCTCGAGGTCGGCGATCTCCGCGTCTTCCCACCCGTCCGTCATGCGCCCCTTGGCCCCGGTGCTGTCCGGCGATCCGTCGACTGCCGCGTCATCGACTGCGGAACCCGAAAACTACTTCGCCCATCTCGATCCGGTCACCATCGGTGAGGGGCTGTTCCTCCCCGTCGCCCAGGGTGCGGGCGTTGTGCACGACCGGGTTGGTGGCGGACAGGTTGAGCAGGTGCCACTGCCCCTCGTGCAGGCGCAGGCGGGCGTGGGACCGGCTGACGGTGGCTTCGCGGAGCTGGATGTGGCGGTAGGCCGGCCCTTCGCTCCGGCCGAAGGTGACTTCCAGGCCGTCGGGGCCGGGGACGCGCACGAAGCGGATGTCCCGTCCGGTGTCGAGCCCGTTGAGGATCTCGAGGCGTCCGGGAAGGAACTGGAGCGTGCCTTCCTGCGGCACGCTGAAGCGCAGCATGTGCCCTTCGATCTGCGTGCCGGGGACGCCGTGGGCCACGATGGCCCGCTGTTCGGCGGCGGCCGACGGGGGGGCGGGAACAGGGCGCGGGGACGGCGGAGCGGCGGCGGGGCGGGCGATCGGGTCGACGGGTGCCGCGGGCGTGAAGGAAACCGGGGCCGCAGGGCGCGGGGCGGCAGCCGGCGGGGCGGAAGGCACCGTGAAGGAAACGACCTCAGGCTCCCGCGGAGGTGGGGGGGTCTGTGGGACAGACGGCGCGGGTTGGGCCGACGAGACCGCGGGAGCCGCCGTGGGAGGTGGAGGCACATGCACCGGAGGCGGCGCGGGCTCCGTGACCGGCGCGGCCGGCACGGGCGCCGAGAAGGACGGCGGGGTCCGCCGTCCATGCTGTTTCCGGTTCCTGGGCTGCATGTCCGATTCGGTCAAGCTGACCGAATATAGCGGCAGCGGTTCCGCGCTGGTCCGTCCATGCCGGCGCCGACGGCTCATCCACCAGACGAGCGCGATCAGTCCGAACAGGACCGTGACACCCAGCGCTATGGCAATCGAGTTCTCGGCGATCAGGGCAGGCATCATGTAGGCATCGGGGTCGACCCCGGGGGAGAACGGCGGCAGGTACCTGTCTCGGTACCTGTCTGAAGAATAGCCACACCCGGGCGGGCGCGCCTGTGACGTCCGTCGGCTCGAACGGCACCGGTGCGCTTCTACTGCTTCTACTGCTTCTACTGCTTCTACTGCTTCTACTGCTTCTACTGCTTCCACTGCTTCTACCGCCTCTACCCCGAATCCGCCTCCGCCGTGCGAGGCCCGGTCAGCATCCCGCGCGCTGAGCCGTATTCCTCCAGTACGCCGATCCCCGCGCGCCGCATCATTTCCGGAGTCCTGCATGCGTTTGTCCGTCCCTCGCGTCCGCCCCCTCCTCGCCCTTCCGGTCCTGATCGCGGCCGCCGCGCTCACCGCCGGCGCCCAGCCCAACGGCAACGGCTCCCACGGCAGCGGCACCCCCAGCGGCTCCTGGGATCCGCAGGCCGTGCTCCGCGCGGAAACCTTCGTGCGCCCTCCCGCCGACGTGGAGCGGATCATCCTCGCGCCGCGCGTGGACATCTCCTTCTCGAACGCGAGCCCGGATCGCGCGTGGTTCCTGCGCACCACCGGCCCCGACCGCGGCGACATCCGGGACTACGGCAAGGCGCATCTCTGGCTCGGCGGCGTGCAGGTGGACACGCAGGCCAACCGCGCCCGGTCGCTCACCACGAGCACCACGCGCGGGCTCACGCTCGTGAATCCGCGCACGGGCGCCGAACGCACGCTCGAAGCGCCGCGCGGCGCGCTCTCGCTGTCGGCGCCGGAATGGTCGCCCACGGGCACGCACGTGGCGTTCATCGCCAACTTCGCCGACGCGTCCTACGCCTACGTGGCCGATGTCGCGAGCGGCCGAAGCATGCAGGTGAGCCGCACGCCGCTTCTCGCCACGCTCGTCACCTCGCTCACCTGGACCGCCGACGGACGCCATCTCGTGGCCGTGCTCGTGCCGGCGGGACGCGGCTCCGTGCCCGTGCGCGGCGACCGCGGCATCGAAACCGGACCGCAGGTGCGGCTCACCGAATCGCGCGCCGTGCCGCAGCCCGTGCACTTCAGCCTGCTCGAGGGGCCGCACGACAAGGCCATGCTCGAGCACTACACCATCGGCCAGCTCGCCCTGCTCGACGTGCGCGCGCGCACGGAGCGCCGCATCGGCGCGCCGCGGATGTTCCGCTCCGTGGACGTGTCGTCCGACGGCCAGCAGCTCCGCGTCACGCGCGTGACCACGCCGTATTCGTACGTCGTGCCCGTGTCGAGCTTCGGCACCACGCAGGAAGTGTGGGATCTCACCGGCCGCTCTCTGGTCACGCTCGCCACCACGCCGCTCCGGGAATCCAATCCGCGCGCCGGCGGGTTCGGCGCCGGAACGGGCGACGTGGCCTCCGGCGACACGGCGAAGCGCTCCCTGCAGTGGAATCCCGTAGGCCCGGGGCTCGTGTACCTGCAGAACATCGTGAACAGCGGCAGCAACGGCGGACGCGGCACCTCGGGCGTGCGCTACGTGTCGTGGCGCCCGCCGTACGGTCCGAACGACACGGCCACGCTCTACACCGGCGGCACGCAGTTCTCCGGCCTCACCTACAGCCGCGACGGCGGCACGATGTTCGTGAACGACAGCGGCGCCGTGATCGTGGTGCGGGTGCAGGATCCCGCGAAGCGCCACCGGCTGCCACGCGGCGTATCGCTCGCCACCGGCGGCGGCGGATTCGGCGGCGGGGGTGGCGGTGCCGCCGCGCGCGGCGGCGCGGGCGGTGACACCACCGATGCGGGTCGTCTCGCCACCACCACGGGCGCCCTCGGCGAGTCGCGCGTGGTGCTGAGCGCCGACGGACGCAGCGTGTACGTGTCCGGCACGCGCACGCCGGGCGCGAAGTGGCACGAGCAGTCGCCGCGGCCCTGGGTGGACCGCCTCGACGTCGAAGCCGGCACGCGCACGCGCCTCTTCGAGAGCCCGGTCGACGCCTACCACGAGTTCGTGGCCGCACTCGACGACGATTACTCGCAGTTCATCTACACGCAGCAGTCGCGCACCACGCTTCCGAACGCGTTCCTGCGCGACGCCGGCGGCGCGAGCCGACAGCTCACGCAGAACGTGGACGTGGCCCCCGAGGTCACCGGCGCCGTGCTCAAGCGCTTCCAGGTGGTGCGGCCGCGCGACGGCAGCCGCTTCTGGGTGGAAGTCACGCTGCCGAAGGGCTGGACGCCCGGCACGCGGCTCCCCGGCATCATCTGGTTCTATCCGCGCGAATACGCGTCGCTCCAGGACTACGAGCGCTCGCGCTTCAGCACCAACATCCACCAGTTCCCGGCCGTGCCGGCCGCGCGTCCCGCCACGGCCACGTCGCTGTGGGTCACGCAGGGCTACGCGTTCATCCAGCCCGACATCCCGATCTTCGGCGATGCCGGCCGCATGAACGACAACTACACGCGCGACCTCAAGGAGAACCTCGACGCCGTGCTCGACGCCGTCGTGGACTCGGGCTTCGTGGACCGGCACCGCATGGGGATCGGCGGCCACAGCTACGGCGCCTTCAGCACCGTGAACGCGATGACGCTCACGCCGTACTTCAAGGCCGGCATCGCCGGCGACGGCATGTACAACCGGAGCCTCACGCCGTTCGGCTTCCAGAGCGAACGCCGCAACTTCTTCGAGGCGCAGGCCACGTACCTCGACATGTCGCCGTTCTTCCGCGCCGACAAGCTCGCCGGCGCGCTGCTCCTCTATCACGCCACCGAAGACCAGAACGTGGGCACGGCGCCGCTCAGCTCCATCCGCATGTACCAGGCGCTGCACGGCCTGGGCAAGAACGCCGCGCTCTACATGTATCCGTACGAGGACCACAGCGTGGCCACGTACCAGAGCGATCTCGACATGTGGGCGCGCTGGTTCGCGTGGTTCGACGTGTACGTGAAGAACCCGACGGCGTCCGCCCCGACGCGGACGAACGCCATCGTGCCGTAGTGCACCGCGCCGCGCCTACTGCACGCTGATCTGTTGGATCATGCCGTGCAGGAAGTGCGGCCGGCCGTCGCCCGCGTCGGGGATGAAGCAGATCAGCGCGTACTCGCCCGCCGCGAGATCGAGGTGCACGAGGTTCGCCATGCCCTGACTGAGCCCCACCGTGCCGCCGATCAGTTCGCCCGGCGGCGGCCCGGCGGGCTTCTCGGTCCACTCCACGAACTGGATCGGCGTCGCCCCGGGCACGAGCTTCACGAGGAGCACTTCGTGCGGCTGCGCGGCGGCGTTCTTCACCTCGAGCACGTGCGTGCCCGCCGTGAGCGGCTCGGCGAACACGAAGTCGTAGTCGGTGAGCGTCATCCGGTTCGTGACCGCCGGCAGCGCGCCGCCGGTGGCCGGCGTGACCACGAGCGTCTTCGACATCCCCTTCGCGAGGTGCGGCACGCCGTCGGGCGAGGGAATGACGCACAGCACGCCGTACGTGCCCGGCGCGAGATCGAGCGTCACGATCGATGCGCTCGCGTTCGGCGACGGCGCATTGGGCCCGCCCACGAACTCGGCCCACGCCGGCGGCGGTCCGTGACTCGCCATGGCCGCCAGCAGATCCGGCAGCGCCTTGCCCTCGTTCAGCCGCACGATCTGCATGTGGTGCGGCTCCTGGCCGGTGGTCGTGAGCTGGAACGTGGTAGCGCCGGCGGAGATCGTGTCCGCCATCGTGTAGAAGTAGTCGCCCGCCGACACGTCGATCACGCGTGGCGCCACGGCCACCGCCTCGGCCGAATCCGCGGGCGGCGGCGTGTCACTGCCGCAGGCGGCGAACGTGAAGACACTGCAGGCGACGAGCGCGGCGGCGCGCCCGAGCGGCTTGGCGAGGGGATGCATGTGGACTGGCTCCAGAAAGAGGACGAATCGACGCGCCGCCGGTCGGAATCGGCGAGCACCCCCATCCTACGGGATTCCGGTGCCCGGCCGGAGAGTCATTCGACCCACCTGCGACCCGGCGCGAGGGGAAAAAGAGAGCGGCCGTACGGGGATTCCGCCAGCAGCCGCCACCAGCAGCCGGTCGTCCGCCGTGGTCCGCTACCGCAGCTCCACGCGCCCCACGGGATGCACGCGCATCACGCGCCACTCGGCACCGCTCCGCTGCAGCTCGGCCGAGAACCGGGCGCTCCGTCGCCGGTTCGCTCCGAACGGAGAGCGCACGGTGACATCGGCGTCGAACTCGGCGGAGGCGCGCCCGCCCTGCCGCTGCACGCTTGGCGTGCCGGTGGGGTTCATCGACACCCGCCGCTCCTTCATGAGGGCGAGCCAGTCGTCGTGCAGCGCCCCGCCGAGCAGCGGGCCGGCGGCGTCGGTGTTGCCGCCGCTCAGGAGCGCGGCCGCGTTCCGGATCGCATCGCGGATTGCGAGCCGGATCTCGGTTTCGTTCTCCGTGTCGTTCGCGGCCTGCGGCACCACGGACGGCACGGGAGGCGCCTCGCTGCTCATGGTCCGGTCGTTTCCGGGTCTGTCGCTCACCGTCCGATCGCCGCTCCCCACGGACCGGACCGGCGGCGGCTCCACCGGGCGTCGATTCTCGCGCGCCGGGGCGCTGTCCCTGGGCCGCGTGCCGGCGTCGACCGGCGGAGTGCGGTCCACGGCAACGGGGGCGGGACGATTGAGCAGGAGCGTGCTGGCGTCTTCCCGCGGCCGGAGCGCCGCGTCCGAGGAGCCCGTGGCGCCCGGCTCCGGAGCGACCGCGGCCGATGTGCCGGACACGCCGGCACGGCCGGGATCGGTCTTCGCCTCCGGATCGAGCGACGACGAGGGACGCAGGAGCGGCAGCGCAAGGACCGCGGCCAGCGCCAGCACGCCTCCGATGGCATACGGACGCCAGTCGCCGGGGATGCGGGCTCGCAGGCGCTCGAGCACCGCCGGGATACCGCGCCATGGGTCGCCGGCCCACGCGGCGATCCGGCTCCCGGCATCGGACGGCGCGGCCGCCGCCCCGGGCGCCGCGCCGTCCGGCACGAGCGAGAGATACGGCACGGCCGCGGCGCCGTTCGCGGTCAGCGCCTGTTCGAGCGCCTGGCGGAACAGCGTCGCATCGGCGTACCGGTCGTTCCGCCGCTTGGCCATCGCACGCGTGATGATCGTGTCGAGAATCGCCGGCGTGCCCGGCGCGAGCGTGCGCGCGGACGGCGGCGGTTCGTTGAGCTGTTTCATCATGAGCGCGTAGTCCGAGTCGGCCTCGAACGCCACGCGCCCGGTGAGGAGCTCGAAAAGGAGCGCGCCGGTCGCATAGAGATCGGTGCGTCCGTCCACCTCCTCGCCCCGCAACTGCTCCGGCGCCATGTACGTGGGCGTGCCCACGGCGTGTCCGGCCATCGTCTGCCGCGTCTGTCCCGTCAGGCGCGCGATGCCGAAATCCATCACCTTGACGGCGCCGTTGTGCGCCACCATCACGTTGGCCGGCTTGATGTCGCGGTGCACCACGCCCATGTCGTGCGCGTGGGCAAGCGCATCGAGCACCCCGATGCACAGCTCCGCCGCGCGCCGCCATTCCACGCGCCCCGTGCGCTGCACGAGCGTCTCGAGCGTTTCGCCGCGCACGTACTCCATCACCATCAGGAACGACCCCTCGTGCTTCTGCAGCCCGTGCAGCACGGCGATGCGCGCGTGGCTGAGTCGCGCGAGCGCCACGGCCTCCAGCCGGAACCGCTCGATGAGCGCGGGATTGTGCGCGAGTTCGGGACGCAGCACCTTGATCGCCACGTCGCGCGCGAGCATCTCGTCCACGGCGCGGTACACGGCGCCCATGCCGCCGTCGCCGAGCCGCTCCACGATGCGATACGGACCGATCGTGGTGCCGATCATCAGCGGATCTCCACCGGACGCGTGGGCGCCGGACCCGGCGCGGCGCGCTCGTCGTCCGCGCGCATCACGAGCAGCGCCACGGAGATGTTGTCGTGGCCCCCCGCCTCGCGCGCGAGCGCGACGAGCCGGTCGCAGGCGATCTGCGGATGCCCTTCGCCGGCCACGGCGAGCAGCGTGTCGTCGTCCACGAGATCGTAGAGCCCGTCGGTGCAGAGCAGAAACCGGTCGCCGGGCTGCACCGCGAGCGCGCGCGGCCAGTCGGACACCTGCACGTCGCGATGGCTGCCGAGCGCGCGCGAGATCACGTTGCGGTCGGGGTGGTGCCGCGCTTCCTCCGGCGAGAGGAGGCCGCGACGGACGAGCTCCATCACGGCCGAATGATCCTCGGTCATGAGGAAGAGCGCGCCGTCGCGCACGAGATACAGCCGCGAATCGCCCACGTGCGCGCAGTACGCGAAGCCGTCGCGCAGCACGAGCGCGGTGCAGGTGGTGCCCATGCCATGGAGCGCGCGGTGCCGGTGCGCCGAATCGAAGATCGCGCGGTTGGCGGCCCGCACGGCGCTCGGCAGCGCGGTGCGTGGCCCGTCGTCGTCGCGTTCGAAGCGGCGCACGATCGTTTCCACGGCGAGCCGCGACGCGATCTCGCCGGCTTCGTGGCCGCCCATGCCGTCGCACACCACGGCGAGCAGCCCGCGTTTCGCCAGCTCCGGCGCGGTCGTGGGGCGGATGACGCGCACCACATCCTCGTTGATCGGGCGCACGCACCCCGGATCGGTGGCCACGCCCGCCTCGACCCGGAAGTCGACACGCCCCGCGCCTCGGCCCGCCATCGCGGCGGTGGACGATCCGCCCGCCGGCCGGAACAGCAGCCGCCGCAGAAACGACGTCATCATCGAAAGATCCGGACGATCGTGAGAGACGGATCAGCGCGACGTCGGATCGCCGATGCGCAGCAGCTCCATGCCGTAGCGGATGGGAATCGCGAACGAGATCTGCGCGTCGCCGCTCTTGCCCGCGAAGTAGATGCCGATCACGCTTCCGGTGGCGTCGAACATGGGACCGCCGCTGTTGCCGCCGCCGGTGGAGTTGATCGTGAGCTGATACGTGTCGCCGCTGGGCGCGAACGTCATGAATCCGTCACGCACTTCGCTGTCCGCCGCGCGCAGGATCTTGCCGATGTTGCCCGTGGACAGCGTGGGCTCCGGCAGCACGCGCTGCTGCACGTCGCGGTTGAACATGTCGCGCGACTTGATGAGCGTGATGATCTCCTCCGAGATCCCGGGATAGCCCATCACCGTGACCTGGTCGCCCTGCCGCGTCTCGTCGTACGTGTCGGACATGGTGAGGTACGGCAGCGACGGCGGCGCGTCCACCTTGATGAGCGCCACGTCGTGCCGCTGCGACGGCCGCACGTTGCTGGCCTCGAACGGCGTGGGATCCTTGGGAAAGCGCACCATCAGGTATTCCACGCGCGCCTGGAAATCGCCGATGTCGCCCTTGGGGCCGGCCTGCTTGGTCTCGGACGGAATCCACTGCTGCGGCGGACGCGTGAGCACCGGCTGCCCCGACTGGTCCAGCAGCGGCGCGCCGCTCATGGGATCGATCACGGGCCCCACGTCGTTCTGCGGATCGAAGCGGTACCACGTCTGCCAGTTGTAGGCCACGTGGCGGTTGGTGAGGATGAAGCCGCTTTCGGTGACCACGAAGCCGGAGCCGCGCGAGCTCACGCCGATGGGCCGCCCCGAGTTCGGATCGAGCGTGAGCGCGGGTTCGATCGTGTTGTTCGCCTGCACGTACGCGGGCATCATCTGCCGGCCGTTGTCCAGGATCGGACGGATGCGGCCGTCGGGTCCGCGATAGCGGTTGGGGATGACACGATGATACACCTGTCCGCCCGACGTGCGGTGCGTGAGCTTCCAGCTGAAGTCCACCTGCACCACGGCCGCGCCGTACTTCGCGGCGATCTCCGCCGGCTGGAGCTGCGCCGACAGCGTGGCCGACCGGCTGAGCTGGTTGCCGAGCGAATCGAGTCCGGCGCGCTGCGCCAGGCGCAGGCTGTCCTGCACCGACGTGAGCCGGCCTTCGCTCTCGCGCGCGCGATCGTCGCTGCTCTTGCGCACCCAGCCGGCTACGGCGATCACGAGCACGAGCGCGCCCGCGCCCATGAGCAGCAGGTTCCGATTGGAACGGGCCTTGGTCTCGCCGATCAGCCGTTCCACCGTGGCCTTGCCCACGGCGTTCGGGGCCCCCACCGCGGCGGCTCCCGCCAGCGGGCCGCCGACCCGCGTTTCCCCGGGCCCGCCGACCGCGGGAGCGACGTCGCCCTCGAGCCGCGTGGCCTTCAGGTACATCGCGGGACGGGGATCGAGATCGAACTGCAGTTCGGGGCCGCCCGCGCCGAGCTGGATGATGTCGCCCGGCTGGAGCGGCATGTCGCCGAGCAGACGGCGCTTGTTGAGGAAGGTGCCGTTCCGCGAGTTCAGGTCCTGCACCTTGAAGCGGTACGGCTCGGCCGGATCGCGCACGATGCGCGCGTGCTGCCGCCCGACGAGATCATCCTTTTCCGGATCGAACCGGATCGTGGAGGCCGGATCACGCCCGATCGTGAGCTCGGCGAACTCCTCGAGGGGGAATTCCTCGAGTTGGGAAGCCTTGGAACCCTTGAGGTGGCGCAGGATGACGCGTTCCATACCGTGGAATCTCCGGGACGGCCGGGTGAGAAGGTGCCGCCGGACCACGAGGCCCGGGGCTCATCTCAATACGCGTACGAGCGCCTCGGAATAGCTCATCGGCCTGCCACGATCTCTCCTGTCGGCGCTCGGCCCAGGGCTTTCCAGTGCTCTGCTTCTTCCGCCCGCCCGCTCCGTTCCAGCACCTCGGCCAGCCAGAGCGCGGCCCGGCGTGTCACCTCGACACGCTCCCCCCGCGCCGTCACCAGTCGTGGGTACGCCTCCCGGAGCAGCTGCTCCCCCTCCGCCTCACGCCCGCTCGTGCCATAGTGGTAGCCGAGTGCGGCCGCGGCCGCGGCGATCGACCAGTGGTCGGCCGCCAGATACTGCCGACGGATCGCCAGTGACCGCTCCAGGGCGCTGTCGGCGCCGGCCACCCGGCCTTGGCCGGCGAGCGCGAATCCGAGCTGCTGCAGCGCGTTCGTGGACGCCGAATGGCTCTCGTGCAGCGGCCCGCCGATGGCATCCACGACGGTGCGGGCCGCGGCTTCCGCGGCCGGCCAGTCCTTCGCGTTGGCGCGCAGCGTGGCCAGCACCGACTGGACACGCAGGTATTCGGGGTGCGACGCGCCCACCACGTCGAACAGCACGCGCTGCGCCGCGCGAATCGCCGTATCCGCCGGTTCGACCCGGCCGAGCGCGTCGTACACCGACGCCACGTTCCGGAGCAGGCTCCCGTAGTTGAGCGACTGCCGGCCGTTCACGCGCGCCTCGGCTTCGAGCGCTTCGACGGAGAGGCTTTCGGCCTGCGCATATTCGTCGCGGTACTGATGCATCACCGACAGGTTGGCGAGCGAGTAGGGCAGGGCCTCGAGGGACGCGGGGTCCGTGTTCACCCGCCGGATCTCGATGCTCTCGAGCTGGAGCTGCATGGCCTCCTCGAACCGGCCCTGCCGATGCACGTAGCGGGCCAGATTGTCCATCGTGGTGGCCAGTTCGCTCGGCTGACGCGGCTTGAGCCGGCGCTGGATGTCGAGCGCGATGACGGTCAGCGATTCCGCGACCGGAATATCCCCGCGCGAATCGGCCAGGGCGGCGAGATACGAGAGCGACATCCCCGTCCGCATGTGCACGAGGCCGTACACCTGTTGCCGAAGCACGACCGCCCGCTCCATGTGCACGGCCGCGGAGTCGTAGTGGCCCAGCTCCCAGTAGGTCTGGCCGAGCGTGTGCCGGATCTGCGCCTCCACCTCGGGATCGAGCGCGGCCCCTTCGATGTCGCGCGCGGCCTGGGAGAGCACCTGCGCCACGGTGACGTCGCGCCCCTGGTGGCTGGGGTCGACGGCGGCGAGCATGGTGGACAGGAACTCGTTGGCCTGTTCCGTCTTGGTACGCTCGAGCTCGGCGCGGCGCGCCTGCCGGGTGCTCACGATCATGCCGCTCACGAGCGTGGCCGCGACCAGCACGCCGGCGGCGACTTCCACGCGCCGGCGGCGCAGGAATTTCGCCGTGCGATACCCCAGCCGGTCGCGACGCGCGGACACGGGGAGTCCCTCCAGGTGCCGCTGCAGGTCGCGCGCGAACTGGTCGGCCGACCCGTACCGCCGCTCCGGTTCCTTGCGGAGCGCCTGCAGGATGATGGCATCGAGATCGCCCGTGAGCTGCCGCCGCACGCGCGCGGCGTTCGGCGCGCCGAACTGCGCCGCGTCCTCGTCGGTGACGAGCGACGACGGCGCGGGCGCCGGCTCCGTGCAGATGATCGACTGCAGCTCCGAGAAGAGCCGGCCGTCCAGCGCGAACGGCCGGTGTCCGCTCAGCAGCTCGCACGCGATCACGCCCAGCGAGTACACGTCCGACGGCGTGCCCACGGGGAGCCCGCGCACCTGCTCCGGGCTTGCATAGTCGGGGGTGAACGCGTGCACGCCGCCCTGCGTGGGAGGGAGCTGGTCCGCCCCTTCGGATTCCCGCAGCAGCCGCGCGATGCCGAAGTCGAGGAGCTTCACCGTGCCGTCGGCCGCGACGAGGATGTTCCCCGGCTTGAGATCCCGGTGCACCACGAGGTTCTGGTGTGCATGCTGCACGGCCGTGCACACCTGCCGGAGGAGCTGGATGCGGGCGCGCACGTCGAGCGTATGCCGCGCGGCATACCGCGTGATCGGCTCGCCGTCCACGTACTCCATCACGATGTACGGCTGGCCGTCTGGCGTGACCCCGCCGTCGAGCAGCGCGGCGATGTTCCGGTGGTCGAGATTGGCCAGGATCTGCCGTTCGTAGCGGAACCGGCGGATCGCGAGATCGCCCTCGAAGCCGCGGCGCAGGAACTTGAGCGCCACGCGCTTGTGGAACTGGTCGTCGTTGCGCACGCCTTCGTACACGGCACCCATGCCGCCGTAGCCGATCAGCCGCGTGATCTCGTACACGCCGATCCGCGTGCCCACGGCCGTACCTTCGCCCTGCGCAGCCACCGCTTCCGCGAACTCCTCCACGCCGGGAGGCTCCCAGGTGCCGCTCCGGTCGAGCGCGTCGAGCAGGCTCTGGACATCGTGCTGCAGCCCGCGGTCGCCGCCGCACGCGCGCGCGAGATACGCGTCGCGTTCGCTCCCCGTATACTCCAGCGCCTCGTCGAACAGCGCGCGGATGCGGACGAGCCGCGTGGGCGTGAGCGGCGTCTGCCCGCTCATCGATCGTCCATCTCCCGCCGAAGGAACGCGCGCGCGAAGGTCCAGTCCCGGTTCACCGTGGCGAGGGACACGCCGAGCGCTTCGGCCGTCTGCTCGATGTTGAGGCCGCCGAAGAACCGGAGCTCCACCACGCGCGCCTGCCGCGGATCGAGCGCGGTCAGCTTGTGGAGCGCGTCGTCGAGCGCGATGAGATCCACCGACCGCTGGGGCTCGACGGCCACCGATTCATCGAGCGTGACCCGGTCGCCGCCGTGCCGCTTCGCCGACCGTTTGCGCCGCGCGTGGTCCACGAGGATGCGCCGCATGGCCTGCGCCGCGATGCCGAAGAAGTGGGCGCGGTTCTGCCACGACGCGTGTCGCTGGTCCACGAGCCGCATCCAGGCGTCGTGCACGAGCGCCGTGGGCTGCAGCGTATGATCCTCCCGCTCGCTCTGCATGTAGTGCACGGCGAGGTGATACAGCTCGTCGTAGACGAGCGGGACGAGCTCGTCCGCGGCATGGTCGGAGCCGCGTTGCAGGTCCTGGAGCAGCCGCGTAACCTCGTGGGTGTTCGCGGCGGCGGGAGGAGGCGGGGAGGAAGACACGCGCACGACCGGTCGGCGGGGGAACGGGAACGAGGAACTCGGCAGGAAGCGGCGAGCTGCCCATATGCTCGCGCCCGGCGGGCGAATCGGCAAGGCGTGGGGGCCGACGGGGGGTCGGCGTGAGCCGATCTCCGGGCCGATTACGCGTGATCATCAGCGGCGTGCGGTGATGCCGCCCGGGCGGGCCGCCGGCCGCATTGCCCGGCTCCCCTTCTCCTTCCCGGTATCGCTCATGCCCGTCGTCCGTGTGGTCCCCGCCGCCCTGCTCGCCCTCGCGCTGGCCGCGACCGCGGCCCGGGCCCAGTCCGCGCAGCGCTACTCCCTCCAGGTGTCCGGCCTGCACGTGGGTGCGCACGGCGAGGCCTACGAAGGGCTCAAGGCAGGGCCCGGGGGCGAAGCCCAGTTCCGGATCACGCCGGGGCTCTGGTCGTTCGGCGTCGGCGTGCAGTCCTCCAGCCATTCGATCGACGACCCCGACTTCCAGAGCGAGAGCGTGACGCTCGCCGGCGTGTTCGTGGAGCCGCGCCGGGTGCTCGACATGGGAAGCGCGCGCGTGGCGCCCTACCTCTCCGCGCGCCTGGCGTACCTCCAGCAGTCCATCGAGTTCGACATCGACGGAGCCCGGGGATCGGCCACGGCGAGCGGCACGCAGGTCAACGGCGGCGGCGGGATTCTCGTGCGGATGTCGCCGCGTGTGAACCTCGACCTCGGCGCCACGTACGGCCTGATCAACTTCGCCGACGCCGAGGTGGAGATCGCCGGCTTCGGGCGCACCACGATCGACGGGTCGAGCGGCAGCGGGTCGAATCTGGTGCTGCGGGTCGGGCTGGCGATCGGGCTGCGGTAGCGGCAGCGGTAACGGGGCCGGGCACGGGAGGATACGGACGAGACTGGGACGAATCGCGAAACGGGGCTCGGCGGGCCCCCGTAGGTCCCTCCACGTCCCTTCCTTCCCCCTCCCGTTCGTGGCAGGACCTCTCATGTCCGCTCTGCTTCGCGATCTCCGGCTCGGCGTCCGCACGCTGCGCAAGACGCCGGCCATGTCCGCCGTCGCCATCCTCGCCCTCACCCTCGGCATCGGCCTCACCACGATGATGTACAGCATCGTCTACGGGGCCCTGATGAAGGGACTGCCATACCCCGAGGGCGATCGCATCGTGGCCGTGGTGCGGGCCAATCCCGAGCGCGACATCCGGCAGCAGGATCTCCCGATCCAGGATTTCGTCGACGTCCGCGCCCAGCAGACGAGCTTCTCCACGTTCGGCGGCTTCACGTCCGGCACGATGAACGTGAGCGGCCGCGACCGGGCCGAGCGGTTCTCCGGCTCGTGGGTCACTGCCGGGCTCTTCCGGATGACCGGCGTGCAGCCGCTGCTCGGCCGCGACTTCCGTGACGGCGAAGACACCCCCGGCGGCGCTCGCGTGGCCGTGCTCAGCTACGCGATGTGGCAGAACTATTTCGGCGGGGAAGCGAACGTGGTGGGCACGTCGCTCCGCGTGAACGGCACGCCCTACGAAGTGATCGGCGTGATGCCGGAAGGATTCCGCTTCCCCAACGACGACCAGCTGTGGCTCCCCTGGCAGGACGACCCGCTCCTCGGCGTACGCGGAGAAGGACAGTTCCTCGGGGTGGTCGCGAAGCTTCGCCCCGGCGTCACGATCGACCAGGCCAATGCCGAGCTCGCCACGATCTCGCAACGCCTCGCCGCGGAGTATCAGGAAGCGAATACCGGGTTCACGATGGCGGCGCTCGGATTCGTGGACCGGCAGATGGGCCCCGAACCGCGCCAGCTCCTCTACACGATGCTCGGCGCCGTCTTCTTCGTGCTGCTGATCGCCTGCTCCAACGTGGCCAACCTGCTGCTCGACCGGGCCGCGCATCGCACCCGCGAAGTCGGCGTGCGGTCGGCGCTCGGCGCGTCGCGCGGACAGATCGTGCGCATCTTCCTGAGCGAATCCTTCGTGCTCGCCGCCGCGGGCACGGTGCTCGGCATCGCGGTCGCGCACTTCGCGATCCGGGTGTTCAACCGCGCCATTGCCTCGTCGGAGCCGCCGTTCTTCATCGACATCGCGCTGCACCCGCCGGTGCTGCTGTTCGCGATCGGCGTGGCGATTCTCACCACGCTGCTCGCGGGGCTCATTCCGTCCATCCAGGCCTCCCGCTCCGACATCGCCGAAGTGCTCAAGGACGAATCGCGCGGCGCGTCGAGCCTCCGCCTCGGCCGGCTCAGCCGCGCGCTCGTGGTGTCCGAGATCGCGCTCTCGTGCGGCCTGCTCGTGGCCGCCGGGCTCATGATCAAGAGCGTGACGAAACTCCGCACCATGGACACCGGATTCGTCACCGGGTCGGTGTTCACGGCGCGCGTGGGATTCCCGTCGTCGTATACCGACACCACCGCGCAGCGGCTCTTCTTCCAGCAGCTCGGGGAACGGGTCGCGGCCCTGCCCGGCGTGCTCGGCGCGTCCGTGAGCTCTGGGCTGCCCGGCGCGCAGCAGGGGCTGAACGGCAACCGCTTCGCGCTCGACGGCGCCTCGTACACGCGCGATCTCGACTACCCCGAAACGCGCTCCGTGTCCGTGACGCCGGGTTTCTTCGCCACGCTCGACATTCCGCTCCGGCAGGGCCGCCTCTTCACCGACGCCGACCGGCTCGACGCGCTTCCCGTGGCCATCGTGAACGAGCGATTCGTGCGCCAGCACCTCGGCGGCGAGGACGCGCTCGGGAAGCGCATCCGGCTCGGCACGTCCACGAGCACGCAGCCGTGGCTCACCATCGTGGGCGTGGTGCCGGACATGTACGGCGGCGATCCGGACGATCCGCGCCCGCCCGTGGTGTTCCGTCCCTTCGCGCAGGCGCACACGCAGTTCGCGTACATCGCCGCGCGCACCGCGCTCCCGCCCATGGAGCTGGCCGGCCCGGTGCGCGGCGCCGTGGCGTCGCTCGACCCCGATCTTCCCATCTACTGGCCCATGACGTTCACCGAGGCGATCGCGCAGCCGCTCTGGTTCATCCGGGTGTTCGGCACGATGTTCATGATCTTCGGCGTGATCGCCCTCTTCCTCGCCGGCATCGGGCTGTACGCCGTGATGTCGTTCTCCGTGAGCCGGCGCACGCGCGAGATGGGCATCCGCATGGCGCTGGGCGCGAGCACGCGCACCGTGATCCGTCTCGTGTTCCGTCAGGGCGCCTGGCAGCTCGGCCTGGGACTCGCCATCGGGCTGGCGCTCGCGGCGGGGATCTCGCGGTTCCTCAGCATCGTGCTCTTCGATGTGCAGCCCCTCGACGCCACGGTGTTCGGCGGCGTGGCGGCCGTGCTCGCGCTGGCCGGCACGGCCGCGTGCCTCATCCCCGCGCGCCGGGCCACGCTCGTGGATCCGGCCGTCGCGATGCGGAGCGAGTGACGGGAGACGGCCGGGATGCGGAGCGGATGACGGGACGCGGTGTGCGGACGGGCCGATGGACGGCCCGTCCGGGCAGGGCGGCGATGCGTCGGTGCGATCAGGGCACGAACCGCAGATAGCGGTTCATGTTCGGAATCAGGTACTGCACGCCGCCGCCGGCCGCGAGAACCCGGCGCCCCTGAATCGACCACGTGTCCGCCGCCGGCGCGCAGACCGACTGCAGCACTTCACCCACCGGCACCGGCACGAGCACCTCGTACCGGTACAGCACCTTGTCCATCACCACGGGGTTGGTGCGCAGCGCACCGCTCGTCGAAATGCCGAGCCGGTGCGCCGGATGCCCCGGCGTGGTGAAATACACCGACCGGTACGGGGAGACGCGCGGATCCTTCGATCCCACGAGCTGCATCCCCGCGGGGAGCATCGGCAACGTCACCGGATGCGAGAAATCGGTGCACCGGATCTCGCTGAGCACCTTGTCCGGCCGGTTCGTGCCGTAGTGCTTCTGCAGGAAGTCGAGCGCCGTGCGCACCCGCTGCTGCACGTCCGACGACTTGTGCTTCCACTGGTCCAGCCATTGCTGCAGGGTCATCGCGCCTCCGTCACCGTTGTCCCGGATGATACGTGCGCCGGGCGTGCGAAGCGAGCTCATCCGGATGGAAATGCACGTTCCGGAACTCGCCGCGGGCATACGTTTCGGCCTGGTCGGCGAAGTGCGGCGACGACGGATCGCCGCTCTGTCCGCCGGCCACGCTCGCCTTCGCGCGCACGCGCGGCCCGAACTCCACCACGGCCACGAAGCTGTTGCCGCGCGTGCCGTACAGCCGCTTCGTGCCGTTGAACGTGGCCGCGCCGAACGCGGCCAGCGATCCCCACCGCGACGACGCGAACGGCACCGGAATGCTCGGCGCGCTGTCGTTGAACGGCTGCACGATGTCGCCGGTGAGGCGCTGGAACCGGTTGATCTCGCCCCACGGCGTCTGCCACGAGCCGAAATGTGCGGTGAGCGTGTCCACCGCGGCCGCGAGCGCGTCGAGCCGCTGCGACGGGAGCGCGCGGCGATCCATGTATTCATATACGGACACACGTGCGCGGCCCGCGTCGGCGCTCACCGCGCGCCAGAGGTTCTCGCCGAAATAGATCGCGAGCGAGGTGGGCGCGGACTCGAGCGCATACCGGCGGTCCCATCCGCGCAGCAGCGCCACCGGCTCGGCGAGCTTCGCCTTGAGCGCGTGCGAGGCGGGGAGCGCGGCGTAGTCGCGGAACAGCACCGGCAGCAGCGTCTCGAACGCGACGAGTCCGCTGTCGTACGCCGCGGCGATGAGCGTGTCGAGCGTGACGTGCGTGCGGTGCTGCAGCACGCGCACGGCATTGATGCCGCGCGGGTTCTCGCCGAAGTAGTCCATGTACTTCGGAAAGTCCGCGGGCTTCGGGCTCGCCGTGCCGATCGCCGAATACGGCCAGTTGTTGGTGTTCTGCAGCCAGCCGGTGGACGGATCGATGAAGAGCGGGCTTTCGTCCACCGTGTGGATCCCCTGCCACTCGGTGGCGGGGTCGCTGCCGTCCACCGGCCGTTCCCAGTCGAACCGCGCATCGCGGATGGGCACGAAGTTCGCGTGGAAGTACGCGATCGTGCCGTCGGCGTCGGCGTATACGGTGTTGTTCGACGAGTTGGTGTGCAGATCCATCGTGGCCCGGAACGCCGCGAGGTTCGTGGCCTTGGTACGATAGAACGACTGTGTGAGCGCCTTCACCGGCTCTTCCATGAGCTTGACGGCGATCCACCGGCCGTCCAGCGCGCGCACGATCGGGCCGTGATGCGTGCGGTACACCGTGAACGTGCGGCTCGCCATTCCCGTGTCGGTGCGGAACGGCACGGTGATCTCCTGCGAGATCATGGGCCGCTCCTCGCCGCCGTACCGGTACGTGATGCCGTCGGGCGATTCGGTGACCGTTTCGGCGTATTCGTCGATCGCGTCGGCGCCGGAGGAGGTGTGCATCCAGCCCGTGCGTTCGTTGAATCCCTGATAGATGAAGAACTGTCCCCACGTGGACGCGCCGTAGGCGTTGAGCCCTTCGTCGCTCGTCATCTGCAGTTCGGCGCGGAAGAAGAACGATGTGTGCGGATTGATGAGAAGGAGCGCGTGCCCGCTCGCGCTCCGTGACGGCGCAATGGCGAAACCGTTGGAGCCGGAAGGCTCCGTGGCGCGGTCCACGGGCTCCTGGAGCGCGTACCTGGCGCCGGCGTCGTGGCGCATGGTCACCGGGCTCGTACTGCGCGGTTCGTAGAACTCGCGCAGCCGCGCGAGCGAAATGGATTCGATGTCGCCGCCGATGCTTCCTTCGCTGAAGGCGAGCGCCATCCACGGCTCGAAGCGCGTGAGCACACGGGGCTTCACGTCCGGATTCCGGTGCAGGTACCAGTTGAGCCCGTCGGCGAAGGCGTCCATGAGGCGCTGGAGCGAATCGGGACTCGTTGCGTAGCGCGCGCGCAGCGTGTCGGGGTGGATGAACAGCTTCATGCGCAGATCCGACCAGATCGCGGACTCGCCTTCCGCTTCGGCGAGACGCCCCATCGCGTTGAGGTAGTTCACCTCGATGCGGTTGAAGTCGTCTTCGGCCTGGGCATACAGGGCGCCGAACACTGCGTCGGCATCGGTCGCGCCGCGCACGTGCGGAATGCCCAGGTCGTCGCGGGTGATGGTGACCCGTTCCGCCTGCGCCTCCCAGCGGGCGATGTCGGCCCGGGTGGCGCCGCGGGTGTCACCCCGGGAGCAGGCGAGGACGGCGAGTGCCGCGACGGCGACGAGGGAGCGCTGGACGAAGGAGATGGGCATGGAGGGCGGCGGGAGAACGGCGGCGGGGAAACGCGCAGGCACCGGTGGACGACGGCGTAGACGGTCGTCCATCCTGCGTGAGCATGGCGGCGCGCGCGGCATCCGGCAACCGCGCGCCGCCTTCCCGGGTGACGCAGGGCACGGGCGAACCGCTGTCCAGGAGCAGCGGTCACCGCCGCGTGGCCGCGAACGCCTCCAGCAGCGCCGAGGTCTGCTCCAGCCCGATGCACGGATCGGTGATGCTGCGCCCGGGATCGGGGCGCACGCCGGCCTGGAGCGTCTGACGCCCAGGCTCGAGATGGCTCTCCAGCATTACACCGATCAGGCTGCCGGGAGACGCCGCGAGCTGCTCGGCCACGCGGCGGCCCGTGGCCACGATGCCATCGGCGGTGCCGTCGCCGTTGCCATGTCCGCAATCCACCATGACCGCCGCGGGCAGGTCATGCGCGCGCAGGGCGCGGTGCGCCGCGTCGATATCGTCCGCCGTGCAGTTCCGTCCCGTGCTGCCACCACGGAGAATGAGGTGCGCGTGATCGAGTCCGGGCGTGTGATGCAGGGCGAGCCGTCCGTCGTCGCCCACGCCGAACGTGTCGTGCCCGCTCCGCGCGGTGAGCATCGCATCGACCGCGCCCTGCAGCGCGCCGCTCGTGCCGTTCTTGAACCCCACGGAACACGCGAGCCCCGACGCCATGCGCCGGTGCACCGGGCTCTCCACGGTGCGCGCGCCGAGCGCGGACCAGGACACGAGATCGCCGAGATACGCGGCCACGGCCGGCTCCACGAACTCCGTGGCCACGGGCACGCCGGCGGCGATGAGGTCGAGCATGAGACGCCGGCTCTGCGCGAGTCCGTCGGCAACGCCCGCGCTGCCGTCGAGCGCGGGATCGTGCACGAACCCCGTCCAGCCGAGCCGCGTGCGGGGCTTCTCCACATAGCACCGCATCACGAGCAGCAGGTGATCGGCGAAACGCCGCTGCTCGTCCGCCAGCCAGCGGCCATACGCGAGCGCGGATTCCCGGTCGTGGATCGAACACGGCCCCACCACCACCAGCAGGCGATGACCGCGGCCGTCCAGGATGGCGCGAATCGCCGCGCGGCTCGCGTCGATGTGAGCGTGCGCGGCGGGTGTGAGCGGGAACGCGCGGCGGAGCTCCGCGGGGGAGGGCAACGCGGACGTTGCCGATGCCGGCACGGCGTCGCACGTGAGACACCCCGCGGTGGTGAAGACGGAGTCAGCCATGCAGCGTGGCCCCGCCGTCCACGTACAGCGTGGTGAGCGCGATGTGACGTGCCCGGTCGGACGCGAGAAAACACACGGCCTCGGCCACGTCGGCCGGCTCGGCCACGCGGCCGAGCGGAATGCCGGTGCGGAACGTGTCGAGCGACCCGCGGATCACCCCGTCCACGTCGGCGCCCTCCGCGAGCGTGGCGTCGAGCATGGGCGTGCGCGTGGAGCCCGGCGCCACCGCGTTGCAGCGAATGCCGGACGGCGCGAGCTCGAGGCCGAGGCAGCGCGTGAACATCGTGGCCGCCGCTTTCGATGCCGCGTACGCCGCAAGTCCGGCGCGCGGAATGCCCGCCGCGTTGGAGGACACGGTGATGATCGTGCCGCGCCTGCGCGGCAGCATGCGTGTGGCGAGCGCGCGCGACACGTTGAACACGCCGTCGGTGTTCACCGCGAAGAGCCGCCGCCACGTGGCGTCATCGGTGTCGATCACGGGCGCCATCACGAGCGCGCCGGCCACGTTCACGCCGATCTCCACCGGACCGATGTCCGTTTCGATCGCATCGAGGGCCTGTGCCACGGCGCCGGCATCGGTGACGTCCACGAAACGTACATGTTCATGTACGTTTCGTGATGATGCTTCGGCGTCCGTGCTTCCGGCGATATCCCACCCCACCACCACGGCGCCCCGCGCCGCGAGCGCCGAGACCACGGCCGAACCGATGCCGCCCGCGGCGCCGGTCACGAGAGCCACACGCCCTTCGAGTTCCCGATCGCTCATGCGGACATCCTCCGGGCCACGTGTGTGTCCGCTATGTCCGCGGTCGATCCGAGCACGTCCGCCACGCGCGCGGATACCGCGGATCCGCACATCTCGGCGTGCCGCGCGTCCACGTCGATCACGGTGAGTGCGCCGCGCAGATACGCATGCCATTCCGCGGGCGACGCCCCGTCGGTTTGATGTTCGCGCGCGGCGCGCAGGTACGTGACATCGGCGGCCAGCGGCCGGTGGCGGTGCGCGCGCACCAGGCGGTTGTTGTGCAGCACGGAGCGCAGGATCCCGTCGAAGGTGGTCACGGAAACGGCCGCGAGCGGGTGCTGCCGTTCCTCGAGCAGTTGCACCACATCCCGCCGGGAATGACGCCGGTCGAGCGGGATCTCCTCGGGATCGATCCCCGCGATGAGCAGCAGCGCGCGCAGCGCGGCCGCTTCGTCCGCCTCGGCGGCATTGCGCCAGCGGTCGGCGGGGAAAGCATCGAGCATGGTCACGCTGCCCACGGCTTCTCCGGCCTGTTCGAGCTGCACGCCGATCTCGTGCGCGATCACGCCGCCGATCGACCAGCCGAGGAGATGCACCGGCCCTTCCGGTTGTTCGGCCCGGATGACGCGGAGATAGTCGGCGGCCAGCGCGGTGAGCGTGCCCGGCAAGGGCGCATCGGGGAGCAGCCCGCGCGCCTGCACGCCGATCACCTCGCGCACGCCGGCAAGCTGCTGCGCGAGTGGGCGATAGCACCACGCGAGTCCGCCCGCTGGATGGATGCAGAAGAGCGGCGGCGCATGGGTGTCCTCACGCACGGACTCACGCGAAAACCGGAAGAGCACGTCCAATCCGTCCCGGTCGGACGGCGGTGCATCGCCGGTGCGCGGCGCGAGCTGCCGCGCGAGTGCCGCGACGACGGGATGTGCGAACACGGTGCCGAGCGTGATGTCGAATCCGCTCGCGCGGAGCGCATGCACGAGCCGCACGGCAAGCAGCGAATGGCCGCCGAGCAGGAAGAAATCGTCGTCGGCCGACGGGTCGGTCTCGAGCCCGAGGATGTCCCGGACGTGCCGGGCCACGACCGCTTCGTGCGCGGTGAGCGCGCGGTGTTCGGCACGGGTTTCGATCGATGGCGCCGGCAGTCGCGCGCGATCGAGCTTGCCGTGGCGCGAGACGGGCAGCGCCTCGAGCATCATCACCGCCGACGGCACGAAGTGCGCCGGCAACCGTTCGGCAACGGCGCTGCGCAGCAGGTCGGAATCACACGTGGCCCCGGGAGCAGGCATCACGTACGCCACGAGTCGCTGGTCCCCCGCACGGTCTTCACGCACGATCACGGCTGCGTCGTGCACGCCGGCGGATTGCCGCAGCACGTGCTCGATCTCCCCCGGCTCGATACGCTGGCCGCGCAGCTTGACCTGTTCGTCCTCGCGGCCGAGGTAGAGCAGCACGCCGTCGTCGCGCCACATCGCCCGGTCGCCGGTGCGATAGATGCGGCCGAACGGCGAATCGACGAACGCGCGCGCGGTGAGGTCGGGGCGGCCGAGATATTCGCGCGCGAGCTGCACGCCGCCGAGGTACAGGCTGCCGGTCACGCCCGGCGGCACGGGCCGCAGCGCACGGTCCAGCACGAACGTGTGCACGTTGCGGATGGGCCGGCCGATGGGCACGGGGTCGGACCGGTCATCCGCACCCGCGGCCCAGTGCGTGACATCGACGGCCGCTTCGGTGGGGCCGTACAGATTGTGCAACTCGGCATCGAGCGTGGCGTGGAACCGGTCGCGGAGCGGTGCGGAGAGCGCTTCGCCGCTCACGATCACGCGACGGAGCGGCAGCGCGTGCGCCGACGGCTCGTCGAGAAATGCCGCGAGCATGGACGGCACGAAGTGCACCGTGGTGATGCGCGACCGGCGCATGAGCGCGGCCAGCTCGGCGGGATCCCGATGCGCGTCCGGCGGCGCGACGGTGAGCGATGCACCACTCACCACGGGCAGCAGCAGCTCCCACACCGATACGTCGAAGGTCACGGGCGTCTTGAGCAGCAGACGCTCGTGTTCGTCGATGCGGTACTCGTCGGCCATCCATCGCAGCCGGTTCACGATGGCGCGGTGCGTGATCACGACCCCCTTGGGCGTGCCCGTGGAGCCGGAGGTGAAGATCACGTACGCGGGGTCGTCGGGCGACGGGCGACGCGGTGCGATCGTGACGGGACTCGTGACATCCCGGAGCGACGGCGCGGCCATCACCGGATACGTACCGATCGGGCGATCGGCGGCGACGTCCGTCACCACCAGGCATGGCCGCGCCACGTCGAGGATCGTGGCGATCCGTGCATCGGGATCATCGGGATCGAGCGGCAGCCACGCCGCGCCGGCGCGCACGATGGCGTGGATCACGAGCACGAGATCGATCGACCGGCGCATGCGCACGGCCACCAGCGCGCCGGGTTCCGCGCCACGCGCAGCGAGTGCGCGGGCCATGTCCGCGGTGCGACGTTCCCAGTCGGCCCACGTGAGCTCGGCCGTGTCGTCACGCAGCGCTACGAACGCAGGTACGCGAGCCGCGGTGCGCTCGAGCACGTCCACGAGCGTGTCGTCGCCGATCGGCGCGGCCGTGTCGTTCACGGCGGTCACCCATTGCGCGTGCTCCGCCTCGGTGAGCGTGGGCACGTCGGCGAGGCGTTCGGCTCCGAGCGCACGCGCCACGAACTCGCCGAGCCGCGCGGCGTATGCCTCCACGAACGGCCGGGAATACAGATCGGGATTCGCCTGCAGGATGAGGTGCAGCACGCGGGCCTCGGCATCTCCGCGTACCTCGAGCGTGAGATCGTCGATGGGACCGGCCGACAGCACTTCGTGCCGGACCTCGAGCCCGGCGAAGGCGGGCGTTTCGCCGAACGGCAGGATGTTGATCAGCGGCCCGTGCAGACGCCGGTCGTGGCCGAGCATCGCGACATCACGGCGGATCTGTTCGCCGCGGTAGCGCGCGTGCCGGCGTACCTCTCTGAGCGTGCGCGACACTCCACGACAGAACTCCGTAATGGATACGGCATCGTCGATCCGGATCGGACACGGCACCACGTTCATCGCCATCGTGGGAACCCGCGCGGCCGGCGTTCCCACACGCAGCATCGCGGCCACGCCGGGCACCGCGGTGCCGCCGCCGGTGTGTCGCTCCATCCACGCGGCGAAGAGCGCGGTGATCACGTCGGGCCAGGTCACGCGCGCGCGATCGGCGCATTCCCGAAGCATCGTCGCATTCGCGGCGGTGAACGGCACGGGCACTTCGATGTGTGAATGCGCGGGCCGCGGGGCGCCGGTAGCGAGGCTCGGGGCCGGCAGATGGCCTTCGAGCAGCGTCTGCCAGAAGGCGCGGTCGGTGAGCCGTCGTTCGCCCGCGGCATACGCATCGGCATCGGCGAGCACGGCCTCGTACGACGTGAACGGACGCGAAACCGGCGCGGTGCCGGAGACGCGCGCCGAATACAGATCCGCGATCCGATCGGCGAACAGGCGCATGCCGTAGCCGTCGATCACCACATGATGCGCGCGCACGTACCAGAGATGCGTGTCGTCGTCGAGCACGAAGAGGATCGTGCGGGCCGGAGCATCGGTGCGCAGATCGCACGGCGTGGCGAGGTCTTCGCGCATGAGCGCCCGCGCATCGGCATCGGGTTCACCGCGGCAGTCCACGACCTCCAGCACGGGACGCATGGTTTCGTCCGGCTCGATCACCGGACCGTCCGCCCGCTCCCGGATGCGGACGGCCAGGCCGTCCGCCTCGTGCAGCGCGGTCTCCACCGTCTCCGCGAACGCGGCGCGATCGAGCATTCCCCGCAGCGTGAAGCATTCGCCCGTGTTGAACACCGGGTTCGCCGGATCCAGGCACTGCGCGAACCAGAGGCCGCGCTGCGCTTCCGGAAGCGGCGCGGCAAACCAGCCGTCCCGCTGCTCCTCGACGGTGGGCGCGTCGTGCGCCGGCGCCGTCATGACGCCCCGCGCGCCCGCGCTTCGGCGAGCAGCACGGCCCAGTCGGCGAGCGTGGGCCGTTCGAGAAACTGCGACGTCTCGAACGTCAGCCCGGCCGCGCGCCATTCGGCGAGCAACGCCATGGCGCGCACCGAATCCAGACCGAGATCCATGAGCGTCTCGTGATCGGTGATCTGATCGGGATCGTCGCCGATCATGTCCGCGATTCGGAGCCGCAGCGCCTCGAGATCGTGCGGAACGCTCACCACGCCTCCAGAAGCTGGTCGGTGGTGAGCACGCGCGCGAAGCATCGCGCCGCGTGATCGAGCGCCTGATCGTGCCGCTCCCGCGAGAAGTCGGCGACGGCGTCGGCCACGAAGAACGGTTCGATATCGCGCATGAAGGCGTCCGCCGCCGTGAGAAAGCACCCGATGTGCGCGTAGACCCCCGTGACCACGAGCTGGTCGCGGCCGAGCGCACGCAGGTCCGTGTCGAGCGGGTTGCGCTGGAAGGCGCTGTAGCGCCACTTGGGAAGCACGCGGTCGCCCGGCGTGGGCGCGAGCGCATCCACGATGCGTGGCGCGACACCGTCGTCGGGCATGCCGCGCCCCCAGAAATCACGCTGCAGGCCGCGTTCGACCTGATCCTGATTGCCGTGCTGCGCCGTGTACACCACCGGCACGCCAAGCGCGTGGCAGCGCACGCGGATGCGCGTGATGTTCGCGATCATCGTGGCCAGCGCTGCGTGCGTCTCGCCGAACGGCTGCAGGAAGTACTGCTGCACGTCGTGCACGAGCAGCACGGCGCGCGACGGGTCGGCGCGCCATGGCACGCGCGGCGCGGGAAGCTCGTCGGCGCGCGGGCTCGCGTAGTCCGCGATCACGGGCAGGCTCATGCCATGCCCCCGCGCTGGCCCGCGCCGGTACCATCTGGTACGCTCGCCCGCAGCCGTTCGCGCAGCTCACGCCGGGCCACCTTGCCCACGCCCGTTTCCGGAAACGCGTCCACGAACCGGATGCGGTCGGGGATCTTGTACGCCGCGAGGCCGCGTTCGCGAAGCCACGTCTTCACGGCCGACACCCGCGGCGTCTCGCCCCGCACGATCAGGAACGCGCAGCTCCGCTCGCCGAGCCACGCGTCGCCGAGTCCCACGACCACGGCGTCGTGCACGTGCGGGTAGGCGAGCAGGTGCGCCTCGATCTCGTCGGCGGAGATCTTCTCGCCGCCGCGGTTGATCTGGTCGGTCACGCGCCCTTCCACCACCAGATATCCGTCGGGGCGGAGCGTCACCACGTCGCCGGTGCGATAGAAGCCGTCGGCCGTGAATGCGTCCGCGTTCGCGGCGGGATCGTCGAGATAGCCGCGAATCGTGTACGGGCCGCGCGTGAGCAGGCGCCCCGGCGTGCCCGGCGGCACGGGCACGTCGTCGGCATCCACGAGGCGGAGCTCGTCGTCGGGAGAGATCGGACGCCCCTGCGTTTCGCAGATCACGTCGTCGGGATCGTCGAGGCGCGTGTAGTTCACCAGCCCCTCGGCCATGCCGAACACCTGCTGCAGGCGACAGCCGAACGCGGGCATGATGCGGCGCGCGGCATCGGCCTTGAGTTTCTGGCCGCCCACCTGGAACACCTCGAGGCTCGACAGATCGGCCGTGGTATGGGCCACGGCATCGAGCCAGAGCAGCGCGAGCGGCGGCACCATGCACACGTGCGTGACCCGTTCGCGTTCGATCCAGCGGAACGCCTCCTCCGGATCGCGCGATTCGACCAGCACCGTGGTGCCGCCCGCGTACACCACGCCGAGAAACCCCGGGGAGCTCATCGGAAAGTTGTGCGCGACGGGGACCATGGGCATGAACACGCTGTCCCGCGACACGCCGGCGATCGGCACGCTCGCGCGCACGGAGTAGAGATAGTCGTCGGTGGCGCGCGGAATGAGCTTGGACCGCCCGCCACTTCCACCCGAGAGCTGCACGAGCGCGAGGCGATCCGCGGGCACGACGGGGAACTCGCGCGGCGCATCGGGAAAATCGTGCGGCGCGGAAAAACCACGTGGTACGGCATCCACCGCGCCAGGTACTATCGCGCCAGGCGCTACCGCGTCGAGCGCGATGAACTCCGCGGGTTCGCCGGCCACGAACACGTGCGTCACCGCGGGCACGGCCGCCGTGAGCTGCCGCGCGAGTTCGCGATAGTCGAATCCGTCGGCATGATCGGCGATGATGTACGCCCGCACGCTGGCCGTGCGTGCGAAGTGCTCCACTTCGGCCAGCCGGTGCGCCGGCAGGCAGAACACCGGCACCACGCCGGCCCGCAGCAGCGCGAACGTGACGCTCAGGAACTCTACGCGGTTCGGGAGCTGCACGAGCACACGATCACCGGGCGCGAATCCCATGGCGAGGAATCCCGCGGCGAGTGCGTCCACTCGGCGATCGAGCTCCGCGTACGTCCAGCGATGCCGCGCGTCGATCACCGCGAGATGATCCGGACGTTCCCGCGCGCGTGCGCGCAGCACCGCGTCGAAACGCTCGCCGTTCCACCAGCCGGCGCGGCGATACCGGGCCGCGAGCGGCCCCGGCACCTGCTCCAATGGGCGTGTCATGCGGGCGTGGGGAGCGTCGCGTCGCCGGTGAGCGCGGACATCATCACGCCGAGCTTCGCCTCCGTTTCCGCGACTTCGGATTCGGCGAGCGACCCGCGCACGATCCCGGCGCCGGCATAGAGCTGCGCCGTGGCGCCCGCGAGTTCGGCGCAGCGGATCGCGAGATACCACGCGCCGTCGCCGGCGGCATCGGTCCACCCCACGGCGCCGGTGAAGAACCCGCGATCGAATCCCTCCAGTTCGTGCAGCAGCGACGTGGCCGCCTGTTCCGGACTGCCGCACACCGCGGGCGTGGGATGCAGCACCGACGCGAGCGTGAGCGACGGCGTGTCGGGGTCGCGCAGCACGCCACGCACCTGCGTGCCCAGGTGCCAGAGCGTGGCCGTCCGCACGAGCGACGGCGACCTGGGCACCTCGAGCTCCCGGCACCACGGCGACAACCGGTCGGCCACCCACTCCGCCACGGCCGCGTGTTCGCGCCGGTCCTTGTCGGAGCGGAGCAACGCCTCGCCTGCTGCCTGGTCTTCACCAGGATCCAGGAGACGACGGCGCGCCGAACCCGCGAGCGGATGCGACAGCACCTCGTGTCCGTGCTTGGACACGAGCAGTTCCGGCGTGCCGCCCACGAGACGACGAGGCACGGTTCCGCCGTCGGGGAGCGACACGGAGAACACCGTCGCCGACGGATCGCGCGCGAGACGGCACATCACCGCCGCGGGATCGATCTCGTGCAGACACCGGAGCTGGAGACTCCGCGCGAGCACGACCTTGTGCAGCCGTTCCCCCTGCTGTCCGTCCATGCGGTCGAGCGCGGCGCGCACGGCGCACGCATACGCATCCGGCGTGGGAACCGCGTGACACTCCATCACGCACGCCACCGTGTTCGGCGCGGCATCCAGCATGGTCGCCGGTCCGCCCTCGCTGCCTCGCGCGATGCGTTCGGGCTGGAACAGGTGCGCCGGCCGGTTCTGCGAGAACGGCAGCGCGCCCACCAGCACCGGCGGCAGGGCCGGATCAGCCGCCTGCAGGAACGACGACGCGCGCTCCGCCACCGGAATCGTCATCGATTCCGAAAGCGCAGCGCGCATCCCCCAGGCGAACAGTCTGTCCCGGGGGCCGGCGAGTACGAACGACGGCATGCCGCTTCGTGGTGATCAGGGGTTCAGGCGGGACACCGTGTCGCCGGCCGGATCGGCGCCTTCGGCCGTCTTGAGCTTCGCCGTCACGAACACCGCGCCCGTGGCGTCCACGGTCACCGTGTTCGGATATCCCGCCACGGCCACGTCGGCGATCTTCGTGAGCGACGTCGCGTCGATCACCGACACGGTGCCGGCCTGCCGGTTCGTCACGTACAGCCGGCCGTGCTGCGGCGCGAACGACACGCCGAGCGCGCCGCCGCCGGTGGGGATCGTCCTGATGACCTTGTTCTCCTTGAGGTCGATCGCCGACAGGTCGCCCGACTCCTGGTTCGTCACGAAGAGCCGCGACGTGGCGGCGTCGAACGCCACGATGCTCGACCGCTTGCCGTCGGTGTTGATGCGGCGCACCACACGGCCGGTCTCGAGATCGAGCACGGCCACCTGGTTGTGTCCCATGTTGGCGGCGTACATCTGCTTGTTCGCATGATCGATCGCGAGTCCGATCGTGGTGGCGCCGATGTTGTCGTAGATGCGCGTCAGCGTATTGGTCTTGCCGTCGATCATCCAGATGCGGCCGCCGGTCACCGACGTGTAGATCGTGTTCGTGGTTTCGTCCACGAACACGCGGAACAGGTGCGCGTTGGCTTCGAGCGGATCGGTGATGGTGGCGAGCACCTTGCCCGTGGCCGCTTCGATGGCGGTGACGTTGCCGGCGCGCGTGTTCGTGGTGTAGATGATGCCGGTCTTCGTGTTGATGCCCACGCCGTAGGGCGCGGCGTCCGGGAGCGGAATGCGGCGCTTTTCCTTGAGCGTCGCAGCGTCGAATTCGATCAGCCCGCCGCCCGGCTTGTCGCGCGATCCGGCGTACGCCACGTAGAGCGATCCCTTGCCGTCGGAAGCGAGCTCGTACACGCCGGGGCCGGCGGGTGCCGTGGCGGCGACGGCGGGCGTGCCATGCTGCCCCGCATGATGCGCAGCGTGCTGCGCCTGCTGGGCGGAAAGGGAGAACGCGCCGAGCGCGATCGCGGCAACGGCGATGGTCAGCCTGCGTGCGGTAGTCACAGGAAATGCTCCGTGCGATGCAGAAGGGAAATGATCGGCGAACCGATCGCGGAAGAACGTCGAGCAGGTCATTGCAGGTCCATCCACCACGTGCCGTCGAGCGGCACGGCGAGGAACCGCCGGTTCAGCTCGGCGAGCGTGGCCGACGGATCGAGTTCGGCGAAGAGCGCGGGGTGGATCCAGCGCGCCAGCGCTTCGAGCGCGACGAGATCGAGCGGGGAGTTGAGAAGCTGGTGCGACAGCGCGTGGACGCGTCCGTCGCGCACCGCGCGCAGCCGTTCGAAGCCGGAGCGCGCGGTCATGCGCCGCAGCGAGGCGCGCGTCTGGTCCGGCCCGTAGCCGGGGCCGACCACCACCCCGCCCGCCTTTTCGAGATGCGCACCGCCCGTGGCGATGTACACGGCCGGGTTCTGCGCGATGATGTATTCGATGTGAATGCGCCCCGACGCACCGGGCAGCACCTGCGCGCCGATGTTGTTGCCGCCGGCCAGCGTGAGATAGTCGCCGATGTTGCCGCGTCCGGGCGCGAAGCAGCATTCGGGCGAGATCCCTGCATGCGCCTCCAGCAGCACCGCCGGACGCTCCGCGGACGGATGCGCGGCGAGCGTGCCCGTGATCCGGTCGAGATGCGACTTGCGGAACGCCACGAACTCGCGCGCCCGCGGCTCCGCGCCCGTGATCCGTCCGAGCAGCAGGAGACTCGGCTCCAGATGCTGCAGCGGACTCCGGAAGAAGTCGATGAACACCACGCCGATACCGGCCCGCTCGAGCTGCGCGATCTCGGCGTCGGACGGGCCGTGGCCCAGGGAGAACACCGCCACGTCCGGGCGAATGGCCAGCACCCGTTCCAGCGAGAAGGGCGCGGCCGAGCTCGGCACCGTGGGAATGGTGGCCAGCTTCGGGAAACGGGAACGGTAGCCGGCCCAGAGCTGCTCGCCGATGCGGGCCGTGTCGCGCGGCCAGGCCGCGACCATGTGCGCCGGGTCCGCGTGCAGCAGCGACAGCGCGATCAGGAACCGGCCATCGTCGATGAGGAGCCGCCTGGCAGGCGCCGCGATCTCGACGGACCGCCCCCGTACGTCGGTGACCCGGGTCCGGGACTGGGCCGACAGCGGAGCCAGGGCGCCGAACAGCAGCAGCGCCCCGGCCGCCACGCGGGCCAGCCGATCGACCGAAGGAGACGGGGCAAACAAACGACGCATCAGGGGCTCGACAGAGGGAATTCGATGGACCGATACGTAGGCCGTCTAATCCCGACAGGTCAAGTCCCGTATTGTTACGGAGTCCCCTCCGAGGGCCTCGATGGTGGGCCGGGGAAGCAGCTTCGCGAGGCCTGTTTCCCATGGCTGTTCGTTGTGATTATTTTTCAATCATAACGATTCAAGGAGATTGTCATGCGTGCAACGAAGGTGTTGACGGCCCATGTGCCGCTGGATCTGGCCGAAAAGGTGGACGCGATGGCGATGCGCCTCGAACGGTCGCGCGGCTGGGTGATGAAGCAGGCGCTCGCGGCCTGGGTCGACCAGGAGGAGGAGCGTCACCGGATGACGCTCGAGGCGCTCGCGGATGTCGACACGGGCCATGTGATCGACCACCGGAGCATCCGGGCATGGGCGGACAGCCTGGGAACGGACTGTCCGCTGCCGCCGCCCGTTGCATGAACATTCGCTGGACGCGGAAGGCATCATGGGATCTCGTGCGTCTGCACGACCATCTGAGGCCGGTGGCGCCCGAGGCGGCGGCACGGGTCATCCAGCAGCTTGCCCGCGCCCCCGAGCGGCTGCTCGACCACCCGCGCATCGGCGAGAAGCTGGACGCCTATGAGCCGCGCGAGGTCCGCCGGATCATCATCGGCAACTACGAGCTGCGCTACGAGATCGTACACGGGACGATCTTCATTCTGCGTCTTTGGCATACACGCGAGAATCGCCGCTTCGAGTCGGATGACTGAGCGACCCTCGGTCTCCCTGCTACCCCTGGTCTTTCGTCCGTCCACCCGGAGCCGGCCCCATGGCCGCCGCCCGCACCGCGCCCGACCGGCGGAACAGCGCGGCGGTCGCGGCCAGCGACACGGCCGCCCCACCCACGATGGCCACCGTGGCCGAGGCCAGCCGGGCCACGGCGCCGGCCTGCGCGTTGCCGATGGCCGGCGCGAGGATCACCTGCATCAGCCACACCGACCCCACGCGCCCCTGCAGATGGTCGGGCGTGTGGTGCTGCATCAGCCCGCGCCGGAGGATCTCGGAGATCGTGTCGCCGGCGCCGGCCACGGCGAGAAGAACCAGCGCGGTGGCCAGGTGGGACGTGACGCCGAAAACCAGCATCGCCGAGCTCCAGACGCCCACGGCCGCGAACACCACTCGCCCCGGCGCGATGAGTGCGCGGGTCCAGCCGCTCGTCACGGCGCCCACGAACGCGCCCAGCGCCGGCGCCATGTACAGCAGCCCCACCACCTCCGGTCCGCCGCCGAACCGCTCCGCGCCAAGCTGCGGAAAAAGCGCCTGCGGCATGGCGAACACCGTCGCGGCGATGTCCACCAGCATGAGGCCGCGGATCACGCGGTCGCTCCGCACGAATCGCCACCCCTCGGCAAGGCGCGTGAGGGCGGACCCTTGGGCGGCCGGCGCGGCGGGGAGCGGACGCAGACGGGACAGCAGCACCGGTGTGGCGATGGCCGCGGCCACCACCACGGCGTAACACGCCACGTATCCGCCACGCCCCACGAGCACGCCGGCCAGCGCCGGTCCCAGCACCGCGCCGAACTGCGCCGCGATCGTGGTGAGCGCGCCCGCGGCGAGCAGATGCTGCCGCCCCACGAGCGCCGGGATCGCGGCCATGAGCGGCGGCCCGCTGATGCCGTTCACGATGCCGGAGAGAATCGCGGCCGCGAAGATCGGCCCCACACCCGGCTCCGGGCGGAGCGCGTTGCCCAGGAACACGAGCGCCACGAGCACGAACGCGCTCCGGGAGTACAGCATGAGCCGGCGCTGGTCGCCGTGATCGGCGAGCACACCGCCCACGACGAGGCCGATCATCATCGGCGCGCCCACTGCGAGCGCCACGAGCCCCACCAGCAGTGACGACGCCGTGAGCGCGTACACCTGCAGGCTCGCGGCCACGCTCAGCACGCCGATGCCGAGCAGCGACGTGAGACGCGCGGCGTAGAGGAACCGGAAGTCGCGGCTCACCCGCAGCGGCGTGACGTCGAGCAGCAGCGCGCCGAGGCGGATGCTCATGAGTGACGACGGTTCACGCGGATGCTCATGGACAACGACGGTTCACGCGGACGGCGCGAGCAGCCGGAGCGTGGCCGGCAGCGCGGCAATGCGCGCGGTCGCGTGGTCGGCGTCGGCGAGCTCGCGGAACTGCACACGGAGCGCGGGGGCTGTCTCGGCAAGCCGGCTCGCGAACATGCGGGACGTGTCGATCATGCGCCGGCTCGTGCGGCGCGCGAGCGTTTCACTGCTCTCCGGACGGCCGAGCTCCCACGGCGCCAACCCCTGTTCGTATTCGCCCACGGCCAGCAGCACGTCGAGCGGCGCGGCGGATGGCAGCGTGTCGGCGGATGCGGCATACCGCGCCGCGAGTGCCAGGAGCTCGTCCGTTCCATGCCACAGCGAGGAAGACACGGCCCCGACCGCGCGGAATCGGCCGGGGTGCGCGAGCGCCGCGTACAGCGCGAACACGCCGCCGAGGGAATGTCCGGCGATCACTTCGCGGGAGGTGTCGCATGGATGAGGCACCCGTTCGCCCACGCGTTCCCGCACCCGTTCGTACACCCGCTCCCGCACGATACCGTCGAGCGCGTCACGAAGCAGATCGCGCTGTGCGCCGATGAACAGCCGCTCCCGCTCGGCGCGCACGGCATCCGGCGGCACATCCGGCTCCACACCCACGATCACGGCGGGCACGATGCCTGTGGCGTCGGAACGCCGGCTGCAGAAGCGCATCGCTTCCACTGCGCCCGCGAATCCGTCCGCGGGATCGAGCACCCAGAGCACGGGCCAGCCGTCTGCCGGCGGGTCGCCGGCCGGCCATGCGAGATGCACGCGCAGCGCACCGGCCTCCGTGTCCACCACGAACCGTTCGCTGTCCGGAATCGTGACGGGAGTCGTCGCCCCGCTCACTGGTGCACTCCGTCGGTAATCCCGTCCACGAGCACCTGCAACTGTCCTCGGCTGCACCGTTCCACACGCGCGCGCACGCCGTACACGTCCGCCAGCAGCTCCGGGGTGAACGCCGTCTCCGGGGCGCCGTCGGCCACCACCCGGCCTTTCGCGAGCAGCACGATGCGATCGGCCCACCGGGCCGCGAGCGCGAGATCGTGCAGCACCGCGATCACGATGCGTCCGTCGGCCGCGAGGCGCCGCACGGTTTCCATTACCACCACCTGATGCCGGAGATCGAGTGCGCTCGTGGGTTCGTCGAGCAGCAGCACCGACGGATCACGCACCAGCGCCTGCGCGAGCCCCGCGAGCTGGCGTTCGCCGCCGGACAGCCGGTCGAGCGGCGTGAGCGCGTGTGCCTGGATTCCCACGGTTTCGAGCGCCGCGAACGCGCGTGCTTCCGCGGCTTTCGCCGAGAGATCGCGTCCGCTGCCCACCACGCGCAGCGCGCCGAGCACGGTTTCGAACACGGAAAGCGCGACGCCCGGCGGCAGGCTCTGCGGAATGAAACAGAGCCGGTCCGCGCGCGCCTCGGCGCCGAGCGTGCCGATCTCCGTGCCGTCGAGTTGCAACGTGCCGGTGGCGGGGAGCAGTCCGGCCAGCGCGCGCAGCAGCGTGGACTTTCCCGCGCCGTTGGGGCCGGCAAGCACGGTGATGTGCCCCGGGTGCAGCGGGTCGAGCGTGAGCGACCGGATCACGTCGCGGCCGCGGTAGCCGGTGGTGAGATCGCGTACGATGAACTCGCGTGCCGCGGAATTGCGTGTCACCAAATCGCGCATCGCGGAATCGCGCGTCGCGAAATCCCGCGCTGGTGCGTGCCGCTGCGCCGTCATGCCGTCCGCCCGCGCGTGAGCAGCAGCGCCACGAAGAACGGCACGCCCACGAGCGCCGTCACGATGCCCACCGGCACCACCACGCCCGGCAGAATCAGCTTGCTCGTCACCGACGCGAGCACCATCACGAGCGCGCCCGCGCACGCGCTCGCGGGGAGGAAGAACCGATGGTCTTCTCCCGTGAGCAGCCGCGCGATGTGCGGCCCCACGAGTCCCACGAACGGAATCGTGCCCGTGAACGCCACGGCCGTGGCCGTGAGCAGCGCCACGCGGAGCAGACTCCAGCGGCGAAGCGATGCCACGTCCACGCCGAACGCGCGCGCGCGGTCGTCGCCGAGCCGGAGCGTGGTGAGCTTCCAGGCCGCGGCGAAGGTGAACGGCACCACCGCGGTGATCACGAGCGCGATGCACGCGATCCGGAGCGGCGTTGCGCGTCCCACGCTTCCCATGGTCCAGAACACGAGCTGCTGGAGCGCCTGTTCGCCGGCCGTGAACTGCATGAGCGCCACGGCCGCGTTGCCGCTGAAGAAGAGCGCCGTGCCGAAGAGCACCAGCGTTTCCACACCGCCGCTCCGAAAGCGCGACGCGAGCTGCAGCAGCCCCACGGCCAGCACCGCGAACACGAACGCGCTGATCGGGAGCACGCCGTCGGCCGGCACGCCCGGAATCGTCACGCCGGCCACAATGGCGAGCGCCGCGCCGAACACGGCCCACGACGACAGCCCCAGCGTGAACGGGCTCGCGAGCGGGTTGTTGAGCGTGGTCTGCATTTCCGCGCCCGCGAGGCCGAGCGCCGCGCCGGCGAACAGGGCGAGCAGCGCCGACGGCAGCCGCACCTCGCGCACGATGATGCGCACCGTGTCGTCGGTGGAGGTGCCGAGCAGCCCGCGCAGCGCGTCGCCCACTCCGAGCCCCGACGGACCGGTCATCACGTCGGCCACGAACGCCGCGGCGATCCCGAGGCCGAGCAGCAGCAGCAGGGCGAGCCGGCGGTTCCGGAGCCGGCGGTACGCGGCCAGCACCGTGTCGGCGTCGGTGTCGCGGGATGGCAAGGTGGTGGTGGACATGGGAAGCATGGTAAACTCGGTTCCCTCTCCCGTATCATGCAGTCCGTGAAACTACCGATCTCCGTGCGGATCCAGGACATCGACGGGTGGCCCGAGGCGGCGCTCCCGCCGCTCGACCACGCGTCCGCGCACCTGTGGACGGGGCCGCTCGACGTGCCCGAAAGCCGGCGGCGCGCCCTGGCCGACACCCTCTCGGACGACGAGCGGGCGCGCCGGGCGCGCTTCGTCACCCAGACGCTCCGGGACCGGTACGCGGTGGGACGGGGGCTGCTCCGGCGTCTCCTGGCCGGGTACACCGGCGGCGCGCCGGAGGAGGTCCGGTTCCGCTATGGCCACGCGGGCAAGCCGGAGCTCGAAGCACCCGCGGTTGGCCTCCACTTCAACATCGCCCACTCGGACGCGCATATCGCGCTGCTCGTGAGCCGCGCCGGCCCCGTCGGGGTCGACATCGAAGTGGTGAAGCCGTTTTCCGGCATGCGGGAGATCGCGCGTGACCGGTTCGAGGCCGAAGTCGCCGAGCTGGTGTGCGCGCTGAGCGACGACGCGCTGCCGGACGCCTTCTACCGCGCCTGGACGCGGTACGAAGCCGGCATCAAGGCCGCGGGACTGGGACTTGGCGCGCCGGTCGCCTCGGCGCCGGCGGGCATGCACGTGCTCGATCTTCCGCTCGCATCCGGGCTGATGCTGGCGATTGCCGTGCCGGATACCGTGGAGCAGGTTTCGATGGTCCGCGTGCGCTAGCGTTTGTCCGGCGCGCGCGCCACCAGACCTGGACGGGAGTCTCCATGTCCATCAGAATCGTCCGGCTCGGCACCCCGCGTCATGCCAAGGAAGGACTCCGCATCGGCACCGTGCGCCGTCCGCCGCGCGGCGTGCCCAAAGCCGAGTTTTCCTCGCACGACTGGTACGACGTGTGGTATCCCGTGCTGGCGCCGAGCGCCGACCTCGTGAAGCTCGCGCTCCACGCCGAAACGCCGGCGCAATGGACGGCGTTCGTGAAGAAGTTCAAGGCCGAGATGGCGTTGCCCGATGCGCGCCATGCACTCGATCTGCTCGCGGCGCTGTCGCATCACACCGACTTCTCGGTGGGATGCTACTGTGAGGACGAAAGCCGGTGCCACCGCTCGGTGCTGCGCGCGCTGCTCGCCGAGCGGGGCGCGAAGATCGTGGCGTAGCGCGGGCCGCTCACTCCATCGGAAGCGACGCGGCCTCTTGTGACGATGCCAGCCGGCGGATCCCCAGGTAGAGCAGCAGCCCCGCCGGCCCGAGGAGGAACGTCAGCACCAGCGCGGGCACCACGAACAGGTGCCGGATACCACGCCGCTGCGCATCGCGCACTTCCCATCCGCCGATGAACAGGTCGAACGCGAGATAGTGCGTCCATCCGCCGACCAGCGCCCACGGATCGGCGAACAGCGCGCGCACGTCCGCGAGCGTGGAGAACCCGCCCTCGCTCCCCGGCAGCGCCATGATCATCAGCACCACGTAGACCGCGCCGAGCAGCGCCGGTACGGCCACGGGCACGAGTGTCGACGCCCAGCGCTGTTTCGGCAGGAAAAGCAGCGGCAACCAGGCGGCCATGGTCACCATGTTCAGGATCGAGAACAGCTGGTCGGCGGTCATGTGACTCTCCAGTTCGCATCATCGTGCGACGTGCGTGCGTGAATGACGATTCCGACGAGTACGAGTGCGGTGATCACGGCCCAGATGCCGATCGGCGCCGCCGCCGCCGCATCGAGTGCCGCGATGCTCCGTCCCCGCAACGCGTCCCGAAGCAGCAGAAGGTACAGCGTGGCGTAGCTCGCCGCTGCCGCCAGCAGCAGCCGCACGCGTACGGCCTCGGGGCGGCGCCACCGGCGCAGCACGAGCGCGGCGAAGGCGAGCACCTGGATCGCGTGCAGTCCGATGAAATGCGGCACGCGCAGATCGCCGTGCGTTCGGCTCCATCCCGTCACCGGCAGTCCGGGTCCGCCGTCCGGGCCGCCCACGGAGTGCGCGCCGATGACCGTCGGAGGCGCGCCGGCGCGGAGATCCGCGAGCTGCGTGGACGTGGTGCGCGTCATCAGCGGGCCGGCCATGGCGCCGGCGATGGTAAGCAGCAGGCCGAGGCGAAAGGCCCAGCCGAGCGTCCGCTCGGTGAACGGCTGCCGCCACAGCGCGACCACGACCGCCGTGCTCATCACGGTCTGCACGAGGATCCCGATGCCCATCACGGCGTACAGCGTGCGGTCGAGCGTGGTGGCCGCGTTGAAGTGGCTCGTCGTGCCGCGCCAGGCCTGTGCGCTGATGATCGCGACTTCCAGCACGAACACGATCGCCGTGGTCCACCCCACCACGCGACGCACGCGCGGCCAGTCCGCCAGCCATCCGAAGATCCACGCGAGCGTGAGACTGTAGACGCCGGTGGAGATCGCGAACTTGAAGGGCTTGAGCCACGCGGGCGCGCCGGCGATGACGCGCGGATCCATGCGCATCATCACCAGCGTCGCGGCGGCAACCACCAGCATCAGCACGCCCACCGCCGTCAGCGGCGGGCTCGCGCGCCAGAGGCTGGCGGAAAAGGCGCGAGTGTGATGCGTCGTCGGTGAACGGACGACGGGTGGTGCCTGGTGCATGAGCGGTCTCCGCGGGAGTTGCCGTTCGGCCGGCTGGGCCGGAACAGACCGGCGGTCGGCGCGGTTCGGGGTTTCGTGCGACCCCTCCGAAGGAATATCGGGCTATGTTGACATTGTCAACATAGAGAGCTATTCTGTGACATGCCCTCCGCGAACCGCCCGGCACGCACGCCGCCCCGCCCGTACCATCACGGCAACCTGCGCCGCGCGCTCCTCGACGAGGCGCTCGCCACCATCAGCGCCGACGGCGTGGACGCACTGACGCTGCGCGAAATCGGCGCGCGGCTCGGCGTGTCGCGCACCGCCCTGTACCGGCACTTCGCCGACAAGCGCGCGCTGCTCGCGGCCGTCGCCACCGAGGGATTCCACACGCTGCGCGAAGCGCTGCTCGCCGCGTGGCACGACGGGGAGGGCGGGCACGCGGCGTTCGAGGCGATGGGCGTGGCCTACGTCCGGTTCGCCGTCACCAACTCCGCCCACTATCGCGTGATGTTCGGCGGCTTCGTGGATCCGGAGGCGTCCGGCGCCGAGCTGGTCCTCGAGGGAGCGGGCGCCTTTCAGGCGCTCGTGGACGCGATCGCCGCGCTGCAACGGGACCGCCTCGTGCGCGGCGACGACACCGTGCAGATGGCCCGGTTCGTCTGGGCCGTGGTGCACGGCGTGGCCATGCTGGGCATCGACGGCCAGTTGTCGGGGTCCGAGGCGATCGAGGAACTCACACGATATGCGCTCGAACGGCTGCGCGTGGGGATCGCGGCCTAGAACATCCGCCACACCGAATCCGTGGGCCGTCCCTGCTTGAACGTGCGATAACGGCGACACACCGGATACAGCACCACCAGCCCGAGCAGCCACACGGCGTACATCACCGTACGCGACGACCCGTCGGGAAAGCCGAGCCCCGCGAGCGCGTACACGTACAGGTGCAGCAGATAGAACGCGAGCGCGCTCTGTCCGAACACCATGAGCGGCGCGCTGCGGCTCCGCCACCAGCCGCGCAGCCGGCTCAGCAGCGACAGGGCGATCAGATTCATCCCCATCGTCAGCAGCAGGAACGCGAGGCTCGGCGGATACTTGGTCACGTTGAGGAACGCGATCCAGCCGGAGCCGTCCACCGGATGGATGTTCCCGAATCCGTTCAGCAGGCGGATCACGGCGAACCCGACGAGACAGGCGATGCCGATCAGCCAGCTCTGTGCGATGAGCGGTGCTCTTCCACCCCGCAGGATACGCGCGAACACCATGCCGAACGCCGCCAGCGGGAACCACGGCACCAGCGGGTAGAAGACCTGCCACGCATTCGTGTGCCCGGGAATGAGCAGCAGCCGGAGCAGCGGGGAGAAGAGCGTGCCCGCCTGATCGGCAGACGGCGTGTATAGCTGGGTCAGCACGATGGCGCCCACGGCCAGTATCACCAGCACCACCGACGGCGCGGCCAGCAGCAGCGCGCACACGATCATCGACGCACCCAGGCCGTAGAGCACGCCGAAGTGCAGCATCACCTCCGTGCCGCCGCCCGGTGGTGGCACGAGCGGTATCTGGTTGCCGAGCGTGCCGAGCAGCCAGGCCGGATTCTCGACCACGTGCTGCAGCACGATGAGCAGGATGCCCCGGCTCACCAGATGTCGAACGATCCGCCCTCCCGTCCAGCCGTCCCGGCGCCGCGCCGCGGCCAGGAGCACGACCGACGCGCCCATCAGGAAGAAGAAGCCGGGCGCCGCCACGTGCGTCACGAAGCGCGTGAGGAACGCGGCCGCGCTTTGATACACGGGGAGCGGCAGTCCCCAGAACTCGCCCGGATGCGCCTTGGCCACGAAGTAGCTCGCGTGATCGATGGCCATGAGCACGATGATCAGCCCGCGCCACTGATCGAGCGCATCGAATCGTGCCGGATCCGTGTCGGTGGCGCGCGCGACCCGGCGGGGCGGATGCGGCGGCGCGAGGGCAGGCTCTTCGAGCGGGGCGGGAGAGGACATCGGATCGGGGACCGGAGACCGGGGCCGGCGTCCTATCGGAGCGCCGGGCAGGCGTGAATCTGGAGCCGGCTCGGCGGGACGGCCAGATCGCCCGGGGCGGGTGATCATGCCCGCGCGGCCACGGGGGAGCCCTGTTGTCAGGGACCGATCATTCCTGTATTATACATATATGAACGTTATTCCCTGTGAGACGCGATCCGTGCTGTTCGAGCTGCTGCGGGCCGGGGCGGCCGTGCAGGCGCACCTTGACGCGCGGCTGGCCCAGGCCGGTCTGTCCGTGCCCAGGCTCGCGGCGCTGTCCGTGCTGCGGGCCGGCGATCCGCTGCCGCTGAGCCAGGTCGCGGAGCGGCTGGCGTGCGTGAAGTCGAACATCACGCAACTCGTGGACCGGCTCGAGGCCGACGGTCTCGTGCGGCGCATCGCCGATCCCAACGACCGCCGGTCGCGGCTCGCCGAGCTCACCGCCGCCGGGCGGACCGCGTGCGATGCGGGCATGCGTCTTCGCGAGCAGGCCGAGCAGGAGCTGCTGGCCCGGCTCGAGGACGAGGATGTCCGGACGCTCGCCGTGCTCATGGACAAACTGACCAACCGGAATCCCTCATGACATCGGATCGCCCACTCGGCCGTAGCGGCCTCGTCACTCCTCCGCTGATCCTCGGCGGCAACGTGTTCGGCTGGACCGCCGATCGCGCGGCGTCGTTTGCCGTGCTCGACGCCTTCATGAGCGGCGGCGGGCGCATGATCGACACCGCCGACAGCTATTCGCGCTGGGTGCCCGGCAACCAGGGCGGCGAATCGGAATCGATCATCGGCGCCTGGCTCGCCGTGCGCGGGCGGCGTGACGACGTGCTCATCGCCACCAAGGTCGGCTCGCTCATGAACGACGGCACGAAAGGGCTCGCGCCGGCCCGCATCATCGCGTCGGTGGAAGGGTCGCTGCGGCGTCTTGGTACCGACTACATCGATCTCTACTACGCGCACTACGACGATCCCGACACGCCGTTCGAGGCCGTGCTCGACACCTTCGACCTGCTCATCCGCTCGGGCAAGGTGCGGGCGATCGGCGCGTCCAATCACGACGCCGGCCGTCTCGCGGAGGCGCTCGACACGAGCGCCGCGCGCGGCATCGCGAGCTACACCGTGCTGCAGCCGGAGTACAACCTGCTCGCCCGCAGCGGGTTCGAGGACGCATTGCAGCCGCTGTGCGTGGCGCGCGACATCGCCGTCGCGCCGTACTACGGCCTGGCGTCGGGCTTTCTCACGGGCAAGTATCGCAGTGCTTCCGATATCGCCGATGCCGCGCGCGGGGGATCGGTGAAACGCCATCTCACACCGTACGGCCTCGGCGTGCTGCACGCGCTCGATACCGTGGCCCGTGAGCATGACGCCACGCCGGCGCAGATCGCGCTCGCATGGCTGGCCGCGCAGCCCGCGGTGGTTGCGCCGATCGCGAGCGCCACGCGCGTGAAACAGGTGGAGGAGCTGCTCGGCGTGCTGCGTCTGACGCTCACGCCGGATCAGCTCGCGCTGCTCGACGCGGCCAGCCGGAGCACGGAAACGGTCGCCGGCTGAATCGCGGCCGCGGACATCTTACGAGAACAGACCCATCCATGAAGATCGAGATCTATTCCGACATCGTCTGCCCGTGGTGCTACATCGGCGAGCGCCGGCTGGCCCGCGCGCTGGCCGCGCTGCCGAACGGGCAGGACGTGGACGTCGTGTTCCGTCCGTATCAGCTCGACCCTGGAGCGCCCACCACCGCCATTCCGCTGCTGCCGTATCTCGAACAGCGGTTCGGGAGTCGCGCCGCCGGCATGATGTCCCACGTGACCGCGACCGCCGCGGGCGAAGGGATCACCACGGCGTGGGACAAGGCGCTTTCCGTGAACACACGCCTCGCGCACCGTGTGGTCGCGTTTGCGGAGCGGGAATACGGCGCCGGTGTGCAGCGGGCGCTCGTGGAACGGCTGTTTGCCCTGTACTTCACGCAGGGCGGGAACGTCGGCGACGTGGACCAGCTCGTGGCCGCGGCGGCGGATGTCGGCGTGGATCCGGACCGCGTGCGCGTGCTGCTCGCGTCGGATGACGGGGTGGCGGAGCTGGAGGCGGCGTTCGAGAGTGCCAGGCGGCTGGGGATTCAGTCGGTGCCCACGTTCGTGATCGACGGCCGACACGCGGTCGTGGGCGCGCAGCCGGCGGCGGCGTTACTCGAAGTACTCGAGAATCTCGCAAGGGCATCCGAGCCGGAGAACGGCACAGGGGATCGGGATTCGTGCGAGGATGGCCGTTGCAGCACGGACTCGCCGGCGGCGAAGGAAGCCGTGTAAGGCCCGAAGGCGTGTCTTCTCCGAGAACCGGCTGTCATTCGAACGAGCAACGGCAACGAGCGACGTTTACGGATGGATCACCGCGCACCGCGGATCCAGCGGGGCTCCGGGCGCATATCCGCTGTACACCGTCGGACCGCCGAGCTCGCAGGCCAGATATCCCGTGAACAGCGAGGTGGTCTGATCCTGCGTGCCCACCTGACCACCGAACGTCAGCGTGCATGACACGCCCTGGCCCGCGCATGCGCCGCTCCAGCGTAGGAACTCGCCGTTCGGCATGGCCGTGAGGGTGACCGTGCTGCCGCTCCGGAACTGCAAGGTGCCGTAGATGCGTCCATCCGGCGCGAAGATCACCGAGGGAGCATTGAATGGCTGGGCATAGGGATTCTGCCGCTCGGGGATCTCGCGTATCGGAGGCAGCGCGTAGCTGTAGCGCACCCCGGTCGCCCCGGTCACGCGGAACAGGATCTGCGGCATCCGCCGGTAGTTGACGGTCACGCTGACGTTGGCGTCCCCGGCGACGAACGTCGCGACGGCCGGCTCGGGCTGCATGACCGTGGCGCCCGTGAAGCTCACGAACTCGAGCACGTTGCGCAGCGGCGCCAGCGATTCGAGGAGGTGGTTGCCGTTGTGCACGCCTTCCGACTCGATCGCGATGATCGTGACCGTCTGCCCCTTCTGCGCGGAGATCTGACGGGTGCGGTTGCCGCCCTCGCCGTCGGTTTCCACGTTGCTGTCGTGGAAGCCGGCGCTGCGCAGCGCCGATGCATTCCCCGCCTCGGCGCGTGTGACGGCGCGTGCCCCCACCCACACCACCGCCCGCATATGGGTCTCCACGCCGCTCATCGCGTGCACGGTGGCGGTGTAGACCGCCGGCGCTCCCGGGGGAGGATTCCCGTTGGGGTCCGGATCTTCGTCGGGTGGTGCAACGGCCGATGACGAGCACGCCAGCCCGCTCCATGCCAGCACGAGGAATGTCATGCCGGACAGCACGCGATCTCGGATCGCCCCCTTCATGATCCCGCCCTCGGAATGTCGTGAGATCGGGATCGCTCTCGTCACGCGGACGGTATGTGTCGAATCGGGCCCGCATGCCCGGTCCGGTACACGGCGATCTCCGATGGCATTGAGATTACCGCTCGCCGGGCGGGAAGGGCAAGAGGGGGTCGTGCGCCCCTACTTCCCCATCAGAAACTCCAGCACATCGAACCTGGTCACGATCCCCTGCACCACGCCCCCCTGCTTCACCAGCACCGCCCGGTTCGCCTTCGACAAGAGCTTCGCCACCTGCTCCACCGGCTGGTCCGCGTCCACCACGGGAAACGGCGCGTCCATCACGTCCGCCACGGTCTGGTCCAGCACCTTCGCGTTCGCGAGTGACCGCGTGGTGAGCTGACTCTCCGCCACGCTTCCCACGCACACCGTTCCTTCCATCACGGGAAGCTGCGACACGTCGTGCAACGCCATGAGGCCGAGCGCCTGGCGCACGGTCATGCCCGGTCCCACGCTCACCACCACCGGCGCGGAACCGCTCTTCCGGTTCAGCACCGCCGACAGCGCGGTGCTCGGCGCGTCGAGCAGCTGGTTCTCCTGCATCCACTCGTCGTTGTACAGCTTGCTGAGATACCGCTCACCGGTGTCGCACAAAAACGTCACCACGAGCGCATCGGGATCGTCGATGCGGCGCGCCACGCCGAGCGCGGCGTGCGCGATGAGACCCGCCGAACCGCCCACGAACAACCCCTCCTCGCGCGTGAGCCGGCGCGCCATCCCGAACGCGTCCTTGTCGTTCACGGTGATGAACTCGTCGATCACGGTCATGTCGAGCGTCTGCGGCACACAGTCCTGCCCCACGCCCTCCACCTTGTATGGCGCGCCCGCGGGATGCCCCTCGCCGCGCGTGCGCCAGAGCTCCGCGAGCACCGACCCCGCGGGATCGGCGGCGATGATCTTGATGGCGGGATTCCGCTGCTTGAGATAGCGCCCCACGCCGGAGATCGTGCCGCCCGTGCCCGCCGACGCCACGAAGTGCGTGATGCGCCCCTCCGTCTGCTCCCACAACTCCGGGCCGGTGGTGGCTACGTGCGCCGCGGGATTCGCCGGGCTCTCGAACTGCCCCGCGAGCACCGCACCCGGCGTCTCGCGCACGAGCCGCTTGGCCCACTGCACGTAGTGCTGCGGATGATCGGGCGACACGGCCGTGGGCGTGATGATCACCTCGGCGCCGAACGCCTTCATGAGCCGCACCTTCTCCTGCGACATCTTGTCCGGCATGGTGAACACGCACCGATAGCCCTTGATCGCCGCCGCGATCGCGAGCCCCACGCCGGTGTTGCCGCTCGTGGCCTCGATGATCGTGCCACCGGGCTTGAGATGCCCCGACGCCTCGAGCGCCTCGATCATGGGAAGCCCGATCCGGTCCTTCACCGACCCGCCGGGATTGAAGAAGTCGGCCTTGCCGTACACGGGCGTCCGGAGCCCGCGCGTCACCCGCGAAAGCCGGATCAGCGGCGTCCAGCCGATGGTGTCGAGCACGGTGTCGTACGGACGACGGTGACGCTGATGCAGCGTCGCCGCGGTGGAGGATGCCTCGGAAGTCTGCAACGTCGCCATGGCAGGAAGGGGCGTCGGAGGTAAACGGAGGGAGCGGACGAAGACACGACGAACGAACGGCAACCGCGACAACGACGAACGAACGGCTCCCGGACAACGAGCAACCGGCAACCGAGACAGCGCCTCAGCGCAGCGTATCCCCCGGCAGCGGCGGCCCGTCCGGATGACGGAAGTGCACGGGGAAGAGCAGACTCACGCCCATGGGCGTGCCGCCCTTTCGCGCGGGCCGGAACCGCAGCTTGGTGGATCCCGCGAGCGCCGCCGAGTCGAGCGACGGCACACCCGACGTGCGCGCCACGGTGGTGGACTCCCGCACCGCGCGGCCGGCGGCGTCCACGTGGAGGCGCAGCATCACATTCCCCTGGATGCGCTGGTCCCATGCCGACGACGGATAGAAGAACGGTGACGCCTCGTTGAGCATCACGGGCAGCTCGTCCGCCGCCGCGGCACTGGGAATGAGCGCCTCGGCGCTCTGCCGGATCGAACGCGCCGGCTCGCCCACGCACCCCAGAAGCATCGCCGCCAGCGGCAACACCACCAGCGGCATCGCACCGGAGGCGGCGCGACCTCGCCCAAGGCGAACGGGAACCCTTCCTGCGTCCATAGGGTGCAATCTACCACACCCGGACGCGCCAAGGATTAGAATCCGGTCGGTCCCGCGCCCGCCTTCCCTCCGTGCCGCTCCGGCGTCGAGCGCCGGACTCGTCCCCCGGCCCCTGGTTATGCCCGGCTTCCGTCGTGTCGTTTCCCCGACCCGGCCCGTCGTTCGACGGACCGCCGCCCGCCTCCGCCACCTGGCCGCTTCGTGCCTCGCGCTGGGCAGCGTCCTGCTCGCCGCATGCGGCAGCGAATCCGTGTCGGGACCGCCGCCGACCGCCACCTCGCTGCGCATCGACGGCGGCAACGCGCAGGAAGGCATCGTGGGCCAGCAGTTGCCGAACCCGCTCATCGTCACCGTGCTCGACGCCGACGGACGCCCGGTGCCGGATGCGCGCGTCACCTTCAGCGTAGCCCCCGGCGGCGGCGTCCTCGCGCCCGTGAGCGTGCAGACCAACGGCAACGGACGCGCCCAGGCCACCTGGACCCTCGGCACGCAGACCGGCACGGCGCTCGCCACCGCCTCGGTCACCGGCGTCTCCCCGGCGAGCTTCACGGCCATCGTGCGCCCGGGCCCGGCCTCCCAGGTGATCGCCTCGCTCACCACGCTTTCGCTCGGCGTGGGCGATACGCTCCGCCTCCAGGCCACGGCACGCGATCAGTTCGGCAATACGGTGGACCAGATCGCGCTCGCGTGGTCCACGCTCGAACCGGCCGTGATCTCGATGAACAACGGCTTCGTGACCGCCTTGTCGCCGGGCACGGCGCGCGCGGTGGTCACGGCCGCCGGCCCGAGCGGGCAGCTCTCCGACACCGTGGCCGTCACCGTGGGAGCGACCGGCACGTCGCACTGCGGCACGCGCCCCCTGCTGCTTCCGCCGGTGGGCGGCGTGGTGCCGCTCACAAGCGCCGCCGGCGCGGCCGAGGCGTGCATCGGCGCCACGGTCGCCGGCGCGGAGTATGCGCTGGTGCTGCTCAACGCCGGGGCGTCGTTCGCCGCCACCAGCGCGCTCGACGCGCTCGCCCTGGGGGTCGGGCCGGCTCCCTCGTCCATCGCCGCGCCGGCCACTTTCGGCCTCGAAATGCCGCCGGCCTTCACGGCCGCGCCCCTCGCTGCATCGCGCGACGACGGATTCGAACTCCGACTGCGCCAGCGCGAACGTACCGAGCTCGCGCCGATGGCCACCATGGCCCGCGAACGGTTCGCGGCCGGCAGCGCCGCCGCGCTGATGGCCACGCAGACGGTACCGCCGGCCGTGGGCACCCTGCTCACGCTCAACGCGCAGGCGCTCTCCGCCTGCGGCCAGCCGAACAATCGCATCGGACGCGTGGTGGCCGTGTCGGAGCGCGCCGTGATCGTGGCCGATACCGCCAATCCCGCCGGCGGCTACACCGACGCGGAATACGAAGCCATCGCCGCCACCTTCGATACGCTCACCTATCCGCTCGACGTCGAATACTTCGGCGAACCCACCAACATCAGCGGATTCTCGCGCATCATCCTGTTCTACACGCGCGCCGTGAACCAGCTCACGCCGCGCGGCGCGAGCTTCCTCGTGGGCGGCTTCTTCTTCGCGCGCGATCTCTATCCCAGGACCGCGCGCGACGGACTCCCCGGCTGCCAGGGGAGCAACGAGCGCGAAATGATGTACCTGCTCGTGGCCGATCCCGAGGGCCAGGTGAACGGCAACCGGCGCAGCAAGGCCGACGTCACGCGCCTCAATCGCACCACCGTCGCGCACGAGTTCGAACATCTCATCAATGCGGGACGCCGGCTGTACGTCACGCAGGGCGCCGCCCCGAACGAAGAAGTCTGGCTCGACGAAGGACTCGCCCACACCGCGGAGGAGCTGCTCTATTTCCGGCTGGCCGGGTTCACCTCACGACAGAATCTCGGCCTGCAGCAGGTGGCACCCAACGCCACGTTCGCCGAACTGTTCACGGGCTACGCCGCGCAGAACTTCGCCCGGTGGACGAGCTATCTCCGCGCGCCGGAATCACAGTCGCCGTACGCACCCAACGACTCGCTCGCCACACGCGGCGCGTCGTGGCATTTCCTGCGGTACGCCGCGGGACGGCAGCCGCAGGAGGAAGCCGCGTTCTACCGGAAGCTGGTGAACGGTCCGCAGACCGGCCTCCAGAATCTCGCCGCCGCGATCCCCAGCGGCGCACTGCCCGCATGGCTGCGCGACTGGGCCGTGGCCGTTTTCGCGGACGATTTCGCGACCGGTCTCGATCCCGCGTACACGATCCCGGCCTGGAACTTCCGCTCGATTCTTCCCTCGCTCTCCATCGGCGGACAGCCGCTCGGCGCGTATCCGCTCGCCACGCGCACGATCACGTCGAACGTGGCGCGGCGGGTCACGCTCGCCGGCGGCGGCAGCGGCTATCTCCGGTTCACCGTGCCGGCCACGCGGCAGGCGCTGATCACGGTGTCGCTCAACGGACAGACCCCGCCGCAGGGCGTGCAGCTCGCGATCGTGCGGTACCGGTAGCGGGGGCGCTCGGCAACCGCGTCGCGGGGCGGACGGGAATACGGCGGGACAGAATCGCATGACGGCGGCGCGGCCGAAAGCACGGCCGCGGACACGCCGTCAGTTGCCCGACGGCCGGACGTCGATCTCGTAGAGCCGCGGCCAGTACTTGCCGGTGACGAAGATGCGATCGCCGGCCGCGTCGTACGCAATGCCGTTCAGCACATCCTCCCGTCCGGTGCGGACGTGCTGCGGCAGCAGGCCGCTGAGATTGATCCAGCCGATGATCGCCCCGCTCTGCGGATCGATGCGCGCGATCGAATCGTTCATCCACACGTTCGCCCAGATCTCGCCCTTCACCCACTCGAGCTCGTTGAGATACCGCACCGGCGTGCCGTTCTCGGTCACGACCACGGTGCGGATCACCGAGAAATCCGCCGGATTCACGAACCGGAGGGTGGGCGTGCCGTCGCTCATGATGAGCTGCGAGCCGTCGGTGGTGAGCCCCCATCCCTCACCGTCGTAGCGGAACTCGCCGAGCGGTGCGAACGTGCGCCGGTCGTACACGAACGCCATGCCGGTGGTGTACGTGAGCTGGTACAGCCGGTCGCCGATGATCGCGATTCCTTCGCCGAAATGGGGCGGCAGCAGGTCGCGGCGCTGCAGCACGTCCCCCGTTTCGAGCTTCACGCGGCGGATATTCGACTTCCCCACCAGGCCGGTGCCTTCGTACAGCTCTCCCTCGAACCAGAGCAGCCCCTGCGTGAAGGCCGCGGTATCGTGCGGATATTCGCGGATCACGTCGGCGGCGTAGGTGGGCGTGCGCTTGCGCACGGTGAGGGGAGACGCGCCGCGCATGCCGCCGTCGGCGGCCGGCGCGTCGGACCCGCACGCCACGAGGAGCGCGAGCAGCGCCGCATGCAGCGCGAGCCGCCGCGGCGAGGAGCGGGAACGAAACCGTGAGATGGCGGACATGTTCAGCGAAATCGCGACGTGGGGGACATGCTCGTAAGATCGCGTGCGTGGATGCCGGGAGGGAAGGACGCGGCCGTCAGTCGGCGACGGCGGCGCGCAGCTCGGCGAACAGGGCGACCAGCGCCTCGCGCTGATAGTTGGCGTTGAGTCCGGACGGGTTGGGGAGCACCCACACCCGGGTGGTACCGATGAAATCGTCCTGCGGTCCGATCGCGGCCCTGGGCGTCCGGAACGCCGTGCGATACGCGCCCACACCGAGCACGGCAAGGACACGCGGCGCGTAGCGCCGCACCCGGGCGGCGAGCGCACGGCCGCCGGCCACGATTTCCTCGCTCGACAGCTCCGCCGCCGTGGCAGTGGTGCGCGGCACCACGTTGGTGATGCCGAGTCCGAGCGGCAGCAGCGCCTGCTCCTCCCATGGAGCGAACTGGCGCGGCGTGAATCCCGACGCGTGCAGCACGGGCCAGAACCGGTTGCCGGGACGGCCGAAATGATGGCCGATGGCGGCCGTGTACAGGCCGGGGTTGATGCCGCAGAAGAGCACCCGCAGCCCGGGAGCGATGACATCCGGCACGGTACGGTGCACGGCCTCGGCGAGGTCGGCCTTCGTGGGCTTCCAGCCGGACGCGGCGGTTCGCGGCGCCTCCGGGGGCGGCGCGGCACGCTTTTCCCGCGTGTCGACGGAATCGGCGACCCGTGATCGCCGCTCGGCACTCACGACGATGTTCCGCCGCGCGCGAGCGCCTGTTCACGGAGCGTGGCCAGGAGCTGCAGCGCCTCGATCGGCGTGAGGCGGTTCGGGTCCACGGCCGTGAGCCGGCCGGCCAGCGCCTCCAGCACCGGATCCGCGCGCACTTCCGTGCGCACCTCCACCCGCGCCGGTTCCCCGAAGAAGCCGAGCTGCTCCTGCGGCCCCTGGGGATGCGAAGCCCCGGCGCGCCCGCCCCGCGCCGAACGCGGTCCGCCCGTGCGGGCGCCGGCCGGCGCGTGCAGCCCGTCGGCGGTGAGACGCGTGGCCATCTGCGCCCCGTCGCCTTCGAGCAGCGCGAGCACTTCCTTCGCGCGCGCGATAACCGGCGCGGGGAGTCCCGCGAGCCGTCCCACCTCGATGCCATACGACCGGTCCGCGCCGCCCGGCACGAGCCGGTGCAGGAACAGCACCTGGTCCCCCACTTCGCGCACGGCCACGGTGAAGTTCCGCACCGCGGCCAGTTCATCAGAGAGTTGCGTGAGCTCGTGATAGTGCGTGGCGAACACGGTCTTGCAGCCGATGGCGTCGTGCAGATGTTCGCTCACGCTCCACGCGATCGACACGCCGTCGTACGTGGCGGTGCCGCGCCCGATCTCGTCGAGCAGCACGAGCGACCGCGCCGTGGCGGTGTGCAGAATGGCGCTCGTCTCGCTCATCTCCACCATGAACGTGCTCTGCCCGCGCACGAGATTGTCGCTCGCGCCCACGCGCGTGAACAGCCGGTCCGCCACCGGCAGCCGCGCCGATCGCGCGGGCACGAACGCGCCGATCTGCGCGAGCAACTGGATCAGGCCGATCTGCCGCAGAATGGTGCTCTTGCCGGCCATGTTGGGACCGGTGAGGATCATCAGCCGCGCGTCGTCGGTGAGCACGAGATCGTTCGGGATGAACTTCTCGCGCGCCATCATGCGCTCCACCACGGGATGCCGGCCGGCCGTGATGTGCAGATCGAACCCGTCGTGCAGCTCGGGACGCACGTACTGCTCGCGTTCGGCCACGTCGGCCAGCGTGGCGAGCACGTCGAGCGTGGCCACGCGCCGCGCAACGGCCTGGAGCCGCGCGATCTCCGCGCCGGCCTGCCGGCGAAGCGCCTCGAACAGCTCACGCTCGCGCATCTCGATGCGATCAGCGGCGCCCAGCACCTTTTCCTCGTATTCCTTGAGCGCGGGCGTGACGTAGCGTTCGGCGCCGGTGAGCGTCTGCCGGCGCTGATAGTCGGCGGGCACGAGATGCCGGTTGGTGTTCGAGATCTCGAGGTAGTATCCGAACACGCGGTTGTATCCCACCTTGAGCGACGAAATGCCGGTGCGCGCGCGCTCGTCGGCCTGGATCGTGGCGATTGCGTCCTTGCCGCCGTCGCGAATGGCGCGGAGCTCGTCGAGCCCGGCGTCCACGCCCGGCGCGATCGTGGGCTCTTCGCCGATCTGGAGCGGCGGCCGCTCCACGAGCACGCGCTGCACCTCGTGGGCAAGCGACGAGAAATCGTCCCATGCACCCAGCAGCTCCGCAAGCACGCCGGACGGACGTTCAGCCCGTTCTGCGTCCTGCACCACATCGCGCGCGAGATCGTGCACGCGCGGGAGTCGCGCGAGCGAATCGCCGAGCGCCCGCAGCTCGCGCGGCGTGGCCCGCGATGCGGCCGCCTTGCTGGCCAATCGTTCCACGTCGCGCACGCCGTCGAGCGCTTCGGCCAGCGCGGCACGCTCCACGGGTGCGCGCACGAACGCGTCCACCGCGTCGAGCCGCTGCTCGATCGCGGCGCGGTCCACGAGCGGCGCCAGCACCCACTGCCGGAGGAGACGCGCGCCCATGGGCGTGGCCGTGTAATCGAGCACGGCGAGCAGCGTGCCCTCGGCGCCCGCGCCACGCAGCGATTCCACGAGCTCGAGGTTGCGCCGCGTCATCTCGTCGAGCGGCATGGTGACGCCCGCGTGCTCCAGCACGGGACGCGCGAGGTGCGGCAGCCCGCCGGGCTGCAGGTCGCGGAGATAGCGCACGAGCGCGCCGAGCGCGCCCACGGCTTCGATGTCGGCCGCGTCGAACCCGAATCCTTCGAGCGACGCGATCCGGAACTGCCGCGGCAGCTCCTCGTGCGCGAGCGCCGCGTCGAACTCCCACGCGTCGCGTTCGGTGCGGAGCCCCCCGTCCACGGCGCGCAGCACGCGCGTGAGCGCGCCGCCGTTGGGGCCGATTTCGGCGCCGCGCGCGAGCACCAGCTCGCGCGGCGCGAGACGCGCCAGGTGCGCCGGCGCGTCGGCCGCCGACACGCGCGTCACGCGGAGCTCGCCCGTGGAGAGATCGGCCGCGGCGATGCCTACGGTGACCTGGTCGTCGGGGCGTGCAGCGGTCGTAGTGGCCTGCGGCGCCACGTGCACCGCCACCACGTAGTTCGCCCGCTTGTCGTCGAGCAGATCGTCCGCGAACGCGGCACCCGGCGTGATCGTTTCGATCACTTCGCGCTTCACGATCCCCTTGGCGAGCTTCGGATCTTCCACCTGCTCGCACACGGCCACGCGGAATCCCTGGCGCACGAGCTTCCGCAGATAGTCGGCCGCCGCCTTCACGGGCACGCCGGCGAGCGGCACTTCGGCCGCGCCGCCGTTGTTGCGCGAGGTAAGCGTGAGGCCGAGCGCACGCGCGGCGGTTTCGGCGTCTTCGTAGAACATCTCGTAGAAGTCGCCCATGCGGAAGAACAGGATCGCGTCCTGGTGCCGCGCCTTGATCTCCCGGTACTGCTGCATGAGCGGTGTGCTCGATGCGCTCACGGCGTGAGCTCCGCCACGAAGCCGTCGTGTCCGCGCGCCTTGAGCTCGGTGAGGCGGGTGGCGGCCTGCGCGCGCGTGGCGAAATATCCCGTGCGCACGCGGAACGGCGCGGCCGTGCCGTCCACGCGCGCGTCGATGTCGCGCGCGGCGAGCTGCCGCACGAGCGCCTGCGCCTGATCCAGCCGCGTGTACGCGGCGAGCTGCACGCTGAAGCGCGCGTTGGCGGGGCGTGTGGTCGTGGATGTCGCGGGCGGCGTATTGCGCGCGGGCGGCGGGGTGGTCGCGGGGGGCGCGCTGCGCGTCGGTGGCGGCGTCTCGCGCGTCACCGGCGGCGTATTCACAGGCGTCTCGCGCGGCGGCGCGGTGCGTGTCGTATCCACGCGCGACGTATCCCGCACCACGTTCGCCACCCGCGCCGTATCCGCGCGCGCCACGGCCGTCCGCGTCGTATCGGTTTGTGCCATCCGCGTGGTATCGGTTTGCGCCGCCCCCACGGTATCCGTTCGCGCGCGGGTCGTGTCCACCGGCGCCGCTGGTGTCACGGGCGTCGGCGCGGCGGCCACCGCGATGGGCGACACCGACTGCACGCCGCGGCACTGGCCGCGCAGATCGTCCACCTGCGTGCGCAGCTCCACCGCGCTCGCCGGCGCATCACGCCGCGCCACGTCGAGCGCGCCGCACGCGCGCGGCCTGTCGTTCTCGTCGAACCACGCTTTCGCGAGCCAGAAGTGCGCGCGCGCCTGGCTCGCCGGATCGGGGTAGTCGCGCGCGAGCCGTTCCAGCAGCACGCGCGAATCCGCCGGACGGCCGCGCAGCAGCGCGAGCTGCGCCAGCCGGAGCGTCGCATCCTCCACGCGCGGCGAGATCGACACCTCGAGGATCAGCCGCCGCCAGTCCCGTTCAGCCTCGGCGCTCGATTCCGACAGCAGGCCGCGCCAGTACAGCAGTTCGCCGAGCGCGGCGGATCCGGACGGCGCCTGCTGCACGAGCGAATCGAGCACGAGCCGGCCGGCGCGGCCGTTCCCCGACTCCACGAGCGTGCGGGCCCGGCCGATCGCCTGGTCGAGATCCACGATGGTCTGGGCGGCCGCCTGCGCCGGCAGCACATGCAGCGCCGCCGCGAGCGCCGCGCCCGTCAGTGCGGCACGCCAGTCTTCGCGCCATGATCCGCGCCATGATCCGCGCCGGCGCGATGTACGCATTCCGACGCTCATGCGGCGCGTCCGCCGGCGCGTCCGCGCGCCGGGCCGGTCATGGCGAGTACCAGTGACAGCATCACCTGCTCCTCGTTCGAGACTCTCGTGTCCTTGAGCGCGATGTCCGTGTCCAGCAGGAGACGGAGCGCGCGCCGCAGATCGTCGGCCGTCCAGCGCTCCACGGCGCGCGACCAGGCGGCCGCCGCTTCCCCCCACGGACGTCCCGGCAGGCCGCTCGTGCGCTTGAGATAGCCGTTCATGTATTCGCGCGCGAGCTGCCCGGTGGACCAGCCGCCGTCCCGCTGCGCGCGTCCCCACGCGATCGCCAGCATCTGCGTGCCGAGCATCATCGTGATCTGCACCGCGCTCACCTTGGGCTGCGCCAGCACGAACGGCACCAGCGCCGCCGCGCGCGGCCCGTCTCGCATGCCGATGGCATCGAGCAGATCGACCACCGTTTCGCCGCGCCGCACGCCCACCACCGCGCTCACCGCGGCCTCGTCGATGATCGCCACCGGTTCGTCGATGGCCACGCCCGCGGCGGTGCGTCCCACGGCGCCGAGCGCGTAGCTCGCGCACTTGTCGAGCTCGGACGCGAGCTGCTGCAGATCGTTGCCCACCGACTGCTGCAGGAGCACCGCCGCTTCGCTCGTCACGGTGACGCCGAGCGTGGTGGTGGCGTGGTGGACGATCCACTTGCGCACACGCTCGGGCGTGAGCGGTTCGAAGACGCAGGCCACGGAGCGTGTGGCGAGCGCCGCATCCACGGCCGTGCCCGCGGGCGCCACGAGCACGGCCAGCGTGTCGGCCGCGGGGGCCTCGAGATAGCGGTCGAGCTCGGCGCGCACGGCCTTCTTGAGCAGATGCACGTCGCGCACCACCACGGCGCGGCGCGGCGCGAACATGGGCGGCGTGGCGAGCAGGCTGCCGAGCGTTTCGGCATCGAGATCGGCGGCGGCGCGGATTTCACAGTTGAAGTCGCGCGTGGCCGGATCGATCGCGCCGTCGAGCAGCGTCTCGAGCGAGGCGTCCTTGAGGAAGTCGTCGTCGCCGTGCAGGTAATACACGGGCGCGAACGTGCGCGCGTCGACGGCGGCGCGGATGGTGCGATAGCCGTCGGCGGAAGGAGGGGCAGCAGCGCGCGGGGCGGCGGCGCGGGAACGCGTGGCGGGACGCGGCATCCCGGAAAGGTAATGGCTGCGGCGCCCGGTCTGGCCGGGGCGCGGGCCGGCCCATGCGGGCCGGCGTGTCAGCGCTGAATCAGCGCCGATTCAGCGCCGCGGGGCGCGTCAGCGCGCCCCGTCGAACTCGCTGGAGGTGGCCAGGAAATGCGCCGGCGCGTCTTCCACGAGCAGCGTGAGCGGCCACATGGGATTGCCCGTGGCCATGGCCTGCACCAGTTCGGCCGACACCATGGGCGGCAGCGTGGCCGGCACCGGCGGCGCCGACGCCAGCACCGGGGCGAGCTGGATCTCCGACGCACTCCCCGTATTGCTGCGAAGGGCCACCGTGCCCATCACGGTGACCCCGGCCGCCATGGCGAGCCAGATGCGCGGTCCGCGCATGACCCGCAGCGTGCGATGCGACGCCTGCGTGTCGAGGAACCCGTCGAGATACGCCTCGTCGTCGTCCTCGGCACGTGGCATCTCGCGGCAGGCGGCGAGCCGCGCCTGCAGACGCGCGCTGAACGCATCCGACGGTTCGATCACGGGGAGATTGCGCACCATCATGAGCGAACGACGCACGAGCGTGTCGTGCGCGGCACAGCTGGCGCAGTCGAACACGTGCAGCTGTGCGTCGGCCATCAGATCACCAGACAGCGTGTCGTCGAGATACGCGAGGTGATGCTTGCGAAACGTCGGGCAGTCCATCGGAGCAGCGATCCTTGCACACGGGCGGACCCGCGGGGCAGATGAAAGGTCTGCGAGGCGATACCCACGGCGGGCCTGTCCGTTCCGGGGAGTTCCCGATGACCCGCCGGGGTACCTTCCATATTCTACTCACGAATGAGACCCAACGCACGAAACCGGCATTCCCGACGGTCCGTGTCGGCAATACCGGCTTTCTGGCGGACTCGGCGGGCCACGGGCACGCCGGTCTCATACTGGGTTCGGGGGCTCCGCGTTCCCTTCGGTGACGCGGGCCGCTGGCGCGGCCTACTGCACCAGCGGTTCGATGATCTCGGCGAAGGCGGTCCGCGCCCGGTTGAGGCGGGACTTGACCGTGCCCAGGTTCACCCCGGTGATGTCGGCGATCTCCTCGTACGACTTCCCCTCCAGCTCCCGCAGCACGAACACCTCGCGGTGGTGCGGCGGCAACTGCGACACCGAGCGCTCCACCATCTCCCGCAGGTGACGCTTCCGGAAGAGGTCGTCGGGCTTGTACTGCGTGTCCTCGAACTGGAGCGGACGGTCCTCGTCCTCGAACTTGGCGCGGATGGCCTGGAAGAGCACCAGCGGGTTCCGCGAGCGGTTCCGGAGCTCGTTCTTGGCCAGATTCGACGCAATGGTGTAGATCCAGGTGGAGAACTTCTTCGAACGGTCGAACCGGCCGATGTGGCGGTAGACGCGGATGAACACCTCCTGGACGAGGTCTTCCGCGCGATCCCGGTCGCCGATGGTCCGGTAGACGAAGTTCAGCAGCCGTCCCTGGTAGCGGTCCACGAGTTCCTGGAAGGCGCGCTCTTCACCACCGAGGAACGCGCCCACGACTCCCGCGTCGTCCAGCGCGCGGAGCTGTTCACGAACGCCACCCTGTTCGAGCGGCGTGAGTTGACGGGCGATGAGTGCCATGGTGGGACCTCCTGTTCGAGTGTCACCGCTCCCTGGTGGGTGCGGCGGCGGTTCGGGAGCAGCGGCGACGAATAAACGGTCTCCGGCCCCCGCTCACGCAGGTTGGAACATGTACAATGCACGCTCCATGCCGCTCCCGCAGCGACGGACATCACACCACAACACATTGATAATGTGAGGTTTACACACTTTTCGGTCATTTTGACCGGTGTGTCATTCCGTCATGGTGTCCTGAATCCGAGTCTCACGAATAGGACACCCGTGTCACCCGGGCGGGTTTGCTCCCGCCGGGATGGCACCCCGCCGCCGCTCAGTTCAGGCGGAATCCGGCGGCGTAGAGGAGCCCGAGCGCGGTTTTGGCGTCCTGGATCTCCCCGCGTTCGATCATCGAGAGCGCGCGCGAAAGCCTGGTGGGGACGAGTTCGAGGAACTCGTCGGCTTCCCGCTGGTGCGCCCCTGCTTCGAGGCCGGTGGCGAGAAAGAGGTGGATCTTCTCGTCGGTGAAGCCGGGGGTGGTGTACATGGTGAACAGTGGCTGCATGCCGCGCGCGCGGTAGCCGGTTTCCTCCAGCAGCTCGCGCGCCGCGCAGTCGGCCGGCGTTTCCCCCGGATCGAGCCGGCCGGCGGGAATCTCGTAGAGGTACTGTTCGGCCGCGTACCGGTACTGCCGGATGAGCACCAGCTCGGGATCGGGGTCGTCGGGCGCGCCGAGGAGCGGGACCACCGCACTCGCGCCGGGGTGCCGGATCATCTCCAGCGACCCCACCGACCCGTCCGGAAACCGCACCTCGTCCACGTCGAGCGAGATCACGCGCCCGGTGTACATGCGCGTGCTCGACACCTGGCCGACGTCCGGTGTCCGGTCGTCCCTGCTCATCGCCGGACGCCTGTCCGCTTTTTGGCCACCTTCTTCGCGCCACGCTTCGCCACTTTTTTCGCGCCGCGCTTCACGGCCTTCTTCGCCACTTTCTTCGCGCCACGTTTGGCCGTCTTCGCCACGCGCTTCGCCACCTTCTTCGCGCTCTTCTTCCTCGGCTTCCGCGGCTTGGGCACATCGTTCCCGGCCAGCCACTCCCGCACCGTGGGGCGCAGGTACACCGGCACCCGGAGAATCGTCCCGCGGCACTTCGCGCTCCCGCACCGGCAGGCGTAGTAGCGCACGTCGTCCGCGTCGTAGTCGTCGTCCCACTCGAAGCGGTAGTCGTACACCAGCTCGGTTTCCGGCGCGATGGGCTGGAGCGCCTCCACCCAGATCCGGTCGTCCTCGATCACCGTCTCGCAGTTCGGGGCGCACGAATGGTTGATGTACCGGGCGTCGTTCCCGCCGTAGCGCGCATCCACCACCACGTCGTCGTCGAGCACGAAGAGGAACGTGTGGTGCCGTCCCTTGTCGTCGTCATAGCGACGGTCGGCTTCCTCGTGCGAAATCTTTTCGCCGATGTACTCGGTGATGCGCTGTCCCGTGCGGATGCGACGGGTGGCGAAGACGCCGCGTCCCTGGATGCGCGAGCGTCGCACTTCGAACGGCGGGGTTTTGGCGGTGGATGTCTTCGAGGGCGACTTCGGAACCTTCTTCACGACCTGCGGGACGGTGGGAGACACGAGAAACGGTTGAAGGGACGTCAGGTGTCGGCGGACAGTTCGTCCGTCGGCGTGTGCACGGTCACGGGACCGATGGCGAGCGCGTCGAGCGCGGGGTGCAGGATGTCCGGCGGCCCGACGGCCACGATCTGCAGCCGCGCCGGATCGAGATGCGTGCGCGCCACGCGGGCCACGTCGTCGGTGGTGACGGCGCGCACCTGCTCGCGGTACGTATCGAAGTAGTCCGACGGCAGCCGGAAGATCTCCACGTTCGCGAGCCCGCCCGCGATCGCGGCCGTGGTCTCGAAACGGATCGGGAACACGCCGTCGAGATAGCTCACCGCGAGCGAGAGCTCCTCTTCGCTCACCGGCTCGTGGCGCATGCGTTCCACTTCGGCGAGCGCTTCGCGCACCGCGTCGGCGCACTTGTCGGTCTGCACGGCGCTCGAGATCTCGAACGGGCTCGCCGCGCGGCGCCAGTCGAAGGTGCTGTGCGCGCCGTACGTGTAGCCGTGGCGTTCGCGCAGATTGAGATTGAGCCGCGACGAAAACAGCCCGCCCAGGATGGCGTTCATCACCACGAGCGGGAAGTAGTCGGGGTGCGCGCGCGGCACGGCCACGTGGCCGAGCCGGAGCTCGGTCTGCTGCGCATCGGGCTTGGCCACCACGTGCACCCGCCGGTCGGCATGGCGCGGCGATGCATCCGGCGCCGGCGCCACGGCCGCGGTACCGCTCCAGTCGCCAAGATGCTCCGCGGCGAGCGCCACGGCGGCGTCCGCGGTGCAATCGCCCACCACGAGCAGCGCCGTGGCGTCGGGCCGGAAATGCTCCGCGTGAAAGCGCACGATGTCGTCGCGCGTGATGCGCGTGACGCTGCGTTCGTCGCCGCCGGCGAGCCGGGCGAAGCGCGACGACGCCGCGTAGAGCAGCCGGTTGAGCGCCACGTCGGCGAGGCCGCGCGGTTCGGCGCGGATCTGCGTGAGGTCCGAGAGCCGCTCCTCCGCGAGGCGCTGCATCTCCGCCTCGGGGAACGACGGCGCGCGCAGCACTTCGGCGAGCACCGCGAACGCGTCGCCGGCACGCTCGGTGAGCGCGGTGAGCTGCACGATGCTCGAATCCCAGTCGGCGCCGGTGTCGAGCACCGTGCCGAGCGATTCCACACGTTCGGCGAGCTCGAGTGCGGTCATGGTGGCCGTGCCTTCGGCCAGCGCGCGGCCGGCGAGCACGGCGAGGCCGTGTTTCCCCTCGGGATCGCGCGTCGCGCCTGCTTCCACCACGGCGAGCACCGTCACCACGGGGTGCGCGTGCACGGGCGCCACCACCACGCGAAGCCCGTTGGGCAGCGTGCGCGTTTCGAACGCGGGGAAGTGATAGGGACGCGCGGCGCCGGGCGCCGGACGGGGCGGGGCGGGCGGTATTTCGACGGTCGACGACACGGAGGGGTCCGTCGACGCGCTCATGCAGCGGCCTCGAGGTCGTCCGCGTCGGCCGGTTCCTCGGCGGGCACGTACAGCAGGGTGGCCCGGTTGTCGGCGCCGAGATACGTACGCGCGAACGCGGACACGTCGTCGGCCGTGACGGCGCGGTAGCGCGCCGGCTGTTCGTTCACCAGCGTGGGGTCGCCGAAGTACGTGGCGAAGCGCGAGAGCTGGTCGGCGCGCTCGGCGGCCGACTGGAGGCTGGTCACGAAGTGGGTTTCGGTGAGCGCCACGGCCCGCTGCACTTCCTTCGCGGTGACGCCCTCCCGGTGCACCAGATCGAGCTCGGCGTGCACGGCGGCTTCGAGCTGGTCGGGGGTGACGTCGGGGAGGGCGGTGACATCGGCCACGAAGAGATCGGCCCCCTTGGCGAGGTCGAAGGTGAAGCAGGAGGCCGACGACGCCACCCGCTGCCGGCGCACGAGCGACTGTTCGAACCGGCTGCCGGTGCGAAGGCCCAGGATCGCCGCGCAGACGCTGGCGGCATAGTAGGCGTCGGTGCCGAGGACCGGGATGCGGGACGCCACGAACACGCGGGGGAGGGCGCAGGCATCGGGCACCACCTCGCGGCGGGATTCACCGAAGGAGAACGGCACCGTCATGTCCGGGAGCGCCGGCCGGCCCGTGCCCCGGGGGATGGAGCCGAAGTGCGTGTCCACCAGGGCCCGGGCCTCGTCGGCACTGAAATCGCCCGCAATGGTCAACACCGCGTTGTCCGGGGTGTAGTACGTGCGGAAGAACTCGGCGACGTCCTCCAGGGAGGCCGCGTCGAGGTCGTCCATGGACCCGATCAGGGAGTGGTGGAACGGATGGTCGGCGGGGAACGTGAGCGCGGGCAGCCGCTCCCACCAGGTGCCGTACGGCTGGTTGTCCACCGACCAGCGCCGTTCGTTCTTCACGACATCCCGCTGGGTGTCGAGCTTGGGCTGGGTCATGGCCGGCAGGAGCCGCGCCATGCGGTCGGCCTCCAGCCAGAGCGCGAGCGCGAGCTGGTTGGAGGGCAGGGTTTCGTAGTAGTTGGTGCGGTCGAGCCAGGTGGACCCGTTGAGGGTGCCGCCCGCCCGCTGCACGAACTCGAAGTGTTCGTTCGCGCCGACGTTCGCCGACCCCTGGAAGAGCATGTGCTCGAAGAGGTGGGCAAAGCCGGTGCGCCCCGTGCGTTCGTTGGCCGAACCCACGTGGTACCAGAGATTGACAGCAACGATCGGCGCCGTGTGATCCTCGGAGAGCACCACCAGGAGACCGTTCGGGAGGCGATAGCTCTCGACGGGGATCTGCATCCCCTAAATTGGTGTCCGGGTCACGTGCGGAGGAACCCCGCGCGCCGTATTTCCTCGCACCTTTCGACCAGAACCGTGACGACCTCGACGTTTCGTCTTCCTTCCGCGTCCGTGACCCGAGCCGTTCTGCTGCTCGGAGTCCTGCTTACGGCCTGTGACACCACCGAACCACGCGTCGCCACCACCCTCGCCGCCAGCGGGTCGGCGACGGTGAACGGCACGGCCAACGCCCTGCTGGCCACGCCGCCGGCCGTCCTGCTCACCGATCAGCGCGGCCGCGGTCTGGCCAACATGCTCGTGCGCTGGCAGGTCGGCGAAGGGAGCGGCGTCGTGGTGCTCGACAGCGCGCGCACCGACGGGAGCGGCCTCGCCTCGTCCGGCGGATGGAAGCTCGGCACGCGGGCCGGCGCGCAGACGCTCACCGCCACGGTGGACGGCGTGCAGCCGGTGGTGTTCATGGCCACGGTCGCACCCGGCGCACCGACCCAGCTGGCGCGCCGCGTGCCGGAATCACAGCCCACGCGCGTGGGAGAGCTCACGACCGAACCGCCGTCGCTCACGGTCTTCGATCCGTTCAACAACCGGGTGCCCGGCGTGACGGTGCGATTCACGCTGCTCGCCGGCGGCGGCGCCCTGATCGGTCCTGTCGAACGGATGACCGACGCCGAAGGCGTGGCCTCCCTCGACGGCTGGCGCATCGGCACACGCACCACGGAGCAGCAGGTCGTGAGCGCGGAGGTCGTGGGCATTGCCCAGCCCCTCACCTTCCGCGCGGTGCCGATCCCCGATGTGCCCGTGATGATCGAAGCCGCGTCCACCCTGCAGCAGGACGGCGTGCCGCAGCTCGAGGTGAGTGTGCGACCCGCCGTGCGCGCGCGCGACCAGTACGGCAATCCCACCGGCGGCGTGACGGTGACGTTCACTCCCGCGGCCGGATCCGGGACGGTCACCGGCAGCACGCGGATGACCACGGAAACCGAAGGCGTCGCCCGCGTGGGAAGCTGGACGCTCGGCACGGCGTCCGACCAGGCGCTCATTGCCCGCTCGCCGCTGTTCCCGTCCGATTCGCTCGTGTTCCGGGCGCACGCCGTGCCGTCGGTGTTCTTCATACAGACCGTGTTCGTCAACGGGGAGCCGTCCACGCGCAACCTGCAGGCCGTGGAGCGGGCCGTGGCACGCTGGCGCAGTGTCATCGCCGGCCAGGTGCCGCCCGTGCAGGTCTTCGCCAACGCCAACGAGTGCGGCCCGGGCGTGCCCGCGATCAATGAAGTGATCGCGAACGTGCGCATCTACGTGAACTTCGACAGCATCGACGGACCGGGCTCGATCCTCGGCCGCGCCGGTCCCTGTCTCATCCGCACCGCGAGCGGGATCCCGGTGGTGGGCTTCGTGGAGCTCGACACGGCCGATCTCGTCACGCTCGCCGCCAACGGCACGCTCGACGACGTGATGACGCACGAGTTCGGCCATGTGCTCGGCCTGCAGGCCTTCAACTGGAACCGGCGCGGCCTCATGGTCAATCTCGGCGGCGCGGACCCGTACTTTCAGGGTGCCGTGGGACGCGATCAGTTCGCGCTCATCGGAGGCGGCACGTATACCGGCACTCCCGTGCCGATCGAAGCCACCGGCGGGCCCGGCACACGGGATTCGCACTGGCGCTTCACCGTGCTCCGCCGCGAGCTGATGGTGGGCTTTGCCCAGGCCGGCGGCATGCCGCTCAGCCGGCTGACCGTGGGCGCGCTGGCCGATCTGGGCTACCAGGTCCGTCTGGAGAATGCGGAGGAGTACACCGTGCCGGCGTTCGGCACGGCCGCGTTCGGCGCCATGGTCATGCCGGGCAGTGTCGTGGAGTACGGTGACGACACCTGGCCGACCGCGGTGTGGAGCGTGGATCCGGACGGCCGGCGACGGCTCGTGCGCGAAGGGGACTGGCGCGTGACGCGGCGGGGAAGTGGAGGACGCGGCGGCGGACGGTGAGCCGCCGCCCGCCCGGCGTCAGTCGCCGCGCAGGCGCTCTCGCATGAACTGCGCCATGTCCGCGGGCAGGGCGAGCGATTCCCGGACGGCGTATTCGAACTCGAGCAGCGGGTTCGCGGAAATGGGGCTCGTGCGGGTGGGCGACGCGTAGGGCGAAAGCCCGTGCAGTCGTGCCAGCAGGGAGAGCCGCAGCATGTGGAACGGATCGCTCACGAGCAGGATCTCGCGGCCGTGCACCTCGCGCAGCCGGTCCGCGGCGTTGGACATGGACGCGAACGTGGTGCGTCCTTCGTCCTCGTGCAGGATCACCGAATCCGGTACGCCGCGCCGGGCCAGATAGCGCCGCCCGGCGCCGGCTTCGCTCTGCGTATCGCCGTCGCCGCGTCCGCCCGTGAGGATCACGTACGGCGCGAGGTCGCGTTCCCAGAGCGCCAGCGCGTGATCGAGCCGCGCCTGCAGCACCGGTGACGGACGCCCCGCGTACTGCGCGGCGCCGAGCACGATGATCGCATCGGCGAGCCGGCCGCTCCGGTCGCGGGCATCGTCGCGCCGCGACCACCACCACACGGCCACGATGGTGAGTGCCCACGCCGCGAACGCGGCCGTGAGGAGTCGGAGAAAGAAGCGACGCGTGCGACGGAGCATGCGGAAAGCTAGTGTCGGGCCCTCCGCCTGGCGGTATGCTCGTCCACGATTCCGGTCGCGATCAGGGCGACGCCCAGCCCGACCGACCAGACCAGCGTCTCCAGCAGCCGGTCGCTGGCGAACTCCGCCAGCAGCATGCCGACGGCCAGCCAGACGAGGAGAATCCCCCACATCCAGACGGGCACACTCCGGAAACTCGTCCAGGCCGTCCAGGTGGTTACCGTTCCCTGCCGTTGATGCCGGACGTCCACGATGTTCCAGCCGATCGTGGCCAGCAGGATCAGGCCGACGTCGATCAGCCGGCGATAGCCGAGCGTTCCCGGAAGACTGTCGTTCAGGGCAAATGCCAGCAGCAGCAGACCGAGCGGGAGCAGCTTGTAGCCGCCGGTCACGAGCGTCGTCGGTGCGGCGGGGCGTTCCGCGGTTCCTGCGTCGTTCTGCATATCGGTCATCAGGGCATCTCCGGAACGGAGTGGGCACGAAAGCGCCGGCCATGCCGGCGCGTGAAATCCGCAGGGACGACTCGGCGCCGGTTCAGCTGACGAACACCTTGATCGCGGTCGTGATCAGCAACCAGGCGAACCATCCGCCGAACACGACCCCGGCCGCCGTGCTCCGGTTCAGCGTCCGCGTGACGTACGGCAATCCGAACGCGAGCAGCACGAGAAACACCGCCGTGCCCGCGTCGAACGCCTGCAGCACATGATGCAGCACCCGATGCTCCTCCTCGCGCACCAGCCAGGCGAGGTTCGTATACGGCTGGTCGCGGGGCGTCACGACGCGGCCGGTGTGCACGGCCCGATGGATCATCGCCGCGGTCCAGACGAGGAGCTGGTCGACCATGGCGCAGTAGGCCACGAGCGGGAAGAGGCGTCCCGGCAGGGGATGGGCGTTCAGCAGCGCGACCACGAGCCGCAGGCAGAGGCTGATGATCGCGAGCGGCAGGCACACGCTCGCGGCATCGAAGAGGATCGTGAGCAGCACCTTCACCGGCTCCCGGCTCGGGTGATAGAAGATGAAATCCTGCGCCACGCGCAGCGCCGTGAGCACGAACACGGGCGGAATCCACGACGCACCGGCCGCGATCGCCATGAAGGCCGCCGGGGGATCGAGCACGATATCGACGAGCGCCTGCAGGGGAGCCGGCTTGCCCTGCGATTCGTCGGCGAGGAGAACGGGGTTCAGGGACATCGGGAGCGTCCGGATTGAGAGGGTCGTGCCGCGGAAGCGAGACAGGCGATGACGCCGCCTGTCTCGCCCCGCCGCGTCACTGCACGTGCACGCAGCAGCCGACCGACAGCACGCCGCAGGTTCCCTGCCAGATCGTGTCGTCGCACTTGAAGCAGCTGAGGACCTGCACGACCGTGGCGGTGCACGGAAGCGAGGTCAGCTTGATCGTCAGGTCGGCCATCGAGGGAAACGGTCCCTCTCCGCCCGCCGCGCCGAGCAGCTCGTCCGGCACCGCCACGGCGCCGGACGGATGGTCGGGCAGGGCCGCCCGCTCGCTCTCGGAGAGCGCGTCGAAATACTGCGCATCCTTCCAGCTCAGGATGATGTCGTCTCGGGACATGGTCATTTCTCCGGCATCTATGTTCGAAGCGTTCGGCGCAGACGCGACCGACCCGAACGCGCAGCATGAGCGTCGGCAACTCCGATCCGGCGAGGCAGGACGCCTACGCCGGCACCAGCACACGGTCGGTTTCCGTACCGAAGACGCCGGCCGAACGGCTCAGCGTCCAGTACGCGCCCTGCTGCGCGAGCAGCTCCTGCGGCGCTCCGGCTTCGATCACCCGGCCGCCTTCCAGCAGCACCAGCAGATCCGCATCACGCACCGTGGACAGGCGGTGTGCGATCACGATCCGGGTGCACGACAGGCGGTTCAGATTCGCATCGATCAGCGCTTCGGTCGCGATATCCAGATGGCTCGTGGCCTCGTCGAGCACGAGCAGCTCCGGTCGTTCGAGCAACGCGCGCGCGAGCGCCACACGCTGCCGCTGCCCGCCCGACAGCGACGCGCCCCGTTCCCCGATCGGCGTGTCGAGTCCCATGGGCATGCGTCGGAGATCCGGGCCGAGTGCGGCGGCTTCGGCGGCTTCGATGATCCGCTCCCGCGGCGCGTCCGGCCATCGGAACGCGATGTTCTGCCGGATGGTGCCGCTGAACAGCTGCGGATCCTGCATCACGATGCCGCAGCGGCGACGCAACGCGCCGAGATGGAGATCGTCCATCGCGAAGCCGTCGTGCAGCACGAGCCCGCGCTCCGCCGGCAGCAGGCCCGTCAGCACCATGCCGAGCGTGCTCTTCCCCGACCCGGTCGCGCCGATGATGCCGACCTTCTGCCCGCGCGGAATCGCGAGCGAGATGTCGTGCAGCACCCGCGGCGCCGTGTTCGAGAACCGGAAGCTCACCGCTCGGCATTCGATATGGAGCGCCGGTGCCGTTCCCGGCGCACGGGCCGGATTCGTCGCGGAGGCTGCCGATTCGAGGATCCGTCCGGTGGATCGTTCCGGCGGCGCGTCGAGCACGTCCTGCACACGGTCGATGTAGACCGACACGGTCTGCAACTGCTGGGCGATCTGCACGAGGGACGTCAGGGGGAAGAGGGCGGCCGCGGCCAGGGCGTTGGCCGCGATCATCTGTCCCGTGGTCAGCGTGCCGGCGAGCACTTCGGTGGCGCCGTACCAGAGCAGCAGCAGCGGGGTCGCATACCGCAGTCCGCCGAGCACGACGTCGAGCCGGGCGGTGAACAGCTGGGTTTCGTACGCGATGTCCACCTGCGTGGTGAACAGGCGCTGCCACCGCTGCAGCACGCGGTCTTCGGCGGCCGACGCCTTCACGAGCGCGATGCCGCTCAGCATCTCCACCGCGCAGCCCTGTTCCTCGCTGCGGGCGGCCAGGGCCCGCTGCGACAGGTCGCGCTGCCGTGAGAGCGACCACCAGATGCCGAGGGCCTGCGCCACGCCGAGCAGCAGCACGAGCAGTGCCAGGGTGGGCGACCCGAACGCGATCACGAGGAGATATCCGAGCGCCAGCGGACCATCCAGACAGAACGTGAGCACCTGTGACGTGAGAATGTCCCGGATCACGCCGTTGCTCGAAAGGCGCACCAGCAGGTCGCCCGTGCTGCGCTGCTGGAAGAACGTGAACGGCAGGCTGAGGAGATGCCGGAAGAACCGCGTGGCGGACGCGAGGTCGAGCGACCGCTGCACGCGCGCCAGCAGCCACTGGCGCGACGTGGACACGACAGCGCGGGTCGCCACCGCCGATGCGATCGCGAGCGCGACGATCGAAAGCGCCCGCGGATCGGCGGCCGGAATCACCCGGTCCACCACCCACGCGGTCATCGCCGGCGGGATCAGCCCCAGGAGCTGCAGGAGGAGAGACACGACCACGATCGCGGCCAGGCGGTGCCGATCCGTTCGACTCACGAGCGCGGTGAAGTGACGCCGGATCGACCGGGTGCCTTCCGGACGCCGCTCCACGAACGCCGGCGTGCGTTCGAACACGAGCAGACAGCCCGTGAAGTCGACCTCGAACTCGGCGGCGGACAGCACACGGCGTCCCACCGCGGGATCCACCAGGAGCACCGATTCCGGAGCCCATCGTTCCAGCACCACGAAGTGCCGGTGCTTCCAGTGTGCGATCGCGGGCAGCGCGACCGTTTCCCGATCGGCTGCGTTCACGAACAACGCCCGCCCCTCGAGACCCTCCCCGCGCGCGGCGTCCAGAATCGCCTGCGCGGTGAGTCCGTCACGGCTCGCGCCCGCCAGCTCCCGACACTGACTCAGCGTGGTGCTGCGTCCGTGATAGCTCAGGATCATGGCGAGACAGGCGGAGCCGCACTCCACCTCCGACAACTGGTGGATCACCGGCACACGGGACGGGGAACGGAACCGCTTCATGCCGGCCGCCTCGGGGGCTCGAGCGACAGCACGTTCGGCACCACGTCCGGGGCCGCGATCCGCAGGAGTCCCATGCCGATCCCGGCGAGACCCATCATCAGACCGGGCGTCTCGACGCCGTTCGGCGTGCCGCACAGCGGGCCGCGGGTTGCGATGTCCCCGACGAGCGCCGCCTCCACCCGGGCGGCGTGCGCGCCGTACTGTTCGAAACCGGGAAGGCGCGCCGCCTCCGACAGCAGCGCGAGATTGCCCAGACCGCCGTGACAGAGGGAATGCCCACCCCGGAATCCGTTGCGCTCCGTGGAGGCGAGCGCCGTCACGAGCGCCTCGCGCAGCTCCGCCGACGGTTCTCCGGCCCCGACGTGGCGCAGCAGCAACGCGCGGACGAGGCCGATCCCGGGGGCGCCGTGGCACCAGGCCATCATTTCGGGCCAGACGCCGCCGGACGCGCCGCCGGAAACCTCCCGGTAGTCGGGCCAGTGGGTGCCGCCGTTGCGCCGCCGCTCCGCCTCCTCGTACGCGAGCGCCCCGCGTGCCGCGACCGCGTACCGCGCCTCACCGGTCAGCTCGAAGGCCGTGAACAGGGCCAGCGCCATCCCCGACGCCCCGTGAGACACTCCCGTAAGCGGATGGTGCGCCTTCATCGAGGTGCGCCACGCATACTGCCCGCCGTCCCGGTCGGCGCGGCGCAGCAGATGCTCCGCACACGCCGTCACCACGCGCCGCGCGACGGCTCCGTCGGCGAGCCGCACCACCGCCGCGGCCGCCATCAGCAGTCCGGCGGCCCCGCCGATGATATCCAACGTGTCGTCGTCGTCGATGACGCGTTCCGCGCACGCCAGGATCCCGTCGATATCCGCCAGCATCGACGAATCCTCCCACCGGACGGCGGCATGGATCAGCGCGTAGACACTGCCGCCCAGCATGCGGAAGGCGCCGAGCTCGTTCGCCACGAGCCGCCGGTGGGTGTCGCGCAGCGGATCCGGACCCACGTCCCAGAGCGCCGGCTGGCGGATGGCGCGGAGCACGCAGCCGGCGAGATGCCGGGCCCGTGGATCGGGGACGAGCTGATCGAGATACAGCAGAAACAGGGCGATGCCCGTGCGGCCTCCGTACAGATCGTCGCCCACGGGCTGCAGCGCCCAGTACCGTTCGTTCACGAGCGCGAGTCCGATCCAGGCCACGTCGTCGCCATGTTCTACTGATTGCTTGATTAGTTGATCAGCCAGGCGGCGGGCCTGTGCCAGCGCCGCCGTTCGCGTCTCGTCCGCGCGCGGGGCCGCGGACCGCCCGGACGACGAGGCCCGGCGGGCCGGCGCCTCCCCGCCGTCCGGTCCGGCCATCCCGTGCGGGGCCTCGGCGGCGAGACTCGTCAGCGACGCCCGGATGTACCACACCTGCCGGTCCCGGTCCTCGTCCGACAGCCGCGCGATGCGCGCGAGCACGCTCGCATAGGACGGCTCGGCGAACAGGTCCGGCAACTCCAGGCCGTTGCTGGTCCACACCGAGCGGGAGTCGGGACGCGCTCGGAAGAGGGGAATGTCTCCCCGTTCGAGATCCCGCTGTTCGAACGGCACGATCGGCGCGAGCCACGGCGCCATCTCCGTCGTGGCCCACAGGTGGTCGAAGTGCCGCGTGCGATCGAGCGCATCCCGCATCACGTCCGGATGGAACGACTCCATCCACAGCCGGGCGTAGGTGCGCGTGTTCCGGAGCACGGCCCGCACCGGGACCTGCGCGAAGGCACGGAGCGGACCGCCGGCCGCGGTCAGGGCGTCGCGGTGCTGCTGCAGCGCCCGATAGGCGCCTTCGAATCCATGGACGATCCGGTCCACATGGTCCGCGGGGCGCACGGCGATGCCGTCGAGGGCAGGCTGATTCTTTGCGGAGGGGAGCGGGACGCGTTTCCGCACGATGCGCATTGCGTCCGTGCCCGCCGCCTCGATGACCGGCTGCTCGTCGGGCGACAGTTGACCGGCCGCCCCGCCCACACCCGACACTTCCACACCGTCCGAGCCGCTGCTGTCGAAGACACGCGACGGCAGGAGCCCGATACGCATCACCGAGTTCTGGTACGCCTCCCAGCCGATCGCGTTCGCGGCGACCGGCGTACCGCCGGCCGCCCGCGGCACACGCGGATGAAACAGGGCCTCCAGATCCACGAGCACCGGATCGGGTCCGCTCGCGATCACGTTCTCCAGATGCATGTCCGTGGCCTCGAGCACGTACAGCAGCGCGAGCTGCACGCCGAGCCGTTCGTAGAACGCGTCGACCTCGGCGCGATTGCGACAGGGCGCGTGTTCGACGAACTCCACCCAGCCGTACGTGCCCCGGTCGATCACGGACAGGCGCCGCAGCGTCGGACCCCCGGCGGTTTCGGCGAGCCACGCGGTGAGCGCGCCGAAGGCCGTGTCCACGGCGAGCGGACGCGGTTTGTACACGACGGACCTCCCGCCCGCGAAGTGCAGGATCGCCACGCTGCGACCGCCGTCGTGCGTATCGCCCGCGCCGGCCGAGATCCCCTCGAGCGCCCCCATCCGGTCGCCGCACATCGTCGTGAGCAGCGACCGGTCGCCCGCGAGACGCGTGAACACTTCCGTCCAGTGCGCGACCCACGCGTCGATGGTCATGACGATCGATCGGCCCAGGACGGGATACTCCGCCAGCAGCTCTGCGGTGTACGAGGCGTCGCGCAGCAGCGCGACATACTCCCGGAACCGCGCTTCCGGACTCGTCTCCGAGAGCCGGCCCTGCAACCGCGCGACGTGCAGCTCGAGCAGCAGCGTCCGGTGAATCTGCGCGTACAGTCGCTGCAGGAGCGGCGGCACCACGAGCTGCGCGGCAGCCTTCGGCTCCGGTCCGATGCGCGCGAACCCGCCGATGCGCGACAGCGCTTCCACGAGTTTCCCGAATCCGTCGAGCACGAAACGCTCCACGAAAACGAGCAGTCCCCCGAACGGGGACGGCGACACCACGGACCCGGCCGGATCGACCGGCGTCTGTCCGAGCCCTTCGGCGAGGCGGGTCGCCCAGCTGTCATCCGGCAGGGCGAAGGCGAAGTCCGTCCGCAGCACTTCGGTGAGTGTGGCTTCGTCGAGTCCATCGGCGCGGAGGCGGTCGCCGAAGGCCCCGGTTCGCTCGAAGGGACGCTGCTGCTTCCATCGCGCCAGCCGGCCGGCAGACCGCGCGGCCTCCTCGCCGGTCAGGGCCTCGCGATGCCGGATGCGGTACAGCAGCGCCGAACGTTCACGGAGTGACAGCGCGCGGGCCCACATCCGTCGGGTCTGTGTCGGGGTGAATGTCATGATCGCGGCGGAGAACGGGGGGAGGGCGGAGGCGCGGTCCGCCGGCCGGATCGACCGACGGACCGCGCCGATGACGAGGGCATTCGCGCTCAGGTCGGTTCCTGCTGGCAGATGTGATGATTCGTGAGCATGACGGAGAGGCAGCCCGCCGTGCATCCGATCGGCATGCCCGAGGTGAGGGTCATGCACTTCGTGGTGATGCCCTGGCAGCAGCCCAGACTGAGCAGGTATTCGGTGGAGGCCCCGCCGGCCACGTGCTCGAGCAGATCGTCGGGCAGGTCGAGCGACCCGCTCGGGTGGGACGGCACGGCCTGGGCATCGCCCAGCGAATCGCGGAAGTCGGCGTCCTTCCAGGCACGCACGATGTCGTGTGGCAGCATGAGATGATCTCCTTCGAAGAGAGAACGGACCGGGGGGCGCGCAACCGGTCGCGCCGCGCCATGGGCCGTGGGATGGATGGTGACAGCGACCGACGGGACCCCCGCCGATGTCGCTCCGGCCATGCTAGCAGCGGCCGTCACGCGATCGTCATCTCACCTCGTCAACGCAACGCGGCCGGTGTCGAAAAACGACACCGGCCGCGAGAAACCCGGGATTCGGGGGACCGGCGCCCTACACCGGCCGCGTGTCGCCCGGCGCCGGTGCGTCCGCCGTGTACCCGGCCTCCCGGAGCGAGGCCACGAAGGCGTCCTGCGACGTGGGCTCCCCGTGCACCAGATGCACCCGCTGGATCTCCCGGCGCGCCTTCACGCCCCCGGCGCGCACCGCCTCCAGCCACGCGCGCAGCTCCGTGCGATCGCCGTGCGCGGAATACCCGTTCAGGATCTCCACCTGCGCGGCCAGCGGCACTTCGTCGCCGAAGATGCGGAGCACCGGCCGCCGCTCCACGATGCGCCGGCCGAGCGTGTGTTCGGCCGCGAATCCCACGATGAGCACCGTGTTGCGCGGATCGCTCGCTCCGTGCCGCAGATGGTGCAGGATGCGCCCCGACTCGGCCATGCCGCTCGCCGCGATGATCACCACGGGACCGTGGCGCGTGTTGAGCTGCTTCGACTCGTCCACGCTCCGCGTGAAACGCACGAGCGGAAAGGAGAACGGATCGCTCGTGGACTGGATCAGCAGCTCGCTCCGGTCGAAGATGTTCGCGTGCAGCTTGAACACCGTGGTCGCGTCGAGCGCGAGCGGCGAATCGATGAAGATCGGGATCTCCGGAATCTCCCCGTCGCGCCAGAGCACGTGCAGGTCGTACACGAGCTCCTGCGTGCGGCCGAGCGCGAACGCAGGCACGAGAATCCGTCCGCCGCGTTTCGCGGTCTCCCGCACCACGCGCGCGAGATGCGCACGCGCGCCGGCCACGCTCTCGTGATCCCGGTTGCCGTACGTGGACTCGAGCAGCACGGTATCGGCCCCGCCGCTCGGCGGCGCCGGATCACGGATGATCGGCTGCTCGTCGCGTCCGATGTCGCCGGAGAAGATCACGCGGTGCGTGTGCGACCCTTCCTTCGCTTCGATCACGATGCTCGCGGAGCCGAGAATGTGTCCCGCGTCGGTGAAGAGCGCGCGCACGCCGGGCACGATGTCGAGCCACCGGTCGTACGGCACGCCGATCATCTGGTCCACGGCCTGCATCGCGTCGGCCAGGCTGTACAGCGGCTCCACGTACGGCCGGCCGTGGCGCGCGAGATGCTCCACGTCGCGCGCCTGGATGTTCGCCGAATCGGCGAGCATCACCGCGCACAGATCGCGCGTGGCGCTCGTGGTCCAGATGCTTCCCCGGTAGCCCTTGCCGACGAGCAGCGGCAGCCGCCCCGCGTGATCGATGTGCGCGTGCGAGAGCAGCACCGCGTCCACCTGCTCGGGTGATACGGGCAGCCGCTCGTTCTTTTCGCGCGATTCCAGGCGGCGTCCCTGGAAGAGCCCGCAGTCGAGCAGGATGCGGCGTCCCGCCACGTGCAGGATGTGACAGGAGCCGGTGACTTCACGGGCCGCGCCGGAGAATTCGATGTGCATTCAGCGTCCTGCGTTCAATTGCCACACGGTGCCGCTCAGCACCGCCGCGAAGGATATCCATGCGAGATACGGCAGCAGCAGCACGCCCGCCCACCGGTCGATGCGCGCGAAGCGTCGCCACAGCACGACCACCAGGCCGATGAGCAGCAGGATCTCGAGCGTGGCGAGCCCGCGGAGCTCCCACGCGAAGAACAGCCACGTCCAGAGTGCGTTCACGGCCAGTTGCACGAGATAGAGCGCCAGCGGCCCCACGGCTCCGCTCCATCCGGCCCGCCACCATACGCGCCACGCCGCGATCGCCATCAGCGCATACAGCGTGGTCCACACCGGCCCGAACACCGAGGAAGGCGGCGCCCACGACGGCTGCACGAGCGCCTGATACCGCTCGGCGGCATCCATCGACGCCACGCCGCCGACCAGCGCGGCCACGAACGTGATCGCGAGCCACGCCGCGAGCCCGCCCCAGCGCGCGGCCGTCGATCGGTTCGGCCCGTCGTTCACCACGCGCCGCCCGAACCGGTGCCGGACACCTCGCTCCACGGCGCGCACTGCGGCGGCATGATCGCGTCGGCGTCGGCGCGCGGCAGCGTGTCGCGCGCGGCGACCAGCTCCACGTCGAACACCAGCGTCGCCCGCGGCGGAATCACCGGCGGCCGCCCGGCCTCGCCGTACGCGAGCGGAAACGGAATCACGAGCCGGCGCTGTCCGCCCACCAGCATCCCCTCGAAGCCCACGTCCCACCCGGCGATCACGCGGCGCGCGCCCTGCGGAAACGAGATCGGCGGCCGGGTCTCGCCGTTCGGCAGCGTATCACGCGACGAATCGAACTTCGTGCCGTCGGGGAGCCACCCGGTGTAGTGCGCATACACGCACTGCCGCGACACGAGCGGGGCGCCGGTGCCCACGCGCACGTCCACATACTGGAGCGCATACAGCGTGTGCAGCGCACCGCTCACGGCCGGCGTTCCCGGCGGATTCACGAACGCCGCCGCGCCGGTATCGGCCGCCACGGTCACCGCCGGCGCGGCCGGCGGCGGCGCACCGCGCGTCACGCTCGCCCGCACGCACCCCGTGGCCACCAGTCCGGCCGCGGCCACGACACCGATCCAGCGCCGCCCGCGATCCCCACGTCTCCGTTCCGCCATTCGTCGTTCGCCTCGTGGTCTGCTTGCGATACCGTCGTCGTGTCTCCGAGGCGCCCCGCGCCACGATGCCGCGACCTGATTCGCCTCAACATGCGGGAAAGTACGGCCGCTCGCATCCTCCGCCGGGGATAATCCCGTACATTGCACCGATGCCCCGGACGACGCCCTCCTCTCGTCCCGATCTCCTCACCTGGCTGCTCCGGCGTCTGCGCGCCTTCGGCCCCCGCGGGGAGCGCGCCGCGTACACCATCCGCACCGTGCTCGTGCGGGCGCGGCGGCAGGCACGGCGCGTCACCTTCGGCCCCAGGCGCACCGCCCGGAGCGGCTGGGACGACTTCATCGACTGGCTCGGCACCACCGCCGTCAGCGAAAACGCGCTCCTGCTCGTGTTCGCCGTGCTCATCGGCATCGGCGCGGCGCTCGGCATCGTGGTGTTCTACAAGCTCATCGACGCCAGTTACTGGCTCTTCGTGACGCTCCCCGGCCGCGAAGTCGAAGCGCTCCAGAATCCCATCTACCGCCCCGTCATCACCGCGCTCGGCTTCATGGCCGCCACCGCCGTGATGCGCCGCTTCGCGCCCGGCGAGGAAGGGATCAACGTGCCCGATCTCAAGCGGCGCGTCGCGCAGGACGGCGGCCACATGCCCGTCCAACCGCTCGCCGCGCGCAGTCTGGCCAGCGCCATCACGCTCGGCACCGGCGGCTCGGCGGGGAGCGAAGGACCGGCCGCCGTGGTGGGCGGCGGACTCGGCTCGTATCTCTCGCGCGTCTTCCGCTTTTCGCGCGACCGCACGCGGCTCCTCGTGAGCGCCGGCACCGCGGCCGGGATTTCGGCCGCCTTCAACGCACCGCTCGCCGGTGCCTTCTTCGCGCTCGAGGAGCTGCTCGGCGGACTGCACGTGGCCGCGTTTCCCACCGTCGTCGTGAGCAGCGTCACCGCCGCCGTCGTATCGCAGTCCGTGTTCGGCGTGCATCCCGCCTTTCCCATCCCCGCGCTGCACCCGTCGCGGTCGTGGTTCGAACTGCTCGCGCTGCCGCCGCTCCTCGGCATCGCGTGCGGGCTCGTGACCGTGCTGTTCGTGCGCACCTACTTCCGTGTGGCCAAGGCCGCGCGCGCGTGGCCCGTGTCGCCGCGCATGCGGGCCGCCATCGGCGGCGGTGCCGTGGGACTCCTCGTGTACGCGTCGGGCGGGCTGCTGCTCGGGCCCGGCCACCTGTCGATTCCCGTGGAAGTATTCGGCGGGCCCGCCTGGTGGGTCATTCTCGGGCTCCTCTTCGCGAAGATCCTGGCCACCTCGCTCACCCTCGGCACCGGCGGCTCGGGCGGGCTGTTCGCGCCCGCGCTGTACGTGGGCGCCGCCACCGGGAGCGCACTCGCCGGCGCGCTTGCCTGGCTCATGCCGTCGCTCCAGATCACGCCCGCCGCGTGGGCGTTCGTGGCCATGGGCGGTGTGGTGGGGGCCGCCACCGGCGCGCCCATCACGGCCGTGCTGCTCGTGTTCGAGCTCACCGACGACTACGCGCTCATGCCGCCCCTCCTGCTCGTCACCGGGCTTTCGCTCGTCATCGCGCGGCGCTTCGAGAAGGACGATCTCTACAGCGGCTGGCTCCGCCGGCGCGGCATCGTGCTGCGCAACGACAGCGAACGCGACGTGCTCGCGCGGCTCCACGTGCGCGATGCGTGTGACATGGCTCCGCTCGTGGTCCGCGAACACGAACCCATGGAAGCCGTGCTCGGCCGTGTGGCCTTTTCCGGGCAGCCGATGTTCCCGGTGGTGGACACGCGCGGACACCTGGCCGGCATCCTGCCCGTGAGCATTCTCGCCGCCGCGTCGCGCGAGCCCCACGCGCTCCCCACGCTGCTCGCGGCCGATCTCGCCGTGGCCACGCCGGCGGTCACGCTCGACACGCCGCTCGACGACGTGCTGCGGCGCATGGGGACGCGGGATCTCGCGGCGCTGCCGGTGGTGGATGGGCCGAACGGCCGTCTGATGGGGCTCATCACGCGGGCGCACCTGACGCGCGTGGTGGAGCGGGCGATGCTGATCGACCGACCGGCCGCGGCGGTGCCTCCGACCGGGGCGCCGCATGAGGCGCCGCTCGAACTGCCGTCGGGGATTCATCACACGGTGGTGCGGCCGCCGCGGCCGGCGGATCATCGGGAGCCGTGAGCGGCGGCGTCACTGCCGCATCACGCTTCGATGTCACCGTCGCATCGGCGCACCCGTCGCATCACGCTTCGATGTCACCGTCGCATCATCCGCTCCCGCGACACCGTCCCCCACAGCACCACCGCGGCCAGGAGCGGCGCGGCGCTGGCCACGATCATGAGCAGCACGTCGCGCCACCCCGCCGCGCGCGGCGCGTACCACGTGACGCCCTGCCAGAGCGTGAGCAGCGCGTCGAGCGACACGGCCGTTGCCAGCAGCACGCCGAGCCACGGGCGCCATCGCCACACGAGCGCCGCCAGCCCCGCGAACAGCAGGGCATCGAAGGTCACCCACGCGGTCTGCATCCACGGCGCGGGGAACCAGCGTGCGCTGTCGAGCGAGGCGAGCACGAGCGTCCACGGCACGAGCAGCGCCGTCATCGCGAGCAGCACCGGACGCGGCCCGCGCCGGAGCGTCCGCCATGCGAAGCCGGCCAGCGATCCGTTGGCGAAAGCCGAAAGCGCGTCGACCAGCGCGCGGAGCGCCGGCGTGCCCGCGGGGTGTGCAAGCCAGATCGGCTCCCACGCCTGCGGACGCAGCTTGGTCTTGAACGCGTGGAGCCCGCGAAAGTTGAAGAACGGCGTCGCCCAGGCACGCGCGCGGGCGAGCCACGGTCTGACCGGACCGGCCAGCGGCGCGAGGCCGAGCGTGGCCCACCGGCACCCCTGCTCGGCGATGACGCGCATGCCCGCGTCCACCAGCAGTTCGGTGGTCCCGTTGGGCGCCGACGGATCACGCAGCAGATCCTCGAACAGCCAGCCGCGCCGCGCGTACACCGGCGCCATGGAGAGGAGCGCCACCGGCCGATCGGCTCGTTCCGCCACGAAGAGGTGGCGCTCGTCGGCCTCCGTGAACGGCTCCACGCGCACGAGGAATCCCATTTCCGCCATGGCGCGGGACGCCTGCCAGCGCGCCATGAGCGCGTCGAGCGCCGAACGGAGCGGCTCACCCGGCGCCACGTCGCGCGGGGACAGCCTTCGCACGGAGACGCCCTTGGCGCGCGCCCGGCGGATCTGGGCGCGCAGCGAGCGGGACGCGCGCACGGTCGCATCCCACGCGACCGGATCCCACACCGGCTGCTCGCCGAGCAGCAGGCGGCGGAATCGCGGGGAGGTGACGAGACGTCCCTCGGTGGCGAAGAAAGCCGCGCGTCGGCCGGCGCGGTGTGCGGCCTCGAGGAAGCGTTCGGCGGTCTCGTGCACGCCGGACTCCGGGGCGAGCGGTTCGCCGCCGGCCACCCAGGCCGCGCCCGTATCCACGTAGGCCACGACCGGCGGCGGATCCATGCCCGAGGCCTCGTCCACCCACACCTGGAAGTCACGTTCGAGGAGCTGAAACGACGTCGCGTTCCGGCCGTAGGCCCGGAGCGCCGCGTACAGCGCGATCACGCGTCGGCGACCGGCGCCTCGCGCGCGAACACCACCGTCAGCCGCGATGCATCCTGCGTCATCAGCGCCGGCGTCCACCCCGAACGGCTCCGCTCGTTGAGCAGATCCGTCAGCGCATCCTCGTCATCCCGCACGCGCTTGCCGAAGCGCACGATCACCGCCTGATATTCCTTCATGGGAGGCAAAGCTAGCGTCGCCTCGTGGTTCTCCGCCACCTTCCTGCTGTGTCTCTGCGTCGTTCCGCGGCTCCCTCTGCGTCATCTGCGGATTCCGTTGCACCAACCGCCTCCCCCCGATGCCCGCTCCCCATCCCGACCACCCCACGCTCACGGTGATCGACCACCCGCTCGTGCGGCACAAGCTCACGCTGCTGCGCGACCGGGAAACGTCCACGAAGTCGTTCAAGGAGCTCGTGGACGAGATTGCCATGCTCATGGCCTACGAGGCCACCAGCGACCTCGCCGTGGAATCCGTGCCGGTGGACACGCCGCTCGAATCCACCACCGGCTGGGCCGTGGCCGGCAAGAAGCTCGTGCTCGTGCCCGTGCTGCGCGCCGGGCTCGGCATGGTGGAAGGGATCCTGCGTCTCATTCCGTCCGCGCGCGTGGGGCACATCGGCCTCTACCGCGATCACGATACGCTCGAGCCCGTGGACTACTACTTCAAGGTGCCGGGCGACGCGGAAGCGCGGGACTTTCTCCTGCTCGATCCCATGCTCGCCACCGGCGGAAGCGCCGCGGCGGCCGTGTCGTCGCTCAAGCGCGCCGGCGCGCAGCGGATCCGGCTCCTGTGTCTCGTGGCCGCGCCGGCGGGTGTGGAGCGGCTCGCGAAGGCCCATCCCGACGTGTCCGTGCTCACCGCGTCGCTCGACCGGGAGCTCAACGAGTTCGGGTACATTCTCCCGGGTCTTGGCGACGCGGGGGACCGGCTGTTCGGGACGCGATAAGGAACGGCTCAGGAAACGGTTCAGGAAACGGCTACGGAAACCCGGCGCGGGAGACGCGAACGGCAGCGGTCGCTGTTACCGCCCTGCCGTCACCGACCCATCACCCGAACCATTCGCGCGGCGTGAGCCGCTGCTGCCGCGTGACGTCGAGCACCCATTCCTGCGTGCTCGGCTCCACGATCTCGAGCGGCACGCGGTCGAACCATGCGCTGGCCAGATCCTCGTCGCCGATGCGGCGCCACAGCTCCCCGATGAGATACGTGATCACCGCCCGCTCCGGGCGGTCCACGCCGTCGTACTGCGTGAGCGCTTCCGCGAATTGCCACGCCGCGTGCCGCCGATAGTAGCGCTCGGCTTCGTGGTCCTGTTCGTCCACGCAGCACCACGCCGCGCGCAGGTAGAGATCGCCCAGATACCGCGGTTCACACCCCTGCCACGACGCCACCAGCGCGGCGTGCTCGTACTTGAGCGACCCGCGCGGTCCCTCGCGCGCCAGTGACACCGGGAGCGTGAACCACACACGTTCGCGCGTTTCCGGCAGCAGCTCCACATCGGCGTCGAAATCCCGGTCCACGCCCGCATACCCGCACGTCGCGCACATGTGCACGAAATACGGCAGCGGCTGCATCCCCGCCGCCCGCTCGTGAAAATCGGTGCGCTTGCCGCCGAAGGCATTGGTGGCCAGCACCGCCTGCGAGCGGAACTGCGTGGTGCACACCGGGCAGGTGAGGTCGATGAGCTGGAGCGTGGTCATGGCGTGAAACGAACGACGGATCCGGCCCCATGCCGGCTCACGCCATGGAGTGTCGGCACGTAGGGGGCCGGGGATTACCGGCCGCGGATCCCCAGCCTGAGGGACGGTGTTTCCGAGTGTCGGCAGGACATTTTTCCCGGTTGCATGGCGTTTCTCCGCCTGCCGCCGTATGCTGGGGATTCGAGAGCCATCGCGGCCGGCCGACCCTTCCTCCATCCGCAATTCCTCCGTTTTTGCACGCTGCGCATTCCGCTCGGTATCGTCGTTTCAACATCGTGAGGTGGACGATGCGTCGTTTCCTGAAGACCAGCGGATGGCCGGCCGGGCTGCTGCTCGGTGCGCTGGCGCTGGCGCCGATGTCCGCTCGGGCGCAGGAGCTGTTCGGAACCCTGCGACGGGTGGACGGCGGGCCCGCGGCCGGGGTGGTGCTGGTGGCGCTGCGCGCGAGCGATGGCGGCATGGTCGGCCGCACGGTGACCGGGGAGCAGGGCACGTACCGTCTCCGGGTGTCCACCGACTCACTGGAGCTTCGGGCCCTCCGGATCGGACACCAGCCGCAGACTCTGGGGGCGTTCCGGCTCGGGCCGGACGAGCAGCGCGAGATGAGCACCCTGTTGTCCGATGCGCCGGTCACGATCTCGGCCGTCCAGACCCGCACCGACTCACGATGCCGGGTGCGCCCCGAGGGCGCCTCCACCGTGGCCCGGCTCTTCGCCGACGCGCGCACGGCGCTGCTGGCGTCCCAGCTCGTCTCGCTCGATGGCCGGCCGCGCAGCCGCTACCGGCTGATCGACGAACAGTGGTCGGCGCGTGATGACCGGGTCATGGCGGTGCGCGCGACGGAGTTCCTCACCGACTCGCTGCGGCCGTTCCAGAGCGTGCCCGTGGATTCGCTCCTGGCCGATGGATATGTCGTCCACCTGTTCGACGGCAGCACCGTGTACCGGGCGCCGGACGCGGAGGTGCTGGCGGACGACCGGTTCCTGGCGAACTACTGTCTCCACCTCGTCGAAGGGACCGGGGAACAGGCCGGCTCGATCGGCGTGGGATTTCGCCCCGCCCGGACGCGGCGCGGGATCACGGAGGTCCAGGGCACGCTCTGGCTCGACCGGACCACGAATGCCCTGCAACGGCTGGAGTATGGCTACGTGGGGCTCGAGCCCCTCGTCGCGCGCACGAATCCCGGGGGCTGGGTGGCGTTCACGAAACTGCCGGGCGGGGTCTGGTTCGTGAGCCACTGGACGATCCGGATGCCGCAGGTTGGGCGCCGCGTCGTGGCAACAACGCGGGATCTGTCGGACCGGCGGACCGTCACCGGTATCCAGGTCGTGAGCGGGGAAGTGCTGGAAGTCGGCGTGAACGGATGGGTGCGCTACACGGTGGGCGCCACGGACGCGGTGGATGAATCCGGCGCCGTGATCGACCGGCCGCTGGAGGCGCACGGCGATCCGGGATTCTGCCGGAGGACGCCCGGCACGCTGGTGTACGGCACGATCCTCGGGGCGCAGGGCGCTCCGCTGGCCAGCGCGGCCGTGACCGTGGCGGTTCGAAACGGCAGGGAAGCCGGTGCCGCCGGTCTCTCGGCCCGGACCGATTCCGCCGGCCGGTACCGTCTCTGCGACGTGGCCGCCGATCGGCTGACCACCGTGCGGGTCACGGCGGACGGACACGCCCCGGACAGCGTGGCGCTGCGCACGACGTCCCTGCGGGCGGGCGCCCGGGTGGATCTCATGCTGCGGCGGAGCGGGCCCGTGACGCTGGCCGATCTGGCACGGCGGGTCCCTGAACCCGGCCTGGCGGACGGGCTGGACGCGCTCGACCGGGACCCGGTCGCGGCGGCCACGCGGCCGTCAGCGGGGGCACGAACGGCTCCGTCATCCACCGCGCCCCGATCCCTGCTGCGCGTGGTCGACCGCGCCAATGCGCCGGTGCCGTTCGCCACGATCACGCTGCGCGAAGGCCGCGGCCATGCCACCGACGTGAACGGACAGCTCACGCTCGACGATACGACCAGCCTGTCGCTGCCGATCCAGGTGCAGCGGATCGGCTACCGCCCCTACGAGGGCACGGTCACGCGGGTCACGTCCCGCGAGCCGTTCGTGGTGACGCTCGAGGTGTTGCCGCGCGTGCTCGACACGGTGGAAACCGTGGCGGGCCGCACGGGCGGCGCGGTGGTGCGCATTCTGGACCAGGACAGCGTACCGATCCCCTACGCCATGCTCACGCTGAGCAACAGAGCGCCGCGGGCCGCGGATTCCACGGGGCGCGTGCTGCTCGGGCCCGACGACCGGCTCTCGCTGCCGGTCCGCGTGCAGCGGATCGGATATCAGCCCCACGCCGGCACCGTGACCCGCGCGAGCCCGGCGGAGCCGTTCATCATCACGCTCGCCCCGCTCGTGCGGGATCTTCAGGCCGTCCGGACGATTGCCCCGCGGCACACGCTGCTCTCCCGCACGGGCTTCTACGACCGGATGAGTCGCGTACGCCGCGGCGCGATCGTCGGCGAGTTCATCCCGCCGGAAGAGCTCGAGCTCCGCGCCACGGGACCGAGCATCGCCAACGCCCTGTACGGCCGACAGTACGTCAGCGTCGTCAGAGGAGCGCTCTATGGCCGGGCCGGCTGTCGCATGCAGATCCTGCTGGACGGCAAGTTGATGGACAGCAATGCTCCTGATGCCTTCACCCACAGCGGGGCGGTGATGGCCATCGAGATCTATCCGTCCACGGCGAATGCGCCGGCCGAGCTGATTCCGCTCACGGATCGCGGGTCGTGTGGCATCGTCGCACTCTGGACGGGGCCGCGAATGTAGACATCTCCCGGGCGCGGCGTGCTGCACGAACATCTCCGGACCGGCGGCATCGCTTGACGGAAACCGGTGCCCCGTGGTAAGGTCGACCTGTGCTTGCAGGGCGCGTCCCGTCCGCGGGAAAGGCAGAGCCTACCTGTGTCGACTCCGTGGTCACAATCGATCTTCTTTCAGCCCGCTGTGCGGACACGGGCGCATCGAAAGGAGATCTCATGTCCCCCTCCCCATTGCCGGACGGCAACGCCGGCACCCCCTCTCCCCGCCGCCTTCCCGAGCGCCCTTCGCTGGAGCAGCTCCGGAAACAGGCCAAGGATCTGCTGCGCGATGCGCGCGGCGGCGAGGCCACGGCCTTGGCGCGTCTGCACCCGACCGGGCGCGGCGCACCCGACGCTCGCAGCACGCTCGCGGACGCCCAACGCGCGATCGCCCGCGAGTACGGATTCCCGAGCTGGCCCAGGCTCGTCCACCACGTGCAGACGATCACCGGCGACAGCTTCGTGGGACGGCCCCTCATCCGGCCGGTGGAGCTCACGGCCGGCCGGCGCTGGACCCTCGCCGACGGAACCGAGGCGCCCACGGACGACGTCTTCGCCATGTTCGTCGCGGCCCGCGAGGGCGATCTCGCCGCCGTGCAGCGGCTTGTCACGCACCGGCCGGCGCTCGCGACGGTCGAGTACAACTACACGCCGCCCATCCACTTCGCGGTGCGTGAAGGCCACCACGACATCACCCGGTTTCTGCTCGATCGCGGCGCGGATCCGGCATACCGCAGCTATCCGTTCCAGGAATCGCTGCTGACGTTCGCGGAGGATCGTGGTCATCAACACGTCGCGGCGCTGCTGCGGACGCGACTGTCGTCCCGGTTCGCGATCGCGCCGGGAACGCGCGCGATCCTCGACGCGGCGGGACGCGGTGATCTCGCCGCCGTCGAAGCCGAGCTCGCGCGCGCTCCCGCGCTCGCCCGTACCGGCAACGAAACGGGCGACACCGCGCTCCATCACGCGGCGAAGCACGGGCACCTCGCCATCGTTCGGGCCCTGCTCGCGGCGGGCGCACACGTCGACGCCGTACGCGGCGACGGCTACCGGCCGGTGCACTCTGCCCTCATGCCCAACTGGTTCTTCCCGGTCAGGCCGGGAGCGCGCGAGGAGATCGCGGAGCTGCTGCGGTCGCACGGTGCGCGGGACACGATCTTCCTGGCCGCGTTGCGTGGCGACACGCAGGTCGTGCGTGACGCACTGGCCCGCGACCGTTCCCTCGCCAACTTCGAGGACACCTGCCATCATCGCGTCCTCTCGGCGGCCGTGCGCCGGCGCGATGTCGCCATGGCGCGATTGCTGCTCGAGCACGGCGCCGATCCGAACCTGCCCGAGGAAGGCGCGCCGCGCGGACTGTCGCTCTGGATCGCGGTGAACGATCGCGAGCGTGAGCTCGTACGCCTGTTGCTGGCGCACGGCGCCGATCCCAATGCGGAGGTGGAATCGAGCGGCACGCCCATGTCGCAGGCGCGGGCGAAACAGGACGCGGAACTCACGGAACTCCTCCACCGGCACGGCGGCCATCGGCCCGAGCCGTCCGAGCGTGATCGCGTGGCGACGCTGCTGCAGGAGGGAAAGCTGGACGAAGCCGAACGGCTGCTCCGCGCCAACCTGCACTGGATACACGACGACGAAGCCGGCTGGGGAGACGGCATCCTCGCCGGTCCCGCGAACGAGGGGCGACACGACGTCATCGCGATGCTCATGCGACTCGGCGCCCGCGTGCCACCCGTGTCGAAATGGGCGCCCGAGTACTACTTCAAGCACGAGGCGACCGCGGCGTTCCTGCTGGAGCACGGCATGGATCCCGATCACATGAACTGGCACCGGTTCACACTGCTGCATCACATGGCCGTCAGGGGAGAGCTCGCCAAGGCGACGCTGCTGCTCGCGCATGGCGCGGAGATCGACGCCATCGACGACGAGTATCGTTCCACTCCCCTCGGCGTGGCCGCGCGACACGGTCAGGACGCCCTGGTGTCGCTGCTGCTTGCGCACGGCGCGGATCCCGTTGCCGCGGGTGCGCCGTGGGCCGTCCCGCTGGCGTGGGCGGAACGCAGGGGCCACCGCCACGTCGCGGACCTGTTGCGCCAAGCGGGCGCGGCGCACGGATCCGGGACCGCGGATCCGTGAACCGACGCCGCTGCGTCACTCGGCCGTGGCCGGATCCGCGCTCAGTTGCCGCGCCCTCCGCGTGAGACCGCCGAGCGTGCGCTGGCCGCTCGGCCTTCGCTTCCGGAGGCGGACCGGGAGGGCTGCGATGACGCACGGGGCTGGGACGGTGATGACGCGCGGGACTGGGACGGTGACGACGCCCGTGGTTGCGATTGCGCACGGGGCTGCGATGGCGACGACGCCCGCGGCTGCGATTGCGCGCGGGGCTGCGATGGTGGCGACGACACACGGGGCTGACTCGGCGCGCGCGACGGCGATGCACTGCGCTCCGCCGATGGCGCCGAACGGCCGATCGACGTCGCGGCCCGCTCCGCCCGCGGTTCGGCGCGGCGCGCGACCGGCGTCTCGGGCGCCGGACGGGAGGACTGAACCCGCTCGGGACTCCGGGACGGCGACGGAACGCGCTCCGCACTCCGCTGCGGCGTCGGCACGACGGTGCGTGACGTCGTGGCGCGCGATGGGGTCGTCGCGCCGGTCGTGCCGCGTGACGTCGTAGCACGCGACGGAGTCGTCGTCCCGCTCTCGGCACGGCCGGCCCGATCCCAGGACGGATTCCGCGACGACGTCGCATTCCCCGCCGCACGGGACGCGTTCGTCCGCGACGCATTCGCCGATCCATTCGCCTGAGGCGTCCGCGACGCATTCTCCCGCGGCGTCTCCATGCGCGCCACCGCACCGGACGCGGCCGTCACACGCTCCGCGCGGCCCACGTCACGATTCACCGCGCTGCTCCGGTTCGTGCGGCCGTCGCGATCACCGCGTCCGTCGCCGCGCCCGTCACCGCGCTCGTTCCGGCGATCACGATCCCACGACGGTCCTCGCCCGTCGCCGCGGCGCTCGCCCTGCCATCCGTCACCCCCGCGCTCGTTCCGCCCGTCGCGATCCCACGACCGCCGGCCATCCGCGTAGCGCCGGCCGTCGTCCCGTCCGTGCCGGTCCCACGTCACGTTGCGGTGCACGTAGTTGTAGCGGTCGAAGCGCCGGTAGTCGACGCGCCGGTGCACGACCGTGCGGTTCACCACCACCACGCGCGGACGCGGACTCACGTAGATGTGATTGATCGTGATGAAGGGCCGCGACCGGTGATACCAGACGCCGGGATAGCCGTGCACGTCCCAGCCGTGGTAGTAGACGTGGCGATGCCGCCAGTCGAGATCGTGGGCGAGCCAGACGCCGATCGGAAAGCCCACGCCGAACGACCAGCCGCTCCGATACATGCCCAGATGCACGATCGGCCGGTGATAGACCATGAGGGGATCGTACGCCGGCACATAGATGATCTGCGGCTGCGCCGGCAGGATCCGGATGTACCGGTCCTCGACCACCACCTGCTGTTCCTTCGTGGTGACGAGGTTGCCGTGCGCCCGTGCCATCGTGCGCAGCGACTGCACCGCCTGCATCACGTCCTCGGGCTGGTCGGCGTACGCCTGCCCGAGCGCCGTGGTCCAGTCGAGCCGGTCGGCCAGGAGATTCAGCACCGGCGCATAGTGCGCCACCGCACGCACGCTCAGATCCCACGGCTGGTCGTCGAGCCGGTTGCGGCCGTGACGCTCGACGTACTCGGCCGCGAGCTCCACCTGGTCGGGATACGACGCGGCAATGAGCACCTGCGCGAGAATCGGATCCGGATAGAGCGCGACCGGCGCCAGGAGATTGTCGAGCTCCTCGGCCGTGTAGCGTGAGGAGACCGCCTGCGCGACCGCGACCTCCTGGGCGGACGCGCGCCCGGACGGCAGCAGCGTCGCGAGGGTGATCAGTGAGGCCAGCCCGAAGCCGATGACGGTACGCATCGTCCTTCCTCCTCCACAGGGGAAACGCTCGACCGGCAGGAGGAGTGACACACACCGGGGACACGGACATGACCCACGGAGAGGACGAACGCTCCTGATTACCGGCTCATACCCCTGAACTTGGCAATTGGCGTGCCGCGGATCCGGCGCAGCCGCACGCCCGGCCGTTCGGGAAACGCGTCGACACCGAACGATTCCACGCTTACGACGCGCGCATGGCGATCGCCGGATCGATCCGCGCCGCGCGGCGTGCGGGGAGCCAGCAGGCGATCAATCCGATCGCCGCCATCAGCAGCACCACGCCGGTCAACGTGACCGGGTCGTACGGTTCGACGCCGAAGAGCAGGCCGCGAATGACGCGCGCGGCGCCCAGCGTCCCCGCCACGCCCAGCGCGAGACCGAGGCCCAGCAGAATCGCTCCTTCCTCGAGGATCATCCGTTGTACCCGCGCGCCGTCGGCTCCCAGGCTCATGCGGATGCCGATTTCCGTGGTGCGCGCGCTCACCGAGAAGGCGAGCACGCCCGCGATCCCCACCGCGGCAATGGTCACGGCCAGCAGGCTGAACGCGGAGATGAGCGCGGCGTTCAGCCGGCGCGGCGCGACGCTCCGATCCTTGATCTGCGCGACCGTCATCAGGTCTTCGATGAGCGCCGACGGCGCGATCCGGCGCACGATGCGCGTGGCCTCGGGAATGAATCGCGCCGCATGATGCTCGACACGGATCGACAGCGCACCGGCGATCGGCAGCTCCTGCGCGAACGGCAGGAACACCACGGGACGCGGCGCCACGTCCAGTCCGCCGTCCTGCGTATCGCCCACCACGCCCACGACCGTGCGCCATTCGTCGCTGAACGGCGTGAATCGCAGCACGTCGCCCGTCCACGCGATGCGCCGGCCGATCGGATCCTCGCCGGGAAAATACCGATCGGCCATGGTCTGGTTGATGATCGCGACCCGCCCCGCGCCCGGCTGATCGGTCGACGCGAACGCCCGGCCGGATCGCACCGGAATCCCCACTGCGCGAAAGTATTCCGGATTCGCCGTGCGAAGCTCGGCGCGTGGCACGGCCTCGCCCACCGCCAGCGGCCGGCCTTCCGTCTTCACTTCGAACTGCAGCGAGGAGCGCTGCAGCGGACCGACGGAGCCGAGTCCGACCTCGATCACTCCCGGCATGGCGCGCAGTTCGCGCACCATGTGCTCGTAGCGCTCCCGGGCCTCGCCCCCGCCCCCCGCGAGAAGCTGTGTGGGCGTGAGCAGCGCGACCCCCATCGTCAGCACTTCTTCCGTCTCGAGCCCGGTGTGCACGTTCGAGAGCTGCACCATCGTGCGGGTGAGCAGTCCCGCGCCGGCGAGCAGCATCAACGACACGGCGACCTGCGCCACCACGAGCGCCCGCTGCAGCCGCTGCTTGCGCAGCCCGCCGCTCATCCGCCGTCCGCCGGCGGCGATCCACGCCGCGAACGTGCCCTCCCTGGGGAGCGACGCCACGAACGAGAGCAGCAGCGCCAGCGTGACGGCGAGCGCGAGCGTGAAACCGAGCACCGCGAGATCGAGCCGGATCTCGTCCGCGCGGGGCGAGTAGCGCGCCGCGAACGACGTGAGCAGCCCCACGCCGCCGATGGCGAGAAGCACGCCGAGCGTCGCTCCGGCGCACGTCAGCGCGAGATTCTCCGCCAGCAGCAGCCGCCGCAGCCGTGACACGCCCGCGCCCAGCGAAGCCCGCACCACGAGCTCGTGTTCACGCCGCACCCCACGCATCAGCGTCAGGTTCGCGACGTTCGCCGCCGAGATGATCAGGACGAACGCGGCGGCGCCCATGAGCAGCCGGAGCGTGAGGCGCGCCCGCTCGCCGAGCACGTCCTGGAACGGAATGACCGCCATCCGGTGGTTGGATCCCGCATCGTATGCATCCGGATATTCCCGCTGGAGACGCGTGCGGACCACGTCCACCTCGACCATCGCCTGCTCCAGGGTCGCGCCGGGCGCGAGCCGGGCGATCACTTCCGTCATGCGATGCGTGCGTCCCTGCACCATGAAGGCGCTCGTGTGGTGCTCGCTGATCGCCATGTTGAACAGCGCGTCCGCGCGGTCCGGGAAGAACGGAGCCGGCTGCACCACGCCGATCACCGTCGCCGACTGGCCGTCCAGCAGGGTCACCTGCGTGCCGATGACCGCGGGATCCCCGGCAAAGCGCTTCATCCAGAAGTCGTGCGTGAGCACCATCACCGGCGCGGCGCCCGCTCCGTCGTCGCTCGCGTTCGTGAGCCGGCCGAGCACGGGCGAGAGTCCCAGCACCTCGAAGTAGTTGCCCGTGACGAGTCCCACGGGAATCCGCACGGGACCGTCGCCCTCCTGCCGCAGGGTCAGCGACCACGTGGAAAACTCGGCGATGTCGCCGAACGACCGGACGCCGGCGCGGAGATCCTCCACCTCGGGCACGGAGAAAGCGAGGTTCTCGCCGCCCGGGCCGTCGATCGAATGGCGCAGATAGAGCAGCCGGTCCCCGTCCCGGTGCGGCAGCGGCTTGAGCAGCACGCCGCGCACCACGCTGAAGATCGCGGTGTTGGCCCCGATGCCCAGCGCCAGTGTGAGCACGACGACCGCCGTGAACGTGGGCGTGCGACGCAGGGCGCGCAGCGCGTAGCGGATGTCGGCGGCGATGTGCTCCACCCACGGCAGACCGCGCTGCCGCCGCACCGATTCCTCTCCCTGCGTGAGACCGCCGAACGTCAGGAGCGCCTGCCGGCGCGCCGCGTCCCGCGTCATGCCGCGCCGCATGTGCTCGGCCGTTTCCATCTCGAGATGGGTTTCGAGCTCTTCGCGCAGCTCCGCGTCGGCGCGGCGGCCGGCGAAGAGCCCCGCGATGCGGACGAGAACGCCCCGGATGATGCTCATGGCGCCTCCTGACGGGGTGCGAGGAACGCGGCGATCAGATCGGCGGTCTGGTGCCAGTCGCGGGTTTCGCGCGCGAGCCGCTTCCGCCCCGAGGCGGTGAGCGCGTAGAACTTCGCGCGGCGGTTGTTCTCCGACTGGCGCCACTCGGCGGTGACGAACCCTTCCTGCTCGAGCTTGAGCAGCGCGGGGTAGAGCGTGCCGAAGTTGAGCGAGAGCCGATGCCCGCTCGTTTCCTCGATGCGCCGGCCGATCCCGTAGCCGTGCAGCGGCCCGAGCACGTCGAGGGTGCGCAGGATCATCAGGGCGAGAGTGCCCGGCTTCACATCGCGTTTCTTCGGCATGCGCTCTCCAGTTGGTTTCCTATATATTGGTTACCAATATGAGAGGCCGGGCGGACTGGCGCAATGGGGCCGCGCACGGCCCGTTCCGTGACCGGGCGCACCCTCGACGACCGGATCGCGAACGCGCCGTTCGTGCGGAGGGCGCGCCATCGGTACGCGAACGCATGACGCGAACGTGCGATCGGTGCTTGCCCGCACTCGCGTGCGCGCGCTATCTTGGCGCGTGCCGTCGGCGACTCTTCTCCGCGCCGCCTCTCCCGCGCCCAGGCGTTGATGATCGTCAATCTCATCCCGGACTTTCTCGCCGTCCTGCAGGCTCCCGATCGGGTCGCCGCGTATCGCGCCTACTTCGATCGTCACCGGCCGCTTCTGTCGGCGTACTGGGACAACTACGTCCTCGATCCCGCCGGTCCGCACTTCGACGACGTCGTGCGCACCACCGTGCTCGCCGACCGCAGCGATCTGCTCGCGCTCCTCGCGCGCACCGACATCGTGTCGCTCGTGGAACGCACCGTCACCCAGGTGCGCGAGCTGCTCGCGATCGATCACGAGGTGGACGTCGTGGTCATGGTCGGCGTGGGCGCGGCCAACGCCGGCGAGCTCGTGGTGGACGGACGCGGCATCGCCTTCGTGTGCCTCGAACACTTCACCGGCGTCACCAACCCCGACACGCAGGGACTCGGCCTCGACCCCGAGCTGCTGCCGCTCTGGCTCGCACACGAGATCGCGCACACCGTGCGCTATACCTCACCCGCGAGCCGCAGCGAGATGCGCGCGCTCGTGCACGACGCCGGCGACTACTACTCGTACTGGGAGACGGGACGGCGGGCCACGCTCCGCGAACTGCTCGTCAACGAGGGGCTCGCCGTGCAGGTGTCGCGCGCCATCTCGCCGGGCCACGCCGCGTGGGAGTACTTCGGCTACGCACGCAAGCAGTACGCCCGCATCCGCGAGCTCGAGCCGCTGATCACGCGCGCCGCCGCTGCCGACCTCGACCGTGCGGGGCTCGGCCTCCGCCTCCGCTATCTCTCGGGCGGCATGAGCGACGAAGCGCGCACCCTCGAACGCACCGTCATCCCCGAACGCGCCGGATACTTTCTCGGCGCGCGCCTCGTGGAACCCGCCATTCAGGCCAACGGCTGTGCGTGGGCCGTGCGCGCATCGGCGGAAGAGCTCGTTGCCATCGCCGACGGCCAGTACCTGCTCCCGGATCACGCCGCGCAGATGGCGTAGCAGAGGAAGCGCAGCGGCGTAGCCACGGTTCGCGATGCCGCGGTCCGCGCCGAACGAACGGCGCGCCGCTACTTCCCCACGCAGAACTCGCCGAACAGCCGGTCCAGCACGTCGTCCAGCGAGACCGCACCGATCACGTCGTCGAGCGCGGTGACCGCCGCGCGCACGTGCACCGCCGCGATCACGGCCGGCACTCCCGCACCCTCGCCCCACACGTCGCGAAAGGCCGCCAGCTCCTCGCGCGCCCGGCGCACCGCGAGGTGATGCCGCTCCCGCGTGAGCCGCGGAATCTCGGGCGGCACGCTGCCGTAGTGGGCCGCGAGACGGCGCTGTACCTCGCCGAGCAGCGCCGCCAGCCCCGTGCCCCGTTCCGCGCTCGTGAGCACGAAGCCGTCCTCCGATGCGACACCGAATGCGTCATCCGCTGCGTCGTTCCCGCCATCCTGCTTGGTGAGCACGCGCACCACCGGTAGCACCATGGGCGGCAACGCCTCTCCGCCCGCCGCATTTCCCCGCGCGCGCTCCACGGCCCGCACCGTCTCCTCCACCTGCGCCCGCGTCTCGCCGCACGCCAGCACCACGTGCGCGCGCGCCAGCCAGCGGGCGCTCACTTCGATGCCGAGCCGCTCGAGGGTGTCGTCGGTGTCGCGGAGCCCCGCCGTGTCCACCAGCCGGATCGGCGCCCCCGGCGTATCGAGCATCACGTCGAGCGCATCGCGCGTGGTGCCCGGGATCTCGGTCACGAGCGCGCGGGCTTCGCCGAGCAGGGCGTTGAACAGCGACGACTTCCCCGCGTTCGGCGCGCCCGCGAGCACCACGATCGCGCCCTCGCGAAGGAGCGGCACGGCCGGCGCCGTGGCCAGCAGATCGTCGAGCGCCGCGAGCACGGTCTCCACCGCGGCCGCGATGCGCGCCGGTGCCACCGGCCCGTCGTCCTCTTCGGGAAAGTCGATGTCGTAGGCGAGCAGCGCTTCGAGGCCGAGACAGTCGCGGCGGAGCGCCGCCAGCCGGCGCGAGAGCCCGCCGTCGAGCTGTTCGAGCGCCGCCTGATGCAGCGCAGACGAGCGTGCGTCGATGAGATCGGCGATCGCTTCGGCCTGCAGGAGATCGAGCTTGCCCGCGAGCAGCGCCCGGCGCGTGAACTCGCCCGGGAGCGCCGGCCGCGCGCCCGCTGCCAGGAACGCCCCCAGCACCGCCGCCGGCACCACGTGTCCGCCGTGCGTGCTCACCTCGATCACGTCGTCGCCGGTGAACGAGTGCGGCGCCGGAAACCACGTCACGAGCGCCTCGTCGAGCGGCGCATGCGTGACCGGATGCCGGAGCCGCACGCGTGTCGCCTGGCGCGGCGCGGGGGCGGACGCATCGCTCGGCCGGCAGGCTGCGAGCACATGCGCCGCCTCCGGCCCGCTCACCCGCACGAGCGCGAGCGCGCTCCGGCCGGGCGCCGTGGCGAGCGCCGCGATCGTATCGGCGGCGCCCGGCACCGGCCTCACGTCATCCTCGCTTCCGGCCGCCGTCGCGCGAGGGTTTGCCGCTGCCCGTTGAAGCCGCGACCGCCGGCGGCGACTGCACGCGCGGCTTGTTCTTCATCATCTTCTGCCGCTCCTTCGCGATCAGCCACTGCTGCGGCAGCGAGGCGATGTTCTGCACCGCGTAGTACAGGTTGAGCCCCGACGCGAAGTTGATGAAGAAGATCAGCATGATGCCGGGGATCAGGTACGTCATCAGACGCGCCTGCGGATTGTCCGGCGTGCTGCGGAGCCCGATCCACGACACCAGGAACGCCGTGGCCGCCACCACGATGGGCAGGATGTAGTACGGGTCCTTGAGCGAGATGTCCGGCAGCCACAGGAACGGCACGCCGCGGAACTCGATCGTGTTCTGGAACACGAAGAACAGCGCGAAGAACACGGGCAGCGGAATGAACATCGGCAGACAGCCGGTGAGCGAGCTCAGCGGATTGAGCCCGTGCTCCGCGTACACCTTCATGATCTCCTGCTGCGTCTTCTGCGCGTCGCCCTTGTACTTGGCCTGCGCCGCCTGGATCTCGGGCTGGATCTGCTGCATCTGGAGCGACGTGCGCATGGCCCGCTGGTTGATCGGCCAGAGGATGATGCGCACCGCCACGCCGAACAGGATCAGCACCCAGCCGTACGACCAGCCGCCCTTCTCCTTCATCCAGAGCAGCGTCTTGATCACCAGCGTGGCGAACGGCTGGATGATCTTCTGCATGAAGCCGCCGTACGGATTCGACGACTCGAACTCGCGTCCCATCGCCACCATGCGCCGGAACTCCTGCGGGCCGGCGTACACTTCGAGCGCGGCAGCGCCGCTGCGCAGGTTGATCACCACGTGGCCGTTCGCGCGCGTGGCCTGCTTGCTCGTGCGCGGCCCGCCCGTGACGTCGAGCTCCACGAACCCCGGCTGATCGAGCGGCGCGAGCACGCCGAGCAGGAAGTACTTGTTCTTGGCCACCACCCACGTGAACGGTCCCTGCCGGATCGCGCGTTCGCCGGGATCGAGCTTGCGGAAGTCGATCAGGTCGGCGCTCCGCGCCTCGGGGCGATACGCATACGACAGGTGGTTGCGGTCCTCCACCGTGTCGGCTTCCGACGACCGGAAGCCCGGCGGCAGATCCATGAGCAGATAGCCGTCGCTGTTCGGCCCCATGGCCGTCACGCCCACATTCACGCGATAGCTGTCCGGGAGGAAGCTGTACGTGATGCCGATGGCGCGCTGCGCCACCTGCGCCGTGTAGCGGAGCTGCGTGCGGCCATCCACCTCCGCGCGCTCCATCGTGAACGGCGTGCGCGTGAGATTCACCGTATCGCCGCCGGGAAACACCATGCGCCATGCCAGCAGCCGTTCGCCGGGCAGCGCGAGCTCCACCGGCAGCTCCGTTTCGCGTCCGCCGCGGTCGAGCGCGCGGTAGCGGTGCATCTCGGCCGACACGAGCGCCGCGCCGAGCGACGAGACGCGGTAGGTGGCGAGCGGGGTCGCGACGGTCGCGGTGTCGATCGCGGCCGCACGCGGCGCCAGGGTATCCGCCGTCGGCATCGCCGACACCGCGGCGCCTTCCGACACCCCGGATACGTCGGTCGCGGCCGACGGGGCGGGCGATGGCGTCAGATCTTCCCGGATCGCGGCCGCTCCCGACATCGCGGCAGCGGCGCTGTCCACCGGCACGCCGCCGTTGACGGGCGCCGGCGGAGCGGTGGGAAAGATGATCGGCGTGATGATGAGGACGACCGCCATCAGGACGATGGCGAGCGCGAGGCGACGAGGTTCCATGGGATGTCTGCGAGCAGCCGGGAGCGGCGATCCGTGGACGACACGGGAGCAGACGCCGGCCGTTCGGCCGCGCCTGCCGGCCGCGTGTCAGGGCACGGGGTCGTATCCGCCGGGGCGGAACGGATGACACCGTCCGATCCGGCGAATGGCAAGCCAACTGCCCCGGGCCGCACCGTGGCGCTCGAGCGCTTCGATGGCGTACGCGGAGCAGGACGGAAAATAACGACACGACCCACCGAGCAGCGGCGACAGCGCCACCTGGTACAGCCGAACGCCGAGGATGAGCAGGAACCGCGGCGCTTCGGTGAGGCCTCGGCCCACACGCCCGATCATGCGGCCGCCGTGTCCGCGATGCGCCGCGCGGCCTGCCGCATCTCGCGCGCGAGATCGGGCCACGAGCGGTCGTACGCCGGCGGATGGGCGCGCACGACGACATCGAACGGCGTGGACAGGGCGTGCAGCACGGGCAACAGCTCCAGACGCAGCAGTTCTCGGAGTCGGCGTTTGAGCCGATTGCGGGCCACGGCGGTGTGCCGGTACTTCGGCACGATCACCCCGACCCGCGGAAGCGCATGAAGGGAAGCGACGACACGTACCTCGAGACTGCCGGTACGTACCCGCTTCCCTTCGCGACGTGTCCGCTCGAGCTCCGCCCCGCGCGTGACGCGCTGCGCCGGACGGAGACGGCGGGACTCAGGCGCCTGCGTACTTGGACGGCAACTGGACCGTGAGCTGCTTGCGCCCCTTCTTGCGGCGGCGGCTCAGGGTCGCGCGACCCCACTTCGTCTCCATGCGCGCACGGAACCCGTGCTTGCGAAGACGCTTCGTGTTGCGCGGACGATAGGTGGGCTTGCCCATGATTCTGGCCTTGTCGGGAAATGCGGGAGATTGAGAAACGCGGCGCGAACGACGATAAGGACGCGGCGCGGAAAACAGGAAGAAGACACGAACGCGGTGACGTGACAGCGTTGACGGAAGACTTAACGGAAGACGAGAACGCGTTCACGTACAGATCTGTAAGATAGCCAGCGACTTGGGCTTGGGTCAAGACGCCGCATCTGTCGCGTGAACCGCGTCCCGCTTGCCCGTCGCGCAGCGGCGTCACGCATTTGACTTATCCACATACCGCGGGCTAGCTTCGCTCCCCCACTCGCTCCCGCCCCGACTCCGAACCCGCCCGCGACGTCATGTCCCTCTCCCCGTCCGACATCTGGGAGCGTCTGCTCACCCGTGCCCGACAGGTACTCCCGGAACAGACGTTCCGGACATGGCTCGAACCCGCTGAACCGGTCGCCTTCCAGGACGGCCTTCTCACCGTGGTCGTCCCGGATCAGTTTTCCGCCGACTGGAACGATAACAAGCACAGCGAACTCCTCTCCAGCTACGCGCCGATCGCCGTCGGCCACCCGGTCCGGATCCAGTTCCGCATCTCCGAGGAACGCGCAAAGCGCGCCCAGCTCGACATCTTCGTACAGCAGCATCCGGCGCCGCAGATCACGCCACCACAGCAGCATAAATCGGCCATATCAGCGCCACTCAACCCGCGTTATACGTTCGAGCAGTTCGTCATCGGCAAGTCCAACGATGTCGCCGCGGCCGCCTCGCAGGCCGCCGCCGCCTCGCCCGGCAAGGTCTACAACCCGCTCTTCATCTATGGCGAAACCGGGCTTGGCAAGACCCACCTCATGCAGGCCATCGCCCACGCCCTGCTCGGCCGCACCCCCAACCTCCGCCTCGCGTTCGTGGGCACCGAGCAGTTCACCAACGATTTCATCTCCGCCATCCAGGGCGGGCAGATGCATGACTTCCGCCGGCGCTACCGGGAGATCGATCTCCTGCTCGTGGACGACGTGCAGTTCCTGAAGGGGAAGGAATCCACCCAGGAGGAGTTCTTCCACACCTTCAACGCCATCTACGAGGCCGGCCGCCAGATCGTCCTCACCTCCGACCGGCCGCCCAAGGAGATCCCCGGCCTCGAGTCCCGGCTCGTCTCCCGCTTCGAATGGGGGATGGTCGCCAACGTCGACTCCCCCGATCTCGAGCACCGCATCGCCATCCTCAAGCAGAAGGCCAGCCTCGACCATCTCGAGCTCACCATCCCCGACGAGGTCATCGAGTTCATCGCCCAGCACGTCAAGTCGAGCGTGCGCGAGCTCGAGGGGTCGATCATCAAGCTGCTCGCCTACGCCTCGCTCAAGCACCGCGAGATCTCCGTGGAGCTCGCCCGCGAGGCGCTGCGCGACAAGCTGCGGAGTTCGGCCGCGGCCTCGGACTTCCCCGACGTGCCTCCCACCAGCATCACGGTGGCCACGATTCAGCAGGTCGTGGCCCGCGAGTGGGGCGTCACCCCCGACGGCCTCCGTTCCAAGACCCGCACCAAGCAGCTCACCGTCCCCCGCCAGGTGGCCATGTACCTCTGCCGCGAACTGCTCGCGCTCCAGCTCGTGGAGATCGGCAACGCCTTCGGCGGACGGGATCACTCCACCGTCATCCATTCCCTCGACCGGGTCACCGAGGACATGGCCGCCACCGCGGACTTTTCCGAACGGGTGACGCGGCTCCGGAGCATGTTGGAAACCCTGCGGACAACCGGGGTGCTCTCCGCATGAGTCCACATCCTGTCCACGTGCCGCCGCGCCGCCGTGTGGGCGGGCGGGGATGCGGCACGGCTGTCCGCATCGAACACACATGAGCTCCTGTAGCGCAGGCCGTTCGCCCGCCGTAGCTTACGGGCGTTCTCGACAAATCCACACGCTCTACTGCTACTGCTGGTTAATTCTTTAACAAGAAAACAACAGCAGTCCGACCTTTCTTTTTCAACGCCGGGCATGCGCTTCACGATCTCGCGCGAAAAGCTGCTGGAAGGACTCGGTGCCGTCACGGCCGCGGTCCCCGCCAAGACCACCCTGCCGGTGCTCGCCAATCTCCTGGTCGAGACCACCGATCGCGGCATCCGCCTGTCGGCCACCGATCTCGATATCGCGGTGAGTACCGAAGTGAGCGCGGACGTCGAGACGGCGGGTGCCATCACGATTCCGGCGCGCAAGCTGTCCGAGATCGCGCGCGAGCTGCCGCCGGCACCGGTCAAGATCGCGACCTCCGGCGAACAGCGCGTCACGCTCGAATGCGGACGCTCGCGCTTCAAGCTGCTCGGCCTGCCGCGCGACGAGTTCCCCACCTTCCCGCAGGTGCGCTTCAACGAGGCGTGGCGCGTGAAGTCGGGCGAGCTGCAGCAGCTCATCGCGCACACGGCGTTCGCCGTGAGCACGGAGGAATCGCGTCCCATCCTGAACGGCGTGCTCTGGGAGCTGCGCGAGGAACGCATGCGCATGGTGGCCACCAACGGCCACCGGCTCGCGCGCATGGAGCTTCCGATCTCGGGCACGTCGGCGCCGCCGAGTGATCTGATCGTGCCGCCCAAGGCGCTGGAACAGGTGCGCCGCCTCTTCCCCGCCGAAGAGGAGCTCGAGATCGCACGCGGCGACAATCACCTCGGCTTCCGTTCGCCCTTCACGGCGGTGTTCACGCGGCTCATCGAAGGCCCGTATCCGAACTACGAGCAGGTGATCCCGAAGGACAACGACAAGCACTGCCTGCTCGACAAGGCGGCGTTCACGGGCGCGCTCAAGCGCATGAGCGTGATCGCGTCCGACCAGACGCACCGCATCAAGCTGTCGTTCAACGCGGGCATGCTGAAATTCGCGGTCACCACACCGGATCTCGGGGAAGCCGCGGACGAGCTGCCGATCAGCTACGACGGCGATCCGCTCGACATCGGGTTCAACGCGGCGTACCTGCTCGAGATCCTGCGGTACATGCCCACCGACGAGATCAAGCTCACCTTCAAGGCGCCGGAGCGCGCGGCCACGATCGAGCCGCAGGGGTGGGACAGTCCGGCGGACTACCTCTGTCTGGTGATGCCGCTGCGGCTCATGGATTGAGGGCGGGGAGAACAGCAACAGCAACAGAATCCACAGATGACGCAGATGTGAACTGCTTCATGACGCAGATAAAATCGTTATGAACGTGAATGATCATGAATTGGAATCGGAGTGAAGACACTCTGATCACAACATTTTCATGATTATCCGTGTCATGCCCTATCTGCGTACATCTGCGGATCCCGTTGTTATCTGTGGCATCCGCCGTTCATCTGCGTCATCTGTGGATTCCGTTGCTGTTGCCGTTGCTGTTCCCCGGTCTACGGCACCAGCCGGGCGGTAAAAACAACCCGCTGCACCAGTGCCTGCTGCCCCGCATCGGGGCGCACGGAATCGCGCACGTCCACGGCCAGTTCGCTGTCGTGACGGAGCTCGGTGAGCACGCCTGCCACCGCATCCACCACGAGCCGCTGCGTGCCCGTGCCCTGCCCGGTGAGTCCCACCGTGCGCCAGGCCGTGGTCAACTGCCCTTCCACGCGCGTCACGAGCCGGCGTTCGATCACGGCCCGGCTCCCGGAGCCGAGCGGGCCGTCGTCCAGGGAGACCACGGTGGCCGTCGCCGTCGTCTGCGTCACCACGGGCACGCCGCCTCGACACATGAACGTGCGCGCCGTGTCGCTCCATGCGGCGCCCACCACGAGCTCCGCCGGGAGCCGCACCAGGAGCTCCCGCACGAGCGCGAGCGCGCTCATTTCGGGCCGGTCGCATTCGTTGGCGAGCGCCGGCCTGGGCGCCACGCGCGCGTTCAACCCGTCGAGCACCGCGTCGAAGGGGAGCGTGAGGGGAGCCTGGGGCGCGGCCGGCGCGGTGGCCACGCCCGGCAGCGCCGAGGAGCGCGCGCCCGCCACCCGCTCCGACGCGGTGATCGTGAATCCGTCCACCCGGCCCGTGCTCCGCACATTGAGCACGGGCGCCGGATCCGACGCCGCGCGCCGCAGCCGTTCCAGGGAGAACGCCACCCGGGCGCGGGTCACGATCTCCTCGGTCACCGGCACCCCCGCGCTGTCACGCGTGACCCGCGCGGTGCTCGTCACCTCGTAGCGCGCCGTGTCGTGCCGCAGGGCGAGCAGGGCCCGTGTGGGACGCGGCGCTTCGACCACGCGCGGCGGCGCGGGTTCGGGTTCGGGGGTGGGAAGCGGCGCCACGCCGCCCGCACAGGCGGAGAGGGCGGCGGCGAAGGTCATCGCCAGCACCCCGCGTGTGGAGGCCGAGAGCGTGCTGGTCACGAGCGCGCGCAGGAGCGGCGCCACGCCGCGGATACGGGTCGATCGCGCCGTGAACGCGCGTGATGAGCGAGGGCGGGTCGTCCGCACGGAAGGATCGGGGAGAAGCGAGGAAGACGAGTGGGTGGGTCGCCGGCCTGTAAGCCGGGTTCTGTCGGTGCGCCGCGATCGCTCGCCTTGCACCGGACGGTCATTTCTCTCGACGAACGGTCGCCCGTCCGTTCCAGCAGCCTACCCGCGGCTCGACGTGTTGCCACGCCGTGGTCGAGACGGGCCGTCTCTCGCCGCCTATTCGGCCTTGCTCCGGCTGGGGTTTGCCGTGCCGGTCGTGTTGCCACGCCCGCGGTGGGCTCTTACCCCACCCTTTCACCCTTACCGCCGCTTGCGCGGAGGCGGTTTGCTTTCTGTTGCACTGTCCGTCACGCCGCCCTCACGCGCGGCGCGCCCAGGCGTTACCTGGCAACCTGCCCTGTGGAGCCCGGACTTTCCTCGGCGGAATCCCGCGCGAACGCGGTATCCCGACGCGACCGTCCGGCCGACGACCACCCACTGGTCTTCTGCAATATACCCGATTCGGGACGGTTGGTGCGGCTTTTCGGAGCGGTGTCTCGTGGGCGCAGCACGGCCGCCGCAGTGTTTCGGCGCGTGGTGATGCGGGTTTCGGATACACGAAGCGGCACGCCATTCCCCTGTGTGACGGGGCCATGACAGGGCGCGATAGCATGCGATGCGAAGGTCCGTTCGCGACGCTGCTTCACACCCCGTCACACTCTCCGGGTGGATCATGTCTGCCGACTTCCAGTACTCCGCCAACCGCCGAGGGCCCCGCACCGACGCGGATCCGCCCAGTCTGCTGCGGCCATCGTGGCAACGCCCGTCCCCGCCTGCCGAGGCGGCGTCCTCCGCCTCCGCGCGCGCCGACACGGCCGTCGTCACCATGCTCACGCCGCACGAACGCACGCGCGTGGACGCGGCCGGCGAAGGTTGCTACGTGACACTGCACCGCGACAACGTGGACGAGGTGCTGCACGAGCTGCGCGAATGTCGCGCGCAGGCGGTGCTGTTCTCCGTGGCGCAGTGCAACACCCGCGGCGCTTCGTGGGTGGCGCGCGTGGTGCGCGAGTTCCCCGCCGTGCCTGCCGTGGCACTCCTCTGCGAACATCCGGCCGATACCGCGCAGGCCGTGCTCGCGCTCGGCCACTACGGCGTGCAGTCGCTGGTCGATGTGCGCGATCCCGCCGGCTGGCGCACGCTCCGGCAGTTCTTCAACACCCGGCGCGGCGAAAGCATCGAGCGCCGGGCCATGCGGCATCTGCACGGGCTGCTCCAGACGGCGCCCGAAGACTGTCGCCGCTTTCTCGACGCCTGTTTCCTCGCCCCTGCGCGCGTGACCACGGTGCGGCAGCTCGCGCGCCGGCTCGGCGTGCGCGCCAGCACGCTCATGAGCCGGTTCTATCGCGCCGAACTGCCGCCCCCCAAGCGCTACCTCGCGTTCGCGCGGCTCGTGCGTGCCGCGGCGCTCTTCGAGAACCCGGGGCTCAGCATCACGCAGGTCGCGCACGCGCTCGAGTACTCGTCGCCGCAGAGTTTCGGCCGGCACATCCACGGCCTGCTCGACGTCACGGCCGTGACGTTCCGCCGCGAATACGACGGCGCACGCATGCTCGACCGGTTCATCGCGGATCTGATCACGCCCCATCTGCCCGTGCTGTCCGCCTTCCGGCCGCTCGTGATCCTGCCGGCGTGGTCGCGGACCGTGGATCATGGGCCGGATGCTTCAGGCGACGAGGGGATCTCGGCGCGGCACGGCGACGGCACGCTCCCGTGATCGCGGGTCGCGCGCGGACCCGACCCGGTCGTCCAGCCCGGGCCACGTGGCCTCGACCGAGGGGAAGATGTCCGGCGGCCCGGCGGGTGGAACCGCCGTTTCGTCGGCCGCCACGCGCGACACCGCCTGCCGGAGCCGCGCCGCGGCATCGGACAGCTGCGCCGCGCTCCGGGCCAGCTCCTCGAGTGCGCCGCCCTGCGCCACCACGGCATCGGTGGCGCGCTGCGCGTCGGCCACGGCCCGTTCGGCGCGCTCGTCCACGGCCTGGAACGTGGCGTCCACCGCGGCCGTGGCTTCGGCCTGCCCGCGCGCGAGATAGGCCGCGTCGTCGGCGTGTTCGGCAATGCGCGTGATGTCGGCGAGCATGGCGTCGAGCGCCCCCCGCGCCTCCTGCGCGATACCGCCCACGTCGCGCACATCGCGCGCCGTGGCGTCCATGGCGGCCACGGTGCCGGCGATTTCGTCGCGCACCACCTGCACGGTCGCGGCGATCGCCTTCGACGCCCGCGCGCTCTCGCCGGCGAGCTTCCGGATCTCGTCGGCCACCACGGCAAAGCCGAGCCCGTGCTCACCGGCGCGTGAAGCCTCGATGGCGGCATTGAGCGCCAGGAGGTTCGTCTGCCGCGCGATGCGCGACACGGTGGTCACGAACTCGCCCACGCGTTCCGACGCGGGCACGAGCGCGCTCACCTGCGCGGCCGCCTGCTGAACGCCGTCGCCCACCTGCACGAGCGTGTGCGCGGCGCGTTCGATCGCGTTCCGGCTGGCTACGGCCGAGGCATCCATGGCCCGGGCGTCGCGCGCCGTTTCGTCGGCGCGGGCCACGGCGAGCGTGGCGGCTTCCCGCGCCGCCTCGCTCACGCCGGCGCCATCGGCCACGCTTGTGCGCTGGGCCCGCAGTTCATCCTGGAGCGCCTGCACGCCGCGGTGCGCGTCCACGGCCCGCGTCTGCAGCACGGTGGATGCGCCGCCGAGCTGCGCGGCCACGGCCGCCAGTTCGTCGCTCTCGCGCTGCACGGTGGTGATCAGGCGGTTCACCTCGTCGAGCATCGCGTTGTAGCTCCGCTCGAGGAATCCGAGTTCGTCGCTGTAGTACGCGTCGGCGCGGGCGGTAAGATCGCCGGCTTCCGCGGCCGCCATGCGTTCCCGCGTGCGGCGGAGCCGGCGGATGAGCTTGGTGGGGATCGGCACGAGCTGCTGCGACACGAGGCCGAGCAGCACGGCGGCGAGCAGCACCTGGCCCGGCGGAGGCGCGCTGTGGGGGAAGAGCTGCGCGTGCGCCACGCTCGCCGCGAGGAACCCCACCTCGGAACAGGCGAGCACCACGAACCCGAGCGCGCGGCCGCGGTCGAACGAATAGGGGACCACCGCCAGCAGATACAGGATGGCGAGCGAGGGCGTGCCGAAGATCGCGATGAGCAGGCTGATGAGCAGCGTGTCGAAGCCTGCGAACAGATACCGGAACCACCAGCGATAGCGCCGTTCGTCGAGCGCAAAGGCGCTCAGCCCCCAGTTGCAGCTCACGGCCAGGAGGAACAGCGCCATCATGACCGGCACCGGCACATCGGTCAGGCCGACCTGCACGCCCACGATGAGCACGACGGCCACGAGGATCGTGCTCCAGAAGCGGCGGCGTCCCGCGATGCGGAACGTGTTCAGATCCTTGGCGCGCTCTTCCTCGAAGGAGAGTGCGGCGGCCGCGGCCGCGGCGGATGCGGGAGTGTGAGACGGGGTCACGGTGGTCCGGGATGGGCGGCGGGACCGAGAGCCCCGCCGGCGTTCTCCCGAAGGACGATCAGGAACCCAGTCGCGCCACCAGCTCGGAGGCGGTGGCGAGGCTGCGCACGGAAAGGCCGGCCGCTTCGAGGGCCTCGCGCCCCCCTTCCTCCCGGTCCACCACGGCCAGCACGCCCAGCACCTCGCCCCCTTCGGCCCGGATGGCCTCCACGGCCGTGAGCGCGGATCCGCCGGTGGTGATCACGTCTTCCACCACCACCACCCGGTCGCCGGGCGTGAACGGCCCTTCCACGCGCTTGCCGGTGCCGTGCTGCTTGGCCTGCTTGCGCACGGTAAAGGCCCGAACGAGCGGCCCCTCATTTCGTTCGGCCGCGAACGCACTGGCATGCGCGATGGCGTAGGCGATGGGATCGGCACCGAGCGTGAGCCCGCCCACCGCGTCGGCCGCCCAGCCGGCGTCACGCAGGGCGGCCAGCCCGAGCACGCCGAGCAGCCGCTGTCCCTCGGGGCTCATGGTGGTGAGGCGGCAGTCCACGTAGAGCGTGCTGCGCCGTCCGGAGGCCAGCACGAAGTCGCCGCGCCGGGCGGAGCGTTCGGCCAGCAACGTCAGCAGGTGATCGCGCGCCTCGGTCAGATCCGGAGCGCTCATCCGCGGCGGAACAGCCCCTTCATCTTGCCCAGCAGTCCGCCGCTCCGGTCGTCGTCGGCCGCGACCGGGCTCGACAGGGGCGCCGCGGTCACGGGGGTGAACGTGGCGGGCGTAGCCGACGGGCCGGGGTTGGCCACGGCGTGCGCGAGGGCGGCGGCGAACTCGGTCACGCCGGCGTACCGGTCGCGCGGTCCCTTCGCCAGGGCCTTCATGATCACCGTCTCCACCGACGGTGCGAACTGAAGGCCCGGCTTGGCGCTGCTCAGCGGCGTGGGCGGCTGGGTGAGAAGCTGGGAAAACAGTTCGCGCGGCGTCTTGCCCACGTACGGCAGGGCGTTCGTGAGCAGGAAATAGGCGATGGTCGCGAGCGAGTACTGGTCCGCGGCCGGTCCCACGAGTTCGCCGGAGAGCGCTTCCGGCGCCACGTACATGAGCGTGCCCACGAAGAACCCGGCCCGCGTGAGCCGCTGGTCGGGCGACGCGTCGGTGTCGGCCGCGATGCCGAAATCGAGCAGCATCACGTGCCGCGAGGCCGGGTCGTACATCACGTTTTCGGGCTTGAGATCGCGGTGCACGATCCCTGCGTCGTGCGCGGCCTTCACGGCCGCGCAGAGCTGCGTGATGATCCCGGCGACTTCATCGGGCGGCAGGGCGCCGTGCTTTTCGGCGTACTTCTCGAGCAGTTCGCCCGCGGCCCAGTCGATCGCCAGATAGTAGCGATCGTTCTCCGCCTGGCCGAAGTCGATCGTGCGCACGATGTTCGGATGCTGTACCCGCTGCCCGAACTGGGCCTCGCGCAGGAAGCGCTGGACGGCGGTCTTGTCGTGACGCAGCTTTTCGCGGAGCACCTTGACGGCGACCGTGCCATGCGCCGGATGTTCGGCGCGGTACACCGTGGAGGTGCCCCCTTCGCCGACCTTGGCGCGCAGCGTGTAGCCGGCGAGTGTTGACCCTACGAGTGACTCCATGGACACGCGCCGAACGTAACGCTCCCCTCGCCGTCCAGCAAGACGTGTCGTGTCCTCCCCTGGAGATGCGACCCCGAACGACCGATGCCCGGGCACGGAAGCTCAGGTGTCTCGTGGCACAGAAGGGGTCCATCGACGGTACATTATCACGCCGCGCCGATCTGCCGACGCGGCCGCCGCGCCCGCTCCGGGGACGGCCACCTTCTCTTGCGAATATCCCGGCGGTATGCCTGTGTCGCGCCGTTTCCGCGCTTCTCTGCTCGTCCTGACCGCGTTGCTCCTCGCATCGGCCTGCGCCCGACGTCCCCAAGTGGATGCCGAAGGTCGTCCGATCCCGGCCGCCACCCCCCGGTCCGACGATCCGGCCCTCCTGCAACCGGTCAACGTTGCCGATCTCTACCGGGGAATGGGGCTCATCGCGGCCCGGGGCGCGATTCCGTACGTCGCACGGGTGGCGTTCCTTCCGGACCGCACCGCCGACTCCACGCTGATGCTGGTGTCGCTGTCGCTCGCGCCTCGCTGGATCGCCTTCGCCCGCGAAGACGAACAGTACGCCGGCCACTACGTGGTCCGGCTCGACCTCCGCAGCGGCCCGAGCCCGGTACGACAGATCGAAGCCCGCGAAACCGTGCGGGTGGCCACGTTCCGTGAAACCAGCCGCATGGACGAGAGCCTCATCTGGCAGCAGTACGTACGGGTCGCGCCGGGGGCGTATACCCTCGCGATCGGCGTGCGCGACGAGAACAGCCCCCGGTCGAGCGCCGAAGAGGTGACGCTCCAGGTGCCCCGGCTCGCCAGCGGCCAGCTCGGCACGCCGATCCCGGTCTACGAAGTGGTGCCCCGGTCCACCCCCGATTCCCTGCCGCGGCTCCTCGTCCGGCCCCGCGCCACGATCACCTTCGGGGTGGATTCCCTGGTCCCCATCTATCTCGAAGTGGCCGGCACCCGCCAGGCCACGAGCGTGCGCGGCGAGGTGCGCGGCGAAGGCGGTGCGCTCCTCTGGCGCGACTCCACGGTGCTGCTCGGCCGCGGCGGCGATCTCGTCAACGGCACCCTCATGGTGCCGGCCGCCAACATCGGCGTGGGCGTGGTCAACCTGCAGGTCACGCAGACCGAGGCCTCGGACACGGTGCGCACCAACCTGCTCGTGACCCTCGGCGACGATCTCCCCGTCGCCGGCTTCGACGAACTGGTCCGCTATCTGCGGTTCTTCGCCTCTGACGTCAAGCTCGAACGGCTCACGCGAACCACCGGCGCCGAACGGGCGCAGGCGTGGAACGAGTTCCTCCGGTCCACCGATCCGGTGCCCGGCACCCCCGAACACGAAGGGCTCCGCGACTATTTCGCGCGCATCCGGCTGGCCAATCAGCGCTTTCGCGACGACGGCCCGGTGGGATGGCTCAGCGACCGCGGCATGGCGTTCGTGGGACTCGGCGATCCGGACAACATCATCGAAGCCGTGAACAACGATCCGACCTCCCAGCGCAACCGGCAGCAGATCTGGGAGTACCGCCAGTGGCGGATCCAGCTGGTATTCTTCGACCAGACCGGTCTCGGCCGCTGGCGCCTGCCGCCGAGCGGCTCCGTGGAACTGGCCGCCACGATCCGGCGACGACTCGCCGAGATGCCCTGATCCCCGCTTCGCCTTCCCGTCGTGTCCGACAATTCCAAGGTGACGTTGCCGTCCTCCCCGCGCCTGTTCCTGGTGGACGGCTACGCGCTCATCTATCGCGCCTTCTTCGCGCTCATCAACCGTCCGCTCGTCACGCGCCGCGGCGAGAACACCTCGATCGCCTGGGGGATCGCGAACTTCCTCAAGCGGCTGCTCGTCACGCACCGGCCCGAACATCTCGTCTGGGTGCACGACGCGGGCGCCTCGTTCCGCGACGAGCTCTACCCCGACTACAAGGCCACGCGCGAAAAGCTCGCCGATGACCTGCAGGCCGATTTCGACACGGGGATCGAACGCGTGCGGCAGCTGCTGCGCGCGTACGACGTGCCGGTGGTGGCCGTGGAAGGGTACGAAGCCGACGACGTCATCGGCACGCTCGCGCGGAAGGGCGTCGACGCCGGCTTCGACGTGGTGATCGTTTCCGGCGACAAGGATTTCCATCAGCTCGTACGGCCGCACGTCTGGCTGCTCAATCCCGGGCGCGGCGGTCCGGCGGCGGTGGACGAACAGTGGGTGGGCATGGAGAACGCGCGTGCGCGCCTCGGCATCGCGCCGGAACACGTGACGGACTATCTCGCGCTCGTGGGCGATGCGTCCGACAACGTGCCCGGCGTGAAGGGGATCGGGGAAAAGGGGGCGATCGAGCTCATCGAGACGTACGGGGCGCTCGAACAGATTCTTGCCCGCGTGGACGACATCACGAAGAAGCGCCCGCGCGAAGCGTTGCAGACCCAGGCCGATGCGGCGCGTCTGTCGAAGACGCTCGTCACGATCCACTGCGACGTGCCGATCGACTTCGAGCCGTCGCGGCATGCGATGCATCCGCCCGATGCCGCGGCGCTGCGCGCGCTCTATCAGGAGCTCGAGTTCAACTCGCTGCTGCGCGACCTGCCGGCGCCCACGGCCACGGAGCCGGGCGCTGTCGTGTCGGGAGACGCGGCCGCGGCAGCCCCCGCCGGCGGGGAACCGGCAGCGCCGTCGTTCGAGATGCGTCTCGACGAATCCGGGGTGGCGGTCCGCATCGATGCACGGTACGAGCTCGTCGATTCACCGGAAGGCGTGCTGCGCATGATCGAACGCGCGCGCGCCACGGGACGCATCGCGTTCGATACGGAAACCGTGTGCGAACCCGGCGCGCCCACGGCCGTGGATCCGCTCCGAAGCGTGCTCGTGGGGCTGTCGATCGCGGTGGCGCCGGGCGAGGCGTACTACCTGCCGTTCGCGCACCGGCCGTACGATGGTGCCGGCAATCTCGCGCTGCTCTCGGGCGACACCGGCATCGCGGGCGCCTGCTTCGCCAGGGGCGCCAGCGACCCGGTGAATCTTCCGCCGATCACGAGCGACGCGATGGCGCCGCTCCGCGCGCTGCTCGCCGATGCCACGGTGCAGAAGATCGCGCAGAACGCCAAGTACGATCTGCTCGTGCTGCGTTATGCCGGCGTCCCGCTCGCCGGGCTCGTCGCCGACACGATGCTCGTGAGCTACATCCTCGATCCCGGCCGCCGTTCGCACGGGCTCGACCAGCTCGCCTTCGAACATCTCGGCTACACCATGACGTCGTACGAGCAGCTCTGCGGCAAGGGGCGCAGCCAGTTGCCGTTCGATGTGGTGCCGGTGACCGCCGCGCGCGACTACTCGTGCGAGGACGTCGACATCACATGGCGCCTCATGGACCTGCTCGCGCCCCGGCTCGCCGACTCGGCGATGCAGGCGCTGTTCGACGAAATCGAGATGCCGCTCGTGGACGTGCTCGCGGACATGGAGTGGGAAGGCGTGGCGATCGATCTCGACTGGTTCGCGTCGCTCAAGACGCGCTTCCAGCGCGAACGCGAACGCGTGGAGCGCGAGATCCACGACGCCGCGGGCGAAACGTTCAACGTGAACTCCACACCGCAGCTCCGCACGATCCTCTTCGAGAAGCTGGGCCTGCCGGTGAAGAAGAAGACCGCGACCGGGCCGAGCACCGATGCGAGCGTGCTGCAGGAGCTCGCCGACGAGGGGCACGTGCTTCCCACGCTCCTCATGGAATACCGCGAGCTGTTCAAGCTCGAAGGCACGTACATCGACACGCTGCCGGCGCTCGTGCACCCGCGCGACGGCCGGCTGCATACGTCGTATCACCAGACCGTCGCGGCCACGGGGCGGCTGTCGTCGAGCGATCCCAACCTGCAGAACATCCCCATCCGGCGCGAACTCGGCCGCGACATCCGGCGCGGGTTCGTGCCGCGCGCGGGGTGCGTGCTGCTCGCGGCCGACTATTCGCAGGTCGAGCTCCGGCTGCTCGCGCACCTCTCCGGCGACCCGGCGTTCGTGGAGGCGTTCCACGCCGGCGGCGACATCCACCGGCAGACGGCCTCGGTGATCTTCGGCGTGGAGCTCGGCGACGTCACGAGCGAGATGCGCGCGCGCGCCAAGACGATCAACTTCGCCACGATCTACGGGCAGGGCGCGTTCGCGCTCGCGCGGCAGCTCAAGATCCCCCAGGCCGAGGCGAAGGCGTTCATCGAGACGTACTTCGAGCGCTTCGCCGGTGTGAAGGCGTTCCTCGAGCAGTGCGTGACCGATGCGAAGGCGCGCGGCTATGCGGAAACGATCTTCAAGCGCCGGCGCTGGATCCCCGAGCTCAAGGACCGGAACTTCAACGTGCGCGCCTTCGGCGAGCGCGTCGCCGCCAACGCGCCCATCCAGGGGTCCGCGGCCGATCTCATCAAGATCGCCATGCTGCGCATCCACGCGGCGCTCCGCAGCGGTCCCTACGCCTCCCGCATGCTCCTCCAGGTGCACGACGAACTCGTGTTCGAAGTGCCGGTGGACGAGGTGGACGCCGTGTCGGCGCTGGTGCGCGAGAGCATGGAAGGGGCGGCCACCCTGGCGGTTCCGCTCGTGGTGGACATCGGGACGGGCGACAACTGGCTGGCGTCCAAGGCCTGATGCCGTCTCGCGTTTTGCGAGACGAGTGTGACGATCGCCACGATGGGGTCACAGACCTGCGGGACGTGGAAAACTCCAACTGATTGACACGCAACGACTTGCGCGAATGCAAGCCGTTCGGCACCGGCTTTGCTTCTCGTGTGGGCAGCAGCCGGCGTGGGCCAGTCGGCAGGGCGTCCGGCGCGAGCCGGAACGGCCCGTCCTCTCCCGTCCGGCCGGTTTCCCTTCCCCGAGGTTGTCATGTCGTCCAGCACGCCGACCGTGCGGCGCGGTTTCACGCTGATCGAACTGCTGATCGTGGTCGTGATCGTCGGCATCCTCGCGGCGATCGCGATTCCGAAGTTCTCGGAGACGAAAGGCAAGAGCTACGCCACCTCCATGAAGACCGATCTGAAGAACCTGGCCGGCCAGCAGGAGATCTTCTTCCACGGGAACGAGCGGTATGCCGCGAATCTGGCCGAGGTCTCGATCACCGGATCGCCGGGCGTGTCGCTGAGCATCCTGCAGGCGAGTTCGAGCGGCTGGTCGGCGGTGGCCACGCATCCCGCGGCCGCTCCCATGACCTGCGCCGTGTTCTACGGCGGCGTGGCGCCGGTCGCGCCCGCCGTCAACGAAGGCGTGGTGCACTGCGAGTAGAGGGCCGTCGAAGGGGTTGTCGGCGGTGTACGTTCGCGCCGGTTCGGAAGCATCGCTTGCGAACCGGCGTGTGACGATTTCGCGGGAAGTGTCCTTCGGCACGCGCAGGTTCCGGACGGGGCGCATGCTTGCGAACCGGCGCGTGACCTGTTTGGCTGCACCACATGAGCGAGACGTGGACGCCGGACGACGATGAGGAACCGCCCGCCCTTCCCGGCCGCACGCCGCCGCCGCGCCCGTCACCGGCGGAAGCCGTCGCGATCATGGCGCGCACCGTGGAGGCGCGCACCCGGTTCCCCCTGCGCGAGTTCACCGCCCGCCGCGACGGGATGATCCATGCCATGGACGGCGGTTTCTGGCTCCACTTCCATGTGTGGCAGGGGCGGCCCATGGCGCATCTCGTGTCCACCGATCGTTCGGCGCTGCTCGCCTACGGCGCGTTCGTGGGAATCCCCGCCGACCGGCTCCAGGACAAGCCGCTCAAGGATCCGCGCACCGGCGAGCGGCGGCCGGCCTGGCACTGGGATCTGGGCGGGCCGTATCTGCCGGCGCGCGCGCAGGACGGGGCCTAGCCGCGTTCCTGGCCGAGCGCTTCCAGTGTTTCCAGCGCTTCCGCCTCCGTGCGCAGCCACTCCGCCTCGCGCTCCAGCGTGGCACGCAGCGCCGGGTCGCGCCGGAACCGGAAGTACGCGCGCATGCGCGCCCGCGCCCGCTTCGTGCGATCGCCGTAGCGCAGGTCGTGATTCGCCGACGGCACGAGCGTGAGCGCATACGCCGCGGCCCACCAGCCACCCGCGAGCCAGGCCACCAGCCCCGTCTGGAGCGCGTAGAACGCCAGCACGAGCACGAGGCCCAGCACCACGCTCCGCATGGCCGGCTCGTCCCGCGACTGCACGCCGCGGAGCGCCAGACGCCGCGTGAGCGTGAGCGGGATCCAGTGATTCAGGCGTCCCCAGAGTCCCACCGGACCGCGCACCAGCATCAGCAGTCCTTCGCGCACGGCAAAGCGCGCGCCCGCGCGCGTCCCCACGTCGATCGCGAGGTCCTCGGGTGCCAGGCGCTCGTGGGCGAGCATGGCCCGCAGCGCGTCGAACCGCTGCTCGAACCGGCGGAGACGGGCCGGCACGCCGTCCTCGGACGCGGTCGTTTCCTCGCGCGGGGGCAGCGTTCCGCCGGTGAGGCGCGCCGCGGCTTCCCGGATGCGCCGCACGAGATGGACGATATCGGCCAACGTATGCGCGTCGGCGCCGATCCGCGGTGCCGGCGCGAACAGGGACACCAGACCGTGCGCCAGTGTCATGACGCGCGTGGCCTCTTCCGGCGAGGCGAAGTTGAGCGTCACGTCGTGCAGCCGTCGTTCGATCTCGGCCGTGAGCCCCGCAACCGAGGCGTCGTCTCCCCGCACGGCATCGAGCGCCAGCGGCTCGCCCACCTGCAGCAGCACGCGTGTGCGCGGCAGTTCCTTGTGTTCGAACACGAGGCCGAGCGGCACGATCGTCACGCCGGACACTCCGTGCAGGTCGCGCGCGTCCAGCGCCATGCGCGCGAGGCCCGTGCGGAGCGGCGCGAGCCGCGGTTCGTCGTGGCTGATGCCTTCGGGGAAGATCACCACCGCGCTCCCCGCCGACAGCGCGTCGGCCACGGCACGGAATGCCTGCGCGTTCCGCGCGGGATCCACTTCCCCGGTTGCCGCGGTATCCCGGGCGCGGTGCAGCGGGATCACGCCCGCGCTCCGCAGGAGCGCGCCCATGAACGGATTCGCGAACAGGGTGGCCTTGGCGAGAAAGCGTACGCGCCGGGGGACGAGCACACCGATCACCAGCGCGTCCATCAGCGCGTTGGGGTGGTTTCCCGCGAGGAACACGGGTCCCGATCGCGGAATGCGTTCGAGCCCCGCGATGTCCACGGAGCGATAGTACCAGTCGAGCGCGATGCGCGCGACCGGATGGAACAGCGTGTACACCAGCATGATGATGCCGCCGGTCAGCCCACCGTGCGCACGCTTGCTTCCGCGTCACGCGCCGCGCGTTCTCCTTCGGTCACATTCACGCCGAGCAGCAGCAGGCCGCCCACGATGAAGAACACGATCACGCTCAGGATCGCGAGCTGGCTGGACTGGAACCGGTTGATGACCACGGCGAACACGAGCGGGCCGAGAATGCCGCCGAACTTCTCGAACACGGAGAAGAAGCCGAAGAACTCGCCGCTCTTGTGCTTGGGAATGAGCGTCGCGAAGAGCGAGCGGCTGAGCGCCTGCGTGCCGCCCTGCACGAGTCCCACCAGGCCGGCCAGGATGTAGAACTCGCGGGCCGACGTCATGGTGTACGCGAAGATGCAGATGCCGGTGTACACGGCGAGTCCGAGGAAGATGGAGCGCTTCGCGCCCAGGCGGCCGGCCAGGGCGCCGAATCCGAACGCGCACGGAATGCCGATGAACTGCACCAGCAGGATCGCGGTGATGAGATCGCCCTGGCCGATGCCGATTTCCGTGCCGTACACGCTCGCCATCTTGATGATGGTCTGGATGCCGTCGTTGTAGATGGTGAACGCGAGCATCATGAGGAACGCCTGCTTGTAGCCGCGCAGCTCGCGCAGCGTTTCGCCGAGCCGCGTGAAGGCCACGCGAAACGCGCTCGTGCCGATCTGCTCGTCGGCTTCGAGCGTGCGCGGCGGCTCGGGCACGCGCCGCAGCACCGGCAGCGAAAACAGCAGCCACCACACGCCCACGCTCACGAAGGCGAGCCGCACGGGGAGCGATGCCTGCTCCGGCGTCAGGCCATCGCCGCTCGGCAGACCGAACAGCGCCGGCTGCTGGATCCAGAGCAGGTTGAGCGCGAGCAGCAGGCCGCCGCCCACGTACCCCAGGGCATAACCGGCCGTGGACACGCGATCGATCTCCTTGTCGCTCGCGATGTGCGGCAACAGCGACTCGTAGAACGTCATGCTCCCCGTGGCGCCGGCGAGCGTGAGAATGAACAGCACGGAGGCGAACACGATCTGCCCGCGTCCGATGAAGAACATCGCGAGCGTGGCGCCCACGCCGAGAATCATGAAGAGCGTGAGAAAGCGCTTCTTCGCCGCCTTGTAGTCGGCCACCGCGCCGAGCAGCGGCGCGAGAATGGCGATCAGGATCGCGCCCACGGTATTGGCGATACCCCACGTCTCCGTGGCCTTCGTGCCGTCCATCCCCGCGCCCGCGTACGACACGAAGAAGATCGGGAACACCGCGGTCATGATCGTGGTCTGTGCCGCGGAGATTCCCCAGTCGTACATGGCCCAGGCGCGGAGCTCGGGACGGTGCAGGCCCAGCGTGTCGAGCAGCGAACGGCGGGGAACGGGCGAGGTGGCCATGGGAGAAAGGGCGGGAGAGTTGCGCGGCGGAATGCGGGGGCCCTCTCACATCCGGGCTCCGCCGTGCGCAGATTAGTGTCCGTGTCTGCTCATCCGAAGTCCAGTCGCCGCCCGGTGGCGCGTGCGATATCCCTGGTCGTGGCCACCGTGCTGGCTGCGGGGTGCGACCGGCCGGCCGACGAGCCGCCCGCGCTCCCCCCGCCTCCTCCGGAGGTCGACTCGGTGGAGCTCGTGCCGGAGACCACGAGTACGCCGTCCACCTACGATCCGGCACTGGGCGCCCTGCTCGTGGTGCCCATGCTCGGCGACGGCGGCGCGGGGGACCTGGTGGCGCTCCTCGGTCCGCTGCTTCCACTCGAAGCGTCGATCGGAGACACCGCGGGACTGGGCCGGCGGATCGGGGACGGACGCATCGACCTGTTCTCGCGCGCCGGCCGGGTGGGAGAGCGACGGGTGCGGATGGACGACGTGATCTCCGTCGAACCGAGCGCCTGCCCCGCGTGGCCGGTTGGCCGGCTCGGGGCTCCTGCCGCGGATTCGGCCGGCACGGTGCCGCCGATGCCGGTATCCCGCTGGCAGGTGGGGCTGCCGGCCGGCCGCGCCACCGGGGTGGTCCTCGATTCCATCGAGGCCCTTCCCGCCCGCGATTCGGCGGCGCTGGCTGCCACCCTCACCCGGCTCACCTCGGCGCTTCCCGATGACAGTACGGGCTCCTTCCACGGCCTGCCGTTCACCGTGACCCGCGCCTATCGCACGCGTGGCGTGGACGAGGGCTTTCTGCTCGGGGTGCTGGTGCGCCGCATCCCGCAGGAGGACCGGCCGCTCGAGGAACGGCTATTGGTTCTCGTGCGAACTGTTGGTGAGCCGCGGCAGTGGGCCATCGTGTGGCATGAACGTGTGAGCGGACGGGAAGAAGAGGTGATTGCCACCGAACCCTTGGCCGTGGTGTTGGTGGGTACGCCGGCACATCCGGTGGTCCTGCTGGGTCGGGATGACGGGTCGGGTACGTCGCTCGCGCTCCTCGAACGGCGGGGCGACCGGTGGCGCATCCGATGGGAGAGTCCGGTCGCGGGCTGCTGACCCGGTTTGGAGATCGTGGGGGGGGGGTGAATGAGCCCTTGCGGTACGGAAAATATCTCAGTACTGTGATATATCATCTCACAGGAGCTTGTCATGACCCCTCCCGCCCTTGGCGGTCTGCACCATCTCACCGCCATCACTGCCCACGCCGGCGCAAATCTCGCCATGGCCACCGAGGCGCTCGGACTTCGGCTGGTCAAGCGCACCGTCAACCAGGATGACGTGTCGGCCTACCACCTCTTCTACGGAGATGCCATCGGCCGGCCCGGCACGGAGCTGACCTTCTTCGAATGGGGACATGTGCCGCCGCGTCGGCCCGGATACGGCGAGGTGGCCGAAACGGGGCTGCGCGTGCCGTCGGAGGCGGCGCTGGACTGGTGGGAGGAACGGCTGCGCGCGGACGCGCGAATGATCGTTCTCGGACGAACCGCTCGCGCCGGCCGAACGGTGCTGCGGGTTTCCGATACGGAGGGGCAACCATTCGCGCTCACCGCGGATCCCGACACGCCTGCCCCGGCGGTACCGGCCGATCCCCGGCTCGCGGCCGCGGAAGAGGCGTGGTGGGCGTCGGCGCGGGTGCCGCGCGAGCATGCCATTCGCGGGCTTGGCCCCGTGGTGCTGCATGTGCGGGCGCCCGAGCCCACGGCGCGGTTCCTCACGGAGATCATGGGCATGCGGGAGGCCGGCCGGTACGCCGATCCGGACCAGGCCGATCGCGAGATCGCCGTGTTTTCCATGGGACCGGGCGGCGCCGCGGCCGAAGTGCATGTGCTCACCCGGCCCGATCTCCCGCGCGCACAGCAGGGGTACGGTGGCGTGCACCACGTGGCCTTCCGCGTGGCCGACCATGCGGCGCAGGAGGCGTGGCTGGCGCATCTACGCGGGCACGGCGTGCAGAACTCCGGGCTCGTGGAGCGCTACTACTTCGAGTCGCTCTACTTCCGGGAGCCGGGCGGCACGCTCTTCGAGCTGGCCACCGACGGTCCCGGGTTCTCCGCCGACGAGGATCCCATGACGCTGGGCGAATCGCTGGCGCTGCCGCCGTTCCTCGAACCGCACCGCGCGCAGATCGAGGCGGGTCTCCAGCCGCTGCCGGTCTGACGCCGGGTTGCCTCACGTCGAACCGGGCATGTATTTCGTGAAACCTCCCTCCGGTACCGATCGCCGTCGGTCGGTACCGGCTTTCCACGCTCCGACACTCCGGGACATCCACTCATGAGCATCAGCCGCGCGTTCATCGCGGAACTCGAGCACGAAATCGTCAACACGCGTCGTGCGCTCGCCCTCGTTCCCACCGACAAGGCCGACTGGAAGCCGCATCCCAAGTCGTACGCCCTCGGCGCCCTCGCGGCGCACATCGCCGAGATGCATCACTGGATCACCGTCACGGTGACCACCACGGAGCTCGACTTCGGGGCGGGGACGTACCGGCCGGCGCCTTTCTCCACCACCGAGGAGCTGCTCGAGCGGCTCGACCGGTTCACGGCCGAAGGGCGGCAGGCGCTCGAGGCCACCGACGACGAGGCGATGGGAGTGCACTGGACGCTGCGCGTGGGGGATCACGTGATCCTGACCATGCCGCGCGTGGCGTGTCTGCGGTCGCTGGTGTTCAACCACATCGTGCACCACCGGGCGCAGCTCACGGTGTATCTCCGGCTGCTCGATATTCCGGTGCCGGGGATGTACGGGCCGTCGGCGGACGAGATGTAGGGGAGGCGCGCGGGGAACAGCAACGGCAACAGAATCCACAGATGACGCAGATGGGAACGGATGACACAGATGAATTAACAATTATCCGCAGATGACGCAGATGCACGCAGATGAAAAACGATATGAAAAACCGGGAATTCTTGAAAGATGAACTCGTAAGAATGAATTAATCAGGAGTTGCAGTTATGAATGGGTAAGAGCGTTCTTCATTCTGCTATCCGTTTTTATCTGCGCGCATCTGCGTCATCTGCGGATAACCATCTGTGCCATCCGTTCCCATCTGCGTCATCTGTGGATTCTGTTGCGGTTGCTGTTCCCGTTCCTACGGCACCCCCGTCAGCGTCCGACTGAGCGCGCGCAGCCTCGCGCGCGCCTCGGCATCGGCGGCCTGCGCATGCGGTGTCGCCACCCGCAGACCGTTGTAGTACGCACCGGCAGGCAGCTCGGCGAGCGTGACGAGCTGCATCACCGCGTCCGCGCCCTGGTTCACGGTGCTGCGCGCCGCCATGCCGCCCGCCGTCACCATGTTCGTGTTCATGAGCGTGGCCGGGTGAAGCGCCACGAGCGTCACGCCGCGGGCCGAGAACTCCGGCGCCAGCTCCACCGTCATCAGGATCTGCGCGAACTTGCTCTGGCCATAGCCGCGCGCCGCCGCGCCCGGCCGCTCGAGCATCACGTCGTCGAAATCGATCGGCGACTGACTCATCGACGCCACGCTGATCACGCGTGACGGCGCCGCCCGCTCCAGATTCGGCCGCAGTTCGTGCGTGAGCACCCAGCCGGCGAGATAGTTCACCGCGAAATGCAGCTCGTGACCATCGGCGCTGGTGCGACGCGCTTCGCCGCGCGGCACCAGCACGCCGGCATTGTTGATCAGCACGTGGATGCGCGGATGATCCCGCTTTACCTCGGCGGCGAACGCGCGCACGCCCGCGATCGACGCGAAGTCGGCGGCATGGAACCGCGCCGATCCCTTGCCCGCGGCCGTGATCTCGTCCACCACGGCCTTCCCACGCTCGGCATTGCGGCCGTGCACGATCACGTGCGCGCCGAGCGCCGCCACGCGCGTGGCCACTTCCCGGCCGAGTCCGTCGGTGGATCCGGTGATGAGGACCGTCTTGCCCTGCATCGGCAGCGACGTCGGCGTGGTGGGAGTCTGGGCGGAGACGAACGGGGCGTGCAGAGCCAGGAGCGCGGCGAGGAGCAGCGTTCGTCCTCGGCCGCGGGAACGGGGATCACGCATCCCGCCTCCGGGATGTCGACTCAGGGGAAAGAGATTTGGTGAGCGCATCAGGGATGCGGGTGATGTCCGTGCCCGTCATCGCCCTCGGCGCCACCCGGTCCACGTCTGGGGTTCTGCGTCATCAGGGTGCTGACGTCGTAGCGGCGGCCGCCGCGCAGCACGGTCTCGATGCGCTGCAGGTCGCCGATGCGTTCCGCGGGTTTTCCGTTCACGATCAGCAGGTCGGCAACCTTCCCCGTGGCGATGCTGCCGTAGTCCTTGTCGTCGCGCATGAAACGCGCGGCATCGATCGTGGCAATCTGGAGCACGCGCGGCGCGGGAATCCCGGCCCGCTCGTACATCTCGAGCTCGCGGCGGAAGGTGCTGCCGCTGGAGTTGTCGGTGCCGGCGATGAGCGGAATGCCGTGCGCGTACATGCGGCGGAGGAGGTGCATGTATGCGCTGTCGGCCTTGAGCTGGTCGGTGGATCCGCCGGCGCCCACGGAGGCGCCACCTCCGCCGATCCAGATGTTGAAGCTGCCGTCCACGGCCGTGCCGCGCGCCTTCACGAACTCGAGCAGCCGGGTCATGCCCTCCGAGTCGACATCGAACGTGGGCGCGACCGCAGTGGCGACCTGCGAATAGGCGCGCATCTGCGGCACGTAGAGCGAATCGGGGAAGAAGTTGGAGAAGAAGAACGCCGCGTGCTGGATTTCGTCGTAGCCCAGCGTGATGGCGGCCTCGATGGTCATGCCGCGCGGAATGTGTCCGCTCAGCAGCATGCCGCGTTTCTTCGCCTCCGCCGCGATGATGGGCACGAGATCGGGGTGCACCACGTTGTAGAGCTTGATCTGCCGGTAGCCGAGCGAGTCGTAGCGGGCGACCCACGCGCGGGCCTCGGCCTCGTCGCGGGCGATGGCTTCACTCGGCCCGGCCCAGGCGAGCGGCCCTTCGATGAACCCGCCGAGGATCAGACGCGGCGAGGCGAGCTTGCCCTGCGCTTCCCGGTCGCGCAGGGATACCGCGACGTCGAGATCGGCCGCGAGATCACGCACGGTGGTGAGGCCGTTGGCGAGCTGGATGAGACCGAGCGTGGACTGGCTCGCGACCTGGGCGTGTCCGTGCATGTCCCACATGCCGGGCATCACGGTCTTTCCGGTGGCGTCGATCACGGTGGCGCCGGCGGGCACCGTGACCGTGGCGGCAGGCCCCACGGCGGTGATCCGGTCGCCCTGCACGAGCACGGTCTGCGCGGGGCGCATGACGCCGGCTTCGCTGTCGAAGAGGTCGCCGCCCACGATCGCGATCGTGCCGTTCGTGGGGGTGACGACGCGCTGCGCGACGGCCTCGCCGTGTGCGTCGCGCCATCGGAGCTCGATCGCGCGGAGCGCAGGCAGCAGCGATTCGGCGCCACGTCGTACGGTGATGAACCACTGCACGCTGGTGGCGAGCAGGGCGCCCCGTTCATCGAGCCAGAGACTGCCGGGGTATGTATTCGGGCCCTGATGGATCGCCACGAGACGGGCGCGCTGGCGCGCGTTGCCGAGGGGAAGCGTGGTGTCCACGATGATCTCGGCGCGCGCTTCGCCGCCGGCGATCAGCGTGGCGCGCCGATCGGGCTGCGCCAGCAGATGGCGGGCGAGCGCGGCCTGTTCGTACGGCGTGCCGCCTCGGAGCCCCAGGTAGCTCCCTGCATTCCGCGCGACCGTGATGGCGGGCGCGGTGCCGAGTGTGCGGCGCACGGAATCGCCGAGCAGTTCGAACTGTTCGGTGGGTGGACCGGACGAGCCGTCGGGGAGCACGGCGCGCTGTTCACCGCCGAGGACGGAACCGTCGCGCGCCAGCCGGTAACGCGTTTCCACGCGTCCGCCCCGGTTGCGGTCGGTATACACGTAGCGCACGATCAGCGAATCGCCGCGTGTGGTCACGGCGAGTTCGCCGGCATCGCGGCCGTGGTTGGACACGACCCAGCGGTCGGTGGTGTCCTGCGCACCGGCGAGCGAGGCGGTGGTCAGGAAGAGTGCGAGGGCTGCGGCACGATGGGTCCGCAGACGAGGGGCAGGGATGCGAGTCATGTTCCAGGATGCGGTCCGGGCGCGGGGCGGGCAAGGGCGGAACGGCAACTGCAACTGCAACGGAATCCACAGATGACGCAGATGGACGCAGATGGACGCAGATGGATCGTGGATGGAGCAGGGGATGAACGAACAAACCTCATTTCGTTTGCAGTTCCATCTGCGTTCATCTGCGTCATCTGCGGATTCCGTTGCTGTTGCTGTTCCCCGTCGCCCGCCCGGTTGACACCCCTCCCATAAACTATTAACATAGTAATAAGTCCCCTCGAACCCCCCACCCGCAGGCTCGTTCGACCCTTAGTACTATTGATATAGTTGTCCCGCCCTCACCAGACCGTCCCCGGAGGTGCCCGTGCCGCAGGATCTCGCTTCCCTTGGCGAACGCGAACTCGATGTCATGACCGTGCTCTGGGAGCTCGGCTCCGGTACCGTCAGCGAAGTCCTCGACCACCTCGGCGTGCCGCTGGCCTACACCACCGTGCTCACCATCCTCCGGAACCTCGAGGTCAAGCAGTACGTCACCCGCACCGAGGAAGGACGCGCCCACCGCTACTTCCCGCGCGTGGCCCAGCAGGCCGCGCAGCAGAACGCCCTGGCGCGGCTCGTCACGTCGCTCTTCGGCGGCTCGCCCGAAGCGCTCATCACCCGGCTCGTCGAACAGCAGGACGTGTCACCCGACGAGCTCGCGCGCCTCGCCCGTGAGCTCAATCGGGCCGACCGCCGGACGCGCCGCTCGCCGTACCGGACCGAGGAGGACACATGATCCTCACCTGGATGCTCGCCGCCACGCTGTTCACGCTCTGCGTGGGCGTGGCCGCCGCGGCCGTCGATCCGCTCGTCCGCGCGCGCCGCTCCGGAGCCCGCGGCGTCTGGCTGGCCGCGCTCGCCGTGGCCGTGACGTGGCCGGTGCTCGTTCCCGTCGTGCGGCCGCTCGTGACCCCGCCGGCCGCGGAACTGGTCGTGTTCGCGGCGCCCGCGGCGTTGCCATCGGCCGGCGTGGAGGTTCCGATCACGGAATCCGCGCCGTGGTGGTCGCGCGTGGGCGCCGCGCTCTCCCCGGCGGCCATGGAATACCCGGCGCGTCGAGCCGTGTCCCTCCTGGGCCGGTTCGACTCGCTCGCCCTCGGGGCGTGGCTCGTGCTGAGCGGCGTTCTGCTCGTCCGGCTCCTGCGCGCCGCAGGGCATGTGCGCCGTCTCGCCCGGGAAGCGGTGCACACCACCGTGGACGGGGAACCGGTACTCCTGGCCGACGGATTCGGCCCCGCCTCGGTGGGGTGGCGCGCGCCGCGCGTGGTGCTGCCGCCGTGGGTGCTGGCGCTCGACGCGCCGCTCCGCGCGCTCGTGCTCCGTCATGAACGCGAGCACTGCCGCACCGGCGATCCGCGGCAGATGTGGATCGCCGCCTTCGCCACCGCGCTCATGCCGTGGAACGCGGGGCTCTGGTGGATCACCCGCCGTCTTCGTCTCGCGCTCGAGCTCGACTGCGATGCGCGCACGCTGCGCCCGGGCGGTGATCCCCTGCTCTACGCCAAGCTGCTCCTCTTCATGACGCAGCAGCATCCGGTGCCCGCTTCCCGTCTCCGACTGGCTTCGTCGCTGATCGGGTCCCGTTCCCATCTCGGCCGACGGATCCGCGCCATGCAGCGTCCCTTTGCGTCATCGCCGCGCGTGCGTTTCGCGTTCGGCGCCGTGGCCGCGCTCGCCGTGATCGGCGCGTGCGGCACGCACATTCCCGGCAATCTTCTCACGGCCAACATCGACGAACGGAGCGCCGCGCGGCTCGCCGACAGCGTGACGGTCGCATCGAACGTGGACACGCCGTACGCCGAGTTCCAGGTGGAGCAGACGGCTGCCCTGGAGCGCTCGGGCGGCATGGTGTATCCGGAGATGCTCCGCTCCGCGCAGGTGGAAGGCACGGTGCTGGCGAGTTTCGTGGTGGACGAAAACGGCCGCGTGGATCCGTCCACCTTCACGGTGCTGCGTTCCGACCACGAACTGTTCACCACGTCCGTACGTAACGCGCTGCGGACGTTGCACTATCAGCCGGCCCGGGTGGGCGGACAGCCGGTGAAGCAACTGGTGCAGATCCCGTTCGTCTTTCAGATCGACCGCACGTTCACGCGGGATTCGCTGCGCCAGACGCGTCCCGCGGAACGCCCGGTGCGGGATTCATCGGATCGGCGGATTCCGTTCGAAGTGCGCGCGATGCCGTTGGTGCGGAGCAGGGCTTCTTCGTCGGCGGTGCGGGCCGCGTCCGACAGCTCCCCCTACTTCGAGTCCCAGGTGGAGCAGCCGGCCACGATGCGCCGCGCGGCCCGTCTCGTCTATCCGGAAATGCTCAAGTCCGCGCAGGTCGAAGGGCGCGTGATCGCGCGCTTCATCGTGGGCACCGACGGTCTGATCGATCGGTCCAGCTTCACGGTGATGCAGTCGAGTCACCCATTGTTCACCACGGCCGTGCGCAATGTGATCGCGGACCTGGTGTACGAGCCGGCGCGCGTGGGCGGCGTGGCGGTGGAGCAGGTGGTGCATCAGCCGTTCGATTTCCAGTTGGCGCGCTGAGCGCCACCACCTGGTTCATCCTGGTTCATCGACCGTCGCGGCCAGGTCAAGTATCGCGTCATCGGCAACAGCGGCCTGCTCGTGGAGGAGTGGAGCTGGATGGTGGACGCGCTGCTGGCGGAGGGGCTCGGCGCTCCCGTGGGCTGACCGGCAGGGCGCGGCGTGCACGAACGCGCACGCCGCGCCGCGTTTCTCATCGCCAGGGAATCTCGGGCGACCGGTAGTAGTTCACGCCCATGGCCTGCAGACGGGGTCCGTGTTCGGCGAGCCGCCGGCGGAACCCGTCCCAGCCGCGCGCGGCCTGCGGGCTCCAGCCGAGTTCGGCGATGGCGATGAGCCGCGGAAAGGCGAGGAACTCGTAGTCGCTCCGCTTCTCCACCGTTTCCGCCCAGAGCGGCGCCTCCACGCCGAGCACGGCGCTCGCCGGCACGCGCGGCAGGAACGTGCTCGGCTCCCACGAATAGGCGTGCCGCACGGAGATCATGCCGGCCCACCGGAGGCCGAGCACGATGGTGCTGTCGTACTTCATGTCGAGATACGTGCGATTGCCCGGCGACATGATGATCGAGCCGCCGCGCGCCGCGTGGAGGTGCGCCGAGTCGCGGCTCGCGCGCGCGTCGGTGCGCCAGTGCTGGACGATGGTGCTGGAATCGAGATTCGCGGGCGCGATTTCTCCCCAGCCGACCATGCGCTTGCCGTGGGCGCGCACGATGCCTTCCACACGTTCGATGAAGCGCAGATACTGCGTGTGCGTGAGTTTTTCCACCTCGTCGCCGCCGAGATGAATGAACGGTCCCGGCGTGATCGCGGCGAGCTCGCGCACCACGTCGTCCACGAACGCGTAGGTGGTTTCCTTGTCCGGGCAGAGCGCGCTGAACCCCACGCGGATTCCGGTATAGAGCGGCGGCGCGACGCCGTCGCAGTTGAGCTCGGGATAGCTCGCGAGCGCCGCGTTCGTGTGCCCGGGCATGTCGATTTCGGGCACGATCGTGATGTACCGCGCGGCGGCGTACTGTACGAGGTCGGTGTACTGTGCCTGGGTGTAGTAGCCGCCCGGTCCGCCGCCCACCTGCGTGCTGCCGCCGTGCCGCGCGAGGTTCGGGCGCGAGAGGATCTCGATGCGCCACCCCTGGTCGTCGGCCAGGTGCAGATGCAGCCGGTTGAGCTTGTAGAGCGCCATCACGTCCACGAACCGCTTCACGTCCTCGAGCGGAAGAAAGTGGCGGGACACGTCGAGCATGGCGCCGCGCCACGTGTAGCGCGGCGAGTCGGTGATCACGCCCACGGGGAGCGTGAGGCGGCGGTACAACGCCGCGCGGTATTCGATGGACGACGGCAGCAGTTGGCGCAGCGTCTGCATGCCGTAGAAGAGACCGGCGGCTTCGCGCGCGGTGAGCTGCACGCCGTCGGCGCGCACCTCGAGCCGGTATCCTTCGGCGCCGGCGTCCTCGTTCGCGGGATCGATCACGAGGCGGATCGCGCGGGGAACGCTCTGCGTGGTCGGCACGCGCCGCGGCGCGCGGATGGCGCCCGGGCCGAGCATGGTGGCGAGCTGCCGGCCCAGCCGTTCTACCTCGTCGCTCGCGTCCGGCGCGATGAGCACGGGCGTGGAGTCGGTGACGGTGAACGAGCCGGTCCGGGCGAGCGCCACGCGCGCGGGCGCGGGGATCACGAAATGGGGACGCGGAGCGGGCTGCGCGGCCGGAGGCTGTGTGGTCGCGGGAGCCGTGGCGGGCTGGGCGGCCGCCGGCGCGGCGAAGGCGAGCGCGACGAGCGCCAGGGCGGCGAGCGCGGGTGCGGCAACGGAGGCCGGCGCGGCGATGGCCGCACGGCGGGCGATCGGGAGCAGGGGAGCAGGCATACGACATCTTACCCCCGCGCGCCGCCGCCGATACACCCCGGGCCGCGGACATCACGTTCTGCGCGCCGGTACCGCGGGTCACAGTGCGCGGGGCGCGGAGTCCGCACATTGCTGCATGGTGTCTTTCCTTCCTCGCGACATGAGGTCCTTCCTGGCGCGCGGCCTGCGGGCCGGCGCCCTGCTGCTGTGCGTCGCCGCGGCCCTGGCCTGCGATCGGAGCACGCCGCTCGCGCCCGGGCCGTCCGACGGCGACCCGCCGGGCGACACCACCCCGCCGCCACCGCCACCGCCGACCGCGGGCCCGCTCGGCCTCAACGCGAACCTCGGGCCTCGCTCCCTGTTTCCGGCCGACAACCCGTGGAATCAGCGGGTGGACACCGCGGCCGTGGACCCGAACTCCGACGCCATCATCGCCGCGATCGGCGCGGCCAAGCGCTTCCATCCGGACTTCGGCGCCAACTGGAACGGCGGGCCGTTCGGGATTCCGTATGTCGTGGTGTCGGGGACGCAGCCGCGCGTTCCGGTCACGTTCCAGTACGCGAGCGAGAGCGACCCCGGGCCGTATCCCGTTCCGCCGAATCCGCCCATCGAAGGCGGGCCGAACGCCACCGGCGACCGGCACATCCTCATCGTGGACCGCGACCGGTGGATGCTGTGGGAGCTGTTCGACGCGCACCTCAATCCCGACGGGAGCTGGCGCGCGGGATCCGGCGCGGTGTTCGACCTGTCGTCGAACGCGCTGCGGCCCGCAGGGTGGACCTCGGCCGACGCCGCCGGTCTCCCGATCCTCCCCGGGCTCGTGCGCTACGAGGAAGTGGCGGCGGGGGAGATCCGGCACGCGCTCCGCTTCACCGTGTCGCGCACTCGGCGCGCGTACGTGCATCCGGCGCGGCACTGGGCGAGCAGCGATACGTCGTCGCTCCGGCCGCCGATGGGGATGCGGGTGCGGCTCAAGTCGAGCGTGAACATCAGCGGCTATCCGCCGAGTGCGCAGGTGATCCTGCGCGCGCTCAAGACGTACGGCATGATCGTGGCCGACAACGGGAGCGACTGGTTCGTGTCGGGCACGGCGGACGCGCGCTGGAACGACATGGAGATGAACACGCTCAAGCAGCTCCGCGGGAGCGATTTCGAGGTGGTGCGGATGACGGGCGTGGTGACGCGGTAGCGGGCGTCATATCGACTGTTGGCCGGTCCGGGCGCACCCGGCGTGCCGGTGCACGCATGGACCTCGTTGCCCGACGCCATTCCGCGGTCGATCTTCGGTACCGACATGTCCACCGCCCTCATTCGCGTCCTCGCCGCCCTCATCCATCGGGACGGCCGCTGGCTGCTCGCGCTGCGTCCTGCCGGCAAGCGCCACGCCGGGTGCTGGGAGTTTCCCGGCGGCAAGGTGGAACCCGGCGAGTCTGATCACGACGCGCTCGCGCGGGAGCTTCGCGAAGAGCTCGGTGTCACGCTGCGGTCGATCGGCGCCGAACGATGTGCCCACCGTGATGGCGACAGCGCATTCGAGGTGGTGTTCGTGGACGCCGTGGTGGACGGCATACCGTACGCCCACGAACATGCGGCCCTGGCGTGGGTGTCGGCGGACGAGTTCTCGGCCTATCCGCTCGCGCCGAGTGATGCCGCATGCGCCGCGGAGCTCGCGCGCGGCGCTGGGGAATGACGAGTCTCCGATCGGCCGCTCGCCATGGTGCGCCTTCGGTCGCAGCGCGTCGCCGATGATGTTACGGTCGATTACGACCGCTGCCGTGTCCGCCGCGCGGCCAGGTACAGCAGCGTCCCCACGCCGGCCAGCACCGCCGTCTTCCACACGGCCTCCCACCGCACCTGCAGGATCAGCCAGGTGCAGATCGCGAGTCCCGCGACAGGGATGGCGAGTCCGCCCGGCAAGTGCATGGCCTGTGCTTCTCCGCCGAACCGGCGGCGCAGCCTCGGCAGCGCGGCCAGGCTTGCGGCGTATCCGATGAGGCGCGCCAGGGAGCTCATCACCGCGAGCTGCGTGAACGTGCCGGCCACGCCGAGCGTGACGCCGAGCGCGAGGTAGACGAGGATGGACACGTACGGCGTGCGCCAGCGCGGATGCACGCGGGCGAGCGCCGGCGGGAGCGATCCTTCGTGCGCGAGCGCGTACGTCATACGCGGCGCAGCCAGCACCGATGACGCCACATTCCCCACGATCGACGCCATGGCCGCGAACGAGATCATCGCCACCCCGAGCGGCCCCATGAACACGGATGCGGCGTCGGCGAGCGGACGGGTGGAGCCGGCGAGATCCGGCGTGAGGGCCACGCTCACGATCTGGATGCCCACGTACAGCAGCGTGCCCGCGAGCGCCGTCACCAGCAGTGCCTTGGGGAGATCGCGGCGCGGATCCTTCGATTCACCGGCCGGCACGAGCGCGCCCTCGAAACCCACGAACGCGTAGAACACGATCAGCGCCGCCTCGCCGAGCGTGCCGATCGCCGGCACCGTGGCGTCCGCGAACATCATGGGGCGCACGTACGTGAGCCCCACCAGCACGAACACCAGGAGCGGCACGAACTTGGCCACGCTGATCATGAGGATCGCGCCCATCCCCTGCTTCACGCCCGTGACGTTGAGCCAGGCGAACACGGACGCGATCGCCACGATCACGAATATGCGTCCGCTTCCCGCGTTCACCGCCGGAATGTAGTTCCCGAGATACGTGGCGAAGAGATTCGCGTTCGCGGCGAATGCCGTGGCGCGTCCCACGTAGAGCAGCCACCCGGTCTGGAATCCCGCGAACGGGCCGAACGCGGTGCCGGTGTAGAGAATCGGCCCGCCCGTGTCCTGGAAATAGCTGGCCGCCTGCGCGAAGCTCAGCATGAGCATCGCCATGAGTACGCCGCACAGGAGGAAAAGCACGGGGCTGAAAAGCCCCGTGAGCCGGGCGGCGTCGGCGGGGAGTCCGAAGATCCCCGCGCCGATCATGCCGTTGAGCGCGATCAGCGCGAGGGCGACGCGGCCGAGCTCTCGGCGCAGCGTGAGCGGTGGAGTGTCGAGGGAGGAGGGCACGCGAGAGCATGCCGCGTGGACACGGCGGACGCAATGGGAGGAGTGCCGGACGCGGAAACGATATATTCCGCGGAACCTTCCGGAACCTCCCGCCCGTGCCCGAACCGTTCAAGAATCTCATCAACGCCGTGCCCGTCCGCTCGGCGGCCGCGCACCTCGCGCGCGCGTGGCCCGCGTTCGACGCGCCGCGCTTCATCACGCTCGCCACGCACGAGCTCGATGCGCTCGAGATGAAGGCGCGCGCCATGCAGATCGCCGATGCGCTCGAAGCCACGCTCCCCGCGGAGTTCCCGCACGCGGCCGACGTGATCGAGGCGTCGCTCGCGCTGCCGGAAGCCGGTGACGCGATGGCCGGTCTCTCCAGCGATGACCGCGGACTGAAGGGGTGGATCCTCTGGCCGGTTGGGGAATACGTGGCGCGGCAGGGGCTCGCACACCCCGAACGCGCGCTCCGCGTGCTGCACGCGCTCACGCAGCGGTTCACGGCCGAGTTCGCGATCCGTCCGTTCCTCGTGGCGCATCCGGAGCTCGTGCTGCGTACGCTCGCCGAGTGGGTGCGCGATCCGAGTCCGCACGTACGACGGCTGGTGAGCGAAGGGAGCCGGCCGCGCTTGCCGTGGGGATTGCAGCTCAAGACGCTCATCGCGGATCCGTCGCCCACGCTGCCGCTGCTGCGTGCGCTGCAGGACGACGAGAGCGAGTATGTGCGGCGCAGTGTCGCGAATCATCTCAACGACATCGCGAAGGATCATCCGGCGCTCGTGGCCGAGTGGCTCGAAACGCATCTGAGCGGCGCGAGCGCCGAACGGCGGGCACTGCTCCGGCATGCAAGTCGCACGCTCATCAAGAAGGGCGACGCACGGGTGCTGCGGGCGTGGGGCGTGGGCGAGCGGTTCACGGGCGACGTGACCGTGCGCGTGTCGCCGGCGCGGGTGAAGGTGGGGGAGTCCGTCACACTCACGGTCGTGCTCGCCGCGCGCGGGAAGCGGGCGAAGACGACGCAGCGGCTCGCGATCGATTACGTGATGCACTACGTGAAGGCGAACGGCGGGACGTCGCCCAAGGTGTTCAAGGGGTGGGAGATCGAGCTGGTCCCGGGGGACGAGCGGACGCTCGCGAAGCGGCATTCGATGCGGCCCGTGACCACCCGGCGGTACTATCCGGGCGTGCACCGGATCGAGGTGCAGGTGAACGGGGTGAGCGTGGGGAGCGGGGAGTTTCGGCTGGGCGTGCCATAGTCGCTGGTCACCATTGTCTGCCCGCCGTGTATCATCCGTCCTCACTCTCACCCGGAGCCCCCATGACCACCTCCCACAAGCCATCCGGCTACACCACCGTCTCCCCGTACCTCATCGTGGACGGCGCGAGCGACACGATTGCCTTTCTCGGGCGCGTCTTCGGCGCCGAGGAGCTGCGGCGCTTCCCCGACCCGTCGGGCCGGGTCATGCACGCCGAGGTCCGCCTGGACGACACGGTGCTGATGATCGCCGACGGCGTGGACGGCTGGCCGCCGGTGCCGTCGCACGTCCATGTGTACGTCCCCGATGTGGACGCGACATACCGCCGGGCGCTCGAGGCCGGCGCCACGTCGGTGCAGGAACCGGTGAAGAAGGACGACGCGGACAAGCGCGGCGGCGTGAAGGACGCGGGCGGGACGACCTGGTGGATCGCGACCAGGGTGGAATGAGGGCCGCGCTCGGCCACTTCGGGGTCTGATCTCCGCCATCGCCGCCGGCTGCCTACGTCATCGCACGTATGGGAGCCGCCGGCGGGCGGGCGCAATCGTGGAGGGCACGACGGACCGCGCACCCGCGGTACCGCGTGCGACCGGACCTCCAGCCCCGAAGGTGCCCCATGCGACTCGTCGACATTCTGCTCGCAGGCCCCTACAACGTCCTGCTCGTACTCGCGGTCATGACCGGGATCGGTCTCGCCATCCACCGCGCCCGGGTCGATGGCCACCCGCCGCTCGCCTGGCTCGTGCTGCTCGCGGCCGCGCTCTCCGGCGGCCTCATCGGTTCCAAGGTCTTCTTCGACCTGCAAGGCGGCGCCCCGGGCGACAAGACGATCCTGGGCGGCCTCCTGCTCGGCGTACTCTCGGCGATGGCCGCGGCGCGCGTGCTCGGGCTTGGCGTACGTCGTTCGCTCGATACGCTCGTCCACCCCGCGCTCGTGGCCATGGCGATCGGACGCGTAGGATGCTTCCTCGCCGGCTGCTGCCGCGGCACCGAGGCCGACGGGTTGCCGTGGGAGATCCATCCGGTGCAGCTCTACGAAGCCGGCGCGGACCTGCTGCTGCTGGGCGTGCTCGCGCGGCGGCTGCCTGCCGGCGTGCCGGGGCGGCGTATCGGCCTGGGCGTGGCGGGATACGCCGGCCTCCGGTTCCTCACCGAGTTCGTGCGCGACGGACGCGAGGTACACGCCGGACTCAATCCGGTGCAGTGGTTCATGCTCGCCATCGGACTGGCCGTGCTCGTCTGGACGCTGCGGCTGGTGCGCCGCACCGCCGCACCGGCCACGATGCCGTCCACACGTCACGTGGTCCTGCGTGACACGAATGAATCACGGGCGTTCCACGCGGCGTTCGTGGTGGGCGCGCTCGTGATCACGTCCGTGTTCGCGTTCACCGGGTGGTTCACGCCGCTCGAGCGGATCGTGCTCACGGGTGTGTCCGGTGCGCTCCTGCTCGCGGCGATCGTGCGTGCGCTGCCATGGCGCCGCGCGCTCCCGATCGCCCCGTCGTTCGGCGCGCTGCTGCTCCTGCAGGAGCCGGCGGACATCATGCCGCGTACCGAGCTCATCATGGGCGGTTCGATCTGGCGCGGCGCGTATGATCAGATCATCGGCACGGAGCACGGGGAAGACCTGTGCGGCGCTCCGACCGTGACCCATACCGAGGCGAAGCGGAAGACCGGGGCGCAGCGGTTCTCGCTCGGTGTCCGCCGCCACCTGACCAACGGCACGCGACTGACCGTCGAGGGAAACATGCTCACCGGTCGCGATGTGGTGCAGTCCATGGGCACCGGGCCGGTCGAGCGGCCGCCGCGCCCCGTGAACATGCGTGCGCTGGGCGCCGACGTCACCCTCGAAGGACGGAATGCGCTGTTCAGCGCGGGCGTGATGAACGGGACGATGAGCCGGAAAGGCATCGAAACCGGCGGCACGGCCTTCGTGTCCACGGCGCGTCTCGGTGCACACCGCGGATTCTTTCTCGAAGGACACTACGGCGATCCCCGGTACTTCACCACGACCGGTGATTTCCGCTACCTCGGCTTCGGCTACACCTTTGGTGAACGAGGACCGCGCCTGCTGATCGCCGGCGGCGACGGCACGGTGATGGGAGTGCACGTGCCGATTCTTCAGCGGTTCGACATCGATCTTTCGCTCCGGGAGCCCAGCATGCGCGGAGTGGGGACCAGGGAGCAGGTCTGGACGATTGGGGTGCGCCATCGGTGGCCCGTCCAATAGCGCAGCTTCACACCCATCGGGCTCGCATGGCGCTTGTGCAGCGCTTGCACTGCGCCAGCGCGTGCTGCACTGTCACCGGTATGCCCTCCCTCCTCCGAACGACCGCGTTTGCGCTGCTGCTGGGCAGCCTCGGCTGTACGCCGGCCGACGAAACTGCGTCCATCATTGGCGGAGCCGCCGGTTCGCTCGCGGGAGGGTTGCGCGTGGGAACCGATTCGATCGTGGCCGAACGCGTGCTGCGGATCGGAGAACTCGATGGAGAGCCGGAATACGCCTTCGGCCAGATCATCACGATTCTCGCGGCGCCGGACGGAGGGTTCTACACGTGTGACCGCAGCGACATGCGCATTCGGCGCTACGATGACACCGGTCGATTCATCCGGTACGCAGGACGTCAGGGAGGCGGTCCTGGCGAATACCGCGACTGCGGCGCGCTGGCGCTCGGACGGGACTCGTCGCTCGTGGTCGGCGATCCCGCCAGCGGCCGGTTCGTCTTTTTCGGTGCGGACGACGAGTTCACACGCGGGATGAACATCGCCTTCGGCAACGGCTTCGGTGCTTTTCTGATCGACACGGCCGGCCGACTCTGGAACAGGAGCTGGATGGTATCCGAGATATCCGGGATCACCGACGAGTCCCGGATCCCCACGCAATACGTGATACGGTCGGACACCGGGGAGCGTCTCGATTCGGTGCGCGTGCCTTCGCCCGGCAACAGCGCGGGCCCGAGCTTCATGCTCTGCACGACCGACGGCTGCTACGTATCACAACCGTACGATTCCCTCCACACGATCGGCGCGACAGGAGTGATCGCACTCGCGAGCCCGCGAACCTATCACGTGGCGCTGCGGGATCCGGACGGTCGTGTGCGCGAACTGCGCCGCGACGTGCAGGCCGTGCGATACGACCGCGCCGAACACGCCGAATGGGAAGCCTGGCGCGCCTGGTTCGCCCGGAACGATCCGTCCCTGGTCCCGATCCCGGCCGAGAAGCCGTTGCTGCGCGCCCTGCGCATCGACGACGTGGGCCGGACGTGGGTGCACGTGCACACGGTGGCCGAGAAGCGCGACATCCCGCCTCGAAAGGCCGGGGACGATCGTCCGCTCCTTACGTGGCGCGAGCGGAATGCGTTCGACCTGTTCGATTCGGAGAGCGGCGGCTTCATCGGACGGGTGGTGTTCCCGCCGGCCACGGAGTTGATGGCGGTGCGCGGAGACCGGGTCTGGCTGCGTGAGGAAGGCGAGGCAGGGGAGCAGCTCATCGGCGTCTACGATCTGAAGCCGGCGCGGCGGTAGGGATCGGCGTCGATCGGGTGACTACGTGTGATACATTGAGAGATCCCCTGATCAGGTGACCATGAGTACACCGTCATACTCTGTCGTAACCCGCTCCGGCCGCCGCCATCATGCGGCGATGTTCGTGCTGTGCCTGGCGGGGTTCGCCTTGCCGCTGGCCGCGCAGACCGACTCCGCGAGGCGCGATACGACGGCGCCATCCTCCGAGATTCCCTCGCAGGCATTCGATCGCGTGGACCGCCGGGCCCGGCTGCTGATCGCCACCGTCGAATGCGCGGTCATGACATCACAGGCCCGCGCGGCCGGCGTGTTCGGCCCGCCCGATTCGCTGGGACGCGCCGGTCTCTGTCTCCGGCAGCACGGACGAACGCTCGGCGCCTTTCTCACCCCCGACAGCACGTTCACCGAGGCGCATCTCCTGAGTCTCGTGGATCTCACGCGCCGGGAGCGCTACACGGGCGCCGTGGATACCAGTGCGATTCTCGCCGAACTGCACGCCACCCGCCGCGGCATCGAGGAAGGATACGAGCCATTCAATCGCGAGAACCGCCAGTTCGCGCCGTTTTCCATGCGCGTCGAGGGCGACAGCATCGAGGTGTGGCTGCTTCCCGTCGAACAGTTGGTGAGCCCGAAGCCCGTCTCCCTGGGCGGTGAACGCGGCTTCGTTTTCACGCCCGACGGAAAAACACTGGTGCGCCGACACGATGCGTTCGACCGGTATCGCCGGATCACTGCGCCGGATACCGGTGTCATCGAACTGCAGAGCCTCGAAGACGACGTGCCGCTCATGTCGGAGCTGATGCTGTTGAACCGGCTCTACCGGCAACAGCGCGACGTGCGCCTTCTGCTCCCTCGCTACAGCGCCCAACTGGCCGGTCCGGAACCGAATTCGTTCTGGGTGATGTCGCGGCGGCGGCAATAGTCTCGTTCACGTCACCGGCGCGCCGCATCGCGCTGATGTTCCCTCACGAACTGCACGACAGCATCGAACACCCGGCCCGGTGCCGCGCCCAGTCCGGCCGCTTCGCCGCGAAGGCCTCCCGCCCCGGCTGCTCCGCGTACGGCCGGCGCATCACGTCGAGCAGCTCCTGCACACGCGATACGTCGCCCTGCTCGGCGAGATCGATGGCCTCCTGCGCCAGCCAGTTCCGCAGCACGTACTGCGGATTCACCGCGTGCATGCGCGCGCGGCGCGCGGCGGGTCCTTCGCCGCCGGCCGACACGTGCGCGTGCCAGCGCCGCAGCCAGTGCATGAACGCCTCCCGGTGCGTGCCAAGGGCGTCGTGGTCGTAGAACACGTCGCCCAGCATGTCCACCGGCGCCGCGTCGGGCGGAATCACGGGCGCGAGATCGCCGAGCGCGCGGAAGAACAGCGTGTAGTCCGCCTGCACCGCGCGCAGCAGCGCGAACGCGCCCTGCGCGAGCTCCTGCGCGCCGTCGTCGGCGAACGAGCGGAATCCGAACCTGGCCGCGAGCATGCGCTCGTATGCGTCGTCGTACACGGTGACGAACGCGTCGAGGCCGGCTTCGAGCGGCGCCGGTGACGGGAACACGGGCACGAGCGCTTCGGCGAGCCGCACGAGATTCCACTGCACGATCGCGGGCTGCTGGCCGTAGCGATAGCGACGATTCGCGGCATCGGTGGTGTTGGGCGTCCAGTCGGGATCGAAGTTCTCGAGCCAGCCGTACGGCCCGTAATCGATGGTGAGGCCGAGGATGGACATGTTGTCGGTGTTCACCACGCCGTGCACGAATCCCACGCGCATCCATTCCACCACCATGCGCGCGGAGCGTTCGCACACCTCGCGGAACCAGGCCGCGCGCTTCTCGGTCGTGTCTCCCTCGAGATGCGGGAAGTCCCGCGCGATCGTGAAATCCACGAGCCGCTCGAGCAGCGCGCGTTCGTCACGCGCGGCCAGGATCTCGAAGTTGCCGAACCGGATGAAGCTCGGCGACACGCGGCACACGATCGCCCCGGGTTCGGCGCGCGCATGTCCGTCGTAGAACATGTCGCGCACCACCTGTTCTCCCGTGCCCACGAGCGACAGCGCGCGCGTGGTGGGCACGCCGAGATGGTGCATGGCTTCGCTGCACAGGAACTCGCGAATGGACGAACGCAGCACGGCGCGCCCGTCGGCGGTGCGGGAGTACGGCGTGGGACCGGCGCCCTTGAGCTGCAGCTCCCACCGCTCGCCGCGGGCGTTGACCACCTCGCCGAGCGTGATTGCGCGTCCGTCGCCGAGCTGGCCGGCCCAGTGGCCGAACTGATGGCCGCCGTAGCAGGCCGCGTACGGCTGCATGCCGGGAAGGAGCGCGTTGCCTCCGAATACGCGGGCGAACTCGGGCGATCGCACGTCGTCGTCGCCGAACCCCACGAGCTCGGCGACTTCACGCGCGTGCGCCAGCAGCACGGGCGCGGCCACGGGCGTGGGCTCCACGCTGCTCCAGCAGGCGCCGAGCACCTGACGGCGCCGGTTGGAGGTGTCCGGATCACCGGGCAGCTCGCGCACGAAGCGGTTGTCGAACGTGAGCGCGGTCATGCGCGGAATCTATGCGTGCACGCTATCCGAGCGTGAGTTCGCGCCGCGCGAGCGCCGCGGGCGCGGCGGCCCGCGCACTGGCACGGGCCAGGATCACGAGCGTGAACACGTACGGCAGCGCGAGAAACAGTTGATACGGCACTTCGCGCCAGCCGAGAGACTGGAAGAGATACTGGAGCGCGCTCGCGCCGCCGAAGAGGAGCGCGGCGCCGGCCACGCCGAGCGGCGTCCACCGGCCCAGCACCACGATGGCGATGGCGATGAACCCCTTGCCCGCGCTCATCCCTTCCACGAACGTGCCCGACTGCGCGAGCACGAGCGTGGCGCCGGCCACGCCGGCGAACGCGCCGCCGGTGAGCACGGCCAAGGCTTGCACGCGGCGCGGGGCCACGCCGGCAGCGAGCGCGGCATCGGGGCTTTCTCCCACGGCGCGGAGCGCGAGCCCGGCGTGCGTGCGGAAGAACCACCAGGTCATGAGCGGCACGATCAGATACAGCGCGTAGGTCACGACCGGCTGCGCGAACAGCGCCCGTCCGATCACGGGCAGCGACGAAAGCCCCGGCACCGGCAGTTCGCCCACGGTGGGAATCGTGAGCCCCACGCCGGTGGCGCCGTACACGGTGCGGTACAGCAGGCCGGTGAGGCCGAGCGAGAGCAGCGTGATCGCGGTGCCGGTGATGATCTGATCGGCGCGGAGATACACGGTGAAGAGCGCGAACAGGAGCGTGACCGCGATTCCTGCCGCGGCGCCGGCCGCGAAGCCGGCGGTAACGCCCACGCTGCCGGCTACGACGGTGGCGGAGAACGCGCCGCAGATGATCGCGCCTTCGAGTCCGATGTTGATCACGCCGCTCCGTTCGGTCACACACTCGCCGAGCGCCGCGAGCGCGAGCGGCGTGGCGGTGCGTACGGTGGCGGCGAGAAAATCGTCGAGAGGGGTGATCATGCCGCGGATTCGGGGTGAACGGAGGGAACGGCCAGCGGACCCACGGAGCCGTTGTCGGCCGGCGCATCGGACCGCCGGCGGAATCCACGCACGCGATCGCCGGCGATCACGAGCAGGATGATCACGGCCTCCACCACGTTCACGAGGGCAATCGGCACACCGGCGTCACGCTGCATGGCGTTGCCGCCCGCCTGCAGCGCGCCGAAGAGGAGCGCGGTGCCGAGCACACCGAGCGGATTGAGCCGCGCGAGCAGCGCCACGGCAATGGCGGTATATCCATAACCTGGACTCAGATTCTCGTACAGGGCGTACGTCACACCCGTGAGTTCCACGGCGCCGGCGAGTCCGGCGAGCGCCCCGCTCGCGAGAAAGGCGAGCACGCTCACGCGCGCGACATCGATGCGGCCGGTGGTGGCGGCAGCGCGCGCGTTCATGCCCACCACCCGGAGACGGAACCCGCCGGCCGTTTCCCGCAGCCACCACCACGCGCCCGCGGCCAGAAGCACGGCGAGCAGCGCGCCCACGTGCAGCCGCGTGCCCGGCACCAGGGTGGGCAGGTGCAGCGACGAGGCGAGCGACGCGCTCTGCGGATAGATGCGCGACGGCTCCTGCAACGGCCCGCGCACGAGCCACCCCACGGCGTACAGCGCCACGAAGTTGAGCATGATGGTGCTGATCACCTCGAGCACGCCGAAGCGCTGCCGGAGGAGAGCAGCGATGCCGGCCCACAGGGCGCCGCACACCATGCCGGCCATGAGCGCGAGCGGCAGCGCGGCCACGCCGACGATCGGCGCGGCGAGGGCGGCCGTGGCGGTCGCCGCGGCCGCACCGGCGAGGAGCTGTCCTTCGGCGCCGATGTTGAGCAGCCCGGCGCGGAATGCAAGCGCCACCGCGAGCCCCGTGAGCGCGAGCGGCACGGCGCGCACGAGCGTGGCCGACGTGATCGCGTACCACGAGCCGAACGCACCATGCACGAGTGCGCGCAGCGCGCCGGCGGGCTCGTGGCCGGTGACCAGGAGCAGCAGCACCAGCAGCACGAGCGTGATCAGGAAAAGCGCGCCGAGCCGGGTGAGATGGGACAGCAGTCGCGGCATCGATGCGCGCGTATGCACGAGCCGATCGCGATATTCCGCGTCATGCGTCGTTCCGCTCACGACGCCCCCAGCATTGCGTGCCCCACGATGTCCCGGTCGCGCGGCACCTCGCGGGCCGTGCCGTCGTGCATCACGAGCACCCGGTCGGCCAGCGACAGCACTTCGTCGAGATCACTGCTGTAGAACAGGATCGCGATCCCGGCATCCCGCGCATCGCGCAGGGCATCGTGCACCGCGGCCGTGGCCCGGAAGTCGAGCCCGCGCGTGGGGTTCTCCACCACGAGCGCGGCCGGCGCATCGTCGAGCGCGCGTGCGAGAATGAACTTCTGCTGGTTGCCGCCGGACAGCGTGCGCGCGGTGGTGTCTGCTCCGCTGGCCCGCACGTCGCGGCCGGCGAGGAGCTCCGCGGTGTGGGCCGCGAAGGCGCGCCACGGCACGCGTCCCCGCCGCGCTCCGGCGTCGCGGAGTGCGAAGTTCTCGGTGAGCGATGCGTCGAGCAGGAGCGCGTCGTGATGACGGTCCTCGGGCACGAATCCCACGTCGTCCGGAGCGTGCAGCCGCCCGCCCGCCACCGGCCGCAGGCCGGCCATGGCGCGCAACAGTTCGGCCTGGCCGGCGCCTTCCACGGCCGCGACGCCCACGATCTCGCCGGCGCGCACGCCGAACGACGCCTGTCGCACGCGCATCACGCCGTGTGCATCCCGCACGGCGAGCGCGTCGGCCTGGAGCACGACGTGATGCGCGCCCACGCTGTCCGCGTGCGCGGTCACGTGCGGCAGGACCTCTTCCTCCACCGTATGCGAACGTTCGCCGGGACCGAGCATGGCGTCGGCGAGCGTCTGCTCGGTGAAGTCGCGCGCGGCTCCAGTGACCACATGCCGGCCTCGGCGCAGCACGGTGATGTCGTCGGCCACGGCGAGCGCGTCGCGCAGCTTGTGCGTGATGAGCACGACCGCGTGATCCGGCTGCACATCGGCGAACGCGCGCAGCCAGGCAAGCAGCACCTGCGCTTCGTCGGGGGCAAGCACGGCAGTGGGTTCGTCGAGAATGAGCACGCGCGCGTCGCGCACGAGCGCCTTCACGATCTCGCACCGCTGCTGGGCGCTCACGGACAGATCGGCCACGCGCGCGTACGGCTCGAGCCGGAGCCCGGTGCGCTCGCCGATCGCGCGCACCTGTTCGGCGACGGCTGCGGGTGTGTATCGGCCATGCGCGCCCAGCGCGACGTTTTCGGCCACGGTCATGGCGGGCACGAGCGTGAAGTGCTGGTGCACCATGCCGAGTCCGCGCGCGATCGCATCGGCCGGCGAATGGGTGCGCGGAATCGCACGCCACGGCACCGTGGGGCCCGTGGTGAGACCGTCCCGCGGCGGTCCGTCGCCACTGAGCGGCGTGCCCGCCACTTCAACGCCGCCGGTGTCGCTCGCCAGCAGCCCGAACGCGATGCGCATGAGCGTGGTCTTGCCGGCGCCGTTCTCGCCGAGCAGCGCGTGCACCGTGCCGGGCCGCAGGCGGAACGACACGTCGTGGAGCGCATGCACCGCGCCGAACGCCTTGTGCACATGATGCAGCGCGAGCGCGGGTGTGTCCGCCACGGGTCCGGTCACCCGTCCCTCACAGCCCGGTCGGACGCAGAATGAACGTGGACGGCAGACCGAAATGCGTGGTGAGCCAGGCGCCCAGGGCCTGCACGCCGAGCGTTTCGGTGGCGTAGTGACCGGCATAGATGACGCACAGGTCGTGTTCGATGGCGTCCACCGCGGTGTGATGCGGCCCTTCGCCCACGATGAGCGTATCCACGCCGAGCTCGCGGGCCTCGCGCAGCGTGTCGCTGTTGGCGCCGCCGCCGGTGCAGAGCGCCCACTGTCTCGTGCGGCGTCCATCGGGCGGGAGAGAGGTGCGCACGGTGCCTCCGTACTGCGCCGCATAGGCGCCCGCGCGCGCCACGAGCGCGGCGGTGTCGAGATCGGTCGATCCGCGCACGCCGATTGCGACGCCCTTGTGCAGGGCGAACTCGCCGGTGGGCACGAGGTCGAGCGCGCGGGCGAGCTGCACGTTGTTGCCGAGCACGGGGTGACCGTCGAGCGGCAGGTGCGTGCTGTAGAGCGCGATGTCGTGATCGAAGAGCAGCCGCAGCCGGTCGTAGACGACGCCGCGGATCGGCTGCACGCCACTCCAGAAGAGTCCGTGGTGCACGAGGAGCAGGTTCGCGCCCAGCGCCGCGGCGTCCCGGATGGAATCGCGGGAGGCATCGACGGCCGTGGCCACGCGCGTGACGCCGCCGCGATTGGCCACCTGCAGGCCGTTGTGCGCGCCGCCGTAGTCGGCGATGTCGGCGGTGCGGAGCTCGGTGTCGAGCGCGCGCACGATATCGTCGAGGGCGACGGGAGCGGGCGTGGGGTCGGTGGGCGGTGTCGAAACGGGCGCGTTCATGACGTGATGCGCGAGCGGATGCGGCGGGCCAACGTGCGGGTCGTCATGAGAGACACGCGCCGTTTCATGGGATGCCGGCGCGTCGTCACGGCTGCGGCGCCGTGGACCGGCGATCGGCGGGGAGCAGCACGTCGTCCATGTCGTGGAAGCGTCCTTCCCGGATCGCGTCGCCCACCGAGTCCACGCGGGCGTGGAGGTCGGACGGGATCCGGGACTCGAACCGGGGATTCAGCACGAGGTTGACGATGCCCGCGCGCAGTCCGAACTGGTACACCGTGCCCGTGAAAGTCCGGGTCTGCACCTCGCGGGCCACGGTGAGCAGGGCGCGCGGCAGATCGATCGCGACAGAGCCGATGATGTGCTCGGGTGCGATGTCGTTCTGGTTGGCGTTGGCGCCGAAGGTGAGCACGTTCTTTTCGCGCGCGGCGGTGAAGATGCCGAGTCCGGCGGCGTCGGCGTTCTGAAAGATGATGTCGGCGCCGCGCGCGATCTGCGCGAGCGCCTGCTCCTTGCCGGCGCTGACGTCGTCCCACGTGCCGAGGTACGACACGAGCACGGTGACGCGCGGATTGAGGAACTTGGCGCCGCGCTCGAAGGCCACGAAGCTGGCGCGCACCGGCGGGAGCTCGTTGCCGCCGATCGCGCCGATCACGCCGGACCGGGTGAGCTGTCCCGCGATCATGCCGGCCTGAAAGGACGCCTCCTCGAAGGCGAAGTTCATGCCGGCCAGGTTGGGCGCGGTGCTGTTCCCCGAGGTGCATACGAACACCGTGTTCGGATAGTCGGGAGCCACGCGCATGGCTGCGTCCTGGAATTCGAATCCGTGGCCGATGACGAGGTCGTACCCCTGCGCCCCGTACTGCCGGAAGTTCTCCTCGAACTCGGCGGGGGTGCTGGTCTGGATGTGGCTGATCCGGGCGCCGAGGGAATCGCGGATCGCGAGCAGGCCGTCGTAGGCGCCGCGGTTCCACGCCTGATCGGAAACGGGACCGGGGGTGAGCAGCGCCACCCGGAACTCGTCGCCGCCACGTTCGCCACCGCCGCAGGCTCCTCCGGCCAGGACGGCCAGGAGCGGAACGATGGCCAGGCGTGGTCGCAGGGTTCGCGCGAGGAAAGAGCGCACCGACGAACGAATGTTGTTGACGTGACGCATTGGTGTGCTCGTTATGGTTTGATATTTCGTCAGTCGAGCGAAATACCCATCAGCTCCAGCAGACGCTCGAGATCGTCGTTGGAGGTGAACGTGATACGAACTTCGCCGCGATCCTGGCCGGATGCCGTGATCTGCACCTGGGTTTGCAGACGGCGGCGGAGCAGCTCTTCGAGGCGCCGGGTTTCGGCCGCGGCGGCACGGGGCGCTGAAGTGGTGGCGCGGGGCGCCGGCGTAGCCGACGGCTTGCCGGGCCGGGCCGCCTTCACTCGGCGCTCCATCTCCCGCACCGACCATCCCTGGGCCACGCTTTCGCGCGCCAGGTCCGTCATGGCGCGGTCGTTGGCAAGACCGAGCAGGGCTCGGGCGTGTCCCGGGGTGATCTGCCCTTCCTGGAGGAGACGGCGCACGGCCGCGGGGAGCTGCAGCAGGCGCAGGGCATTGGCCACCGTGGAGCGGTCCTTGCCCACGGCATCGGCCACCTGCTGCTGGGTGGCGGAAAACTCCTCGAGCAGGCGCTGGTAGCCTTCAGCCTCTTCTACAGGATCGAGGTCGGCGCGCTGCAGGTTTTCGACGAGCGCCAGGGAAAGGGCATCCCGATCGTCGACCGGTTTGACGAGGGCCGGGATTTCGGTCCAGCCGAGGCGGCTCGCGGCCCGGTAGCGCCGTTCGCCCGCAATCAGTTCGTAGCCGTTCCCGGAAGACGCAGGGCGAACCGTGATGGGCTGGAGGAGGCCGTTCACGCGGAGGCTGGCTTCGAGATCGGCCAACTGTTCGGGCCGGAACTCCTGGCGGGGCTGGAACGGGTTGGGACGGATCTGCCCTATCGGAATGGAGCGGAGCGCGCTGCGTTCCGTCTCATTTTGTGCCGGTATTTGTTCGGTAATAGACGTTGTGGCGGCTGGCTTCCGGGCGCCGATCAGGGCATCGAGTCCGCGTCCGAGACGACGGGTGGGCTCCGGTGGTGGGGGCGTGGCCATGATCAGGACGCGTGCGGATGGAGAGGAGACGGCGAGGACTCTGCATCGGAAACCGATGTAGTGTCCCGCTGCTGCTCCGATGATGGTTTTGTGATGTTCGGCTTATCGCTCGGCTTGTCGCGCTGCAGGAGTTCCCGGGCAACCGCCATATATGCTTGCGCTCCTACGGAGGCCACGTCGTAGAGCACGATGGGCTTGCCGAACGAGGGGGCTTCGGCGAGGCGAATGTTGCGCGGCACGATGGTTTCGAAAACGCGGTCGCCGAAATGTTCTCGGGCGTCGGCCACGACCTGGCGCGAGAGGTTGAGTCGCGCGTCGTACATGGTGAGCAGCACGCCGCCGATATCGAGCTTGGGGTTCAGATGCTCCTGGACGCGCTGCACGGTGCCGAGGAGCTGGGAGAGTCCCTCGAGCGCGTAGTACTCGCACTGGAGCGGAATGATGAGCGCATCGGCGGCGGTGAGCATGTTGAGCGTCACCAGGCCGAGCGAGGGTGGGCAGTCGAGCAGGATATAGTCGTAGCGATGCTGGACCGGGGCGAGGGCGGCGCTGATTCTGAGCGCGCGGTCGTCCGCGTCCACGAGCTCGACCTCGGCGCCGGCGAGGTCGGGGGTGGCGGGGATGACGTCCAGGTGCTTGAACTGCACGCCGCGGTGGAGGACGTCATCGACGGTCTTCTCGCCGAGGAGGAGCTCGTACGTGGTGCCCCGGGTGAGCTCGGATCGACGGATCCCCACGCCGGAGGTGGCGTTGCCTTGGGGATCGCCGTCGAGGAGCAGGGTGCGTTGTTCGGCGACCGCCAGGGAGGCCGCGAGATTGACGGCGGTGGTGGTCTTGCCGACGCCGCCTTTCTGGTTGGCGATAGCGAGGATGCGGGCCACGGATGGGAAAGATCGGGAAGGGTGGGGCTCGATCCTGCAAGTATACATCGGCGCCGTCCTCGGCGCGTCACGGAGGGTGCGTGGAGGGACGGAAAGAGCCCCGATGTTTCACGTGGAACGCTTGCGGGCCGGTACAGATCGTGATCTTTCCTTCGGAAAGCTCACAATTCCGCCTTTTCTCCCGTGTTCCACGTGAAACACAAAGGGCCGGTCCATTCGGACCGGCCCCTTTGGTGTCTCCCGTGCTCCGCGCCCTGCTCGGCGCGTCAGCGCCGAGCGCCGTACTCCCAGCGCGTGGTGACATTCACGATCACCGGCTGCGTGCCTTCGCTCACCGGCGTGGCGACCGCGGCGTCGGCGCGCATGGCCGCCATCTCGTACATGGGCCGAGGCGGGGCCTCGTAGGAGTTCACGCTGATCTCGAGCAGCCCCACGATGGAGCCGCCCGCGGCCGTGGCTACGATCTCCGCCTCCCGGCGCGCGCGCTCCACGGCGTCCTTCATGGCCTGTTCGCGGGCCGTGGTGGCGTCCTTGATCTCGAAGTTCAGCCCAGCCACCCGGTTGGCGCCGGCTTCGAGCGCCGCATCGATGACTTCGCCGGTCTTGGCCACGGGATCCACGATCACGACCACGATGTTGCTCACGCGATACCCGTCCACCCGCCACGTGCGCGTTTCCGGGATGTACTCCTGCTTGGGCGACACGTTGTAGCCGGTGGTGCGGATGTTGGCCGCAGGGATGCCGGCCTTCCGGATCGCTTCGAGAATGCGCGCCTGGAGCGCGGCGTTCTGCTGCGATGCCTCGCGCGCGGTCCTGGCTTCGGTCTCCACGCCCAGGGAGACGCGGGCTCGGTCAGGGGTGACCTGGACCTCGCCTTGCGCCGTGACCACGATTTGAGGCGGCTGGCGCGGCGACATGTCCTGGGCATGGAGCGGCGCGGCGGACAGCGTGAGCGCGGCGGCGAACGCGGGGAGGGTGCGGGCAAACGACGTGTAGGCCATGGGAACCGTCCGGTTGGGGTCGAGAGTCAAGGTATGCACTACACCAGGGAGACGTCGTTGGTGGCCGGCGTTGCACACGTTGGGCCCGGATCGCTGCGCGGCCTTGGCTAGGACGAGAAAGAAGGTTCTGGAAATGACTCTATAAGTGGCTTGATAATGAGCTGATAAAGTATTGATAATGGCTTATTGGTGTTTCGTTAGTGGCCTACAAGTGTCGTCGTGGCTCCGTCTCGCTATCCTGCGCCACCGATGCACCAGCCTTCGCCGCTCTCCCTACTTCCACCATCAGATTCTGCAGGTCGCTCGGGCTGATTCCGGGGATGCTCGCGGCCTGCGCCAATGTCCCCGGTCGCCGCGTTGCCAGCTTCTGCCGAGCTTCCATGCTGAGCGTTCGCAGCGTGGCGTATTCCAGATCGTCCGGCAGCACCATTCCGCCCAGCTCGGCCAGCCGTTCCGCGGCGCGCCGCTCCCGCTCGAAGTATCCGGAATACTTGATCTCGAGCTCCGCGGTGATCACGGCATCGCGCGGCAACTCGGCGCCCACGCCCACGGCGCCGAACAGGTCGGCCAGCGTCACTCCCTGTCGCTTCGCCACCTCCTGAATGCGCATCGACTGCGTGAGCGGCGCCGTGCCGGTTCCTTCCAGCAACGCCGCGGCCTGCTCCGGACGAATGCTCGTGGACGCGGCGAGTGACGCCGCCGAACGCTCCGCCTCCATGCGTGCCTCGATCCGCTCCCGTTCACGCGCATCATACAGACCGATCGTCTCACCCAACGGCGCGAGCCGCGACAGCGCGTTGTCCTGTCGCACCGTGAGCCGGAACTCGCTGCGCGACGTGAACAGCCGATACGGTTCGTCCACACCGCGCGAGACGAGATCGTCCACGAGCACGCCGAGATAACTCGTTTCGCGGCCGAGCACGAGCGGATCGCGCTCCTGCACGCGGCGTGCGGCGTTGATGCCCGCGATCACGCCCTGTCCGGCCGCTTCTTCATAGCCGGTGGTGCCGTTCACCTGCCCCGCGAACCACAGCCCCACGATCGCGCGCGACTGCAGCGTGGCATCGAGCTGCGTGGGCGGATAGTAGTCGTACTCGATCGCGTATCCGGCGCGCGTGACGCGCACGTCTTCGAGTCCCGCGATCGAACGCAGGATGTCGAGCTGCACCGTGACCGGCAGTGACGTGGACAGGCCGTTCACGTACAGCTCGCGCGTGTCGTGCCCTTCGGGTTCGAGAAAGAGCTGATGCCGTTCCGCGTGCGGAAACTTCACCACCTTGTCCTCGACGCTCGGACAATAGCGCGGCCCCTGCGACGCGATCGCGCCGCCGTACATCGCCGATTCCCCGATGTGCCGCTCGATGAGCGACTTGCCCGGCGCCTCGAGATACGTGATCCAGCAGGGCAACTGCTCGGGATGCCGCGTGTGTTCGCCCACACGCCGCGGCGTGTCCCAGAAGTGCGACCACGACCAGTCGTGTTCCTCGATCGCGCTGGGCTGCACCTCGAGGCCGTCGTAGCGCACCGACCGGCCGTCGATGCGCGGCGGCGTGCCGGTCTTGAAGCGGCGCGTTTCGAGTCCGGCCGCGTCGAGCTGCTCGCCGAGGTGCGTGCTGGCCGCCTCGCCCGCCCGTCCGCCGGCGATGCGCGTGCCCGTGCCGATGTGCAGCGTGCCGCGTCCGAACGTGCCGGTGGTGAGCACCACGGCGCGCGCCGCGAAGCGCCGCCCCTCGAGCGTTTCCAGACCGGCCACGCGCCGGCCGTTGTCCTCGAGCAGCAGGCGGGCCACGGTGCCCTGGATGGTGTGGATGCCGGCGTGCTCCTCGAGCAGGGTGCGCACGGCCCGCCGATACAGTCCGCGGTCGCACTGCGCGCGGGGCGACCATACGGCCGGCCCCTTGCCCTGGTTGAGCATACGGAACTGAAGCGTGGCCAGGTCGGTGGCGCGGCCCATGAGGCCGCCGAGCGCGTCGACTTCGCGCACGACCGTGCCCTTGGCCACGCCGCCGATGGCCGGATTGCACGACATCTGGCCGATGGTTTCGAGCGCGCTGGTGACGAGCCCGACCGTGGCGCCGGACCGGGCCGCGGCGACCGCGGCCTCGGTGCCCGCGTGGCCGGCGCCCACCACGATCACATCGAAGACCGCCTCGATGCCGGCGGGCGGTCGGGGAGGGGAAGACAAGGACATCCCGGAAAGCTATACGGATCGGGGCAGACGGACATGCGTCCGTGCCTCCGGCGCTATCTTGTCCGCATGCCCCTTCCCGTCGATGGCACCGCACCCACGCTGTTCATCCGCAGGGCGTCCTTCGAACGCGCCGGCCTCACCCGCCGGCAGTTCGATGCGGCGCTGAATCTCACGGCCGACGAGTTCCGCGTGGAAGGCCCGCTCATCGCCATCGGTCCGCTCGTGGGCGAAACCGCGGTGGGCGAGCTGATCGACGCGCTGGAGACCGCGGGCCTCGTGTACTTCGACGATTTCTTCGAACTGAGCGGCAACTGGCCCGAGTGGCTGCGCGTGTTCGCCCAGGGAATCAGCTGAGCGGCATCCGACCCGACGGTCCGCGCGTGTCCCCGCAGAAAACGGTCACCGCCCTCCCCACGAACTCACCGAACTGAGCAGCCACTGGCCATGGCTGTGGGCGCCCTTGTGCTGGCGGCTCGCGGCCGTGATCGACAGACGGATGTTGCGCCCCGGGCCGCTTTCCCCTCCGCCCATCAGGCTCTGTCCTCCTTCCCAGCGCTTCTTGCCGTACAGCGTGCTCGACAGCGAGGGATCGTACGCGCCGTACGGATCGTGCGCGATCAGCGTGAAGTCCATGCTCGACATCCCGGGCCGGAACCGGTCGTAGCCCACGGCCAGAATGATGTGGCCGGTGCGGTTGTTGGCGTGCGTGACGCTGCAGAGCACGGGATAGCCCATGTCGATCCGCCGCACGATCCACTCCGTCGCTTCACTGGCCACGGGCGTGGACAGCTTGTCGGCCCGGAGCGACGGGAACTGCGACTCGAGGAACCAGCGGAAGTTCTCGTGCGAGTTCGTCCTGTTCTTGTCGGGACGGTCGCGGGACGTGTTCACCAGCGTCTTGATCTGCTCCGGCGTCATCGCGGCGGCCGGCACGCTCATCGCGAGCCGGTGCGCGAGATACGTCGCGAACATCTTCAGCACGGTGCCCTGGCAGCTGGTCGGCGTCGGCTGCGGATGATACGGGACGTCCAGGATTCTGGACGTGATGCCGGACATGACGGACTCCGGGTCGGAACGGGAGTGCAATGGCGATCGGGCGAACGTACGGGTCGCCCCGATCGCGTCCGCAAGCGAGCTCGGCCGCGTGCGCGGCCTCACGCCATCTCGAATTCCTTGTTGAACGCCACCGCGAACTGGAAGGTCTTGGCCCGGCTCCGCGTTTCCATCATGTCCGCCACCCGTGTGAGCCGTGCCGGAATCGCCAGGATCTTCTCCTGCGCCTTCTGCCCCGCCTCGCGCAGTCCCGTGAGCGTCTCGATCCGCCAGAACTTGATCAGCTCCTCGACGATGCGGAGATAGTCGCGGGGGCCGTAGATGCCCGCGCGGCGGATCACGTCGGCCATGTCGCGGAAGTGGGGCATGTTCACGCCCGGCATGTCGATGGACGGCATGAGCAGCGCCGCCGATTCCAGCGCGCGATCGGGGTCGCGCTTGAGCACCTCGGCGAAGATCTGCCGGTAGAACACATAGTGCCGCGCCTCTTCCTTGGCCACGTTCGCGAGCACTTCACCGATGATCGGTTCGTTCTGGCCCGCGAGCTTGCCGGTGTTCGCGTGACTCACCTGCGTGGCGCGTTCCTGCAGCGACGTGTACACGAACACGCGGTACGGATCCTTGTCCCACGCGGGCTCGAAGCCGGCCTTGATGTACTCGAACTGCATGCGCTCGAGCACGGGATTGTCCACGAGGCGCGAGTCGTGCATGTAGTCGTGCAGGATGGCGCCGTGCCGGTCCTCCTCGGCGGTCCAGAGATTGGTCCACTTCGTCCAGATGCTGTCACTGCCGAGGTACACGGCGAGCAGTCGGTGGAAGTGCGGCAGCCCTTCCTCGGTGAGCAGGTTGAGCGACAGGGCGACGCGCATCGGGAAGCTGATCCCCTCCGCGCGCTTGCGCAGCGCCTTCACCCACGCGTCCGGATCGGTGTCCGGCTCGGGCGCGAGCAGTTCACTCGGGAACCAGAGCACGCGCTTGGCCTCGTGCTGCGCCATGAGCGTGTCGATGATGGGTTCGAGGTCGGCGAGGACTTCGACCTTGGCGAGCGTTTCGGGCGAGGGGATATGCATGATCGGAAACCTAGCGGCGGGCCGGCTGGCGGCCAGATCGGGAATTGTGCGGACGTACGGACCGGCGGGGCGCGTGGGTCGTGGTGCGGGCGATGCCTTCCCAGTGACAGCTCAGACAGAACCGGCGATGAAAACGGTGACCGAGCAGCCGCCAGCCGCCTTCGTGCACGAGCGGCAGCGTTTCCTCACCGCAGGTGTCGCACCGGTCGCCTTCGGGGATGAGGGCCACGATGGCCTGCGTGGCGAGCCAGATGAACGCGATCCGGAGCGCCACGAAGACGCCGATGAAGATCCACGCATCGGTCCACGTCCACCACTGGTCGGTCATGACACCGCACCCCCTCGGCGCTCGTCAGGGGGCGCCGCCGAGCGTTTCCCGGAAGAAGGCGAGCGTGCGCGGCCAGGCCTGCTGCGTGGCCCGCATGTTCGCGCCGTCCTGTCCGGACTGCTGGCGGAGGAACCCGTGACCGGCCCCATCATAGATCACGGGCTCGTAGCGCTGGCCGCGCGCCTTGAGCGCGGAGTCGGCAGCGGGAATGGTGCTGTTGACGCGGGCATCGTTGCCACCGTAGAGGCCGAGCACCGGCGCTTTCACCGATGCGAGGGTGGGCGTGGCGGGGGACCCGCCGTAGTACACCACGGAGGCGCCGAGGTCCGGCGCGTGCACGGCATGGTTGAACACGGTGGATCCGCCCCAGCAGAAACCCACCACGCCGTACTTCGGAAGCGCGGCGGGGAGCTTCATGCCGTACTGCGCCACGAGGGAGATGTGGCGCTGCACGTCGGCGGGATCGAGCGTGCGGATCGCGGTCGTGGCGGCCTGCTGCTCGGGACCGTTCGGGCCCTCGGGCAGGTGCTTCATGGTCATGAGATCGGGCGCGATGGCGATGAAGCCGTCGGCGGCGAGCTGATCGGCCACACCGCGGATCCAGTGCGTGAGTCCGAAGATTTCGTGGATGACGATCACCACGGGCGCCTTGTCGGCGCGCTCGGGGTACACGACCCATGCCTTGACCGTATCGGCGCCCTCGGTCACGGTGACCCACTCGCCGTGGCGCGGCGAGGCCTGGAGGCGGGCCAGGGCGCCGTCGGCATCGGCGGGGAGCGACTGCTGCGTGGACGCGGCGTCGGCGGGGCGGGCGGACGGGAGGAGCGCGAGACCACCGGCGAGGGCGCCGGCGGCGAGAAGGCCGGCGAGGAAGACGCGGAGTGGGGGCATGGCAAGGTCCGGGTTGAGGCCGGGATCGGGACCGGAGCGCCGGAGGGAGGGCGCGCTACCGGATGGGGACGTCGAAGCGGAGCGGCGAGGAGACGGTATACGAGAAGTGCCACCACTCGCGGTCGTAGTTCACGAAGCCTTCGCGCGCCATGGCGGTCACGAAGCGTAACCGATTGACGGCGACCAGGCCCTCGGCGTTGGCGGTGTGGGCCGCGTCGGTGAAGGTGTCGAACGGCGTCCCCATGTCGAGCTCGGCGCCGGTGGCGAGGTCCACGAGCGTGCAGTCGATGGCCAGCCCGAGATTGTGGCGGGAGCGGTCGGCGATGTAGCCGTCGGTGATGAGATCCTCGCGTCCCACGCTCTGCGCCCAGGCCACCATGGCCAGCGTCGCCCGAACGGGGCGATAGGCGTCGAACACCTTGAGCGACAGCCCCTCCTCGCGGAGCGCGAACTGCACGCGGGCGAGCGCGGCCGCGGCGTTCCGGTGGAGCAGGGCGCGGTTGGCTTCGTAGCCCGGCAGCGGCGCGCCGGTGAAGTTCGCCGAGTCGCGGTAGCGCATGTCCACGAGGATCGTGCTGTCGAGGCGCTGCACGTCCATGAGGAGCGTGTCGGCGTCGGCGGCGGTGCCCATGAGAATCCCCTCGGGCGCGTTGGCGGCCGGCGGCGCGCTGAGCGTGGCCGCGGCGTTCGTGCTCCCGGGCGGACGGTTCTCGATGGTGCAGGCGGCGAGCGCGAGCAGGACGGTGGCAGCGACGAGGGACGATCGGGTCATGCCAGCGAATCTACCGGCGTTCGGCGTTCGCGCGAGGTGAACTCGGCGCGGGAGGGGGACCGGCGCGCCGGAATCCTTCCGCCGCGATCTTTCCGCCGGAATCCTTCCGTCGGGATCCTCGACATCGTGCCCGACAGTGTCTACCGTCGAACAGGCCGTGTGCCCGTTCCGTCCTCCGGTTCCTTCCGGTATATCGCCCCGCATGCCGAGTCTGCTGCCCGCAGGTCGAGTCAGCCCGTGACGTTCCAGGTCCATACGGCCTCCCGGCTCGCGCCGCTTTTCGCGCATCTGGTGGACGGGCTTCGTGGCGCGCCCCTCCCGCCGCACGAACCGGAGATCCTCGTGGTGCAGAGCCAGGGGATGCGGCGCTGGGTGACGCTGGGGCTGGCGGATGCGTTCGGGTGCGCCGGTTCGGTGGAGCTGCCGTTCCCCACGACCTTCATCCGGGATCTCGAGCAGCGGCTCTTTCCGGAGTCCGCGGTCCGTCCGGGCGCTGATCCGTTCGCACGCGAACCGATGACGTGGCGCCTGGATCGGCTTCTCCGTGCCCTGCCGTCGGAACCTGCGTATCGCGCGCTCCAAGCATATCTGGGCGTTGCCGACGAACGCGCCCGCTTCGGGCTCGCGGCGCAGATCGCGGCGCGGTTCGACGACTATCAGCTCTACCGCGCCGATCTGCTCCAGCAGTGGGAAGACGGTGTCGAGATACCGAACACGCCGCACGCGGCCTGGCAGGCGGCGCTCTGGCGGACGCTCCGCCGCGAGACCGACGTACCCGGTCACCATCTGGCCGCCCGGCTGCGCCGCATCATCGATACACTGCGCGTCGAGGAGCCGGCGTCGCTGCCCGCGCGTGTCACGGTGTTCGGCGTGAGTGCGCTCCCGCCGATGTTCATCGAACTGCTCGCGGCGCTCGCGCGCCACCGGCCGGTTTCCGTCTACACCGCGTCGCTCGACGCGCGCGCGCGTCATCCGATCGCGCAGGCACTCGGCATGCAGGGACGCGAGTTCATCGAGCTGCTCGCGAGTCACGGCGCGGCGGTCGCCACGCACGAACCCGCGGCGCCGGCGCGCCGCACCCTGCTCGCCGTGCTGCAGCACGAGATGGCCGGCGGCGACGCGGGCGACACGCCGCTCGCGCTCGACCCGGCCGACCCGTCGCTCCGCATCCACGACGCGCACGGACAGGTGCGCCAGCTCGAGATCCTGCGCGATCAACTGCTGGCGGCGCTGGCCGACGATCCGGCGCTCCGGCCGCACGATCTTCTGCTGCTCGTGCCCGACGCCACCGACTGGGCGCCGCTCGTGGACGCGGTGTTCGGCGTGCCGGGGGGCGACGGCGCACGCATCCCCTATCGCATCGCCGACCGGCCCACGCGGCGCGCGCAGCCGGCTGCCGATGTGTTCGGCCGTCTGCTCGCCCTCGACGGCGGCCGGCTGGCGCGAAGCGAAGTGTTCACCGCGCTGTCCGCGCCCATGGCCCGGCAGGCGGCGGGGCTTTCCGAAACGGAACTCGAAACACTCGAGACGCTGACGCACCGCGCATTCGTGCGCTGGGGGTACGATGCCGACACGCGCACGGCGCTCGGCCTGCCGTGGTATGAAGACGCGAGCTGGCGCGCAGGGCTCGATCGCCTGCTGCTCGGCGTGGCCGTGGGGCCTACGGACGATCCGGTGCTGGGCGTGCTGCCGGAATCGGGCGACACGGCCGGTGATCCGGAATCATTCGCGCGCCTTGCCGACTGGATCGACACCCTGGCCGCGGTGCTCGCCGACTGGCGCACCCCGCGCACGCTCTCCGCATGGAGTGCGTCACTCGTGGAGGCGGCCGAACGCCTGCTCCGCGCGGACACGGCCGCGGAACACCGCTCGTTCGAATCGCTCGTGAGCACGCTGCAGCGACTGCGCACCATGGCCGATGTCGCGCGCTACGATGGCACCGTGTCGTTCGGCGTGGTGCGCGACTGGATCGACGGCCAGCTCGACGACGACGGACTCGGCGCCGGATTTCTCGAGGGCGGGATGACAGTGGCCGCGCTCAAGCCCATGCGCAGCCTGCCGTTTCGCGTGATCGCCGTGGCTGGTCTCGACGACGGCGTATTTCCGCGCCGCGACCGCCGCGCGGCCTTCGATCTGCTCGAACAGGAACGCCGGCCGGGGGATCGCGATCTGCGCACCGACGACCGGCAGCTCTTTCTCGATCTCCTGCTCGCGGCACAGGAGCGGCTGATCCTCACCTACGGCGGCCGCACGGTGCGCGACAACGCGCCCTGCGCGCCTTCGGTAGTGCTCGACGAACTGCTCGATCATCTGGATCGGCGGAGCGCGGGCGAAGCGCGCCGGCAGCTCGTGGTCACGCATCCGCTGCAGCCGTTTTCGCCGGCCTACTTCGACACGAGCGACGATCCGCGGCTCTTCACCTATTCCGAAAGCCGGGCGCGCGCGGCACGCGCACGTGCGGGGCGTGTCGCGCATGATCTTCCGTTCGTGACGGCGCCCGTCGCGGTTCCGGGTCCCACGGCGCTGCACGAGCTGTCACTCCGTGATCTCGTGGACGGATGGGAGAATCCGAGCCGGTTCTTCTGCAGACACACGCTGGGCCTGTATCTGCGCGAGGAACCGCTGCATGTCCCCGACGACGAGCCGATCGATCTGGATGCCATGATGCAGGGCGGGGTTCGCGCGCGCATGCTCGCAGCCATGCTCGATGGCTCCACCGATGTGCGCAGGCAACAGCTGCAACAGCGGCTGCGCACGCGGTTGATCAGCGGCGGCGATCTTCCGCTCGGCGCACTCGGTGACGCGTGGTACACGCGACTCCGCGCCGAGGTGGAGAACGTGCTGGTCGAAGTGGGCGGCGGCAGCCCGGTCTCGGTGCCCGTGCGGATCGACGGCAACGGCTGGCGCCTCACGGGCCGGTTCGATCAGATCCGTGGCGACACGCGGTTCGTGGTGCGCGCGGGAAACGTCCGTGCCGGACACCGCATCCGGGCCTGGATCGAGCATGTGGTCATGTGCGCTGCGCGCGAGCTGGGCACGGGGGAGCTGCCGGGTACCACGCGCATTCTCGGCAAGTCGTCCGGCAGCAAGTCCGCGGTGGACCGGCAGATCGGCGTGGTGGCGAACGCGCCGGCCGTGCTCGATGCACTCGTGCGCACGGTGCTGCGCGCGCGCGCCGAGCCGCTGCCGTTCTTTCCGCAAGCCGGCTGGGCGTGGTTCGAGGCCGGGTTGCCGGCGAAATCGTCGCGCAGCGCGCCGAAGGATCCGCGCCGGCAGGCGCTCGCGGCGTATCATGCGGATTCCCGGTTCGGTCTTCCAGGTGACGCCCATGATCCGTACGTTGCGCTCTGTTTTCGCGGTGCCGATCCCATGACGGAGCGCTGGGACGAGTTCGAATCGCTCGCCCGGCAGCTCTTCGGCGCATGGCCGGCGGAGGAGCGTCCATGAGCGGAACGTCCCCCGTTCCCCCGCGGTTCGACGCGCTCACCGTGCCGCTCGATCCCGGCGTCACGCTCGTGGAAGCCAGCGCGGGCACAGGCAAGACGTTCGCCATCACGCGGCTCGTGCTGCGGCTGCTGCTCGAACGCAAGGTCGAGCAGCTCTCGCAGATTCTCGTGGTCACATTCACCGTGAAAGCCACGCAGGAGCTGGTCACCCGCATTCGCGCCACGTTGCGCGCCGCGGAACGGGTCTGGAGCGATGCGCCGCCATCGCGTGATGCGGCGAACGACGATCTCTTCGTGCTGCGCGAGCGGTACGGAGACGCGGGCCGCGACATCGTGCAGCGCGCGCTGGCATCGCTCGACGATCTCGCGGTGTCCACGATTCACGGCTTCTGTCAGCGCATGCTCGCCGAAAGCGCGCTCGAAAGCCGCATCCCGTTCCGCACCACGTTCATCCAGGACGAAGCGGAACCGTTCGGCCGAGCGGCGAAGGACTGGGCACGTCGCCGGCTCATGCCGGAGGTCGTGGAGGCGGAGCGTGTCGTGGGAGCCGGCCAATGCGTGGAGCAGTGGATCCGGCCGTTCGTGATGCCTTTCCGCCGCCAGCCCGGCACGCGCGTGGACATCGATCCCGGCGCCGGAGAACAGGTGCTGCTCGCCGATTTCATCACGAGCGTGAGCACGTCGTTCGACGACGAAAAGAAACGGCGCCACCTGTTCGGCTTCGACGATCTGCTGCAGCGGCTGTCCACGGTGCTCGAAGAAGAAGGCGCGGACGGACCGCTCGCGCGCCGCATCCGCAGCCGGTTCGGCGCCGCGCTCATCGACGAGTTCCAGGACACCGACCGCACGCAGTTCCCCATCTTCTCGCAGGCATTCGCCGGCTGTCCGCTGTTCCTCATCGGCGATCCGAAGCAGTCCATCTTCCGGTTCCGCGGCGCCGACATCCAGGCGTATCTGCGCGCGGCCGCGTCCGCCGAACGGCGGTATACGCTGCTCGAGAATTATCGCAGCACCGAAGCTTACGTCACCGCTGTCGAAACGCTGTTCACGCGCGCGCCGGATCCGTTCCGCGTGAGCGCATCGGAGATCGACTTTCCGCACGTGAAGGCCGCGACCGCCCCCACGCCGCCCGGCGGGCTGGCACGGGACGGGCGGCCGGCGATGGAGTGGTGGTGGATGCCCGGCACGCTCGGCAAGGACGGGAAAACGCTCTCCCGTGAGGACGCGTATCGTCTGCTTACGCGCGAGATCGCGCACGAGATCGTGCGTCTGCACGGCGACGGGCTGCCGTTCGGATCGGTGGCGGTGCTGGTGCGGTCCAACGAGGAAGGGCGCGAGCTCAAGCGCGTGCTCGACACGGCGCGCGTACCGGCGGTGATCGGCGGTGACGCGGACGTGCTCGCCTCCGAGGAAGCGGATGAGCTGCTGCGCCTGGCCGCGGCGATCGCGCAGCCGCACGATGCGCGGGCCGTGCGCGCCGCCATGACGACACGGCTCTGGGGAAGTGATGCCGCCGCCGTCGCGGCCACGCTCGAGGCCGAAGGGGAAGCGGCGTGGCAGGGGATCGTGGAATCGTTCCTGCGCACGCGGGAGATCTGGCGCACGCGCGGCGTGGCCGCCGCCTTCGGCGTGCTCCTGGCCGACCGCACCACCGAGACGCGACTGCTGGCGCTACCGGACGGAGAACGACGCCTCACGAACGTTCGCCACATCACGGAGCTTGCACACGACGTCTGGACCACCGATGGCATGGCGCCGGCCGGCTTCGCGGCCTGGGTGGCTCGCGAGCGCACGGTGCCGAACACGCCGGACCGGCGCGAACTGCGCATCGAAACCGACAGCGCGGCCGTGCAGATCCTCACCATCCACAAGGCCAAGGGCCTGCAGTTCGACGTGGTCTTCTGTCCCACGCTCTGGTCCGTGTACGAGGGGCAGAAGGGGCCGTTCGGCCTCACGGCGGCGCTGGCGATGGACGGCGAGGCTCCGGTGCTCGATCTGGGGTCTGCCGCGAACGCCGCGCGTCTGGCCCTGGCCCGGGAGGAAGACGCCGCCGAACATCTCCGTCTCACGTATGTGGCGCTCACGCGCGCCGTGCATCGGTGTTATGTGGCGTGGGGACAGATCGGCAGGGGCAACTCGGCGGCGCGATCCGCGCTCGGACATCTGCTGCGTCCCTTGCACGGAGAAGACGCGGAGGACGTGCTGCGCGCGCTCGTGGCCTCTTCGCAGGGCACGATGGGTTGGCGCGCCGTCATGGCCCGGGACGACAAGCCCGCTGCTCGCGAGCCGGCTCCCGCGGATATCGAACCGCGGGCGATGCCGCTGCGTCTCGCGGCCGGCCAGTTGGAAACGTGGCGCGTGAGCAGCTATACGCGGCTCATCGGAGAGGGGCAGGCCGACGGCGCGATGGCCGGCGAGGAAGGACGGGACGTCGCGGATCCCCTGCTGATTCCGCCGGCGCCGTCACGATCGGTCGTGGCCACCGGATTCCGCGCGTTCCCCGCGGGCGCGCGGGCCGGCATCGCGCTGCACGAGGTGTTCGAGCATCTCGACTTCGCGCGGGTGGCGGAGCCCGGCACCACGCATCTCGTGCGCCGCGTGCTCCGTGCGCACGGTTTCGCGGATGAACAGGTGCCCGCGGAACGGCAACTCGTGGAACCGATGCCTGCGGAACTGTCACTCGTGCAACCCACGCTCGCGGAACAGCGCGTGCATGACGTGACCGCCATGCTGCACGCGGTGTCCCGGACTCCCCTGCCGCCCACCGGCTTCACGCTCGCCGACGTGCCGCGTGCGGCCATGCTGCGCGAATGGCGATTCGACCTGTCGCTTGCCACGCTCTCCGTACGGCGGATCGCCGATGTGCTCGACGCGCACGGATCGCCGCACGCGCGGGCCTACGCGCCCATTCTGCGCACGCTGCGGGATGTCGCCGCGAGCGGCTACCTGAACGGCGTGGTGGATCTGGCGTTCGAGCACGACGGCCGCTGGTGGCTGGCAGACTGGAAATCCAACCGGCTCGGCGACGAGGATCGCGACTACGACACGGATCGCCTGTCCGCGGCCATGATGAACGGGCATTACACATTGCAGTACCACCTGTATCTCGTGGCGCTGCACCGGCATCTGCGGCTGCGGCAGCCTGGCTACGATCCGGCGCGGCACTGGGGCGGCGTGGCCTACGTGTTTCTGCGCGGCGTGACCGATTCCCCGTCCAGTACCGCCGGCTGGTTCTTCGACACGCCCACGCCGGCCTTGCTCGACGCGCTCGACGTTGCGCTCGGACGGCGCGCATGAGCCCGCGGCAGTCGGACACCGTTTCCGTGCCTGTGATGCTCGAGCGGCTGCGCGCCGCGGCGCGGTGCGAGGCCGTGGACACGCAACTGGCCGCGCTGCTCGTGCGCCGGAGCGGCTTCGGCGGTCACAGTGATCACAGCAACGTGACCGACGCGTCGATGCTCCCGGTGGCACTCGCCACGGTATTGATCAGTCGCGCACGGCGCGAAGGCCACAGCGCGATCTCGCTCGATCAGCTCGTGCAGCAGGCGCGGGACGCCCGCGAGAGCGCGCCCGGCAGCATCCCCGCCGAGTTGCCGATCGATGACCGCCGCTGGTGGGAACGCGCACTGGCGTCGTCTCCACTGGTGGGCACCGGCGACGACGATGGCGATGCACCAACGCCGCTGGTGCTGCGCGGCGACCTGCTGCAGCTCCGGCGATATCACGATGCCGAACGACGCATCGCCGAACGACTGCACGCCATGGTGACCACGCCGTCCGACGACGGTATTCCCATGTTTTCCATCGTGACCGGTGGTCCCGGCACGGGGAAAACCACGCTCATTGCTACGCAGCTCGTGGAGCGGCACCGGTCGGCGCCCGGTGTGCGTGTGGCGCTCGCGGCGCCAACCGGCAAGGCCGCGGCGCGACTCACCGAATCCATCGCGCTGCGACTCGCCGCGGTGAACGCGGACTCGGACACGCCGATGGACGCGCCCGGCGACGCGCGCACGTTGCACCGGCTGCTCGGCTACAGCCCCGCCACCGACCGGTATCGGCGCGCGGCCTCCGAGCCGCTCGACGAGGATCTCGTGATCGTGGACGAAGCGAGCATGGTGGACGTGCTCATGCTCGATGCGCTGCTGCGCGCGCTCAGCCCGCGCACGCGGCTCCTGCTCGTGGGCGACCACAATCAACTGGCGAGCGTGGATGCCGGCGACGTGCTCGGCGCGCTCTGCCGGACGGCGCTCGCGTCGCCCGAGGGATCGCCGCTCCGGGAGAGCGTCACGTTCCTGACTAAGAGCTGGCGCTTCGAGCAGCAGCCGGCCATCGGCACGCTGGCCGCGGCGATTCTGGCGGGTGACGGCGCCGCGGTGCTCCGCGTGTGCGCCGATCCCGCGTCGCCGGATGTGCGGCTGCACGACGGAGCGACCGGCACCGACGACGTGCTCGCACCCGTGATGCCCAACCTCGAGCGGTGTCTCGCCGCCCGCACGCCGGAGGCCCTGCTCGATGCCCTGGATTCGTTCCGGCTGCTCGCGCCCGAACGCGAGGGGCGCATGGGGGTGCAGGGGCTCAACACGGCCGTGGAGCATTGGCTCGCGCGTCGCGGACACGCCGTGCACGAGCCGTGGTATCACGGCCGGCCGGTGCTCGTGACCGCGAACGATTACGCCACCGGTGTCTACAACGGCGACATCGGCGTGGTGTGGCGTGACGCGGGCCAGGCGGCCGTGTATTTCCGCGGCGCCGGCGGCACAACGCGCGCCATCGCGCCCGCGCGACTTCCCGTCGTCGAAACCGCCTGGGCCATGACCGTGCACAAGGCCCAGGGCTCCGAGTTCGACGATGTGATTCTCGTAGTGCCCGAACGCGAAAGCCGGGTGATGAATCGGGCGCTGTTGTACACGGCCGTGACACGCGCCCGGCGACGCGTCACGATCATCGGCAGCCGCGATGCCGTGGAATCGGCGGTACAGCGACAGGCCGGCCGCACGAGCGGGCTGGCGGAGCAGTTGGCGCGGCGGTTCTGATCCGTTCGCTCAGCGCGCGTCCTGCCGGAACTCACTCCCGCGCGAACAGCGCCGCCAGAAAATCCGCGGCCCGTCGTTCGCCGTAATACTCGGCGCGCCACGGCGTGCGTCCGCTCACGAATCCCACGTGGCCGCCCCGGGCCGGAAACTCCGCGGTGATGTGCGGATGTCCCTGCACGAGCCGCGCCACGTCGTGGAGCACGTCGGGAGGCAGAAACGGATCGTCCACCGCGCTCAGGAGGAGCAGCGGACGGCGCGCGTCGGCCACGAACGCGCGCGAACTCGCCCGGGCGTAATAGTCGGCGGCGTCGGCGAAACCGTGGAGCGGCGCGGTGAAGTGATCGTCGAACGCCCACAGCGTGCGCGCCCGCTGCACCGACGTCAGCGGTGCGAGTTCGGAGTGCCGCGCGATCTTGGCGAGCGCCTTCGGAATCAGCGTGCGCAGGAACGCGCGTTCGTACACCGCGCCGAAACCCCGTCCGATCCACCGCGACGCGCGCGCGAGATCGAACGGCACCGACACGGCCACGGCGCCGCGCACCACGTCGGGCATGCTCTCACCGCGTTCGCCGAGCAGCTTGCAGAGCACGTTGCCGCCGAGCGACACGCCGATGACGCCGAGCGGAGCGGACGATTCCGTCGCGAGACGCTGCAGCACGAACCACGCGTCGCCGGTTTCGCCGGAATGGTACGACCTCGGCAGGCGGTTGGGCGTGGGTCCGCAGGTGCGGAAGAGCAGCAGGTCCATTCCCCACCCGCGCCGCGCGGCCTCGCGGAACAGTCCGCGCGCGTAGTGCGAATGGAGTCCGCCCTCGAGTCCGTGCAGGAGCAGCAGGCGCGGTGTGACGGCCGGGTCGCCGGCGGGCGCCAGGCGCGCGATTTCCACGAAGTCGCCGTCGGGCGTGTCCCAGCGCTCGAGCCGGACCGCCGGCTCCAGCTCCCGCCGTACGAGACGCCCCCAGATGGTGGCGCTGTGCGGGCCGAGCCACCACGCGGGGCGGTATGCGTCGACGGTCGTCACGCCGTGCGGCCCTGGCGCCGGCTCACCATGAAATCACCATGGGGTCACCATGCAGTCACTTTTATTCACCACGCGATGCGCACCACGGGAAGGGGCGTGAGGGCCGCGCGTCCGTCGCGGGCGAGGCGCGCCTGCGTGAACGACGAGGGTTCGCGGCCCGCGTCCGCCGCGTGGAGCGCGAGCGCCGTGGCGAGCGGTGCAAGGGAGACGTGGATCCGCTGATCGGCGGGGAGCGCGGAGCTCTGCATCACGCCGCGGCGCGGACCGGCGTCGGGTGCGGGATCGAGCAGTCGATCGGCAGCGAACAACCCCAGCGCACCGCCGCCGGCCACGAGGGACACCGTGGTGCGGCGTCCGCCTTCCATCGTGAGCGCGAGGCCGCCTCCCATGAGCGCGCCGGCAACGGCGCCCAGTTGGGCATACCCGCCGTCGGCGGGCGTCCGGTCGGCGGACCGCGCGAGCAGCCGGTCGCCGAGCACGAACCCGGTGAGCAGGCCGGCGGTGGCCACGCCGTAGATCGCCCGCTCGTCCACATTGTCCCCCGGGAGCGCCAGCGACGCCGCGGCGCCGATGGCGGCGGCGGTGAAGACCACGCGCGCGTCGCCGGCCGTCACGTTGTAGGCGGCGCGGCGCGCGTACCGGGGACCGGTCAGATAGCCCACCATCCCGGTGGCGATGGCCGATCCGATCGCGGTTTTTCCCTTGCTCTTGAGGCGACGATCCTCGTATCCGAACTCGAGGGTGTCCTTTTCACTGAAGGCGCCCAGCACGCCGCCCACGCCGAGCGTGGTGAGCGCGGCCAGATCGGCCACGAGCCCGGAGGTGGCGGCTTCCCCGTCGCTGAGCGGGCGGGCGAAGGTGAAGCCGGCCACGGTACCGGCCAGCGAGCCGGCGAGAATGGGCGCGCCGTATCCCGGCCCTCCGCTCGCGCCCGTGATGGCCGCGATGCCGGCGCCGGCCGCTCCACCGCGGAAGCCGGCGTGCGTGGCGAGGCTGCTCTGCGCCCGGGTCACCGGACGGTTCTTCACCATGCGCGCGGCCACGAAGAACGACGACCCCGCGGCCAGGAGATATCCGCCGGTGGCCGCCGCGGCTCCGCTGTTGCTCAGAAGCGCCGAAGTGGCCGGTCCGTACGCGGCCAGGCCGAGGAACGCCTGGTTGCGGACGAAGGCATTGCCGGCGGGCTGGGAGATGTCGAGACCGGTGCTTCCTGCCGGCGTGTCATCCCGGCCGCGCGCCACCAGCGCGGTGCCCACGGCACGGGAAAGGGAGGCGACGGCGGCGCCATCGAGGAGATGACGCTCCACGGTGCCGTCCACCCGTGTCACCACGAGCACATGACCGCCGCCGGCGCGGGCGTAGAGCCGCGCCTCGCGGAAGCCGCTCGTCACCGGCCAGGCCGGCGCCGAGAGGGCGAGCCGGGCGACGAGCGTGGGAGTGACCACCGTAACGCGTCCCGCGGAATCGAACGGGACCGGACGCTCGATGTCCGGAACGCCCTGCGCGCGCAGGGCGGTGGCCAGGAGCGTGAGCGACAGGAGGACGGCAATCGGGGAACGAAGCATGAAGAGTCTCGCCGTGGAGCGTATCGGGTGCCGAACCCCGTGTTAGTGTCAGGATCATGAAGATGGCGACGCAACCAGCCGGAACGCAGGGGGTGGTCCGGTGACCGGAGCCGCGATGCTCTCGGCCCTGGTTTCGGCCGTGCTTGCCGCAGTGATCGTACACCGGAAACTCCGTCCGCCGCTCGAGGCGCGCGGGGTGCGGCCGTGGCGCCTGATCGATTCCCTGGCCGCGGCCCCGCTCGTGCTGGCCGGGGCGGCGCTGGCCGGTGGCGCCGGAGCAGCGGTGGCGGGGGTCATGACCGGTGTGCTGACGCCTCACGCGCTCTGGTGGGCGGTACCGGCGCTGGCTGCTGCTGCGTTTCTTATCCTGCTTGGAAGACTCGCACTGCGAAAATTGTTTGATTGATGATCGCTTGGTGTTCCGTTAGTGATCTGACAAGCCGATTCGTCGGTCGTACACCACCACGAAGCGCTCGTCCATGTTCGGCCCCAGTCCGTGGCGCAGCACCAGCTCATGCGGCGGACGGAGCGTGCCGGGTGTCGCGTGGCCGTCGTACAGCGTGGACTGGAGGGCGAAGGTGGAGTCAGTGAGCGCCCACGTTCCCACATCCCGATATGTGGTGCGCATGAGCATCCGCTCCGGCGGTCCGAACGGCGCGCCTTCCCACCCCGAGACGTACAGATGATGGGTGTACGTGCGGTTCTCGTGGAGCACGAGGCGCGCGGAGTCCACGAACGTGTGCCAACTGTACGCGCGACCGTCCGAGGTGTCGGACGGCATCGACTCCACCCTGGCCGGAAGCGGCTGTCCGTCGGCCGTGGTGGCGCCCCAGGGGACCGTCACGTTCACCGGCGGCGGCGGAGGTGGCGGGCCCGGATTCGGATCCGGGGACGGGGACGACGGGGCGTCCGCGCAGGCGAGAACGGCTGCCGTGAGCAGAATACCGACGAGGGATGGGCGAAATCGGCGAACAGGTGTCATTAGAACGAACTCCCGGTATGTGCAATCGGCCAACGCGGATGGGCGGCGATCGCGATGCCGGACGGTACGCAGCCGCGACCCGGGCGGCGCGGGTCGGATGACCCGGCTGAGCCTCTGGAACCGCGGTCGTCGTCTACATTCCCCGATCGGACCCGCGATCGTTCGGTGAGCCGTCGCGCGGTGCCCGGGATTCACCCTGAACTCGCCGCTCGACCATGCGCACGGAATACGGTAAAGCCCTCCGCGACCTGTTCACCGCTCGCATGCGGACGGAGCTGTCCGCGTGGCGCGCGGTGACGCCGCCGAAATCTCATTACTGGCCGGGCGAGCGTGTCTTCGTGCTCGACCAGCATCCGGCCGCGTGGTTGATCGTCACCCTGGTGCCGAATGCCGGCGAGCACGATGCGTTCGAGGTGGAGATCGGCTGGTCGGTGCTGCATCGCGTGCCGGAGCTGAGCATGCGGCCCTCTCCTGAGGATCCGCGGGATTCCGAGACGCTCCGGCGCGATGAATATGCCTGTCGTCTGGCCAATCTCGTGCCCGATCGGAGCGACACGCCCGGCGGCTGGGTGATCGATCCGCGAACGTATTCCATGGATGCCCACGCGATTCTGGCCGCGCTCACGGAACGACAGACGAAACGATCCCCCGCCGAGGCGCGCGCGATCGTGCAGCCATTCGTGGACGATGCCATGACGACGCTGCTGCAGGTGGGTGTGCCATATCTGGAGAGCCGGCTCCCGCTGCTCGCGCGATAGCGTCCGGTCGAGGTACCGGACCGATCGTCCCCGGATCCCGTTCCATGCCTTGCACCGCCTTCATTTCCGGACAGGTTTATACGAGGCACTCCGCGTCTCGCGGCAGAAGGATCCGGCTGGATGGCAGGCATCCCGCATGCGATCCGCGTGATCCGTTCCGAACTCAGACCCCAGACCGATGCAACGCACGTCCCTGTTGTTTGCCCTGACCTTTGTCACCCTGATGACCACGACCGCCTCGGCGCAATCCGCGCTGCGCCCGCAGCCGAGTGGTCGCGGCACGAGCGAGGTCGTGCTGACGTATCCGGCCGGACAGGCGCCGGCCGGCGCGCAACCGGCGGTGATCCGGCTCGACTACGGCGTGCCGCACCTCCGGGGACGTACGCTGCACACGGCGGACCTCGTGCCGTACGACATCCCGTGGCGCACGGGCGCCAATGCGTCCACCACGCTCCGCACCGACGTGGATCTCACCATCGGCGGGACGGCCGTGCCCAAGGGCACGTACGTGCTGTTCACGCTGCCGAGCCGTGACGGATGGAAGCTGATCATCCAGCGGAGTGAAGCGCAGTCGGCGACCGCGTACGAGGCCGTGCACGACATCGCCCGCGTCGACCTCCGGCAGACCACGCTGGCGCAGCCGCTCGAGAGCCTCACGATGTGGCTGATCCCGTCCACGGAGTCCGGCCCGGCGCGCGGCGAACTGCGGTATGCGTGGGGCACGACGCAGGTGGCGGTGGACTGGGTGGTGCAGTAGGGGTAGCGCGCTCCCCCTCGAGGGTCACCCTTCCGGTGCCAGGAAGTGAATGGGCTGGAGGGGAAGACGCCGTCTCGCGTGAAGCCGCCGGCATTCACGAAAATGCCGACGTCATCCGGTGAATGGTAGCGGTCTCAGACGGAGGCCGATGTCCCCGCAGCGGCTCCGACGAGCACCTGCGAGGGTGTGAACAACGCCCGTGCTCGCCGAAACTCGGTCTCGATGTATTCATCGCTTGCCGGAGCTTCGATGATGATAGGGACGTCGCCCGGAATGAGTGATGCGACCTCCCGGTAGTCCATTTCGCCCGGCGTGTGGTCCGCCCGGACCGGGACGCGGTATTTCGCGCCGGCGCGTGGTATCGTACAGGGATGATGAGGAAGGGATGAGCTCCGCCCCAACGCACGAAGACGAATGGCTCTGGGGCTGGGATCCCACGCCGGGCATCGTGTCGGTCTGGGCCGATGACGACGGCCGCGCGATCGTGTGGCGCCGCACGCCCGGCACGGGCGCGCTCGTGCGAGAAACCGAACGCTTCCGGCCGTGGCTGCTGCTCGATGCGCTCGACGATCTCCGGCATCTCGGCCACGACCTCGGCCCCGAATCCGATATCGAGGCCCGCGTGCGGTATCGCGAGCTCGCCGGTCCCGGCACGCTGCGCTATCTCGTGTCGGCCGACCGCTGGTCCACCGTGCACACCGCGCTGCTGCGCGGCGCCACGAAGCGCCTGGGGCGCCGCATCGGCCATCTGCGCGATCTCCCCGGCGCGACCTGGCACCGCCTGCCGCCCGAGGAGCAGTATCTCGTGGCCACCGGGCGCACGTACTTTCGCGATCTCGCGTTCGGCGATCTGCATCGTCTCCAGTTCGACCTCGAAACCACCGGTCTCCACGCGGAGCGCGATCGCATCTTCATGATCGCCGTGCGCGAGCCGTCCGGCGCGTACGACGTACTCGAGGCCGACGGCCCGGGTGATTCCGCCGAAGCCGATCTGATCGCGCGACTCGTCGCCAAGGTGCGCGCCTGTGACCCGGACGTCATCGAGAATCACAACCTGCACGGATTCGATCTGCCGTTTCTCGACCAGCGCGCGCGACGCCACGGGGTGCCGCTCGCGCTCGGCCGGCTGGAGCACCGGCAGCTCGGCCAGCGCGGCGCACAACGCGGGACCCGGAGTGCCACCGATTCCACCCGGCGCGTGCGTTTCGTCGCGCCCGGACGCGAACTGATCGATACACTCGATGCCGTGCGCCGCTACGATTTCGCCGTGCGCGAACTGCCCGGATACGGGCTCAAGACCGTGGCGCGGCATCTCGGCCTCGCGGGCCCCGATCGGGAGCACATTCGCGGCGACCGCATCTACACGGTGTATCGGCAGGATCCCGATCGCGTGCGCCGGTACGCGACCTCCGATGTGCAGGAAGTCGCGGCGCTGGCCGAGGTGCTCGGCGGCGCCGCGTTCGCGCTGGCGCGCATGGCGCCGCGTCGCTACGAACGACTGGCCGATGCGGGACCTGCGACCGGTGTCATCGATCCGCTGCTCGTGCGCGCCTATCTGCGCGCCGGCCAGGCGCTGCCGGCCCATGAGGAAGGCGACGGTACCGTGCACACCGGCGCGGCGCTGCATCTGTTCGCCACCGGTGCCGCGCACCGCGTGGTCAAGGCCGACGTGGCGAGTCTCTATCCGTCACTCATGCGCGCGTTCCGCATCGGTCCCGCGCGTGATCATCTCGGCGCGTTGCTCGCCCTGGTCGACCGGTTGCTGGACCAGCGGCTCGCGTCCAAGGCCGCGGCACGCGCGGCGCCCGCGGGTTCGGCGGAGCGTCATACGCACGAAGCCATGTCGGCCGCGATGAAGATCGTGATCAACTCGGCGTACGGCTATCTCGCCGCTGGTGGCGGCCTCACGCGGTTCGCCGACGTGCACGCAGCGAACGAGGTGACGCGCCGAGGGCGCGACACGCTGCTGCTCATGTGCCGGGCGCTGGCCGAACGTGGCGTGACGCTGCTCGAAGCCGACACCGACGGCGTGTACTTCGCCGTGCCCGCGTCGTGGACCGAAGCCGATGAACGCCGCGTCGTGACCGACGTGGCCGCGCTGCTGCCGCCGCTCGTGCAGCTCGAGTTCGAAGGGCGGTATGCGGCCATGCTCTCGCACGAACCCAAGAACTACGCGTTGCTCAAATACGACGACACGCTCGTGCTGCGGGGCGTGGCCTTCCGGTCCAGCCGCGCCGAACCGTTCGGCGAGGAGTTTCTGCGCCGCGCCATCACGCGCCTGTTGAAGAACGACGTGGTCGGCGTCCGCGACGTGTATCTCGACACGCTCGGCGCGCTGCATCGACGCGAACTGCCCACGCTCGCGGTCTCGTCCCGCACACGTCTCACCAAGTCACCGGCCCGCTATGCCGCCACGCGCGAACAACGGCGTGAGTTCGCGTACGAAGCCATGCTCGACAGCGGACGCACACGGTGGCAGGCCGGCGAGCGGGTGCATGTGTATCGCACGCAGGCCGGCCGCGGCGCGGTGGTGGATTCCGACGAAGAAGGCGCGGTGTCCGAGGCCGAAGACCGCCGCGACTACGACGTCGATCACTACGCACGCCTGCTGCGGCGCACGTTCGTGTCGCGACTGGCGCGTGCCTTCTCTCCGCTCGATTTCGCGGCGGTCTTTGCCGACGCCGAGCAGTTGCCGCTGTTCACGCCGCGGCTCGAGTCGATCCGGCCGGTGCTCGATACGCAGGACGTGGCGGACGTGACGGTGCACGGCGCCGGTGATTCGTAGCGCCGCGCAGGCCGTGACTCAGAGCGCCGGCCGCCGGAGGTGAATGTCGGTGTTCGCCTGGAACCGGTGCGCCACGGACAGGATCCGGTCGTCCTCGTAGAGCGCGCCCACGATCACGGCGCCGATCGGCTGCGGAACGAGCGCGGGCGGCGGTGGAGCCGTCGCGGGCCGAGCCCCGCCCTGCACCGGCACGTCGAACTTGTACGGCACCACCACGCACGGATGGCCGGTCTGCGCGTTCGCAGCCACGTCGGCCGTGGGCGCGCCGATGAACAGATCGAGATCGCGCATGAACTCGCCCCACGCAGCCACGAGCATGTAGCGACGACGCTGCGTCTGCAGGAACTCGAACCCCGGCACCGTGCGTCCGCGCACGAATCGCGGATTCCAGTCCGCCGGCGCCATGGGATTCGCGGGCGCGGCCGGCATGCCGCCGGCTGGCGCTCCGCCTGTCGGCGCTCCGCCGGCCGGCGTGCCTGTCGCAGGAGTCGCCGATGCAGGCAGCGCGTTCAGGTCGAGTCCGATCTCCCTGGCCTTGCGCTGCACGTAGGCGTCGAACGCGGCGGCGTATTCCACGTTGAGACTGCCGCCGCCGAGCCCGGGCACGGTCGGCCGCGCGCCGATGTCGCGTGGCTGCGCGCCGAGCTCCCGCAGGGCCTCCACGAACTCCTTCGGTGCATTCGCGTCCACGCCGATGCGGAGCGCCCCGAGATCGACGCGTCGGTCGAACGCGAACGGCGTGGTGATCGTGGACGGATCCCGTTCATCCACCCCGTGAATCTCGTTGAACACCATCGCGCAGTCTTCGATGGTGCGGCACATCGGCCCCACCCGGTCCTGCGACCACGCGAGCACCATGCCGCCCGTGCGGCTCACGCGGCCGAACGTGGGACGCAGCGCGCTCACGCCGCAGCGGAGCGCGGGCGACACGATCGACCCCTGCGTTTCCGTGCCGATGCTGAACGCCACGCACCCCGCGGCCGTGGCCGACGCCGGACCGGCCGATGAGCCGCTCGATCCCTGCGAAAGATTCCACGGATTGTTCGTGCGTCCACGAAACCACTGGTCGTTCTGCGCGAACAGCCCCGTGGACAGCTTCGCGAGGAGCACCGCGCCCGCTTCGCGCAGCCGCACCACGATGTCCGCGTCCTCGTCGATGATGCGGTCGCGAAAATCCGCCGCGCCCCACGTGGTGGGCACGCCCTTCGTGGTGAAGAGATCCTTGAGGCCGTACGGCAGCCCGTGCAGCGGTCCCCGGTACGTTCCCGCCGCGATCTCCGCGTCGGCCTTCGCCGCCTCGGCGCGCGCCTGTTCCGGCAGGATCGTCACCGCGCAGAGCAGCGTGGGATCGAGCCGTTCGAGCCGCGCGAGATAGATCTCGGTGAGCTGCGCCGACGTGATGCGGCGCTCCCGGATCAGCGCGGACAGCCGGTGCGCCGGCAGGAATGCGATGTCGTCCGGCGACGACGGCACCGGACCGGTGAACGGTTCCACGGTGAACCGTGCGCGTTCGAACGCCGCCCATCCGCGTTCACGGGCGAGCTTCGCGATGAGCGCGCCGGTTCCGGCCGGCCATGGTTGAAACTGCAGCGCGGGCGGCTCGGCGTTGCCGAGCAGGGCGAGCGCGGGCTGCGCGAGGAACGGCGGCCGCGCGGCCTCGACAAACGCGCGCTGGGCGTGCGCCGCGCGGGCGCCGAAGGTCGTGGCCGCCGCGGTCACGAGCGAACGGAACATGAACTGGCGCCGGTCGAGTCCGGTGGCGACCTCGTCGTGATCGACACGCACGAGGTCGGCCTGGAGCTGGTCGAGGAGATCGTCGGGAGAGGACATGTGTTCCGTCATGGCAGAGCCATCGCATGCGGGAGCCATCACATGAGTGCGCACCTCCATGCTCGCATCATGGCGCGGCGAACGCCAGTCGTCATCGCATCCGCTGCTCCACGTCGTCGATCATGCCCCGGAGTGGTCGCGTCTCCACCCGCACGTCGGGTGTGATGCCCCGTCCGCGCATGCCGCCTTCCGGCAGCCGCGCGCTCGCGGTGATCGTGGGATAGCCGAGCAGCCACCGCGATTCGTCCGGCAGCACGCGCACGATGGACACGCTCTGATAGTCGAGCGCGCCCGCCGTGGGCTCGCCGAACACCTGCACCCGGGTGCTGCGGAGTCCTGCCAGCACGAGCACTTCCGCCGCGCTCACGGTTCCGGCGTCGACGAGGATCGCCACGCGGCGCGCTCCCGGCGTGGTGGTGTCGACGAACGGCCGGCGGGGCGGAGCCGGCAGCTCCACGAACTCGCCCGGTGCCGCGGTGAGGCGCTGCACGAGATCGCGCACGAAGGCGGTGGTGTCGGAACCGAACGCGGTTCTGGCATACGCGATCTGATCTGGAGACGACAGCATCACCGCCGGTCCGCTGGTGTACGCATGCGACCGTTCGTCGCGGCTCCGCAGAAACGGCAGCAGCCGGTTGGACGCCGTCGACGAACCGCCTTCGTTGCCGCGCAGATCGATGAGGAGCCGTTCGGCGGCGCGTAGCGCGTCATCGTTGGCGCGCACGAGACTGTCCAGCACCCGCGTGTAGCGCGGATCGTGACTCACCATCGACACGATCACCGTGGAACCGCGCGTGACGAGTGTCGGCCGCCGTGGATCGGTTGCGTCGACGAGCCCGTCCGGCGGCGGCGCGGGAAACTCCTTCGCCCACACACCGGGCGAGAGGCGCAGGATCACCTCCTTGTGCAGCGTGCCCTCATGCCGGCGTTCGGCGAAGTTGCGTGTGGCGAGCGTGAGTGCGTACGCGCCGTCTGCCGTGCGTTGCGCGCGTCCGCGTTCGGCGCCGACGCGCCAGGCGGTCGTATCGCTCGTGAGCACCACGACCGTGAAGCGTCCCGCGTCGCGCGCGGACGAGTCCGGCACCACGGCCACCCGCAGCCCTTCGCCGTCGTACCAGATCCCTTCGATGGGGTCGAGCGCGGTGCCGCGCGCCGAGTAGTACGCCCGGGCGGATGCTTCCGTGATGGTGGTGACGCGCTGAGCCTGCGCCCGCCGCGTCGTTTCGGCGGTGTCGAGCCGGGTGCTCTGGAATACGAACAGATGCGGATCGGCGAACCAGCGCACGTATCGGTCGAGCACGGAAAAGCAGGCGTCGTCACGCGCGCCGGCCGCTTCGCGAAGCAGCGCCTCCTGCATGGCATCGTGCGCATTACGTCGCGCGCCGTGCAGTTCGAGGCGAACACCGGCGTAGTTTGTGGCGATACGGGTGGCGAATGCGGTGAGGAGCGCGGGACAGTCGGGCGCCGGTGCCTGGAGCGCGGCACCGAGGAGCAGTGTGGCGAGAATCATGAGTCGGAGTGAGGTGAAGGTCCACCCGTCCGACACCGCACCCCCCGGCCGGGTTGGTCGGCCCGATCTTGCGGAATACCGCGCGTGGCCGGACCTTCACGCCGGGTGGGTCATTCCACCTCTTCTCTTTCCCGCTCTCTATTCAGGGGGACGTCGTCACATGGATTCCTTCGAGACGTCGCAGGACGAGCGTCAGTGGGCAATGTTCCTGCACCTGTCCGTGCTCGCCGGTTTCGTGATTCCCTTTGCGGGGCTGATCGCGCCGATCCTGATCTGGCAGATGAAGAAGCAGCAGTACCCGTCGATCGACGTGCACGGCAAGATCGTCGTGAACTGGATCATCTCCGCGGTGATCTACGGTTGCGTGGCCGCCGTGCTGACCCTCGTGCTGATCGGCATCCCGCTCCTGATGGCGCTCGCCGTCTGCACGATCGCGTTCGCGATCATCGGCGGGATCAAGGCCAACAACGGCGAAGTGTGGAAGTATCCCGGATCGCTGACGCTGATCCAGTAGACGAGACGTGCTCGAAGCACCGAAGGTGACCGGCCTCGACGCCGGTCACCCGGGGCATGCTGTCTCCTCGCTATCCCTTCGCCAGCCCCACCCCGCCCACCGGCGCCGTGGTCGCCACCGATTCCATGCCCGCGATCAGCGGCCGCGCTGCCGCGATCGCCGCCTGTACGGCCGGCAGCGCCAGCGAGCCGCGGTGACTCGTCTCATTGTCCCAGACTTCGGTCACCCAGATGGCGTTCGCGTCCACCGGATCAGTGGCCACGATATAGCTCAGGCACCCCGGCATGTCGCCGGAGCCCGCCAGCAGGTGGGAGACGAGCGCGTCACGGTGTCCCGGAACGCACGTGAACTTGCCGATGAGACCGTACATGACTTGCCCTCGCCGCGTGTGTACGTTGTGATATCATGGCGCTGCCGCCGCCCGCTCCCGATGATCCGCCGCCGATCGACGACGTGCGTGACCGGATCGATGCAATCTACCGTGCCGAATCCCGGCGCGTCCTCGCCACGCTGATCCGCGTCCTCGGCGATTTCGATCGCGCCGAGGAGGCCCTGCACGACGCCTTCCGCGCGGCCCTCGAGCAGTGGCCCGCGTCCGGCGTCCCCGCGAACCCCCGCGCCTGGCTCGTGTCCGCCGGCCGGTTCAAGGCCATCGACCGCATCCGGCGCGACAGCCGCTTCGATGCGCTCGACGACGTGTCCGCCACCCGGCATTCCACGCCGGCCGAGGCGGAATCGTGGGATGACGAACGCGTCGAGGACGACCAGCTCCGGCTCGTGTTCACCTGCTGTCACCCGGCGCTCGCCCCCGATGCCCAGATCGCACTTACGCTGCGCGAAGTGTGCGGGCTCACCACGGAAGAGATCGCCCGCGCGTACCTCACGCCCGCCCCCACGCTCGCGCAGCGCATCGTGCGCGCGAAGGCCAAGATCCGCGACGCGCACATTCCCTATCAGGTACCCACCCCCGCCGAGCTCCCCGAACGGCTCGACGCGGTGCTGCACGTGATCTATCTCGTGTTCAACGAGGGATACTCGGCCACCTCCGGCGCGAGCGTGACACGGGAGTCGCTTTCGAGTGAGGCGATCCGCCTCGGACGGCTGCTCGTGGACCTGCTCCCCGAGCCCGATGCGGTCGGCTTGCTCGCGCTCATGCTGCTCCAGGAATCCCGCCGCGCCGCGCGCGCCACGCCGGACGGCGATCTCGTGGTGCTCGAGGAGCAGGACCGGACGCTGTGGAACGGGGCCTACATCACGGAAGGGCTCGCGCTCGTGGCGCGCGCCATGGCAACGCAGCCCATCGGCGTGTATACGGCCCAGGCCGCCATCGCGGCCGTGCATGCCGAGGCACCCTCCGTGGAGGCTACCGACTGGGGGCGCATCGTGTCCGTGTACGACGCCCTGCTGGCGGCGCAGCCGTCGCCGGTGGTGGCGCTCAACCGCGCCGTGGCGATCGCCATGCGGGACGGGCCGGAAGCCGGGCTCGCCATCATCGACGCCCTGCTCGCCCGGGGCGCGCTCACCCGATACCACCTCGCCCACGCGGCGCGCGGCGAGCTCTGCCGGCGCCTCGGACGCACGGCCGACGCCCGCGCGGCGTTCACGGCGGCCCTGGCGCGCGTGCAGCAGGAGCCCGAACGGCGGCATCTCGAACGGCGGCTGGCGGAGCTGCCCCCCGGCTGAGGGGTACCCCGACCAGGCCCGGGAATTCCCGCCGGCCCGGGAATCCCGCTGGTCCGGCCCGGCGAGCGGCTGTCGAAACGGATCGGTCCCGTTCGACCATTTCACACCTGCGCAGGGAATTCACCTCTACGGACTCGGCCCATGAAATACGTCTGCCTCGTGTACCTCGAAGAATCGCACCCCGGCATTCCGACCGACGCGGAATGCAAGGCCTACGGCATGGGACTGCGGGAAAGCGGTCACATGACGGGCGGTGAAGCGCTGGAGCCCGTGCATACGGCCACCACCGTTCGCGTCCGCAACGGCAAGCTCTCCGTGACCGACGGGCCGTTCGCCGAAACCAAGGAAGCCCTGGCCGGGTTCTATCTCATCGAGGCCCGCGATCTCAACGAGGCGATCCAGATCGCCGGACGGATTCCGCCCGCCCGCGTGGGGACCATCGAAGTGCGTCCCGTTCGCGAACTGCAGGCCTGACGCCCGGCCGCGTCCATTCTCTCATCGATACCGGAGTCAATCATGAGCACCATGGTCTTCATCAATCTGCCCGTCAGGGATCTCGAACGCTCCAAGGCGTTCTACACCGCCCTGGGCTTCAGCATCAATCCGCAGTTCACCGATCACAACGCGGCCTGTGTCGTGATCAGCGACACCATCTTCGTGATGGCACTCACGGAGTCGTACTTCACGACGTTCACGAAGAAGCCCGTGGCCGATGCGACGAAGAGCACGGGCGTGATCATCGCACTCTCGCGCGACAGTCGCGCCCACGTGGACGAAACGGCCGACAAGGCGCTCGCGTCCGGCGGCAGCGCGTCCATGGATCCGATGGATCACGGCTTCATGTACATGCGGTCGTTCCAGGATCCGGACGGCCACCTGTGGGAGCTGACGTGGATGGATATGGCGGCGATGCAGGACGGGTGAATCCGGCCGGGGAGAGCCGGGCAACCCCGCGCCGCCGCCGATGGTCCAACGGATGTTCCCGGTTCTCCCTGACCCGCACTCTCCGCTCATGCGTGCTGCCGCTGCGCTGACGATCTTCGTCTCTCTGCTCGCCGGATGCCGCGCCCCGGTCACCTCCGGCGCGCTTCCCACCGAGCCGGATGCCTTCGCCATCGTGGCCGAATCGGATCGGCTGGCCGCGGCCGATTTGTGGCCGGCGTTCGAGCCGCGCACCATCCCGGTCGCGATCTACGACGGCACCCGCACGCTGCTCTTCCGTCACCCGTCGCCGCCGGATGGATTCCTGCCCGTGGCCGGACACGACCGCGTCCGGGAGTACGCGGGGCGCCACCCGGCGGTCATCGCGAACAGCAGCGTGGAGCTCGGCGGCGTTCCCACGGGCACGCTGATCCCCGCGTCGTCCGGCGCCACGGCGCGAACGCGGGCCGGCGTGCTGCTGCACGAGCTGTTTCATGTGCATCAGCGGGTCCGCCATCCCGCGTGGACGGCCAACGAGGCGGAGCTGTTCTCGTATCCGCTCGACGATGCCGGGCATCTGCTGCGCCGCCGGGTCGAGGAGGTCATGCTCGCGCGGGCGCTCGGGGCGCGTGCTCCGGAGCAGACCGCGTGCTGGACACGCGCCGTGCTCGCCGTACGCCGCGAGCGGTTCGCCGCGCTGCCGGCCGGCGCGGTGGCGTACGAGCGCGGCACCGAGCTCAACGAAGGGCTCGCGACATACGTGGAATGGCGCGCGACCGGCGCCGCCGACAGTGCCGTGATCCCCGCCGACGGATTCGCCGTGCAGGCCGTGCGCGTCCGCGGATACCGGACCGGTCTCGCGCTGGCGCGTCTGCTCGACCGGTTTTCCGCGACCTGGCGGGCGGATCTGGCCGCGCGGGACTCCGTGCCGCTCGACCGCCTGCTCGGCACCGTGGTGCCGGCGTCGGCAGACGCGGCGCCGTGCGCGATTCCACCGGCGGAGCACGACCGGCTGCGCATCGCCGCGTTGCGCGAAGTGGAAGCGCTGCATGTGGAGCGTACGGAGCAGCGGCGCGCGTTCCTCGCGCAGCCCGGGTGGCGGCTCGTGGTGATCGGCGAGGGCGCGCCGCTCTTTCCGCAGGGGTTCGATCCGCTGAACGTGGGACTCGTGGCGCCCGGCGAGCTGCTGCACACCCGCTTCGTGAAGCTCGGCAACGACCGGGGCACGCTCGAACTGCTCGGACGAGGCGCGCTTACCGAATCGGCGGGCACGCATCCGCTGTTCAATGGCGTGCGCACGGTCACCATCACCGGGCTCGCAGGGGAACCGGCGGTCACCGACACGAACGGCGTGGTGACCGTGCGCGCCGAGGGCCTCACGGTGGAGCTGCGCGGCGCAGCGGTGGAGCGCGGCACCGAACGGATCACGCTGCGGATGAAATCCACCCCGTAGCGCCCGACCCGCGCACTACACCTGCAGGGCGATGTTCAGCCGGCCGGTGAATCCCTCGCCCGCGCTCGCGGGGGTCAACAGCAACTGCGACCCGCCCTGTCCATAGATGCCGTCGCTGGTGTTGCGGAGCCGGCCGGCGTCGCCCTTGGTGGTGTACGGCGCCTGCGAGGTGTAGAGCGACGTCAGAAACGCTTCGGTGAAGAAGAGCTGCGACGTGAACTCGTACGTGGCGCCCATGACACTCCGGATCTTGAAGTGGATGTGCGTGGCCCGTCCCTGATACCAGCCGGGAAAGATGGTGGTGAACGAGGCCAGGCCGTCCGCGTCCGTGCGCTGGTAGCCGCGCAGCCACTGTTGGCCGCGGGTGTCGAACCCGGGATCGGTGACGCCGGAATACACGCCGAGCGCGTCGCAGTGCCACACGTCCACCATCGCGTTCTCGAGCGGCACGCAGCTTCCGGACTGGAGGCGGGTTATCCCGAAGGTGAGGACGAGCGGGGCGCCGGTTTTCACGAGGCCGCTCGCCGGGTCGGAGCGGATGTCGGAGCGCTCGAGCTGCGCGTCCACGAAATAGGGACCTTCGGTGAGCGCCGGCCGTGCCACGCACGTGGCGGAGCCGTCGGGAGGTTCGGTGGTCCCCGACGGATTGCAGCCGGAGAGGAAGAGCAGCCCGCCGGCTCCCAGACTCCCCATGACGGCCAGCGCTTCGCGTCTCGAGAGCACGCGCCCCACCGGCGCGTCGTCGTCGTCCAGATCGATCGTCATTCCCATCCCCGGTGTCGGCAGGTCTCCTGTCGGCACGTCGCGCGAGTCCCGTCGGCGTGCCGCGCCGAGCGATCGCCCGGCGTCTGGAGGAATACACCCGAGTGTGTGCCCACCCTCGGGGGAACGCGACAACGACCGCGGCACGGCCCAACGATCCTGGGGTACCGCTCTCGCCGAATCCCGGGTATCCATCCTCCCGTCTCCAGCGCATGTACCCGATCGCTGATCGCGCCGTGCCCACCTCCCTGTCCCTGTCCGCAACGCACTCCATGCCGTATCGCCTGGTCCTGCTGTCCTTCACACTGCTTCTGCTGCCGCGTTCGGCTTCGGCGCAGGCGTGGCAGGAACAGCCGGATTGGGCACGCCTCTTCGTCGAGGCTGGCGTGCCGGGCACGATCGCCGTGTTCGACGAACGCACGCAGCGCCATGCCGCGTCCGATACCGCGCGGGCCCGCCGGCGCTTCCTGCCCGCGTCCACGTTCAAGGTGCCGCATCTGCTCTTCGCGCTCGACGCCGGCATCGTGACCGACGAGTTCCAGCGGTTCACGTGGGACAGTGTGCCGCGGACGTTCGCGTCGTGGAACCGGGATCACGACACGCGCTCGTCGATGCGCGCGTCCGTGGTCTGGGTGTATCAGGGGTTCGCCCGGGAGCTCGGAGAAGCGCGCGAACGGGAGTACATGCAGCGCATCGGCTACGGCAATGGCGACGTGTCCGGCGGCGTGGAGCGCTTCTGGCTCGACGGCGGTCTCCGCATCTCGGCGGAGGAACAGATCGCGTTTCTGCGGCGGCTCCATCGCAATGCGCTGCCGTTCCGCACCGATCACCAGCGCCTGGTGAAGGACGTCATGATCGTGGAAGCGGGGCGCGACTGGATCCTGCGCGGAAAAACCGGATGGGCTTTCGACGTGGATCCGCAGATCGGCTGGTACGTGGGGTGGCTCGAACGACCGGAAGGCGCCGTGTTCTTCGCCTTGAACATTCACATGCCGGCGGGCGGCGCGGACGCCGCCAAGCGGGAAGCCATCGTGCGGACCGTGCTGCAGTCGCTGGGAGCCCTGCCGGCGCCGTAGCGTGCCGCGATGTCTCCTGGGGGCGATGCCGCGATGGAACGACATCGAAGCGACATCACGGCCGGCGTGATGCCGCTGGTGGCTGGCCGCTACGGCGTGTCCGCGGGAATCGCCTCGAGCGCCGCCTGCACCTGTTCCATGCACCGCACCGCGAGCTCGGAAGACGCATATCCTTCCCGCGTCAGGTCCACGGGATGCCAATGCCAGGTGGCTTCGCTGGTGGCCGAGGCCACGAGCGTCTCTTCCCATACGGAAACCGGCACGGGCGGGACGCGGCGTGCACCGAGACGTTCCGGCAGATGATCGCCGCGCGGGGCGATGATGCCGCGCCAGACGATCGCCAGCAGTTCCCCCGCGGCGGGCGCATCGCTGCCGTTCCGGAGCCAGGCCACGGTCAGCGCCACCGGTCCCACCTGCACGATGCAGCGGTCGGGTGCCTTGCGCACCGTGGGCACGTCGAGGGCGTTCACCCGCGCGTACTCCCTGGCCGCCATGATGATCTGGTCCGACAGCCGCGCGAGCTCGCGCGTGCATACGGCCAGCGCGCGATGGGACGAAAGAAAGGCCTGGCGCGACAGGGGGTCGCGCAGGTCGGGACGGGGCTGGTCGGGGGCGTGCTGAATCACGATCGATCCCGGTTGGGGCGAAACGTCGAAGCGCCGCGCAGCGGACGGGAGATCCGTCCGGCCGCGCGGCGCTTCGGGCGTCATCCGCGCATCACCATGGGTGATTCACGGGTGACGCATGGACGGACTGTCCGGGTCAGCGACCCATCCGCGAGACGTTCTCGGCGGCCGGACCCTTCTGGCCCTGCACGATGTCGAACTCCACGGTCTCGCCTTCGGACAGCGACTTGAATCCCTCGCTGAGGATGGCGGAGTGATGAACGAAACAATCCTTCTGTCCGTTGGCGGGCGTGATGAAGCCGAAGCCCTTGGCGTCGTTGAACCACTTGACGGTGCCGGTCGTACGCATTGCGATACTCCTGAAAGCTGTAGGTGCTGCTGTAATCGGAGCTCGGTCGTTCGACCGGATGCAAAACGATACCGACCACATCGTACTCGTGATCATCCTCACGACGGTCGCCACCACCCGGTGACTGCGGTACGAATGCAAAAGGGCCCGCTCGCTTTGGCAGGCCCGTGTCATTCGGAACTTGTCCACGCACCGCGATGCGTGTATCGCTTCCGAATACTACCACGATCCGGCCGGAAAAGCAAATGGGCCGGGGACGCCCGTTCCACAAGGCGCACCGGCCGCCTTCATCAGGCCGTGGTGCCGGGCGTGCGAGGCCGCGTCCCCGGCGTGTAGATTCGCGGAAACCGCTTCCCCCCTCCGGCCTCCTCCCGCCCATGCGCCCGATTCTCCGCACCGCCGTCGCGCTCGCCGTCTGCGCGTTCACCGTGGCCTGTGACCGGTCCGATTCCGTCGACCTCGTGCTGCGCGGCGGCACGATTCACGACGGCAGCGGCGGGGCACCGTTCGTGGGCGACATCGCCGTGGTCGGCGACTCCATCGTGGCCGTAGGCGATATCGGCAACCGGCGCGGCCGGACCGAGGTGGACGTGACCGGTCTCGCGGTCGCACCCGGGTTCATCAACATGCTGTCGTGGGGCACCGAGAGCCTGCTGCACGACGGCCGCGGCCTCTCCGACGTGATGCAGGGCGTCACGCTCGAGGTGTTCGGCGAAGGCTCGTCGATGGGGCCGATCACCGACACGATGCGGCGCGACATGCTGGCCCGGCAGGGCGACCTCACGTTCGACATCCCGTGGACCACGCTCGGCGAATACCTCGAGCACATGACCACCAAGGGTGTATCGGTGAACGTGGCGTCGTTCATCGGCGCGACCACGGTGCGCGTGCACGAGCTCGGCCACGAGAACCGCGCGCCCACCGCCGAGGAGCTCGCGCGCATGCAGGAGCTCGTGCGCGCGGCCATGCGCGAAGGAGCGCTCGGCGTGGGCTCGTCGCTCATCTATGCGCCGGCGTTCTATGCGAAGACCGACGAGCTCGTCGCGCTCATGAAGGCCGCCGCCGAGTTCGGCGGCATGTACATCAGCCACATGCGGAGCGAGGCGAACCAGCTGCTCGAGGCGGTGGACGAGCTCATCCATATCGCGCGGGAGTCGGGCGCGCCGGCGGAGATCTATCATCTCAAGCAGGCCGGCGCGCCGAACTGGGACAAGTTCGACGCAGTGATCGAACGCATCGAGCGCGCGCGCGCCGACGGCGTGCGGATCACGACCGACATGTACACGTATACGGCAGGCGCCACCGGGCTCGACGCGGCCATGCCGCCGTGGGTGCAGGAAGGCGGCTACGAGGCGTGGTCCGCGCGGCTTCGGGATCGATCGGTCCGCGCGCGCGTGCTGCGCGAAATGCGCACGCCCACGAATGCGTGGGAGAATCTCATGCTGCTCGCCGGATCACCAGAGCGCGTGATCCTGGTGGGATTCAAGGCCGATTCGCTCAAGCGGCACACGGGCAAGACGCTCGCTGCCGTGGCGCAGGAGATGGCGCTGTCCCCCGAGGAAGCGGCCATCGAGCTCGTGATCCGCGACGGGTCACGCGTGGGCACGGTGTATTTCCTGATGTCGGAGGACAACGTGCGGCGGCAGGTGCAGTTGCCGTACATGAGCTTCGGCAGCGACGGCGGCGCGCTGGCGCCGGAGGGGCCGTTCCTCCGGTCCAATCCGCATCCGCGGGCGTACGGCAACTTCGCGCGGTTGCTCGGCCGGTATGTGCGCGAGGAGCGGCTGATTCCGCTCGAGGAAGCGGTGCGCCGGCTGAGCGCGATGCCGGCGGAGCATCTCGGACTCCGGCGGCGCGGACGGCTCGTGCCGGGCCATCACGCGGACATCGTGGTGTTCGACGCGGCCGAAATCGCCGACCGGGCCACGTTCGAGGAGCCGCACCAGCTCGCGGTGGGGATGCGGCACGTGTTCGTGAACGGCACGGCGGTGGTGCGGGACGGCGCGCACACGGGCGCCATGCCCGGTCAGGTGGTGCGCGGCGCCGGGTGGACCGGCTGGACCGACGCGGCCCATTGAACGTTCCCGGAACTCCTGCGATGACCCAACCGAAGGAATCGTCGATATCGCCCGTGCTCGAAACGATGCGCTGGCCGGAGGTGCGGGACCGAACATGGCCGGTGGCGATCATGCCGTGGGGCGCGACCGAGCCGCACAACACGCATCTGCCGTACGGCACCGATACGATCTGCGGACGCGCGGTCGCGTCGCGTGTGGCGGAGGCGTGTATCGCGGGGGGCGTGGGGGTGCTGGCGCTGCCGGCCATGCCGTTCGGCGTGAACACCACGCAGCTCGATCTGCCGATGACGTTGAGCGTGATGCCGAGCACGCAGCTCGCGCTGCTGCGCGACGTGATGCGGAGTCTCGCGCCGCACGGCGTGCGGGCGCTCGTGCTGCTGAACGCGCACGGCGGCAACGAGCTGCGCGCGCTGGTGAGGGAGCTGCACCCGGAGGCGCCGCTGCTGCTGGCGATCGTGAACTGGTGGCAGGCGGGGGATGCAGCGGTGTTCGACGATGCCGGTGATCACGCGGGCGAGCTGGAGACGGCGGCCATGCTGCACCTGGCACCGGAGCTCGTGGCGCCGCCGGAAGTGTGGGGTAACGGCGCCACGCGCGAGAGCGTGTTCGACGGCGTGCGCCGCGGCTGGGCCTGGATGCCGAGACGGTGGACGCAGGTGTCGGCGGATACGGGTGTGGGCGATCCGCGCGCGGCCACGGCGGACAAGGGCGCGCGGTTCGTGGCGCAGGCGGTGGAGCGGATCGCGGCGTTCTGTACGGAGCTGGCGGCGGCGGATCCGGACGCGTTGTACCGGGAGCGCGGCTGACGGCTCCGCGCTGATTCTCCCGCCGCAGCGGGCTGCCCGGACTGCTACGCCGCGCGCTGGCCCGTGGCGTCTTCGTCGCCGTCTTCGTGCGCGCAGTCGTGCCAGTGTTCGCCGTACAGTTCGGGCCCGCACGAAGCGCAGATGCCGTGGCTGAACGTGGCTTCGGAGCGGCTGGTGATGTAGGTCTCCACCGCTTCCCAGAACCCTTCGTCGTCGCGGACCTTCTTGCAGCGCGCGCAGATCGGGATCAGCCCGGTGAGCGTCCGCACTTCCGACAAGGCCGTGCGCAGCTCCGCATTCGCCGTGCCGAGCTCGGCGTTGGTGCGCGCGAGCAGTGCTTCGCGCGCGCGCCCCTTGCGGTTGAAGTGCCAGAGCAGTCCGAGCACGGCGCCGGCCAGGAACAGCGTGATCGTGCCGAGGGCCGCGATGACGCGATGCCGGGCGATGACCAGGGACTGTTCCTGCTGTTCGGCGCGGAGCCGCGCGTTCTCGCGCTGCTCCCGCTCGGTGGCGGCACGTGCTTCCATGGCCGCGATGCGCTGCGCCGTGGCCTGGTCGAAGATCGTGTCGCGGAGCGCCTGGACCGTACGCAGATGACGGAGCGCGGCGCCGGTGTTGCCGGTCTCCTCTTCGAGATCGGCCAGCATTTCCGCGGCTTCGAGAGCCAGGACCCGCTGCTCCACGCTGCGGGACAGCGCGACGGACCGTTCGAGGGTCGCGCGGGCATCGCGATAGCGCCCGGCGGCCCGATGCGCTTCGCCCAGATAGAGGAGGGCACGGGCCTGTCCCCGCACACTCTGGCGGCGTTCCGCGTTCTCGAGAACGGCATCGAGGAGCACGACCGCGGCCTCGATCCGTCCTTCCCGCACGTTCAGCCGGCCGAGGGCGATGGCATTCAGCGACCATCCGGCGGCCGAATCGAGGGGAGTGACCCTGGGGCCGGTGTACGCGGCGATCGACTGCTCGAACAGCGCGCGGGCGGGGGTATGATCGCCGAGATCGAGGTGCAGCACGCCGAGGGTGTGCAACGCGTAACCGATCACCACGGGTTCGCCCACGGCGCGCGCCGCAGCCACGGCTTCCTCGAGCACTTCACGGGCCCGGTCATACTGTCGGAAGTCGTGATAGCTCTTGCCGATGTTGGTGAGAATGACGGCGACACTGCGGTCGTCGCCTTCTTCGCGCCGGATGGCGAGCGCCTGCACGAAGGCGTCGAGCGCGGGCTCGTACTGCCCCAACTGGTAGTACGAGGCGCCGATGCTGTTCAGCACGAGCCCCAGTCCGCGCCGGTCGCCGATGGCTTCGCGGATCCTGCGGGAGCGCGAGAGGTTGGCGAGGGCGCTGTCGTAGCGGCTGGCCGACCAGTGCGCGAGCCCCAGGCCGTTGTGTCCCACGGCCATGGTGGCCGAATCGCGGCCGAGCAACGCGTGACGGATCGACAACCGATACGCGTCGATGACGCGGTCGTCGTTACCTGTCTTCTCCAGCGCTTCCGCGAGCTGCCGATAGGCACGGCCGAGCGCGCCGTCGTCTCCGGCGGCATGCAGTGAGTCGATCGTGCGTTCGATGCCGGACGCCGGCACCGCCGGTGCGGGCAGCTCCTGGGCCGGAAGCGGACGTACGGCCGCGCCCGCCAGCAGGAGGCCGCCGATCAGGGCGGTCGAGAGGCGGATACGGCGGCTGAGGGCGGAACGGACGGGCACGGGCTCGGGAGTGGGGGTACAGATGGCGAATGAGAGTATCGGCCGCCGGGCGGCGGTTCCGTAATTCCGGACGTTCGGGCCGGATCTGCGGGTGCACGCGGCGGATATTCGGGGGTATGTTGCGGGCCCGGTTTTCCCCGTCTCGTTCACTCACGCCGCGCGGAGGAATCATGCGTCTCGCCGTCATCTCCGACATTCACGGCAACCTGGCCGCGCTCGAAGCGGTCGAGCGGGACATCCGCCAGCGTGGCGTCGACGCGGTGGTGAATCTGGGCGATCATCTGTCGGGTCCGTTGCTGCCGCTGGAGACCGCGCAGTTTCTCGTGGCGCAGGACTGGGTGCACCTGGCGGGGAATCACGAACGCCAGTTGCTCACGCACGGCCCGGGCGAGCGCGGCCTGTCGGACGAATACGCCTGGTCGCGGATCACGGCGAAGGAGCTCGAGTGGATGGCCACGCTCACGCCGAGCATGCAGTACACGCCGGAAGTCTTCCTCTGTCACGGGACGCCGGCGAGCGACGAGGAATACTTCCTGGAAACGGTGGAACCGACGCATGTGCGCGCGGCCGCTCCCGCGGAAGTGCGCGCGCGCCTGGGAAGCGTGGATGCGGAGCTGATCCTCTGTGGCCATACGCACACGCCGCGCGCGGTGCGCACACCGGCCGGACAGCTCATCGTCAATCCCGGCAGCGTGGGGCTCCAGGCGTTCGATCATACGGATCCGTTCGTGCACGTCATGGAGACCGGGTCGCCCGATGCACGGTACGCCATCGTCGAACGACGGGCCGGTGCCTGGATTCCCATGCTTCTGTCGGTGCCGTACGATCACGGCGCGATGGCAGCGCTCGCCGCCTCGAGGCAGCGGCCGGACTGGGCGCGCGGGCTGTCGTCGGGGTACATGACGGCGTGAGGCGGGAGTGTCGCCGGGTTTACTTCACGCGCAGCGCGTCGGTGATCCGGTCGAAGCCTCCGTCGGCGCGGATCGTGATCCTTCCCGCCGCGTTCACCACGAACGCCGTCGCGGCGTGACTGATGTCGCCGGTGGACGTGTTCCGCGCGCGTCCGATACCCCAGGCATCCAGCACACGATTCACGTCGTCCACGGCGCCGCTCAGCACCCGGTCGTGCGGCGCGAGCGCCCACTGCGACGCGATGTGCGGGAGACGTGACGGAACATCGCGCCACGGATCGAGCGTGGCGACCAGGATCGGCACCTGCTCCGCACCGGCGGCCGCGCGTGCTCTCCGCAGCTCGTGCACCACCACGGGGCATACGTCGGCGCAGTGCGCGAACGCGAACGTGACGAGAGCGGGCTGTCCTCGGAGCGACGCGAGATCGAATACGGCGCCGGACTGATCGATGAGCGCGAGCGGCGGGGCCGGCATGTCGAGCCGAGCCATCGTGGCACCGGCATCGAGCAGGAACAGCACCGCGGCATCGCTCGTGCCGTGCAGCAGCCGCGAGACGCGCACCGCGGATGCCACGCCGCCGGCCGTCATCGCCAAAGCTGTCGCGGCGATGGCCAACCGCCCCCACGGCCTGGCCAGCAGCCAGCGCAGGTCGGCGCGGAGTGCGTCGCCCCACACGGCGATCAGCACCCCTGCCATGCCGATGGGCTCGCCGATGAGCAGCACCCATCCGCCGGCGGAGGGCAGTCCGGAACTCATCGATCCGAAGCACGCAGCGCGTGTGCGCAGCACCCAGTCCGGCACATCGGCGCTCGCGGGATACAGCGCGAGCGCCCACCACCCCGCCGTGATCACGCAGATCGCGGCGAGCGTGGCGGCCGCGAGACCGCGCCCGGGCGTGTGTGCCCGGACGCGATGTCGCGCCATCGTGGTCAGTTCGTCTATCCGACCTTCCACAGGACGCTCAGCAGCTTCCAGTTGGTGAAGTAGTACACGACGAAGGCGGTGAGGAACACGAAGACCAGCACCATCGTGCCCGGCGTCGGTCCCACGAAGCTCGGTGCCTCCCGGTGCAGCCGTTCGTTGATCTCGTCCACGTTCTCGGCGTGCACCGGCGGGTTCGTGAGCCCCTGGGGAATGCCGGCCACGGCCACGCCGCGCACGATCTCGCCCACCGGCTCGCCGAAGAACACCGACTTCACGGCGATCGCGATGAAGAGGAAGGCGCCGGTCACCGCCATGATGCCGCCGATCCCCATCACCGCCAGCATGAGATCGACCGCGGGGTCGAACTGGATGCTGAACGGCGCGCCCGAGAACGAGATGTCCCAGTGACGGCGGGGCACGCCGTAGCTGCCCGCGAAGGTCATGCCCATGGACAGCAGGAGCATGCCGAGCGAGAAGAGATACGGCTGCCAGCGCGCCGCGGGCCAGAAGGCGACCTTGCGCCGGAAGATGAGCGGGAGCACGTAGTACGTGGCGGCCATGAAGGCCATGGCCGTGCCGCTCACCACGGTGGCGTGGAAATGTCCGGGCACGCGCAGCGTGTTGTGCACGATGATGTTGATCTGCTCGGTGCCGA